>CAVTXS010000020.1:0-491317 GCA_963738705.1 uncultured Alphaproteobacteria bacterium
ACAACCTCGATGTCGTGGCCATCTGGGTCGAGCACCCAGGTTGCGAAATAGTCGGCGTGATACTGAAGCTGTGGCCCGGGCACCGTCTTGATGCGTGCCCCTGCGGCAACCGCGGCATCAAAGAATTCCCTCACTTTGGCCTGGCTCTGGGCGGCGAATCCGACGTGAACTGCGTCTGGTCGGGGTTCTCCTTCCTTGAGCCAGAAGAAGTACTGCCCGTTGGCACCAAACCCCTTCAGATGCGGGTGGCCATTTTCGCCGGGGAAGTCCAAAAGGTCCGTGATGCCGAGCGGCCTTAACGCTCGCTCGTAAAACCGGATTGAGCGCATAAAATCGGCGACGGTAGAATCACATGGTCAATCATAAGGGTCGCTCCTTAAAGAAGGCCGCCGCCAGGCGGCTCGATGCCAAGGCGGCCAAGCCGCGCAAGACGGCGCCGAAGTCGCAGTCCCGCAGGAGCGCAAAGCCGGCCCTTCTCGCAGGCGGCAACCCGCAGATCGCGAAGGGCTACGGCGACGCCCCCGTGCAGGCCTACATCGCGGCCATGCCGGGCTGGAAACGCGACGTCGGGCGCCGCCTCGACGCGCTCATCATGCGCACCGTCCCCGGCGTGCGCAAGGCCGTGAAGTGGAACTCGCCCTTCTATGGCATCGAGGGCCAAGGCTGGTTCCTCAGCTTTCATTGCTTCACGAAGTACGTGAAGTTGGCGTTCTTCCGCGGCGCGTCGCTGCGTCCTGTCCCGCCGGCTGCGTCCAAGCACAAGGCAAGTGCGCTACCTCGACATCCACGAGGACGACCAGCTCGACGAAGCTCAGCTCGCCGCTTGGGTGAAGCAGGCGAGCCTTTTGCCCGGCGAACGAATGTGAGCGGTGAGTAGCGAGGTGCGTGCGTGGCGTGAGCGGACGCCAGAATTCGGCGACGGCCTCATGTCGGCGATCGACTTCGACATGACGATGGAGCGGCTGCCCGACCCGGAGGGCGACCGCGTCAAAATCGCGATGTCCGGCGAATTCTGCCGTTTCAAGTAAGTCGGCGAAGGTCATAGGAAGGCCGCCGACGACAATCTGAGAGAAAGCGACCACCACCATGAAGCAGAGGAAGAGCGCCTCGACGGAACGCGAAGGAGGAGATTCTCCCTCTCAGCTGATCGATGCGAGAATCAAGGAGCTGGGTGATTGGCGGGGCGAGACGCTTGCGCGGGTCCGAAAGTCTCATCAAGCAGACCGACCCCGAAGTGGTCGAGACGTGGAAGTGGCGCGGCGTTCCGGTGTGGGAGCATGACGGAATCATCTGCACCGGTGAGACGTACAAGAACTGTCGTGAAGATGACCTTCGCCAGGGGCGCCGCGTTGGAGGACCCTTGCGGCCTCTTCAACTCCAGCCTCGAAGGCAACACCAGGCGTGCCATCGATCTCCATGAGGGCGACAAGATCGATGAAAAGGCGTTGAAGGCGCTCATTCGCGCCGCCGTGGCACTGAACACGTCGGTGCGAGCGACCGCTCGCCCCGTCCGCTCTCAGAAGAGACCAAAGCGCGCTTGAGGAGCGTATGACCGATCCCCGAACCCTGATTCGAGGGGGTCTCAAGTGGCTCCATCTGGGCGCACGGCCGAAACCCTGCGCAAACAACCAGATGAGAGGGAAGAGAGAGCCATGAGCAAGTTCACCTTCAAAGTCGTGAACAACAGGAGTGACGAAACGCAACTTTATCTGCTGCTGACCGCGGCAAGCGACACCGGGCTCGAGGGCATCGAGCTCGGGAAATCGACGTCGATCCAGGATTTCTTTGCCGGCAATCCGTCTCATTCGTTTTCTGCGGAGACACTTGTGGGCAGCCGGTTGTATGTCGGGTATGGAGCGATGACGGTGCCCAACCCCAATAGCAATCAGTACTATGGCTGGGTCGAATTCAGCAGGAATTCGACCGACAAGGGAGTGTGGCTGAACCTGTCGAACGTCGATATCGTCGGACTGCCGCTGACGTTGAAAGGCAGGTCGGCGGACGATGGCAATCCGTTCTCGTTGGGGTACAAGAAGTCGGTGAAGGATATCATCTCCGACATGAAGGCTCGCGCGCTGACAAGACAGGACCCGGCGGTGGTCAAGGACTGTGGCGGCGGCAGAACCAAGATCATCGCCCCCAACATCCAGTTTCCGTTTTATCGTGGATACGACGACTATCTGAACACGCTGACCATGGCGGGTGCCAAACTCACGATTCAAACCGATACGCCGAAAGGCGAATCGTCCAAGACGTTCACGGGAGCCTTTACCAGGGGCAGGTATCAGGACCTGGCCGATGCCAGCCCTATCCTCAGCATCACATCCGGTTCTGACACATTCCACATTCTGAAGAACCAGTTTACGACCGAATACCTCTATCGCTGCGACGGAGGAACCATCGTTTTTAATGGCGTGACATTACCGCAGAACCGCCCCGATAACGCCGGACACGACGCGTCGGCGGTCTACACGAACTCGCTGTTCCGAAATCTCTGCATTGGCATCAACGAGGGGTACTTCACCGCGGACGGTCCCAACGACAGCACGAAGTTTTCGTCCGACAAGCCGTTCGGGAATGGCCAGGGGAATGCTTATGCCCAGATCATGCATGAGACCAGCAATTCCTACGGATTCCCCTATGCGGACGCGAATCTGAAGACCCTGCTTGTGGCGGCGATCGACAGTCCGATCACCCTCACCATCTTGAGGGATGATGAACCCGGGGATTATCAGGGTTAGGGGTGTAGGTAGTCTTCGCCGGGGGGCCGGGGAAGTCCAAAAAGTCTGTGATGCCGAGCGGCCTTAACGCTCGCTTGTAAAACCGGATTGAGCGCACAAAATCGGTGACGGTTGGGATCCATGCCGCGCCGGAAATACGACTGGGAATCGCTGTCCGATGAGCACTTGCTCAAGCGCCGGCTCGACGTTGTCGTGCATCCTTGCGGGTCGATAGATTGCATCTGATGTGCAGCCGACGCTCGGCTTCGATTAGCGCCTAGCCCGCCTGCTCAACGTACCTCGCGATAAATCCCGACACCGAACGAGATCCGCGCCGCGCAGGTCGCCACTTGAGCTCGATAAGGCCGGAATTTCCTCGATCGACACGAAACCCACCGCAGCAGACGTGGATTCAACTCTTTCCCAGCGCGAAGACCGGAACTGTCATTCTAATCTCGGCAGTTGAGCTGACCCTGACGTGCGAGTTGTTCTATTTTGGCGCCAACTTGCGTTCGCGACCACGGAGCTGGCCAAGCAGCCAGCCGATGATAAGCGCGGCAGCGGCAGCGTAGAGCACCATCTTCATGATACCAACTTCGGTCATCAGGTCGTTGCGGTGGCTGTAAAAGCCCCACCAGGCCGCCAGCACGGCCACCATCGCCTGCAGGGCGCCGTGTGTCATGCGGAAAAGCATCGTCAGAACGCCAAGTCCAGTCGTGTAGCCCAGTGCAAACAGCGCAACGACGGGAAGCCCACCAGTCGCATACGCCTGGGCCCAGGGATTGCTGGCCATTCCGCTCACGATGCTTGGAAACAGAATCGGCTGAGAAAGCAGATTGAAGTTCACTGCCGCTTTCACATCGATGCCGAATATCAGCCAAGCTCCCGGCACGGCGGTCTTGGCTTGCTGGATCAAATGGTCGCCGCCGACCGTCAGGCGCTGCCGGACGACCTCGTTCAACGTGGCCTGGATGAGCGAGGGCTCGGCCATCATCACGAGCCACAGATTGAGGCTGGGCGGCGGCCTGGGCGCCTCGGCAATCGGCTGGCCGGCCTGTGTTCGTGGCAGCGCCTCGGGCGCGGCGGGTATCGACACAGCCTCAGGCGCGCTTGCGACACACAGCGCGGCGAGCGGGTATTTCGCCTGGATCATGACTTCCCGGACGCCGACAAACAGCAGGCTGCCGACAAGGGTTGCAACCGCTAGGCCTATCAGCGATTTCCAGCCGACCGAGAGGACACGTTCGCCGTAGATCATCGCCGTGGCCATGCAGGCGATCGCCGGGCCGGCGCGGAACCCAATGAAGCTGTCGAGAAGCAGAACCGCCGCCGCCACGATAGCGACGGACCAGGCGCGTTCCGCCACGGCAGTCGCAAGACACAGCGGCGCGGAGTAGGCCGCGATGTAATACCAGTGATCGATGCTGAGCAACATCGCCTGCTTGACGCAAAAGTACGCGCCGCCAACCGTGAACGCGGAGATGACGGCGGCGCATAGGGTCATCCCAAGCAGCACGTGCGGCACATAGCGGGTGCGCAACGTCAAAGCCGGGCCCGCAGCGATGCGGTCGACGAGCCAGGCGGCCGCGATCATCACGAGGATGACCACAATCAGCACGCCGTAGGCACCGGAAGCGACGTCGGCGATGTAGACGGTGTTCGTCTCCCTGAATTCGATGTGCCCGCTCAGCGCCGGAGCAAAGTAGAACATGCACCCGACGAAGCCGAGCAGCATCGGATCGATGCGCTTTCGCCGCCAGAACATCCAGGTTGCAACAAGACAGACTGCGATGAAAGCGATCGGCATGCTTGCTAGCCAAGTCACTTGCGCGTCACGACGCGCGCCGGGATCCCGTAGACGAGCGCTCCCGGTGGGACGTCCCTCGTCACGAAACTGTAGGCGCCGACCGTGGCATCGGCGCCTATCGTGACGCCCGGCATCACGCTCGAATGCGTGCCGATCCTCGCGCCCCTGCCGATCGTCACCTTGCCGGTCTTCCCGTCGATGGTCGAAACCGAATAGATCGCGCAATGCGAGCCGATCTGGACGTCTTCGCCGATCTCGACCCCGAATTGCGGCTGGATGTAAGTGCCGAAGCCGATGTCGCTGTTCCTGCCGAGGAGAAGCTTGTCCCGGTGCTTCGGGTGCACGTGCCATCCGTAAACGGTCGAGCCGTCGTCGCGTATCGTCGGCATTTTCCATTCCGGGAATCGGCTGGACGTCATGTACCGCTAGCCTGTCGCAAGCACGCGCATGTGGACTACACCAGAATCGATTTCAATACATGATGCGCGAAGGCGCGGCCCCCTCGCGCGACCCAGCCGGACGCCGGAGCGCGCTGGCGCGCGGGCGGGCGGCGCAACCCGCCGGGGCACGCGCCGACCAGCTAGCTTCCGACCATGAATGTCCATCGCGGTTCAGGCGGCGCGGCCGGTGCCGGCAACCGCACCGCGCGCTGCTGCGCCGCGCCGCGCGGCGTCGGTCAACCGCAGCAGGCCAGCGTCGAGCAGGACATAACGAAAGGCGATCAGCGCGCAGACCAGGCCTCCGGCGACGAGCCGCAACGCCATGACGTGGCGGCGATAGCCGCGTCGCGGGGGCGACGAAAGCCGTTCATAGAGGACGGCGAGATCAGCCACGGTTCTGCGCAGCGTGAACCGGGCCAGCATGCGCCTGCGGCCTTCCGCCGCCAGCGAGCGCGCCTTTTCGCGATCATCGAGCAGCCGGATGATGCCGTCGGCAAGGCTTTGCGGATCGCACGGTTCGACGAGGACGCCGGTGACGCCTTCGATGACGCTGTCCACCATGCCGCCCGACCTGGTTGCGACCGTCGGACACTCCATCAGCAGCGACTCGATGGTTCCACCCAGATTTTCGCTGATCGACGCCTGCACCGCGACGTCGAGCGCACGCAACACAGGGGGGATGTCGGTGCGGAAACCGGTGAAGACGACGTAGCGCTGCAAGCCGAGCTCCGCGACCAGCCTCTCGAGCCGTGCCATGTGGATGCGCCCGCCCTCCTCCCACCCGTTCCCGACAAGCAGGAATCTGGCATCGGGATGTTTGGCGAGCACGCGCGGAACGGCATGGATCAGATCTTCCTGCCGCTTGTTTGATCGGCCCTGCACATTTGGCGGCGTCCATCGATTGAATCCGAGTTCCGAGTAGAAGTACGCGACCATACCGACGAGCGGCGTTTCGGCGCCCCACCCATGCTCGGCACGCAGGTCGCACGGCGAGGTCGCGGCGGGATCGAACCGACGCTCGTCCGGTCCGTAATAGATCAGTGAGAGGCGGCGATCGGGCACGCCCATGCGGCGGTAGAGTTGCCGGGTGAACTCACAGGACGGAATGATCAGTGTGTCCATCCAGCACGTGGCGCGGTCGATCCAGCGGGGCGTATAGGCCTCGAGATGAAACGGTCCGGGAATCATCGACAGACGTACCGGCACGTCGGCGAACCAGGCCGCGACCCGGCCGATCACCATCGAATGAAATAGGTGGGTTTGGACGATATCGTAGCGCTTCCGCAGCAGCAGCCGGCTCAGCTCCATCACCCTGCGCGGCAGCGCCAGCAGATCGGCGCTGCCGGCGAAATCGAAGCTGCAGACATGGACCGGAATTCCGGCTCCCCGGAACGCGTCGACCAGCGGACCTCGTTCTCCGTTGAGGATCACCTCGACATCAAATCGATGACGGTCGCGCAATTCACGGAGCTGCTCGAAGATCCAGACGGCTCCTTCCGTCGTGGCGGCGACGTAGCAGAGCTTGGTCGGCCGGGCCTCGGCCGGTGCTGTCGATGTCGTCGCCTGGGCAGGAAGCATCATTCGGACAGATAATTCGACGGTGGACGGGGGCGGCAGTTGCGATCACATTTGGATTGTTCTACCAGACTGGCACGTCCAGCAAACGCACTTACCCCAAAACGCTTAGGTCACAGCCCGGAGGTCCGGGCAATCGAGGGCGGCATCACCTGATGAACGGATCTCCGCCTCACCGCGTCCCGATGTCCGAACCGGAGATCACCCCCGAAGACATCGAGGTGGTCGTCGACGCGCTCAGGAGCAAGCGCCTCAGCCTCGGCCCCTATCTCACGAAATTCGAAACCGCGTTCGCCGAGTACATCGGCACGCGGCATGCGATCGGCGTTTCGAGCGGGACAGCCGGACTGCACTGCGTCGTTCGCGCGGCCGGAATCGGACCTGGCGACGAAGTGGTGACCACACCGTTCAGTTTCGTCGCCTCGGCCAACTGCATTCTGTACGAGGGCGCGCGGCCGATTTTCGTCGATGTCGACGAAACCTCGATGAACATCGATCCGGCGCTGCTGCCGGACGCCATCACCGAGCGGACTCGGGCGATCCTGCCGGTGCACGTGTTCGGCCAGCCCTGCGCCATGGACGAGATCCTCGCCATCGCGGCCCGGCATGGGCTCACCGTGATCGAAGACGCCTGCGAGGCGATCGGCGCCGAGTATCGCGGGCGCAAGGTCGGGACTTTCGGGCATGCCGCGGTATTCGCGTTCTATCCGAACAAGCAGATGACCACCGGCGAGGGCGGCATCATCACCACCAATGACGCGAAGCTCGCCGACACTTTGCGCAGCCTGCGCAACCAGGGGCGCGACGAGATGGGGACCTGGACCAGCCATCCGCGGCTCGGCTACAACTACCGTCTTGGCGAGATGAACGCCGCGCTCGGCGTCTCGCAACTCGCCCGCATCGAGGATCTGCTGGCGCGGCGCCAACGCGTGGCGGAATACTATTCGGAGCGTCTGCGCGCAGTGCCGGGCGTCCGGCCCATGGTCCCGGTGGAGACGACGACACGGCTGAGCTGGTTCGTCTTCGTCGTCAGGCTCGACCCCGCCATCTCGCAGAAGCATCTGATCCGGCAGCTGGCCGATTTCGGCGTACCCACGCGCTCGTATTTCACGCCGATCCACCTGCAACCGTTCTATCGCGAGCAGTTCGGGCATGCGGCCGGCAGCTTCCCGGTTACAGAACGCCTGGCCCGGTCTCTCCTGGCGCTGCCGTTCCATACCAACTTCTCAAGGGAGAACGTCGATTTCGTCGTGGACTGCCTGCAGCGGGCGGTAGCGCGGGCGGCTGCGTGACCGCCGAGAGGCTCGCCGGCGGCAGTCGGAAACGCCAGCGGGGAGCGGATCCATGCCGCAGCAGACCAAGACCAATGTCTATGGCGGTGCGCAGGCGCGGAGCTTCAACGCGGCGCTGCGCGACCTGCGCGAGGGTATCGCCCAGTACCAGTACTGGCATCACTCCGCGCTCAACGATCTGCGTGCCCGCTACCATCGCACCGCGCTCGGTGAATTCTGGATCGGCATCAATCTCGCCGTCTTCGTCATTGCCGTCGGCTTTTTTTACGGAGCGCTGCTTCACCTCGATCCCGCGGTCTATCTGCCGCACCTGCTCGTCGGCTATACGTTCTGGCTGCTGTTCTCGACGCTGGTAGTCGAAGGATGCCAGGCGTTCATCGCCAACGGCGCACTGCTGCGCCAGCGCAGAACCCCTTTGTCCTCGATCGTCCTGCGCAACGTCGATCGCGCCTTCCTGACGTTGGCGCACAATCTCGTCGTCGTGGCGATCGGACTCTTGGCGCTGCAAATCGTTCCGACCTGGCGGCTCGCCCTGCTGCTGCCCGCGCTCGCATTGTGGTGCGTCAACGCAATGTGGATGACGCTCGCGCTCGGTATCGTCTGTGCGCGGTTCCGCGACGTTCCGCCGGCCATTCTCAGCATCGTCCAGCTCGTCTTCCTGATATCGCCGGTGCTGTGGCGTCCGGAGGACGTCCCGGCATCACTCCAGAAGGTCATCGCTTTCAATCCGCTGACCCACTTTCTCGCCGTCGTCAGAAATCCGCTGCTGGGTGTGGACGTTCCCGCCATCGCCTGGGCGGTGGCCCTCGGCATAAGCGTGGCGGGCTGGGCGGCGACCCTGGTGCTGCTGCGACTCTATCGCGCGCGCGTCGTGTATTGGGTGTGACCTGTGGCGTTGATCGAGCTCGATGGCGTCGGCGTCGATCTTCCCGTCCTCGACGCACGATCGTTGTCGGTCAAGCGCCATGCGCTCAACCTGCTGCGCAGCCTGGGCGGGATCGCAGGCGGGATCGAACCGCCCAGGACGGTACAAGCCCTGCGCGACGTGTCGCTGCGCCTCGGCGACGGAGATCGAATCGGCCTGATCGGCCTCAACGGCAGCGGCAAGACCACGCTCCTGCGGGTCCTGGCTGGCATTTACGAACCGACCTGCGGCGAAGTCCGCGTCTGCGGCCGCGTCACCACGCTGATCGACCTCGCGCTGGGCTTCGATCTCGAGGCGACCGGATACGACAACATTACGCTGGGGGGCTACGCGCTGGGCATGGATTCCGCTTCGGTGACCAAGCTGCTGCCCGAGATTGCCGCGTTCACGGAACTCGGCGACCGCCTCAACGATCCGATCCGCACCTATTCGGCCGGCATGCTGCTGCGGCTGGCGTTCGCCACCTCCCTGATGTGTCCGCACGACATTCTGCTGCTCGACGAGGTAATCGGCGTCGGCGACGCCGCGTTTCTGGCCAAGGCACGCGCCCGGCTGATATCGGTGGCTGGGCAGTCACCAATCGTGGTGCTCGCCTCGCATGCCCTCGATCTCGTTGAGAGCCTTTGCAACAAGGCGATCTATCTGCGCGCTGGCCGTGTCGTCGCGTTCGGCCCAGTGCAGGAGACGCTTGCGCTGTATCGTCGGGACTTAGCGACGGAGTGAACCGCCATGTGCCTCGACCGCTTCCGCCCGGATCGAGCCGGATGGCCGCCCATACGGAACGAGCGCTCGTTGCGCGCTCAGGACGGCGCAATTAGCATCGGATTCGTGGGGCTCTAATCGATGGCGGACAGCTTCATCTTCCAGACCTCGTCGGCGCTGGCGGCGATCCTCTTCAGCCCGGCCGCGTGCGTGACCTACGCCGGGCTCGCAGTATTTTTCGTGGCCGTCGTCATCGTCGACGTGAGCACGGGGAGAAGCCTGCGGCGGTACTGGTCAGCGACATTCCGCACCGACATCGTCTACATGTTTCTGCTGGTCGGGGGCATCTATGGCCTTGTGCAGCTTCCCGTCATTGCACTGGTGGACGGTCTCCTGCGCCGATATGCATCCTTCCTCTATCTCGATTTGCTGAAGGACTTTCCGGCGCCATTTCAGATCGCCGGGTTTCTGGTCCTCGCCGATTTCTGCCGCTACTGGAAGCATCGCCTGCTGCATTCCGTTTCCTGGCTCTGGGCTTTTCATTGCGTTCACCACGCGCCGCGGGAAATCAATTTCCTGACCAATTATCGACTGCACCTGGTCGAGTTCATCGCGGACGGGCTCGTGATATTGGTGCCGATCGTCCTGCTCGGCGTTCCGCCCACCATCTGGCTGCCCGTCACCCTGCTGCTGCTCTGGTACACCAGCCTGATGCATTCCGATCTCGACCTCACGTTTGGACGGCTCGGGCGTATTTTCGTCAGCCCGCATTTCCATCGCATCCACCATTCGGCTGAACGGTGCGTTTCCGACAGCAATTTCGGCGCGGGACTCAGCATCTGGGACACCCTGTTCGGAACCGCGCGCTTCGAACGCGAACGCCCGGCAAGTTACGGGCTTTCTGACATCGCGGTGCCCGAAGGTATTCTCGGCCAGGCGGTCTTCCCGCTCCGATACCTCGCAGGACACGTCCTGACGAAGCTCCGGGGACGCACCGCCGGATGTTCACCGACCGAGCGCAACCGATGACCGGCTCACGCTCGCCGGCCAGCCGGCCGCTCAAAGTCTGCCATATCGCCGCAACGACGGAAGGCGCGACATGGCTGTTCGAACAGCTGCGCGAGCTGCGGGACCGGCACGGCTGCGAGGTGGCGGCCGTGCTCAACGGCGAGCGGGGGAGTCTGGTCGATCGCCTGAGATCGGCCGGCATTTCCGTCCAGGTCGCGGAGTTCGATTTCACGTCGACGACGAAACTGCTCGCGCTTCCGCGGATGGTGGCACGCCTTGCACGCCACTTGCGCGACCAGCAATTCGACGTCGTTCAGACTCATCTTTTTCATTCGATGGTCGTCGGCAGGCTCGCCGCCTGGGTCGCCGGCGTTCCGGTCCGCTGTTCGATGATCGCCGGGCCGTTCCATCTCGAGGCGTACACGCCCCGCTGGATCGACAGGCTGACCTGCTGGGCGGACACGACGATCATCGCCTCATGCGAATACACGCGCCGCCTTTATCGGGCGATGGGAGTAGCCGGGGAACGCTGCGCGCTCATCTATTACGGCCCGGACGAAACCCGTTTCAATCCCGCGTCCACCGAGGCGGCGGACCTGCGCCGCGAATTCGGTTGGCCGGCCGGCACGCCGCTGATCGGCTTGGTCGCCTACTTCTACGGGGAGCTTCCCGTCAGCCGCTGGATTCCTCCGGTGGCGCAGGGACGCTCGGTCAAAAGCCAGGAGGACCTGATCCGCGCCGCACCTTTCGTGCTGCGCGACTGTCCGGAGGCCAGGTTCCTGCTGATCGGCTCCGCCTGGGATGACGGCGGCCGCGCTTATATGCGCCGCATGCAGGAACTCGCTGCCGATCTCGGAATCGCGTCGCACGTGATCTTCGCCGGCTACCGAACCGACATCCCGCGCATCCTGCGCGGGCTCGACATCGCAGTTCAGTGCTCGGTCAGCGAGAACCTGGGCGGCACGATCGAATCGCTGCTGATGGAATGCCCCACCGTGGTGACGCGCGTCGGCGGCATGACGGACAGCGTCGTCGATGGCGAGACGGGCGTGGTGGTCGAGCCGTCCGACCCGCGCTCGCTCGCCGACGGCATCCTGCGACTGTTGCGTGACCCGGTCGCCGCGCGGCGCTGTGCGACGACCGGCCGCCGGCGCATGCTCGAGCGCTTCACGCTCCGCCGGACAGCCGAAGAACTGGCCGCGCTTTACCGCCGTGAACACGAAGCACCGCGAGCCGCTCAGCGCCGTTTGCCGCTTGCGGTGCGCGGCGCGGTCGCATGGTCCCTCGGCGTGCTGATCGCGATGCGCATTCGCTTGGTCGACGCCTGGATCCTGCCGCGATGGGACCAGGGATGGCGCCCCTGGCGAGCAAACGCGTTGTCGTTGCGCGCGCGTTTCACGCTCCGCCGGACAGCCGACGAGCTGGCGCGCTTTACCGCCGTGAACACGAAGCACCGCGAGCCGGTCAGCGCCGTTTGCCGCCGCGGTGCGCGGCGCGGTCGCATGCTCCCTCGGCGTGCTGATCGCGATGCGCATTCGCTTGGTCGAGGCCTGGACCCTGCCGCGACGCCACCGGGGATGGCGCCCCTGGCGAACAAACGCATTGACGTTGCTGCGAATGCGCATGTGGCTTTATCGTTTCTACGCCTTCGTTGGGCGCCACGCTCCGAGCTATGGGCTTCGACGGCGCATCAAGGGTTTGCCCGGAGCTTTGCAAGACATGCTTGCTCGCCGTACTCGCCGACTGCATCGCGCTGACGATTGAGCCAATGCCGGCACTCGCGCGCCGCCACGCGTTTTTGGCGCGCGCAGCCAGGCAATAGAGCGCGGACACCGATCGCTGCCTGAGGCTCCTGGCATTTGACCGCCATGCAATTTGAGCCGGACGGGACGGCGCTGTTCCGCCAAGGCGCGCAGCGCATCGGTGCGTAATGCTCGGGCGCGCCCACGGGCGCCTGATGCAGGGTCGCGGCGGCTGCGCCACCTCTGAGCCGAGATACTCATTGACAGGCCCATGCGCCGAAGGCTCGGTTGTTGCCGGCAAGCTCCCGTGCCACCATCCAGGCACCGAATATTTCTTGACTTTGAGGCTCCATGCGGCGCCGGAAATACGACTGGGAATCGCTGTCCGATGAGGACTTGCTCACGCGCCGGCTCAGCAGTCTGAGGGTCGGGGTTGAAGGGACCTGGCTCGAGGACTGCCTCCACAGGCTCCATGAAGAGCTCGAAGAGCGCCGCATCCGGCTGCGGCCGCACGCGTGGATATCGAGCGAGTGGTTCAGTCCGGTAAGTACGCCGGGCATTGCGATCCCATTCTATCTCGCCCATCCGCGCCTGATGAAGCTCGAGAAGAAAATGATGCTCGAGGTTGAAGGGGGCACCTGGTCCGAGTGCATGGCCATTCTCCGCCATGAGGCTGGCCACACTCTGCAGCACGCCTACCAGCTGCACCGCCGCCGGCGCTACCAGCAGCTGTTTGGGCCGTCCTCGAAACACTACCCGCGCTATTACCGACCCGATCCGGGCAGCCGGCGTTATGTCCAACACCTTCGGCGCTGGTATGCGCAGAGCCATCCGGACGAAGATTTCGCCGAGACCTTTGCCGTGTGGCTGCGGCCGCGTTCGAGCTGGCGGACGCGCTACGCCGGTTGGCCCGCGCTCAGGAAGCTGGAATATGTCGACGAGCTGATGGACGAAATCGCGGGCAAACGGCCTCTGCTCACCGCGCGGGAGCGCGTCGATCCGCTGCACGAGCTTGGCCAGACGCTCGGCGACCACTACAAGAAAAAACAAGCGCTCTACGCTATCGACCCACCGAAAACCTACGACCGTGATCTCCATCGGTTGTTCTCTGCCGATCCGCGGCATCGCCGGTCGCAAGCGGCTTCGAAGTTCATCAGGCGCCATCGTGCA
The DNA here is from genome assembly GCA_963738705.1 of uncultured Alphaproteobacteria bacterium. Taxonomy (GTDB): domain Bacteria; phylum Pseudomonadota; class Alphaproteobacteria; order Rhizobiales; family Xanthobacteraceae; genus CAVTXS01. The sequence goes on from CAVTXS010000020.1 coordinate 13,382, forward strand.
AGCATCAGGAAGCTGGTTGCGCAGTGGACCGGCGAAAACCAGCTCACGCTTGACGCCGTGCTCGACGACATGATCACCCGATGCCGCGTGCACAATCTGCGCGCCTTCGGTCCCGAGCAGAAGCTCCTGATCAATTTCACTGTCCTGTTGACCGCCAAGACGATGCACGCGCTGTCCGGTCCGTCGCGGCGCAAATGGATTGCGTTATGAGGCGCCTGCGCGTCCTGGTGCTGATGGACCCGGACTTGGTGCCCCCGGACTCGACCAAGGGGCACACCCCGCAGCAAATCAACGAATGGAAGACCGAATACGACGTCGTGAGCACGTTGCGCGCGGCCGGGCACGAGGTTCGCCCGCTCGGCGTCTACGACGAGCTCAAGCCGGTGCGCGACGAGATCGAAGGCTTCAAGCCGGACGTGGTGTTCCCGCTGCTGGAGCAGTTTCAGGGCGAGGTCATCTACGACCAGAACGTCGCAAGCTATCTCGAGCTGATGCGAATCCCGTACACCGGGTGCAACCCGCGCGGCCTGGTGCTGGCGCGCGGCAAGGACCTGTCCAAGACGCTGGTGCACTATCACCGGATTGCCGTGCCGGAGTTCGCCGTGTTTCCGATGCACCGCAGGGTCAAGCGGCCGGCGCGCCTCGCGTTGCCGCTGATCGTCAAGAGCCTGATCGAGGACGCCTCCTTGGGCATCTCGCAGGCATCCGTTGTCGACACCGACGAGAAGCTCGCGGAGCGCGTCGCCTTCATTCACGAGCGGATCGGCACCGCCGCTATCGCCGAGCAATATATCGAGGGACGTGAGCTCTATGTCGGGGTGCTCGGCAACCAGCGGCTGCGGGTGCTGCCGGTATGGGAGCTCAAATTCGGCAGCATGGCCGAAAGTGCATGGCCCATCGCCACGCAGAAGGTCAAGCGCGATCCTAATTATCAGGAGCGCGTCGGCATTCTGGATGGGCCGGCGAAGGAGCTTGCGCCGGAGCTCTATTCCCGTATCCAGCGCACAGCCAAACGGGTGTACCGGACGCTGGAGCTCGATGGATATGCACGCATCGATTTTCGCCTGTCCGCCGACGGAATTCCATATTTCCTCGAAGCGAATCCCAATCCCGAGATCGCGAAGAGCCAGGAATTTGCGACGGCAGCGCAGCATGACGGTCTGGCCTATGCGGACCTGCTGCATCGCATTCTGGCGCTCGGACTAAGTCGGGCCGCGGCGCGGGTATCCGCCAGCTGAAAGGCAACACCCGAGAATATCTGGCTCCTGGCCCGCCGCTGACTTCCAGCAATGTCCGCTATCGCGCGTCGCCGTCAACAATCGCGATGCGGCTGCGCTCTATCGGCATAAGAGACCGTTTGAGAATACGTTCAAGCGCGGAAAGCCGTTACCCGTGCTTCGAGACGCGCGCTGCGCGCTCCTCAGCATGAGGAGGTTTGTGCAGGCCACGCAACACATCCTCATCCTGAGGAGCGGTCCGAAGGACCGCGTCTCGAAGGACGCAACGAGCGATCTGCAAGGCGATTCTCGCATTCTCAAACGGACTCTAAGCCGTGCGGGGATTATGCCGGGAGTGCACTGGATTGTGCGCTCCTGTCCCAAATCATTGAATTATCCATCATTTCATCAGCGCAGCGAGAACCGCTTTGGGAGCCGGGAGCGACATAAGCGTCGTGAGGCCGCACTCCCGCGGCAACCCCAATGACGAAAAGCCATGGAGGGTGAAATGCCAATCGACTTGCAGGTTGACGGCGTCACTGGCGTCACGGTCATGAGAAAGAGCGCAGGCCTATTGACCACCGCGTTGCTTGCCGTTGGTCTGATGTGCGCACCAGCACCAGCATCGGCCCAAGGCGATGAGGATGATGATTTCTCGAGTGGGGGCGCACTCGCGGCGCTCATAATCGGTGTAAATTCTTCCCCATGGCAGCTCGGTGTAGGCAAGTCTTCCCCATGGCGGAAAGGCAACTTTCGGGCGGATCTGGGTCGAGGTGGTCCACGCATGCAACCCGCCTTTTCCGGGGGAGTGCGAACGGTCAAACAAATCGGCAGCAATCATGCGCCGACCCATCAGCCTCCCGCTCGGCGGGTACAAGGCTCTCATGGCACTGCCAGCGTTCTCTTTGGCACCAGCCCTGGGAGCGTGAGCGAGGGGGCCAATGCCTCAAACTTCGGATTGAGGCGGTTGCCGCGCCAAGGTCGGTGAGAGCGCAGCGCCACGGTTGCCGCACTGGTCGGGATCGGGCCCAAGGAAGCGTCGGCGATACTTGAACCGGATGGTCTTATCCATGTCAGGGGATTCACGCCTGATGGGCGCGTGAAAATCAACTCGACGATGGTGCTCGCACCGGCGCGAAACGGCGCACCGTCGTCGTCATCAATGGTTTCGACGCCGTGCGGCACGCACGCGCACGCCGTACGGCGTGTCGCCGAACGCGCGGCGGAAGCTGCGGTTGAAGCAGGAGATGTCGGCAAACCCGCAGGTCCGGGCGATGTCGGCAATGCTGAGGCAGCAGGTCGGGTCACGCAGCCGCTCGATGGCGCGCTCAAGCCGTTGCTCCAAAAGGTGCTGCGAAAAGGCCCGCCCGGTCGGCTCCAGCAGCCGGTGCAGGTAACGGACCGAGAGGCCCGTTGCCTGCGCGACTTGCGCCGGATCGAGTCCGGGCTCGGGCGCTCGCCGGCGGATCGCTTCGAGCACGGCGGTTTGACGCGCTGCGTGCACGCCCCGCTCGCGCACCAGCGCCTGCACGTCGCCCCGCACGCCGAGCGCGTTGAGCGCGAGATCGCGGATGTGCAAGGTCGCGAGCGCGGGGTCGCAGTCGCGCTCGAGGGCGAACAGCGTGCCGAGGTAACCGTCGAGAAGGCGCAGCGCCGGGTCGTCGCCCGGGAGGCATCGCTGCAGCGGCGGCGCAATGCCGGCGAGCAGCGGCTCGAGCGGCGCGCGCTCCATGCAGATGGTCCACCCGCGGCTGTCGTCGAGCGAATGCAGCGCGCTCGCGCTCCGGCTTTCGAGGATTGCTGCCCCGTGCGCGGCGCAACGTTGACCACCTCGCACTCCCTCCACCTGAAATCGTCCCCCGCCCGTGATGACCACCGAAATCAGGTCGCGGCCATCGGCGAAATGCCGGCGGGTGTACCGGACGCTGGAGCTCGACGGATATGCACGCATCGATTTTCGCCTCTCTGCCGACGGAATTCCATACTTCCTCGAAGCGAATCCCAATCCCGAGATCGCGAAGAGCCAGGAATTTGCGACGGCAGCGCGGCATGACGGTCTTGCCTATGCGGACCTGCTGCATCGCATTCTGGCGCTCGGAATAAGTCGGGCCGCGGCGCGGGTATCCGCCAGCTGAAAGGCAACACCCGAGAATATCTGGCTCCTGGCGCAACTGAGAAGTACCGCCGCGGCGGGCTCATGTCGGCTGCCGGGGCCGGATACTTTCGCGCCACGAGCTTGCGCACCCCTTCGACGGTCTGCCGCCGCCCTACTTGCGGCCACAGAATGAGATTTTGCAGTGAATGAAGAATAGCGCTACGGACACGAAAGGGAAGCTGCCGGATTGCGGGCGCGGATGTAGTCCGCAATGTCGATAAGGTCCTGCGTCGCCCGCGGGGTGAAGCGAAGCTTCATCTATCGAAGCGGCGAAACGCTGCCTCGACCTCGGCGTCGGTTGCGAACTCGCGGCGCTTGGCCTGGGCGAGCCCTTCGAGAACGGCCGGCAGGTGCGCCGGGTCAACCTCTTCCGGTTCGCGCTCGTCGCCGGCCAGGGTCAGCATCGCCCGCGCGATCTCGTCCTGGCTGTCCGGCGGCAGCTGCCGCACCGCTTCGAGCGCCTTCTCCAAGAGCTTGGTCATGTCCGTAGAATAGGGGATTTTGGGTCCAGACGGTACTGGCAAATCAAAGTCACGCCGGCGTTTGAGCCCGAACGCGCCTGAATTGATCCGCATCGGTAGGCGCCGCGCTGGGAAAATGGCGCGGCCAACCTATCTGTGCGGCATGGCACTGAACACGTCGTGCGAGCGACCGCTCGCTCCGATTTGAAGAATAGCTTTCAGCCCGCAAAATCTCTGCGCTAAATGGATTGCCGGGTCAGGCCCGGCAATGACGGTCGTGGCCATCGACTTCGAGAAGAAGATCGCGTGGATCAAGTGGATCGGTACGGACAAGGACTACGACAGGATCGACGTGAAAGAGGTGTAGCATGGCGGGCAAGCTAGGACCGATCCGGACAAAGCGGGACTATGAGGCCGCGCTTAAGGAGGTCGAGTGCCTCTGGGGGGCGAAGGCGGGAACGCGCGACGGTGACCGATTGGATGTGCTTGCCACGCTCATCGATGCCTATGAGGTGCAGCACTATCCGATGGACCCACCCTCCTCGCAATGACGGCTGCGGTCCCATCGTTGCGGCTGCCGCCCGCGCGAACGATGACGATGAGGGTACGATAGACGCCATGGCCTCGAGGCTGATCTGAATTGATCGCCTGGCCTTTTCATGCTCGGCTAGAGCCAAGAAACCACTGAACGGGAGGAAGGACAGTGCGCAGGCTGCTCGCGACTATCGCGCTTGGCGCGTTTGCATTCGGGCCGCAGGCGGCGGCGCAGCCGCTGGGCTTAGGCGCCAGTCCGCAGGGCACGCTGACCTATACGCTGGCGGCGACGGTCTCGAAGGTGCTCTCCGAGCAGGCGAAGATCCCATCGCGCGTGCAGCCGTCGAGCGGCACCGGGGCGATGATCCCGCTGGTCAATTCCGGCGAGATCGACATCGGCTTTTGCAACACGCTCGAGCTCTACGAGTCCTTCCACGGCACCGGCACGTTCGACAAGCGCCCGAATCCGAAGCTGCGCGTCGTCGCCGTCATCTTTCCGATTCGCACCGGGCTGTTCGTGCGCAACGATTCAGCCGTCAAGACGATCGCCGACCTGAAGGGCAAGACCGCCGCCAACGGGTTCACCAGCCAGGAGATCATCCAGACGACCGTCGACGCGATGCTGGCGACCGGCGGCCTCACCGCCAAGGACATGCGCACCGTGCTGGTGCCAAACTTGATCCGCGGGGTCGACGAGTTCATGGCCGGTCGCGTCGACATGACGACGTTCGCGCTCGGGGCCGCGAAGGTCTCCGAAGCCGACGCCTCGGTCGGCGGCATCCGCTATCTCGACCTCGGCAACGATCCGGCCGGCGTCGCCGCGATGCAGAAGGTTTTCCGCAACTCCTATGTGGAGCGGGTGGAGCCGGCCCCCAACCTGCCCGGCGTGCGCGCGCCGCTCTACACCATGCACTACGACTATACGATCTTCGCCGGCGTCGACGTGCCGGCCGATCGGGTCAAGGCGGTGGTGAAGGCGGTCGCGGAGAACAGGGACGCGCTGGCGCAAGGCCTGCCGCTGTTCCGCGGCATGAAGCCCGAGCGCATGTTCAACCAGATCGACGTGCCCTACCACGAGGGCGCCATCGCGTATTTCAAGGAGAAGGGAATCCAGGAGACGAAGTGACTGCTGCCACCTTAGCGTTAAAGTCTGGCCGGAAAAGAATCCAATGGTTTCAGTGCTCTCCAACCTCCTCATGCTGAGGTGCTTTCCCCGACAAAGTCGGGGAAAGCCTCGAAGCACGCACCGCGGCGCCGTTGGAGACTTCTGGAGCATCCTTCGAGACGCGTCGCTACGCGACGCTCCTCAGGATGAGGGTTAATTTTCGGCCCGGCTTTAGATTAGGGAAGGTACCCGACATCGCAAAGCGCCGGATGCCCGCCTCCATCATCCACGCCGTCATGCTCGCGCTGCGCGCCGCCATCGTGCTCACGGTGGCGGCCTGGGTGCTCAACATCCACGGCCGACTGCAGATCGCGCTTTACACCGAGCAGATGCTGGTGGCGGTGCTGGGCCTGGCGCTGGCGCTGACGTTCCTGACCTTCCCGTTCGGGGCGCGCGAGAGCGGCGAGGAGGCGGCGGTCAAGGCAGCGCTTCATGCGGAGCGCGAGGAGCGCAGGCCCGCCCTGCTCGATTGGGTGCTGGCGGCCTTAAGCCTCGTATCCTGCTGCTACGTCGCGCTGCGCTATCCCCAGCTGATCAAGGAACTGGTGCACCGGCCGTGGGACGGCGTGATCATCGCGACCGCCATCGTGCTGCTGGTGTTCGAGGCGACGCGCCGCGTCACCGGCTGGGCGCTGGTGCTGATCGTGCTCGCGCTCTGCGCCTACGCGATGCTCGGATGGTTGCTGCCGGAGCCGTTCACCAGCCGGCCGGTCGCGTTCGGCCGCCTGATGGTCTATCTCGGCATCGACACCAACGCGCTACTCGGCTCCACGTTGCACATCGCGATCGTGGTCGTGGTCCCGTTCATCATCATGGGGCAGGTGCTCGCGCGCTGCGGCGGCGCCGACTTCTTCGCCGACCTGGCGGCGGCCCTGATGGGTCGATTCCGCGGCGGCACCGGCAAGATCGCCGTGTTCGGCTCCGCGCTGTTCGGGATGATCTCCGGCAGCGCGGTCGCCAACGTCGCGAGCGTCGGCACCATCACGATCCCGCTGATGAAGCGCTCAGGCTTTCCCCCGCACATCGCGGCCTCGATCGAGGCGGTCGGCTCGACCGGCGGACAGATCGCCCCGCCGGTGATGGGCGCAGCCGCCTTCCTGATGGCCGAATATCTGCAGGTGCCCTACGCCGAGGTGATGATCGCGGCGATCATCCCGGCGTTTCTTTACTACGCGGCGCTGTTCATGCAGGTCGACCTCGAATCCGCCAAGCTCGGCATCGCCGGCGCGCCGCGCGAGAGCCTGCCGAAGGCGTCGACCGTGCTGCGCCAGGGCTGGCACTTTCCGATCCCGTTCGTGGTCCTGGTCGGCGGGCTGATCTGGGCCAATATGGAAGCCGAGTACGCCGCGCTGCTGGCGACCGGCGTGCTGATCGTTCTCGCCCTCACCGTGCCGCACAAGGGGCGGCGGCTCGGCGTCAAGGAAGTCGCGTCCGCGGTCGTGTCGGCGGGCGGGGCGGTCATCGACATCATCGCGATCACGGCGATCGCCGGCATCCTGATCGGCGTGTTGAACCTCACCGGCGTCGCCTTCTCGCTCACCCAGCAGCTGCTCACGATCAGCGGCGGGAGCTTGCCGCTCCTGCTGCTGGTGACCGCGGTCGCGGCGTTCATCCTCGGCCTGCCGCTGCCGACGGTCGGCGTCTACGTCATCCTGGCGACGCTTGCGGCCCCGGCGCTGGTGCAGGCCGGCATCTCGCCGATGCAAGCGCATCTGTTCGTGCTGTTCCAGGGTATCCTCGGCATGGTCACCCCGCCGGTGGCGCTTGCCGCCTTCGCGGCGGCGACGATTGCGAGGTCGGACCAGTGGAGGACCGGCTGGACGAGCACCCGGATGAGTTGGTGCGCGTATTTCATCCCGTTCCTGTTCGCCTACTCGCCGGCGCTGATCATGCGCGGCGACCCGCTCACCATTGTGGCGGCGGTGGCCATCGCTCTGCTCGGCATCCTCATGGGAACCATGGCTGTGGTCGGCTATTTCTTCGGCCACATTCCACGGGCCGTTCGCCCGATCTACGGCGCGATCGCGCTTATGCTGCTCGTACAGCCGGGCATGTTCGGCGGCGCGATCTATGCCAATGTCGTGGGTGTGCTTGCGGCCGCCGCCGCAATCGCGTGGGAGGTCGTGCGCCGGCGCACGCCGGCGGCGGCGACGGGGTAGGGAATGTTTTCAGCGACCACCAACATCGTCATGCTGAGGTGCTTTCCCCGACGAAGTCGGGGAAAGCCTCGAAGCACGCACCAACGGCGCCGTTGGAGATTTCTGGATCATCCTTCGAGGCTCGCCCAACTTCGTCGGGCGAGCACCTAATAAGAAACGATCGACATATAGAGCGAGCACTGGCGAGTACCCGCAATGCATGGATCGTTTCATCCGCAGCGGGTCGACCCAACGCCGGTTGGCAACTCAGGATGACGGACTAGTTTAGGAGCGCGCATGCGCATCGACGCGTTCAATCATTTCTTTCCAAAGCCGTTCTTCGACAAGATGCTGGAGGTCGCCGGCGACTTGAGCGACATCGGCAAGCGCGTGCGCGCGGTGCCCGCGATCCACGACCTCGACGTCCGGCTGCGTATCATCGACAGCTTTGCCGATTATGCGCAGATCCTGTCGCTGCCGATGCCGCCGCTCGAGGTGCTGAGCAAAGGGAATGCTGCGCTCGAGCTCGAGCTCGCGAAGATCGCCAATGACGGCATGGCGGCGCTGGTTGCGGAATATCCCGACCGCTTTCCTGGGTTCATCGCCTCGATCCCGATGAGCCAGGCGGACGCCGGCGCCGGCGAGGCGGAGCGCGCGCTACGCGATCTCGGCGCCATCGGGGTGCAGATTTTCACCAACGTGCGGGGCGAGCCGCTCGACCGGCCGCGGTTCGATCCGTTCTTCGCGGCCATGCACCGCACGGGCAAACCCATCTGGCTGCATCCGGCGCGCGGCGCCGACCACCCGGATTACATGGACGAGACGAAGTCGCTGTACGAGATCTGGTGGTGCTTTGGCTGGCTGTACGAGACCAGCGCCGCCATGGCGCGGCTGGTGTTCTCGAAGACGTTCGACAAGTATCCTGGGCTGAAGATGATTGCCCACCACCTCGGCGCCATGGTGCCTTATGCCGAAGGTCGCGTGGGACCGGGCTGGGATCAGCTCGGCGTGCGCACCTCGGGCGAAGACTATGTCGGCCTGCGCAAGAGCCTGAAGAAGCGCCCGCTGGATTATTTCAAGCAGGATTTTTACGCCGACAGCGCGGTGTTCGGGTCCCGCCCGGCAACGGTCTGCGGGCTTGAGTTCTACGGCGCCGACAAGGTCGTGTTTGCCACCGATTGTCCATTCGATCCCGAAGGCGGCACCGGATACATCCGCGACACGATCGCCATCATCGATGGCCTCGACCTCTCCAAGAGCGACCGGGAGAACATCTACTACCGCAATCTCGAGCGGCTGACCGGCCGCACGTTCGTGGGAAGTACCGGCGGTGTCTTTCAAGACTCCTCGCTGTCATGGCCCCGCGCAGTCGCCACGGCGACCCGAGGGTAACCACGGCCATGCCGGTGCTTACTGCGGTCAAGCCCGAGACTGGAGCCGGTACGGTTCGGGCCGGCCGAAGGCCGGACCCGAGTGCGGGTGCATGACGGCAGAGGCTGCAACGGAGCGAAAGGCGCCCTCAAGCGCGGCCGAACCACACCCCGCTGAACCACAGGATGCCCAGAACCACCACGGCAAGCGCGGTGCTCACCACCAGGACCCGTAGGACCGGGCGATCCAGATAGCCCTGCCGCGCTTCGCGCGCGGTCTCCACCACTTCGCCGCCAGGGCGTCGTTCCATGACAACTCTCCCTATTCTTGCTCGCCGGGATAGCTCGGTGGCGGCAAGGGAAGTTCCTGGCATGGATAGCTCCGGCGGGCGCATGAGGAACCTGCGGGGCGGGGTGCACGTTATGGTTCTCGACGCGGGGAGGTCCTCGATCCCGACAACGCGATCCGGCGGCGCCAGAAGCGCTTGACCATCAGCGCGACCTCCCGCCCCGGAGGCGGTGCGGTGCGCAAGCGCCGCACCGCTCTCATGCGAAGGGTTGTGATGTAAGGCGGGCACGGCCTCGTGCTCCCTCCCCCCTTGTGGCCCCCTTGTGGGGGAGGGTTGGGGAGGGGGGTATTCGCGAACTCAGAGTTGGCGGTCACCCCCCTCCCTGTCCCTCCCCCGCAAGGGGGGAGGGAACGCTGGAGTCGCAGCGCAAGCCAACAGGAAGCTAGCGCCGGGCCGCGCGCGGGGAGCCGCTGCTTGACTTTGCCGATGTCGGCCCACGGGTCGCGGCGCAGACGCGCGAGCCGCTGCGGCAGGTTCGCCACGGTATATTGGTTGGGTGTCTTGAGGGTGCCGAGTTCGTCCCAGGCGATCGGCACCGAAACCGTGGCGCCCGGCCGCGCGCGGGTCGAATAGGCGCCGATGGCGGTCGCCTCGCGGCTGTTGCGCAGGTAATCCACGAAGATGCGCCCGGTCCGCTCCTTCTTGGACGCCGTTGCCACATAGCGTCCGGGACTATCCGCCGCCACGGTTGTGGCCACCGAACGCGTGAAGGCCTTCACCTCGTCCCATGGCGCGTTTTCGATCGGAACGACGACGTGCAGTCCCTTGCCGCCGGTCGTCTTGAGGAACGTCTGCAGGCCCATTGCGTCGAGCCGGGCGCGAACATCGCGCGTCGCCTCGACCACCTGCGCCCAGCCGCACTTCCGGGCTCGGGTCGAGATCGAACACGATGCGGTTGCATTGATCGAGGTGGTCGATGGACGACCCGCGCACGTGAATTTCCAGCACACCGGCCTGGACCAGCGCCACGATGCCATCGACCGAGTCGATTGCGATCACATGGTCGCCGTCCTCGGGGACGAGCTTGAGGCGCTTGCTGTCGAGCCCGGCCGAAGCATGCTTCTGAAAGAAGCACTCGCCGCTCACCCCTTCTGGGCAGCGCACCAAGCTGAGCGCGCGATCGACCACATGGGGCGCGATCCAATCCCACACCGCGATGTAGTGCTCGGCTAATCCCTGCTTGGTGAGCCCGACGTCGTCCCAATAGACGCGGTCCGGATTGGTCAACGGCAGGTCGATGCCGTTGCCCCGCGGCGGCCGCGTCGCTTTTGTTTTCGGCGGTTGTCGCGGCGCTCTTGGCGGCGCGTTTCGCTCCCGCTCGTTGCGGTACTTTCCGGGGACGCGATGCTGGCTTTGCCATGGCCTTGCTCTCCCGCACAACCTCGGTTGCGAGCTTGTCCTCGCGCACGCCCTTGAACGACGGATGGCGGAGCCGCATGCCATGCGTCCACCCGCGCAAATCGATCTCGACCACCGTGCGCGGCTCAACCCAGTGGCCGGGTCGTCCGCGCTCTTCCTCCGGCAGCGGCGTGAACGGCGGCTTGTCCGTACTCAGCGGCTGCAGCTGCTGCCACAGCTCGCGCGCCGTCCGGCGGGTGAAGCCGGTGCCCACCCGGCCCGGCATAGGTCGGCTCGCCGTCTTCGTAATAGCCCAGGATGAGGGCGCCCACGGCGCGTGGATCGACCGTGGAGGGCGCATAGCCGAACACGACGAATTCCTGCTGCTCGGAGCATTTGGTCTTGAGCCAATCGCCGGTGCGGCCGGAGCGATAAGGCGCATCGCGCAATTTCGAAATGATGCCTTCGAGCTTCAGGTCGCAAGCGTGCTTGAGCAGCCGGGAACCCTCGGTCTCGAAATGCTCGCTGAAACGAATCCGGCCGCCGGCCGGGGCGTCGGCCAGAACGTCCTGCAGCAGCCTGCTTGCGCGCATCAGCGTCGCGCGCGTGAGATCGTGGCCATCGAGATGCAAGAGGTCGAAGGCGTAGAACACGAAGTTGTCGCCTCCCGCCTTGAGCTCCTCCTGGAGGGCGCTGAAGCTCGAATGGCCCTTCGTATCCTCGACCACGATCTCGCCGTCGATCAGCGCCTGCCGCGCCGGCACTACCGCCAACGCCGCGGCGACGGATTGGAACTTGCCCGTCCAATCGAGACTTCGCCGCGTCTTGAGCTGGACCTTGCCGCCGGCGAGACGGGCCTGCATGCGGTAGCCGTCGAATTTGATCTCGTGGATCCAGTTGGGCGCATCCGGCGCCGTGTCGCTCAGCAGCGTCAGGCATGGCGGCACGAAGTCCGGAAGCGGTGCCGGCCGCGCGCCGGGAATCTCCGCGCCGTCGGAGGACGCCGATGGGCGCCTGCCGCGCTTCGCCGCCTGCGTCTTCTTCGACGCCGTGCGTGCCTTGCGCTCGCGCGGGCGCGCCGCGGTCTTCGCGCCAGCCGGCTTGCGGTTGGAGTTCCACACTGCCGCGGCCGGCGTGGTCGCGCGCGCCGATTTCTTGCGCACCGGTTTGCCGGCGGCGATCTCGTCGATATCGCGGCCGGTGACGGCCGACAGCGGCTTTTCCTCGAGAATATCTGGATCCTTCGCGGTGCGCGCGTCTTCGTCGGCGGCCTTGATCAAGAGCCACGGCTCCTGCCGCTCGCCGGACCGCTTGCGCATCCTGACCAGATGCCACCGACCGCGAAGCTTGTCGCCTTCCAGGCGGAATTCGAGGTGACCCTTCTTGTAAGCCTTGTGGGGGTCGCCCTCAGGAAACCACTGCCCCCGGTCCCAGATCATCACCGTTCCGCCGCCGTACTGGCCCTTCGGGATCGTGCCCTCGAACGCGTTGTACTCGATCGGGTGATCCTCGACATGGACCGCGAGGCGCTTTTCTCCCGGCACCATGCTTGGGCCGCGGGTCACCGCCCAGCTCTTCATGACGCCGTCGAGCTCCAGCCGCAGATCGTAATGCAGCCGCCGGGCCGCATGCTTCTGAACGACGTAGGCGTGCCCCTTGGCGCGTGCCTTCTTGCCGCGCGGCTCGGGGGTGACGCCGAACTGGCGCTTCGCGCGATAGGTCTGCAGCCCGGGCATGGCGTCAGTCTGCCGTCTTCATTCTTTGTCACCGGGAACGCGCGACCGGAAAGTCAGGTTCCTGGAGGCCCGCCAGCCTGCCACGTCGGCGGAACAAATCAACGAATTCAGAAGTTTTCTCCGAGAGGTGGCTTCGGCCACGCAAACTGTGGGAGAGATGTCATGCTCGGATGGGCCGTCACGTTTCTCGTGATTGCCCTGATTGCAGCCGTGCTGGGCTTCGGCGGTATCGCCGGCCTGTCGATGGAAATCGCGAAGATCATCTTCGTCGTCGCGATCGTTCTATTCGCCATTGCTGCGATCGTGGGCTTGCTCCGCGGACGTTCGCCGACGGTCCCTTGACGGGGATGCCAGTCGCCGATTTGGATCGCCCGGCCTCGCGCCGGGCGCTCCTTTTCTTAACTATGATTCGACGAGTACCGCGCGCGTCGTGCGGTCAGGACCGAAATCGTCGGCGCTCTCGATCGAGAGCAGGTCAGCCAGGCGGCTGCGGGCACGATTGACGCGGCTCTTGATCGTTCCGACCGCGCAGCCGCAGATCTCCGCCGCTTCCTCGTAGGAAAAGCCGGAGGCGCCGACCAGGATCAGCGCTTCGCGCTGGTCGGGTGGAAGCTTGGCGAGCGCGGTACGGAATTCTTCGAACTCCACCCGGCTGCTCTGCTCCGGCTGCGACTTCAGCGTTTCCGCGTAGCTCCCGTCCGCCGTCCTCCACTTCGCGCCGGCGCTTGCGGTACTCGGAGCGGAAGAGGTTGCGCAGGATCGTAAACAGCCAAGCCGACATGTTGGTGCCGGGCTGAAACGAATCGATATTGGCGAGTGCGCGCAGCAGCGTCTCCTGCACCAGGTCGTCGGCGCGATCGACATTTCCGGACAGCGAGATCGCGAACGCGCGCAGGCTCGGCACGGCCGCAAGGACGGCGTCGCGCACTGACGGGTCGATATTCATTACCGCGGCTCTCCATCGTCCTTTTTGTCAAGACGTTGCAGGAGCTCGACGAACCGGTCGGGGACACCCTGGCCCACGACATCGTCGTACAGCGCGCGCAGTTGCTCTCCGATTTTGGTCTGAATCTCGCGTCCCAGCGCCGCTTCGTTGTGCACCGGCCCAAACTCTGTTTTATTCATTGATGACGACCCACGTCGAACTCGCTTACGCGTCATTACGAACCCCCTCGCCCCCACACCCGTGAACACACCGGTGAACGCATGTGGGCCTTAGGCATAACCCGTGATAACGTCAACGAGATCAGTCGGTTCCCTAAAGCGGAACTTTTTTTTACAGTTCGCGTTGGGAAGCATAGCATCAATGGTCGATGCGGGAGGGTCATACGTGTCTGCAGCTCAAGCCGTCGCCCAACACCTGCCTTTTCTCCGCCGCTATGCCCGGGCCCTGACCGGTAATCAACAATCGGGGGACGCCTACGTCTCCGCAACCTTGGAAGCCCTGATCGAGGATCCCAAGGTCCTGCAGGATGCGGTCGGCCCGCGGGTCGCGCTCTATCGGATGTTCACGAAGATCTGGAACTCGCTCTCCGTAAACGACGTGGCCGATCCGACCGACGCCGCAATGCCGGCGGAGCAGCGGCTGGTGCAGATCACTCCGCGGCCGCGCCAGGCGTTCCTGCTGGTGTCGCTGGAAGGGTTTTCCGAAGAGGACGCCGCCAAGGTTTTGGACCTGGACGTAACGAGCCTGCGGACGCTGGTGGAGGAGGCGGGACGCGAGCTCGCCGCGGAAATCGCCACCGACGTTCTGATCATCGAGGACGAGACGTTCATTGCGATGGATCTGGAAAGTCTGGTCCACAGCCTCGGCCATCGGGTGCTGGGCGTGGCGCGCACCCACTCGGAAGCGCTTGCGCTCGGCAAGACGAAGCGGCCGGGCCTCATCCTCGCCGACATCCAATTGGCGGACGGAAGCTCCGGACTCGACGCGGTGAACGACCTGTTGCGCACGTTCCAGGTGCCGGTGATCTTCATTACCGCGTATCCGGAACGATTCCTCACCGGCGAGCGACCGGAGCCGGCGTTCCTCATCGCCAAGCCGTTCCAGCCCGCCACCGTATCCGCGGTGGTCAGCCAGGCGCTGTTCTTCGAACGGAATGCAAAGCGGTCCGAGCAGCGGCGGGTGAGTGCCTGATGTCATGTTAACTCGTCATTGCCGGGCTTGACCCGGCAATCCATCGTCTTGAGTCGACTTTCTCTTTTGGATGGATGCCCGGGTCAAGCCCGGGCATGACGACTCAATCGCAACATCATCCCGCTCTGGCGCCGGGGTCAGCCGTCGGCGGCGCGACGCTCCGAGCGGGCGCCGTTGCGGGGACGGGCGGGCCGAGCCGGAGCACCGTCGTCGCATGGCGGCGCGTCGGGCTCCGGATTTGCCGGCCGGTTTCTTGAGGTCGCGCGCCACCATGTAGCCGAGATTGATCGCCTCGGCGATCAGGGAAACGCGCTCTTCCTTACTGAACGGCTCTTGCCCCGTCGGCGGGCTTTTCCTCCGCGGCTTCGATCCGGCTGAGCACGAGCGCGGTTGCGGCCACGATCGCGACGAATACCCCGACCAGCACCAGCCGCGCGCCCACCGGGCCGAGCGCGAGCTCCAGCGCCAGTCGCGCCGCGGCCAATCCTTCGATGACGGCGACAAGCGCGCATACCGCGATCACCGCGACGGCGATCACGCGCCGACGCCATTTTCGCAGCGTGTCTTCGATCAACCGCGTGGGTATATCGGCAAGCCGCATCGGGACGTCTATTCGCGACGACCCGCGAGCCCGGCCAGGAAGCCGATGCCGAGCGCGATCGCCACCGTCATCAGCGGACGCCGCTCGAGCTCGGTGCCGATCCGTTGCATGGCCCCGGTGCCCAAACGGGCGGCACTGGTCACAGACGTCGCACTGCCGCGGATCTTCGTGGCAACGTCGGCGAGCGTGTCGGCGACCATGTCCCCGACGTGGTTGGACGCGTTGGTAACGGCGCTGCCGACCTGATTGGTTGCGCTCGACACCGTCGAGCGGATGTTCTTGCGGCTCGTCAGCTGTGCGAGACGATGCTCCAGGCTGCGGATCACCTGCTCGAGCTCGCCGACGCTTCGCGGCCGCCGTCGCGTGCGCGCGTATCCGTTGCGGGCACGACGGCGATTGGTCGAGCGTACCGCGGTGCGCTTCGACCGGCGTGCCGGACTTTTTGCTGCTTGTTGCGCCATGGGTCTCTCCAACTTGTGCTCTCAACTTACTGCGTAATGGTCAAACCGACACCGCGAGGAAAAGTTTCCCCCGCAAAGCAACGTGGCGGTCAAAGAAAAGGCGTAGCCGGCCAAAACCGACTACGCCGAGATGACCGGCCGAGCACGAGGGGAGGGGGATGGCGGCCGGTCCTCTAGACAATGCTCGGGGCGACATTCGGTTCCGCGGGCAAACGCGGTCTTTGCGCCGAATCGGTGGGCGACCCGCGGACCTTCCCGGTCAAACTCGGAAACAATCGTGGTTTCAGGGCGTTGGCCCGTGAGGGAGGAGTCTGGGGCCGCTGATGGCCGGGCAAGATTTGGCTAGGAGAACGGCGCGTAGAGGCCGTTCTCCGCGCAACGCCGCGATCGCGGCGAGCATGCCGCATGGATCAAGGTCCAACCCCTTGATCGATATGATCGAATCGCGGTGCGGCCCGGCCCGTCTCAGATCTTGCCCGCGGATGCTCGGATGGGCCCTGGCGGCGGGCGCCGTCGTCGCGCTCGGCGGCTGCTGGGATTGCCTCAGGCAGTACCTGGCGGTTTTGTTTGATATCCTGCCCGGCGCAGGGACCGTAGTGGCCGTCGCTGCTGCCATTCCGTCACAGCAGGCCGGGCAATCCAGAATGGACGATATCTCCAGCCCGCAGCAGCTGCGCGAGGCCAACGAGCGACTTCGTCGCGAGGCTGCGGCGCACGAGGCGACGCTGCGCGAGCTCGAGGCCGTCCGGCGCGAGCTCGAAGTGCGGGTGGCCGAGCGGACCAAGGAACTGAGCCTGGTCAAGGCGCGCCTGGAGACTGCACTCCGCGGCGCCAAGGTTTACGTGTTTTCGCAGGATCGCGACTTGCGTTACACCTGGGCATACACGCCCCATGGCGCCGAGATCGGCAACGACCTGCTCGGCCGCACCGACGAGGAGCTGCTGCCGGCCGCCGAGCGCGACACCGTCATCGCGTTGAAGCGTTCGGTGCTGCAGACCGGCGAGGCGGCCGACTGCGAGATCTCCTACTTGTTGCCGCAAGGGCGAACGCTGGTGGCGCTGCACATCGATCCCACCCACGGCGCCGACGGCGCGATCGATGGCATCATGTGTGCCGCCACCGATATCTCGCGAACCCGCTCGCTGGAGAGCGACCAGCGCAGGCTTGCCCAGGAATTGCGGGAGGCCGTTCAGCGTTACGAAACCGCCCTGCGCGGTTCCGATGTCACCGTATTCACGCAAGACAGGAATTTGCGCTACACCTCGATCAGCAACGCTTTCCTCGGGCACGAGGTCGACGCCATCGTCGGCCGTGGCGATGAGGACGTCCTGCCGCCAGCCAATCGCGACCTTATCGTTGCGCTCAAACGCGAGGCGTTGGAACTGGGCCAGGCGCTGGACAAGGAGGTGCACATTCACGACGGCTCGGCCGACCTTTGGTTCGATTTTCACATCGAGCCGCTTCGAGATCCGACCGGACAAATCGTTGGGCTGAGCTGTGCGGCGGTGGATATCACCGAACGCAAGGAGGGTGAGGCGCATCTGCGGCTGCTGATGCGCGAGCTGACGCATCGTTCGAAGAACCTGCTTGCCGTTATCCAGGCCATGGCGCGGCAGACCGCCCGTCACAGCCGGAACGATCGAAGCGCTTTCTCGAGCAGTTTGGGGCGCGGTTGCAGGCGCTCGCCGCCTCGCACGACCTGCTGGTGCAGGAGAGCTGGTACGGGGCCTCCCTCAATGAGCTCGTGCGCCTGCAGCTCGGCCACTATCTCGACCGCACCCAGGTGACGGTCGAGGGACCGCCGATCCTGCTCAAACCCGAGGCGGCGCAAGGCCTGGGCCTCGCGTTGCACGAGCTCGCGATCAACGCCGCCAAGTATGGGGCCCTGTCGAGATCGGCCGGGCGCGTGTCGATCAGCTGGCACCGGTTGCCGGCCTCGGACGGCCACGGGATCGAAATCGTCTGGCAGGAGACAGGCGGCCCCGAGGTCGCAATGCCGGAGCAGCGTGGCTTCGGCACGCTCGTGATCGAGCGCAACCTCGGCCGGGCGCTCGACGCGCAGGTCGACCTGGCGTTTGCGCCCGGTGGCGTGAGCTGCCGGATCATCGTACCGGTCACGCAATTTGTGGCCGGACGGTAGCCGGGCCCGGGAACTGCGCTCCGCGCAAGGCGTTTATCTCGCGATCCGTAACTCAGCTGGGGCGATGGGGCGCACGCCCTGTCAGGGGGCGCGGGAGGGTATCCCATGCGCGCACCGGGCTTTTGCATCGCGGGAATCGCCGCGGCGCTGCTGATGGTCGACTACGGCGCGGCAGGCAATAGTGGGCGCCTGATCGTGACCGGCCTTCAATCATCGCCGTCGGAGCAGGCCGTTGTCCGCGACCGGAAAGGGGATCGCCTTCCGCTCGCAACCACGATGCAAATCCAGCCGGCGAGACCTGCCGCTCCGGACGCGCCGCAATCGGAGCCCCTCGCCAAGCCGCAGCCCGCTCGCCCCCAGCCCGCCCTCCTTAAGGGGTGCGAACCGGCGCTTAGCCCGTTGACCGGTGTGGCGCTGACGGGACTTCACGCCCGCTGCGTTGCCGATGCCGGAAGGCCGACCCGCTTGGCCGCGCTCACGTAACGCATGGGGTCCATGCAAGTTTGCTTGCGCCGCGCTCCTTGGCGCGGATCAGGCGCTTTGCAGCAGGTGGAGCGTCGGTCGGGCTGCTGCAGGCGAGGGCGCGGCGGATCGGGCTGAGGTAACACCGGCAGGAGTCTCAACTGCCGGGTACCCTGCCACATAGGCGAAAGTGGCCGCCCCGACGCGGGTCAGCACGAGGCCGTTCTCCGCCAATCGTGTGCCCAGCAGCTTTGCCGCCGCAACCACCCGGTGGACGTCACCGGTATCAAGCAATGCGATGGCCGCCTCGATCGCGCGCCCCCGGTCGTCGCGCTGCGCGGCGCCAATCAGGGTCACAAGAAACAGTTCGTCCCGGCTTGCCGGCTTTCCCCGGCCTTGTCTGATCCGCGGCAGCCGGCCGGCAGCCGCGATTTCGGACAGCAGCGCTCCAAATCCACCCATGACGGCCGACGCCGCTCCCGGCTGCAGCCGCAACGACAGCCCGCCGAGGGCGCGTTCGAATGCCGGCCCAACCCATCGGGGATGGTCCTGCGACAGAGCCGCCACGGTGTCGAGAACGAGCCGCTCGGTCGGCCCATTCAGCATCACCACGACGCGTTCGTCGCCGGCAGCTCGCGCCATCCGCCCTGTCCTCGTTCATCGCGGGACCGACCGATCCCGATCGCCATTCCCGCAGCCGTCGCACCAACGTAAACGAATGTCGGTCTCGCTGGGTTCCCGTCAGCGGCCCCCACAGGGCATGCGTCGCAACTTCCGTCCCGCGACGCCGGATGGTACGACAGCGCATCGTCGGCGCATCGGCGTCCGAACCATGACGGAGAAATGTGGTGGAGGGATCGGTCGCTGCCCCGCATTCGGTGACCGTGGAGCTTGGGCCGGACTATCCCGAGCTGCGCGACGCGGTGCGGCGGGTCTGCGCGACTTTCCCGGCGAGTATTGGCGCACGCTCGACGAGACGTCGACCTATCCGACCGAGTTCGTGCGCGCGCTGACCGAGGCGGGCTTTCTCGGCGCGCTGATCCCGGAGGAATACGGCGGCTCCGGCCTGCCGTTGCGCGCGGCCGCCGTCATCCTCGAGGAGATCAACGCCACCGGCTGCAACGCCGGCGCCGCGCATGCGCAGATGTACATCATGGGCACGCTGCTGCGGCACGGCAGCGCCGGCGCAGAAGCAGCGGTACCTGCCGAAGATCGCGCAGCGGCGAGCTGCGCCTGCAGGCGTTCGGCGTCACCGAGCCGACCACCGGCTCCGACACCACCAAGCTCAAGACCCGCGCCGAGCGCAGCGGCAACGACCACTACGTCGTCAACGGCCAGAAGGTCTGGACCTCGCGCGCGCTGCATTCCGACCTGATGCTGCTGCTGGCGCGCACGACGCCGCTCGACCAGGTCAAGCAGCGCACCGACGGGCTGTCGGTGTTCCTCGTCGACATCAAGGCGAGCCTCGGCAAGGGCCTCGAGATCCGCCCGCTCAAGGCGATGATCAACCACAACACGACCGAGGTGTTCTTCGACGGGCTCGAAGTGCCGGCCGAGAACCTGATCGGCGAGGAAGGCAAGGGCTTCCGCTACATCCTCGACGGCATGAACGCCGAGCGCATCCTGGTCGCGCGCCGAGGCGATCGGCGACGGCCGCTGGCTGCTCAAGAAGGCGGTCGCCTACGCCAACGAGCGGCGCGTGTTCGACCGCCCGATCGGACAGAACCAGGGCGTGCAGTTCCCGCTCGCGCGCGCCTATGCGGAGCTCGAGGCCGCCGACCTGATGGTGCGCCGCGCCGCCGCGCTGTTCGCCGCCGGGCGCGACTGCGGCGCCGACGCCAACATGGCCAAGCTGCTGGCCTCCGAGGCCACCTGGCACGCCGCCGAGGCGGCGATGCAGACGCACGGCGGCTTCTGCGTTCGCGCGCGAATACGACGTCGAGCGCAAATGGCGCGAGTGCCGCCTCTACCAGATCGCGCCGATCTCGACCAACATGGTGCTCGCCTATGTCGCCCAGCACGTGCTCGGCCTGCCGCGGTCGTATTAGTTTTAGTTTAGGGCGTGGAGTCATTGATCAGGGTCTGTGACTTTTCCAGGTTGATGTCTGCTTCGCTCCGAAAGCGACCCAATCGCTGCACGGCAGCGAAACGACGCGATGTGCCAGAGGACTAAACCGCTCGCGCGGTAGGGTGGCTGCGGCAGCCGACACGGCCCACCCGATAGCGGGAGGGGGCGTCCTGTCTTGAAGATGAGGGGTTGGCACACCTCACTCAAGACAGGAGCATCCCCATGACCGACGAGGCGATGAGCCCATTGCGCCGGCGCATGATCGAGGACATGACGATCCGTAAGTTCGCGCCGAAGACCCAACATGACTACGTGCAGAGGGTCAAGAACTTCGCGGCGTTCCTTGGCCGGTCACCCGAGACGGCGAGCTTCGAGGACGTGCGCCGCTATCAGCCGAGCGGTCATGCCCCTTTCACTAGGTCGAGTGGTTGAGGTAGCCTAAACTCCGAGCCGCCCCAGCGGGACGTGCCGAAGTCCCCCTTTTTTGCAGGGCAGGCTGATGCCGTCGGCGGGCATCCCACTCAGACCATCATGTGTGCGGTCTATCCACGCTCGCGTCGCGCACCGGCGCCCATTCATACGCGTGCAACAAGGACGATCAGGGAGGAGGACGCCAATGAAACTTCCCCGCCGGACGATTTCTGCATCTGGCCGCGGGCGCTGCCGCGCTGCCGGCCGTGTCGCGCATCGCGAGGGCGCAAGCCTATCCGTCGCGGCCGGTGCGCATCATCGTCGGCTTTGCTGCCGGCGGCTCGGCTGACATTCTCGCACGCCTGATCGGTCAATGGCTGTCGGAGCGGCTTGGCCAGCCTTTCGTCATCGAAAATAGGCCCGGCGCGGGCACCACTATCGGCACTGAGGCGGTCGTGAAAGCGCCCCCGGATGGTTATACGCTCCTGCTTGTCCCCTCAGCGGCCGTAACCAGCGCGCTGCTCTACGACAAACTCAATTTCAATCTCATCCGGGACATCGCGCCAGTCGCCAGCATTAGCCGCGAGCCCCAAATACTGGCGCTCCATCCATCGATTCCGACTAACACGGTCTCCGAGTTCATTGCCTACGCCAAAGCTAACCCTGGCAAGATCAGCATGGCATCGGGTGGCAACGGAACTCCGGCGCATATCGCCGGGGAGTTGTTTAAGATGATGACCGGCGTCAATCTGGTTCACGTGCCGTATCGTGGCGCAGCACCGGCGCTCACCGACCTTATCGGCGGGCACGTACAGGTGATGTTCGTCGCAATGGCATCTGGCATTGAGTACGTCAGGGCTGGAAAACTGCGGTCATTGGCTGTGACTACGGCGATGCGCTCGGAGGCGCTGCCAGACGTGCCCGTCCTGGGCGATTTTGTGGCAGGCTATGAATCGAGCGCGTGGTACGGCTTAGGCGCACCTAAACACACCCCTCCCGAAATCGTCGCCACATTGAATGCGGAAATCAATGCGGGCCTCGCCAATTCCACGATCAAGGCGCGGCTCGCCGATTTGGGTAACACACCGCTCGTCGGTTCGGCCACCGACTTCGGGAAGCTCATCGCCGACGAAACCGAGAAATGGGGCAAGGTCATCCGGGCCGTCAACATCAAGGCGGAGTGAAGACGATCCGCCGCCGATATTCCATAAGGCCCGATGCCCGAATGCGTCCCGATGACTGCTGTGGGTCATTTTCGACCGAAGTCATCCTGTTTTGCCTGCCAGTTCGCTTCCGCGTCGTCCCGAAATCGGACCTAAAAGCTGGGCCGGCGACAGGCGGCACCTGGATCATGTTGAGGTCGGCCGTCCGCCCGTGATTCAAGCTTTGGCCTGGGAGCTTCGAATCCATCCGTTACGAGTTCACCGATCACGAGTGGCAGCCATCAAGCCGATGTTGCCGAACAAGTCGCGCGGTATCCCGCGCGTGAACGACCGACGTGTCCTCTATGGCGTCTTTGGGGTCTTGCGATCGAAACGCTGTGGCGCGATCCGCCACGGGGCTTTGGCTTGGCCTTACCTTGCGGTCCTTGACTTCGGCCGCTCGGCCATGGGAGCGCAAGGCCGAGGGACAGGATGGCGATTCGATTCGCGGGGCTTGGCCGCGTGCGCCGGTCGATCGTGGGCGCCTTGGCGATCCTTGCGACCGTGCTCGCAAGTCCGAGCCTCGGTCAGCAACCGGCGCAAGGCGGCGATCCCGGCGGCCTCGAGGCGATCAAGCGCACGCTCGACGAGGCCGAGGCGGCGACCGCGCGCGGGGGCCTGTGGCCGCAAGCGTTGATCGATCTGCGCCGAACCGTCGCGGCCGCACGCGAGGAGTTGCGGGCAAGGATCGCGGACCTCGAACCGCGCGTTGCTGAAGCGGAGGCGCGGCTGAGGCAGCTTGGTGCGCCGCCAGCCAAGGATGCGCCCCGGAAGGCGCGGCGGTCGCGACCGAGCGCGAGGCGGCTGGACGCAGCGTTCAGCGGAGCTCGACGGTCCGCTCAAGCAGACGCGGCTGCTGGCCGTTCGCACCGACCAGCTCGCCGACCGGCTGACGCGAACGTCGGCAGAGCGCTCTATGCCCGCGAGCTTTTCGAGCGCAGCGCGAGCGTGCTCAACCCTTCGTTCTGGATCGAGGCCGCCGACGCCCTGCCCGAGCACATGCGCAATCTCGGCGCGCTCATCCGGTGGTGGGCGAGCGCCGTGCGCGACCGCGGCCCGCTGCCGATCGCTGGCAGCGGCGCTGCTGTCTGCTCGGCCATCGGCTTTGCGGCCGCGGCGCTCACCCGCTGGTGGCTGCCGCGCTTCGATATTCGCAGCTCCGCCGAGACGCGGCTTGCCAAGGCGCGCACCGGCGTCGTGGTGTTTCTCTGGCTCGCCGCTGCGCACGCCGGCGGCGCTGTCGTCGCCGGCCTGTTCGTGCTGCAGGCGCTCGGGACTATGGCCGCAATCGCTTCGAGGAATTGGGCGCCGGCCTGGTCGCAGCCGTCGCCGCCGCCGCATTCGGCCGCGGGGTCGCGCGCGGATTGTTCGCGCCCGACCGGCCCGAGCGGCGGCTGATCGCGATCGATGACATACCGCGGTGCCTACTTCCACGACTATCTGGTCTGGAGCACGCGCGCGCTCGGCGCGATCATTCTGCTGCAGGTCCATCCACAAGATCCTGTTCGCGCCGAGCGCGATCGTCGTCGCGACCCACGCGCTGTTCGCCCTGGCCGTGGCCGGCTGCTTTGGCGCCTGGTTCGCGGCGTGCTGCGCGCCAAGGAGCAGCGCCGGCGGAGCGCTGGTGGCGCCTGCGCCCTGGGCGCGCCTGCTCGCATGGCTGGTCATCGTCGCTGATCCTCGGCGCGCTGGTCGGCGGTTATGTGCCATTCGCGGCGTTCGTGGCGTTGCGGGCGGTGGTGGCGGCCGCCGTGATCGGGTTGTTGTGCCTGCTCTTCCCCGGCATCGACGCTCTGTTCACCGATGCGCTGAGCGAAGGACACCGCGCGGGCGCGCCATCGCGGCCAATCTCGGCGTCGCGCCGCGCAACATCGGGCTGATCGGTACGCTGCTCGTCGGCCGTCATCCGCGTCCTGCTGATCCTGGTCGCGGCGCTGCTGTTGATCATCGGGCCGTGGGAGGTTTCGACCGCCGATCTGGTCGATCTCCTTCCGGCGCGGTGCCGCTCGCCTTCCGGATCGGCGAGATCACCATTTCGTTCCGGCGCCATCGCTGAGCGCGGCGGTGGTCGCTGATCGTCGTGCTGCTCGTCACGCGCGTGGCGCAGCGCTGGCTGCAGACGCAGTTGCTGCCGCGCACCGCGCTCGAGCCGAGCCTGCAGCTCTCGATCGCGACCATCTTCGGCTACGTCGGCGTCATCGTCGGCGATCTCGCTGGCGCTGGGCAGCCTCGGCATCGACCTGCAGAAGATCGCATTCGTCGCCGGCGCGCTCTCGGTCGGCATCGGCTTCGGCCTGCAGGCGATCGTGTCCAATTTCGTGTCCGGCCTGATCCTGCTGGCCGAGCGGCCGATCCGCGTCGGCGACTCGATCGTCGTCAAGGGCGAGGAAGGCTGGGTGCGCCGCATCCGCGTGCGCGCGACCGAGATCGAGACCTTCGACCGCGCCAGCGTGATCATTCCCAACTCCGAACTGATCACCGGCGTGGTCAAGAACTGGACCCACGCCAACACGATGGGCCGCATCGTCGTCAAGGTCGGCGTCGCCTACGACAGCGACCCCGAGCAGGTGCGCGACATCCTGATCGCGATCGCGAACGAGCATCCGCAGGTGCTCAAGACCCCGCCGCCGCGCGCCTTCCTGGTGGCGTTCGGCGACAGCGCGCTGAACTTCGAGCTGCGCTGCGTCGTCGCCAATGTCGAGAACGGCCTGGCGGTGAAGAGCGACCTGCACCTCGCGATCCTCAAGCGCTTCCGCGAAGCGGGAATCGAGATTCCCTATCCGCAGCGCGAAATCCGGCTCAGCCCGGGAGAGGCAATGCTCCGTCCGCCACCCTGACGGGCATGCGGGCGCGACGAAATCCTGACTTTGCTTATCGCGCTCCGCCGGGGTATTTCATCCGCCGTCACTTTTGCCGATTCTGTCGATGAAACCCGGTGCGATGCAGGCGTCTGCTCTGCGCGGTGG
Source organism: uncultured Alphaproteobacteria bacterium (assembly GCA_963738705.1). GTDB lineage: Bacteria > Pseudomonadota > Alphaproteobacteria > Rhizobiales > Xanthobacteraceae > CAVTXS01. The sequence goes on from CAVTXS010000020.1 coordinate 38,294, forward strand.
CCGCGCTCGGCCTCGCCGCCTGCGCGCTCGGCGACCGCGACCCGCCCGGCGGGCAGCCGAGCTTCTACCGCAGCCTGGCGCAGCCCGGGCGCCAAGCTCGATGCCGGCGCCGCGCAGTCGATGATTTCCGGTTACCGGCGCAACAATGGCCTTTCCGCCGTGGTCCTCGATCCCGCCCTGATGCGGATTGCCGATGAGCAGGCACGCGCGATGGCGGCGCGCAACCGGATGGATCACAACGTCGGCGGGCGCCTTCAGCGAGCGCGTCAAGACGTCCGGCTTCGACGCCAAGGTGGCGGTGGAGAATATCGGCGCCGGCTATCACACGCTGGCCGAGGCCTTTTCGGGCTGGCGCAACTCGCCGGCACATCGCGCCAACATGCTCAAAAGCGGCGCGACCCACATGGGCATCGCCGCGGTGCTATGCGCCCAACTCCAAGTACAAGGTGTTCTGGTCGCTGGTTCTCGCCGCACCCGACGACAAGCGGGGGTGAGGCGCTCGGCGCGGGAGCGCGAAACAAGCAGATGCGGATCATGCATCGGTCGCTGGATCGTCGTCATTGCCGGGCTTGACCCGGCAATCCATCTCTTCGCAACAGTCCTGCAAAGCAGATGGATGCGCGGGTCAAGCCCGCGCATGACAATTCAACATGAAGCCATCACGCTCTAGCAAGCCGGGACGATCAGCGCGGGCGCGCAAATTGTCCATGAAAGTCCGGATAGCGGCATGCGGCGCTTCCTCAGTGCTTCCGCCACGCCCTGGAGGTTCGACGGGACGCCACGGCAGAGGCCGCCACCTGCCCCGAACGCGAAGCGGCTAGCGACACGGACTGCAACCGATGCGGGCATCTCTCAACATAAAAAAGCCCCGCCAACCTCCTGGCGGGGCTTAAGCCGCTTCTCCGGGGGCCGGGATCTGGCGGGACCATAAGATGAACTATACCGAAAGTTATAGAACACGCAACGGTGCCGTCTCGTTTCGACCAGCGGACTTGCCGGAACACGGTCTCGGCTTCCGGGTCCGACATGCGCAAGGACGCTCGCGAGGCTGAGCGTCTTGGCAGCGCGGGACAGGAGGAAATGCCGGGACATAGCTAATCTGCGATGTTCGTCGCATCCGCCTAAGGCGCAGGCAGCGTGAACTGCAGCAGCAACGTACGCTGCAGCGGCGAGAAATTGTCGTCGGAGACGAGCGTGAGCACGATGTCGCCGGCCGCGCGTCCGGTGCGCGGCGAGCCCCTCCATGTTGTCGATCTGGTAGCCCATGTCGGCCGTGATCAGCACCGCGCCGTCGACGGTGGCGCCGGGCTTCACGCTCGACCAGGGGAATGCGGCGGATGCGCATCGCGGCCCCGCGCAGCAACGAAAAGCGTCGCTCGAGGACAAGCAGATCGCCGTCCGGCGTAATCGCCGCGTCGGTGATGTCGAAATCGTCGCTGCGCCTGACGGTGAACTCGCCGGGGCTCGGCCCGCCGATCAGCCAGCCGTAGAATATTGCCGGCGTCGTCGAGCGCGCGCTCCGAAATGGCGATCAACGCGCCGGCGAGCGGCAGGCCTCTCGGTACGACGACGAGGCCTTCGATGCCCTGATTCTTCGGCAGGGTCTTGATCGCGCGGCGGAACGACGATCGGCTGCCCGCGCGCCAGCAGGCCGTGCCGGCCGTAGTCGAACCGCACGATCTGATGCACGCGCTCGATGCCGACATAGACCGTGCCCGCCGTCCTCGGCGAGCGATTCGGTGTCGTACCAGCCGCGCGCGGCCAGCGGGCGCCCGTCGGCCCCGAGCATCGGCGCCATCTCGGCGTCGGCGATGCCGGCCGGCGCGTCGCCGTGTAGAGGATGCGCCCGCGCAGCCAGTTTCCCTTGTCGGTGACGGCCAGGAAACGACCACCGTCCTGGCTCCACCGGATCGCGGAGAGGCCGCCGAAGTCGCGGTGCGGCGAGGTCAGTTCGAGTGCCGCCCCGAAATGCGAGCGCGCCGAATTGCCGCAGTTGTGGATCGCGCGCGCTGAACGCGGCGATCGGCTTGGCGTGGATCTCGATTCGAGCCGCAGGCGCCGCGCCGCGCGGCCGTTCGGCAGAGGCGGGAATCGCCAGCAGCGCCGCCATCGCGGCAAGCGACGCGATCAAGCTCCTTCTACTGGATTGCCGCGACGATCGGAGGAACTTCGAATCCACGTTAGTGCCGGCGAGCCGGCGCCCGCATCGGCATGGGTGCGGCGTGCTCTTCAAACAGCTCGGCGAGTTTCTCGGTCATGGCACCGCCGAGCTCTTCGGCGTCGACGATGGTCACCGCGCGGCGGTAGTAGCGCGTGACGTCGTGGCCGATTCCGATGGCGATCAGCTCGACCGGAGAGCGGGTCTCGATCTCCTCGATCACGTAACGAAGATGCCGCTCGAGATAGTTGCCGGCATTGACCGAGAGCGTGGAATCATCGACCGGCGCGCCGTCCGAGATCATCATCAGGATGCGGCGCTGCTCGGTTCGTGCGAGCAGCCGCTTGTGCGCCCAATCGAGCGCTTCGCCGTCGATGTTCTCCTTCAGCAGGCCCTCGCGCATCATCAAGCCGAGATTCTTGCGCACGCGCCGCCACGGCGCGTCGGCGTCCTTGTAGATGATGTGGCGCAGGTCGTTGAGCCGCCCGGGATTCTGCGGCTTGCCCGCCGCAAGCCACGCCTCGCGCGACTGACCGCCCTTCCACGCGCGCGTCGTGAAGCCCAGCAGCTCGACCTTGACGCCGCAGCGCTCCAGTGTGCGGGCCAGAATGTCGGCACAGGTCGCCGCCACGGTGATCGGCCGCCCCCGCATCGACCCGGAATTATCGAGCAACAGCGTCACCACCGTATCGCGGAAGGTCGTATCCTTCTCGTGCTTGAACGACAGCGGATGCATGGGATCGACGACGATGCGCGACAGCCGCGCGGTGTCGAGGATGCCTTCCTCGAGGTCGAATTCCCAGGCGCGGCTCTGCTGCGCCATCAGGCGGCGTTGCAGCCGATTGGCCAGTCGCGCCACCACGCCCTGCAAGTGCGAGAGCTGCTTGTCGAGATAGCCGCGCAACCGTTCCAGCTCCTCCGGCTCGCACAGGTCTTCGGCCGCAACCATTTCGTCGAAACGTGCCGTGAACGGCCGATAGTCGGGCCCGCGCGGCTCGTTCCTGCCGTGATGGGGGCGCCATGGCTCGCCGGCCGTCTCGGCATCGCCCAGGTCGGCATCGTCAGGGAGATCGGCAGTCTGCGCATCCATTGCCTCGCTCGCGCCGTCGGGCAACTCGTCGGCCGCCATCTCGGCCTGGTCCATTGAGGTGCTTGCGTCCTCGGAGTCTTCGGCCTCGCCATCCTGGCCGGACTGGTCCTGACGGCCGTCCTTGTTGCGCTCGTCGGCGTCCTCGTCGTCCTCTTCGGCGTCGCTGCGCTCCTCGCCCATGTCCAGCGCGTCGAGAAGCTCGTGGATCGCATCGCCGAAGCGGCGCTGGTCGTCGACGACGCGTTCCAGCCGGTCGAGATCGCGCCCGGCGCGGTCCTCGATCCACGTCCGCCACAGGTCGACCAGCTTGCGCGCTGCCGGCGGCGGCAACTGCCCGGTGAGGCGTTCGCGCACCATCAGGGCGATGGCGTCTTCGATCGGCGCGTCGGCCCGGTCGGTGACGTCGTCGAACTTGCCGCGATGGAAGCGATCGTCGAGCATCGCTCCGAGATTGCGGGCAACGCCCTCCATGCGGCGCGCGCCGATCGCCTCGACGCGCGCCTGCTCGACCGCATCGAACACCGCCCGCGCCTGCTGGCCGCCCGGCACCAGGCGGCGATGGACGGCAGGATCGTGGCATGCGAGCCGAAGCGCGAACGCGTCGGCGTGGCCGCGAATGATGGCGGCGTCCTGCGCCGCCAGCTTGCGCGGCGGTTCTGGAAGGCGAACCTTGCCGCTTGCGAGCGCCGGCCGCTCGGCGGCGTAGCCGATCTCAAGCTCCGGTTTCTTCGCGATCGCGCGCAGGCAGCCGGCGACCGCCCGCTTGAAGGGCTCGGTCGGCGCCTCCTTGCCGGAGCTTTTCGGTTTGATGTTGGAGGCCATGATGCGTTCTCCCTCTCCCTTGGGAGGGGGGAGGCGGCTCAACTCAGCGCCACGTTCACCGAGGATTCCGGCAGCTCGGTGCCGAAGCACCGCTGGTAGAACTCGGCCACCAGCGGGCGCTCCAGCTCGTCGCATTTGTTCAGGAAGGTGACGCGGAAGGCGAAGCCGATGTCGCCGAAGATCTCCGCGTTCTCCGCCCAGGTGATCACGGTGCGCGGGCTCATGACCGTCGAGAGGTCGCCGTTCATGAAGGCGTTACGGGTGAGGTCGGCGACCCGGACCATCCGATTGACGATGTCGCGACCCTCCTGCGTGCGGTAATGGCGCGCCTTGGCCAGCACGATCTCGACCTCGTTGTCGTGCGGCAGATAGTTGAGGGTCGTCACGATCGACCAGCGGTCCATCTGGCCTTGGTTGATCTGCTGGGTGCCGTGATAGAGCCCTGACGTGTCGCCGAGGCCGATGGTGTTGGCGGTCGCGAACAGCCGAAACGACGGGTGCGGCCGGATCACCTTGTTCTGGTCGAGCAGCGTCAGCTTGCCCGAGACCTCCAGCACGCGCTGGATCACGAACATCACGTCCGGCCGTCCGGCATCGTATTCATCGAAGCACAGGGCCACGTTGTGCTGCAGCGCCCAGGGCAGTATGCCGTCGCGGAACTCGGTCACCTGCATGCCGTCGCGGATGACGATCGCGTCCTTGCCCAGCAAGTCGATGCGGCTGATGTGGCTGTCGAGATTGACGCGCACGCAAGGCCAGTTCAGGCGCGACGCCACCTGCTCGATATGGGTGGACTTGCCGGTGCCGTGATAGCCGGTGACGATCACCCGCCGGTTGCGTGCGAATCCCGCCAGGATCGCCAGCGTGGTGGCGCGGTCGAAGCGGTAGTCCGGGTCGAGATCCGGCACATGCTCGTCAGGCTCGGAATAGGCCGGCACCTCCAAGTCGCTGTCGATGCCGAACACCTGCCGGATCGACACCTTCATGTCGGGCACGTCGGCCACTTCTGCGGTCGCGGTCGTCATTGGTCACTCCGAGGCCCCGGGCGAACCGGGGCCCGATACGTCAAATGCGGCGGTTCGGAAAGCTCAAATCTAATCTAGCAGAGTCCCCGGACCGGAAGAAACCCGGTTATGCCCTCAGCACATGACCTATGCGCGGGGGATCGGGCACGCGCGGCCGCTTCAGCAAAAGCCTGCAGATTTCAAATAGTTGTACGCCTGGATCACCTCGCGCAAGCGGTCTTCGGATCCGCGGTCACCGCCATTGGCGTCGGGATGATGGCGCTTCACCAGCACTTTGAACTGCGCCTTGATGTCGGCCCGTGTGGCGCCGAGATCGACGCCGAGCGTATCGAGCGCCTTGCGTTCGGCGTTGCGGACCATCCGGCCTTCGCGCTCGGGGCGGTCGCGCTCCGGCCGCCAGCCGCTACGGCCCCCGAACTCGCGGAAAATACCGAGCGGGTCGGCGGCCGTGCCGAATCCATGGTCGTCGTTATGGCGACCGGCATTCGCCCCCAATTTCCATGTCGGCCGATGGCCGGTGATGGCATCCTTCTGGAACCGGGCCACGGCGTCGTCGCTCATGCCGGCGAAGTAATTGTAGGAGTGGTTGTATTCGCGCACATGCTGGAGGCAGAAGCGCCAATACTGACCCTCCCGGAGCCGACCCTTCGGCGCCCGGTGGGTCGCAGGCGCCTCGCAACCGGCCCAGTTGCACACCGGGCAGTCGGCGGGCGGCCGGTCGTCGCCGGGCTTGACCCGGATACGGTCGAATATGGGGGAGTCGAACTTCATGACCGATCATTATGCGAAAGAGCCGGGCCCGACCGCAAGCAGGGAAAACGGCTGGCGGGTATCCGCGAGACGTCGGATATTGACCTTGACAACTGTGACAACCCTTGAGCGGACCCATGCGAACGGTCGACATCATCACAGAGAAGTTGAGCAAGGCTTTCGCCCCGGAGAGCCTCCGGGTCGTCGACGAGTCCCACCTTCACCAGGGGCATGCCGGGCATCGGCCCGAAGGGCAGACGCATTTCAGGCTGTATATCGTGGCGGAAGCCTTCCGAGGGAAGAGCCGGATCGAACGCCACCGGATGATCAATGCGGCGTTGGCCGCCGAGCTTTCGGGCGGCGTGCACGCACTCGCCATTCACGCCGCGGCGCCGGGGGAAACCGCCTAGAGCATTTTCCGGCGAAAGCCTGCCCCGGACTCAATTTCTGTTGCTGCTATCGGCATGCCTTCAGTTGAGGTGGCGATCGAGAAAATGGTGCAGGCGGTGACTCGCATCGTCCGCTGCCTCACCGTTGTATTCCACCCAGTGACCAAACAAGGTCCTGCCGGGCTGGAGGTGCGGGTAATAGAATCCATGGTGCGCGCCGGGATAGACAACTAGCTCGATTGGCGGCCCGTCGTTGCCCCAGCTGGCGATTCTATTGGAGCAGTCTGCCGCCGGCGTCCAATCGTCGAGGGCCCCAATTGAAGATGACCGTGGGTATCCCCGGACGCGCCCCTGCCTGCCGACATGGAGGATTGAACGCAGCCGCCGCCCGGAACCGCAAGTTGCTTGGAGGGACGAACAGGTCGAACGGATTGGGCTCCGCCACCGAGAGGGTAACCCAACCGCCAGCCGAGAAACCGACCGCGGCCACGCGTTGTGGATCGACGAAGGTTTGGCGAGCCAGGAAGACGAGAGCCCCGTAGGCATCCTGCCTACGGGTGAGAAAGGTGACAAACGCGCTTGATGTGCAGGCGTGATCTATACCACGCGTTGCATAGCTGTCGACCAACAGGATGACATAGCCCGGGCGACAAGTTCATCGACCAACCTTTGCTTGGTCGTGTCATCCATCCCGGCACAGCCGTGCAGTCCGATGACGGTGGGAAAAGGGCCTGCGCCATCGGGCTTGGCCAGATAGCCCTGTATGCGGTCGCCCGCAATGAGCCCGCCCGAAACGAGCCGTTGAGAGGCGCTTTCAAACTCTACGCGTTCCAGAGGTCTGGCCCAGGCATCGGCCATCAGCGCACCTACGACGCACCAAAACATCACCGCGACCGCGGCTTGGACAGTGACTGTTCGAGGCAATGCCGTTGATCCGGGGTGGATGCCGGTTCGCCGCACAAAATGCGACAAACCCAAAGAGTTTAGACCATGATCCGATTCGATTGAATCGGATCATGGTCCGGTAGCGGAAATCGAGGGCCGCGCGTCTCAGCGCGTCTCGACCTTGAAGGCCTTGGCGACCACCCGCCAGCCTTCGCTGGTCTTGATCATCGTCAGGTAGTCGACGAAGAAGCGCGGCGGCAGCGCGCACTCGACCTTGACGAAAGCCGTGCCCGGTCCGGATTGGTCGATGCTCACGATCTTGTCGTGGCGCGCCTGGCCCTGCGACTTGGCGGACGGCCGCTTGCGCACGACGTCCAGCCAATGGTCGCGCGGCCAGTCGAGCACACCGCCGTTGTCCTCGCCGTAGAGATGCGAGCAGGGATGAAACGCCGCCGCAAGCTTGTCGGTATCGCCCTCGTAAAGGCCGTCCAGATAGGTCCACACGACCGCCTCGATCGCAGCCGTGTCGTCGGCGACATGGGTTTCGGGATCTCGCGTCCGAACAGATGCCTGAGCCATGATTAAGATCCTCTCGGTCGTGCCACTCGCGATTGGTTAGAGCGCGCCACTTTAGGCTAAACCGTTGCCTCGGTCACCTCTCCGCGAGCTTTTCGACGAGAAACTCGCGCACGTCGTTCGGATCGATATCGGGCGCAACAAAACTCGCGCCGATCCGGCGCGCAAGAATAAGGGTGAGCTTCCCGCGCTTGACCTTCTTGTCCTGGGCCATCAGCTCCAGCAAGCCTTCGACACCCGGCACGTCGCCGGGAATCTGCGAGATTTGCGTCGGCAGGCCGACGGCGGCGAGATGTCTGCGTACGCGGTCCGCCTCCACCGCCGGCGCCAGTCCGAGCCGGACCGAAAAGGCGAACGCCAGCGCCATGCCGATCGCGACGGCTTCGCCGTGAAGGAGACGATCGGAGAAACCGGCCGCGGCTTCCAGGGCGTGGCCGAACGTGTGGCCGAGGTTGAGCAGCGCCCGGTCGCCGGTCTCGCGCTCGTCGCGCGCGACGATCGCGGCCTTCGCCTGGCAGCTCGTCGCGATCGCGTGCTCGCGTGCCCCGCCGCCGGAAAAGATTTCCGGCCAGTTCGCCTCCAGCCAGGTGAAGAAGGGGGCATCGTTGATCAGCCCGTATTTCGCCACCTCGGCATAGCCCGCGCGGAAAACCCGGGGCGACAGCGTGTCGAGAAGCGCGGTGTCGGCGACCACCAGAATCGGCTGATGGAAGGCGCCCACCAGGTTCTTGCCGTGACGGGAATTGACCCCGGTCTTGCCGCCGACCGAGGAGTCGACCTGCGCCAGCAATGTCGTGGGCACCTGGACGTAGTCGAGGCCGCGGCGCACGACTGCCGCTGCGAAACCCGCCAGGTCGCCGACCACGCCGCCGCCGAGCGCCACGACGAGATCGTTGCGCTCCAGCCGCGCGTCGAGCAGTCGGTCGCAGACCTGCTCGAACATGGCGTAGCTCTTTGAGCTCTCGCCGGGGGGCACCATGACGCGCGCCGAGCGCAGGCCTGCGGTTTCGAGCGCCGAGACGGTCGCGGCAAGATGATGCCGGGCGACCTGCTCGTCGGTTACGATCACCGCGGAGGCGCCGCGGCGCAGCGCCCCGATCCGGGTGCCGAGCTCGGGCAGCAAGCCGCGGCCGATGACGATGTCATAGCTGCGTCCGGCAAGCTCGACGCGAACCGTGGTATGGCCGCCCGGACGGCTGTGCGCCGTCATGCTCCGCCGCCCTCCGGCTTGGAGGCGCCGGCCAAGGCGACGATGCCAAGCCGGTCGCGCAGCGCACCGACGATCTCTTCGACGATCAGGCTGTGCGGCACCTCGCGGGACTCCACCGTCAAGTCGGCCTCGGCATAGACCGGATAGCGCTCGTCCATCAGCCGCTTGAGCGTTGCCGGCGGATCGTCGGTCTTGAGCATGGGCCGATCCTGGCGCCGCTTGATGCGTCGCATCAGCACGTCGAAATCGGCCCGCAGCCACACGGAAACCCCCCGGGCCGCGACCGCGGCGCGCGTATTCGGGTTCATGAAGGCGCCGCCTCCGGTCGCCAGCACTTGCGGCCCGCCGTCCAGCAGGCGGACGATGACCCGCGCCTCGCCCGAGCGAAATGCGGGCTCCCCGTGAACCTGGAAGATATCCGGGATCGACATGCCGGCCGCCGCCTCGATTTCGGAGTCGGCGTCGACGAAGGGCAGGCCGAGCCGGCCCGCCAGCCGCCGCCCCACGGACGACTTGCCGGCGCCCATCATGCCGATCAGCACGATCGAGCGTTTGCCAAGGGCCGAGAGCAGCCGAAGATCGGCGGGCGCGACGGCCGGACGGTGCAATGCGATGTCCGACATCCAGCCCCTTTTACCGGCGTCGCTCGGTTTCACAAGGACCCGCAACAGGCTATCGCGACGGCAACCTCTTGTCAGGGTCTTCGGAACATGATCGTACTCGACACGGGGTCAAGCATGGCCACGCCCCGATTCCACGACCACCGATGCCGAGCCTGATCCGCGTGTTCTTCGTTCTCGGGCTGCTGGGCGGCCTCGCCTACGGCGCGGTCGTGCTGCTGGCCATGTTCGTCGAGCCGAAGCCGCGCGAAATCACCGTGACGATCCCGCAGGACCGGCTCAACAAGCATCGGTGACGCACCGTTAGGCGGCCAACAGATGCGGCGGGGCGACAAAACCTCGGACAACCGGCTCGTCGAGTTGTTTCTCGACATGCTGATGGCGGAGCGCGGGGCGGCGCTGAACACGATTGCCGCCTATCGGCGCGACCTCGCCGATTTCTCGGCCGCGCTTCGGTCGACCGGCGGCACGATCGCGGCTGCGGAAAGTGACGACATTCGCGCCTACCTGCGGACGCTGGTCGAGGCCCGCGCCTTTTCGGCCGCTTCGGTCGCGCGGCGGCTGTCGGCACTGCGCCAGCTCTATCGGTTTCTCTATGCCGAGGGTCATAGACGCGACGATCCGGCAGCGGCGATCGAGGGCCCGAAGCGCAGCCGACCGCTGCCCAAGGTGCTCACCGTCGCAGATGTCGACCGCATGCTCGCGGCGGCCCGCGACGGGATCGGCGATCCCGCCGGGCCGGCCGGCGAGCGGCTGCGGCGGGTTCGCCTGAACTGCCTGCTCGAGGTGCTGTACGCGACCGGATTGCGGGTCAGCGAACTCGTCGCCTTGCCGGTCTCGGCCGCACGCAGTGCCACCGACATGCTCATCGTCCGCGGCAAAGGCGGGAAGGAACGCCTCGTGCCGCTCAATGCCGTGGCAAAGACGGCCATGGCCGACTATTTGGCGGCGCGGGATCAGTCCGGTCTCGCCAAGTCGCGCTGGTTGTTCCCGTCTTTCGGCGACAGCGGGCACCTGACCCGACAACATTTCGCCCGCGAATTGAAAGCGCTGGCGGCGGCGGCGGGCCTTCGCGTCGACCAGGTGAGCCCGCATGTGCTGCGGCACGCGTTTGCCAGCCACCTCCTGCAGAACGGTGCCGATCTGCGCGCGGTGCAGACCCTGCTCGGCCATGCGGATATTTCGACCACGCAGATCTATACCCATGTGCTGGAGGAGCGCCTGAAGAGCTTGGTGCGCGATCTGCATCCGCTCGCCAACGATTGAGCCACGTTCCCGTCCGAGCCGCTAGTGCCCCGAACCCGAAGTTCGCACATCCGTGCCGCGAATTCGATTGCGAGCTTCGGGTTCAAAAGGGGCACTAGGATCATAAACTTGCTAGTGTCCCTTAGATTCCGAAGCTCGCACGAGAGTGTGCCGAAATGTTTGCGAACTTCGGAATCGGGACACTAGCCAGTCATGACGCAATACGACGTCATCATCGTGGGAGCGGGGCACAATGGTCTGGTCTGCGCCGCCTATCTCGCCAAGGCCGGACTGCGGGTCAAAGTTTTGGAACGCCGGGGCGTGGTCGGGGGCGCGGCGGTCACCGAGGAGTTTTACCCCGGCTTTCGCAACTCGACCGCCGCCTACGCGGTGAGTCTGCTCAGTCCGAAGGTCATCCGCGATCTCGACCTCCACGGGCACGGCCTCACGATCGTCGAGCGCCGTGCGCAAAATTTTCTGCCGCTTCCCGACGGACGCTCCCTGCTGACCGGAGAGGGGCGAACGAGAGCCGAGATCGCCAAGTTCAGCGCCCGTGATGCCCGGCAATTCGACGCCTATAGCGCGGAGCTGCAGGCTGTCGCGGACGTGCTGCGCGACTTGGCGCTTATGTCGCCGCCGAACCTGATCGCTGGCTGGAGCTTGCGCAGCATCCGCGAGACGCTCAGGGCGGCCGCGTTGGGAAATCGATTGCGCAAGCTCGCCATGGGCGAGCGGCAGGCCCTGCTGGACCTTTTTACCAAGTCGGTGAGCGAGTACCTGGACGGCTGGTTCGAGAGCGAGCCCGTGAAGGCGCTGTTCGCGTTCGACGCGGCGGTCGGCAATTTCGCAAGCCCTTTCACGCCCGCCACGGCCTATGTCCTGCTGCACCACGCCTTCGGCGAAGTGAACGGCAGGAAAGGCGTTTGGGGACATGCGATCGGGGGCATGGGCACGGTCACGCAAGCCATGGCGGCCGCAGCCCGCCAGCATGGCGCCGAGATCGAGACCGACGCCGAAGTGCGCGAAATTCTGATCGAACGCGATTGCGCGACAGGGGTCGTCCTACAGAACGGGCGCGTCATCCGCGGCAAGGCGGTGGCGGCGAACGTCAACCTGAAGCTCTTCTACGGAGCCATGGTGCCCGCTGACGCCTTGCCGGCCGCCTTCGCGCACCACATGCGCCGCTGGAAATGCGGCTCGGGCACGTTCCGGATGAACGTGGCACTGTCCAGGCTGCCGAGCTTCACGGCCCTTCCGGGCGCGGACATCCAGGACCACCACACGGCCGGAATCTATATCGCGCCGAGCATCGGCTACATGGATCGCGCCTATCACGACGCCCGGACGCTGGGCTGGAGCCGCGAGCCGATCATCGAGATGCTTATCCCCTCGACGCTCGACGACAGTCTCGCACCGAAAGGGGCGCACGTGGCGAGCCTGTTCTGCCAGCATGTCGCGCCTGAGCTTCCCGACCAGGCCTCTTGGGAAGACTGCCGCGATCGCGTTGCCGATCTCATGATCGCCACCGTCGACCGCTACGCCCCCGGATTTGCCGGCAGCGTCGTCGCGCGCCAGGCGTTGGGTCCGCCCGACCTGGAGCGCGTGTTCGGCCTGACCGGGGGCGACATCTTCCACGGTGCCCTTACGCTCGATCAGATCTTTGCCGCGCGGCCAATGCTGGGCTACGCGGACTACCGAGGTCCTGTCCCCGGTCTCTACCATTGCGGCGCGGGCGCCCACCCGGGCGGCGGGGTGACCGGCGCACCGGGACACAATGCCGCGCGCGTGATCGCGGGCGACTTCAGGGGCCGCGTTTTTCGCAGGCCCCTTCGGGCAAAGGTCTCAAGGCGCCAGCACCCGGTTGCGGAATAGCCAGCCCGCCACCGCGCCCGCAATGCTCGGGACGATCAGGAACAGCCAGACTTGGCCGAGCGCCTTGCCGCTGACGAACACCGCCGGGCCGAGGCTGCGCGCCGGATTGACCGACAGCCCGGTGACGTTGATGAAGGCGAAGTGCAGCGCGAACAGGGTCAGCCCGATGATCAGCCCGGCGACCTCCAGCGTTGCGGTCGGATTGGTCGCGCCGAGAATCACGATGATGAAGATCAGCGTGGCCAGAAACTCGGTCAAAAGCGCAGCGCCGAGCCCGTAGTTGCCGAAATTGCCCTCGCCCCAACCGTTCTGGCCGAGGCCTGCCACTGAAACGTCGTAGCCGCTTGCCTTGCCCTTGAGGATCAGCACCAAGAGGCCCGCCCCCACGATCGCGCCAACGAGCTGCGACACGATGTAGCCGATCGCCTCGCTCACCGGCATGCGGCCAGCCACGACCATGGCAATCGTCACCGCGGGATTGATGTGGCAGCCCGAAACCGGCCCAATTCCGTAGGCCATGCCCGTCACCGACAGCCCGAAAGCGAACGCGATCCCGATCACGTTCACGAACGTTCGGCCGTCCAGTGCGCCGATCGCGATCGCGCCGCAGCCGACCAGCACCAGCACTGCGGTGCCGACCGCTTCGGCCACGTACTTCTTGACGTTGGGTTGGAGTTCCACGGCGTTGCCCCCGTTGTCCGGCGCGCAGCATAGCGTGTCGCGTGCGCAAGTGCATCGCGCGTGGTATGCTTTCCACCGTTCGTACGCCGGAGCTCGACGACGATGCCGAAGCCGGTAAGCCTGCTGACCCTCCAGTTTCTTGGCTGGCTCGCGGACAGGCCGCGGACCTATGCGGATGTCATGGACGCCTGGCGCAGCAACTGTCCGCGCGATCCGGTCTGGGAGGACGCCCTCGTCGCGGGGCTCGTTCGGTTCGAGAATGGAAGCAGGGGGCGCGTAGTCCTCACGGCCCTCGGCCGGGCCGCGCTCGAGCGGGATTCGCGGCTGGACGACGGGGTGCCCGAGCAGCCGAAAGGCCGATCAATTCCCCTTGCATCCGGGCGGTGAAGGGCTATATTCCGGCCGTCCGATGAGGATGTCTCATAACGATCGGTAAATCCGGTCGGCTATCGAGAGTGGGCCCCGCCCGGGACCCGCTCTTTTTTATTACTCGAACCGGTCGGCAGGACCGGAAGCATGAGCGATGCGTTCGAAACAGAATTGCAGGAGCCCCGGCTGATAGCCAAGTCGGGCCTGCGCGCGCGCGTCGCCGCGCTGGTGGCCCCAGTGCTCGAAGGGATGGGCTACCGGCTGGTGCGCGTGTCGGTCTCCGGGATGGCCGGCTGCACGGTCCAGATCATGGCGGAGCGGCCCGACGGCTCGATGTCGATCGAGGATTGCGAGGCCGTCTCACGCGCGCTTTCGTCCGTGCTGGACGTCTCCGATCCAATCGACCGCGCCTATCGCCTGGAAGTTTCTTCGCCGGGCATCGATCGTCCGCTGGTGCGGCGTTCGGATTTCGAGCGCTACGCCGGGCATACCGTCAAGGTCGAAATGTCCGCACCGATTGACGGGCGTCGACGCTTCCGGGGGGTGCTCTTGGGCGCGGAAGGCGGTCTCGCCCGCATCCGTCGCACCGATGCGGCAGCCGGAGAGAACGAGGACGTTCTTTTGCCGATTGCAGACATGGCCGAGGCGAGACTCGTGCTCACCGATCAGCTCGTCGCCGAATCGCTCAAGCGCGGCAAAGCCGCGGCGGAACGTCGCGCCGCGGAACCTGCCGGAGACGATGAACCGCCGGCGGCGTCCCGCCGCCGAAGCGGAGATTCACGGGGAAAGCCCGCCGCCAACGGGCATGCATTCCATCATAAGGGAGACTGACCGATGGCCGTCAGCGCCAACCGGCTTGAACTGCTGCAGATCGCCGACGCGGTCGCCCGCGAAAAGGCGATCGACCGCTCGATCGTCATTACCGCCATGGAGGACGCGATCGCCAAGGCGGCACGATCGCGCTATGGCGCCGAGACCGAAGTTCATGCCGAGATCAATGCGAAGACCGGCGAGTTGCGCTTGAACCGCCACATGCTGGTGGTCGAAACCGTCGAGAACCCGGCGAATCAGATTGTTCTCGAGGAAGCGCGCCGGCACAATCCGGCCGCGCAGATCGGCGACACCATTGCCGACACCCTGCCGCCGTTGGAGTACGGCCGCATCGCCGCACAATCCGCCAAGCAGGTGATCGTGCAAAAAGTGCGGGAGGCCGAGCGCGATCGGCAATACGAAGAGTACAAGGACCGCATCGCCGATATCGTCAACGGTATCGTGAAGCGGGTCGAATACGGCAACGTCGTGGTCGACCTCGGCCGCGGCGAGGCGATCGTGCGCCGGGACGAGATGCTGCCGCGCGAGGTTTTCCGCAACGGCGATCGTATCCGGGCCTATATCTACGACGTGCGCCGCGAGCCGCGCGGTCCGCAAATTTTCTTGTCGCGGACGCACCCGCAGTTCATGGCGAAGCTGTTCGCACAGGAGGTGCCGGAGATCTACGACGGGATCGTGGAGGTGCGGGCGGTCGCGCGCGACCCCGGTTCGCGCGCCAAGATCGCCGTGATCTCTCGCGACTCCTCGGTCGATCCCGTCGGCGCCTGCGTCGGCATGCGCGGTTCGCGCGTGCAGGCCGTCGTGAACGAGCTGCAGGGCGAGAAGATCGACATCATTCCATGGTCGCCCGACGTCGCGACCTTCGTCGTCAACGCGCTGGCGCCGGCCGAAGTCGCCAAGGTGGTGCTCGACGAGGACAGCGAGCGCATCGAGGTCGTGGTGCCCGACCAGCAGCTTTCGCTGGCGATCGGCCGGCGGGGCCAGAATGTGCGGCTGGCATCGCAGCTGACCGGATGGGACATCGACATCCTCACCGAGCAGGAAGAGTTTGAACGCCGCCAGGCCGAGTTCGAGAACCGCACCCGGATGTACATGGAGGCGCTCAACGTCGACGAAGTCGTCGGCCAGCTGTTGGCGTCCGAAGGCTTCGCGTCGGTCGAGGAGCTCGCCTTGATCGACCTGAAGGAAATTGCAGGCATCGAAGGGTTCGACGAGGAGACGGCCCAGGAGCTCCAGACCCGGGCGCGCGACTATCTCGATCGAATCGAGTCGGAGCTCGATGCCAAGCGCCGGGAGCTCGGCGTCGAGGACGCCGTGAAGGAAGTGCCCGGGGTCACGACCAAGATGCTGGTTGCGTTCGGCGAAAACGACGTCAAGACGGTCGAGGACCTCGCCGGCTGCGCCACCGACGACTTGGCCGGCTGGAGCGAGCGCAAGGACGGCGAGACGACCCGGTATCCCGGCATCCTGGACGGGTTCGAACTGTCCCGCGAGGAAGCCGAGTCGATCATCATGCAGGCGCGCGTGAAAGTCGGCTGGATCAGCGAGGCCGATCTTGCGACCGCCACCGAGGACGCCGCCACGGAAGAGCAGGAGCCGGCGCAAGCCTAGGGAGTGCAGGTCGGGCCATGGTGCTGGCGGAGGAGGAAGCCGATGCGGGACCGCGCGACAGTGCCGCGCGCCGCGAGCGGCTGTGCGTAGCGACCCGCACCGTCAAACAGGTCGAAGAGATGATCAGGTTCGTGATCGGGCCCGACGACGTGGTCGTGCCCGACCTCAAGTGCCGCCTGCCCGGTCGTGGCGTGTGGGTAACCGCGACTCGGGACGCTTTGGCGGGCGCGGTAAACGGAATTCCTTCGCCCGGGGATTCAAACGGCCCGTCCGCCCATCGGCTGATCTGGTGGTCTTGACCGATGACCTGCTCGAACGCGCGGCTCTGGGTAGCCTCGCGATGGCCCGCAAGGCGGGCCTGATCGAGACTGGCTTTGCGCGGGTTGAGGCCGCCATTGCGGGGCGCAATATCGCGGCTCTCATCCATGCGGCCGATGCGGCCTTGGACGGGGTCCGAAAGCTTGCGGCAACCGCCAGGCACCGGCTGGCCGAGGACGCCGTTTCGCTGCCGGTGGTGACCGCTTTTTCCTCGGCGCAATTGGATTTGGCATTGGGGCGGTCAAATGTGATACATGCAGCCCTGCTCCCCGGTCCTGCGAGCGAGGCTTTTCTCGCCCGCTGTCGCAATCTCCTTCGGTTCAGGGGCGCGAGCCCGGGGCTCGGACCGACGACGGGCGCGAAACATAGCGGGCCGGACAGATTTTTCGAATTCCGCCCGTAACTTGGCGGCGTTCGAAGGAGCTGCGACGGGTTGCTTGTCGCGGGCAAAGGGTCGGTTCATAAAGCCGGGGTTCACGCGTGAGAACGGAAGCCGAATGTCTGAAACGAAAAGTCCAGGTGAGAAGAGGCTGAGCGTCAGTTCGACCAAGACGCTGACGCTCAAGCGCGGCGTCGAGCAGGGCGTCGTGCGCCAGAGCTTCAGCCACGGCCGCACCAAACCGGTGGTGGTCGAGAAGGTGAAGCGCCGCCTGGTCGGCGACAAGCCGGAGCTGGCGCCGTCCGCCGAGCGCGTGGCGAGCGGCCTGCGACCGACGGCGAAGGCCAACGCCGCTGGATCGAGCCCCGCCGCCAGTCCGGCCATCGCCCCGAAGCCGTCCGGCGTGGTGCTGCGCACGCTCGACCGACGACGAGCGCAACGCGCGCGCGCACGCGCTTGCCGATGCTCGCGTGCGCGAGGCGGAAGAGCGCAAGATCGCCGAGCAGGAGGCGCGTCGCCGGGCGGAGCGCGACGCCCGCGAGCGGACGGAGCGCGAAGCCGCCGAGGCGCGCAAGCGCGATGAGGAGAGCCGCCGCAAGCACGACGAGGAAACCAAGAAGAAGGCCGAGCAGGAAGCCAAGAAGCGGTTCGGCGAAGAGGAAACCAAGGCCAGGCGCGCGGTTAGCCGGCGGAGTGCGGCCGAAACTCGAAGCCGAAGAGGATGAAGCGCCGCGAACGGCCCGTCGCGGTCCCGGCGGCGCGGCCCGGCCGGCCGCGGCGCCGAAGCCGGTCCGCAGCACCGGCGGCGAAAAGCGCCGCGGGCGCTTGACGCTGGTCACCGCGCTCAACGCCGACGAGGTGCGGGAGCGTTCGGTCGCATCCTTCCGCCGGCGCGTCCAGCGCATGAGCGGCCATCGCGACGAAGAGAACAAGGAGAAGATCGTCCGCGAGGTGATCGTTCCCGAGACCATCACCATCCAGGAGCTCGCCAACCGCATGGCCGAACGCTCGGTCGACGTGGTCCGCATCCTGATGAAGCAAGGCCATCTCGCCAAGAGCACGGACCTGATCGATGCGGACACCGCCCAGCTCTTGGCCGAGGAACTCGGCCACACGGTGCGGCGGGTCGCCGAATCCGATGTCGAGGAAGGTCTGTTCGATGCCGCCGACGATCCTGCGGCGCTGCAGCCGCGGGCGCCCGTGGTCACCATCATGGGTCACGTCGACCACGGCAAGACCTCGTTGCTCGATGCCATTCGCACCACGAAAGTGGCGGCCGGCGAGGCCGGCGGCATCACGCAGCATATCGGCGCCTATCAGGTGGTTTCGCCCCTCCGGTACCAGGATCACGTTCATCGACACGCCCGGCCACGCGGCATTCACCGCCATGCGGGCGCGCGGCGCCAAAGTCACCGACGTGGTGGTGCTGGTCGTGGCCGCCGATGACGGCGTGATGCCGCAGACGGTGGAAGCCATCCAGCATGCCAAGGCCGCGAAGGTGCCGATCATCGTCGCCATCAACAAGATCGACAAGCCGGACGCGAAGCCCGAGCGTGTTCGCACGGAGTTGCTGCAGCATGAGATCCAGGTGGAGTCGCTGGGCGGCGAGGTGCAGGAGGTCGAAGTCTCCGCCACCAAGCAGACCAATCTCGATCGGCTCCTGGAATTGATCGGCCTGCAGGCGGAAATTCTCGAACTCAAGGCCAACCCGCAGCGTCCGGCCGAGGGCACGGTGATCGAGGCGAAGCTCGATCGCGGCCGCGGTCCGATCGCGACCGTGCTCGTTCAGCGCGGCACGTTGAAAGGCGGCGACATCGTCGTGGCGGGCGCGGAATGGGGCCGTGTACGAGCACTCATGTCGGATACCGGGGCGCCAATCGATTCCGCCGGCCCTTCAATGCCGATCGAGGTGCTCGGGTTTAACGGCACACCGGAGGCGGGGGACCGGCTGGCGGTGGTGCCGACCGAGGCGCGAGCCCGCGAGGTCACCGACTATCGCGCTCGGCAGAAGCGCGAGAGGGCGGTTGCGCGCGCGACCGGCATGCGCGGCTCGCTCGAGCAGATGATGAGCCAGCTCAAGACCGCCGGCCGCAAGGATTTTCCGCTGGTCATCAAAGGCGACGTGCAGGGCTCGATCGAAGCGATTTCGGGTGCGCTGGAAAAACTCGGCAACGACGAGGTCGGGGCCCGCATTCTGTTCGCCGGCGTCGGCGGCATCACCGAATCCGACGTCACGTTGGCGCAGGCCTCCGGCGCGGCGATCATCGGCTTCAATGTCCGCGCCCACAAGGAAGCGCGCGACGCGGCCGAGCGCGCCGGTATCGAGATCCGCTACTACAGCATCATCTACGATCTCGTGGATGACGTGAAAAAGGCGATGTCCGGCATGCTGGCGCCGACGCTGCGCGAGACCACGCTCGGCTCCGCGCAGATCTTGGAAATCTTCACCGTCTCGAAGGTCGGCAAGGTCGCCGGCTGCCGCGTGACGGAAGGCGTCATCGAGCGTGGTGCCCACGTCCGGCTGATCCGCGACGATGTGGTCATCCATCAAGGTCGGCTCTCGCAGCTCAAGCGCTTCAAGGACGACGTGCGCGAAGTCGCCACCGGCCAGGAATGCGGCATGGCGTTCGAGAACTACCAGGACATGCGGCAAGGCGATCAGATCGAATGCTACCGCGTCGAGGCGGTGGAGCGGTCGCTGTAAGATCGAGCATTCGCCGCCACCATCCGCGAAAGCAGATGATCCGGTAATCCTCCGATAGCGGCCGTCCGTCTCGGGTCGGCGGCCGCTTACTGGATGCTCCGGCTTCGTCGCGGGACATGGCGCCCGAAAGGCGAGTTTGCAGGATGGCCAGGCATCACCAGCGCGATCAAGCCGGTCCCTCGCAACGCGCGCTGCGCGTGGGCGAGCTCGTCCGTCAGGCGCTCGCCGACATGCTGGCCCGCGGCGAAGTGCACGATCCGGTCATCGAGGGTCATCTGATAACGATACCCGAGGTGCGCATGAGCCCCGACCTGCGGCTGGCGACGATCTACGTCATGCCGCTCGGCGGGCGCGACGAGAAAGCGGTGGTGGCGGCGCTCGATCGCAACAGGCGTTACCTGCGCGGCGAAATCGCCCGGCGCGTGAATCTCAAATTCGCTCCCGACATCCGTTTTCGCGTCGACGAAAGTTTTGACGAGGCGCAGCGCATCGAGAAGCTGCTGCAGTCGCCCGAGGTCGCGCGCGACCTCGGCAAGAAAGACGCTGAGCAATGAACGAGGCCGTGCGGGCGAAGCCCGTGAAGCAGCAGCGCAGGTCGGAAAAGCGCGACGTCGATGGCTGGGTCGTTCTCGACAAGCCGACCGGGATGACCTCCACCCATGCCGTATCGGTGGTCAAGCGCGCGTTCGCGGCGAGGAAAGCGGGCCACGCCGGCACGCTCGATCCGCTGGCTTCCGGTGTGTTGCCGGTCGCGCTCGGCGAGGCGACGAAAACCGTGCCGTTCGTGGTGGAAGGCCGCAAGGCCTATCGGTTCATGGTGCGCTGGGGCATCGAGACCGACACCGACGACTCCGAAGGTCGCGCGATCGCGACCTCCGACGTGCGGCCGACCGCCGAGGCGATCCGCGCCGAGCTTCCCGCTTTCGTCGGCGCCATCATGCAAACGCCGCCGAAATATTCCGCGGTCAAGATCGCCGGCGAGCGCGCCTATGATCTCGCGCGCGAAGGCGAAGAGGTCAGGCTCGAGCCGCGTCCCGTCGACATCGGCCGACTGGATCTCGTCGCTGTTCCCGAGCCCGATCACGCCGAGTTCGAGGCGGAATGCGGCAAGGGCACCTATGTGCGGGCGCTCGCCCGCGACCTCGGCCGCGCGCTCGGCAGCTACGGCCACGTCGTGGCGCTGCGGCGGACCGCCGTGGGGCCGTTCTCCGACGCGCTGGCGGTCGGGCTGGAAGCGCTGCCGCAACGCACGGGTGCCTCCGCGGCCGTCGCGGATGTGTCCGTGCTGCGCCCGGTGGAACTGGGGCTCGGCGCTCTACCGGCGCTGACCGTCAGCCGTGCCGATGCGGCGCGGCTGGCCAGCGGCCAGGCGGTGCTGCTGCGCGGGCGCGATGCGCCGGTCGTCACCGGCTGGGTTTCGGTTTCGGCGGAAGGTCGGCTGGTCGCGCTCGCGCTAGCCGAGCAGGGCGAGTTGCGTCCGCGCCGCATCTTCCACCTGCATCGGTCCCGGCCGGAGTAAAATTCCCCAATTGTTTCCGTTGGTTGATTGCGCCCGCCGGAAGCCGCCCAATTCCGCTGGCCTTGGCCGGCAAATTGGTCTAGTGCAGGGCGCAGCGCGGGCACGGAGCCCGCGCAACGCGTATGGCGACCACGCTGGACGACATCCCGGCCAGGCCGCTCAATACCGACAAGCCGAACAAGGAGCTCCCGATGTCGATTGCAGCTGGGCGCAAGCAAGCGCTCATCAAGGACTATGCAACCAAGACGGGCGACACGGGCTCGCCCGAGGTGCAGGTGGCGATCCTGTCAGAGCGCATCGCCAATCTCACCGAACACTTCAAGACCCACGTCAAAGACAATCATTCGCGGCGAGGGCTACTCAAGCTCGTCTCGCAGCGTCGCCAGCTGCTCGATTTTCTCAAGCGCTCCGACGAGACGCGCTATAAGACCCTGATCGAGCGGCTGGGCATTCGCCGCTAGCGTTCCGATTCCAAAGTTCGCACACCTTGCGGCGCCTTCTCACGCGAGCTTCGGAATCAAGGGACACTGGCAAGTGTACAGTTGTAGTGTGGTTTTGGATTTGAAGTTCCTCTACGAGATTGCCGCGACGGTCGAAGGGGCTTCAAATCCACCACACTTTGCGTTGGCGCGGGCGTTTTCCGCGCTTTGTAAGCGGGCGTTTTTCGCCCGTATTGGTCCCGCGGCATGGAGCTGCCGGGCACACAGGAGCCGGGCGTGAAGCGCGCCCGAACGAAACGACGGAAACCGGAAGCCATGGCAGGATCGCCGGATGCTGTCTCGGGGGGCGCGGCCTCAGCCGCGCCGGCAGCCTCTCGCCGTCTTGCCCATGGCGTTCGCGTCTTCCGTGAACCGATGAAAGAAGACCGCAATGTTCGATATCAACCGTGTCGGCCTCGATTGGGGAGGCCGTAAGCTCGTTCTCGAAACCGGAAAGATCGCTCGCCAGGCTGACGGCGCCGTCCTCGCCACCTATGGAGAGACCACTGTCCTCGCGACCGTGGTCGCTGCCAAGGAGCCGCGGGAAGGCATCGACTTCATGCCGCTCACGGTCGACTACCAGGAAAAATACTATGCCGCGGGCCGCATTCCCGGCGGCTATTTCAAACGCGAGGGCCGGCCGACGGAGAAAGAGACGCTGGTCTCCCGGCTGATCGATCGTCCGATCCGGCCCCTGTTCGCCGACGGCTGGCGCAATGAGACGCAGGTGATCATCACCGTGCTGTCGCACGACCTCGAGAACGACCCCGACGTCGTCGCGATGGTGGCGGCCTCCGCGGCGCTGACGCTGTCGGGGGCGCCCTTCATGGGCCCGATCGGCGCGGCGCGGGTGGGCTTCATCAACAACGAATACGTGCTCAACCCGCAACTCGACGAGATGACGGAGAGCGGGCTCGACCTCGTGGTCGCCGGCACGCAGGACGCCGTGCTGATGGTGGAATCGGAGGCGAAGGAGCTCTCCGAGGACGTCATGCTGGGCGCCGTGATGTTCGGCCACCGCCACTTCCAGCCGGTGATCGACGCGATCATCCGGCTCGCCGAGAAAGCGGCGAAGGAGCCGCGCGATCTCGCCGTGCTGGAAAATTCCGCGCTCGAGCAGGAGATGCTCGGCCTGATCGAGCAGGATCTGCGCGCGGCCTACGCCATCCCGGAAAAGATGCAGCGGCACAAGGCAGTCGATGCCGTCAAGGCCCGGGTGCTGGCGCGTTACTTCCCCGAGGGTGCCGAGATCCCGGCCTACGACCAGCAGCGCGTGACCGGCGTCTTCAAGGCGCTGGAAGCCAAGATCGTGCGCTGGAACATCCTGGATACCGGCAAGCGCATCGACGGCCGCGACGCGAGCACCGTGCGGCCGATCCTCTCCGAGGTCGGCGTGCTGCCCCGGGCGCACGGCTCGGCGCTGTTCACCCGTGGCGAGACGCAGGCGCTGGTGGTTGCCACGCTGGGCACCGGCGAGGACGAACAGTGGATTGACGCGCTGCAGGGGACGTACAAGGAAAACTTCCTGCTGCACTACAACTTTCCGCCGTTCTCGGTCGGCGAGACCGGACGCATGGGCGGGCCGCGCCGCCGCGAGATCGGGCACGGCAAGCTGGCGTGGCGGGCGATCCATCCGATGCTGCCGCCGCACCACGAGTTCCCCTACACGATCCGGCTGGTATCGGAGATCACCGAGTTCGAACGGCTCCTCCTCGATGGCAACGGTGTGCGGCGCCTCGCTGGCGCTGATGGACGCCGGCGTGCCGCTGCGCCGGCCGACGGCCGGCATCGCCATGGGGTTGATCAAGGAAGGCGAACGGTTCGCCGTGCTCTCGGACATCCTCGGTGACGAGGATCACCTCGGCGACATGGACTTCAAGGTGGCCGGCACCGAGCGCGGCGTCACCTCGCTGCAGATGGATATCAAGATCGCCGGCATCACCGAAGAGATCATGCGCATCGCGCTCGGCCAGGCGAAGGACGGCCGCATGCACATCCTGGGCGAGATGGGCAGGGCGATCACCTCGGCGCGCGCCGAGCTCGGCGAGCACGCGCCCCGCATCGAGGTGCTGCACATTCCGGTCGACAAGATCCGCGAGGTGATCGGCTCCGGCGGCAAGGTGATCCGCGAGATCGTCGAGAAGACCGGCGCCAAGGTCGACATCCAGGACGACGGCACCGTGAAGGTCGCGTCGGCCAAGGCCGAATCGATCAAGGCCGCCATCAACTGGATCAAGTCGATCGCGACCGACCCCGAAGTCGGTCATATCTACGAGGGCACCGTGGTCAAGGTGATGGACTTCGGCGCGTTCGTGAACTTCTACGGCTCGAAGGACGGTCTCGTCCACATCAGCCAGCTCGCGCCGCGCCGCGTCCAGAAGGTTACCGACGTCGTCAAGGAAGGCGACAAGGTGAAGGTGAAGCTGCTCGGGTTCGACGAGCGCGGCAAGGTCCGGCTGTCCATGAAGGTCGTCGACCAGCAGACCGGAGAGGACCTGGAAGCCAAGCAGAAAGCCGAAGCGCAGCAGGAACGCGCACCGGAAACCGCCGCCGGGGAATAAGCGCCGCCGCAAAGCAAGGGTGATGAGGCCGAGTGCCCGATGGGGGCACTCGCCTTCGCCCCAGCTCTCGGTTTCCGCCGCGCTTCGACCTATAATCGTCGCATGACGCCCGACGACATCCGCACGCTGATCGAGCCCGAAGGCTACGCCCTCCGCGCCAAAGGCGTAACGGCGCTGTATGTTTTCGGGTCGACGGTCGCCGGCAATGCTCATCCCGCTAGCGATGTCGATATTGTCGTCGAGTATGATCGCGGGTCCCGTTTTAACCTGATCGACCTCTCCGGAGTGCGCCGGCAGTTGTCCGCCCGGCTCGGAGTCGAGGTCGATGTCGTCACCAAAGATGGCTTGCATCGGCGGATCAAAGATAACGTGATGCGGCAGGCCGTGCGCGTGTTTTGATGGAACGCCGCGCCCCTCTTGCGCTTCTGCACATCCTTGATGCGATTGTTGACTTCCTGGCGATCGTCGGGCCAGCGGATGCGGCCGAATTGGCTGGTGACCGCATGCGCCGTTATGCGGCGGAGCGGTGTGCTGAAATCATTTCCGAAGCGAGCGTTTGAAGCGAGCCGGTCGTGGACCCCGCCAACCCCGATCGTGTCGTCCTCGTCGCGAGTGTCGGGCCCGAGACACTGGCCGCGCTGCTCGTGCTCGCGATCGGGGTCGCGGGGACGGCGGTCGGCGTGATCATGGCCCGGCGGGGGCGGGTCGAAGCCTTGTCGCTCGCCGGGCTGTTCGGCCTTGTCATCCTCGGCGCGCTATTCGCGCTCGCGCATCTTCCCACGCGTCTTTCGGTCGACCGCACCGGCATCGACACGGCGCTCTGGATTTTCCGCCAGCACCGCGGCTGGCCGGATATCTCCGCGGTCGATGTCCGGCGCGACCGCATCGGCACCTGGTTCTGGTTTGCCGAACGCGCGGGCGAATCGACCGTCTCGGCCCTCTGGCCACCGCCCGCCGGTTTCCTGATCGGCTCGCCGCCGCTGGAAATCCGTCAGCTCATGATGCGAATCGATGCGTGGCGGCTCGCCCTGCCGCCGCCATCCGAGCCGCCGGCAAGGCGGAGATGAAAGTGCCTATTGGGCGGCGTCCGAGGCGCGTTCCTCGGCCGCGGTCTCCGCCTCGTCGACTGTCTTGAGGGCCTCGGGGTGCGGCATGGAGACAATGTTGTAGCCGGAGTCCACGTAGTGCACTTCGCCGGTGACCGCGGTCGACAGATCGGAGAGCAGGTAGAGCGCGGCGCCGCCGACCTCCTCGAGGCTGACCGCGCGCCGCAGCGGCGCGTGCCGCTTCTGAAAGTTGAACATCAGGCGGGCGTCGGTGATGCCGGCGCCGGCAAGCGTGCGCATCGGTCCCGCCGAGATGGCGTTGACGCGAATGCCGCGCGGCCCGAAATCGGCGGCGAGATAGCGCACGGAGGCCTCCAGCGCCGCTTTGGCGACTCCCATCACATTGTAGTTCGGCATCACGCGCTCGGAACCGCCGAACGTGAGCGTGACCATCGAACCGGCGCCCGGCATCAGGGCGGCCGCCCGCTTGGCTACTTCGGTGAAGGAGAAGCACGAGATCAGCATCGTGCGGGCAAAATTCTCCCTGCTGGTATCCGCGTAGCGGCCCTTGAGCTCGTTCTTGTCGGAGAACGCGATCGCGTGGACGAGGAAATCGAGCGATCCCCACTGCTCGCCGATCGCGGCGAACACGGCGTCGACGGAATCGATGTCCTCGACGTCGCACGGCAGCATCAACGTCGAGCCGAGCGAGGCCGCGAGCGGCTTCACCCGTTTGCCAAGCGCCTCGCCCTGATAGGTGAAGGCAAGCGTTGCGCCCTGGTCCGCGAGAGCCTTGGCGATGCCCCAGGCAATCGAGTGATCATTGGCCACCCCCATGATGAGGCCGCGCTTGCCGTGCATGAGGGCGGACATTCGCGTTCTCTATAGACCAGGAAGGACGACCCCGCGAGTTTCCTCGGAGGTTGCGACCGGCACGACCTCGAACTCGATCAGGTCGGTCCAACTGACGATCCATTGCTGCAGCAGGCGCGCGTCGTCGCATTCCATCAGCTGAAAGCAGCGCTCGAAGTTGACCTCGATCCAGCTACCCACGTAGCGCAGACCGTCGGGCATCATCCGGCCGTCGTCGCGGAAGCGGCGATAGACGGCCTTGGCGTCGCGGTTGCGAAACCGTTCGATGACCATGAACAGCATGGCCGCTCACGCGTCCATGTGCTTGAGCACGATGGACGCATTGGTGCCGCCGAAGCCGAACGAGTTGGAGAGCACGCAGCCGAGCGCGACGTCGTCGCGGCGCTCGCGCACGATCGGCATGTCCGCCATTTCGGGATCGAGCCGTTCGATATTGGCGCTTTCGCAGATGAATCCGTTCTTCATCATCAACAGCGAGTAGATCGCTTCCTGCACGCCGGCAGCCCCGAGCGAATGGCCGGTCAGCGACTTGGTCGCCGAGATAGCCGGGCACTTGGCGCCGAATACCTCGCGGATCGCTTCGATCTCCTTGATGTCTCCGACCGGCGTCGAGGTCGCGTGCGGATTGATGTAGTCGACGGGGCACTTCACCGTCGCCAGCGCCATTTTCATGCAGCGCGCCGCGCCTTCGCCCGAGGGCTGCACCATGTCGTGACCGTCCGAGGTCGCCCCGTATCCGGCCACCTCCGCGTAGATCCGCGCGCCGCGGGCCTTGGCATGTTCGAGCTCCTCGATCACCACCACGCCGGCGCCGCCGGCGATCACGAAGCCGTCGCGGTCGGCATCATAGGCGCGCGACGCCTTGTCGGGCGTCTGGTTGAACTTCGACGACATCGCTCCCATGGCGTCGAACAGCACCGACAGCGTCCAGTCGAGCTCCTCGCAGCCGCCGGCAAAGATGACGTCCTGCTTGCCCAGCTGGATGATTTCGGAGGCGTTGCCGATGCAATGGTTCGAGGTCGCGCAGGCCGAGGAGATCGAATAGTTCACGCCCTTGATCTTGAACCAGGTGGCAAGCGTCGCAGAGGCGGTCGACGACATCGCCTTCGGCACCGCAAACGGGCCGACGCGCTTGGGACCCTGGCTGCGCGCGGTGTCGGCCGCTTCGATCAGGGCGCGGGTGGAGGGACCGCCGGATCCCATGATGATGCCGGTGCGCTCGTGCGAAATCTCGCCTTCTTCAAGCCCGGCGTCGCGGATCGCCTGATCCATGGCGACATGGTTCCAGGCGGTGCCGCCGCCGTGGAAACGCATCGCGCGCCGGTCGACCGTCCTCTCCGGATCGAGGCTCGGCGCGCCGTGGACCTGGCAGCGAAACCCGAGTTCGGCGTATTTGTCGCGCGCGCACGACGCCGGACTTGGCCTCGCGCAGGCTCGCCAGCACCTCCTGGGTGTTGTTGCCGATCGACGAGACGATCCCCATCCCGGTGACGACAACCCGTCTCATGCTCGCCTCGTCCGCATCGTCGTTGGCGCGGGGCGCATCCGCCGCTTGCTGGTGAATGATGCTCGCCGGGAGCTGTTCCTTCAGGCTCCACCTGGCTGCATCATAGCCTCCTGGCGGAACAGGCCGACCTTGAGATCGCTGGCGCGATATATGATCGATCCGTCGGCCGATAGCCAGCCGTCGGCAACGCCCAGCACCAGCTTCGAGCGCATGACGCGCTTGATATCGATTCCGTAGATGACGTTTTTCATGGTCGGCACGACCTGGCCGGAGAACTTCAGCTCACCCAGGCCCAAGCGCGCGGCCTTTACCCGGCGTGCTCCGAGCCAGGCGAGGAAGAAGCCGAGCAACTGCCACAGGGCGTCGAGGCCAAGGCAGCCCGGCATCACCGGGTCGCCTTTGAAATGACAGGGGAAAAACCAAAGGTCCGGCTTCACCTCAGCTCGGCGCGGACAAGCCCTTGACCGTGTTCGCCGCCGGCTTCGGCAATCTCGGAGATGCGATCGAACATCAGCATCGGCGGCAGGGGAAGTTGCGCATTGCCGTCGCCGAACAGTTCGCCGCGGCCGCAGGCCAGCAGATCCTCGTAGTCGAAGCTCGTGCGACGGTTCTGCATCGGTCCCCATCCTGACAGTCGCGGCGTGAAGGCCTTGGTCCGATTTCCTAACATAGGCAATCCGAGGCGGCAAAGCGGCCGAAACTGCGGCTAGCTAAAGACCTCATCGCAATGTCTTGCGAAAGAGTTGCATCTACGGGCTCGGCTGCCTATGATCTCGATTTGCAACAATCCAGCCGAAGCCCTATCTGAAGCCACGGCTGATGCGGTCGCGAGAACGATGACGCAACCTCGAACGGTGATTTCGGGCGCCGATGGAGCCCGCCACGGAGCGACGGCCGGAGCCGGTGGCCCGCGGCGAGCTCAACGGTTGCCCGTGGCACGACGTCAAAGCGATGCTGCGCCATGTGGGCCTGCGGCCCACGCGCCAGCGGATGGCGCTCGGCTGGATCCTGTTCGCCAAAGGCGACCGGCACCTGACGGCCGAGATGCTGTACGAGGAGGCGACCCGGGCGAAGGTGCCGGTGTCGCTCGCGACCGTTTACAACACCCTGCACCAGTTCACCGAGGTCGGCCTGCTGCGGCAGGTGGCCGTCGATGGGTCGAAGAGCTATTTCGATACCAACGCGTCCGATCACCATCACTTCTTCGTCGAGGGCGAGAATGCCCTGGTCGACATCCCGGAAACCGACGGGATCGTCGGCAGAATGCCGCCCGCCCCCGAAGGGTACGAGATCGCCCGCATCGACGTGGTGGTGCGCCTCCGGCGCAAGGGCGGCTAGGCTCGCCCGGCTCGATTCTCTGCGGCGCTTTAAGCTGTTACGTGGGCGCTATGCGCCGGGCGACGGTGCGCGCTGAGGCTAGTCGACCTTCTCGTTCACGTAGACGCCCCAAAGCCGCTCCTGCTGGATCCAGCCGTCGAAACCGTTGCCGGTGATCCGGCACCAGCCGCCACTGCATTTCTTCACCTGACCCACGACCCCCGGCTGCAGCCGCGCGATCACCTCGGCCTTGGCCTCGGCGCCCGAGTGGAGCGAGAGCAGCTCGTCCTTCTGCTTCGGGCGTGCCGCGACCAG
This sequence comes from uncultured Alphaproteobacteria bacterium, assembly GCA_963738705.1. Lineage (GTDB taxonomy): Bacteria > Pseudomonadota > Alphaproteobacteria > Rhizobiales > Xanthobacteraceae > CAVTXS01. The sequence goes on from CAVTXS010000020.1 coordinate 67,446, forward strand.
CGCGGTGCCGCTTGCCCGACAACAGCGAGTGATAGACCCAGCCTTCGGCGCCCTCCCAATCGCGGATGCGCCGCCAGTTGTCGTATTCGGCGGTGACTTCGACCGGCAGCCCGGAGCGGGTGAACATCCAGGTGATCTCGTGGTCCCGGCTCGGCCCGCCGCGCACGTTGACCCGGTCGGATTTGAGGCTGACGAAACGGGGCACCGGCAGGCCGCTCGACGGGCCGGCCGCCGGCTGCTCGACCGCGCGGGCGGGCTCGCCGAGCAGCAAGGCCGCGACCAGGACCACGCCGAACGGCGAACGGCGGAGCGGCGAGATCGAATCAACTTTCATCGGTACCGGGCACGATGGCGCGATTGCACGGTTTGGGTCGGCGAGGCTCGCGCGCGGACGCTTTGTCTTGGCGAGGCCATCTGATAGACAAAAGGCGGTCCGCGGCACGAGCCCCATGCTCTTCATGGACGCCGCAGTGTCGGCGGTCGCGGTTAATGCCGCCTGAATACGAAATCTTGCTTAAGCCGCAAAGAAGAACGGCGCCGAGGTCGAGGGAATGCCGAAACGCCGAAAGCCGCTGGTCGTCGTCACGCGCAAGCTTCCCGATCCGGTGGAAACGCGGATGCGGGAGCTGTTCGACGCCCGGCTCAATCTCGACGACAAGCCGATGAGCCATGCCGACCTGGTCGATGCGGTGAAGACGGCCGACGTGCTGGTCCCGACCGTCACCGACCGGATCGATGCCGAGCGTGCTGGAGCAGGCGGGCGATCAGCTCAAGCTGATCGCCAATTTCGGCAACGGCGTCGACAACATCGACGTCGAGGCGGCCGTCAAGCGCGGCATCACGGTCACCAATACGCCGCGCGTGCTGACCGAGGACACCGCCGACATGACCATGGCGCTGATCCTGGCGGTGCCGCGCCGGCTCGCCGAGGGCGCTGCGGTCATCACCGCCGACAAGGAATGGACCGGCTGGTCGCCGACCTGGATGCTCGGCCATCGCATCTGGGGCAAGCGGCTCGGCATCATCGGCATGGGCCGGATCGGCCAGGCGGTGGCCCGCCGCGCCCGCGCCTTCGGCCTGCAGATCCACTACCACAACCGCCGGCGCGTGCCGGCCGCGATCGAGGAGGAGCTGGAGGCGACCTATTGGGAGAGCCTCGACCAGATGCTGGCCCGCATGGACATCATTTCGGTCAACTGCCCGCACACGCCGGCGACCTACCACCTGCTGTCGGCGCGGCGGCTGAAGCTGATCCGCCGACAATGCCTATCGTCGTCAACACGGCGCGCGGCGAGGTGATCGACGAGAACACGCTGGCGCGGCTGATCGAGACCGGCGAGATCGCCGGCGCCGGCCTCGACGTGTTCGAGCACGAGCCGGCCGTCAACCCGCGCCTGGTCAAGCTCGCGCGCGCCGGCAAGGTGGTGCTGCTGCCGCACATGGGCTCGGCCACGATCGAGGGCCGCGTCGACATGGGCGAGAAGGTCATCATCAACATCAAGACCTTCATGGACGGCCACAAGCCGCCCGACCGGGTATTGCCGTCGATGCTGTGACGGCCTGTTTGGACATGGAGAGCGGCTTGCAGATCGCGCGTTGCGTCCTTCGAGACGCGGTCCTTCGGACCGCTCCTAACAAGAAACGATCGACATATAGAGCGAGCCTGGCGAGACCCGCAATGTATAGATCGTTTCATCCGCAGCGGGTCGACCCGACGCCGGTTGGCAACTCAGGATGAGGGCCTGGTGCGTGGCATGCGCCAACCTCCTTATGCTGAGGAGGCTGGCGCGGAACGCGCGCGCCTCGAAGCATGCGCAACGTTGTTCCAGGGTCGCGTTTTATTGCTGGCAGGGATGCTGCTCGGGACCGCGGGGGCCGCACTGGGCGAGCCGCTGTCCACCGACGATTTCAAGGCACAGCTCGTCGGCGTGCCGCTGTGCGGCACCCCGCCGACCGGCCCGGTCGCCGGGAAATGGCTGTGCACGGTGCACTTGCCCGACGGCACCGCGATCGCGGCCGGATCGGGACTGCTGGTGCGCGGCGTGTGGGAGGTCGACGGCGGCAAGATCTGCCGGCGCAGCCCGGACGACCCGATGGAGCGGCGTCGCTGCGTCGAATACGAGAAGCTCGGCGACGGCCGCTACAAGAACAGCGACGGGGTGGAATTCTGCCTCGGCCCCTGCCCTTAACGAGCATGATCCCGAAAAAGTGGACGCCGGTTTTCGGAAGAGATCATGCTCAAACAACAGGCTAGAGTGAAATGGCAACTCGCCATTTCACTCTAGCCGGAGGAGCGATCATGGCCGGACATCTGCGCTTCCAGAATCCCGAGACCATCTCCAAGCCGCCCGGTTACACCCACGTGGTGGAGATCACCGGCCCGGGCCGCATGGTTTACATTGCGGGCCAGCTCGGCCTCGAGCCGAGCGGCAAGATGGCGGGCGGCGCCGGCGACTTCCGGGCGCAGGCGGTGCAGGCGTTCGAGAACGTGAAGGCGGCTCTCGCCGCCGTCGGCGGCACCTTCGAGCACGTCGTCAAGATCAACAACTACCTCACCGACATGGCGCACCTGCCGATCTTCCGCGAGGTGCGCGACGCTTACGTCAACACCAAGGCGCCGCCGGCAAGCACTTTGGTCGCGATCTCGAAGCTCGCGCGCGAGGGCGCGCTGTTCGAGGTCGAGGCGGTCGCGGTGCTGCCGCCGAAATGATCACATAGCCGGGGGGAGCATGATGGGTTTGACCAGGCGCGCGCTCGTCGGCGGCGCAGTGGCGGTGCCGTTCGTGGCGCGCGCGCAGGCGCAAGGCGTGGTGAAGATCGTCGTGCCGTTCCCGCCCGGCGGATCGGTCGACGCGATCGCCCGGCTGGTGCAGCAGGGGCTGCAGGAGCGGCTCGGCGCCACGATCATCATCGAGAACAAGTCCGGCGCCTCGGGCAGCATCGGCGCCGCGCAGGTGGCGAAGTCCGCGCCCGACGGCGCGACCTGGCTGTTCGTGTTCGATACCCATGCGGTCAACCCCGCGCTGCAGCCCAGCCTGCCGTTCGACAGCGAGAAGGATCTCGACCCGGTGCTGCTGATCGGCACCGCGCCCAACGTGCTCGCCGCGCACCCGTCGCGCCCATGGAAGACGCTCGCCGACGTGATCGCCGCCGCCAAGGCGAAGCCCGACGCCGTCTCGTTCGCCTCGATCGGCACCGGCAGCCTCGGGCACCTGACCATGGCGCTGCTCGGCAAGCGCGCCGGCGTGCGCTGGACGCACGTTCCCTACCGCGGCGGCGGCCCGGCCATGAACGACGCCATCGCGGGCCATGTCGACATCATCATCGGCAGCGCCGCGTTGGTGACCACGCAGGTGAAGGCCGGCGCGCTGCGCGGCATCGCGCAGACCGGGAAGGCGCGGCTCGCCAGTCTGGCGGAGGTTCCGACCGCGATCGAAAGCGGCTTCGAGGGGTTCGAATCCTACGCCTGGTGGGGCGTGTTCGCGCCCGGCGGCACGCCGAAGCCGATGGTCGAGCGCTTCGGCGCCGCGCTCGCCGCCACCTTGCGCGACGAGCGTGTCGGCAAGCAGGTCGCCGAGACCCAGCAGATCGCTCTCAGCCTCGGCGGTCCGGATGAGCTGCGCACGTTCTTCGCCGAGCAGATGCGCATCTGGGGCGCGGTGGTGCGCGAGAACGGGATCAAGGCGGAAGGGTAGGCGCGCGCGGCCATGCCGAAGTCAGGCTTCGTTCCCCTCGATTTCATCCCATCGTCCGACCGCGACAGCTTGATTGGTGCCAGCGTCTTTCGGGCCGCGATGGCGAAGCGCCGCACGGTACGCGATTTTTCCGACCGCGCGGTGGCGCGCGAAGTCATCGAAAACGCCGTCATGACGGCGGCTTCGGCGCCGTCAGGCGCCAACCAGCAGCCGTGGACGTTCGTGTGTATCTCCGACCCGGAACGCAAGGCGCGCATTCGCGCCGCCGCGGAGGTGGAGGAAAAGGCCTTCTACGAAAGGCGCGCCGGCAAGGAATGGCTGGAGGCGCTGGGGCCGCTCGGCACCGACTGGCGGAAACCCTTCCTGGAGACGGCGCCGTGGCTGATCGCGGCGTTCGCGCAGCGCTACGGCGTGCGGCGGGACGGACGCAGGGTGAAGCACTATTACGTGCCGGAGTCGGTCGGCATCGCGGTCGGCTTCCTCGTCGCCGCGCTGCATCACGCCGGGCTTGCCACGCTCACCCACACGCCGTCGCCCATGGGATTCCTCAACGATATCTGCGGCCGTCCAGAGCACGAGAAGGCGTACGTGCTGGTGGTCGCCGGCTATCCGGCCGAGGGCTGTGTGGTGCCGGCGATCGGGAAGAAGGCGCTGGGTGAAGTGAGCGCGTGGTTGTGACGCGCTTGTAGTACGGCGAGGAGACGCCTATGGTGCATGCAATGCATGCGCCATAGGCGAGCAGATTTCCATGACGCAACTGACCATTCGCCGACTCGACCCCACCGTCATCGAGCGGCTCAAGAAGCGGGCTGCTGCCGCCGGCCGGTCCATGGAGGAAGAGGCGCGGCAGATCCTCAGCGAAACCGTGCTCGAAGAGCAGCTCGCTCGGCAACGGGCATGGCTCAAGGAAATGGAGGCGACACGGCGCGAGTTGTTCGGCGATCGGGTTTTTCCCGATTCAAGTGATCTGTTCCGGGAAATGCGCGATGAGCGGACGCGGCAAATTGAAGAATGGGCCGTGCCGAAATCGAGGCCGCGCAAGAAATGAGCGTGGTCTGCGACGCCAGCGTGCTGTTCAAGTTGTTGGTGGACGAAGCAGACAGCGGCCGGGCCAAAGCGCTGGTGGCTTCCGCCGACGTGATCGTTCCGGAACTTGTCTATGCCGAGATCGGCAATGCCATGTGGGCATACATGCGCCGAACCGGCATCGCTCTCGGCGAAGCGGAGGGTCTGCTCGAAGTGCTTGGCCGGGCTCCCTTGAACGTACGGCCTGTCCGCCCGTATCTCAAAAGAGCATTGGGCATCGCCAGCACGCTTAATCACCCGGTCTACGATTGCGTCTATCTGGCACTCGGCGAGAGCTTTGATGCGCCCGTCGTAACTGCGGATTTGCGATTTCTCTCGGCAGTGCGTTCGGCATCGGTTTCTTTCGAAGTGCAGGCCCTTGCAGATTTCGCGTAGCGCGCGGCGAGCAGGGTGGTTCAGCGCTGCGGAGCGGCGCGTGCCCACACGCTGTGCAGGCCGCTTGAGCACGGCGCGCAGGTGAGGGACGGGTCACGCTTTCGGCTCCGGCTTAATTCAATGCGCCTCGTCCCAGTTGTCGGCGGCGCGCGCGTCGACCTGCAGCGGGATCGAGAGCCCGAGCGCCGGCATCGGCGCCTCCGCCATCACCTTGGCGACGATCGGCAAGCGTGGCTGAGACCTCCGCCTCCGGCACCTCGAAAATCAGCTCGTCGTGCACCTGCAGCAGCATGCGGCCGGTGAGCTTGGCCTTGGCGAGCGCCGGATCGACCCGGATCATGGCGCGGCGGATGATGTCGGCGGCGGTGCCCTGCAGCCGCGCATTGATCGCGGCGCGCTCGTTGAACGAGCGCAGCGACGGGTTTGAGGCCTTGATGTCGGGGTAGTACATGCGGCGGCCGAACAGCGTGGTGACGAAGCCGTCGCGCCGGCACGCCGCCTTGGTCTCCTCCATGTAGTCGCGGATGCCCGGAAAGCGCTCGAAATATTTCTTGATATAGGCGCCGGCCTCGTCGCGTCCGATGCCGAGCTGGTTGGCGAGCCCGAACGCCGAAATCCCGTAGATGATGCCGAAATTGATCGCCTTGGCGCGGCGGCGCACGTCGGCCGGCATGCCTTTCACCGGCACGCCGAACATTTCCGAGGCGGTCATCGCATGGATGTCGGTGCCCTCCTGGAACGCGCCGCGCAGCGCCGGCACGTCGGCGATCTCGGCCAGCAGCCGGAGCTCGATCTGCGAATAGTCGGCGGAGACGAGCTTGTGTCCGGGCGCCGCAATGAAGGCCTTGCGGATCTTGCGCCCGTCCTCGCGCCTGATCGGGATGTTCTGCAGGTTCGGTTCGGACGAGGACAGCCGGCCGGTGGTGGTGGCGGCGAGCGCGTAGCTCGTGTGCACGCGGCCGGTATCGGGATTGACGTAGGAGGGCAGGGCGTCGGTGTAGGTCGATTTGAGCTTCGAGACCTGCCGCCATTCCAGGATCCTTGCCGGCAGCGCGTGCCCCTGCTCGGCCAGATCTTCGAGCACGTTGGCGCGGGTCGACCAGGCGCCGGTCGGCGTCTTGGTGGCGCCAGGCAGGCCCATTTTGCCGAACAGAATGTCGCCGAGCTGCTTCGGGCTGCCGAGGTTGAAGCGCTCGCCGGCGAGTTCGGCGATCTCGTCCTCGAGCCGCGCCATGGTCTGGGCGAACTCGCCGGTGAGCCGCGACAGGATCTGCCGGTCGATGGTGACGCCGTAGCGCTCCATGCGCGCCAGCGCGGGCACCAGCGGCCGCTCCAGCGTCTGGTAGACCGTGCTCATTGCTTCGGCCACCAGCCGGGCCTTGAGCACATGCCACAGGCGCAGCACCAGGTCGGGTATCTCGGCGCAATACGGACAGGCGCGCACGATCTCGATGGTCTCGAACGGCACCAGCGTGCGTCCCTTGCCGACCACCTCGGCGACATTGACGGCGGTGTGATCGAGATGGCGCTTGGCAAGCTCGTCGATCGCATGCCCGCCGCGCCCGGCGTCGAGCACATAGGACATCAACAGCACGTCGTCGAAGGAGACGAGCGCGATATCGTTGCGCGCGAGCACGAGAAGATCGGCCTTGAGGTCGTGCCCGAGCTTGAGCACGCCGCGGTCTTCCAGCAGCGGCTTGAGCTTGGCCAGCGCCTCCCGTGCCGGGATCTGCCCTGGCGCGAGGCCGCCGCCCGCCAAGAGGTCGTTGCCGGCGCGATGGCTGAGCGGCACGTAGCAGGCTTCGTTGGGCGCGAGCGCGAGCGAGACGCCGATGATCTCGGCGATCATCGGATCGGGCGAGGTGGTGACGAGGTCGACCGCGACCACGCCGCGGTCCATGGCATTGTCGATCCAGACGTCGAGCACCGCGGGATCGTTCACGGTCACGTATTTCGACCGATCGACCGGTTGAGCGGCTGCCTCGGCGACGCGAGCCGTCGCGAGCGCTTGCGGCGTCAGCGGCCTTCCGGTGTCGGAACTTCCTCCTCCGCTTGCGGGCGAGGGTCGGGGAGGGGCCATGGGAAAAAGTGAAGGCGGTGAGCCCCATTCCGGCGAGCGTCGCCCGCTGGCTTTCTGATCCTCGTTCGAGGGCGGGCCCTCCCCCGCCGGCGGGGGAGGTGACGCGGGCTCGATCTCCGGAGCGGGAAACAACGACGTGTCCGGCCGTAGCCGCGGATCCGCCTCAATCTCGTTTGGGTCGACGCCGGTCGCTTCGGCGACGCGCTTGATCAGGCTGGCGAACTCCATCGCCTTCAGGAACGCCATCAGCTGCCTGGCATCCCCGCCTTCGAGGCAGGCAACGCCGTCGAGGCAGAGCCGATCGAGCGGACATTCGAGCGCGACCCGATCGTCGAGCTGGACCAGCCGCCGCGATAACCGCGCCTGCTCGGCGAACTCGATCAGCGACTGCCGTCGCTTCTCCTGCTTGATCTCGCGCGCGCGGGCGAGGAGAGTTTCCAGATCGCCGTACTCGCCGATCAGCTGCGCGGCGGTCTTGACGCCGATGCCGGGCACGCCGGGGACGTTGTCGGTCGGGTCGCCGATCAGCGCCTGCACCTCCGGCACCTTTGCCGGCGGGACGCCGAATTTCTCGATCACGTAGGCTTCGTCGACCCGCCGCTCGTTCCCGGGCATCGGATCGAACATCATGATCCCCGGCCGGATCAGCTGCATCAAATCCTTGTCGCCGGCGACGATCGTGGCGTCGGCTCCGGCCTCGAGCGCGACGCCGCGCATAGGTCGCGATCAGGTCGTCGGCCTCAAAACCCACCTGCTCGATCGGGATCAGGCCGAAGGCCCGCACGGCGTCGCGCATCAACGGGAACTGCGGAATGAGCTCGTCCGGCGGATCCGGGCGGTGGCCCTTGTAGTCGGAATAGATTTCGTTGCGGAAGCTCTTGGCCGAGTGGTCGAATACCACTGCGACATGCGTCGGCTTCACGCCGTTGAGCCCCTCGCGCAGCAGTTTCCAGAGCATGTTGGAGAAGGTCAGCACCCCGCCGATCGGCAGTCCGTCGGAGCGCGTGAAGCTGCGCCCGCGCGCCTGCGCGGCCTTGAACATGGCGAAATAGGCGCGGAATACGTAGGACGACCCGTCGATCAGGAAGACGTGGTCGCCCTTGCGCAACGGGCGCGCGGGTGCCGTGGCTGGAGCGGTTTCGTTCATGGATCGGGCGGATTTCTACCCGCCCGACTTAACACTCCGAAGGCCGGTTCGCTACCCGACCAAGCGCCGTGTTTCCGGGCGCTATGGCTACGGTCGGCGCGCCACATAGGCATAATAGTTGACGGCGCCGAAGAACACGCCGTCGTCGGAATCGCGGCGCAGCGTGTCCGCCCAGGCCTCCGCTTCCGGCGCCGACATGCCGCCGCCCTGCGGGACCAGCTTGCGAAACGATTCGATCGCCGGCAGCCAATAATCGGCTTTGCCGGCTTCGGCGATGACGTAGGGAAAGAACGCGACCAGCTCCAATCCGGCCGCGCGCAGCAGGCGCGGCATTTGGCGCATGACGCGCGGACTGGTGAACACCGCGCCGATCGCGGCCTCGTCGTAGGCCCGGCCTTGGAGCGGATCGGCATGGCCGAGCGTGAGCGACGCGAAGTCGCCGTCGAAGAAGCCGAGCATTCCGCCCGGCCGCACCACCCGCGCCGCCTCGCGCATCACCGCCGGCGGATCGTCCACATGGCTGAGAAGGGTGTGCGCCACCACCGCGTCGAATGCGCCGTCGGCGAGCTCGAGGCCGCGCGTGTCGCCGGCGCGAAATTCGACGCTGCCCCCGACGCCTTCCTCCGCCGCGAGGCGGGCCGCCGTCTCCACCAGCGCCGGGCTTAGATCGATGCCCGTGATGCGGCCCGCAAAGCCGCGCCGCCGCGCAATGGCTCTCGCCGCCACGCCGGTGCCGCAGCCGAGGTCGAGCACTGTCCTGGCTGCGTCGATGCGCATGGCGTCGGCATAGTCATGCAGCATCCTGTCGAAGGCCGGGTGCTTGCCGCGCGCTTCCAGGCGGGTGACGATGATTTGCAGCAGCGCGGCGTCGAGCTGGTCGGTCGCGGCGTAAGGATCCCTCGGGTTCATCGCACCCTCCGGCCGATGGGTATGGCAGCACGGCAGAGTAGCGGCGGGCGTCCCGTTCGGAAAAGGGCGCCGTAGCCGCGCCGTAGCCGTAAGAGTAAGGCTAGGCGCGAGGCGCGCGTTCCCGGACGCCGCGGAGGGGCGCATTGTGCCACGGTGGCAAGGTTTGCCACCCTGCCGCCCCTCTCTATATCCTGCGCGCATGCCCGCGCGGTCCGCCCTCAACGTCTCGCTCACGCCGGAATTGCTGGCGCTGATTGCCGAAAAGGCCGCGTCGGGCCGCTATGCGAGCGCAAGCGAGGTCGTGCGCCACGCCCTGCGGCTGCTTGACGATGAGCGTGTTCCCCCCGGCCAGCCGCGCCGCGCGGCGCGCCCGAACGGGCCGGGCGCCGCCCAAGGCGCACCTGCGCAAGCCGCCGACCTGATGACCATCCTCGACGGCATCGGCGAGGGGTTCTATGCGGTCGACCGCGACTGGCGCATCACCCTGTTCAACAACGAAAGCACGCGTTACTTCGGCCGCGCCGCCAAGGACGTCGTCGGCCGCGTGCTGTGGGAGGTGTTCCCCGGCGCCCGCGACACGGCCCTCGGCCGCCAGTTCGTGACCACGATGGCGAAGCGCCGGCGCGTGAAGTCGGAGGCCGGCTCCGTCCTCATCCCGGGCCGCTGGCTCGCCTACCGGCTGTTCCCGCTCGGCGACGGCATGGGCGTGGTGTTTCGCGACATCACGGACCGCAAGAGCGCGGAAGAGCATCGCGACCTCCTCACCAACGAGCTGAACCACCGGGTGAAGAACACGCTCGCCACCGTGCAGGCCATGGCGGCGCAGACGTTCCGCAACGCCGGGGTGGACCCTCGCGTACAGCGCACCTTCGCGGCGCGGCTTGTCGCCCTGAGCAATGCGCACAACGTGCTGACCGACCAGAACTGGGAAAGCGCCGACCTGCACCAGGTGATCCGGGCCGCCCTGCAGCCGCATGCGGCAGCGGGCCGGGAAAATTTCCGGGTCGCCGGGCCGCGGCTGCGGCTACGCCCGAAGAGCGCGGTCGCCGTATCGATGGCGCTGCACGAACTGTGCACCAACGCCGCCAAATACGGGGCCCTCTCGGCGGAGACCGGGTACGTCATCTTGCACTGGGAGGTTTCCGGCGAGCGCTTCCACCTGCGTTGGCAGGAGCATGGCGGGCCGCCCGTGTCGCCGCCGCGCCGCAAGGGTTTCGGCTCGCGGCTGATCGAGCGCGGCCTCGCCGCCGAGCTCCACGGCCAAGTGAAGCTCGCTTACGAGCGCGAAGGCGTCGTGTGCATCATCGACGCGCCGGTCGATGCCGTGCGCGACGACCACGTCCCACCCGCGTAGCCCGGGACGCCCAATCCGCGGGCAGGCGCTCGCCGGCCAGGCGTGGTCGGGCTTCTGCGAGGCCTGGTTCCTGCCCACGACGATCAGGGTCACTCCGCCGGCTGCAGGGTAAGCCGCGGTTTCGATTTGAGCTTGAACGCCTCGGGCCGTTCGAACAGGAAGCGCAGCCGCGTTTCCCGGATCATCCAGAAGACGAGGAGCGGCGTCACCACCGCCGTGATCGTCACCAGCAACGAGATCGTTCCGATGTCGGTGATGATGCCGGTCTTGAGCATCGCGGTACGGCTCACCGCCATGGGGAGGAAGAAGGCGAGATAGATGACGATGGAATTCTGCCCGCACCAGCGCAGCGGCGCGAACAGGTCGATCTTGGCCAGCAGCGCCGCGGTCGACACCACCGCGCAGGCGCCGAGCAGCCCGAGCGCGAGCGAGACGAACGGGAGATCGGCCCAGCCGCGGAACACGAAGACGTAGTTGAGGACGCCCCAGGCGAACAGGAACGCCGACGCGAAGCCGGGCTGCAGCTGCGCGCCGGCAGCGAACGTGAAGATGTACGAGGCCGCGATGTAGCCGGTGTAGAAGTACACGAAGCGCGCGGCGAACTCGTCGATGAGCACGGCGCCGGTCTCGATCGGCGCGATTTCAAGCGCCGCGGCCGCGATCCAGACCGCGACCGGCGACAGGTTGCGGGTGAGCTTCGTGACCACGAAGAAGACCGGCAGCAGATAAATGAACCACAGCGTTCCGAACGGCTGCACGAAGGCCTGCAGGTACATGCCGACCATGCCGAGCGAGCCGTGCTCGGCGGCGAAACCCGGCGCCTTGAAGGCGAACTGGATCGTCACCCACAGCACGTAGAAATAGGCGAAGTGCACGACCTTGCGGTCGAGGTAGGTGGTCCAGTCGCGGTCGATCACCCGGGCGAGAAACAGGCCGGAGATCAGGAAGAAGTCGGGCATGCGGAACGGTTTGGCGAACGCCACCAGATAGTGCATCCAGCCTTCCCGGCCGGCGGCGACCTCCACGCCGAGCGTCGAGTGCATCATCACCACGAAGACGATGCAAAAGCCCTTGGCGTAGTCGACCCAGTCGACTCGCGCTGTTTCCGCGTTGGCCATCCGGCCCATTCGCTGCTCCCACGGTCCGTCTGTCCCGTTCAGGGACATGCGCGCTTTGTTCGAGCAGCTTCCCGCAAGCTCTGTGCCGGAAGGCGCCCTGCCGGCTATTTCGAAGGGGGCCCGTAAATGGCGTATGAAACCGATCGCAGAGATTCCGTTACTTCGGTGCGAAATCGGACCGGATGGGCAATTTCGACACACCCTTGCCGATCGATGAAGCGGTGCCGCGGCTCACCGCCGCGCTGCGCGCGGGCGTCTCGGCCGTTCTGGTTGCCCCGCCGGGCGCGGGCAAGACTACCCGGGTGCCGCTGATCCTGGCCGACGAGCCATGGGTGCGGGGCGGCAAGATTTTGGTGCTGGAGCCGCGGCGGCTGGCTGCCCGCGCCGCCGCCGAACGCATGGCTGCGACCCTGGGCGGAGAGGTCGGCGATACCGTGGGCCTGCGCGTGCGGTTCGGCTCGAAAATTTCGCGCCGCACCCGCATCGAGATCGTCACCGAGGGCGTCTTCACGCGGCTCATCCTGGACGACCCCGCGCTCGAGGGTATTGCGGCGGTTCTGTTCGACGAGTTCCACGAACGCTCGCTCGACGCCGATCTCGGCCTGGCGCTGGCGCGCGACGTGCAGCAGAGCTTGCGCGAGGACCTGCGGCTGCTGGTGATGTCGGCCACGCTCGACGGTGCGCGGGTGGCCGAGCTTGTCGGCGGCGCCCCGGTGATCGCAAGCGAGGGCCGTGCCTTCCCGGTCGAGACGCGCTATCTCGGTCGCGATCCGCGCGCGCCGCTCGAGCCGCAGGTCGCCGACGCGGTCGCCCGGGCGCTGCGCGCCGAGCCGGGCTCGGCACTGGTGTTCCTGCCGGGCGCCGCCGAGATCCGCCGCACCGAAGCCTTGCTGAAGGACCGGATCGCCGATCCGTCGGTGGACATCGTCCCGCTCTACGGCGCGCTCGACCGCGCCGTGCAGGATCGCGCCATCGCGCCGGCCAGGCCCGGCCGCCGCAAGGTGGTCTTGGCGACGTCGATCGCCGAGACGTCGATCACCATCGCGGGCGTGCGCATCGTGGTCGATTGCGGCCTTGCCCGCGTCCCGCGTTACGAGCCGGACGTCGGCCTCACCCGGCTCGAAACGGTGCGCGTCTCGCGCGCGGCGGCGGACCAGCGCCGCGGCCGTGCCGGCCGCACCGAGCCCGGCCTCTGCCTGCGGCTGTGGGACGAGCCGCAGACCGCGTCGCTGGAGCCTTACGCCAAGCCGGAGATCCTGAGCACCGATCTGTCGTCGTTCGCGCTCGACCTCGCGCAGTGGGGCGTGAGCGAGCCTGCGCGCCTCGATTTTCTCGATGCGCCGCCAAAGCCGGCGTTTGCACACGCGCAGGAGCTGCTGCGCGATCTTGGCGCGCTCGATGGCGAGGGACGCATCACCGAGGAAGGCCGCCGGCTTCGCCGGCTGCCGTTGCCGCCGCGGCTGGCGCGCATGGTGCTCGATGCCGCAGCCGAGGGGGAGGGCAAGCTCGCCGCCGACATTGCGGCGGTGCTGACCGAGCGCGGGCTCGGCGGCGACGATCTCGATCTCGCGCATCGCATCGAGACCTTCCGCCGCGACCGTGCGCCGCGGGCGCAGGAGGCAAGGCGCATGGCACAGCGCTGGGCGCAGCTCGCCACAGCAAGCTTGCCGACGCCGCGCCCTGAAGCGGCGGCGCCCATCTTGCCCGGAGCATTGCTCGCGCTCGCCTATCCGGATCGCGTCGCTAAGAACCGCGGCGGCGGGTCCGGCGCATTCCTGCTCGCCAATGGCCGCGGCGCCAGCGTCGACGCGGCTTCGCCGCTCGCGCGCGAGCGCTACCTCGCGGTGGCGGAGCTGACCGGGAGCGCCGCGCAGGGCCGGATCGTGCTGGCGGCACCGGTCAGCCTCGAGGACATCGAGGCGCGCTTCGCCGGTCGCATCCAAACCCGCGACGAGATCGACTTTGACGCCGCGACGGCGAGCGTGCGCGCACGCCAGGGCCGCCGGCTCGGGGCCATCGCGCTCGCCGAACGGGTCAGGCCGGCGCCGCCGAGCGACGCCACGGCGCTCTTGCTGGCCGACGGGATCGCGCGACTAGGCGTCGGTCGCCTGCCGTGGACCACGCCGCTGCGGCAATGGCGCGACCGGGTCATGTTCCTGCGCGGCGCCGAGGGCGAGGAATGGCCGGACCTCTCCGATCAGGCTCTTGCCGCCGGCATCCGGGAATGGCTTGCTCCTGCGCTCGCCGGCAAGACCGCGCTCGATCAGCTTGCGGCCGCAGAGCTCTCGGATGCCCTCGCGACCCTGCTGCCGTGGCGGCTCAAGCGTCGGCTCGAGGCCGAGGCGCCGACGCATTTCGACGCGCCCTCCGGCTCGCGCGCACCGATCGACTACGCGAATCCCGACGGCCCGGCCTTGTCGATCCGGGTGCAGGAGCTGTTCGGTCTCGATCGGCACCCGACGGTCGCGGGCGGGCGCGTGCCGCTGGTGATCGAGCTCCTCTCGCCCGCCCATCGGCCGGTGCAGGTCACGCGCGACCTGCCCGGCTTCTGGCGCGGCAGCTATGCCGCGGTGCGCAGCGAGATGCGTGGCCGCTATCCTAAGCACCCGTGGCCGGAGCACCCGCTGACCGCGTCCGCCACGCGGCGGGCGAAGCCGCGCGGAACGTGACCAGTCGGTTCAAACTTTAGCCGTTGTGCGAACCGGCCCTTTACCAGCGCTGCCGAAAGCCCACCGGATCGGGGCGCCGTTAGAGCCCTGTTCGGGTTCGCCGTGGTGACATGGCGCCAAATCCCTAGCGGTGGTCGGCTCATGCAGTACCTCGTCTTCTTCGTCGCCGTTGCCCTGTTGTTGGGCGGGGTCGCAACGCAGTTCGCCGAGAAATTCGACGGGACTGCGAACGCGCCTGCCCCAAAGGTGGCCGTGGCGGTGTCGCCGCCGGCCAGCGAGCCGCGGCAGGCCGCGACCGGCCCGCGCACCGTCACGGTGCACAAGGATCGCCGAGGGCACTTCCAGGTCGAAGCCTCCATCAACGGGCGGCGCATGGACCTGATGGTGGACACCGGCGCCTCGGTCATCGCGCTCACCCGGCGCGACGCCCAGCGGATCGGCGTCAACCCGGCGCCGCGGGATTACACCGCCGAGGTGCGCACCGCCAACGGCACCGTCCGTGCCGCGCCGGCGCGGCTGGACGCGGTCGAGATCAGCGGCATCGTTGTGCGCGACGTCACGGCCCTCGTGATGCCCGATGAAGCGCTGAGCGAAAACCTGCTCGGGCTGTCGTTCCTCTCCCGCCTGCGCCGCTACGAATACGCCGACGGCCGGCTGGTGCTGGAGAATTGATCCGGCTCAGCGGGCTGAGCCGCCGGCGTCCTGGATCAGCGCGCGGCGCTCGGTGAGCTAGGGCGCGTGCTCATGAAATCGCGACGCGCGGCAGAGGCGACCTGGCGCGCCATTTCATGTATCGCGTAGAAATTGCCGCTTAGCGGCAGCGCGGCCTTGTCGTCCATTGCCTCCCATTCATCAACTTGCATCCATCAGGCTATGGCCGCGCAGTGATGCGTCCACGACCTAGGTTTCCGGACATTGCGTCGCTATCATGCGCAGGGCGTTGGCGCGCCGTCCTGCCCGAGGTCCAGCCATGAAATTTCGAGCCTCATGCGCAGCTTTCGCGGTGGTCGTTGCCCTTGTCGGCGTCACGCCGGCACGTGTCGCCGCGCAGGGCACTGGCTCGCCGGAAGCGCTGCAGGCGGCCAACGAGCTGGTCTCGCTGTTGTCGAAGGACCTCATGGCGCAGATCGCCAAGGAGATGACGGAGCAAGCCTCGCCGGAGATCGAGCACGTCCTGGGCAGGATGAATCCGGCAACGCTCGCCGAGCTGCGCCGGCAATTCGAGCTCAGCATGACCGACACCGCCGGCGAACTGATGCAGGATTGGCCGTCGATCTACGCGAGTTATTTCACCGCTCAGGAGCTGCGGGAAATCCTCGCCTTCTACGGCACGCCGACCGGCGCGAAGGCGCTGCAACAGCTGCCGCACATTCTGGGGGAAGCCATGGCCGCCATGACGCTGCGTCTGGCGACCACGCAGCAGCGGACCCTGGATTCGTTCATGCAGATCCTGCGTGAGCGGGGGCACCTGCGTGATCGTCCGCGGTAGTTCGCAGCGCGTCACTTTTGCGGTGCAGACGGCGTTGCGCTATGGGTCCGCGGCCCGCCCCCTTCCCGAGGTCCTGCATGTTCCCGAAGCCGAAGCCCGCACTGACGCCGAACACCTATGCGTACGAATCCGAGCCGCTGGTGAAGGCGACCGGTTTCCGCGAGTACGACGCGCGCTGGCTGTTCGGGCAGGAGATCAACCTGATGGGCGTGCAGGCCCTCGGCATGGGCCTCGGCACGCTGATCCACCAGCTGGGGGTACGGCCCGACCTCGTCACCGCGCATGATTTCCGCAGCTATTCGGCCTCGATCAAGATGGCGCTGGTTTCGGGCCTGATGGCGGCGGGTTGCCGGGTGCACGATATCGGCCTTGCGGTGACCCCGATGGCGTATTTCGCGCAGTTCGATCTCGACGTGCCCTGCGTCGCGATGGTGACCGCGTCGCACAACGACAACGGCTGGACCGGCGTGAAGATGGGAGCCGACCGGCCGCTCACGTTCGGGCCGGATGAAATCGCGCGGCTCAAGGACATCGTGCTCGCCGCGCGGTTCGAGCTGAAGGCCGGCGGCCGCTACGCATTCGTTGAGAATTTCCCCGCGCGCTATATCGCCGACCTGACCAATCGGCCCCGGCTCAAGCGCAGGCTCAAGGTGGTCTGCGCCTGCGGCAACGGCACCGCCGGGGCGTTTGCGCCGCAGGTCCTGGAGGCGGTCGGGTGCGAGGTCGTGCGGCTCGATTGCGAGCTCGACCATACCTTCCCCAATTACAATCCCAACACCGAGGACATGAAGATGCTGCACGCCATGCGCGACGCGGTGCTCCAAAGCGGCGCCGACGTCGGCCTCGGCTTCGACGGCGACGGCGACCGCTGCGGCGTGGTGGACAACGAGGGCGAGGAGATCTTCGCCGACAAGGTCGGCGTGATGCTGGCGCGCGACATGTCGGCCCGGCGGAAGGGCGCGACCTTCGTGGCAGACGTGAAATCGACCGGCCTGTTCGCGACCGACCCGGTGCTCAAGGCGAACGGCGCCAAGACCGACTACTGGAAGACCGGCCACTCGTACATGAAGCGCCGGGTCAACGAGATCGGCGCGCTCGCCGGCTTCGAGAAGTCCGGCCACTTCTTCTTCAACAAGCCGATCGGGCGCGGATACGACGACGGTTTGATCTTCGCGCTCGCGGTCTGCGACATGCTCGAGCGCAACCCGGGAAAGTCCATGGCGGACCTGAAGAACGCGCTGCCGAAGACCTGGGGCTCGCCGACCATGTCGCCGCATTGCGCCGACGAGGTGAAGTATGCGGTCGTCGACAAGGTGGTGAAACACTTTGAGGTGGCGCGGGAGAGAGGCGAGGCGGTCACGGGCCAACCGATCCGCGACCTTGTCACGGTCAACGGCGTGCGCGTGACGGTCGAAGACGGCACCTGGGGCCTGGTGCGGGCCTCGTCCAACAAGCCGGAGCTCGTGGTGGTGGTCGAGAGCCCGGTCTCGGACGCGCGCATGCGCGAGATGTTCCAGGCGGTCGACGCCGTTCTGCGCCGGCATCCGGAGGTCGGCGCGTACAATCAGACGATTTGAAACCGGCCGTCCGGTCCGGCGCGCGTCGATGCGGACACGGCGGATGTTCAGCTATCGGGCCATGCTGCTTGCCATCGTCGCGATCGTCCTGGTCGTCGGCATCGTTGCCCTGCTCCGCTACATGACGACGGTCCCCGGCGCGTCGCACACCGGGCCGGTCCCGCAGCTGACGGCCGACGAGGCCGCCATTGCCGGGCGACTTCGCACCCACATCACCGCCATCGCCAGCCGGCCGCACAATATCGCGCACTATGCCGAGCTCGAGAAAGCGGCGCGCTACATCGAGGACGAGCTAAGGGCGCTGGGATATGAGCCGTTCGCGCAGGTCTACACCGCCGACCAAAAACAGGTGCGCAACATCGAAGTGACGATCGAGCCGGCCGACCCGGCGCGCTCGCGGGGGACGGTCGTGCTCGGGGCCCACTACAACTCCGCCGGCGACGCGCCCGGCGCCAACGACAACGGCAGCGGGACGGCGGCCGTGCTGGAGCTGGCGCGGCTGCTCCGCGACCTTCGCGGCCGCACCGACGCGCGCATTCGCCTGGTGCTGTTCGTGAACGAGGAGCCGCCCTACTTCCAGACCCCCGCGATGGGGAGCTGGCAATATGCACGGCTGCTGGCCGAGCGGCGCGAACGCATCATCGGCATGATCTCGCTGGAGACGATCGGCTGGTTCTCAGACCAGCCCGGAACGCAGCAGTATCCGCCGCCGTTCGGCCTCATGTATCCGAGCGCGGGCAATTTCATTGCGTTCGTCGGCATGATGGGCTCGCGCGAATTCCTGCATGCGGTGATCAATTCGTTCCGCCGCCACACGGCGTTCCCGACCGTCGGCGGCGTCGCGCCCGGTTTCATTCCTGGCATTGCCTGGTCGGATCACTGGTCGTTCGAGGAGTTCGGCTTCCCGGCCCTGATGATCACCGACACCGCGCTTTATCGCTATCCGCACTACCATCAGCCGACCGACACGCCCGATAAGGTCGACACCGCGAAGCTCGCGCGGATCACCCGGGGTCTCGAGCGAGTCGTGCGGGAGATGGTGGGGTCGAACTGGCCGACGGCCGCGCCCGCTCCGCGAAAATGATCACTCCTCCCTGAACGTCGCCCGGAACCCGTGCGCCGGGTAGACGCCGAGGATCTTGAACTCGCGCGAGAAGAACCGCAGCTCCTCGAGCGCGTTTTTGACGCCTTCGTCCTCGGGGTGACCCTCCACGTCGGCGTAGAACATCGTGGCGAAGAAGTTGCCCTCGAGCATGTAGCTCTCGAGCTTGGTCATGTTCACGCTGTTGGTGGCAAATCCGCCCAGCGCCTTGTAGAGGGCGGCCGGCAGATTGCGCACGCGGAAAACGAACGTGGTGATCACCGGGCCGCTGCCCTTGGCGGCCCGCTTTTCCTCGCGCGAAACGATGACGAAGCGGGTCGTATTGTGGGCCAGGTCCTCGACGTTGTCGGCGAGCACCTCGAGGTTGTAGATGTCGGCGGCCAGCCTGGGCGCGAGCGCGCCGCGCGTGACGTCGCCTGCCTCGGCGACATGGCGCGCGGCGCCTGCGGTATCGGCGGCGATCACGGACGCGTAGCCATGCTCGCGGATGAATCGGCCGCACTGACCCAGGGCGTGAATGTGGCTCTCAACCGACTTGATGGTCGCGAGCGTCGCGCCTTTGACCGCCATCAGCTGAAAGCTGATGCGAAGGAAATGCTCACCGATGATGTGAAGGTTGGCGTGCGGCAGCAGGTGGTGGATATCGGCGACGCGGCCTGCGATCGAGTTCTCGATCGGAATCATGCCGAGATCGGCCTCGCCGTTGGCGACGGCGTTGAACGCTTCCTCGAACGTCGCGCACGCCACCGGATCGTAGTCGGGATAGACGGCGAGGCACGCGATGTGGGAGTTGGCCCCCCGCTCGCCCTGGAACACGATTTTCTTGGCTCTACTCATGCGGTCCGGTTATGCGCACTGCGACCGGGGAGTCAATCGGACGCCAGCAGCTTGCGGGCGGCCTCCAGGTCTTCGGCGGTGTCAACTTCCCGGGGCACCTGATCGACGATCGTCACGTCGATGCGCATCCCGGCCTCCAGCGCGCGCAACTGCTCGAGCCGCTCCTGTTGCTCGAGCGGCGAGGGCGGCAGCGCCACGAAGCGGTCGAGCGCCGCGCGGCGGAAGGCGTAGATCCCGACATGATGGTACAACGGACCTTCGCCGTACGGCGCGGTCGCGCGGGTGAAATAGAGCGCCCTTAAGCGGCGGGCCGCGACCGGCGAGCCGACCGCCTTGACCACGTTTGGGCTCATGCGCTCGTCGTCGGTGTGGATTTCCCCTGCCAGCGTGGCGATGTCGACGGCCGGGTCGGAAAGCGGTCCGAGCACGGCCTTGATGTCGCGCGCCGCAAGGGTCGGGAAATCGCCCTGGATGTTGAGCACGACGCCGGCCCGGCGGTCGGGATCGAGCAGCGCCGCCGCCTCGTGCACGCGATCGGAGCCGGTCGCGTGATCTCCTCGGGTCATGATCGCCTGGCCGTCTGCCTTCGCCACCGCGGCGGCGATCTCCTCCGAAATCGGTCGCAACCACGACCTGGCCGAGCGCAGCTTCCTGCGCGCGCTTGAGCACGTGGGCGATCATCGGCAGTCCGGCGATATCGGCGAGCGGCTTGCCGGGCAGCCGGGCCGACGCCATGCGCGCCGGAATAAGGACCAGGACGTCGTGCTTGGCCATCGCGGCGGGCCCTTGCTCCCGGCCCGCTTATACGGGTTGCCAGAGCCGAGGCAAACCGGCTATCAGTCCGCCGATCGCGCGGGCGCTCGATCCCGTGGGCGTCCGCGATTTTTCCCGCTCCGGGGGTCCGTCCTCGATGGATTCATTCGAAATCAACAAGATTTTGGGCGCGCTCCTGTTCACCTGCCTGGTGACGCTGTCGCTCAACATTGCGGCCGGCGCAATCTTCACCCCGGCAAAACCGGCCAAGCCCGGGTACGAGATCGCGGTGCCGGAACAGGCGGGCGGGGGCGCGCAGGAAGCCGCCAAGGAACCGGATCAGCCGATCGCGACCGTCTTGGCGAGCGCCGATCCCAAGCGCGGGGAGAACGCCGCCAAAAAATGCGTCTCCTGTCATACCTTCAACAAGGGCGAGCCCAACAAGGTCGGTCCCAACCTGTGGGGCGTTCTAAACCGTGCGAAGGCGTCGGTGCCAGGCTTCAACTATTCGGCCGCGATGAAATCGAAGGGCGGCAACTGGACGCTCGAGGACCTCTACCAGTACCTCGCCAACCCCAAGGCCATGGTGCCCGGCACGACGATGAACTTCCCCGGGGTGGCGCGCTCGACCGAACGGGGGGACCTCATCGCCTTTCTCAACGCCCATTCCGACAGCCCGCAGGACTTGACGAAAGCGGCGGACGCCGGACCGAATGCCGGAGGCACCCGGCTCGCGCAAACACGCTGAGAGGCAGACGTCGAGCGGCGCCGTCGCCCGCGGCCTTTGCCTTACGGCGTTGTAATGCACGCGAAATTGAACGACTGCGGCAAAGTCTTGCCGGTTCTTGTAGCGGTGCATCCCAATAGCGACATAATCCGTGAAAACGGTTGACCAGCACTATTCGCCCCTGACTTCGGAGCTGCATGTGATCTCGATCCGACTTCTTCGCTGCGCTGCAGGCGCGCTCGCCCTCGGGATTGCGAGCCTTGCTGCGGGCCCTGGCCGCGCCGACGAGGCGCAATGGCGGCACGGACTTTCGCTGTTCGGCGAGCTGAAGTATCCCGCCGGCTTCAAGCACTTTGACTACGTTAACTCGAAGGCGCCGAAGGGCGGCACCGTTCGTCAAATCGCCTTCGGAACCTACGACAATTTCAATCCGGTCATCGCCGGCGTGAAGGGCTCGGTCGCGGCGGGCATCGATCTCGTCCACGATGCGCTGATGGCCTCCCCTCTCGATGAGGTTTCGACCGAGTACGGACTGATTGCCGAGTCGGTCAGCCATCCGGACGATTTCTCCTGGGTGAAATACCGTCTGCGGCCCGAGGCGAGGTGGCACGACGGCAAGCCGATCACCACGGATGACGTGATTTTTTCGTTCGATGCGTTCAAGAAATACAGCCCGCAACTCTCCGCCTATTACCGCCACGTCACCAAGGCGGAGAAGACCGGCGAGCACGAGGTTGCCTTTACCTTCAATTCCAAGGGCAACCGCGAGCTTCCGCAGATCGTCGGCCAGCTCACCGTGCTGCCGAAACACTGGTGGGAAGGCACCGACAAGGCCGGCCGCAAGCGCGACATCGGGGCGACCACGCTCGAGCCGCCGCTCGGCGCCGGCGCCTACCGTATCAAGGATTTCGTGCCCGGCCGCTCGATCACCTACGAACGCGTCAAGGACTACTGGGGCAAGGACCTCAATGTGAACATCGGTCGCGATAATTTCGACGAGCTCAAGCTGGAATATTTTCGCGACTCCACCGTTGCGCTGGAGGCGTTCAAGGCGGACCAAGTCGACTGGCGCTCGGAGAACAGCGCCAAGAACTGGGCGACCGCCTATGACTTTCCGGCGGTACGGGACAAGCGGGTCCTGCTCGAAGAGTTTCCCATCCGCAACATCGGGGTGATGCAGGCTTTCGCGTTCAACACGCGGCGCGAGAAGTTTCAGGATCCGCGCGTGCGCCGTGCCTTCAACCACGCCTTTGATTTCGACGAAATGAACAAGGCGTTGTTCTTCGGCCAGTATCAACGGATCGACAGCTATTTCAAAGGCACCGAACTGGCGTGGAACTGGCGCCCCGAGGGCGAAGGCGGCGTCGCCAGCCCGGACGCCAAGCCGGCGTCGGCCTCGGGCCTCCCGGAAGGACAGGAGCTTGCGATCCTCGAAACGGTGCGCGACAAGGTTCCGCCCGAGGTTTTCACCACCCCGTTCAAGAATCCGATTGGCGGCGCGGACGCGGTGCGCGTGAACCTGCGCGAAGCGCTGCGGCTGTTCAAGGAAGCCGGCTGGGAAATTCGTGACCGGAAGCTCGTCAACGTCAAGACCGGCGAGCCGATGACCGTCGAAATCCTGCTTTCTGAGCCGACGTTCGAGCGCATCGCGCTGTTCCTCAAGCCGACGCTGGAACGGCTCGGCGTCGAGATGACGGTGCGCACCGTCGATGACTCGCAATACGAGAACCGGCTGCGCAATTGGGATTTCGACATCATCGTGGCGTCGTGGGCGCAATCGCTGTCCCCCGGCAACGAGCAGCGCGCCTACTGGGGCTCGCAGGCCGCCGACCAGCCGGGCTCGCGCAACTATGTCGGCATCAAGAATCCGGCGATCGACGCGCTGATCGATCGCATCATCTTCGCCAAGGATCGCGAGGAACTGGTCGCCGCCACCCGCGCCATGGACCGCGTGTTGCTGTGGAACCATTACGTCATGCCGCAATGGACCTACGGCAAGACCCGCAGTGCGCGCTGGGATCGCTTCGGCCGGCCGGAAAAGATGCCGGCGTACGGACTGTCGGCCTTCCCCACGATCTGGTGGTGGGACGCCGAGCGCGCCGCGAAGGTGGGCGCGAGGTAGTGACCATGCGCAGGCAGGCATGGCGGACCGGGACGGATTTGTCCCGCCGCGATGTGCTGATCGTCGGCGCCGGGGCGCTGGCGGCGTCCGCCGTGCCATCGCCCTTCGCCCGGCACGCGCTGGCAAACGAGATCGAGACCCACGGCCTCTCGGTCTTCGGCGATCTGAAATATCCCGCCGATTTCCGACATTTCGATTACGTCGATCCGAACGCTCCGAAGGGCGGCAGCTTCTCCCAGATCGGCCCGCTCAGGCTGTACAATCAGGCATTTCTGACTTTCAACTCGCTCAACAGCTACATCCTCAAGGGAGACGGCGCGCAAGGGATGCAGTTTACCTTCGCCGCCCTGATGGCGCGCGCCTATGACGAGCCGGACGCGATGTACGGGCTTGCGGCGCGCTCGGTGCGCGTGTCGGCCGACCGGCGCGTCTACCGCTTCGCGCTGCGGCCGGAGGCGCGCTTTCACGACGGCACGCCGCTCACCGCGCATGATGCCGCCTTCTCGCTCAACATCCTGAAGGAGAAGGGGCATCCGATCATCACGCAGATGCTGCGGGATTTCGAGGGGGCGGAGGCGGCCGACGACCTGACCGTGGTCGTGCGCTTCAACGACAAGCGCGCACGCGACGTGCCGTTGTTCGTCGCCGATCTGCCGATCTTCTCCCGCGCCTACTACGCCAAGAAGTCGTTCGACGAAACGACCCTTGACGTCCCGCTCGGTTCGGGGGTCTACCGGGTCGGCCGCTTCGAACCGGGCCGCTTCATCGAATACGAACGCGTCAAGGACTGGTGGGGCGCCGATCTTCCGGTCGCGCGCGGTCAATTCAACTTCGATTTTGTCCGCTATGAATACTACCGCGATCGCGAGGTCGCCTTCGAGGGGTTCACCGGCAAGAGTTACCTGTTCCGGGAGGAATTCACCTCCCGCATCTGGGCCACCCGCTATGACTTCCCGGCGCTCCGCGACGGCCGCGTCAAGCGCGAGGTGCTTCCGGACCAGACGCCGTCCGGCGGCCAGGGGTGGTTCATCAACACGCGGCGAGAGCCGTTCAAGGACCGCCGGGTGCGCGAGGCATTGATCTGCGCCTTCGACTTCGAGTGGACCAACAAGAACATCATGTACGGCTCGTATGAGCGCAGCCACTCGATGTTCCAGAACTCCGACATGATGGCCAACGGCAAGCCGGGGCCGCAGGAGCTCGCGCTGCTGGAGCCGTTCCGCGGAACCGTGCCGGACGAGGTGTTCGACGAGCCGTTCGTGCCGCCCGTCTCCGACGGCTCAGGGCAGGACCGCGCGCTGCTGCGCCGCGCGGGCCGGCTGCTGCAGGACGCCGGTTGGACCATCAAGGACGGCAAGCGCGTCAATGCCAAGGGCGAGCGTCTCATCATCGAATTTTTGATCGACGAGCCGACCTTTCAGCCGCACCACATGCCGTTCATCAAGAACCTGGCGACCCTCGGCATCGATGCGACACTGCGCGTCGTCGACGCGGTGCAATATCGCCGCCGCGTCGATGATTTCGATTTCGACATGGCGGTCCAGCGTGCGAATTTTTCCACGACGCCCGGCGACGCATTGCGCAACTATTTCGGCTCGCAGGCGGCCGGCATCAAGGGCTCGTACAACCTGTCGGGAATGGCCGAGCCGGCGATCGATGCTCTGATCGAAAAGATCATAGCGGCCGACAGCCGGGTCGAACTGGTTGTCGCCTGTCGCGCGCTCGACCGGGTCATACGCGCGGGACGGTACATGATCCCGCACTGGTACAAGGCTTCGCACTGGCTCGCGTACTGGGACGTGTACGACAGGCCGGCGTCCAAACCGCACTATTGGCGTGGCGTGCTGGAAACATGGTGGTATGACCGCGAAAAGGCCGCCAAACTCGACCGGGCCGGATAGGGCGGCCGATCCCATGGACGAGCGACCCGCATGACCGCCTACATCATCCGCCGCATCCTGTTCATGGTGCCGACCCTGCTCGGCATCATGCTGGTCTCGTTCCTGGTCGTGCAGTTCGCGCCGGGCGGCCCGGTCGAGCGCGTGATCGCCAAGATCAGCGGCTCGGATACCGGCGCGACCTCGCGATTCTCGGGCTCGCCTGGCGGCGATTTCGGCGCGCGCGGCCAGCCGCAGGGCGGCTCGGCCATCGACGCGACGACCTCGAAGTACCGCGGCGCGCAGGGGCTGGATCCGGAATTCATCAAGAGCTTGGAGAAACAATTCGGCTTCGACAAACCGGCGCACGAACGATTCCTCCTGATGTTGTGGAACTACGCGCGCTTCGATTTCGGCAAGAGCTATTTCCGCGACGTCAGCGTGCTCGATCTGGTCAAGGAAAAGCTCCCGGTTTCGATGTCGCTCGGCATCTGGATGACACTGCTGACCTATTTGATCTCGATTCCGCTCGGCGTTCGCAAGGCGATCCGCGACGGGTCGCGGTTCGACGTCTGGACCTCCGGCGTCATCATTATCGGCTACGCGCTTCCCGGCTTCCTGATCGCGATTCTGCTGATCATCCTGTTCGCCGGTGGATCGTTCTTCTCGGTGTTCCCGTTGCGCGGCCTGACCTCGGACAATTGGGCGCTGATGCCATGGTGGCAGCAACTGCTCGACTACTTCTGGCACCTGGTGCTGCCGTTGATCGCGATGGGGCTCGGTGCGTTTGCGACCATGACGCTGCTGACCAAGAACTCGTTCCTCGACGAGGTCCGCAAGCAATACGTGCTGACCGCGCGCGCCAAGGGTTGCGCCGAAGGCCGCGTGCTCTACGGCCACATCTTCCGCAACGCGATGCTGATCGTCATCGCGGGCTTTCCCGGCGCCTTCGTGCACGCGTTCTTCTCGGGCTCGCTGCTGATCGAGACGATCTTCTCGCTCGACGGGCTTGGGCTGCTGGGCTTCGAAAGCGTGCTCAACCGCGACTATCCGGTGGTGTTTGCCACGCTCTACATCTTCGCGCTCGTCGGTCTGCTGGTGAATCTCATTTCCGATCTCACCTACACCTGGGTCGATCCCCGCATCGACTTCGAGACCCGGGAGGTGTGATCGCCCGATGGACGTGAAGCTCGAGCCGAAGCCGGACGTGTCGTTGCCGCCGGATCCGTACGAACTGCGCACGGCCACGCCGGTCGGCGAGGCGGAAGTGGCGGTGCTGGTGCGCGAGCGGCCGGGCGCCTGGCTATCGCCGATCAACCGCCGGCGCTGGGAGAACTTCAAGGCCAATCGCCGCGGCTACTGGTCGTTCTGGCTGTTCCTGGTCCTGTTCGTCATGTCGCTCGGCGCCGAGTTGATCGCCAACGACAAGCCGTTCCTGGTGAAGCACGAAGGCAGCTATTACTTCCCCGTATTCACGACCTATGCCGAGACCGCCTACGGGGGCGAGTTCGAAACCGCCGCCGACTACCGCGATCCCTATCTGCAAAAGCTGATCGCCGAGAAGGGCGGATACATGCTGTGGCCGCCGATCCGCTATTCCTACCACACCCATAACCTCGACCTGCCGACGCCTGCGCCTTCCCCGCCGACCTGGATGCTGACCGACGAGCAGTGCCGGCCGGCCGCGGAGAAGAAGGGCGGCAAGGGCTGCGGCGACCTCGAATGGAATTGGCTCGGCACCGACGACCAGGGGCGCGATGTGGTTGCGCGCATGATCTACGGTTTTCGCATTTCGGTGCTGTTCGGATTGATCCTGACCCTCGTATCGTCGGTGATCGGCGTCGCCGCCGGCGCGGTGCAAGGCTATTTCGGCGGTTGGACCGATCTGTTGTTCCAGCGCTTTATCGAGATCTGGACCTCGGTCCCCTCGCTCTACCTGCTGCTGATCATCTCCTCGGTGCTGGTGCCCGGCTTCTTCGTCCTGCTCGGCATCCTGCTGTTGTTCTCATGGGTGGCGCTGGTCGGGCTCGTGCGCGCGGAGTTCCTGCGCGGCCGCAATTTCGAATACATCCAGGCTGCCCGCGCCCTCGGCGTGTCGAACCGGGTGATCATGTTCCGGCATCTCCTGCCGAACGCCATGGTCGCCACCATGACGATGCTGCCGTTCGTGCTCTCCTCGTCGGTGATGACGCTCACCGCCCTCGACTTCCTCGGCTTCGGCTTGCCGCCCGGCTCTCCGTCGCTCGGCGAGTTGCTGTCGCAAGGCAAGGCCAACGTGCACGCGCCGTGGCTCGGCCTCACCGGCTTCTTCACCGTCGCGCTCATGCTGTCGCTGTTGATCTTCATGGGCGAAGCGGTGCGCGACGCCTTCGATCCGCGCAAGACGTTCGGATGACATAATGGCCGCTGGCGTCGGCAAGCTGCTTCAGGTCAAGCGACCTCTCCGTCGCCTTCCGGCAGGGCGAGAGGGAGACGCTTGCGGTCGACCGCATCTCGTTCGACGTCGCCAAGGGCGAAACCGTGGCGCTGGTCGGGGAGTCGGGATCCGGCAAGTCGGTGACCGCGCTGTCCGTGCTCAAGCTCCTGCCCTACCCGGCGGCACACCATCCCTCCGGATCGATCCGCTTCAAGGGACAGGAGCTGCTGCACCTGCCGGAACGCGAAATCCGCAAGGTACGCGGCGACGACATCACCATCATCTTTCAGGAGCCGATGACGTCGCTCAACCCGCTGCACACGATCGAGCGGCAGATCACCGAAATCCTTGAACTGCACCGCGGCATCACCGGTCCGGCGGCGCGGGCGCGCATCGTCGAGCTCCTGGGTCAGGTCGGCATTCCCGATCCGGCGAGCCGGCTCGCCAGCTACCCGCATCAGCTCTCGGGCGGTCAGCGCCAGCGCGTGATGATCGCGATGGCGCTCGCCAACGAACCCGACCTGCTGATCGCCGACGAGCCGACGACCGCGCTGGACGTGACCGTGCAGGCGCAGATCCTCAAGCTTCTCAAGGAGCTGCAGACACGGCTCGGGATGGCGGTGCTGTTCATCACCCACGACCTCGGCATCGTGCGCAAGCTCGCCGAGCGCGTATGCGTCATGCAGCGCGGCAAGATCGTCGAGCAGGGCGACGTCGAGCGCGTGTTCACCGCGCCCGAGCATCCCTATACGTGCGCGCTGCTGGCGGCGGAGCCCAAGCCCGACCCCGCTCCATTGCAGCCGGATGCGCCAATCGTGGTGGAGACCAAGGACCTGAAGGTCTGGTTCCCGATCAAGCGCGGGGTGCTGCGCAAGGTGGTCGGACACATCAAGGCCGTCGACGGCGTCTCGATCGAAGTGCGCAAGGGCGAGACGCTCGGCGTCGTCGGCGAGTCCGGGTCGGGCAAGACGACGCTCGGCCTCGCGATCCTGCGGTTGATTTCGTCGAACGGGCCGATCGTGTTCATGGGGCAGGAGGTGCAGGGCCTCAGGTTCAAGGCGATGCGCCCGTTCCGCCGCGACATGCAGATCGTGTTTCAGGACCCGTATGGCTCGCTCAGTCCGCGCATGTCGGTCGCCGACATCATCGAGGAGGGCTTGTGGGTGCATCATCCGAACATGCCGGACGACGAACACGAGGACCGCGTCGTGCGCGCGCTGCTCGACGTCGGCCTCGACCCGGAGACCCGGTTTCGCTATCCGCACGAGTTCTCCGGCGGGCAACGCCAGCGCATCGCCGTCGCGCGGGCGATCGTGCTGGAGCCGACCTTCGTGGTGCTGGACGAGCCGACGAGCGCGCTCGACATGCTGATCCAGGCGCAGATCGTCGACCTGTTGCGAGAGCTCCAGAAGCGCCGTGACCTGACCTACCTGTTCATTTCCCACGACCTGAAGGTGGTCGCGGCTCTCGCCAGCCGGCTGGTGGTCATGCGTCACGGCAAGGTCGTGGAGGAAGGCCCCGCGATCGAGCTGTTCGCGAACCCGCAAAGCGACTACACCCGAGCCCTGTTCGCCGCCGCCTTCGAATTGGAAACGGCGGCGGAAGGCATCGTGGCGCAGTGAGCGCGTCAAGGTGGCGCCGGCGGCCGGACGGCGAGCGGACACCGTGGCATTAGTGCCGCGTGCCGTCCTTGTGGTCGTCGATGGGGCGACCAGGGAGGCCTGGTATCGGCGCTTCCGCGCCGCCCAGGGCGCACGCGATCTGCGCTTCTGGCCTGACGAGATCGGCGCTCCGGTCGACATTGCCTACGCCTGTGCCTGGCGCGCGCCGCACGGGGTGTTTGCCGCCCTTCCCAATCTGACGGCGATTTTCAACCTGGGCGCCGGGGTCGATCACCTGCTGGCCGACCCAACCCTTCCGGATGTGCCGGTCGCGCGCGCGGTGCATCCCGATCTCAGCATGCGGATGACCGAATACGTCGTGCTGCACGCGCTCATGCATCACCGCCGTCAGCGCATCTATGACGCCCAGCAGCGCCAGCGCGTCTGGCAGGGCCACGACCAGCCCGCCGCCAGCGAGGTGACGGTCGGCATCATGGGGCTCGGTGCGATCGGGCGCGACGCCGCCGAGGTGCTGCGCCGGATCGGGTTTCGGGTCGCCGGCTGGAGCCGGACCGAGAAGCATCTCTCCGGCGTCGACACGTTCCACGGATTAACGGGTCTGCATGCGTTTCTTGCCCGCACCGAGATCCTGGTCTGCCTGTTGCCGCACACTCCGGCGACCGAGGGCATCCTCAGCCTCGCCTTGCTGCGCAGGCTCAAACGCGACGGCGCGCTCGGCGGGGCGTACCTGATCAATGCCGGCCGCGGGATGCTGCAGGTCGATGCCGACATCCTGGCTGCCCTCGAGGAGGGGTCGCTCGCGGGCGCGACGCTCGACGTCTTTCCGACCGAGCCGCTGCCGCCGGAGAGCCCGCTCTGGGTGCATCCGGGGGTCACGCTCACGCCCCACAACGCCGGCGATCTCGCGCCGGCCGAGCTGGTGAAGGGCGTTTTCGCCCAGATCGATCGGATCGAGCGCGGCGAGCCGCTGCGGCATCTGGTCGACCGCGGCCGCGGCTATTGAGCGGGCCGACCGCACTCGCCTCTTACACACGATGATAATAGGCAGCGGGCCGATGCGGAAACTAAGCGCTGGGCAGCTTCTTCCATCGGACGACGACGTCGACTAAGCTGTCCGAGTTCGGCCAGATCGGCCGGCAAGACGATACCCGTTTTCATGCTCACGAGTGGACGGTTCGTCGCTTCCGCAAAGGAATAAGCATAAAGCATGGAGCATATCGCGCCCAGTTCGGCTCCGTCCACATAGACGGCGGCGTGCGTGAAAGAGGCTGCTGCATCGCCATAGGCTTTCTGTTGCGTATTGACGATGCGTCTTTGAAAGAAACGCGGCTTGCGAGGCCGAAATAGGACGAGATCGCCGAGTTGAATGTCGGGCAAGTAGGGAATGTAGCCGAGCTTCCGTACATCTTGCGGCAAGCGGCGATTCGGGGAGGAGGTATCCTGGACGACCAAAGCGGGGTCGACATTCATGATGTCCAGGATCATCGCGACGACCCGGCATCAATGGATCGGCTTGACGATCACGGGTCTGACGCTCGCGCGCGATCGGATTGCGTCGGTGCGACTTCGAGAATCTTTCCTCGCTCCAGAGTAAATTGGACTTCATTGCCAAGCGCCAATCCCAGCTGTCGCGGGTCGCGACCGTCATACGCCTGCACCTTGTTGAGGGTGAAAACATATTCCGCGTTAGTGAGCGGTTCGATCACAACGTACATGCCCTGATTGTTGGCATGTACGATTCTGCCGACGTGCACTTCCCGATCAGACATGGTTCTGACTTTGTCTTGGCACTTTTGCAGGAACGCGCCTTGTCCCATTGCCAAGATAGGCGCCAACGGGACAGCCCGCAACTCGCGCAACGGCCCTCGAGTCCCATCCCCCCGCGCCGCTGGCATTCTGCCGACCGCGGCGGGCTCCGAGGCGTGTCGGCCCTTCAGGGGCGGCGCCGACAAGGCTCTGGAAAAGCTTCCGCACGGGCTCACGAGAGCCTTTAAAAACGGGCGTGGAATCAATATATTATCGGGCGATCCGGCGCCTCGGTTCGGGGTCCGATTCTGGCGCAAAATCGATCCTCCGGCGGCCCCGCTTTTTCAAGGCGATTTGAAGGTTCTGAATGGCCGAGCCCGCCCGCTCCCAAAGCCCGTCCGACTACGGCGCCGAGTCGATCAAGGTCCTCAAGGGCCTCGATGCCGTGCGCAAGCGCCCCGGCATGTATATCGGCGACACCGACGACGGCTCGGGCCTCCATCACATGGTTTACGAGGTCGTCGACAATGCGGTCGACGAGGCGCTCGTCGGCTATGCGACCGAAGTGACGGTCACGCTCAACCCGGACGGCTCGTGCACCGTGCGCGACGACGGTCGCGGCATCCCGACCGATATCCATCTCGGCGAGGGCATCTCGGCGGCCGAGGTCATCATGACCCAGCTGCATGCCGGCGGAAAATTCGACCAGAACTCCTACAAGGTTGCCGGCGGCCTGCACGGCGTCGGCGTATCGGTGGTCAACGCGCTGTCGTCTTGGCTCAAGCTCACCATTTGGCGCGATGGCCGCGAGCACGCCATGGAATTCCGCGACGGCGAGGCGGTCGCGCCGCTGGCCGTGGTCGGCGATGCGGACGGGCGGCGCGGCACCGAGGTGACGTTCCTGCCCTCGACCGCGACCTTCACCATGACGGAGTTCGATTTCGCCACGCTCGAGCATCGGCTGCGCGAACTGGCGTTCCTGAATTCGGGCGTGCGCATCGTGCTGACCGATCTTCGGCACGCGGTCGAGAAGCGCGAGGAGATGCGCTACGACGGCGGCGTCGAGGCGTTCGTGAAATACCTCGACCGCAACAAGAATCCGCTGGTGCCCGCGCCGATCGTGATCAAGGCGGAGCGCGACGGCATCGGGGTCGAGGCGGCGTTGTGGTGGAACGACGGCTACCATGAGGCGGTGCTGTGCTTCACCAACAACATCCCGCAGCGCGACGGCGGCACGCATCTTGCCGGTTTCCGCGGCGCG
The DNA here is from genome assembly GCA_963738705.1 of uncultured Alphaproteobacteria bacterium. GTDB lineage: Bacteria > Pseudomonadota > Alphaproteobacteria > Rhizobiales > Xanthobacteraceae > CAVTXS01. The sequence goes on from CAVTXS010000020.1 coordinate 99,408, forward strand.
CTGACGCGCCAGGTCACCGGCTATGCGGAAAGCAGCGGCCTCGCCCGCAAGGAGAGGATCGCGCTCACCGGCGACGACTGCCGCGAGGGTTTGACCGCGGTGCTCTCGGTCAAGGTTCCCGACCCGAAGTTTTCCTCGCAGACCAAGGACAAGCTGGTGTCGTCCGAGGTCAAGCCGGTCGTCGAGGGCGTGATCAACCAGTCGCTCGCCGCCTGGCTCGAGGAGCATCCGAGCGAAGCCAAGGCGATCGTCGGCAAGGTGGTGGAAGCGGCGGCGGCACGCGAGGCCGCCCGCAAGGCGCGCGAGCTCACGCGGCGCAAGGGTCCGCTCGACGTCGCCTCGCTGCCCGGCAAGCTCGCCGACTGCCAGGAGCGCGATCCCGCCAAGTCGGAGCTGTTCCTGGTCGAGGGCGACTCGGCGGGCGGCTCGGCAAAGCAGGGCCGCAACCGCGAGTTCCAGGCCGTGCTGCCGCTACGCGGCAAGATCCTCAACGTCGAGCGCGCGCGCTTCGACAAGATGCTGTCGTCGCAGGAGATCGGGACGTTGATCACCGCGCTTGGCACCGGCATCGGGCGCGAGGAGTTCAATCTGACAAAGTGCGCTACCACAAGATCATCATCATGACCGACGCGGATGTCGACGGTTCGCACATCCGCACGCTGCTGCTGACGTTCTTCTTCCGGCAGATGCGCGACCTGATCGACCGGGGCCACCTCTATATCGCGCAGCCGCCGCTCTACAAGGTCGCGCGCGGCAAGTCCGAGCAGTACTTGAAGGACGAGCGCGCGCTGGAGGATTACCTGATCGCGAGCGGGCTCGAGGAGGCGGTGCTGCGCACCGCCTCCGGCGACGAGCGGGCCGGCGCCGACCTGCGCAAGATCGTCGAGGAAGGCGCGCGTCATCCGCGGCGTGCTCAACGGCCTGCACACCCGCTACGACCGCCGCGTGGTCGAGCAGGCGGCGATCGCCGGCGTGCTCAATCCCGCGATCTTCAACGACCCGCCGAAGGCGCTCGCGGCCGCCGAGTACATCGCGCGGCGGCTCGACGCCCTTTCCGAGGAGACCGAGCGCGGCTGGGAGGGGACGTTCGACAACGGCTTTCGCTTCACGCGCACCGTGCGCGGCGTGAAGGAGAGCGCGATCATCGATCAGGCTCTGCTCGGCTCGGCCGATGCCCGCAGGCTCGACGAATACGCCGGTTCGCTGCAGGAGATCTACGTCAAGCCCGGCGTGCTGCGGCGCAAGGGCGAGGAGACGGCGATCTACGGCCCGGTCGGCCTGTTCGAGGCGATCATGGCGGCGGGCCGCAAGGGCATCATCGCTGCAGCGCTACAAGGGTCTGGGCGAAATGAACCCCGACCAGCTGTGGGAGACGACGCTCGACGTCAACGCGCGCTCGCTGCTGCAGGTGAAGGTCAAGGAGGTCGACGAGGCCGACGACCTGTTCACCAAGCTGATGGGCGACATCGTCGAGCCGCGCCGCGAGTTCATCCAGGAGAATGCGCTGGCGGCGAGCGTGGATGTGTGAGGACGTGGGCGGATACGCGCCTCCTCAACCGATTAAAGATATTTCGCTTTATCTGCAACTCCTGTTAGTATTGCGGAACGCGACGGGAGGCGAGCATGGCGAACCACACGGGATCGAGGAAAACAACGAAAAAGCGCGTCAGGGGAAAGGTTGCGGCGGGCGTGCAGACAATGGCGCTTCGCCCGACCGCGGAAGTCGTCGAGCCCTCCACCGCGCTCATCGGGGCCAGCGAGGAGCCGGCGCGCAAGCAATTGACCATTTCGAGCAAGGCTTCGGTCTCACTACAGATGATGGCCGAGGAGCTGAGAACCTTTCGAGGCGTCGCGGCGGCCGCGCGCAGCGCGGGACTTGCCAGCGCGGACATGGTTGGGCGCCCGGTGGCCGAAGCCTCCGCCGCAGTTTTGATCGACACGACAAACACCGAGGCCGTCGGCAATCGCCTCGCCGATGCGGGTGTGACTGGCATCGATCGGATCGCAGAAGAGTTTCTCGACGTCAGGCTGCCGTTGCGCTTGGTCAATGCGATGATCGCAGACGACGAAGTACGCCGGATCAGCAGCATAAAGCGCAAGGCGTTGCATATGGAACGGGCGCTGCTGGAAGGCGCAGTGATGGGGAGTGGCGGCAAACTCGTGAATGAGACGGGCCGTGACGTCCGTGTTGCGATCGTGGATTCCGGTTTCGATCTGTCCCATCCGATGTTTCGCGATCAGAACAACAACTTGCGCGTCGATGCATTGCTCGATCAGGAAGTGGACCGGACGTTTACGCGCCAGCAGCTGGAAACCGGATGGAGCAATGGAACCAATCCCGGAGCCGACCCCCATGGTCACGGCACGCACGTCGCCACCATCGCGGCGGGCTCCCCATTTCAGGGTTTGGCGGGCGTGGCGCCGGACGCCCGGCTCTTGCTCGTCAAGTCGGACATGGTGAGACTGGCCGCTGCCGCACGCTGGGCCTTCACTACGGCTGGAGCCGCACCGTGCGTCGTTAATATGAGCCTCGGGCATCATTTCGGGGCGCACGACGGAACCGACGCGGAGGAGCGTGTGTTCGGACAGCTTGCAGGGCCTGGCCGCATCATCGTCGCATCGGCCGGCAACGAGCGGACGGACAACTTGCATATCGGCGGCCGCTTCAGTCTGGAACAGCGCGAGACTGCGGTGTTCGATCTGTCCGCAAGCCGCAATCCTCCGGTCGCACCGCTCACCCTTTGGTACGACGCCTCCGACAGGTTCGACGTCATTGTGGTCTCGCCCACCGGCCGGCAAATCACCGTGCCCGCAACGAACGGCAGCTCCACCGACGTGGACGGCGCGCGTGTCGATGTCGCGCGCCAAGACTACGGCTTCAACAATCTCATTCAGGTGCAGGTGCAAGTCAGCTTCGACGTCATGCCGCTCAAGCTTTCGGTGCTCCAGAACTGGCGCATCGAAGCTACCTGCCGGAGAGCTGCGATCGGACGGCTCGACGGGTGGGTGGCCAACTCCGGCTTTGCCGAGTTTCGATCAGGCTCGTTAGTGGAGACCGCGCGCACTGTCGGCCTCCCTGCGACCAGCGCAGCGGCGATCGCCGTTGCAAGTCATGTCAGCAAGAACGAATGGAAAAGCGATGCCGGTGCCCAGCGCGACACCACTGCCGTTGTTGGCCGGTCGAGCGATTTTTCGAGCCGCGGTCCTACCCGGGACGGACGCAACAAGCCTGAGATTTCGGCATCTGGTCAATATCTCACCAGTGCGCTAGGCGGCGGGTCCTTGATGGAGCAGCAACGTGCCCGAGCGCAAACTGCGGCGCGCCAGCTGACCATCGAGGGGACCAGCATGTCCGCCCCCTTTGTGGCTGGGTCGGTGGCGCTCGTGCTCCAGCGCAACCCTCAACTCACGCCCCGGCATGTGATCGACTTGATGCGCCGAACGGCGGTGCGCGATGGTCATACCGGTCCGCTCGAGTGGACTCCCGAATTTGGACATGGAAAATTGTCGGTGAGGGCGTTGCTTGGAGGGCTCAGCGGATCGGCTGAGCCGCATGTTGCGCACGGGGGACCAGAGGGCGTAAGGACTGCGCGGAGGCGCGCAAGGAGGGCTTGATGCCGTCGAGCAAAGTCTTCGTGCCGGGATTCGCGACCCAGGGCGGCCGGACCCAGGTGCTGATCGAACCGGCGGATCCGTCGGCCATTCAGAAAGTGCATGAAGCTCTTGCGACTATCGGGGGTACCCGGGTCGAAGAAGTCACGCCAGGGTTCATCTCGGCTGAAGTGCCCACAACGGAGATTGAGGGTTTGCAGCGGCTTGGCCGTGTCAACGTGGTGCCGCCGAAGCAATACAGGAAATTTTGAGTGGGGCGACGTCCCATCGCCAAAGCAGAATCCAAACCGTCTGTGCTCGCGGCGATCATGCCGAGAATCATTGAACGGAGCGCACCGAGCGCGGGTCGCGTGCCGGCCATCGGCCCGCATCGACCAGCGCCAGGAACCGCTCGAGCGTCTCGTTGAACAGCGCCGGCTCCTCCAGGTTCGCGGTGTGGCCGGTCTTGGGGAACATTGCCAGCCCCGACGCGGCGATGTGCTTCTTCAGGAACAGGCTCGGCTCGATGCACGGATCGTCCTCGTCGCCGCACACGATCAGGGTCGGCAGTGCGATGCGGCGGATGTCGTCCTCGAAATCGTAGATCGGCGGCCGGCCGGCCTGGAAGCCGCGTAGCGTATTGGCCGACCCCTTGATGTCGTGACGCGCGAGCGCGTCGGCGAATTCCTGATGGCCGCGCGGGTCCTTGACCAGGAACGGAATGCGGGTCGGGCCCAGGCCGTAGGTTCTCAGCACCTCGGCGCCGACGCTTCTCCATCTGGTCGGCCGTTGCGCGGCACGTTCTTGCGGAACTCCTCGGTGTACCAGCGCTCCGAGCCCGAGCCGGTGCCGGCAAGCGTCAGCGACAGCGCGCGATCCGGATGGCGCAAGCCCGACTTGCAGGGTCGAGTATCCGCCCATCGACAGCCCGACCACATGCGCCTGCGCGATGCCGAGGTGGTCGAGCACCGCGATCACGTCGCGCGCGAAGTGCTCGTACGTGTAGTCATCGGCGGAAGCCGGAACGTCGGACGGCGCATAGCCTCGCGCCGAATAGGTGACGCAGCGGTGCCGGCGCGCGAAATAGCGCATCTGCGGCTCCCAGCTGGCGTAGTCGGCCGCGAACTCGTGCACGAAGATGATGGGCGTGCCGCTTCCCGCCTCCTCGTAGTACAGGCGCACGCCATCGGCAGCTTTCGCGTGGGGCATCGGTACTCTCCTTGTCGCGGGACTTGCAAAGCGGGTGAAAGAGCGGTCGGCGCCGGGCTCACCGACCCGGCAGCACGAGCACCTTGGGCTTTGCCGGCAGCGTGGTCTTCGACACCACGATCGACGGGATCTCCTGGGTCTCCACGTCGAAATGCTGGCGCACGCGCTCGAGGAAGCGGTTGAGGGTGTAGCTGGAAAAAAAGTGCATCGGGATCATCAGCTGCGGCTTGAGCGCCTGCAGCACCTCGACCATGCCTTCGAGATCGAGCGTATAGGTGCCGTCGACCGGCACCATCACGATGTCGATGCGGCCGATCTCGTTGAGCTGCGCTTGGGTCAGCGTGTGGTGCAGGTGCCCGAGATGGGCGATGCACATGTTGGCCATCTCGAAGACGAAGATCGAGTTGCCGTGGCGCTCGGTGCCGCCGGCCCAGGAGCGGATATTGGTCGGCACGTTGCGCACGCGCACGTCTGCGATATTGACGTCGTAGCGCGCCGGCGCGCCGAACTCGGCCGCCCAGCCGCGCAGCACGTGCTTGATGCCGGGCTCCGGATGGTCCGTGTAGTGCGTCGAATGCGCATGATTCATCGTCACCACATCGGGCAGGATCGCCGGCTTGACGTAGTCGTTGTAGTCGGTGGCGATGCGCACCAGCCCGGGACTCTCGATCAGGAACGTCGAGTGCCCGACATAGGTGAGCCGCACCTGGTCGCCTTTAAGCGCGGCCAGCTTGAACGCGGTCGGGATGACCCGCGGCCCACGCGAGGCCACCAGTCCCGGACAGCTCTCCATCATCTCCGGCTTGGCGGCAGGCGCCTGCGCCTGCAGCGGGCGCGCCGCGGCGATCTGGCACGCCAGCAAGGCCGCCACTACGGCAAGGGACATCGTGAGCGCGGCGCGCGCCGCCTTTACCGGCTTGTGCATTCACACACTCCCGAAGCAACGGTGACCGGAGCATAGCAATAATCCGTCCGGCTTCCAGCCGGCCGCTGGTCACGGCCTTTCCGGCGCCGGTCCGGAAACTACACCCTCATCCTGAGGAGGCCGCGCAGCGGCCGTCTCGAAGGATGCTCCAGAAGTCGCCAACGGCGCCCCCATGCGCGCTTCGAGGCTTTCCCGGACTTCGTCGGGGAAAGCATCCCGGATCAAGTCCGGGACAGGCTCTCAGCATGAGGACGTTGGAGCCCTAAAAACATTGCGGTCTCTTTCCGGCGAGACTCTGGGATGCCTGGTCGGAGTTGGCGTTTGTTGACAGCGCGCGCGCCGATCTGATTGATGGCGGCAACGACCAAGCCCGACGGGAGGGCGCCTCCTTGAGCGCGGACGTGGGCCGCTCTGCCATCCATTCAGGCGTGGGAACTGCCGACATCGCCTTGCAGCCCGGCGCGCGGCGGGCCGTTTTACGCCTGCGGCCGCGGCTCGAGCACGTGGTCATGGGCGGTGCGATCGCCTCGCTCGTGATCCTGGTCGTGCTGCCGCTGCATGTCGCTGCTGTTCGGCAGCGTGCGCGGCGAAGAGCGGCCTGAGCCTCGAGCATTTCGGCGAGGTGCTGACCGGCCGGCTCTATCTGCAGGCGCTCAAGAACTCGCTCGTGCTGGGCGCCTGGACCGGCCTGTTCAGCCTGTTGATCGGCGTGCTGATGGCCTGGGCGGTGAGCCGCACCGACGTGCCCGGCAAGCGGCTGCTGCAGCTCACGGCCACCCTGTCGTATCTGTCGCCGCCGTTCCTGACCGCCATCGCCTTCGTCTATCTGTTCAGCCCCAATGCCGGCCTGATCAACGTGTTCATGCGCGACGTCGCGGGCGTGCCGTGGCTGACCTTCAACATCTTCTCGATGGCCGGCCTGGTGCTGGTCACGGTGCTGCACACGTTTCCGTTCGTCTACCTGCTGGCTTCGAGCGCGCTGCAGTCGGTCGACGCGTCCTACGAGGAGGCGGCGCAGATCCTCGGCGCCAGCAAGCTGCGCACCGCGCTGTCCATCACCGCGCCGCTGGTCGCGCCGGCCATCCTGTCGGGCACGCTGCTGGCGTTCGTCAACGCCATCGCGCTGTTCGGCTCGCAGGCGATCATCGGCCTGCCCGGCCGCATCGTCACCTGCCGACGCGCATCTACGCGCTGTTCGACTATCCGCCGGAATACGGGCTCGCGTCCGCGCTGTCGCTGGTGTTCGTCGTCATCACCGTCGTCGCGCTCTATCTGCAGCGCGCGTTCCTGGCGCGGCGCTCGTTCGTGACGCTCGCCGGCAAGGGCGCGCGGCCGCAGCTGATGGAGCTCGGCCCCTGGCGCTGGCTGCTGTTCGGCTTCTGCGTGCTGGTGTTCATCGTCGCGATCGTCGCTGCCCTACGCGACGCTGATCGCGGTCTCGTTCTCGAAGTCCTGGGGCTCGACTTCTGGAAGGGGCTCACGCTCGCCAACTACAGGTTCATCCTGTTCGACTACAACGTCACCCAGCGCGCCATCCTCAACAGCCTGCTGCTGGCGACGCTCGCGGCCACCATCGCGGTGCTTCTCGGCGCCGTGATCGGCTGGATCGACCTGCGCACGCTGATCCCCGGCCGCAAGCTGCTCGACTACGCGGCGCTGATCCCGCTCGGGCTTCCGGGCATCGTCATGGCGGTGGCGCTGATCCAGTTCTGGCTCGCCATGCCGATCGCGCTCTACGGCACGCTGACGATCCTGCTGCTCGCCTATGTCGGCCGCTACATCCCGCTCAGCGTGCGCGCCGCCAACGCGTCGCTGCGCCAGGTCGATCCGTCGCTGGAGGAGAGCGCGCAGATTCTCGGCGCCTCGTGGGCGACCGACGTTGCGCGAGATCACGCTGCCGCTGATCCGGCCCGGCCTGTTCGCCGGCTGGCTGCTGGTGTTCGTGCCGGTGATCCAGGAGCTGAGCGCGTCGATCCTGCTGTTCCGCTCGAGCTCCATCACGCTCGCGGTCGCGGTCTACAATCTCTACGAGACCGGCTACATCGAGCCGGTCGCGGCGCTCGCCATGGTCAACATGGCGATCATCGGCGCGGCGATCTGGCTCGCCAACTGGCTCGCGCGGCGGCGGCATCGCCGAGAAGACGACCGGCGGCCAGGGAGCGTCGGCCTGATGGCTGGGATCACCATCAGCGGCCTGTCGAAGAGCTTCGGCGCCGGCGATGCCAGCGTTCGCCGCGGTCAGCGACCTCGACGCTCGACATCGCCGACAACCAGTTCGTGACGCTGCTCGGACCGAGCGGCTGCGGCAAGACCACGACGCTGCGGCTGATCGCCGGCTTCATCGCGCCCGACGCCGGCACCATCCATGCCGACGACCGGCTGGTGTCCTCGCCCGGCGCGGTGGTGCCGCCGGAGGAGCGCGGCATGGGCATGGTGTTCCAGAACTATGCCGTGTGGCCGCACAAGACCGTGTACGAGAACGTCGTGTTCGGCCTGAAGCTGCGCAGGGTCCCGGCGCGCGAGGCGCGCGCGCAGGGTCGAGGAGACGCTGGCGCTGGTCAACCTGACGGGCCTCGAGACGCGCTATCCGAACGAGCTGTCGGGCGGCCAGCAGCAGCGCGTGGCGCTCGCGCGCAGCCTGGTGGTCGAGCCCGAAATCCTGCTGCTCGACGAGCCGCTGTCGCAACCTCGACGCCAAGCTGCGCGAGCGCATGCGCAGCGAGCTCAAGCAGCTGCAGCGCCGCACCGGCATCACCTTCGTCTACGTCACGCACGACCAGGCCGAGGCGCTGGCGCTGTCCGACCTGATCGCCGTGATGCACGGCGGCCGGCTGCAGCAGTACGGCACGCCGCAGGAGGTCTACGCGCGCCCGGCGAACCGCGTGGTCGCCGACTTCATGGGCCTGGTCAATCTGGTGCCCGGCAAGGTTCGAGACGCGTCGCAGGCGGCGCGCGGACGGTCGAAGCCGGCGCCGGCCTGCGGCTCGACGTTGCGGTGCCGCGCGGGCACGGCGGCGGGCGACGCCGTCGAGCTGGCCATCCGGCCGGAGAACATTCGCCTGCATGCGCCCGAAGGCCGCGAATGGCGCGGCCGATCGCCAAGATCACGCGACACGCACCTTCCTCGGCAATATCATGCGAGTATTATGTGACCCTTGCAGGCCGGCCCGATGCTGCGCGTGCAGACGCATCCGCTCGCAGCAGTTCGCCGTCGGCGACGCCGTCGCGGTCGAGGTCGACGCCGGCCAGTGCACGCGTGTTCGCCGCGCCTGATCGACACCGCGCCGGGCAACAGCCAACAGCCGGGAGTGCCAACGATGAACAGACCCGTATCGCCCCGCGCAGATGCGCCGAGGCGAGGAGCACTGGACCAAGAAGGGCGACGTTCGCCTGTTCCTGTGGGAAAAGCGCGGCCGCGGACCGGCCGAGCAAGCGCGGCACGATCCTGTTCGTGCACGGCTCGTCGATGGCCTCGCAGCCGACCTTCGACCTGCAGGTGCCGGGCCGCGCCGGACTGCTCGGTCATGGACTGGTTCGCCGCGCGCGGCTTCGACACCTGGTGCGTCGACATGGAGGGCTACGGCCGCTCCGACAAGAAGCGCGACATCAACTTCGACATCGCCAACGGCGCCGACGACCTCGCCGCCGCCTCCGACTACATCCTGACAAGACGCGCGACTCGGGGCCGCTGCTGGTCTACGGCATCTCGTCGGGCGCGCTGCGCGCCGCGCTGTTCGCCGAGCGCCATCCGGAGCGGGTGAAGCGGCTGGCGCTCGACGCCTTCGTGTGGACCGGCGAGGGCAGCCCGACGCTGGCCGAGCGCAAGAAGAAGCTGCCCGAGTTCCAGGCCAAGAACCGCCGCCCGATCGACAAGGCGTTCGTCTACCGCATCTTCAACCGCGACCATCCCGGCACCGCCGAGGACAAGGTGATCGAGGCCTTCGCCGACGCGATCCTGGCGCTCGACAACTCGGTGCCGACCGGCACCTACGTGGACATGTGCTCCAAGCTGCCGCTGGTCGACCCGGCCAAGATCGTCGATGCCGACCATCGTCATGCGCGGCCAGTGGGACGGCATCGCCAGCTTCGACGACCTGATCGCCTTCTTCAACCGCCTGCCCAATCCCGACAAGCAGTTCGCCGTGATGCCGGGCATCTCGCACGCGTCGTTCCAGCAGAAGAACTACCTGCTCGTCTATCACATCCTCTCGAGCTTCTTCTCGCAGCCCGATCCGCTCTACCGCGGACTGAGCGAAACGCTGTCGATCAGCACGAACCGGGAGGAGACCATGGCGAAACGCCGCGACGCGCTGACTGTGGCAGGACTGGTGGGCTCTGACCGCGCTCGTTCTCGGCGCTCGGCCGCGGCGCGCAGGACGCCGGTCGACCTCGACGCCGCCAAGAAGGAAGGCAAGGTCGTCTGGTACACGTCGACGCCGGTCGAGACGGCGCAGAAGATCGCCGACCTGTTCGAGAAGGAGAACGGCATCAAGGTGGAGATGTTCCGCTCCGGCGGCTCGGCGATCCTGCGCCGGTTCCAGCAGGAGATGGACGCCGGCCGCGCGGCGGCCGACGTGATGACGACGTCCGATCCCGGCGGCCACCGCCGCGCTGGCGCGCAAGGGCATGTTCGTCGCCTTCAAGCCGAAGAATTTCGACAAGATCGCCGGACGCCGCCAAGGACACGGACGGCCACTTACGTCGCGCAGCGGCTCAACCTGATGACGATCTACGCTGCGTCACGACAAGGTCGCGCGCCGCCGACCAGCCCAAGACCTGGAGCGACCTGCTCGACGCCGAAATACAAGGGCAAGCTGGTGATGACCGATCCGTCGTTCACGGCGCTGCAGGTATCGGTGGTCGGGATGATGTCGAAGACGCGCGGCTGGGGCTTCTACGAGAAGCTGCGGCAAGAACGACATCATGGTCGTGCAGGGCAACCAGCAGGCTGTCCGACATGCTCAAGCGCGGCGAGCGCCTGATCGCGGTCGGCGCGCTCGACTCCTACGCCGCCGACGAACGCGCAAGCGGGCCACCCGATGAAGACGATCTATCCGACCGACGGCATGTTCGTGATCCCATCGCCGACCGCGATCGTGAAGGGCTCGCCCAATCCGAACGCCGCCAAAGCTGTTCGCCGAGTTCATGATCAGGCGATGCGCGTGCAGAAGCTCTTCCCCGCGGACGGCGGCTACGCGGCGCGCAGCGACATTCGCGCCGCCTGCGGGCAGCCCGGCGGTGAAGGACATCAAGATCATCCCGGTCGACTACGACTACATCGAGAAGGAAAGCGGGCGCATCAAGCGCCGGTTCAACGAGATCTTCCAGTGACCGTGTCCCGGACAAGCGACGGCGCACCCGGAGCGCCGATCCGGGACCCAGAAGAAAATTGCGGCCGCTGAAAGCGGCCGCTCGATATCGTGCTTCGCAAGTTTCTCCTGGACCCCGGATCTGCGCTGCGCACCGCAAGTCGGATGTTTCCGACTTGCGGCACCCTGAAAACGTGGCGGAAGTCGGGAACACCCGACTTCCGCTGCGCAGCTTGTCCGGGGAACGGGGGGCGGGCTACGTGTCTTGCTCATCGATGCTGACCTGCGACTCGCTGAGCTTGCCGGCGAGCGTCTCGACCACGAAGGATTTCACCTTGGCGGCATCCTGGCCCCGCGGCGCAACGATGCGCACGCGCACGCTGTCGTCCGCAACCATGACCTCGTAGTCGGCGATCAAGCCGGAACTTTTGAACTCGCTCAGCCTGTCCGTGATGTCATCCATGGGTGCCATGGAGGCCGCATCCCTCTCCGAAAGTCAGTGAAGCCCCATCCGAACCCAGGTCGGCGTCCAGCCTGCAGGGCACGCTAGCACGTTCCGGGCTTGCAAGCAGTCAGGCGGCGGCGTGGCGTGCCGAACCGGTGACGCGCTTCACCGGCATTCCTGGTTGACGCGGTCGATCGCCTGAGCGATGCCCTTCAGCGAATACCGGTCGGTCGTTTCGGTGCCGCGGCCGGAAGTGCCTTTCACCACCAGGTTGGCGCCCTTGCGCATGGCCTCTATCAGGCGCGACTCGTCCGCGTCGTTCTTGATCCAAGCGTTGTCATTTTTCGTCGACATGGCGAACCGGGCGGTGTCGACCTCGGCGCTCGCTTCCGAATCGGGCTTGAATGGGTAGCCGATGATGACCGACACCTCGTTCCTGACGCTATCGGCGGGCCGCGTCGACACGAACATATAGGCGGGATCGCGCGGCCGGTTGGCGGGATTGGTCTGCGACGACGCCGGCTTGCCGAGCGCGAAGCACACCTTTTTGCCGCCGCTCATGCCGGTATAGGCGCCCCAGTCGCCATACTGCCCGAGCATCGTCGGCTGGCCTTCGCCGCCTGGCGCGGGCGGGGTCGTGGCCTGCCGCTGTGCCGTTGCCATCGGCGCAAACGGGAGGCAAAAGGCGATCGCAAGGAGCGACATCGGGAGGAGATGACGGGTCTGGATCATCGGTCTCGATATCCTCGAACGGGTGAATCAGCGGACAGCGCGATTATAGGCCGAAATCGGCAATGTGAAGGCAGGGCTTTGCCACCGGGCTACGGTTCCCGCGCCGGTACGCAACGGCCGTTCGTGCTAGGTTCGTTCGCCAAGGAGGCGACCATGGTTGGCAACGAGACGAAAACGATCGCCGGGCGCTGTCTTTGCGGCGATGTGCAGTACGAATATTGGGGAGCGCCGCTCAAGATTCTGCACTGCCATTGCGAGAGCTGCCGCCGCCACACGGCGTCGCCGGTCGCGACCTTTGTGTGCGTCGCCAAGGACGCGTCCCGTCTCACCAAGGGCGAGCCGGTGCTCTACAACTCCTCCCCGGGCGTGCGCCGCAAGTTCTGCGGGCGCTGCGGCTCGCCGATCAGCTACGACTCCGACCGCAATCCCAATCAGGTCGACTTCTTCATCGGAACGCTGAACGACCCGACGGTCGCGCCGACCTTCCATGTCTTTGCGCAAGAGCAGCTCCCGTGGTTCGAAATCGCCGATGCGCTGCCGCGCTACGCCCGCGGCCAGCGCGGCGCCGAGCCCATGAGCTATGGTCCGCGCCGGCGCGAATCTGCGGCGTCCTGACGGGCAAAACAATGAAAGCCATCCTCTGCACGCACTACGGCCCGCCGTCGGAACTCGAATTGGCCGACGTCCCCGATCCGCAACCGCGAGCCGGCGAGGCGGTGGTCGCGATCAAGGCCGCGGCGCTCAATTTCTTCGACAACCTGCTGATCGCCGGCAAGTATCAGGTCAAGCCGCCGTTCCCGTTCTCGCCCGCATCCGAGTTCGCCGGCGTGGTGCACAGCCTCGGTTCCGACGTCGCCGATCTCGCGGTCGGCGACCGCGTCATGGGGTGGCTCGGCCACGGTGCCGCGCGCGAGCGCGTCGCGGTTCCGGCGACCCAGCTGGTGAAAATCCCGGACGCGCTCGACTTCGACCGCGCAGCCGGCCTCTCGGTGATCTACGGCACCAGCTACTACGCGCTCAAGGATCGCGCGCAGCTCAAGGCCGGCGAGACGCTCGCGGTGCTGGGCGCGTCAGGCGGCGTCGGCCTTGCCGCGATGGAGCTCGGCAAGCTGATGGGCGCGCGCGTGATCGCCTGCGCCTCGTCCGACGAGAAGCTGGCCTTCGCCCGCCAGCATGGCGCCGACGAGACCGTGAACTACGCCCGGGACAACCTGCGCGACGGACTGCGCGCCCTCACCGGGGGCGAGGGCGTCGACGTGGTCTACGACCCGGTCGGCGGGCCGTATTCCGAGCCGGCCCTGCGCGCGCTGGCCTGGGCAGGCCGCTTTCTGGTGATCGGTTTTGCGGCCGGCGAAATTCCGAAGATCCCGCTCAATCTCACGCTGCTCAAGGGCTGCGACGTGCGCGGGGTGTTCTGGGGCGCCTGGACGGCGCGCGAGCCGGAGGCGCACCGCGCCAATGTCCGCCAGCTGGTCGCCTGGGCGGCCGAGGGCAAGCTTTCCGCGCACGTTCACGCCGTCTATCCGCTCGCCGAGACGGCGGCGGCGCTGGAGGCGATCGCCAACCGGCAGGTGATGGGCAAGGTGATCCTGCGGCCGTGAGGCCGGTGATCCTCGCGGCTTGCGGAACAAGTGGCCGCTCGCGATCCGGCCCGTTAGGTCCTATCTGTTAGGATCGGGGCCGCGCATGCGGGCCTTCGATGACGGTGAGTATGACGACTGCTTCAACAACCCCGACGGAGCTTGAGGTGGGCCAGCCGGGCACCGCGTCCGCCGCCGCGCCCGCGCTCGAGAAGACGCCGCTCGAGCGCTACGTCGCGCCGGAGAAGCCCTCGCTTGTCGGCTTGAGCCGCGCCGAGCTTGCGGAGGCGCTGGACCGCGTGGGCGTGCCGGAACGCGAGCGCCGGATGCGCGTGCAGCAGCTCTGGCACTGGATGTATTTCCGCGGGGTGCAGTCGTTCGAGGCGATGACGAGCGTGGCGAAGCCGCTGCGCGCTGCCCTCGACCAGTGTTTCACCTTGGCGCGGCCGGAGGTGGTGGCCGAGCAGGTGTCGGTCGACGGCACCCGCAAGTGGCTGCTCGGGCTGCCCCCGGAGCACGCCGGCGAGAAGCCGCACCTGGTCGAGTGCGTCTACATTCCGGAGACCGATCGCGGCACGCTCTGCCTGTCGAGCCAGGTCGGCTGCACGCTCACCTGCTCGTTCTGCCACACCGGCACGCAGCGGCTGGTGCGCAATCTCACCGCCGGCGAGATCGTCGGCCAGATCCTGGTGGCGCGCGACCGCCTTGGCGACTGGCCGGGCACAGAGCGTGCGCGTGGCCCAGGACTGCCCACGGAGGGCGATCGCCTGATCTCCAACATCGTGATGATGGGGATGGGCGAGCCGCTGTACAATTTCGAGGCGGTGCGCGAGGCGCTCCTGGTCGCCTCCGACGGCGAAGGCTTGAGCCTGTCGAAGCGGCGCATCACGCTCTCGACCTCCGGCGTGGTGCCGTACATTGCGCGTGCCGGCGAGGAGATCGGCACCATGCTGGCGGTGTCGCTGCATGCCGTGCGCGACGAGTTGCGCGACCAGCTGGTGCCGCTCAACCGCAAATACCCGATCAAGGACCTGCTGGACGCCTGCCGCGCCTATCCGGGGCTCTCAAACGCGCGCCGCATCACGTTCGAATACGTCATGCTCAAGGGCGTCAACGACTCGGTTGCCGACGCCAAGGCCCTGGTGCGGCTGCTCAAGGGCATCCCGGCCAAGATCAATTTGATCCCTTTCAACCCGTGGCCCGGAACCAAGTATGAATGCTCGGACTGGGACGCAATCGAGCGCTTTTCGCAGATCGTTTTCAATTCCGGCTACGCCTCGCCGGTGCGCACGCCGCGCGGCCGCGACATCTTGGCCGCCTGCGGCCAGCTCAAGAGCGCGACCGAAAAGCTTTCGGCCCGCGAGCGGCTCGCGCTGCGCGCCATGGCGGCGACGGATTGACGCTTCGCGCGTCCCTTCACATCGTGTATCTTGCCGGTTTCGTAGGGATACAAACGACGCATGGCACCTTATCACGTGCGAGCCGAGTGGGACGACGAAGCTGAAGTCTGGGTTGCTTCGAGTGAAGACGTTCCCGGCCTTGCAACCGGCGCTGACACGCTGGAGGCATTGATCGACAAGCTCAAGATCGTCATTCCCGAGCTGCTCGAGGAGAACGGGCTTCTTGCGGCGGGGATCAGCGAAGTCCCGTTCTCAATCACAGCCGAGCGCACAGAGCACGCACGTCGCGTCGCCTGATGGCGGACAATTTCACGCCACGCGTCAAATCGCTGTTGCAAGCGCACGCCTGCACGTTCGTCCGCCATGGCAAAGGCGATCACGAGATTTGGTATAGTCCCATCACCGATCGCCGTTTCATGATCGACAACCATATCAAGTCCCGCCATTGGGCGAACTACACCCTAAAACAGGCAGGCTTGCCCAAAGCATTTTGAACAGTGGTCCCGTGTCGCTGCTCGGCCGCCTCATCGTCATCCTGTTCGCCTGCCTGCTGGCGAGCTTCACGGCCGGCCTCGTGGTGTCGCTCGCCATCCTGATCCCGATGGTCGGCGATCTCGCGCTCGGGCCGTTCGGAGAGGGCACATTCGGCGTCCTGGTGGCGTTCGGCGCGATCTTCGTATCGGCTTACGCGCTCGTGCCGGTGCTCTTGGTGATCGTGTGCACCGAGGCGTTCTCGATCCGCGCGCTGTTGTTCTACGCAATCGCCGGCGGGCTGCTCGGCGCCGTGCTCTACCTCAACTTCAGCGGATGGGACGGCCGCGCGTTCACGGCCGGCGGCTTCGCGCGGCGGGAGCTTGAGATCATGGCGGCCGCCGGCATCGCCGCGGGGCTCGTCTATTGGGCGATCGCGGGGCGCAACGCCGGCAAGTGGCGGGAGCCGCCTGCGCAGGCGAATTAATTTTAGCTGCGTGGTCTAAGATGAATCGTCATGCCCGGGCTTGACCCGGGCATGCCGTCATTCCTTCGCAAGAGTCTTCATTGAAAGGATGGATTGCCGGGTCAAGCCCGGCAATGACAACTCAAGCGGCTCCACTCGAACCGATCGGCAGCTAGTCGAGCGCCTCGTCCCTCACCGGCACAACATAGTTCAAGGCGAGCCGCCCGCCATCCGGATAGATCGTCTCCCCGGTGATGTAGCTTGCGTCCTTCGACGCCAGGAACGCCGCGATCGCGGCGACCTCCTCCGGCTCGCCGACGCGGCCGAGCGGCGTGCGCGCGAGCAGGCGGCGCTTCGCCTCCTTATCGGTCGCGACGCCTTTGAGGATCTCGGTCATGATCGAGCCGGGGCCGATGGCATTGACGCGGATACCGTAGGGCGCAAGCGAAAGCGCCATCACCTTGGTGAGCTGGGCGAGGCCGCCCTTGGAGACGCAGTACGGCACCTGGTTCGGGATCGCGACCACGGCGTTGATCGAGGTCACGTTGACGATCGCGCCCGGCGCCTTGCCGGCCTTCACCTGCGCGACCATGCGCCTGGCGGCCGCCTGCCCGACCAGGAACGCGCCCTTGAGGTTGACGCGCAGCACGCGGTCGAAATCGGCTTCCGCGATGTCGAGGAAATCTGCGGTGTGGATGATGCCGGCATTGTTGACGACGATGTCGATGTCGCCGCTGAATGCCGCGCATGCCGCCTCGATGATCCTGTGCGCATCGTCCGCCGAGCCGACGTCGCCCCTGACGAACCGGCAGCGCGCGTCGCCGAGGTCGGCTGCGGTCGCCTTGCCGGCCCCTTCGTCGATATCGGCGATCAAGACCTTGGCGCCGTCCGCGACGTAGCGCGCCGCGATGGCACGGCCGATACCGCGCGCCCCGCCGGTGACGATCGCGACCTTGTCGTTGAGCATAGGCATGAGAGACGCCCCTCCAGCCGTTCGGTACGAACGTGCTAGCCAGTATAGGCGAGCGCCTTCCGATTTTGGTGAACCCGCATGCATGAAGTCGATGTCGTCGTGATCGGAGCGGGCGCGGCCGGATTGGCCGCTGCCCGGCGCCTCGCTGCGGCGAAGGTCTCCGTACGCGTGCTGGAGGCGCGCCGACGGCTTGGCGGTCGAGCCTGGACGGTGAACATGTCCGGCCACCCGCTCGATCTTGGCTGCGGCTGGCTGCATTCGGCCGACGAGAACGAGTGGGCGGAGGTCGCGGCGAAGCTCGGCTTCTCCATCGACCAAACGCCACCGCCGTGGGCGCGGCGGACCCACGCCATCGGCTTTCCGGCGGCGCATGCGGGGGAGTTTCGCGCCGCGCTGGAACGGTTCTACGCGCGGCTTGCCGGGGTGGGCGAGGTCGCGCCCGACCACGCCGCGGCTGAGTTGCTGGAACCGGACAGCCGCTGGAACCCGATGCTCAACGCGCTTTCGACCTACATCAACGGCGTCGAGCTCGACCGCCTCTCGGCGCGCGATTTCGCCCGCTATCACGACACCGGTCTCAACTGGCGCGTCGGGCAAGGCTACGGCGCGCTGATCGCCGCCTACGGGGCCGGCCTCGACGTCACGCTCGATTGTCCGGCAACGCTGGTCGATCACACGGCCCAGCGCGTGCGCGTCGAGACGCCGCGCGGCGCGATCGCGGCCCGCGCCGCGATCGTCACCGTTCCCACCGATATCCTTGCCTCGGGTGCCCTGTCCTTCCGCCCCGCGCTGCCGGACAAAGTCGCCGCGGCCGAGGCGCTGCCGCTCGGATTGGCGAACAAGCTGTTCCTGCAGGTGGACGCGGCGGACGATCTGCCGCTCGAACGGCGCGTGTATGGGGCGGTCGACCGCGCCGCAACGGGCAGCTACCACCTGCGGCCGTTCGGCTGGCCGGTGATCGAAGGCTATTTCGGCGGCGCGCTCGCGCGCGAGCTGGAGACGCAAGGAGATGCCGCGGTCGCGGCGTTTGCGATCGACCAGCTGGCCGCGCAGCTGGGGAGCGACATCCGCGCAAGGCTAACGCCGCTCGCGGTCTCGGCCTGGGGCCGCGATCCGTTCGCGCGCGGCTCGTACTCGTACGCCAGGCCGGGCCAGGCCGACGCGCGCGCCGCGCTCGCCGCCCCGGTCGACGACCGGCTGTTCTTCGCCGGTGAGGCCGTCTCGGCCCGCGACTTCTCGACCGCCCATGGGGCCTATCGTACCGGCGTCGCAGCAGCCGACGCGGCCATGCGGGTGCTCACGACGTAGGGTGGGCAAAGGCGCGGGAACCCGCGCCGTGCCCACGTGGCTGTCATAGACGTGGGCACGCGCCGCTTCGCGGCGCTTTTGCCCACCCTACATCGTCACGACGTTGCCAGCGGCAGCTTGCGCTTCGGCGGCGGGAAGGCGGCGTCGAGCGCGGCAAGGTCGGTGCGCGTCAGGCGCAGGTCGAGGGCCGCGCGGTTGTCGCGCACGTGCGCCTCGTTGGCGGCCTTCGGGATCGCGATGACACCTTTCTGCTGCACCAGCCAAGCTAGCGCGACCTGCGCCGGGGTCGCGCCGAGCCGAGCCGCGACCGGCTTGAGCTTGCGCGAGCGCACGAGCCGGCCCTCGTCGAACGGCGAGTAGGCGATGATCGGCAGGTGCCGCCGGCGGCACCAGCTCATCAGGTCGTGTTCGATGCCGCGGCGGTTGAGGTTGTACATGACCTCGTTCGCCGCCACCAACCGGCCGGCGGGCAGCCGGACAAGCTCCTGCATGTCGTCGACGTCGAAATTGCTCACGCCCCAATGGCGGATCTTGTGCGCGCGCACCAGCGTCTCGAACGCTTCCAGCGTCTCGGCGAGCGGCGTGTCCTCGCGCCAGTGCAGCAGGTAGAGGTCGATGCGCTCGGTCTTCAGCCGCTTCAGGCTGCGCTCGCAGGCGGCGATGACGGCGCGCCGCCGCGCGTGCTCGGGCAAGACCTTGCTGACGATGAACACCTCGTCGCGGCGGCCTGCGATCGCCTGCCCCACCACCTTCTCGGCGCCGCCCTCGGCGTACATCTCGGCGGTGTCGATCAGCGTCGTGCCGAGGTCGAGGCCGAGGCGGAGCGCCGCCACCTCGGCCTTCCGCCGCCGCGGATCCCCTCCCAGCTGGTAGGTGCCGAGCCCGAGCGCCGGCACCGCCTCGCCGGACGGCAGCGTGGTGGTGGGGATGGCGGCCATCAATTCTCCGTCCAGGCGACGGCCGCGGCGCCGTGCAACGGGTGTCATCCCGGCCGAGCAAAACGAGAGCCGGGATCCCTGCAACTCGACCGCAGAAGAAAAGCGCAACGTTGGTGTTTCATGTTGGGGTGGACGGCCCCGACGGCATCAGTGTGCCAGGATGAGGCTGTCAAAGATCTCAATCGAGGAGCCGTCCATGAACGAGATTATCCGAATTGGCGTAGACACGTCCAAGAGTGTTTTCCAGCTGCATGGCGTGGATGCGGCGGAACAGCGCGGTGTTGCGCAAGCAGCTTCGGCGGCGCGATTTTCTGGAGTTTTTGGCGAAGCTGCCGCCGACCGGATCGGCCTTGAGGCGTGTGGAGGCTCGCATCATTGGGCCCGCGAGATCAGCGCGCTTGGCCATGAGGCGGTGTTGCTGCCTGCCGCAATACGCCAAGCAGTATCTGATGCGAGGCAAGAACGATGCGGCCGATGCCGAGGCGATCTGCGAGGCGATGGGGCGACCGCGGGTGCAGACGCGGTTTGTGCCGATCAAGACGGCGGAGCAACAGGCGGCGCAGATGCTGGCTCGGCATGCGCGACCGGCTGATTCGGAACGGCGCACGCAGCTGAGCAACGCGATCCGCGGCTATGCGGCGGAGTTCGGCCTGGTTACGGCGAAGGGGCTGGACAAGATCGAGCCGCTGCTGGCGCGCATCGCCGGCGATCGAGAGCGTGCCGGAGCTGGCCAAGGAGCTGTTTGCCGCCCATGGCGTCGAGTATGCCCAGTTGAAGGTACGGCTGCGGGAGATCGACGCCAAGCTGACGGCTTGGCATCGGGGCAACGAACTGAGCAAGCGCTTGACGGAGATTCCCACCGTCGGGCCGATCGGCGCATGCGGCATGGCGATCAAAGCACGAACCGCAAGGCTTTCCGCTCGGGCCGCGATTTTGCGGCCTGGATCGGACTGACCCCGAAGGATCACTCCACGGCCGGCAAGCAGCGGCTCGGCGTGATCACCCGGGCCGGCGACGAGAGCTTGCGCCAGAACGCTGGTCCTGGGCGCCACCGCGGTGATCAAGCAGGTCCGCAGGGGGCGCGGATGACCTCGCCATGGCTGGTCGACGCTGGTCAACCGCAAGCCGCCCAAGCTCGCCGCCGTGGCGCTCGCCAACAAGACCGCCCGCATCGCCTGGAAGCTGATGGTCAGCGGCGAATGCTACAGCCCGGAGGCGGGAGCCGAGCCGGCTCGTCCCCGCGACCGGCAGGGTCGCGCCAGGCTCGCGTCGTCAAGGCCGCTGCGCGCCGCCTTCGGCGGTGGCCTTAGACGGCCAGCCTTGACCACGCTCGCGCAGGGCGCTCCGGAGCTGCCGTCGCGTACGAACGAGCCCACTGGTCCTCCAGAACGCGGAGCCGCAATGACCGTTACTGACCAGAACCCAGTTCAGCGCACGGCGAACCTTCGTCGTGGGCTGGGCCGAAGCTTGCTCGAGAAGGCAGATGGCGTGATCGATCGATCCCAAGGCGCGAGACACTCCGCTGAGACCCACTGGTGCTCCAACGCCGCTAGGGTGTTTGGAACTCGTGTTGCGGAATCCCATCTTGGCAGCGGTCGTGTGCGACCGCATCAACAGACCGTACATATGATCGCAATCGCTTCGTTCGCAGCTGCTGCTTCACCTCTTGCAGAGCCCGGGGCCGTCCACATATGGATCCCGGATCGCCGCCAGTCGAAGTCGGATATATCCGACTTCGACCAGTTTTGAGATCGGCCGAACTCGGGTAGACCCGAGTTCGGCTGGCGGCGTCCGGGATCACAACGCTTGTTCACCCGGCGCGGACGTAGCCATAGCGCAGGTTCGACGGCTCCTTGGCGGCAAGCTCGTACTCGCCTTTGAGCTTCGCCAGCCGATCCGCCGAATAGGCCGGCATCGGCGCCGCTTCGGCAGCCTTGAGCCTGAGGCGATAGAGCCGCGCCGCGTTGGTGCCGAAGATCATCTGCTTCGTGGCGCTGTTGGCATCGCCAAGCGCCGGGAAGCCGTACTTCTTTTGCATATCTTCGGGAATTTCCAAGCCGCCGCATCGCCTCGATCTGCCATTGCGGCGAGCCGTACCATACCAAGTCCGTGCCCCAGAGCACACGGTCGGCGCCCATGCCCTTGACCAGCGTGCCGACCAGCGCGGCCGAGAATTTCGGATGCGCGACCGCCGAATTGGCGAACGACGTGCCGAGCTCGCCATAGACATTGTTTACCCCGAACTTCTGCGGGATCTCGGCAAGATCGGTCGCCCATTTGATGCGGCCGGTCTGCTCGAACTCCGCCCAGGCCTGGTCGGGCAGTTCCAGGAAGGCGCGCAATGCCGAGTGGTAGACGACGAACGTCATCTGCGGCCAGTCCTTGGCGGCTTTGCCGACGTCCCAGGCGGTCGCGTATTCCCACACGCCGGCGAACGCCTTCTCGTAGTCGGCGGGCAACAGCCCCTTGTGGATGCAGATGGTGGTGATGCCGGCCTTCACGGCCTTCTCGTAGAACGGATACATCACCTGCTCGTCGTCGAGCCGCCATGGAAATTTCGACGGCGCGAGTGGGTCGCCGATCGTATAGGACTTCCATGAATCCGGCTTGTAGACCGAAATCGCCTTGTCGACCTCCTCCATCCAGCCGGGTTGCTTGGGCGTGATCACCGTGTGCGCCAGCAGCCGCCGGGAGCCGGCGAAATCGTTGATCACCTCGCGCGCCCGCACGATCTGCTCGTTGGACAACAGCCACCAGGAGGGATCGTCGAACGGCGCGCCGGAAAGCAGCGCGATGTTGGTGTCGCTGTCGTAGTAGACCTCCTTGACGTAGTTCTGGAACTTGTAGCGCACGAGCGAAGAGTCGTCGCCCTTGAGCGCCGGGTTCCAGTGCTGGGCGGCGAATTGGGCGAGACCCAGCAGCTCCTTGTGGTCGAAGTCGTCGCGCACGAAATGGGTCTGCACGTCGAAGATGAACTGGCCCGACAGGCCTTGCGCCCGCGCCCGCGTCAGCTCGGGCTCGCGCGCCTCCGCCGCACCGACCTGGAACACGTTGCCGCCGTAGATCTCGTTCATCGCAAGGAAGGCTGCGGCCATGCCGCAGCTTGTCTGCATGAATTGGCGGCGGCTCAAGCCTAGCCGCTTGCCGTTGTCGTCGGCGAGCTCAAGGATGCGCCGTTCGACGCGCTTCTGCGTCTCGCTCTGTGGCGGCGGAAAGTATTCGCCGTTGGATACGATCTGGGTCGGTATCGGGGTTGCGGCAGACGCCGTTTCGGCACCCGCGACCAGCCGCTGTTCTCGTTCGCTCAGCCAACTACCCATGGTGCTCTCTCCTTGGTTCTTTGTCGGTCACCCCCTCTGAGCACTGGTTATTGTTGGGCGAAGCTTAGACCTATCGCTTGCCGCAGACAACGCGTCATCGGTCATTGCGAGCCGAAGGCGAAGCAATCCAGAACGCCCGTCCCGCGTCTGGATTGCTTCGTCGCTACGCTTCTAGGAAGAAACGATTTGGGATTTGCAGGCGCGGCAATGGGTTAGAGTTGACCGCGAAGCCGAGCTTCGCGAGCTGGGCGAACCCGGCACAATAACGCGCCACGCCCTCGTCCAAGTTTCATCCAGGGCGGGTCGGCACACGCCGGTGCGAGCTCGCAATGACGGCGGAGGGAGATATCACGCTCCCACGCCCTTGCCTCGCAACGCGCCGCCGATCTCGTCGAGGATCGCCGGATCGTCGATCGTCGCCGGCATGGTCCACGGCTCGCCGTCGGCGATCTTCTTCATCGTGCCGCGCAGGATCTTGCCGGAGCGCGTCTTCGGCAGGCGTTGGACCGTGATCGCAAGCTTGAAGGCGGCGACCGGGCCGATCTTCTCGCGCACCAGCGCGACGATCTCGCGCTCGATCTCCTCGGCTGGGCGCGTGACGCCGGCCTTGAGCACCACGAAGCCGCACGGCACCTCGCCCTTGAGCTCGTCCTTGATCCCCATGACGGCGCACTCGGCGACGTCCTGGTGCGAGGACGAGCACCTCCTCCATGCCGCCGGTCGAGAGCCGATGGCCGGCGACGTTGATGATGTCGTCGGTGCGCCCCATGATGTAGAGGTAGCCGTCCTCGTCCTTGAAGCCGGCGTCGGCGGTCTTGTAGTAGCCCGGGAACTCGGCGAGATAGCTGTCGCGGAAGCGCTCGTCCTGCTGCCACAGCGTCGGCAGGCAGGCAGGCGGCAGCGGCAGCTTGATCACGATCGAGCCCATGGTGCCGGCCGGCAGCACGCGCGCCGCCTCGTCGACGATGTCGACCTGGTAGCCGGGCATCGCGACCGTCGGCGAGCCGTGCTTCACCGGCAGCTGTCCGAGCCCCATCGGGTTGCCGGCGATGCACCAGCCGGTCTCGGTCTGCCACCAGTGATCGATCACCGGCACCTGCAGCAGGTTCTCGGCCCATTTGATGGTGTCGGGGTCGGCGCGCTCGCCGGCCAGGAACAGCGTACGGAATTTCGACAAGGTCGTACTTGCCGATGTGGGTGCCCTGCGGATCCTCCTTCTTGATGGCCCGGAAGGCGGTCGGCGCGGTGAACAGCGCGACCGCGCCGTGGTCGGCGATCACGCGCCAGAACGCGCCGGCGTCCGGCGTGCCGACCGGCTTGCCCTCGTACAGGATCGAGGTCGCGCCGTGCAGCAATGGCGCGTAGACGATGTACGAGTGGCCGACCACCCAGCCGACGTCTGAGGCGCACCACCAGGTCTCGCCGGGCTCGACGCCGTAGAGGCCGTGCATCGACCATTTCAGCGCGACCATGTGGCCGCCGTTGTCGCGCACCACGCCCTTCGGGATGCCGGTCGTTCCGGACGTGTAGAGGATGTACAGCGGATCGGTCGCGGCGACTGGCACGCACTCGGCGCTCTTGCCGGCGGCCTTCGCCTCGTCCCGCAGCTCCGCCCAGTCGTAGTCGCGGCTCGTGAAGGAGGCTTCCGCCTGCGGGCGCTGCAAAATGATGCAGGCCTTCGGCTTCGCCGCCAACCGGATCGCCTCGTCGAGCAGCGGCTTGTAGGCGACGACGCGGCCCGCCTCGATGCCGCAGCTCGCCGACAGGATCACCTTCGGCCGCGCGTCGTCGATGCGAGTCGCGAGCTCCTTGGCGGCGAAGCCGCCGAACACCACCGAGTGGATCGCCCCGATGC
The DNA here is from genome assembly GCA_963738705.1 of uncultured Alphaproteobacteria bacterium. GTDB lineage: Bacteria > Pseudomonadota > Alphaproteobacteria > Rhizobiales > Xanthobacteraceae > CAVTXS01. The sequence goes on from CAVTXS010000020.1 coordinate 123,930, forward strand.
GCGCGCATGCGAGCATCGCGATCACGGCCTCCGGCACCATCGGCATGTAGAGGATGACGCGGTCGCCCTGCACGACACCGAAGTCGCGCAGCACGGCGGCGAAGCGTCTTCACCTCGTCGAGCAGCTCGGCGTAGGTGAACCTGCGCTGCGTGCCGGTGACCGGCGAGTCGTAGATCAGCGCGATCTGCGCGGCGCGCCCACCGGCGACGTGGCGGTCGAGCGCGTTGTGGCAGGTGTTGCAGGAGGCGCCGACGAACCAGCGGCCGTAGATGCCGGCCGACGGGTCGAACACCTTGGCGGCCGGCTCGTACCAGTCGATCGCCCGCGCCGCCTCTCCCCAGAAACCTTCCGGGTCGCGCATGGCGCGTTCGTAGATGTCGTGATAGCGGCTCGTCCGTGCGTCCATGACGCCTCCCCTTGTGCAATGCTATTGTGCGCAATGCGGCGGACACTGGCAACGACGGCCCTTCTGTGCACGCTGCCAGGCCCGTTGGCCGCGTTCGACCTGCAAGGGCACCGCGGCGCGCGCGGGCTGGCGCCGGAAAACACGATCGAGGCGTTCGCGGCCGCCCTGTCGATCGGGGTGAGCACGCTCGAATTCGACCTCGGAATGACCCGGGACGGCGTCCTGATCGTGCACCACGACGTCTGGCTCAATCCCGACACCACGCGCAAGCCGGACGGCGATTTCCTGTCAGCGCGCGGACCGGCGTTGCGCGCGCTGACGCTCGCTGAGCTCAAGCGCTACGATGTGGGCGCCTCAAGCCCGGGACGCCCTATGCGCAGGCGTTTCCGGAGCAGCGGGCGGTCGACGGCGCGCGAATTCCGACGCTAACGGAGGTCTTCGATCTCGTCCGCCGCGCCGGCGCAGACCATGTCGCCTTCAACATCGAGACCAAGTTGACGCCGACCTCGGGCGCCGACGCGCCGTATCCCGAAACCTTTGCGGCGGCGGTCGCCGCAGCCGTGCGCGCGGCCGGCTTGGCGGACCGGGTCGCGGTGCAGTCGTTCGACTGGCGGACGCTCGTGGCTCTGCGCCGCGTCGCCCCGGAAATCGCGCGCGTCTGTTTGACCGCGGAGCGTCCGGGGTTCGACACCGTCGCGCGCGGCACGCCGGGGCCGTCGCCCTGGACGGCCGGCCTCGACGTCGACGATTTCGGCGGTTCGACCCCGCGCCTCGTTGCCGCCGCCGGATGCGCCGTCTGGTCCCCGGCCTTTCGCGATCTGACGCAAGGGACGGTGGCCGAGGCCAAGACCTTGGGCCTCAAGGTAATCCCCTGGACGGTCAACGAGCGGGCCGACATGGATCGGCTGATCGGCGTGGGCGTCGACGGGCTCATCACCGATTATCCCGATCGTCTCCACGTCGTGATGGCGGAAGAAATGTTCCATTGCCGCCGCGCATCGAGATCAGTACCGTCTCATCGATAGTCTGCGGCGCGCCCGGCACGAGCGCGGTGCTTGGCGTCGGTACGCGGCGCGGAGCATCGCGCACGATGCTCGTCGGCCCGGAGAGTGCGGCGAGCATTCGACGGCATTCGGTCCTGGGCGAAACATGCACGGTCTGGAACGTTTGGCGCGCCAAAAATCCGACCCCGCCAGGCACCGGGCTTAGCAAATTGAGCTGTGTGACCGATGACGGCATTGAGCTCTGGTACAAAACTGTCGGCGCTTATGGCGTGATCTCGTCCGCGGAGGCGATCCGCATCGAACGTATGGCGGTGTTGCCGACGTAGGCGGACGCCCGCAATTGATGGCGTTCGACGAATGGCTCCAGACAGGACCGCCACAACCGGCGACCTGCGGAGACGCCCGACCACGATGTGGTTCTGCAGCGCGAAGGTCCGAGAAAACTGACCTGGACCAAGCGCCGGCACGACGGCTGGACCTATTTCGAGGAAACATCCGGCAAGGTCCGCCACAGACTGATCGTCTCGCATGCGGCCCGCGGGTTGAGCCTCAACTTCGAGGCCGACGAGGCCGGTGCGCCGCGGCGGTTGACCCTATCCCGGTCACCGCCGCCGTCCGATGCGCAGATCAAGCCCTTCGGGCCGCAGGACATGAACCGATAGGCCCCTCGGGTAGGGTTGTCATCCGAGTGCAAGGGGACAGACGACCGTGAACCCAACGCCCTACGATACCGACCTCGACAAGAACCCGGCGAACTTCCAGCCGCTGACCCCGCTCACGCTGCTGGATCGCGCGGCGGCGACGTTTCCCGATCAGGTCGCGGTGCTGCACGGACCGCTGCGCCGCAGCTACCGCGAGTTCTACGCGCGCTGCCGCAAGCTCGCTTCGGCGCTCGCCAGGCGCGGCATCAAGCGCGGCGATACCGTCTCGGTGATGCTGGCCAACACGCCGCCGATGCTGGAGGCGCACTACGGCGTGCCGATGACCGGGGCGGTGCTCAACACGCTCAACACCCGGCTCGATGCCGCCATCCTCGCGTTCACGCTCGACCACGCCGAGACCAAGGTCTTGATCACGGACCGCGAGTTCTCGCCCGTCATCAAGGAGGCGCTGGCGCTGGCGAAGACCAAGCCGCTGGTGATCGACTACGACGATCCGGAATACCCGGGCCCAGGCGAGCAGCTCGGCGACATCGAATACGAGGAGTTCATCCGGGACGGCGACCAAGACTTTGCCTGGAGGATGCCGGACGACGAGTGGGACGCGATCTCCCTCAACTACACGTCCGGCACCACCGGCGATCCGAAGGGCGTCGTCTACCATCACCGCGGCGCCTACCTGTTGGCGATCGGCAACGTGGTCACCTGCGGCATGGGCAAGCACCCGGTCTATCTGTGGACGCTGCCGATGTTCCACTGCAATGGCTGGTGCTTCCCCTGGTCGATCTCGGTCGGCGCCGGCACCCATGTCTGTTTGCGCCAGGTGCGCGCCGCGGCAGATGTACGACCTGATCGCGCGCCACAAGGTGACGCATCTGTGCGGCGCGCCGATCGTGATGTCGACGCTGCTCAACGCGCCGGCCGACGAGAAGCAGCCGCTGCCGCACGCGGTCGAGTTCTTCACCGCGGCGGCGCCGCCGCCCGAAGCGGTGCTTGGCGGCAATGAAGGGCGCGGGCTTCAACGTCACGCACCTCTACGGCTTGACCGAGACCTACGGCCCCGCCGTGGTCAACGACTGGCACCGCGACTGGGACGCGCTCGAGGCCGGCCGCGCAGGCGGCCAAGAAGGCGCGCCAGGGCGTGCGCTACGTGCCGCTGGAGGCGCTCGACGTCATGGACCCGGACACGATGGCGCCGGTGCCGCGCGACGGCGAGACCATGGGCGAGGTGATGTTCCGCGGCAATGTGGTGATGAAGGGCTATCTCAAGAACAAGACGTCGACCGACGCGGCGTTCGCCGGCGGCTGGTTCCACTCCGGCGACCTCGGCGTCATGCACCCGGACGGCTACATCCAGCTCAAGGACCGCTCCAAGGACATCATCATCTCGGGCGGCGAGAACATCTCCTCGATCGAGGTCGAGGACGCGCTCTACAAGCACCCGGCCGTGCAGGCCGCCGCCGTGGTGGCGAAGCCGGACGAGAAATGGGGCGAGACGCCGTGCGCTTTCGTCGAGCTCAAGCCGGGCCAGAGCGCGACGTCCGATGAACTCATCGCCTGGTGCCGCGACAACCTCGCCCGCTACAAGGTGCCGCGCCACGTCGTGTTCGCCGAGCTGCCCAAGACCTCGACCGGCAAGATCCAGAAGTTCAAGCTGCGCGAGGCGGCGAAGGGGATGTGAGGTTGGAGAACCGCGCGGGCAAGCCGCCTTTCGCGTCAGGTTCCCGGCAGAATAGGCTCGAGAATGTTGAATTTAACGTAGTTGACAAATCGTCCAAACCGACTGGTGGGAAGCACGCGGGCGAAACGGGCATTTTGGGGCGCCAAGCAAGTCGGATTCATCGCCACGCCATATTTCAACGACGAGCCGGAAACGAGCTTGCCGGATTTCTCGACCAAGTCGACTTTGGTTTGAGCCTGGACCGCGGTCTTGACGACGTCCTTAAGGGTGTCCTTGATCAGATTCGTTTCCACTGCGTTTTCGATCGCGGCGTTCTTACCTTCGTCAATATTCAAGTCGTAGACAACGGAAGCTTCGAGAACGGTTTGACCTTGGCAAACGTATCCCGAGGTACGGAAAACGTCTGCCACAGCATGGCTGCACTCCTCTCGCGCCATGATCTTTTCGAAGATGCGGTAATTGGCTCCCAACGCGATCTCGTAAAGCTGCACGTCGGAAAGCGAGTAGCGCACCCGGTTTAGATACTTGTTCTTGAAGTCGGCAGCCGCCGAATAGTCGGATATGTTGTTTAGTTTCAACCCCGCATTGTACGATCCGGAATACAACTCATCGGCGACCATGCGAGTGCCGTGAGACTTTGCGATGGCTCCGGCCACGTCAGCGGGGTCGGCCGGACAAATAGTGCGGAAAAACTTCACCTCGGAATCGACGTAGTACAAGGACCCGAGATTGATCAGATTGCTAGGTGGATTGATGGGCCAAAAGCCCATCCCTTTGAGCGTGTTGTCGAGTTGATCCGCTGCGACGGGTTTGGCGGTCAAGTACCAGACGCCCGGGAGGCCAACGCCCACGGCGAGCACAACTGCGGCAGAATACAAGAGAGCGCGTCGCATCGGCACACCTCATCAACAAGGGTCATCGGCCAGGGCAGCAAGCGGCACCGCAAGGTCGGTAACCGCTGGGGCAAGCGGCGGCGATATCCGCAAAGAGGGTGATTGCTAAAAGCCCGATCAGAATGAATGAGAGTTTTCGCATTTTTCGCTCTCCCGTGCACCATTTGCAGCTCAGCATAGACAAAGGCGTAAGATTCAATTGTGAGCTAGCTCACAAGGATCGGAAAAAATCTGTCCCGCGTGTTCCCCGGCGAGGATAAGCGATAATCTTCGAACAGGAGCTCGTCGGCTCGAAGCGCGTCGCGATAGCGATGGGGCGCCGGCTCGGCAAGCCGGACGCGGGGGAGCGCGCTATGCCGGCACTTTTTCGTCCCTAAGCTTTGCGCCCCACGAGATAAAGATGCGGCGGCTTGCCGCCGCGGCCTGCGAAGCGCAACGCCCGTCTCTTCAGCGACCGCAGCACGCGGATCGCAATCGGCTCGGTGCGGCGGAACGCGCGCACGGAGGCTGCGAAATCCGTGACGCCGACTTCAACCGGCTCGAATCCGCGTTGCCGAATGGCCGCCGCCAGGCTGTCCGCGGTCCATGACCGCACGTGCTGATAGCGGTGAAACAGCCGACCGGTCTCGGGACTCATGATGAGGTCCTTGGACCGGTCCTCGTCGTTCGGAGTGGTGATGATCGCAATGCCGCCGGGCGCAAGCAGCAGCCGCACCGTCGCCAAGCAAGCGTCGAGCTCGCTGTCGTGGAGATGCTCGACGACCTCGAGCAGAAGGGCGACGTCGAATTGTTGCGCCTGCGCGGCGACGTCGTCCACCGTCCATGCGCCCAGAAATCTCGGGTGACCGGCGAACGTTTCGGCAATCCGCGCCGCGGCGGCGCGTTCAAGCTCCACGGCCGCGGCCGGATAACCTGCCGCGAGCAGGTCTTCGATGAGAAAACCGGTACCGGCGCCGTAGTCGATAATGCTGCGCGCCCGGCCGAGATAGCGCCGGAATCGGCCGAGCACGACGGCGCCGAGCCTGAAGCTGAAGTATTCTTCTGGAAACTGCGCCTGCCACTTCCAAAAGCGCGCGACCATCGGCGGCGTCCAGGTCACTTCGTCGACGATCCGCTCCGGTTCCGTACCACCCTCCCGCATCGCTCGCTTGGCCCACCTCATATTAGCGCGAATCGGTATTGTGTGGCGGTTGCATGCGGAAGGCGGGAGCGATGAGCGACAGCGAGGAGCAGCTCGCGTGGCTCCAGGCGCAGGCTGAGCACGCCTACGGCCTGATGTACGACGTCATCAATCCGACCGCCGCGGCCGGGCACTACAGCGACGCCAAGGAGGCGCTGGCCGACGCGATCGCGATGGCGCGCGCCGCCTCGGCAAGGCGGATGAGGCGGAACGCCTGGAAGCCCGCCTCGCGCACATCAAGGCGGTGGTCCGCTCGCAATTCGGTTGACGTGTCATTGCGGGCTCGCCGCTTCGCGGCGCCCGGAATGACAATAACGACAGTGCTATGCGGCCCGTGCGGCGCCTGCGGCCGCGTCCTCCAGCACCATATCGGCGCCCTTCTCGGCGATCATGATGGTTGCCGCATTGGTATTCCCGGAGACCACCGTCGGCATGATCGAGGCGTCGATCACCCGCAACGCCTCGACGTCATGGACCCGCAGGCGCGCATCGACCACCGCGGTCGCGTCGGTGCCCATGCGGCAGGTCGACGTCGGGTGATAGACGGTGAGGCCGCGACGGCGGATGTGGTCGAGCACCTCTGCGTCGTTCTGGCAGCCCGGGCCGGGCTCGTAATCGGCCGCGACATGGCGCGTCATCGCGGGGGCCTGAAAAATGCGGCGCAGCGCCTTGAACCCCGCCACGATGGTGGCACGGTCGCGCTCGGCCGAGAGATAGCGCGGTTGGATTAAGGGCGCCTCGCGCGGATCGGCGGATCTGATGCGCACGTGGCCGCGGCTCTCCGGCCGCAGCAGCGTGGTCACGCCGGTGATGCCGGAGAACGAGTGCAGCGTGCCGCCCACCTCGTCGGTCGAGAACAGTGCAATCGATCCCTGCACGTCCGGCGTGGCGATCGCCGGATCGGTGCGGAAGAAGCCTCCTGCGACGATCGCCGGCACCGCCAGCATGCCGCGGCGTGAAACGCCGTAGCGCAGCGCGGCGGCGACGCGCCGGCGCACGCTGCCGACTGTGTCGTTCACGGTGCAGGGCTGCGTGCAGCGGTACACCAGCCGCCCCTGATAGTGGTCCTGCAGCTCGGCTCCGACGCCTGGGCGGTCGGCGAGCACCTCGATCCCACAGGATCGCAGCAGCGCCGCAGGCCCGAGCCCTGAGAGCTGCAGCAACTGCGGAGAGTTGAAGGCGCCGCCCGCAAGGATCACTTCGCCTGCGGCGCGCGCCGTACGGCGCTCCGTCCCGACCAGGTATTCGACGCCGACGGCGCGGCGTCCTTCGAACAGGACGCGGGTCGCGAGCACGTTGGGGATCACGGCGAGGTTGGCGCGGCGGCGCGCCGGCTTGAGGTACGCGCCGGCCGTCGAGCAGCGGCGGCCGTTGCGCGTCGTGGTCTGATAGTATCCAAAACCTTCCTGCATGGAGCCGTTGAAGTCGGCGTTGCGCCGATGGCCGCATTGTTCGGCGGCCTCAAGGAATGCGTCGGCGAGCGGATGCGCCTCGCGCGCGTCCGAGACCGCAAGCGGCCCGTCGGCGCCGTGCCAGGCATCGGCGCCGCGCTCATTGGCCTCGGCCTTGCGGAAATAGGGCAGCACGTCGTCGAAGCTCCAGCCGCTGTTGCCGAGCTGGCGCCAGTGGTCGAAGTCCTGCGCCTGCCCACGGATGTAGATCAACCCGTTGATCGAGCTTGAGCCGCCCAGAACCTTGCCGCGCGGCGCGATGATGCGCCGGTTGCCGCAATCAGGCTCCGGTTCGGTCGCGTAGAGCCAGTTGACGGCCGGATTGGTGAAATGGCGTCCGTATCCGAGCGGGATATGGAGCCAGATGTTGCGGTCCTCGCCGCCGGCTTCGAGCACGAGCGTGCGGTGGCGGCCCGATGCGGTCAGCCGGTTGGCGAGCACGCATCCGGCGGAGCCCGCGCCGACCACGATATAGTCGAAGGAATCCACGGCGCCGGTCGCGGTCATCGCGGCGGATTGCGCTCAAGCGGCGGCCGAAGCCGGCGCGGCCTTCGCGTCCTGCAGGATCATCTCGGCACCCTTCTCGCCGATCATGACGATCGCCGCGTTGGTGTTGCCGGAGACGACCGTCGGCATGATTGCGCCGTCGACGACGCGCAGGCGCTCGAGGCCGCGCACGCGCAGGCGCTCGTCGGTGACGGCGGTGACGTCCGAGCCCATGCGGCAGGTTGAGGTCGGGTGAAACACCGTGGTGCCGTTTTGGCGCGCATAGGCGAGCAGGTCGGCGTCGCTTTCGCAAAGCGCGCCGGGCACGCGCTCCTCGACGATGTAGCGGCGGATCGCCGGCTGCGCCATGATGCGGCGCAGGAGCCGCATTCCGGCGCCCATCACGTCGCGGTCGGCGGACGCCGTCATGTAGCGCGGCTGGATCGCGGGCGGCTGCGCCGGGTCGGCCGATTTGATGCGCACGTGCCCGCGGCTCTCCGGCCGCAGCTGGCACACCGACGCGACGAATCCTGGGAAGTCATGCAGCTTCTGGCCGATCGTGTCGGCGCTGAACAGGATGAAATGGATCTGCACGTCGGGCGTCGGCAAGGCCGGATCGGTCTTGAAGAAGCCGCCCGCGTAGCCGGCCCCGATGGTCAGGAAGCCCTTGCGCAACAGCGCATACTGCAGGCCCGACGTCAGGCGGCCGCGCAACGATCCCATCATGTCGTTGATGGTGCAGCGCTCGCTGCAGCGATAGCCGAAGCGGACCTGGAAATGGTCCTGCAGATCGGCGCCGACACCCGGCATGTCGGCGACGATCGGGATGCCGTGCTCCTGCAGCAGGGCCGCGGGTCCGACGCCGGAGAGCTGCAGCAGCTGCGGTGAGCCGAAGGCGCCGCCCGCCAGGATCACTTCGCCGTCGGCACGCGCCACGCGCGCCTCGCCGTCCTGCCGGTATTCGACGCCGACCGCGCGCCGGCCTTCGAGCACGATGCGCGTCGCCGCCGCGTTCGACGCGATCGCGAGATTGTGCCGGCGGCGCGCCGGACGCAGATAGCCGACCGCGGTCGAGCAGCGGCGACCATTGCGCGACGTGACCTGGTAATAGCCGGCGCCTTCCTGGGTCGGCCCGTTGAAATCGGTGTTGCGCGCAAAGCCGGCCTGCTCTGCCGCCTCGATGAAGGCGTCGCACACCGGGTGCGCGCCGACGTCGGAGACTGCCAGCGGCCCGCCGGCACCGTGCAGATCGTCCCCGCCGCGCGCCTGGTCCTCGGCCTTGCGGAAGTAAGGCAGCACGTCGTCGAAACTCCAGCCGGCGTTGCCGAGCTGGCGCCAGTGGTCGAAGTCCTGCGGCTGGCCGCGCACGTACAGGAGGCCGTTGATCGAGCTCGAGCCGCCCAAAACTTTGCCGCGCGGCTGCATGACCTGCCGGCCGTTCAGCTCCGGCTCCGGCTCCGTCTGGTAGAGCCAGTTGACCTTGGCGTTGGTGAACAGCCTGCCGTAGCCGAGCGGGATGTGGATCCAGATGTTGCGGTCCTCACCGCCCGCCTCCAGCAGCAGCACGCGGTGCTGGCCCGACGCGGTCAGACGATTGGCGAGCACGCAGCCGGCGGTGCCGGCCCCCACGATGACGTAGTCGAACGAACCCGCTTCCTGCATTGCCGCCGTCCCTCTGGTCCGCGCCATCAACCCCATTGAGCCTCGATTTTGGCGGTTTTGCCCGTCTGTTCAAGCCGATACCGGTGGCCGCGCTTCGCGCAAAAGATATATCTTGCGTTACATCAAGACCGTGCTATCATAAGATATATCTAACACAAGGAGGAAACCATGTTTGGACACTGCGGGCCGAGCGGTCACTGGGCCACAGGCCGCCATCGCCGCGGCCGCTGGGGCGGCGGATTCGGTTGGGGCGGCGGCCGCCACGGCATGGGCGGCGGCGAGATGCTGCGCTTCGGGCGGATGCTGGCGCAGGGCGACTTGCGCCTGATTGCGCTCGCGCTGATCGCCGAGCAGCCGCGCCACGGCTACGAGATCATCAAGGTTTTGGAAGAGAAGACCGGCGGCTGGTACGCGCCGAGCCCCGGCATCGTCTACCCGACGCTGACTTACCTGGAGGAGGCGGGCTACGTCACCGCCCAGGTCGAGGGCAGCAAGAAGCTCTACACGATCACCGACGAAGGTCGCGCCTATCTCGAGCAGCACCGCGATTTTGTCGACGAGTTGCTCGACCGGCTGGGCGCGATCGCCGACCGGGTCGCGCAATGGCGCCGCGCCGGCGGCCGCGACGGGGACGCGCAGGAGCGTTCCGGTCCGCGCGTGTCGCGACTGATCGATGCGGCGATCGACAATCTGCGCGAGGTCGCGGCCGAGCGGCTCAAGGGCGACGCAGAGGCCGAGGCGCGGATCGTGGAAGCGCTGGCGCGCGCGGCGGCGGAGTTGCGCAAGAGCTGAGTGAAATACGCCGCACCACAACCGCCGTCATCCTGAGGTGCTCGGCGCGGAACGCGCCGAGCCTCGAAGGACGCACGACATACACATCTGGATCATCCTTCGAGGCCCTCGCTTCGCTCGGGCGCCTCAGGATGACGTCGCTGAATTAGTTCAACGTAACGCCTGCTGCCTTCACGACCTTCGCCCACTTCTCGACGTCAGCCTTCAAGACTGCGAGAAACTCCTCGGGAGAGGCGATAAACGGCTCGGCGCCTTGCGTCGCCAGGAAGTCGATCATCTCCTTGCTGCGTAGAATCTCGCCGACGTCGTTGTTGATCTTGCGCACGATTGTCCCATCGATGCCGGCCGGAGCGAGAATTCCCCACCATGGATTGACGTCGAAGCCCGGGAAGCCTGCCTCAGCGATCGTCGGTACGTCGCGCGCCGCGGCGATGCGTTTGGCGCTGCTCACCGCCAGCGCCCGCACCTGTCCGCCCTGAATGATCTGCAGCGCCGAAGGCACGCTCGAGAACGCCGCGTCGACCTGCCCCCCAATCACATCGGTGTTGGCAGCCGCAACGCCACGGTACGGAATGTGCAGGATCTTTACTCCCGCCTCGGATTTGAGCATCTCGCCGAGCAGGTGGTTCACCGAGCCGTTGCCCGAGGACGCGTAAGTCAGCACATCCGGCCTCTCCCGCGCGAGAGCGAGGAACTCGGAGAGGTCGTTGGCCGGGACTTTCGGATTGACGATCAGGAAGAAGGGCGTGACGGCCAGCGTCGCGATCGGCTGGAAATCCTTCACCGAGTCGAACGGCAGCTTTGCATAGAGGCTCTGGTTGATCGCCTGCGAACCGGCGTAGGTCACCAGCAGAGTGTAGCCATCGGGTGCCGACTTGGCGACGAGATCGGTGCCCACGGTTCCGGCGGCGCCGGCGCGATTTTCGACGATGACGGGTTGTCCCCAACGCTCGCTCAGGGCTTGGCCGATCTTGCGCGCGAACACATCGGTCGCGCCTCCCGGCGTCTGCGGCACGACCAGTTTGACCAGTCTCGACGGAAACGTCTGGGCCGCGACCGGCCCTGTTAGGACGCCGAGAAGCGCGGCGAGCGCCGTCAGCCGGACCAAGAGCGTCGAGCGGTTCATTCGCTTCCTCCTTTGCAAAGACGGTACGGCGTGAAACGCCGGCGGCTTGGCCGAGACACGGATTGTGGAAGCGCTGGCGCGCACCGCGCCGCGCCGCGCAAGCGCTGACGCGTCTGTCGCGCGTGCCGGGCGCAGCGCCGCTGCCCTCACTCCACCTTCAGTCCGAGCTTGCGCACCAGCGCCGACCACTTCGTTTCCTCGCGGTCGATGTCGGTGGCGTATTCCTGCGGCGTGCTCGAGAGCGGATCGCCGCCGTCGGCAGCGATCCGCTCGCGCACGTCGGCGCTCAAGAGCGCCGCGCGCAATTCCTTGTTCAGGCGCTCCACGATCGGCGGCGGCGTGCCGGCCGGCGCCACCAGGCCGTAGCGTAAAACGGCCTCAAACTCCGGCAGGCCGGATTCGGCGAAGGTCGGCACGTCCGGCAACAGGCCGGTGCGCGTCGGGCTCGTCACCGCCAGCGGACGCAAGGCGCCGCTCTGGATATTGCCATAGGCCGGCGGGATCACCGCGAAGGCGACCGGCACGTGCCCGCCCAGCAGGTCATTGAGCAGAGGCGCCGTGCCCCGGTACGGCACGACAGTGATCGGGCTTCCGGAGACGGCTTTGAACAGCTCGGCGCACATGTACGAGCCGGTGCCGACCGGCGACGAACCGAGGTTGAGCTTGCCGGGTTCCTTCTTGGCGAGCGCGATGACGTCTTGGGCCGTGCGCGCGGGAAACGACGGGTGCGCGACCAAGACCATCGCCATGGCGGCGACCAAGCCGATCGGCGCGAAATCCTTGCGCGGGTCGAAGCCGGGATTGGCGAACAGCGACGGATTGATCGCGATCGTACCGGTGTGGGCGAGCATCAGCGTGTAGCCGTCGGGCGCGGCGCGGGCGACCGCGCGCGTGCCCACCAGCCCGCTGCCGCCGCCGCGATTATCGACCACCACCTGCTTGCCGAGCGAGGCCGAGAGCTTGTCGGCGACGATGCGCGCCATCGAGTCGACGCCGCCGCCGGGCGGGTAGGGCACAATCAGCGTGATTGGCCGCGTCGGATAATCCTGCGCGTGGGCGAGCGTGCCTGGGCAGGCGATCGATGCCGCAAGGAGCGCGATAGCAGCGAGCCTCGACGCTTTGGACATCCGATCACCCATGCAAAACGCCGGCTCTCGCCGGCGCAAAAACTCCAACTCGGCCGCAAACGCCCTGGAGGCGCCGGCCTGCTGAATCCGATATATGCCCGCGACGTCTAGCGACGTCGGGGGGTCAGTGCACAGTCTGCGACGCCGCGTGCCTTAGGCGCGCGATCTCATCCTTCACTTGCAGCTTGCGGCGCTTCAGTTCGGCGATCGTAAGATCGTCGGTCGAGGGGTGCGCCAGCGCGTCGGTGATCTCATCTTCCAACGCCCGGTGCCGCCGCTCGAGTTCCGCAAGATGCGATTGGATGGACATGCTTTTGCTCTCCTTCGTCAGCTTGCAGCCTGACCGCGGCAGTTTGCCACGACCGCCGTTCCAAGTCGACGAAAGATCGATTGTGCAGCGCAGCAAAAGGGCCGTTAACCCCAATTCCGTGGACCGATAGGAGGCGGCCGATCGGGAAACGTGGTATCCTCGCTCAAACCGGGGATTTTGGCGTCCAACGAGCGCCACGAACGCCGCCAACCGCCATGAGCGACGAGGAACGACGGGAGCTCGAGGGTATTCTGGCGCGGCTGCGTCAGGAGCATCGGGACCTGGACGCCGCCATCGAGGCCCTGCACAACGCGCCCGGCGCCGACATATTGCAGGTACAGCGCCTGAAGAAGCGCAAGCTGCAGCTGCGGGACCGGATCAGGCTGGTCGAAGATCAGCTGACCCCAGACATCATCGCGTAGGGGCGCGGCAAGCCGAGGGCTCCTCGGCCGGCGCTCGCTTGCCACGCCAGAGGTCGTTCCCATAATCCGCCGCTTCGTCTGGGGCCCTGACGGCCTCCCGGAGCGGACACGGCGGCAAAGCCGGTCGCGATCATCATAGGAGCCAGTCGGATTGGGCGACCCTCGAGCACGCCGCCGAGACCTTGGACACCTGGCGAATCGGATACGAGGCGCGGGTCATCTCCGCCCATCGCACGCCCGACCGGCTGGCGGGCAGCCGGCGATCCTCGAGGCCTTCGTCCCATTCGAGCGAGAAATCTCGGTGGTGGCGACGCGCAGCCCGGCCGGTCGGATCGAATGTTTCGACGTGACCGAGAACGAGCACCGCGATCACATCCTGAAGACCTCGCGCGCCCCGCCGACCTGCCGTCGGACGTCGCCGCCGCCGCGCTCGGGATCGCGGGCAAGATCGCCGGCGCCTTCGACTATGTCGGGGTACTGGCGGTGGCGATGTTCGTGGTGCGTGACGGCGGCGACCAAACCGTGCTGGTCAACGAGATCGCGCCGCGCGTGCACAACTCCGGGCCACTGGACGCTCGACGGTGCCACGGTTTCTCAGTTCGAGCAGCACATCCGGGCCGTCGCGGGCTGGCCGCTCGCCAAGCCTGTGCGCTTGGGGCGCGTGGAGATGACGAACCCGATTGGTGCCGAGGTCGCCGAGTACGCCAAATGGCTCGCGGTGCCGGGCGCCTCCGTCCACCTCTACGGCAAGGCGGCGGTGCGCGACGGCCGCAAGATGGGGCACGTGACGCGGGTGTTCGGGGAACCTCAACGCTGACGGTGAGTTGAGGCCACGGGCGGTGGACTTTCCCCATCCGTTCTGCTACAGGGCCGCGCACCCGGCGGCGGCGCATCCGCGGCGCGCGATTCCCGTTTGCCGTTCAGTCGAAACAGACGATCACGATCAAGAGGATAGCGCGTGCAGGTTCTCGTCCGCGACAACAATGTCGACCAGGCTCTGAAGGCTCTCAAGAAGAAGATGCAGCGCGAGGGCATCTTCCGGGAGATGAAGCTCAGGGGCCACTACGAGAAGCCTTCGGAAAAGAAGGCCCGCGAGAGAGCCGAAGCCATCCGCCGCGCCCGCAAGCTCGCGCGCAAGCGCGCCCAGCGCGAAGGTTTGATCCCCAGCAAGCCCCGGACGGTGCCGGCCCGCGGTGGCGGCCCTGGTGCTCCTGGCGGTCGCTGAAGGCTCGGCAGCTTTAGCGAGAGCCGTGGGGGCCAATCGCCGTCGCAAGATCGCCGCATTCGCCGGGTGAACAAAAAGCCTGCGGCGCTACAAGCTTCCGCCCGCGCGGGCACGGGGCACTCGATGGCACGTCTCCGGATGAGCGTGAGACGAGGGCGCGCTTTCGGCGCGCTGCTCGCCCTTGCGGTGCCGATCGCAGCGTGCTCGACCGTCTCGGGCCCGGTCGTCGAGGACGACGGCACGGCTGCTTCGCCGGCCAATATCGCCTCGCTCACCGATGTCATCCAGCGCAACCCGAACGACGCGCAAGCCTACAACGTGCGCGGCACGGTGCTCGGCCGCGCCGGCCGCAACGACGAGGCGCTCGCCGACTTCAACAAGGCGATCAGCCTCGATCCGAACTACGCGCAGGCCTATTCCAACCGCGGCCTCGTGCAGCGGCAGGCGAAAAGGCTCGATCTCGCGCTCGCCGACTACAACCGCGCGCTGGAGATCGACGCCAACTATGCGCCCGCCTATGTGGGCCGCGGCGTCGTCTACCGGCAGCAGGGCCAAGCGCTGCAGGCGTTCCAGGACTTCAACAAGGGGATCGCGCTCAAGCCCGACGACGCCCAGGCCTATCACAATCGCGGTCTGCTCTATCAGGCGCAGAAGCAGCACAATTTCGCGATCGACGACTTCACCACCGCGATCGGGCTCGCCGCGCAGCACCCCGACCCCTATGTCTCGCGCGGTTTGAGCTACATCGCAATCAACGATCACAAGTCGGCGGCGGCGAGCCTCGACGATGCGGTACAGCTCGACCCCGGCAATCTGCAGGCCTGGGTGAGCCGCGGGCTCGCCTATGAGCGGCTCGGCGACAAGGAGAAGGCGGCGGGCTCCTACGCGCGCGCGCTCAACATCCGGCAGAACTACGAGCCGGCGAAGGCGGGCTTTGCCCGCGTCGGCGGCCGCGTCGGGCAGACCTACCAGACGTTTTGAGCGACCGTTTGAAAGTGCGGAATTGGCTCTGCAATTGCGTTTGGGTCCTTCGAGACGCGGTCCTTCGGACCGCTCCTAATAAGAAACGATCGACATATAGAGCGAACACTGGCGAGTACCCGCAATGTATAGATCGTTTCATCCGCAGCGGGTCGACCCAACGCCGGTTGGCAACTCAGGATGAGGGATGTGGTGAGTGGCATACGCAAACCTCGTCGTGCTCAGGAGCGCGCTGGACACGCGCGCGTCTCGAAGCACGCGGAACGTTTTCCCATCCGCTACGGCTTCAGCGCACCCTCGTTGAGGAATGGCCGCACCGCCTCCAGGGCGCCGTGCGCATCGTGGTCGTTGTGGCCGGCGGCCGGAAGGCGGACGAATTGTTTCGGCGCGCGGACGAGCGCGTAGAGCTGCTCGCCGAACCGGATCGGCACCACCGTGTCGCGCTCGCCGTGCAGGACGAGCACCGGCGCCGTCACATTGGCAATGCGCCGGTCGGAATGGAACTGGTCGTGCATCAACACGCGCACCGGCACGAACCAGTAGACCGAGGCGGCGATGGCGGCGGCGGAGGTGAATGGCGATTCCAGCAGCACGCGCGCCACCGGGCGCTCCGCCGCCAGCGCGACCGCGACGCCGGTGCCGAGCGACTCGCCCCACAGCACGATGCGATCGGCGCCGTAGCGCGCCGCTGCGAAATCGTGCGCCGCCGCGGCGTCCCGCAGGAGGCCCTCCTCGCTCGGCCGGCCGCTCGAGCCGCCGTAGCCGCGATAATTCATCGCCAGCAGGCCCAGGCCGTCGGATACGAGCGCGGCGAACCGGTGGGCCCGCAGATCGAGCCCGCCCCCGTTGCCCTGGAAGTACAGCACGATCGGCTTGCCGGCGCGCGGCGCGACATGCCAGGCGACCAAGCGCTCGCCATCGGAGGTCTTGAGCTCGACCTCCTCGGCCTGCGGCAGCCCGACGCTTGCGGGCGGCCGCCGCGTCGTGTCGGGGAAATACATGATGCCGCGCTGCCCGAAGTAAAGGAGCGCGACGAGCCCGCCGTAGCAGAGCGCCGGGACGAGCAGCCATTTCAGCGCGGTCATGCCGGTGGATAACACGGCGCTGTCCCGGGCGCAGACCCGGGCGGGCCGCAGGAAAGAAACCGGGGTCCCGCATCCGCGCAGCAGCGCTGCGCCCGTGCGGGACACGGTCCGTCAGGTCTTCAAGAACCCCGAGAACTTCTTCTGGAAGCGCGACAGGCGGCCGCCGCGGTCGAGCAGCTGGTGGTGGCCGCCGGTCCAGGCTGGATGCGACTTGGTGTCGATGTCGAGATGCATCGTGTCGCCGGGCTTGCCCCAGGTGGTGCGGGTCTCGAACTCGGTGCCGTCGGTCATGACGACCTTGATGGTATGGTAGTCGGGGTGGATGCCGGATTTCATCGTTTTACCTCGCGCGCCCGCAGCGCTGCAGTCCCTGCCGTGTCTGTTGTTGAAGTGGCGGCTCTATAGCCCACGGCCGTTCGGGAAACAAGGCCAGGCGGGGCGCACCCTTCGCTTTGCGCATCCGGCGTTGCTACTGTCCCCATGACCGAACGAAGCCAGGCGTTCGGCAAATCGAGGAACGCCATCCGATGAACGACGCTGCCGGACCGGGCCAGGCGGACCTTGCGGTTTCCGGGCGCCCCGAAAGCGGGGCAGCCGGGCAGGGTGCGTCGCCGCGCCGGCTGCGCGTCAAGCCGCTGCTCGCCCTGCTGCCGTTCGTCTGGCGCTACCGCGCGCACGCCATCGGGGCCTTGGTCGCGCTGATCATCGCCGCGCTGGCGACGCTGGCGGTGCCGATCGCCGTGCGGCGCATGATCGATTTCGGCTTCACCGGCGAGAGCCTCGACCTCGTCGACAGCTATTTCACCGCCATGATCGCGGTCGCGGCCGTGCTCGCGGGCGCGAGCGCGCTACGCTACTACCTCGTGACGATGCTCGGCGAGCGGGTGGTGGCGGACCTGCGCGAGCTCGTGTTCCGCCATCTGATGACGCTCTCGCCGGCGTTCTTCGACCGGGCGCAGACCGGCGAGGTGATCTCCCGGCTCACCGCCGACACCACCCAGATCAAGTCGGCGGTCGGCGCCTCGGTTTCGATCGCGCTGCGCAACCTGGTCTTGTTCGTCGGCGCCAGCGTCATGATGGTGGCGACCAGCCCGCGGCTCTCGGCGTTCGTGCTGGGCGCGATCCCGGTGATCGTGCTCCCGCTGGTGGCGTTCGGCCGGCTGGTGCGGCGGCGCTCGCGCGGCGCGCAGGACACGCTCGCCGACGCGTCCGCCTACGCGGCCGAGTTGATCTCGGCGGTGCGCACCCTGCAGGCATTCACCTACGAGCAGCCGGCGGCCGCCCGCTTCGCCGGGGCGGTCGAGCGGGCGTTCGAGGCCGCGCGCACCTCGACGCGGGCCCGCGCGGTGCTCACCGCGGTCGCGATCTTCCTCGTGTTCGCGAGCGTGGTGGTGGTGCTCTGGGTCGGCGCGCAGGACGTGCTGGCTGGGCGCATCACACCGGGCGTGCTCGGCCAGTTCGTGCTCTACGCGGTGTTCGCGGCCGGCGCGCTCGGCGAGCTCAGCCAGGTATGGGGCGAGCTGTCGCAGGCCTCGGGCGCGGCCGAGCGGCTGTTCGAGATCCTCGCCGTCGAACCTGCGATCAAGCGGCCGGTGCAGCCCGTGCCGCTGCCGGCGCCGGCACGCGGCGAGGTCGCCTTCGCGGCCGTGCGCTTTGCCTATCCGACGCGGCCGGAGGGGCCGGTGCTGGACGGCGTGACATTCGCGGTGGCGCCCGGCGAGCGGGTCGCGCTGGTCGGCCCCTCGGGCGCCGGCAAGAGCACGGTCTTTCACCTGCTGTTGCGGTTCTACGATCCCTTGGCGGGCCGGATCACCTTCGACGGCATCGACATCGCCGAAACTGATCCGGCCGACCTCCGCCGTCATATCGCGATCGTGCCGCAGGACGTCGCGGTGTTCGCGGCTTCGGTCGCCGACAACATCCGCTTCGGCCGGCCGGAGGCCTCGCGGCCCGAGATCGAGCGCGCCGCCGATCTCGCGCTGGTCACCGATTTCGTGCGGGCGCTGCCGCAAGGGTTCGACACCCCGATCGGCGAGCGCGGCGTGACCTTGTCGGGCGGACAGCGCCAGCGAATCGCGATCGCGCGCGCGATCCTGCGCGACGCGCCGCTCCTGCTGCTCGACGAGGCGACCTCGTCGCTCGACGCCGAGAGCGAAACGCTGGTGCACACCGCGTTGGAGCGGTTGATGGCCGGCCGCACCACCGTCGTGATCGCGCATCGCCTCGCGACCGTGCTGTCCTGCGACCGCATCCTGGTGCTCGACCACGGCCGCATCGTCGAGGAAGGCACGCACGCAAGCCTCGCCGCTGCCGACGGCCTCTACGCGCGCCTCGCCAAGCTGCAGTTCGAGACGGGTTGAGCTTGTGAGGTGGGCAAAGCGCCGCGGAGCGGCGCGTGCCACGCGGGTCATGACCCTGCGGAAATCGTGACCAGCGTATCGACGCTGCGAGATTGCGGCAGATCCGCGCGCGTGGCACGGCGCGCAAGCGCGCGCCTTTGCCCAACTGCAAAACTCACCGCTCCGTCAGCTTGAGCTCGATGCGGCGGTTGCGGCGGTAGGCGTCCTCGTTGGACGCGGCGTCAAGCGGCTGGAACTCGCCGAAGCCGGCGGCGACCAGGCGCTGCGGCGACACGCCCTTGCCGATCAGGTACTGCACGACCGAGATCGCCCGCGCCGACGACAGCTCCCAGTTCGACGGGAACTGCGCGCTCGCGATCGGCCGCACGTCGGTGTGGCCGTCGACGCGCAGCACCCAGGCGATCTCGGCCGGGATCTGCTTCTCGAGCTCGAGCAGGGCGGTCGCGAGCTTGTCGAGCTCGGCGCGCCCTTCCGTCCGCAAGGCCGCGGCGCCGACGTCGAAGAACACTTCCGACTGGAAGACGAAGCGGTCGCCGACGACGCGGATCTCCGGCCGGTTGGCGAGGATCGCGCGCAGCCGCCCGAAGAACTCGGAGCGATAGCGCGACAGTTCCTGCACGCGCTGCGCCAGCGCGACATTGAGCCGCTGGCCCAGGTCGGAGATGCGGACCTGGGCTTCCTTGTCCTTCTTCTCGGAGACCTCGAGCGCCGCCTCGAGCGATGCAAGCTGGCGGCGCAGCGCGGCGATCTGCTGGTTGAGCAGCTCGACCTGGCTCAGCGCCCGCCCTGACAGCCGCTTCTCGGTGTCGAGGTCCGAGGTCAACGCTTCGATCCGGCCGCGCGCGGCGGCGGCACCGCTTCCGGCGCTTTCGGCCACGCCTTTGAGGTGGTCGCGCTCGGCTTCGGCACCCGAGAGGCTCGCACGCAAGGTCGCAAGGCTGTCCTCCAGGGTCGCCTTGCCGGCCTTCTCCATCGACAGGAACTCGGTCAGCTGCGCGATCTGCGCATTGAGGCGCGCGAGCGCGGTGTCCTTGCCGGTCACCTCCTGCGACAGGAAGAACTGCACCACCACGAAGATTGTCAGCATGAAGATGATGCCGAGGATCAGCGTCGACAGCGCGTCGACGAATCCCGGCCAGTAGTCGACGCCGCGGTCGCGGCGGGCGCGGGCAAGGGCCATGTTGCTCTAGACCTCTTTGCGGAGTTTCGGCGCGTCCTCGCGCGAAAGCCGCTCGAGCAGCCGGCGGATCTCGCGCTGCTGCTCGGACTGCGAGTTCACCCAGTCGCGGATCATCTGCTGCTCGCTGCGCATATGGCTCACCAGGCCCTGGATCGCCTCGGCGAGGTTGGCCATGGCGTTGGTGGCGGCCGGTTCGAGCCGCCCTCGGTCGCCACCTCCTTCAACCGCTCGACCACCAGCCGCAGCTCGTTGGCGACCGGTGCCGGTCGGCGGCGTGCGCGTCCGGCTCGACGCCGAGGTCGCGCACGGTGGTGGACAGCCAGTCCTCCAGGTCGGTGTAGAAGCGGTTCTGCGCCTGGCTGGTCTGCAGGTCGAGGAAGCCGAGCACGAGCGAGCCGGCAAGACCGAACAGCGACGACGAGAACGAGATGCCCATGCCGCTGAGCGGCGCGGCCAGCCCCTGCTTCAGGGACTCGAACACCGAGCCGGCGTCGCCGCCGACGGTGAGGCCCTTGAGAAATTCGCCGACCGAGGTGACGGTCTCGATCAGGCCCCAGAAGGTGCCGAGCAGCCCGAGGAAGATCAGCAGGCCGGTCATGTAGCGCGAGAGGTCGCGCGCCTCGTCGAGGCGGGCGGCGATCGAATCGAGGAGGCTGCGCATCACCGCCGTGCTGATCGCCATCCGCCCCATGCGGTCGCGCAGGATCGCGGCCATCGGCGCGAGCAGCACCGGCGGGCGCTCGACCGCGAGCCCGGGATCGGCCAGCCGGAAGCCGTTGACCCAGTTCACTTCCCGGAACAGCCGGATCACCTGCCGGAAGGCGAGCAGGATCCCGATCAACAGCACGCCGATGATGAGCCCGTTGAGGCCGGGATTGGCGAGGAACGCGCCCCAGATCTGCTTGTAGAGGACGACGACAACGAGGGCGCACAGGATCAGGAACACCAGCATCCGCACCAGGAAGATGCGGGGCGAGGACAGCTTGAACGGGTCGAGGTCGCGCGCCATGGCGTTCGTCGTCTAATTTAGGGTGGCGGGTTTGAAGTTCCTGCCATCGTTGCGGCACCCCTTTGCGGGAACTTCAAATCCGAAACCACACTGATCCATAAGTTGCCGGCGTCCTTCGATTCCCAAGCTCGCATCAGGGCATGCCGCCGGGGTGTTGCGAACTTCGGAACCGGGACACGCATTTAGTCGCGAGCCAGGCCGCCAATATGGCACAGTTGCCCAGGTGGCAACCACAGCCGGCATTACGGATCGGCAATGTCGTGAGCTGCGCTCGCGGCTTTCAAGGTTCGCAGCAGCTCGCCATGAATCGCTTCGTTGCCCGCGATGATGTTGCCGGTCTGCGAAGATCGCGTCGCCGCCGTCGAGGTCGGTGACGAAGCCGCCGGCCTCGCGCACCAGGATCGTACCGGCGGCCATGTCCCACGGCGAGAGATTGCGCTCCCAGTAGGCATCGAATCGGCCGGCGGCGATCCAGGCGAGATCGAGCGCCGCCGAGCCGAACCGGCGCAGCCCCACGACCTTCGCCTGCACGGTCGTTGCCTCCCGGCGGAACAGCTCGAGATCGCCGCGGCCGTGGTGCGGCAGGCCGCACGCCACCACGGCGTCGGCCAAGTGTCGCCGCGCAGCGACGCGCAGGCGCCGATCGTTGAGGAAGGCGCCCTTGCCGCGCTCGGCGGTGAACAGCTCGTCGAGCACCGGATTGTAGACGACGTCCCGCCACGATCGCGTCCTCGCGCTGCAGCGCGATCGCGATCGCGAATTGCGGGATGCCGTGCAGGAAATTGGTGGTGCCGTCGAGCGGATCGACGATCCAGGTGTGGGTCTTGTCGGCGCCCTCGTGCCGTCCGCCTTCCTCGCCCAGGAAGCCGTAACCGGGGCGCGCCCTGCCGAGCTCGTGGCGTAAGATCTCCTCGGCGCGGCGATCGGCGGCGGAGACGAAGTTTCCGGGCCCCTTCAGCGACACCTGCAACCGCTCGACCTCGCCGAAGTCGCGCTTGAGCGTGCGGCCGGCCTTGGTGGCCGCCTGGACCATGACGTTGAGAAGCGCGGAACGGAGCATGACGGGCGGCTGCTGTGCCCGCCGCAGGTCGTGGCGTCAAGAGCGCGGCGCCACGGCCGGCGGCTGGCTCTTGAGCCAGGCCTCGGCGGATTTTTCGCTCGCCTGGCGCTGCTCGGGGGTGAGCTTTTGCAGGAAGGCTTCCAGCCAGGGGTCCGATTCGCCGCGCGCGCGCGCGATGATGTGCCACTTGGCGGCTTCGACCGGGTCGGCGGGCATGCCGCGGCCGGCGGCGAGCACGCGCGCGATCCGGTTCTGCGCAATCGGGCTGCCCTTGCGGGCGGCCTTGAGCAACAGCGCGGCGGCGGCGCCTTCGTCCGCCGGAGTGCCATCGCCATTGAACAGCGCGATGGCGTATTCGACCTCCGCATCGACATTGCCGGCGCGGGACGCGGTGGCCATCAGGCGGGTCGCCTGCGCGCGGTCCCGCGCGACCCCGCGGCCCTCCTTGTAGAGCGTCGCGAGCGCATACTGGGCGTCCGGGCTGCCGGCTTCGGCAGCGGACTTCAGCAGCTCGGCGGCGCCGGAAAAATTTTGATGCTGCTCGAGGTGCAGCAGCGCGAGATCATAGGCAGCCGCAACGTGCCCGAGCTTGGCCGCCTGCCCAAGCAAGGCGACCGCCCCGTCGCGGTCGCGCGGGCCGCCGCGGCCGCCAATTCGGAACATTGCGAGCGCGAACATCGCCTCGCGGTCGCCGCGGTCGGCCGCAAGCGCGTACCATTCGGCCGCTCTCTTGTCGTTACGCGGCACGCCGAACCCGTTGGCGTAAAGTTCCCCCAGCAAGGCCATCGCCTTGGCGTCGCCGGCAGCGACCCGCTTGGTCGCTTCGGCGAAGGCCGTGAGATAGTGGCCGCGCTGATAGGCGCCGAACGCGACATCGCCGCTGTCCGCCGTGGCCGGGGCTCCGGCCACCGGCCACGGGGCCGTCGCCGGGGCTGCGGTCGTCGGCCACGGGGCCGCCGCCGGAGCGGGCGTCGATCCCTCAAGGCTTTGCCCGGGCGCGGCGGCGGGCGCAGCCGGCTTGCTCGCGGCGGCGGCCGCGGGCTGCGGCTTCGGCGCCGGCCGGCGTGCCGCAGGCCTGCTGGGGGGGCGCCGTGGCGCCGCCCGCTGCGGCGGCGAGGCGCGTTGCGTCGACGAGGCCTGCGGCGTGATTTTCAGCGGCGCCTGGGCTGCCGCCGGGGCCGTGATGACGAGCCCGGCCGCAAGCACCGGCAGGACTAGCGGGCCGCACGCACGCACCATCACGCCAACTCCAACGCGTTCAGCCGCTGTGCCGCCGACGCGACGACGGCGGCCGACCCCCCCTGATCGTCCCACACGAAATCGCCGAGGGCGACGAATTCGGCGCCGGCCCGCGCCAGCGCTTCTGCCTCATCGATGTCAGCCGCAAAGGCCACGCACGGCACCTCGAACACCTCGCTCCACCACGCCACGCGGTCGACGATCGCCCGGAAAGGCGGACGGGTTCCGTTCCCGGTCGGCTCCCCGAACATAACGTAGTCCGCCCCCGCCTCGCCCGCGAGCATGGCATCGTGTCGCGTTTGCAGTCCGCCCGCCCCCGCGATGCGATCGGGTTTGAGCCCGGGCAGCGCTTGCTTCAACGCGTCGTAGCCGGAAAGATGCGCCCCGTCGGCGCCGGCACGGGCCACGATCGCAGGGTGTCCCTCGATCAGGAGCGCCGCGTTGCGGTGCTGGACCACCGGGGCAATCGCCTTGACCTGCCGGATCAGCGTTCGCTCATCGGCTTCGGCGAGCCGGAGCAGGACGGCCGCGATGTCGGCCGCGCCGAGCGCAGCCTCGAGCGGGCGCGCAAATGCGCCCGCGTCGTCGATCCGTTGGGTGACCAGATAGAGCCGCGGGGCAGGGCGCTTGCGTTCCGCCGCCTGCCGTCCGGTTGTCATGCGTTCGGCATGGAATCCTATTCAGGCGAAAAGGGGGCGGCGTCCTGGGCCAATAGCCGCAAGAGCGACAGGCTCAGGCCGCCTTCTTCTCCAGGTCGGCCTTCCACTCGCCGAGCGCGGCAAGCCCGTTCATCCTGGCGCGGTGCGCGAAGGCGCGCTGCGCCGCCGCCACGTTTTCGGGCTTGCCGGCCCAGGTCTTCTGTACCGGCGCCTGCAGCGCGCGGCCGTATGAGAAGGTCACTTTCCAGGGCAGGTCGCCGATCCTGTTGATCGCGTCGAGATGCGCGGTCGCCTCCTCGTCGGACTGGCCGCCGGAAAGGAATGCGATGCCCGGGACTGCGGACGGCACGCAGGCCTTGAGCACGCGCACCGTCTTTTCGGCCACCTCCTCGACCGAGGCCCGCTTCGCCGATTTCTTGCCCGGCACGACCATATTGGGCTTGAGCACGGTGCCTTCGAGCTGGACCTTCTGATAGTAGAGCTGCTCGTACACGGTCTTGAGCACCCACTCGCTGATTAAGAGGCAGCGGTCGATGTCGTGGCCGCCGTCCATCAAGACCTCCGGCTCGACGATCGGCACGATGCCTTCTTCCTGGCAAAGCGCCGCGTAGCGCGCCAGCGCGTGGGCGTTGGTGATGATGCCGCTATAGCTCGGAATACCTTCGCCGATGTCGATGACGGCGCGCCACTTGGCGAACGCGGCGCCGAGGCCACGATATTCCGCCAGCCGCTCGCGCAGGCCGTCGAGCCCTTCGGTGATCACCTCGCCCGGACAGAAGGGCAGCGGCTTGGTGCCCTTGTCGACCTTGATGCCGGGCAGTGCGCCGGTCTGCTCGATCAGCTTCACCAGCGGCGTACCGTCCTTGGCCTTCTGCCGGATGGTTTCATCGTAGAGGATGACGCCGGAGATGTATTTCGACATCGCCTCCTTGGAGCGGAAAAGCAGTTCCCGGTAGTCGCGCCGGTTGCCCTCGCTCAACTCGACCCCGATCGCGTCGAAGCGCTTCTTGATCGTTCCCGAAGACTCGTCGGCCGCCAGGATGCCCTTGCCGGGCGTCACCATGGCCACGGCGACCTTGTTGAGCTCTGCGAGGTTCATCGCTGCCTCCTTGAACCAAGCGCCGGAATCATCCTGGCGCGGATTTTAGGCTTCTTCCGCCCGCAAGGGGAGGGGTTGCGCTCATTTCACTCTTAACGCTTCCACCCCCGGCAAGGTTCTGCCCTCCAGCCACTCCAGAAAGGCGCCGCCCGCGGTCGAGATATAGGAAAAACGGTCAGCCGCCCCTGCGGCATTGAGCGCCGCAACCGTGTCGCCGCCGCCGGCGACCGAGACCAGCTTGCCGGCTGTGTCAGCTCGGCGGCGGCTTCCGCTACCTCAACGGTGCCGTTGTCGAACGGTTGCAACTCGAACGCGCCGAACGGCCCGTTCCATACCAGCGTCCGGGTGCGCGCCAGCACCGAGACGACGTGCTCGACGCTGCGCGGTCCGATATCGAGGATCATGTCGTCGGGCTCGACGGCATCGACGGAGACGACACGCGAGGGCGCATTGGCCTCGAACGTCCGCGCCACCACGGCATCGACCGGCAGCACGATCTCGCATCCTTCCGCTTGCGCCTTTGCCAGGATGTCGCGCGCCGTGCCCGTAAGGTCGTGCTCGGCGAGCGACTTGCCGACCGCCTTGCGCTGCGCGGCCAGGAACGTGTTGGCCATGGCGCCGCCGATGAGCAGCGCATCGACCCTCGTGATCAGGTTGCCGAGCAGGTCGAGCTTGGTGGAGATCTTGGCGCCGCCGACGATCGCCGCCACGGGTCGTTCCGGCCGTTCGAGGGCCCGCGACAGCGCCTCCAGTTCTGCCTGCATGCTGCGGCCCGCATAGGCCGGGAGCTTGTGCGCAATCCCCGCGGTCGAGGCGTGTGCGCGGTGCGCCGCCGAGAACGCATCGTTGACATAGATGTCGCCGAGCGCCGCGAGCTGCTCGACGAAGCCCGCGTCGTTTTTCTCCTCCTCGACATGAAAGCGCGTGTTCTCGAGGCACAGGATGTCGCCGGGGCGCATCGCCGCGACGGCTTGTTCGGCTTTCGGCCCCACGCAGTCATCCACAAAGACAACCGGCCGTCCGACGACGTCGGCGACCGCCGCGGCGACCGGCCGCAGCGACGCTTTCGGATCGCGTCCCTTCGGCCGCCCGAAATGCGAGAGCAGGATGACCTTGCCGCCCTTGTCGGCGATCTCCTCGATGGTCGGCTTGACGCGCTCGATCCGGGTCGCGTCCGTGATCTTCCCGCTCTCCATCGGCACGTTGAGGTCGACGCGCACGAGCACGCGTCTGCCCTTCATATCGGCCTGATCGAGGGTACGAAAACTGCTCATGCGGAGGCTTCAAACCTGCGCGGTCCGTGCCGACGGCGCCGCGCGATCAGGACCAGCCGCTGCCGGTTTGCTCCGGCGGAACGCCTTCCGGCGGCTTTTTCACCTTCATGCCCTGGCGCAATGCGAAAGCCACAAAAAGTGCCAGCAGAACCAGAGCAGCGAAACCCAGCCAAGTTGGGATCTGCAAGGGTCGGTTTCCGCGCCGTCAAATCAGCTTCCCCATCGCCACCGCCGTATCGGCCATGCGGTTGGAGAAGCCCCATTCGTTGTCGTACCAGGCGACGATGCGCACGAACGTGCCGCCGATCACCTTGGTCTGGTCGACCGCGAAGGTCGCCGAGTGCGGATCGTGGTTGAGGTCGGAGGAGACCAGCGGCTCCTTCGTCCAGGCCACGATCTTGCCGAGCCGGTTGGACTTCGCGGCGGCCATGATGGCGTTGTTCACCTCGTCGACCGAGGTGGCGCGCTTGGCGTGAAACTTGAAATCGACGAGCGAGACGTTCGGGGTCGGCACGCGCATCGACGAGCCGTCGAGCTTGCCGGCGAGCTCCGGCAGCACAAGGCCGATAGCCTTGGCGGCACCGGTCGACGTCGGGATGATGTTGAGCGCGGCGGCGCGGGCGCGATAGAGGTCCTTGTGCATGGTGTCGAGCGTCGGCTGATCGCCGGTGTACGAGTGGATCGTCGTCATGAATCCGGACTCGACGCCGAAATTGTCGTTCATGATCTTCGCCATCGGCGCGAGGCAGTTGGTCGTGCACGAGCCGTTGGAGATGACGACGTGGTCCTTCGTCATCTTGTCGTCGTTGATGCCGTAGACGACGGTGAAGTCGGCGCCGTCGGCGGGCGTCGACACGAGGACGCGCTTGGCGCCGGCCTGCAGGTGCGCCGAAGCCTTGTCCTTCGACGTGAACAGGCCCGTGCACTCGAGCGCGATGTCGACGCCGAGCTCCTTCCACGGCAGGTTCGACGGGTCCTTTTGCACCGTCACCTTGAAGGAAAGGTCGCCGACGCTGATGCTATCGCCTTTGACCGTCACCTCGCCGGGAAAGCGGCCATGGACGAAGTCGTACCGCAGGAGATGCGCGTTGGTCTCAACCGGCCCGAGGTCGTTGACGGCGACGACCTCGATGTCCTTGCGGCCGGCTTCGACGATGGCGCGCAGAATGTTGCGGCCGATGCGGCCGAATCCGTTGATCCCGACCCGGACGGTCATCGCGCGACTCCTTATTGGTTCTTGCCCAGCATCTTCAATGCCGCGACCGCCACCGCTTCAGCCGTGATGCCGAAGTGCTTGTAGAGGTCCTTATAGGGGGCGCTGCCGCCGAACGTCGACATGCCGACGAAGGCGCCGTCGGTGCCGATGATCGCGTCCCAACCCTGCCGGACCGCGGCCTCCACGCCGACGTTCACCTCGGCATCGCCGATGATCCTGCGCCGCTCATCGGCGGACGCCGCGAGGAACAGCTCGAAGCAGGGGATCGACACCACGCGGGACGAAAGGCCGCGCGCGGCGAGCAGTTTCTGCGCGTCGACTGCGAGCGAGACTTCCGACCCGGTGGCGAAGAACGACACCGCAACCCTTCCGTTGCTAGCCGGAGAGATTTCGTAGGCGCCCTGCGCGCAGCGGTTCTGCTCGTCAAAGCCCTGCCGCAGCTGCGGCAGGTTCTGCCGCGTCAGCGCCAGCACGCTTGGCGTCTTGCGCGCCTGCAGGGCGAGCTCCCAGCATTCGGCCGTCTCGACCGCGTCGCACGGCCGGAACACCAGCAGGTTCGGCATCGCCCGCAGGGAGGCCAGATGTTCGATCGGCTGGTGGGTCGGCCCGTCCTCGCCGAGCCCGATCAAGTCGTGGGTCATCACATGGATGACCCGCTCCCCCATCAATGCGGCGAGACGGATCGCCGGCCGGCAATAGTCGGAGAACACGAGGAATGTCCCGGAATACGGAATGACGCCGCCATGCAGCGCCATGCCGTTCATGGCCGCCGCCATGCCGTGCTCGCGGATGCCGTAGTGGATGAAGCGGCCGGCATAGTCGGCGGCCGAGAGCACCGCCATGCCCTTCGGCCGCGTATTGTTCGAGCCGGTGAGATCGGCCGAGCCGCCGATCATCTCCGGCAATGCCGGCGCCAGGGCGCCGAGCGCGTTCTCCGAAGCCGCCCGTGTGGCGATTGCCTGCGGCGCGGCCGCGAGCTTCTGTTTGACGTCGCGCACCGCCGCCGCGAGCCGCTCGGCCGCGACCTCGCCCCTGACGCGCCGCTCGAACTCGGCGCGCTCACCCGCCGCCAGCCGGGCAACCCGCTCGCGCCACTGCGCGCGTGCGGCTTGCCCGCGCAACCCTGCTGTGCGCCAGTGCTCGCGCACGTCGGCCGGAACGTCGAAGGCCGCGTGGCTCCAGCCCAATTTTTCGCGTGCGCCGGCGATCTCTTCGGCCCCCAGGGGCGACCCGTGGGACTTCTCCGTGCCCGCCTTGGCCGGCGCGCCATAGCCGATGATGGTGCGGCAGGCGATCAGGCTCGGACGGTCGGACGTCTTGGCCTGCTCGATGGCGGCGGCAATCGCCTCCGGGTCGTGGCCGTCGATGCGCGCCGCGGCCCAGCCGGCGGCGTCGAACCGCTTCACCTGGTCGACGGAGTCGGACAGTGACAGCTTGCCGTCGATGGTGATGCCGTTATCGTCGAACAGCACGATCAGCCGGTTGAGCCTCAGGTGCCCGGCGAGTGCGATCGCCTCGTGGCTGATGCCTTCCATCAGGTCGCCGTCGGAGGCCAGCACGTAGGTGTGGTGGTCGACGACTTCGCTTCCGAACACCGCCGCCAGGTGCCGCTCGGCGATCGCCATGCCGACCGCGTTGGCGAGCCCCTGGCCGAGCGGCCCGGTGGTGGTCTCGACCCCGGCCGTGATGAAGTTCTCCGGGTGCCCGGGCGTCTTGGAGTTCAGCTGCCGGAAGCGCTTGAGCTCCTCGATCGGCATCCCCTCGTAGCCGAGCAGGTGAAGCAGCGCATAGATCAGCATCGAGCCGTGGCCGGCCGACAGCACGAAACGGTCGCGATCCGGCCAAGAGGGGTCGGAAGGATCGAATTTCAAAAAGCGCGTGAACAGCACGGTCGCGATGTCGGCCGCACCCATCGGCAGGCCCGGATGGCCCGATTTCGCCTGCTCGACCGCGTCCATGGCTAGCGCCCGGATGGCGTTGGCCATGCGATCATGGGTCGTGCGCGTCGTGGTGAGCATGCCGAAGGAGGCCCCCTTTCAAGCCGGCTGTACGAAGGGAATTCCGGTTCGCCGCCGCGTGAGCCGAGCTCGCCCGAACAGACGAATGAACGCGGGGGTCTCCTGTCCCGATTCCGAAGCTCGCTTGATCGTCGCGGCACCCTCTGTGGCGAGCTTCGGAATCGAAGGACACATGCAAACTTATAGAGTCTAGTGTGGTTTTGGATTTGACGTTCCTTGGGCGCGAACCGCCGGGAAGATTGCAGGACCTTCAAATCCACCACACCGGCGGCCGGACGCCCGGTCGCCGAGGCGCCGGACACATAACATGTGACGCCCCTCTGTCAACGCGAGCCGCCGCCGCAAAAAAAGCAGCAAAACTCCCTGTCTTCAGGAAATTCGCCGCACGAATGCCGCATCCGCCTGGGAGGTCGTGTTGCGAGCCGGGTGAAGGGGGCGCACACTGCAAATCGCGAATGCATAACGGGCATGACCAGCGTCACGGCATCATGGACGCGAGCGGCATCGAGGCGGCAACCAAGCGCTTGGCGGCGGCGCTCGATAGTCTCGAGGCTGCGCTCGAGCGGCGTCGTGAGGCCGACCGCAGCGAGGCCGCGCTGGCCGAACAGGTGTCCGCCCTCGGCACCGACCGATCGCGGCTGGCTGCGGAGCTCGATCAGCAGACCGCGCGCGCGCATCGGCTGGAAGCGACCGGCCGCGAGGTATCGCGGCGGCTCGATCTCGCCATGGATGCGATCCGCACCGTAGTCGATACCAAAGGATCGCTGACTTGAACGTCGGAGCCCGCCCCGCACCATGCCGCACGTGAACATCACCATCAACGGCCGTCAGTACCGGATGGCGTGCGAAGACGGGCAGGAGGGTCACCTGCAAAGTCTTGCGCAGGATCTCGAGCGGCGCATCGCCGAGATGCGCGGCAATTTCGGCGAGATCGGCGACACGCGGCTGATCGTCATGGCGGCGATCACCATCGCGGACGAGTTGTCGGAGGCAAAGCGCAAGCTACAGCACGCCGGGCAGGAGACCGCCGTCGCGCACGAGACGCGCGCGGCCGCGACCGAGCGGGCCAAGGTGACGCAGGCGGCCGTCGTGACCGCGCTCAACGCGGCGTCCGAGCGCATCGAGCGGGTGACCAAGGGCCTGAACCAGAGCCTCAGCGACAGCGTGCCGATGGGGTGAGCAGCCCCTGCCGCGCCACGCGGTGCGGCGCGCAGTGCTGCTGCGTAGGTGCGGGACCTTCAAAGACGCAGGCGATCTGTGAAGGTCCCGGGTCGGCAGCGCATCATTTCGTGCTGCGCTGGGCCCGGACACAAGGCGGCTACTTCCCGGCCGGATTGAAGCGCACGTTGAGACCGACGGTGATCCAGTTCGCCTGCTCGCCGATAAGATTGCGGCCGTAGATCACATCGATATCGAAGGCCTCCAGCGGCGTGTAGCGCAGGCCGACCTGAAAGCGCGGATCGGGATTCTGGCCGCCGGCGAACCCGAACACCTCGCCGATCAGCGTCAGCGGCTTGACGAAGTTCCACTCGAAGCCGGCGCCCCAGGCCGCGACGTGCACGTCCGCGCTTCGCTCCCATAGCCAGCCGGCATTGAGGTTGACGCGGAACTGCTCATGCAGCTGCCATGTGAGGGGCACTGTGACGAAGCCTGCATCGAGAGCGCGGTTGACGAGATCGAACGCGGTGCCGGCGATCAGCGCGAGCCCAACCTTGTTGGGCTCGACCGGGATCAGGTTGACCTTTCCCTTGGTGACCAGGAGGGAGCCCCACTCGCCGTCGGAGCGGAAGCGCACGGGTGCGGCGTTCAGCTCGACCGGCCGCCCAAGGTTGGCGACGCATGCCGGCGATACGACACCGATGAAATCGGTGTTGTCTGCGAACGCGGCCCACGAACTCGACCTTGCACGAGCCGACCGCGCCGACCTCGGCGTCGTCGACCACAAATGCGCCGCCGGCCGCGAGCGCGCGGTCGGCACCGAAGGACAGCGTGGCCAAGGCGGCAATGCTGGCGGCCACCCAGCCCAACAACCTTGCTCGCGCCCAGCGCCGCATCGAATCCCCCACCGCACGCTAGGCAAACGGCAGGTGAGATGCTATCGGGCGCGCGCGATTTTGCCGCGGTGTGAGGGCACGGCCACACCACGCGCTACCCTCAGCCGTCATCCCCGCGAAGGCGGGGGACCCAGTACGCCGCACTGTCGCGGAAGAATCAAAAGCGTTGGTGATTACTGGGTCATCCGCTTTCGCGGATGATGACGCCGAGAGGGCTAGCTGGCTGTGCCCGCGCCGGCCAGAAAGTCGAAATCGCAGCCTTCGGCCGCCTGGGTGACGTGGTCGACGTACAGCCGGCCATACCCCCGCGGCGGCTTGGCGGGGGCGGTCCAGCGCGCGCGACGCCGGGCAAGCTCCGCGTCGTCGACCTTGAGGTCGATGCGGCGCCCGACCGAATCGAGGCGGATGCGGTCGCCGTCGCGCACCAGCGCCAGCGGGCCGCCGGCGGCCGCTTCGGGCGCGGCATGCAGCACGACGGTGCCGAACGCGGTGCCGCTCATGCGGGCATCCGAGATGCGCACCATGTCCTTGACGCCACGGCTGCCGAGCTTTTTCGGGATCGGCAGCGCGCCGGCCTCCGGCATGCCGGGCGCGCCGATCGGGCCGGCATTGCGCAGCACCAGGCAATGGTCGGGCGTGACCGGCAGGTCCGGATCGTCGATCCGGCGGGCGAGATCGTCGAGCGAATCGAACACCAGCGCCGGGCCTTCGTGCTGGCGTCAGCGATTTGGTGGCGGCCGAGAGCTTGATCACCGCGCCGTCGGGGGCCAGCGAGCCGTTGAGGATCGCCAGCGCCTCGCCCTCCACCACCGGCCGGTTGAGCGGGCGGATGATCTCGTCGTCGACATATTCGGGCCAGCGCGCCACGACCGTCGTCGAGCGTCTCGCCGCGCACCGTGCGGGCGCCAAGGTCGAGGTGGTTCTTGAGCCGCCGCCACAGCGCCGGCACGCCGCCCGCCGCGTGGAAATCCTCGCGCGAAATATTCGCCGGCCGGCTTCATGTTCACGAGCACCGGCACGTCGCGGCCGATCGCGTCGAGCTCGGCGAGGTCGTAGCGGATGCCGGCGCGGCCGGCGATCGCCGCCAGATGCACGATGCCGTTGGTCGACCCGCTGATCGCCTGCAGCACGGCCGAGGCGTTGCGCAGCGCCGCGCGGTTCAGGATTTCGCTCGGCCGCGGCCCGCCGGCTTTGGCCATTTCGACTGCGCGCGTGCCGGTCGCCTCGGCAATGCGCATGCGCTCGGCCGACACCGCCGGCGCGGTCGCGGCACCCGGCAGCGTGAAGCCGAGCGTTTCCGCCAGCGACGCCATGGTCGAGGCCGTGCCCATCACCATGCAGGTGCCGGAGGTCGGCATCAGGTTGTCGTGCGCCCGGTCGAGGTTCGCTTCGTCGAGGGTGCCGGCGCGGAAGGCGGCCCACAGCCGGCGGCAGTCGGTGCAGGCGCCGAGCCGGGCGCCCTCGTGGCGGCCCGCCAGCATCGGGCCGACCGGGAGCACGATCGCCGGAACATCGGCGCTCACCGCGCCCATCAGCTCGGCCGGAATCGTCTTGTCGCAGCCGCCGATCAGCACCACCGCATCGACCGGCAGCGCGCGCAGCATCTCCTCGGTGTCCATCGACATGAGGTTGCGCAGCAGCATCGAGGTCGGGAACGAGAACGCCTCGTGGATCGAGATGGTCGGGAAGACGAACGGCAGGCCGCCGGCGAGCCGCACGCCGGCCGCCGTCTTCTCTGCGAGCCGCGCCGCGGTGCCGTGGCAGGGGTTGAAATCGGACGCGGTCGAGAGGATGCCGACGATCGGGCGGTCGAGCGCCTCATCGGTGTAGCCGGCGGCCTTGAGGAAGCCGCGGCGCAGGAACAGCGCGAACTGCTCGTCGCCGTACTGGGTGAGGCGGGATCGCAGGCCTTTTTTCATGAACGCTCCGACGAAGAGCGCGGCGCCAAGGCCGCGTCACGCAGGACGCATTGCTGACGACGATCGGAGGGATGTCAACTTGGCCTGCGGCTCTTCAGGCCGAGAGCGCCCGCGTTTCGCGACGCGCGAAAAGGAAACGGCCCGCCTGGAGGATATCCAGGCGGGCCGCTCGGATCGGCGCGTGGGCGGACGGGGGGCGAGTGCGCCGATCGCAACTCCTTAAGCTCAGTACCACTCGCAGCGGTAGCCGACGACCTCGCCGAAGCGGTTGAACACGGGCACGCGGTCGCAGGTCGCGTACGCGCCGTACGCGGCCGCGGTCAGGACGCCGGCGGCGATGCCGTAGCCAACCCATTTCCCCCCGCCCCCCTTGTGATGAGGCATCTTCCAAGCGCCGCCGCCGCCACCCCCGCCGCCGCCACCGGGGGCCTTGAAGCCCTTGGCGTCGACGTTCGCGGTGGAGACCGCAATGGTGGTGGCGATCGTCAGAGCGGCGACCGCGACAGTGAGAACCTTCTTCATTTCCATTCCCCTTGGGTTTTTGTAGAGGCCGTCATTGGCCTTCGGAGCGTTGGTCGCGCCGTGCCGCCAATAGGTTCAAACGAAAGATGGACTGGCGTGGCGCCGGCCCTGTCGCCGGGATAGGATCGCCGCCATATGGAGGGCGAACGGCGCGCGGCGCGAAGTGCGGGGCATCGCTCGGAAACGCCGCGGAGCAGGCGCCAATTGTCATTTACTTTCAATAGTATCTAGGAGGCCAAAGCCATGCTGCAGAAGCTCGAGTTCAAGCGCGAGGCAAACCTGATCGGCGGCGAGTGGGTCGGCGCCGACGGCGGCAAGGTGCTCGAGGTCAACGATCCGGCGACCGGCGAGGTGATCGGGACGGTGCCGATGAGCGGCCGGGCCGAGACCCGGCGCGCCATCGAGGCGGCGGCGGCGGCGTTCCCCGGCTGGAGCGCCAAGCTCGCGGCCGAGCGCGCCGAGGCGCTGCGCAAGCTCGCGGCCCTGATCGAGCAGAACAAGGAAGAGCTCGCCATGCTGCTCACCATCGAGCAGGGCAAGTCGCTCACCGAGAGCCGCGGCGAGGTCGGCATGAGCGCCGCCTATGTGCTGTGGTTCGCCGAGGAGGCGCGCCGCATCTACGGCGATACGATTCCGTCGCCCTGGCAGGGCCGACGCATCCTCACCATCAAGCAACCGGTCGGGGTCGTTGCCGCGATCACGCCGTGGAACTTCCCGTCCTCGATGATCGCCCGCAAGCTCGGGCCCGCGCTCGCGACCGGCTGCACGATGGTGATCAAGCCGGCCTCGCAGACGCCGTTCTCCGGGCTTGCCTGGGGCGTGCTCGCCGAGAAGGCCGGCATCCCGCCGGGCGTCGTCAACATCGTCACCGGCAAGGCGAGCGAGATCGGCGCCGAGCTCACATCCAACCCGACGGTGCGCAAGATCACCTTCACGGGCTCGACCGAGACCGGCAAGAAGCTGGTCGAGCAGGCCGCCAAGACCATGAAGCGCGTCTCGATGGAGCTCGGCGGCAACGCGCCGTTCCTGGTGTTCGACGACGCCGACCTCGACGCCGCGGTCGAGGGCGCGATCGCCTCGAAATACCGCAACAGCGGCCAGACCTGCGTGTGCGCCAACCGCTTCATCGTGCAGGCGGGCGTCTACGAGGCGTTCGCCGAGAAGCTCGCGGCCGCCTCCAACAAGCTCAAGGTCGGCAACGGCCTCGAGCAGGGCACCCAGCAGGGCCCGCTGATCGACGACAAGGCGGTCGCCAAGGTCGAGGAGCACATCGCCGACGCGCTCAAGAAGGGCGGCCGCGTGGTGACGGGCGGCAAGCGCCACAAGCTCGGCGGCACCTTCTTCGAGCCGACCGTGATCGCCGACGTGACCCCCGACATGGCGGTCGCGCGCGAGGAGACGTTCGGGCCGGTGGCGCCGCTGTTCCGGTTCAAGACCGAGGAGGAGGGCGTGCGGATGGCCAACGCCACCGAGTTCGGGCTTGCCTCCTACTTCTACACCCGCGACCTCGGCCGCGCCTTCCGGGTCTCCGAGGGCCTCGAATACGGCCAGGTCGGCGTCAATGCCGGCGTGATCACGACCGAGGTCGCGCCGTTCGGCGGCGTGAAGGAGAGCGGCCTCGGCCGCGAGGGCTCGAAATACGGCTGGGACGACTACGTCAACGTCAAATACGTGTGCGTGGGAGGGGTGTAATCCGCCGCACGCATCGCCTTGTCCACCGTAAGGGCTCATCGTCTGGTCCGTTGACGCTTCGGCGTTCGCCGAAGCATCGGATCGCGCGAGCACGGCAAGGCCCGCCGATGGATCCAGGGCGCGCTCGGCGCGTTTTTTGCGCTTGCCGGGCTGAGGCTGCTGACGAGCCGCCCTTGAGGTTGCGCTTTGGGCGCTCGGCGGCTTGATGTGCCGGGTGACGTGCGCCACCCTCTGTCGTATGCTTCCCGTCGGGAAGGCACGCCATGCTCGACATCGCGTTCATGCTGCTGGGTGCCGCGATCGCCACGGCCGTGGGCATGGGCGTGATCATCCTTGGCTTTCAATGGCTGACGGGCTTCCCGTTCCGATGGGGCTGGCGACGGCATGCCGCGCCGATCGGCAAGCTGCTGCCGCAACCCGATCCGCCGAGGCGCGTACCGCATCTTCGCTTGGTGAAAGGCGGCCTCGAATCGTGAAGGACGACTTCGCCAGTTTGCTTCCGCCGCCATCCTTCGAGACGCCGCGCGTTCCGCGCGGCTCCTCAGGATGAGGGTTGGAGCAAGCCGCTTCCTGTGACCTCATCCTGAGGCGCGTCGCGTGAGCGACGCGTCTCGGCCCTCATCCTGAGGAGCGTCGCGTGAGCGACGCGTCTCGAAGGATGGCCGAGCGTGTCGAAGAGCCTGCCCCGGACTTGATCCGGGGGCGAGTTCGCGAGCTGACCAAGTAAGCCGGAGGTACGAATGCCAGCGCTGAAAGATGCCAGCCGGCTATATGAGGTCGAGCGGCGCCAATACTACGCAGAGCGTCCCGGGTTCCGCATCGCCGAGCTGCAGATCAGCACGACGCAGCAGGTCCCGTGGCATTACCACAGCAACGTGCAGGACACGTTCTATGTGGTCTCGGGAAAGCTCCGCATCTTCCTGCGCGACCCCAAGGAAGCCGTCGAGCTGGCGCAAGGGCAGACCTATTCGGTGCCGCCCGGCCGCCCGCACCTCGTCACCAACGCGGGCAGCGACTCGGCGGTGTTTCTGGTCCTGCAAGGCATCGGTGACTACGATTTCGTCCCACTCACGTGAACGGCTCGCACATTTCGCACCGCTCCATGCGACTCCATCCTTGTCGCAGCGTTCCTTGCTCTGTTCCCCATTTGTGGTACAGTCAAGGGCACAGCAGGAGGCGCGGCCATGGCGAAGAGCGAGATGATCCGCGCGCGGGTCGAGCCCGGCTTGAAGCATGAAGCGGAAGCCGTGCTGGAGAAGCTCGGGATGACGCCGACCGAAGCCATTACGCTGTTCTATAAGCAGGTGAGTCTTTACCGCGGGCTACCATTTCCAGTGCGCATGCCGAACGCCGCCACCCGCAAGGCGCTGAAAGCTGCACGGCGGGGAGAGGACATGGAGACTTTCGCGTCCGTGGCCGCATGGGCGAAACATATCCGCGCCCTGTAGCGCACCAACGTGCGCAGGATCAGGCAGCAGCGCCGGTTTCGCGATGATCTCCGGCGCCAGAAGCGGCGCGGCAAGGACATCGAGGAGCTGATCGAGGCGGTCGAACTGCTGGCCGAACACGGCGAACTGCCTCCGGCCTATCGGCCCCATAAGCTCGCCGGGGAATGGAAGGGCGTGTGGGAATGCCACCTCGAAGCCGACTGGCTGCTGATCTACACCGTCACGGCCCACGAAGTGCTCATCTTCCGCACCGGGACCCACAGGGACTTGTTCGGCTAAACGGACCGCTCGATGCTCGACGCGTGCCCGCATGGCGTTCCGCTCGTGCCGCCTCCATGCGCGAAGATTCGTGTGGGGAAACAAACCGACCGGATTGATCTCGCCGTTGGGGCCTGATGGCCTTGGCGCTCGCAATGTCACCTCGGCGATGAAGGCGATCCATGGTCACGCAAGCGCAGCTGCGCGACAAGCTCCGCAAGATCGAAGCGTTGTTCGCCGGCGCCGGGACCGCCGGCGAGCGGCTTGCGGCCGAGGCGGCGCGCGAGCGCGTGCGCGCGAAGCTCGTCGATCTCGAACGCCGGGAGCCGGCAACCGAGATCCAGTTCTCGCTCCCCGATCCATGGTCGCGCCAGCTGTTCATCGCGCTCTGCCGCCGGTACGGGCTCAATCCCTATCGTTATCCCCGGCAGCGGCGGACGACCATCATGGTGCGCGCACCTGGCCGCTTCATCGACGAGGTCTTGTGGCGGGAGTTCACCGAGCTCAATACTGATCTGCAGGCCTACCTCAACGAGGTGACGCTGAAGGTCATCCGCGAGGAGGTCTATGCCGATACCAGTGACGCGCAGGAGGTTCCCGAGGCGCTGCCGGCGCGGTGATCCGGCATCCAAACGCGATCGGCGCAATACGCTTGCGCTATTGCGCCCTACAGTCGTCAGGGCCGCGGCGTGCCTGCCCACCCGCTGCCCACTCCGGCCGGCGCAAGGGCCGACAACGCGCAGTCGATTGTGTTGCGCCGGTCACCCGCGCTAGCCTTGGGATACGAGCCGACGCGGTCGGGCAAGACGACAGCACTCGAAAACAAAATCGGCACGCCCAAGGGAGGGTACTCATGCATCGAACGCTGCGCGCGTGCGCATTGGCTGCGGCCGTCCTGCTCGCGGGTGCCGGCGCCGCACTCGCCAACCCGGAGTTCAAGCTGCGCTTCGGCAGCTACGCGCCGGAAGGCGACGTCATCGACCGGGCGGCCCATCACTTCAAGGAGCGCGTCGCGCAGCTCACCAACGGGCGCGTCGACATCACCGTCTTCCGCTCCAACGCGCTCGGCTCGAACCGCGAGATGATCGAGATGACCAAGCTCGGCAATCTCGACGTCACGGTTTCGGGCTCGACCCACGTCAGCCGTTTCGCGCCGGTGCTGATCACGGTGTCGCTGCCCTCGCTGTTCAAGGACCGCGATACGATGCTCAAGATCCTCGACGGCGAGATCGGCGGCCGGATCGATGCGTCGGTCGCCCGCCAGGGACTGCAGGTGCTCGGCTGGTGGGAGACCGGCTTCCGCCACGTCTCCAACAACAAGCGCCCGATCATGAAGCCGGACGACATCAAGGGGCTCAAGCTGCGCACGCTGCCGTCGGCCGTGCACGTGGCCTACTTTCGCGCGCTCGGCGCCATCCCGACCCCGATGGACTGGGCCGAAGTGATGCCGGCGCTGCAGCAGGGCGTGATCGACGGGCAGGAGAATCCGCCATCGGTCGTCTATCCCTACCGGGTGTTCGAGTTCCAGAAATTCTATTCGCTCACCAGCCACGTCAACGAGCCGAACCTGCTGCTGATCAGCACGGCCACCATGGCCAAGCTGCCGAAGGACGTGCAGGACGCGATCGTGACGGCGGGACGCGAGGCGACCGCGTTCCAGCGCAAGGCTTCCGCCGAGTACAACAGCAACATCATGGGCGAGCTCGCCAAGGTGATGACAGTCAATCAGGTTCCGGCGGACACGCTGGCGCATTTCCAGACCGTTGCGCAAAGCGTCTATGAGCGGGCATACGCCGATATCGGCGCGGAGGGCCGCGCCATCGTCGACGACATCGTCAAAGCGTCGAAGTAGCGCTTGCGGTCCGAGGCGGCCGATGGTCGCGCGGGCCGTTGCGCTGCTCGGATTTCCGGCAGGCATCGCGTGCACATCCTGATACGGGCGATCGAAGCGGTGGTGATCGCCCTCATGGGCATCATCACGATCCTGGTGATCGGCGAAGTGGCGTTGCGCGGTCTCGCGGGCACCTCGCTGATCATCACCGACGAGCTCAGCCGCTATCTGATGATATGGACCGCGATGCTTGCCGCCGCGGTGCTGGTCCATGAGGACGGTCACGTCCGCACCACCGTGCTGCCGGACGCGCTGTCGCGGCGCGCCGCGGCCGTCGTCCACTTCATCGCCGACCTGACGGTGCTGTGCTTCCTGGGCGTGGTCGTCGGATCGTCGCTTGCGCTGATGCTGGCGATGGGGGAGCAGAACACCATCACGCTCGGCGTCTCCATGCTGTGGTTCTACGCGGCCCTGCCGGTCTGCGCGGCGCTGATGTTCGGGCTCACCGTTCGAGCCATGATCCTGCGTCTCGCGAACAAGCCGGGCTGAACCTGGCGGAGCGAGCATGTCCTGGGCGCTGGTGCTGTTCTTCGCCGGGATCGGGATCGGCGTCCCGATCGCCTTCGCGCTCGGCTTCGCGGGCGTCGCCTACATTGCGATTTCCGGCCAGGCCAGCCTCAACGTCGTGCCGACCATCCTGTTCGGCGCCATGGATTCGTTCCCGCTGCTTGCGATCCCGTTCTTCATCATGGCCGGCGACCTGATGGGGCGCTGCGGCCTGCTCGACCGGATGATCGATTTCGCCAAGGCGCTGGTGGGCCCGGTGCGCGCCGGCATGGCGCACGTGACGATCGTATCGAGCATGGTGTTCGGCGGGGTCACGGGCGTCTCGCTCGCCGACGCGGCGGCGGTCGGCCGCACGCTCATTCCCGGCATGGTGCGCGAGGGCTATCCGCGGCCGTTCGCGGCGGCGATCACCGCCGCCTCGTGCGTGATGGGCGCCATCATCCCGCCGAGCGTCGCCATGCTGATCATCGCCTACCTGTACGGCGGCAAGCTGTCGGTCGGCCGGCTGTTCCTGTCTGGCGTCATCCCCGGCATCCTGATCGGGCTCACCCAGATGGCGATGGTCGCCGTGCTGGCGAAGCGCAAGAATTTACCCGTGAGCCCGGACCCATGGTCGCTCAAGGACATCGTTCGGAAATTCCGCCGCGCGCTGCTCGCGCTCGGCATGCCGGTCATCATCATCGGCGGCATCATCACCGGCTTCTTCACGCCGACCGAGGCCGGCGCGGTCGCGGTCGCGTACGCCCTCATCGTCGGGTCGGTGACCGGCACCGGCTACACTTGGCGCGGCATCGCCGACTCGCTGCTGGTGAGCGCCAAGCTGACCGGCGTCATCTTCATCATGCTGGCCGCCTCGCAATTGTTCTCGTGGCTGCTGATCATCAACCAGGTGCCGCAGCAATTGACGCCGTGGCTGCAGCCGCTGCTCGCGCACGCCGCAGGCTTTCCTGCTCACCGTAACGGTGGTGTTCATCATCCTCGGCACGGTGCTCGAAGGCGTGCCGACCATGATCATGGTGGTGCCGGTGGTCGCGCCGATGGCGCCGCTGTTCGGGGTCGAGCCGCATCATCTCGCGCTCGTGATGGTGATGGCGACGCAGCTTGCCATCCTGTCGCCGCCGGTCGCGCTGGCCCTCGTGATAGTCTGCCCGATCGCGGGCTGCACGATCTCGCAGGCGACGGCCGAGATCCTGCCCTATGCGGCCTGCATCGTGGTCGTGATATTGGCGGTGATCTTCTTCCCCGAGCTGGCCCAGGCGATCCCGCGTTGGGCCGGCTACAGGTGATCCATCGCATTCACAGGAGGCTCCCATCCAACGCAGCGAAACCCGCATCCTGACCACCCATACTGGCAGCCTGCCGCACCCGGTCGAGCTGACGCGGCTCTACGCGGCGCGGCTGCGCGGGCAGCCGGTCGACGAGCCGACCATGGCGGCGGCCGGCAGGGAGGCGGTGCGTGCGGTCGTCGCGAGGCAGATCGCGGCCGACGTCGACGTGATCAACAACGGCGAGCAGCAGCGCGAGTCGTTCGTGCTCTACCTGCGCCATCGCCTCGGCGGCCTCGGCGGCACCTGGCAGCGCAATGTCGCAGCCGATCTCGACGCCTATCCGGAATTCAAGCGCGCCGCGGCCGAGCAGGCGGCCGCTCGCAGCGGGCCGGCTGTCACCAACCGCGATTTCCTGCCGCAGGCGGTCGGCGAGATCCGCTATCTCGATCCGCGCGCGGTCAACGACGAGTGCGACGATTTCGCTGCGGCGCTCGTGGACAATGCGGACCGCTACGCCGAGGCGTTTTTCACCGCGCCGTCGCCCGGGATCGTCGCGACCGTCATGCAGAATGCGCATTACGACAGCCTCGAGGCCTACCTGGCGGCGATCTCGCGCGCGTTGCAGGTCGAATACGAGGCGATCGTCGCGCACGGTTTCGTGCTGCAGGTCGACGGGCCCGACCTCGCGATGGAGCGCCACATGGCGTACCGCGACCAGCCGCTCGCGGCGTTCCTGCGCTTCGTCGAGCTCACGGTCGAGGCGATCAACGCGGCGCTCCGCAACGTGCCGCGCGAGCGCGTGCGCATGCACGTGTGCTGGGGCAATTACGAGGGTCCGCACGACCGCGACGTTGCGCTCGCCGAGATCCTGCCGATCATCCGGCGGCTGAACGTGGGCGGCTTCGTGCTGCCGTTCGGCAATGCGCGCCATGCCCACGAATACCGCTGCTTCGAGACGCTTCCGCTCGCGGCCGACCAGGTCCTGGTGGCCGGCGTGATCGACACGCTCAGCAACGTGGTCGAGCACCCCGAGGCAATCGCGGACCGCATCGAGCGCGTCGCCGCGGCGGTCGGCGATCCGCGCCGCGTGCTCGCCGGCACCGACTGCGGCTTCGACACGTCGGCCGGCAACAGCCGCGTCGCCCCGGACGT
The DNA here is from genome assembly GCA_963738705.1 of uncultured Alphaproteobacteria bacterium. Taxonomy (GTDB): domain Bacteria; phylum Pseudomonadota; class Alphaproteobacteria; order Rhizobiales; family Xanthobacteraceae; genus CAVTXS01. The sequence goes on from CAVTXS010000020.1 coordinate 166,246, forward strand.
CGCCTGGGCCAAGCTCGCGGCGCTGCGCGACGGCGCCCGCCTCGCTTCGGAGAGGTTGTTCGGGGGTTAAGGCGATGTGGCACGATTGATGCAGCTGCAGGCTGGGAGCAAGCCTATGCTGCAGTCCATGAACACGGACAGCCTGCCCGACAAGGACCAGCCGCTGCGCGACGACATCCGCCTGCTCGGGCGCATCCTCGGCGATACCGTGCGCGAGCAGGAAGGCGAGGCGGTTTTCGCGATCGTCGAGCGCATCCGGCAGACGTCGATCCGCTTCCACCGCGACGAGGATGAAGCCGCGCGTCGCGAGCTGGAGACGATCGCTGAATGGCCTGTCGCCCGACCACACCATCCTGATCATCCGCGCCTTCAGCTACTTCTCGCATCTCGCCAACATCGCCGAGGATCAGCACCACATCCGCCGCACCCGCGCGCATGCGCTGGCGGCGTCGGCGCCGCGCGAGGGCACGATGGCGTATGCGCTCGCGCGCGCCCGCGAGGCCGGCATCGCGCCGTCGCGGCTGCAGGCATTCTTCGACGCCGCCTTGGTCGTCCCGGTGCTCACCGCGCATCCGACCGAGGTGCGCCGCAAGCAGCACGATCAACCGCGAGATGGAGGTCGCGCAGCTGCTCGACGAGCGCGACCGCGTCGCAGCTCACGCCGGAGGAGGCGGCGGCGAGCGAGGAGGCGCTGCGGCGCGCCGTGCTCACGCTGTGGCAGACCAGCCTCCTGCGCCGCACCGAAGCTCAACGTGATCGACGAGGTCGCCAACGGGCTCGTCGTATTACGACTACACGTTCCTGCGCGAGCTGCCGCGCCTCTACGCCTCGCTCGAGGATCAGCTCGCAGCGTATCGACCCGACCTGGAACGGCAATGAGCTGCCGTCCTTCCTGCGCATGGGCAGCTGGATCGGCGGCGACCGCGACGGCAATCCGTTCGTCACCGCCGAGGTGCTTGCGCCAGGCCCTGGGGCTGCAGAGCAAGCGCGCGTTCGATTTCTATCTCGAGGAACTGCACAAGCTCGGCGGCGAGCTCTCGCTCGACGCGCGCCGCGTCGGTCGTGTCCGAGGACGCTGAAGAGCGCTGGCCGAACGCTCGCCGGACCCTTCGCCGCACCGCGCGGACGAGCCCTATCGCCGCGCCATCACCGGTATCTACGCACGGCTCGCGGCGACAGCGCTGGACGCTCGACCGGCTTCGAGGCGCTGCGGCACGCGGTCGGCGACGCGCAAGCCTTATGCGGCTGCCGCCGAGCTGCGGGCCGATCTCGACATCCTGCATCGCTCGCTTGCGGCCAACGGCTCGGCGATGCTGGCGCGCGGACGCTTGCGCGACTTGCGGCGCGCCGTCGACGTGTTCGGCTTCCATCTCGCCGGCCTCGATCTGCGCCAGAACTCCGACGTGCATGAGCGCATCGTCGGCGAGCTTCTGGAGGCGACCGGCTCCGGGATCGGCTATGCCGAGCTTGCCGAGCGCGAGCGCGTCACGCTGCTGCTGGAGGAGCTCGGCACGGCGCGTCCGCTCGCGTCGCCGTTCATCACCTATTCGGACGAGACGCGCTCGGAGCTCGCGATCCTGCGCGCCGCCGCCGAGACGCGCACGGCGCTACGGCGCGGCCGCGGTGCCGAACTACGTCATCTCCAAGGCCGACGGCGTGTCCGACATCCTCGAAGTCGCGGTGCTGCTCAAGGAAGCCGGGCTGCTGCGGCCGCGCGAGGGCGAGCTCGACCTCAACATCGTGCCGCTGTTCGAGACCATCGACGATCTGCGCAACGCCGGCGCGCATCATGGATGAGTTGCTCGCGCTGCCCGAATACATGCGGCTGTTGCAGAGCCGCGGCCGCGTGCAGGAGGTGATGCTCGGCTATTCGGACAGCAACAAGGACGGCGGCTTCCTCACGTCCGGCTGGGAGCTCTACAAGGCCGAGATCGAGCTGATCGAGGTGTTCCGGCGCCGCGGCATCACGGCTGCGCCTGTTCCACGGCCGTGGCGGATCGGTCGGCCGCGGCGGCGGCCCGAGCTATCAGGCGATCCTGGCGCAGCCGGGCGGCGCCGTGCAGGGCACGATCCGCATCACCGAGCAGGGCGAGGTGATCGCGGCCAAATACTCCAATCCGGAGGTCGGACGCCGCAATCTCGAAATTCTCGCCGCCGCGACGCTCGAAGCGACGCTGCTGCAGCCCGGGCAAGTCGCGCCCGCGGGACGAATATCTCGCCGCCATGGAAGAGCTCTCCGGGCACGCCTACACGGCCTATCGCGGCCTGGTCTACGAGACCGAAGGGCTTCGAGCGCTATTTCTGGGAATCGACCGTCATCGGCGAGATCGCCAATCTGAACATCGGCAGCCGGCCGGCCTCGCGCACGCAATCGACGACGCATCGAGGATCTGCGCGCGATCCCGTGGGTGTTCGGCTGGGCGCAATGCCGGCTGATGCTGCCGGGCTGGTTCGGCTTCGGCGCCGCGGTCGACGCCTTTCTCGCCGCGCATCCCGACGACGGCATGACCGCTGCTGCAGGCGATGTATCGCGCGTGGCCGTTCTTCGAGACGCTGCTGTCCAACATGGACATGGTGCTGGCCAAGAGCGACATCGCGCATCGCTTCGCGCTACGCCGAGCTGGTCGAGGACGCGAGCTTGCGCGACGCGATCTTTCCGCGGCTGCGGGCGGAGTGGCAGGACTCGATCGCATGCATTGCTCGCCATCATGGGTCAGCAGGCGCTCGCTGGAACGCAATCCGCTGCTCGCGCGCTCGATCCGCAACCGCTTTCCCTATCTCGATCCGCTCAATCACGTGCAGATCGAGCTGCTCAAGCGCCACCGCGCCGGCGACACCGACGACCGCGTCGTGCAGGGCATCCACCTGACCATCAACGGCATCGCGGCGGGCTTGCGCAATACGGGGTAGGGGCGGCGAACACCGCCTTCTTACCCGTCCCTCCAGGGGGAGCGTAACGTTACGCCAGCATCTGCAGATCGCCGCAGATGGAGATCGCCTGGCCGGAGATGGTGCGGCCGCGCGGCGAGCACAGGAACAGCATGGTGTCCGCGAGCTGCTGCGGCGGGATCGTGGTCTTGAGCGAGACATAGGACAGGGCCTCGTCCTGGACCTCGCGCGCGGACATGCCGCGCGCCTGCGCCTTGCTCTCGAACACGCGGCGGATGCGCTCGCCCTCGACCACGCCGGGCTGGATGGCGTTGACCCGGATGCCGTCCGGCCCAAGCTCGACGGCCAGCGACTTGGTGAAGCCGACCACGCCCCATTTCGCCGCCGCATACGGCGTGCGCAGCGCGAAGCCGAGCCGGCCCGCGACCGACGAGAGGTTGATGATCGAAGCGTTCCGGCTTTTGCGCAGGTGCGGGACCGCGAGCCGCACGCAGTTGAACTGGCCGGTGAGGTCGACCGCCAGGCAGCGGTCCCATTCCTCGGGCGGAATCTCCTCGACCCGGCCGGTCGGGCCCGCAATGCCGGCGTTGTTGATCAAGACGTCGAGCCCGCCGAGCGCCTTGAGCGCCTCCTCGAACAGCAGCGCCACGCGGGCGCGATCGGACACGTCGGCGACCGTGCGGGTGATCTGCGGATCGCTCGCCGCCATCGTGTCGAGCGCCTCGCGGTCGACGTCGCAGACGTGCACCTTGGCGCCCTCGCGCACGAACGCGCGCGCCGTTTCGAGCCCGATCCCGCTGGCGCCCGCCGTCACCAGCACGCGCAGACCTTGAATGCCGAGTTCCATGCGTTCCCCTCTGGACATTGGATCGCCGTCGCGCGACCGTAATCGGCGAAGCCAACAGCGACAAGCCGCCGGGCGCGCGCGCGGCCAGCATCAAACAAGGAGGAAGATTGTCATGAGCGTTACCAACCTCTCCCGCCGCACGCTGATCAAGGGCGCCGGCGGTGCCGCCCTTCTCACGGGCGTCGGCATGCCGGCGATCCTGCGCGCGCAGGGCGACGCGATCCGCATCGGCCACCTCACCCCGCTCACCGGGTTCCTCGGGCCGCTCGGCGAATATGGCGTCATGGGCATCAAGCTCGCGCAGGAGGAGATCAACGCGGCCGGTGGCGTGCTCGGGCGCAAGATCGATCTCGTCATGGAGGATTCGGTCAACCCGCAGACCGCCTCCGCCAAGGCCGAGCGGCTGATCGAGCGCGACAAGGTGGTGATGATCATCGGCGAAATCTCGTCCGCCTCGGGCCTCGCCATCGGCCAGGTGGCGAACCGGTTGAAGGCCGTGTTCATCAACACCGGCTGCAATTCGGATGCGTTGCGCGGCGCGAGCTGCAATCCGTACATGTTCCATATCGAGGCGGCGAACTCGATGTACGTCGAGGCGGCCGGACGGTATTTCCTGCGCGACAACCTGGTGAAGGGCAAGAAGTGGTACTCGCTGACCGCCGACTACGCCTTCGGCCACGATCTCTTGAAGGTCGCGAAGAGATTCATGGAGGCCAATGGCGGCCAGTTCGCGGCCGACGAATTGGTGCCGACCGACGCCACCGACTTCTCGCCCTACCTGTTGAAGATCCGGCAGGCGCGGCCCGACGTCGTGGTCTCCAACCTCGCCGGCAATCAGATCACCAATTTCATGAAGCAGTACACGGAATTCGGACTGCAGTTCCCGGTGGCGGGCTTCGCGTTCGATACCGTGGTGGCGTGGGGCGCCGGCAAGGGCAACTTCTCCGGCATCTGGCCGCTGGTCTGGCACCACCTGGTCGACACGCCGAGCTCGAGGAAATACGTCGAGGCCTTCAGCAAGAAATACGGCAAGCCGCCCGACAACCAGTCGTGGGGCGACTACAACTCGCTCAGGATCGTCGCGCAGTCGATGGCCGAGACCAAGTCGGCCGACCCGCAGAAGCTCGCCGAGCACCTGCGCAAAGGCGCAAAATTCGATGTCATGAAGGCGCGCGAAGCCCACTTCCGGCCGTACGACAACCAGATGGTCATGGAGATGTACGCGATCCGCGCCAAGACGCCGGACAAGATGAAGGATCAGTGGGACATCTACGAGCCGCTCGGCACCGTACCGGGCCCGAACGAGGACATGGAGGTGCTCGCCCCGCCCAAGGACGGCACCTGCAAGATCGCGTAGCGGCTCCAATCCCGGAACCATGGCCCGGCGCGGCGTGACGGCCGCGCCGGCACCGAGGGGTGCGGCCGTGGCGGTCCAATCGTTCTTATTGATCTGCGCGACGTAGGCCTCACACCCGCGCCCGGCGGCAGTGAGATAGGGAGAAAACTATGGACGAGGTGTTGGTCAACACGTCCACGGCGGGAGACCAGGGGCAGCCGTCCGTCGCCGGCTTTCGCGGCACCCAGTTTATTGTCGTGTGGGAGGATCGCAACGACGGCACCATCAAGGGCCAGATGTTCGGCGTGAACGGCAGCAAGAGCAGCGCCGAGTTTCTTGTCAACACTCCGACGGCACCGGGCCCGCGGCGGCAATTGCCGGCGATCGTCGAATACAGCGCAGGCTTCGCCGTCGCCTGGATCGAACAGGCGCCCGGCGTCCCCTCCACCGCCCCGGCCCAGGTCAAGCTTCGAACGTTCGACCATGACACCTTGTCGGGCCCGGAAATCCAGGTCAGCACGGCCGCGGTCGAACCGCTGTCGCGGCCCGTCATGACGAGTCTGGCCGATGGCGGATTTGTCCTCGTCTGGGTGGACAAGCGGCGGGACGAGCGCATCCGCGCGCAGCGCTTCGCATCCGATGGAACGAAAAACGGCTCCGAGTTTCGCGCCAATACCACTCCGGAACTGCACCGGCTCCCGCTGGTGGCTCGCCTGGCCAACGGCAATATCGTGATCGCCTGGCGGGCGCGCTCGGCGGCTCCTCTTTTGGTGCGCTTCCAAATATTCGACGCGAATGGTCCGGTCGGGGGGGGAACAGGTCACCAGCCTGGACGTGACGGATATTGCCATGACGACGCTCGATTCCGGACGATTCGTCATCGCGCATATTCGAAGCGCATTCGACGGCGAACCCGGCTTCGATACGACCGTTGCCCGGGCCAGCGTGTTCGAGTCGAATGGCGTCTTCTCCGGCATCCAATTTGTCGCCACCGCCGAGCAGCGCATCCAGTCCATTTGGCCGACGCTCGCGCCGCTGTCCGGCGAACGCTTCCTTCTGGCCTGGGCCCAGCTCAACGTCGACAATGTCGCCGCGGGCATCGACGTCAAGGCCAGGATTTTTTCGACTCAAGGCGCGGTCGGCCAAATAACCCAGGTCAATACCTCGACGGGCAGCCAACGATTCAGCCTCTCCGCCGCGACGACCTCGGGTCCCGAAGGCGAGATTGCCTTCGCGGCATGGGCCGACGACAGTCAAATTGGCGGCGACATCTCGGGTCATGCGGTGCGCGGGCGGGCGCTTCCGACACCCTCCGGCGGATTTTAATGCGAGGATGCACGGCGTCCCCGCCCGCGTCAGCTCGGCCGGGCTGACAATCGCGTACGAGGCACTCGCGTGCAATTCGTCTTCATCATCGAGCAGGTGCTCAACGGCCTCCTCTCCGGGGCCTACTACCTTTTGATCGCGCTCGGCCTGTCGCTGATCTTCTCGCTCGGCGGCATCGTCAACCTGGCGCATGGCGGCTTCTACGCGATTGGTGCCTATCTGGCGGTGCTGCTGACCAACCATATCGGCTTCGCCGGCGCCTTCGTGCTGTCGCCGCTCGCGGTCGGCCTGCTCGGCATCGCGACCGAGCGGTTCCTGTTCCGCCGCTTCTATCGCTCGGATCCGATCCTGAGCCTGCTGCTCACCTTCGGCCTCGCCATGATCATCGAGCAGGGGCTGCGGATCATCTTCGGCGCCGCCCCGCTCGGCTTTTCGATCCCGTTCGAGCTGCGCGGCCAGATTTTCATCGGCGATTTCATCTACTCGCGCTATCGCTTGATGATTTTGGCGATCGCCGCGGCGGCGGTGACCGCCACCTGGTTCATCGTCTATCGCACCGCGTTCGGCCGCGTGGTGCGCGCCGGCGTGCAGGATCCCGACATGGTCGGCGCGCTCGGCATCTCGCTCAAACCCTACATGACCGCGATTGCGGCGCTCGGCGTCGGCCTCGCCGGGCTTGCCGGCGTGCTGCTCGCGCCGATCTCCGGCGTGCATCCCGCGATGGGCGCCGAAATCCTGACCGCCGCCTTCGTGGTGGTGGTGATCGGGGGCTTGGGCTCGTTCTGGGGCGTGATCGCGGCCGCCGTGCTGGTCGGGGTCGTGCGCGGCCTGACCATCTACGTCAACCCATCCTGGGGCGAAGCCTCGATGTATCTCTTGATGGCGCTGGTCTTGCTGGTGCGTCCGCGCGGCCTGCTCGGCGAGCGCATCCAGAAGTTCGAGTGATGCAATCCAACGCCGCCACGCCCACGGACGTCATCCCCCGCGAAAGCGGGGGACCCAGTACACACTGCTCTCGCCGAACATGTCGGTGGTTATTGGGTCATCCGGCGGAGGAGTGGGGCAGGGCAGTGAGACGCGATTATCTCCGCTCCTCATCGCGGCGGTCGCGCTTGTTGCCGCGCCATTCGTGCTCGACCTCGTCGGCCTGCCGCTGCGCTCGGCGGTCGACGTGGTGGTGTTCGCGATCGCCGCGATGGGCCTGAACATCCTGGTCGGCCATACCGGGCTGGTGTCGTTCGGCCACGGCGCCTGGTTCGGGCTCGGCGCCTATGCGGCGGCGCTCAGCCAGCGCTACTGGTTTCCCGGCGACGTCATCCTGCCGGCGCTGTTCTCGGTCGGCTTCGTGGCGGTTGCGGCGCTTGCATCGGGCGCGCTGATCCTGCGCAGGCGCGGGGTCTACTTCTCGCTGCTCACGCTGGCGTTGACCGCGCTCCTGTTCGCGATCGGCTACCGCTGGACCGATTTCACCGGCGGCGAGAGCGGGTTCGGCGGCGTGACGCGGGCGACCGTGCTCGGCATCAACCTCGAGACCGACCGCGTCTACTACGCCGTCGTCGCCGCGATCGGCATGGCGGTCGTGCTATGCTGCTCTGGCGCTTCCACCGCTCGCCGGTCGGCAGCGTGCTGGTCGCGATCCGCGAGAACGAGCAGCGCGCGCGCTTCGTCGGCTATCCGACCGACCGCTACAAGCTCGTTGGCTTCGTGGTGTCGGCGACCGTGGTCGCGGCTCGCAGGCACGCTCTCGGTGTTCAACCACCGTTTCGCCTCGGCCGAGCCGCTGTCGGTCGCATTCTCGGGCGAGCTCATCGCGATGGTGGTGATCGGCGGGATGCGCAGTTTCCTCGGTCCGGCGCTGGGGGCGCTGTTCTTCATCCTGTTCCGCGAGTTCCTGTCGATCTGGACGCACAATTGGCTGTTCTGGTTCGGCTTGCTGTTCGTGGGCTTCATCATGTTCTCGCCGACTGGACTGGTCGGCGTCGCCGGGCGCCTGCTGGCGCCGTTCCGCAAGCGCAGGTGATCGAGGCCGCCGCGATGGCGGGCCGCGAAGTCGCGACCGGGCGCCGCTGCCGGCGCGCTCCTGCCGCGACGTGGATGGCGAGGATATCGGTCCTGTCCGCCACGGACCTGCACAAGAGCTTCGGCGGCATCCGCGCGGTCGACGGCATGAGCCTCGCGGTGCGGGATCGCACGCTGCACGCGCTGATCGGGCCGAATGGCGCCGGCAAGACCACGGCGTTCAACCTGCTGTCCGGCTTGTTCCCGCCCGACCAGGGCCACATCCGCCTGGACGGCCATGTCGTCGCCGGGCTGCAGCCGGAGGACATCACGCAGGCGGGCGTCGGGCGCTCGTTCCAGATCACCAACCTGTTCGGCGGCATCAGCGTCGAGGAGAACATCCGGCTGGCCGTGCAGGCACGCCACCGCAAGCGGCTGGCGACCTGGACCTCCACCGCTTCGCTCGCCGACGTCAACGCCGAGACCGCCGAGCTGATGGCCTATCTCGGCCTCAAGGGCATGGAGCCGGCGGAGGCCGCCTCGCTCTCCTACGGCGGCCAGCGCCTGCTCGACATGGGGCTCGCGCTGGCGACGCGCCCGCGCGTGCTGCTGCTGGACGAGCCGCTGGCGGGCCTCGCGGCCGCCGAGCGCGCGCGCATCGCGGCGCTGGTGAAGACGCTCTCGGCGGAAATCCCGTGCTGCTGGTCGAGCACGACATCGACCGCGTGTTCCAGATCGCCGACCACGTCACGGTGATGAACGAGGGCGAGGTGCTGGTCGACGGCACGGTCGCGGACGCCCGCGACGACGCCAAGGTGCGCGAGGTCTATATCGGCTCGGGCGCCGCGGCGCTTGCCTCGAAGCCGCGCACCTCCGCCGCCGGTGCGACGCCGCTGCTGGCGGTCGACAAGGTCGACACGTTCTACGGCAAGAGCCACATCCTGCACGGCGTGTCGCTGCAGGTGTGCGAGCACGAGATCGTGGCGCTGCTCGGCCGCAACGGCGCCGGCAAGTCGACGCTGCTCAAATCGCTGATCGGCATCGTGCCGCCGAGCGCGGGCGCGGTGCGGCTTGCCGGGGAGGAGATCGCCGGCCTGCCTGCGGACGCGATCGCGCGGCGCGGCATCGGCTACGTGCCGCAGGGGCGCGCGCTGTTCGCCGGCATGACGGTCGAGCAGAACCTGGAGCTCGGCCGCCTCAAGCGGCTCACCGGCAACGGCATCCACTGGGACGAGGAGCGCATCCTGTGGTTCTTCCCGCGGCTCAAGGAGCGCTGGCGCACGCCCGCCGACTACCTCTCGGGCGGCGAGCAGCAGATGGTGGCGGTCGCGCGTGCGCTCGCTGGCGACGTGCGGGTGCTGCTTGCTCGACGAGCCGTTCGAAGGCCTGTCGCCGGCGGTGACCGAGGAGCTGTTCGAGGCCTTCGACAAGCTGCGTTACGAGGTGGCGCTGGTGGTGGTCGACCACCACCTCGACCTCGCGCTCGCGCTGTCCGATCGCACGGTGGTGTTGGAGCGCGGCGCGGTGATCGCTGGACGGGGCAGTCGCGGATCGCTGCGCGACGATCTCGACCTGCGGCGCAAGGTGCTGTGGCTGTGATCGGGTCAAAGCTGTCGAACGCGGAAAACGCGCCGTCAGGCCCCTCACGCGCATCGGCGCCGATCCGACGCCGCTGCTCTATTCGCTCTCACGTTGATTGAAGATGATTTTGAACTACAGTGCGCATGCGGGCCCGGAGGTCGGCGGTGCCGCGCGGCGGTCAAACCATTGCTGGAGCAGGCTCCATGACACCAATCGTATCGGCCATCCTTGCCGGATCGTACCGGCGGGCGGTGGCAATGCGGCTCATCGCGATCGGGGTCATCGCAATCGCTTCGCCGCTCGCCGCGGTCCGCGCCCAACCCGCCGACGATCCGGCCAGCCGGCACCTGTACAATACCGGAGGGGTCCACAACGATGTGGGCTGCAACCCGCCGCGCACGTGCCTTTACAAACGCGCGCCCGGCGAACCGACCGACCCGCTCTACCCGGCCTGGTGGAGCAGCGACTGGACGATGTATCGGGTTTTCCAAAACTACGACAAGTTTCCGCCGCCCTACGCCTCTCCGCCCGAGGGCCTGACCCCCAGCGACTACGAAGTGTCCCAAGGGGCGACCTACTACGACTCGACCTACGTTCCGCGCGACCGCGACGGGCGGGGCGCCATGATGGAGCATTACGAGAAACGCTGCCTGCCGATTTTCCCGATGAGCAATCACTACACCTGCTCGTTCGTCTCGCTCGGCAACAAGGCGTATTTCCTGCGCTACGAGGACCGCCCGCCCGGCACGCCGCAGTGCTGCCAGTTCTCGCTGAAGAACCACCCGCCGCGACGCGATTTCATCAAGCATCTGCCCTACAACGCCAAGGAAAGCGCGCATGTCGGCAACTCGCTGCAGGCCTACTCGTACGTGGTGGCGCCGAACCCGCCGGGCATCCTGTTCGGCTATGCGTTCAACAAGGTTGCGGCGCCCGACGCCTTCGCCAAGAAGGCCGCCCCCTACCGGCATCCGCAGTCGTTCTATTTCACCGGCTACTATACCGGCAACCCCAACGATCCGCCGAACGCGCCGATCGTGAGCCAGAACTACACCAGCTTCCGCATGGAAAAACCCGATCCGCGCAAGACCTGGGATCAGGTCGCCGACATGTGTCCGGCCAAGCCGCAGTGGTGCTGTCTGTTCGCCACCGATTGTCCGAGCCCGCAGGCGCTGCAGGCCAAGCCGGCAGCAGCCGACTGGTCCCGCATCCGACCGCAGGGAGGGCGGCAATGAGTTATCTCGACGCTCCCCGTCTGCATTTCACCGGGCATTTCCAGGCCGACGTCTCGACGATCAACAACGAGGTCACGTTTTACGACATCAATACCTTCACGCCGGAGGACCAGACGCTCACCACCGACGGCACGAAGGGCGCCTGGAATCCGGAAGGAACGGGGATCTTTCGCCTCATGGGATGCCGCATCACCGGGGCGCGGCTCGGTGATCGACAGATCACCACGTGGCAGGAGGACGCCGTCATCGGCACGGCGCTGGAAAACGCCGATGACCGGGTGTTCGGAAAGCTCGTGGACCTCGATCCTCAGCAGCAGATGGTTTCCGAGATCTGGGGCATGCGGTTGCGGCTGACCGACGGCACGAAACGAGCTCTGTTCGCCGGCGCGTTCCGTCCGGCGGCATTCATCAATTTGTGGCGTCGCCAGCAACGAGGCGTGTTCCTGGACCAGACCTTGGCGGCGGTCTTCCAGTCCGTTCTGGACGACGTCACCTGGGATCTGGAGGGCGCCATCGGAGAGGAGAACGGCTGTTCGGCGGTTCTCAAGGCGTTGCGCCTGGCCTCCGAGGAGCGGTGCCTCTCCATCAATATGAACGTGTATGGCTACGGCCGCGACCCGACAATCCCGCGCTACACGCTGGGGCGCGTGGCGGGCACGATCGGTCCATGTCTGGCCGGCGAGCCGCGGCATTTTGTGCTGGGGCGTCAGATGGTGAGCGGTACGCCGGCGGCGAGCCCGGTCACGCCGTACGGCAGCGTCAACTCATTTCAATGCAAGGTGCAGGAGGATCGACGGACGGTGACGGCCGATTTCGGCAACTGCCTGCAGATCAGGGATGCCAGCGGCGTATTCGACCCCAATACGAGTCCTCCTCTGATGCTGGCGGTTCTCAGGGAGGAGAGCGGCAATCTCCTCGGTACCGTCACGGCGGACGAGGTCGCGATCCTCGGAGACGTGGGCTATCTGCGACCTGGCTGGTACGCGCAGACCGCCGGCGTAGAGGATTTTGACTACTCCGCCGACTCCTGGTGCGTGGAGCACATCGCCGCACGGCCGCTCGTGCTCCTGACGCCGCTCGCGGCGGACAACCGCAGCTATACGGTGCTTGTTTCGGAAACGCTCGGAGGCTGGTACGCGCGCGCCGACAGCTTCGTCGCCCGCCTCGAGCCCGGCGCCACCGCCACGTTCGACGTGTACGCAACGCGTTACGGCAAGCCGGTCGCCACGCTGGTGAAGTTCGGTCCCAACCTAGGCCCGATGGGGGGGCCTCCGCCCGAACCGGAGGTGGGCACGCCGGCCGAAGCAATCACTTTCCCGGACGAATTGACCACCAATGCGCAAGGGAAGGCCGTGCTCTGCGTGGCGGCCAGGGCCGAGGGTCCGGGCAATCCCCGCCGCTACATCGACGGCCAGCTCTATGGCATCGGCTATCAGCCGGCGCAGCAGCCCGCGCAGGCGTTCATGAATTTCTGGAACCTGATCAGCATCCTGGCTTTCAACCGTTTCGAGGTGCCGGCGCAGCCGACCTGGCACGCGAACATACAGCCGATCCTGCAGCAGTACGGCAACCTTTACCCGATCATGAGCAAACACTTGGTTGAGCTAGGGAAGTACGAGTCGGTCGTGGCCCACCTCAACATTCTCAGGCTTGCCTTCACGCAGCCCATCCACGATCCGAACCACATGCCCGTCACGCGCGACTTGTCGGCCAACAAGCGCGCCACGATCCTTCGATGGATGGACCACCCCGGCCCGGACGGATTGCCGCTCAAGGGCGAGCCCGGCCCGGCCGGCGCTGGCCGTTGCGGCCGCGGAGCGGACCGCCTTCGAAGTCGATCTCGACCCGGCACAGCGGCGAAGCAAGACCGAGGCTCTGATGAAGTCCGCCGCGCGCCGCGCAAGGGAGGAGCGGCGATGATCAAGCTCCAGCGCAGCGTGCTCGAGGCGGTGCGAACGGCCCAGCATCGCGAGGAACTCTATCCGTGGCTTCAGAAGGCGATCGAGCTGGAGCACAGCACGATTCCGCCGTACCTCGCGGCTCTGTTCTCCCTGAAACCCGGCATCAACGACGACATCGGCCGGCTCATTCGCTCGATCGTGATCGAGGAGATGCTGCATCTCACGATCGCCGGCAACATCCTGATCGCCATCGGCGGCGGGCCGCAGATCAATACGCCGTCCTTCGTTCCGCAATATCCAGGGCCGCTGCCGATGTCGATCGGCGGGGCGAGCTTCGCCGTCGGGATCGAGCCGTTCTCGAAACCGCTGATCCAAAACACCTTCATGGTCATCGAGGAGCCGGAGCACCCGATTCCCGTACAGGTGTTGGCCCGTGGGGCGGTGGTGCCCGACTTCGCCACCATCGGGGAGTTCTATGCGGCGTTGAAGGAGAAGCTCGCGCAATTCGGCGACACGATCTTCACTGTCCCGGCCGACCGGCAGGTCCTGCAGTGGTTCCCGGCCGGCGTGCTGTTTCCGATCACCGGCGTGACGTCCGCCTCCCACGGCATCGATATCATCGTCGATCAAGGGGAGGGCACGGCCACCGATCCGTTTCAGTCTCCGGGCAATCCGGCACACTTCTACAAGTTCGGCGAGATTTTCTACGGCCGCAAGATCGTCCAGACCGCGACGGGCTATGCGTATGCCGGCGATCCTGTGCCCTTCGATCCGGCCGGCGTGTACCCGATGATGCTAAATCCCAAGATCCACTATTTCGAGGCCGGCACGCAGGCGCGAACCAAAATCGTGGCATTCAGCTACGCCTACAGCAGCTTGCTGAATGCTCTGCATGCCGCGTTCAATGGGCGGCCCGAGCAGATCAACACCGCCATCGGGCTGATGTACGAGCTCAAGATGATCGCCGTCAGCCTGATGCAGACCCCCGTCGGCGACGGCAGCAACATGACGGCCGGACCGAGCTACGAGTATATCGACGCGGCACAGGCGGCGAGCGCGTGAGCGAGTCCAGCGGTTGGGCCACGCCGCGCGCGCCGCCAGCCCGGCTCGCGTGCGAGCCGCCGAGTGGCGAGCCGGGCTCGACGGTTTGGCCTTGCGCGTCAACTACAACCTCATAGGGAGACCGGCATGGCCCTTGCCGCCATGATCGGAGCCGGCCTGATCGGCCGCTCGTGGGCGATGGTGTTTGCGCGCGCCGGCTGGGACGTGGCGATCTACGATGCGGCGCCCGGCGCCGCCGATCAGGCGCTCGGCCTGATCGGCGCAGGGCTGGCGGAGCAGGCCGAATACGGCTTGGCGCGTGATCCGCAGGCTGCGGCGAAGCGTGTGCGCTCGGCGCGCGATCTGCCCGATGCGCTCGACGGTGCAAGCTTCGTGCAGGAGAACGCGCCCGAGACGGTCGAAGCCAAGCGCCCGTTGTTCCGCGAGCTCGACCGGCTGGCCGCGCCCGACGTCGTCCTTGCCTCCTCCACCTCGGCGATCGTCGCCAGCCGCTTCACCGAGGATTTGGCCGGCCGCGCCCGCTGCCTGGTCGCGCACCCGGTCAATCCGCCGCACCTGGTGCCGATCGTGGAGCTCTCCGGCGCGCCCTGGACCGCGCCGGAGACGATTGCGCGCGCCAAGGCGGTTTACGAATCGATCGGCCAGGTGCCGATCGTGGTGCGCAAGGAGATCGAGGGCTTCATCCTCAACCGGTTGCAGGGCGCGCTGCTCGCCGAAGCGTTCCGGCTGGTCGGCGAAGGTTTCGTCTCGCCGCAGGACCTCGACAAGACCGTCAAGGACGGGCTCGGCCTGCGCTGGTCGTTCATGGGGCCGTTCGAGACCATCGACCTCAATGCGCCGGGCGGCATGGCCGATTATTGCGCGCGCTACACCGGCTTCTACCGCAGCCTGCAGTCGGCGCCCGCCGGCCCCGACGTGTATGAGCCGCCGAACGTGCGGCGATCCTGCGCGAATGGGGCGAGGCCGCGGACCGTACGCGCCTCGATGCCCGCACGCGCTGGCGTGACCGGCGGCTGGCGGCGCTGCGCGCCCATAAGGCTTCGCAACCGGGGCCTTGACGCGCGCTAGGATCGCGGCTCGCGCCGAATTGTAAGCAACAACAAGGAAACACTCATGGCGAACCGCAAAGTCATCATCACCTGCGCCGTCACCGGGGCGATCCACACGCCGACGATGTCGCCGCACCTGCCGATCACGCCGGACGAGATCGCCGATGCCGCGATCGGCGCCGCGGAGGCGGGCGCCGCGATCATCCATCTGCACGCGCGCAACCCGCAGAACGGCCGGCCCGACCAGACCCCGGAGGCGTTCATGCGCTTCCTGCCGCGCATCAAGCAGCAGTCGAACTGCGTGATCAATCTCACCTCCGGCGGTTCGCCGCGATGACGGTCGAGGAGCGCGTGCGCCCGGCCGCCGAGCTCAAGCCGGAAGTGGCGAGCCTCAATATGGGCTCGATCAATTTCGCGCTCTACCCGATGCTCAACCGCTACAAGGAGTTCAAGCACGACTGGGAGCGCGCTTATCTCGAAAGCACGCGCGACCTCGTGTTCCGCAACACGTTCCAGGACATCGAGTACATCCTCAACACCTGCGCGGGCGGCAACACCCGCTTCGAGTTCGAGTGCTACGACATCGCGCATCTCTACAACCTGGCGCACTTCCTCGACCGCGGCCTGGTCAAGCCGCCGCTGTTCGTGCAGTCGGTGTTCGGCATTCTGGGCGGCATCGGCACCCACCCCGAGGACGTGATGCATGATGCGGCGCACCGCCGACCGGCTGTTCGGCGACAAGTACCGCTGGTCGGTGCTCGGCGCCGGCCGCAATCAGATGCCGATCGCCGCGATGGCGGCCGCCATGGGCGGCAACGTGCGCGTCGGCCTCGAGGACTCGCTGTGGATCGGGCCCGGCAAGCTCGCCGAGTCGAACGCCCAGCAGGTCACGAACGCGCGCAAGATCATCGAGGGCCTCGGCCTCGAGATCGCCAATCCGGACGAGGCGCGCGAGATCCTCTCGCTCAAGGGCGGCGACAAGGTCGCGTTCTGACGCACGGCCTATCGCTTCGTCGGTCATCCCGGACGCACCTAAGGCGCGATCCGGGATCCATGTGTCCTCGCGCTTGCGATTGAGCGCACGCGCAGGGATACATGATCGGTCTCTCGCGCTTCGCGCTCGGCCGGGATGACATCGGACGACCATGGCCTCGATCGACGCCGTCAACCTGACGATTCTGCTCGGCGCGCTGCTGGTGTTCGCCGGCATCCTGTCGAGCCTGGTGGCCATGCGGTTCGGCGCGCCGCTGCTGCTCATCTTCCTGCTGATCGGCATGCTGGCCGGCGAAGCCGGGCCCGGCGGCATCAAGTTCGACGACGTCCAGGCCGCCTACACGGTCGGCGCGGTCGCGCTCGCGCTGATCCTGTTCGACGGCGGCCTGCGCACGCGGTTCCAGACCTTCCGCAGCGTCCTCGGGCCGGCCGGGCTGCTGGCGACCGTCGGCGTGCTGATCACGGCCGCGCTCGTCGGCGCCGGTCGCCAAGTTCGCGCTCGACCTCGAGCTGGCTCGAAGCGCTGCTGGTCGGCGCCGTCGTCGCGTCGACCGACGCGGCGGCGGTGTTCTTCCTGCTGCATACCCGCGGCCTGCGGTTGCGCCCGCGCGTCGGCGCGACGCTGGAGGTCGAGTCCGGCACCAACGATCCGCTCGCGATCTTCCTCGACCATCGTGCTGGTCGAGATCCTGGTGCTGGGCGACACCGGCTGGCAGGCGATCGTCACCGAGCCTCGCCGCGCAAGACGCGTGCTCGGGCCTGTTCGGCGGCATCGGCGGCGGCGCCGGGATCGTGTTCGTGCTCAACCGGCTGGCGCTGCCGCAAGGGCTGCATGCGCCGTTCGTCGCCGACCGGCGCGCTGGTGGTGTTCGGCGCTCGCCGAAGTCGGTGCACGGCTCCGGCTACCTCGCCGCCTATCGTGGCCGGCCTCGTCGTCGGCAACCGGCCCGACCCGCGCGCACAACACGGTCGTCGTCTTCCTCGATGCCGTGACCTGGCTGGCGCAGATCGCCATGTTCGTCATTCTCGGCCTGCTGGTGTGGCCGGAACGGCTGCCGTCGACACTGCTGCCGGCGCTTGCTCGTCGCCGCTGACGCTGATGCTGATCGCGCGCCCGGCCGCGGTGTTCCTGTGCCTTGCGCCGTTCCGCTTCTCGCTAGCGCGAGAAGGCTGTTCATCTCCTGGGTCGGCTTGCGCGGCGCGGTCGGCATTTTCCTGGCCTCGATCCCGCTGCTGGTCGGGCATGCCGAAGGCCAGCATCTATTTCGACGTCGCGTTCGTGGTGGTGCTGATCTCGCTGCTGGTGCAGGGCTGGACGATCGCGGTCGCCGCCGCACCGCTTGCACGTCGCCCTGCCGCGCGTCGACGCCGCGCCGCGCCGGGTCGAGCTCGACCTGCCCGGCCAGCTCGACGCAGGAGCTGGTCGGCTACGCGGTCGCCGCGCGACAGCCTCTATCTGCGCCGCGCGCATCGTGCCGTCCTGGGCGAAGCTGACGCTGGTCGTGCGCGACGCAGCGCGTGCTGTCGCCGAAGGAGGCCGACGAAGTGCACGAGGACGACTACGTCTATTTCCTGGCGCCGCCCGAGAAGGCGCAGGCGCTCGACCGCTTCTTCGTCGACATGCCGCGGCCGGCGGTTCCCGATCACGCGGCTGCTCGGAGATTTCTTCGTCTCCGGCGACGCCACGCTCGGCGCGCTCGGCGAAATCTACGGGCTTGCCATTTCGGATCGACGATCTTTCCAAGACCCTGGCCGCGCTGTTTCGCTGAGCGCTTCCACGGGCTGCCGTCGCAGCATCGGCGACCGGCTGCCGCTCGGCAGCGATCGCGCTGATCGCCCAGACGGGGTCGTCGACGGGCGCGTGACCACGGTCGGCCTCGACCTGGCGGAGGCCCCGGCCGAGCCGGCGTCCTGGAGCGGGCGGGTCCGCGCTGCGGTGCGCGGCGTGCTCAAGCGGCTCGGATGGGGTGACGGGTAGACCTGCGACCGCCGGGCGCAGGCCTCTATGAGGCCGCCCGCGGGCGCTCCTGCGCCCATTCGTCGATGAGGCGCGCCAGCTGATCGAGGCCGTCGGTGAGCGCCGCCGGCCCCGGCTGCAGGATCACGGTCGACTTGATCTCGCGCAGCCAGCCGGTCCGTACCGCCGCGATTGTCGCGAAGCCGGGCCGGCCCGCGACCTTCGCCGGCACGAACTTCTTGCCGCACCAGGAGCCGATGATGATCTCGGGGTCGCGCGCGATCACGTCGGCGGCGGAGACGATGCGGTCCTTGGCGCTCTTGCGCGAGGCAAGCTTCGGGGAAGGCATCGCGCCCGCCGGCGATCGCGATCAGCTCCGAGACCCAGCCGATGCCGGAGATCATCGGGTCGTCCCACTCCTCGAAATAGACCCGCGGCCGGCGTGGTCGTGCGAGGCTTCGTTGGCGCGTCTCCGCGATGCGCGCTTCAAGCGAAGCAGCGAGCGCGTCCGCCTTGTCGCCTGCACCGGTCGAGCGCGCCGAGCGTGCGGATCATGGCCGAAGATACCGGCGATGTCGCGCTGGTTGAAGGCGTGCACCGCGACCCCGTGGCGGATCAGCTCGGCGACGATGTCCGCCTGCAGGTCCGAGAACGTCAGCACGAGGTCCGGCTCGAGCGCGAGAATCTTGGCGAATGTCGGCGGAGATGAACGCCGACACCCGCGGCTTCTCGCGCCGCACCTGCGGTGGACGTACGGCGTAGCCCGACACGCCGACGATGCGGCGCTGCTCGCCCAGCAGGTAGAGCGTCTCGACCGTCTCTTCGGTCAGGCAGACGATGCGTTCGGGCGGGAACATGGCCGCTACATCTGCTCAGCGCGCAAGCCCGAGCGGCGCGATGATCTCGGCGATGCGCTCGGCCACGCGGGCGTTACCTGCCGGGGTAAGGTGGCAGAAATCCGTGTACACCGCCTCGCTGCCGTCGACGACCGAGACGAGGTCGTGAAAGTTGCCGCCTAGGCGCGCCACCCTTTCGCGCAGCATGGGATAGACGGTCTCGTAACCGGGGCGCAGCCGCTCGATCAAGGCCGGGTTCTCGAGATGATCGATCGGACTGCGGCTGAAGTGCACTACCGGCTGCAGCAGCCCGATGAATTTTCCGCCGTGCCACTCGACCAGTTTGCGGGCGAATTCCCAATCCTTGATCATATTATCGGCGATCGCCTGCGCCTTCTGCGGATTGCGATGACAATCGTAGTCCTCGCCGCGGGTCGTGCGGTCAAGCTCGCGGTTCAGGTTGCCGGCGACCGCGAAGAGCGGCGCGAAATAGTGCGAAAACGAATCGGCGAGAAAGCTCCGGCGCAGGATGGTGCGGAATTGCTGTTCGCGCTCATGCGAGCCGGCGTTGAGCTCGCTGCGGCATTTGACCCAGACCTCATTCACGCCGTCATAGAAGACCACCAGATCGGGCCGATGGCCCGCTTGCAGCACCTGGATCAGCAACGACAGGCTCTGGTGCGCGGTATATCCGGGCTCGCCGAAGTTTTCGGAATGAAAGCCGGCCCTGGCGGCGAACCGCGACGGGACGGTCGCGGCGTCCGGGACACCGGTGCCCCAGATCGTCGACCCGCCGAAGAAATAGACCTTGGCGCGTGCCGGCGTCCCAGGATTGATGGTACGGCGCTGCAGGTACGGCCCCTCGATGTGATGGCCGTCCCTTGCCCAGGCGACGCGGCGCCAACCGATGTGGCTGTGATAGTCGGCCGGCGGCAGGCCGGTTGCCGCCCAGTGTTCGGCAACCCAGCGCGCCGCCTCCGGCGCCGACAAGCCGCGCGGCATGTCGGCAATCAGGAGCCGCGCGTGCCCATACAAACGCGAGAGCGTGCTGACGGTCGGGATCGCCCAGTACAGCACGTTGAATACAACAAAAAAGATCAGAACGTTGTAGAGGACTGTCCTCGCGACGCTCGGTTTTCGCGGCTGCGTATCCATGGCCATTGTGGGGATGCCCATCTGTGCTGGCGGACCGCAGGCTTAGCAAATCCGGCGCGTGCCAGGCAAAATGCGGCCCGTCCGTCGTTGCCAGGAGCGAAAGCGACGAAGCAATCCACAGGCGGCACGGTCATTCCGGATTGCGTCACCTTTTGCTCGCAATGCCCGCTCCATTCACGCAGCACCCAGCAGGTCCAAGCCACCGACCGCCGTCACGTTTCCCGCCTCGATCCGCACCACTGAGGTCGCGATGCGCCGAATCTCGTCGGTGTGATGACTGACATAGATCATCGGCATGTCCGCCGCGTCGCGCAGGCGCTCCAGGTAGGGGAGAATCTCGGCCTTGCGCGCGGCGTCGAGCGAGGCGAGCGGCTCGTCGAGCAGCAGCAGGCGCGGGCGCATCAGCAGTGCGCGGCCGATCGCGACGCGTTGGCGTTCGCCGCCTGACAGGCGGCCGGGACGGCGCGTCAGGAACGGCGCGAGGTCGAGCAGAGCGGTTACGCGGGCTTCTTCGGCGGGATCGCGTGCAAGCCCGCGCATCCAGCGGCCGTAGTGAAGGTTCTGACGCACGGTCAGGTGGGGGAACAGGCGGCCCTCCTGAAACACATAGCCGACGCCGCGGCGATGCGGTGCGATGTTCACGCGGGCTGCGGAATCGAACAAGACATGGTCGCCGAGCGCGATGCGGCCGCGATCCGGCGTGACGAGGCCGGCGATCGTGTTGACGATCGTGGTCTTGCCGGCCCCGGATGGCCCGAACAGTGCGGTTGCCCCGCTCGTTGTTTCGAAACGCGCGGCCACGGTGAAATCGCCGAGGCGCTTGTCCACGTCGACCGACAGCATCACTCAAGTCCGTAGGCGCGGGCGCCGGCGCGCCGCGCCAGCCATTCGGAGATCACCAGCGCAACGAGGGCGATCACGACGGCGACCACGACCAGCCGCATCGCCGCGGCGTCGCCCCCCGGCACCTGGGTGAAGGTGTAGATGGCGGCCGAGATGGTCTGCGTCTCGCCCGGGATGTTGGAGACGAAGGTGATGGTGGCACCGAACTCGCCGAGCGCCTTGGCGAAGCACAGAACCATGCCGGCGATGACGCCGGGCAGGGCGATCGGCAGGGTGATGGTCAGGAACGTCCACCACCGGTCGGCGCCGAGCGTTGCCGCCGCGTCTTCGAGCCGCCGGTCGACCGCCTCGATCGACAGCCGGATGGCGCGCACTAGCAGCGGAAAACCCATCACCCCGCAGGCAAGCGCCGCGCCGGTCCAGCGGAACGAGAACACGATGCCGAAATTGTCGGCCAGGAACGCCCCGATCGGCCCACGGCGGCCGAACGAGATCAACAGCAGGTAGCCGGTCACGACCGGCGGCAGCACCAGCGGCAGATGCACGAGGCCGTCGAGCAGCGCCTTACCCCAGAACGACTTGCGCGCCAGCAGCCAGGCGACCGCGAGGCCGAGCGGCAATGCCACGACCGTCGCCCACAGCGCGATGCGCACCGACAGGCGGACCGCGACCCATTCCTCTGGCGTTAGGTCGAGCACGCGGCGACTTGCCTCAGACCTTCACCGCGCCCGCGGTCCGCCGACGTTGCGGGGTCACGACGTCGGCCGGATCAGGAAGGTGAAGCCGTATTTTTCGAACACGGCCTTCGCCGTCTGCGAGCGCAAGAAGGCGAGGTACTGCATCGCCGCCGGTTTGGCCGTCATCGTGAGCGCGACCGGATAGACGATCGGCGGATGCGAATCTTCCGGGAACGTGCCGACGATCTTGACCTGCGTATCGACCTTGGCATCGGTCTCGTACACGATGCCGAGCGCCGCCTCGCCGCGGCCGACCAGCGCGAGCGCCGCGCGCACATTCTCGGTCATTGCCAGTTTCGGCTCCGCCCGCTGCCACGCACCGAGCTTTTGCAGCGCCGCCTTGGCGTATTTGCCGGCCGGCACGGCGCGCACGTCGCCAATGGCGATGCGGCCGTCGCCTGCGAGCTTAGCGAGATCGAACCCCGCGCCGATTGCGACCTCGCCGATCCTGGCCTCCTTCGGCGCGATCAGCACGAGCCGGTTGCCGAGCAGGCTCACGCGGGTCGCGTCCTTGATCACCCCCTTCTGGGCGCCATAGTCCATCCAGTCGAGGTCGGCGGAGGCGAACACATCGGCCGGCGCGCCCTGCTCGATCTGCCTGATCAGGGCGGGACTCGCCGCATAGCTCGCGACCACCGCAACGCCGCTGCGCGCCTCGAACGCGGCATTGATATCGTCGATCGCGTTCTTGAGCGAGGCGGCGGCGAAGACGATGATCCTGTCCTGTGCGGTCGCGGGCGCAGACGCGCCGAGCAGCGCGAGCCCCAAAGCCACCATGGACAGCAGTCGGGCGAGCATGGCGATCCTCCGGGCGCCGGCGCTGCAACAGCGCCGGTGCGACGAGCGGCAACGGATTGGATAGAGGGCCGTCGGAACCGCCGTTCCGAACCTCGCGGATGCGCGCCCGGCGCTCCGCGTCTCTCCCGGCCTATGCTAGCGGCAGGGCCGGGCACAGTAAAGCCGAGGCGGGGTTCGCCGACGTCAGCCTCGCGGTTGAGGATGTGACATGAGTGCAAGACGCGACCGCCGGCGCGAAAGCTCTGCGACCGTTCCGCATGCTGCCAGCGTCAAGCATCCGCTTGCCGGCCGACGCTGATCTGCGGAAAGCCAAGCGCCCGCGATGATCGACCGAAAACTCCCGTTCGGCGCTCGTCGCGCCGAACGGGAGTAGGGTCGGGTCAGATAGATCGAAGTTTTACAGTTGACCGAGGTCGGTGGTCGCGCCGCCGGCCGCTGTCGGCGCCGAGCCGGCGTTGGTATTGCCGAGCGCCCGGTTGTTGCCGAACGAGACCCAGGCTCCGGTCGAGCGCGTGGCGTTGTGCGAGATGTCGCTGTTCGATATCCGCAGCACGCCGCCGCCGACGGTGAGCAGGCCGGTGCCATTGTTGCTGGCGGTGCTGTCGTCGACGTTCATCTCGGTGCCGGCGCCCTCCGCATCGAGGCCGGTGGCGGTGTTGTTCGCAGCCACCGACCGCTTGATCTGCATCCGCACGCCATTGGCGGCGGAGATGCCGGTTCCGTTGCCGGCCGCTGTCACCCCTTCGAGATCCGCGTCGATCCGAGTCGAACCGCTGGAGGGCAAAACCAGGATGCCGGCGTTGACGTTGTTGCGGAAGGTCGAGTTGCGCACATGCAGCCGGCCGCCGGTGGTGCGCTGGTCGCGAAGGCCGTTCTGGGTGAAGTCGCTGATCTGCATGTCGTCGAGATAGACGATGGCCGCGTTGTCGATGCGGATGCCGTTGATGCCGGTGCGGGTGCCGACGGTGCCCGCCGGCGCCGGTGCCGTCGATGTTGAGGTTGCGCAGGCGCACGGTGCGCAGCGGATCGTTGGCATTGCCGGCGGCGATGTTGATGACCACGCCGGTGGTACCGCTGGCGAGCACGCCGGCGGTTTGCTCGTGGCAATCGATGGTGATCGACTTGGTGATGGTCACGGCGCCGTAGGCGCCGGAATCGATGCAGTTGATGATGCCGTTGATGAAGGTCTTGACAATGGCGCCCGCGAAAGTCTGGCACGGCGCGGTGCGGCTGCACGGGTTGGCGTCGGAGCCGCCTGAGCCTGTGACCCAGGTGCGCGTGG
Source organism: uncultured Alphaproteobacteria bacterium (assembly GCA_963738705.1). Lineage (GTDB taxonomy): Bacteria > Pseudomonadota > Alphaproteobacteria > Rhizobiales > Xanthobacteraceae > CAVTXS01. The sequence continues at coordinate 190,068 of CAVTXS010000020.1, forward strand.
CTTGCGCCTGCGCGGGCGCAGCGAGCAGCATTGGGAGGCACACCGTCGTGAGAGCCGTCATAGAAAGCAGGATCTTCCTCATGGTTGTTTCCTCTTCCAGGTGATGCGGGTTACCGATCCAACGGGGCGCTGCCGTCCGCGCGACCTCGCTCGTCGCGGCGATGGTTACCGTCACGATGCGTTCTCGCTAGGTCGCGGACGCGGCAGCACCGCGGCGCTTCACCCTGCGCCGCGATTGACGATACAGGGCAGGGCCGGCGGCGTATATCCGGTTCTCGCGGCCCGTATCCGGAAACCGCGGGAAAGGGCGGGACGGCCGGCGAAACCCCTGCTAGGGTTGCGATCGGAAAACAAGTCTGGTGGGGCTCGACCCGCCCGAAAGGACGCGACGGATGCATGACGGCGCTGCGCGCCTGCAGCCTCATCTGGTTTTTGCCAGCAAGAACCTGGATGAGACGCACGCCTTCATGCACAGCAAGGAATTTTTTCTGGACGTCAATCCGCGCGATGCCGGCCTGCTCGATTTTGTCGCGCACGCGGCGTATCTGCCCGGCAGCTACATCGGCTGCATCCACTACGGCCCGGCGGTCTCGGTCCGGCTCCCGCCCGACCGACGGCGGGAGGATTTCTGGATCCACTTTCCTCTTCGCGGCAACTTCGAAGTCATCAACAAGGCGGGCCGCATCGTCAGCAGTCCCACCCGCTCGGCCGTCTCTTCGCCCGACGGACACGTCATGCGTTCGGAGGCCGGCAGCGCCCGCGTGACTTTGTCGGTCTCGAAGGCGACCGCGATGGCCCAGCTCGCGGCTTTGCTTGGCGACGTGCCGGATCGGCCGCTGGAATTCCTGCCCGAGTTCGATCTCGCGGGGACATGGGGGCGCCGGCTCTCTCGCCACATGTACCTCGCCATGTGCGAGCTGGACGCCGCCTGGGCGGAGCCGACGAGCGTCGTGATGCTCAACATGTACGAGCAGCTCATCGTCACCAGTCTCCTGCTCGGCCAGCCGAGCAACTACACCGCCGCCCTGAACCGGCTCGAGAATCAAGCGGCCTCAGGCGATGTGACGCGCGCGATCGACTTCATCGACGCGCACTTGCACCTTCCGATCACGCTGGCGGACATCGCCCAGGCGGCAGGCGTTCCGGGGCGAACGCTGCTGGAACACTTCAAGCATCACCGCGGCGTCTCGCCCGTGCGCTACCTACGCAACGCCCGTTTTGCGCGCGTGCGGGAGGCACTGCTGGGGGCCGAGTTCGAAACAGACCGTTACTCAGATCGCGATGAAGTGGGGTTTCTATCACATGGGGCGCTTTGCAGCGGAGTATTGCGGACGGTTCGGGGAAATCCCGTCGCAGACATATCGGCGCGGGCGCGGCGCACGTCGTTGATCGGGAACTGGGAGCCGCCCAACGTCCCCGAGCATCGTCAGGGACGGGTATTCGGCACGTTCGAGATTTCGCTGCGGGCGGCGCCTGCGGGGTGCCCGGTCGCGCGGAGCCTGGCAAGTTGTGCGGGGAAAGGCGAACGCCGCAATGCAAGTCGAAGGCGAGTACGACCACATCATCGTGGGCGCGGGCTCGGCCGGCTGCGTGCTCGCCAACCGGCTGTCGGCCGATCCGCGCACACGCGTGCTGCTGCTGGAGGCCGGCGGGCGCGACAACTGGATCTGGTTCCACGTGCCCGTAGGCTACCTGTTCGCGATCGGCAATCCGCGCTCCGACTGGTGCTTCAAGACCGAGCCGGAAGCGGGATTGAACGGCCGCAGCCTGGCCTATCCGCGCGGCAAGGTGGTCGGCGGCTCGTCCGCCATCAACGCCATGATCTACATGCGCGGCCAGGCCGCCGACTACGACCATTGGCGCCAGCTCGGCCTCTCGGGCTGGGGCTGGGAGGACGTCCTGCCGTACTTCAAGAAGCACGAGCATCATTTCCTAGGGCCGAGCGACAGCCATGCGATCGGAGGCGAGTGGCGGGTGGAGGCGCCGCGCGTGCGCTGGGACGTGCTCGACCGGTTTCGCGATGCCGCGGCCGAGGCCGGGATCACGCCGATCGACGACTTCAACTGTGGCGACAACGAGGGCTCCTGCTATTTCCACGTCAACCAGCGGCGCGGCCGCCGCTGGTCGGCGGCGCGCGGATTTCTCAAACCGGTGCTCGATCGTCCGAACCTCCGGCTGGAGACGGGCTGCCTGGTCGAGAGCCTGCTGTTCGAGGGCAAACGCGCGATCGGCGTCAGGTGGCGACAGGGAGGAGAAGCCCGGATCGCGCGGTGCGGCGGCGACGTCATCCTTGCCGCCGGCGCGATCGGATCGCCGCAGATCCTGCAGCTGTCCGGCATCGGTCCGGCGCCCGACCTGGCGAGCCGCGGCGTCCCCGTCGTGCTCGACAAGCCGGGCGTGGGCGGCAACCTGCAGGATCACCTGCAGCTGCGGATGATCTACAAGGTTTCCGGCATCAAGACGCTGAACGAGGCCTATCACTCGCTCTTCGGCCGCGCCGGCATGGGCCTCGACTACGCGCTGCGGCGGCGGGGACCGCTGACCATGGCCCCCTCGCAGCTCGGCCTGTTCACGCGCTCCGACCCGTCGCGCGAGCGGGCCAACATCCAGTTCCACATCCAGCCGCTGTCGCTCGATCGGTTCGGCGAGCCGCTGCACACCTTTCCGGCCCTGACCGTGAGCGTCTGCAATCTGCAGCCGGAGAGCCGCGGATCGGTGCGGTTGCGCTCCGGCGACGCCGCCGCGCCGCCGGTGATCCGGCCGAACTACCTCTCGACCGATGCGGACCGCCGGGTGGCGGCCAACTCGATCAGGGTGGCGCGGCGGATCGTCGCGCAGCCCGCGCTGCGGCCGTATCGGCCGGCCGAATACTTGCCGGGGCCGGCGGTGCCGGACGACGACGAGCAGGCGCTGCAGCGCGCCGCGGGCGACATCGGCACCACCATCTTCCATCCGGTCGGCACGGCGAAGATGGGCCTGCCGAGCGATCCCGCCGCGGTGGTCGACGAGCGGCTGCGGGTCGTCGGGGTCGAGCGGCCTGCGGGTGATCGACGCTTCCGTGATGCCGACGATCACCTCCGGCAACACCAACTCGCCGACCATGATGATCGCCGAGAAGGGCGCCACGATGGTGCGGGAGGATGCCCGCCGCCGCTGAAGCGACTTTGGCGGGCCCCCTCGCAGCCAGCAATGGAACGAATTCGCGCGTCCGGCTAGTACCTCGTCACAGTGATTATGACTCTTTGGACGTGTCGGGATAGGCGCGGCCCATTTTGGTGCGTGCCTTGTCGGTTGTGAACATCCAATTGATACGGGCGCCAGCGGCATTTCGCTGTTGCTCCCAGGCGGCGATTTCACGGACCAGGCGCTTTGGGTCGTCGATCCTGCGGTCCAGGCACTGGCCGCGCAGGACGCCGATCTCGATCTCGACCATGTTGAGCCAGCTGGCGTGCTTGGGGGTGTAGTGGAACTCCAGTCGACGCAAGATGCGCCTTGCTTCGGCGGGCGGAAAGGCCTCGTAGAGCGAGCCGGCCGAGTGGGTCGACAGGTTGTCTTGGACGACGCGGATGCATTCGGCCTCGGGATAGTGCACATCGACGAGGTCGCGCATGCATTGGGCGTAGTCTTCGGCCGCGCGGCGGTCGGTGACCTTGACGTTTCGCCAAGGCCGGTTGACGTCGAGGCAGACGAAGAGATTGACGGTGCCGTTGCGGCGGTACTCGTAGTCGTACCGTTCGAGCTGGCCCGGCGCGGCCGGGATGGGCTGGCGCACCTCGCCGATGAGCTGGACCGGGCTCTCGTCGAAGCAAACCACCGGTCGCGTGGGATCGGGCGCCTCGGCATAGAGGTCGAGCACGTCTTCCATGCGGGCGACGTACTCGCCGTCGACCCGGGGAATGCACCACATGTCCCTGCGCCACGGCTTGAGACCGTTCTCAGCCAGCCGCCGGCGCACCGTCTCGCCCGACAAACTCTCGTGCTCCGTGAGCTTGACCATCTGGTCGGCCAAAAGCTCCAGCGTCCAGCGGGCGCGGCCTTCGGGAGGGTTCGCGCAGGCCGTCGCCACCAGCAGAGCTTCTTCCTTGCCGGTGAGCTTGCGCTCCGCCCCGGGGCGCTGCTCCTCGCTCAGCGCCCGTTCCAGATTGCCTTCCACGAAGCGCCGCTTGGTCCGGTACACGGTGGAGCCGCCCACCCCCACCGCACGAGCAATCTCCTCATCGCTGCTGCCCGCGTCGGCCGCCAGCAATATCTGGGCTCGCTTGAGCTTGCGGGCCGCTCGCTTGCCCCCGCTCAACAGCGTGGTGAGCTCACAGCGTTCGGCTTGGCTCAGCTCGACGCGATAACGTACATTCATCTCGGCCTCCCTGTTGGAGGCCCGGACGAATCGAAAAATGAATCAAAAATCAGGCGCCGCTCGCCACTCCAGCGCCCAAGACTTCACCGAAAAGCAAGGCCAGTATCTGGCCTTCATCTACGCCTATTCACGCATGTTCCGACGCCCCCCGGCCGAGGCCGACATGCAGCGCCATTTCCGCGTCAGTCCGCCCTCCGTTCACCAGATGGTTCTCACCCTCGAGCGAGCCGGTCTGATCCGACGCCAGCCAGGCGTCCCCCGAAGCATCAAACTGCTCGTCGCTCCGGAAGAACTGCCCATCCTAAAATGACCGAAAATCAACCAGTCAAAACCTCTGTGACGAGGTACTAGATTGTCGCCAGGGGACCGGCCGGATGGGCGGCCGAAGGGGGGGAACCATGAATCTCGTCGAGCGCGTGAAAGCGATCCTGCTGACGCCGAAGGCCGAATGGCCGGTGATCGAAGGCGAGTTTGGCGATGCCAAGTATCTGTTCACCAACTATGTCGCGATCCTCGCGGCCATCCCGGCGATCGCCGGGTTCATCGGCGGGTCCCTCGTGGGCTTCACGGTGCCGACGGTCGGGACCTTCCGGGTCGGCATCGGCGCCGGGATCCTCAGCGCGATCCTCGCCTACGTTCTGGCGTTCGTCATCTCGTACGTCGTCGCGCTGATCGCCGACGGGCTGGCGCCCACGTTCGGCGGCGTCAAGAATTTCGAGAGTGCACTGAAGCTCACCGTCTACTCCTATACGCCGGGCTGGCTTGCCGGCATTTTCGCGATGATTCCGTCGTTGACCTTTCTCGGCATTCTCGGTCTGTACGCCCTCTACCTGTTCTGGACTGGCGCGCCGGCGCTGATGAAAGTGCCGCGGGAGCGGGCGATCGGCTATACCGCCGCGGTGGTCATCTGCGCGGTCCTCCTCGCCATCGGGGTCGGGCTGATCCAGGCCGCCATCATCACGCCGCGTTAGCCACCGGCCGAGCGGCGGCTCACGGCGCCAGCAGCACCTGACGGCATTCGGCCGGCAGTTGCGCCAGCGTCATCGGCGGCTTGGGCTTGGGCGGCGCTGTCGGCGGCTTCGGACGCAGGATCGCGTCCCGGAACCACCAATCGAGCTCGGATCCGCAGCCCTCGCCTGGCGCCACCGGATCCTGCGCCTGGCAGCCTGGGCTGTCGGCCGGACAACGGATGCGCACGTGCATGTGATAGTCGTGGCCCCAATAGGGCCGCACCTTCTGCAGCCATCCGCGGTCGCGTCCGGCATCGCGGCACAGCGCCTTCTTGATCGCCGCGTTGACCAGAACGCGCTCGACCTCCTTGTCGTTGGCCGCCGCCTTGATGGCGGCGACATGCCCCGGCGTCCAGACTTTCGGGTCGACGTCACGCCGGTCGGCAGCGACGATCATCGTGGCCGAGATCGCCTCGCGCTCCTCCGTGGTCAGTGTTCGCTTCGGCATCGGCGTAAGCCAGATGTCGGCATCGAGACCGACCTGATGGCTTGCATGTCCGGTCAGCATCGGGCCGCCGCGCGGCTGCGCGAGATCGCCGACCAGCAGGCCCGGCCAGCCGGCGACCTTCGGCACCTGGGCGGAGAGGCGCTCGAGAAATGCGATCAGGTTCGGGTGGCCCCAGTTGCGGTTGCGCGAAAGCCGCATCACCTGCCAGGTCGCACCGTTGATCGGCAAAGCGGTGCCTCCCGCCAGGCAACCGCGCGCGTAGAAACCGATCGCTCGCGCTTTGAGGTCGGCAGGCGCCTTCCTGGCGCCGAACAGCTCCTTCGCCGGCGCCTCCAGTTTGAGGCCGCCGGCCGCGGCGCCTTGGCCGGCCGCTGGCGCCGTCTTCTGCGCCGCGCCCGGACGAAATTTCGGCACTGCTTTTGGCGCGGCCTTCTGCGCCGCAGCGGGACTGCGCCCGCGCGTGCCGTCCGGTCCCGCATCTTGCGCCCTGGCCGGCGCCGTCCCCGCCGCTGCAAGCATCGCGACGGCCACTGGCAGAGCAAATCTCCGCGATGCCTTCATCCCTTCCCCGGCCTTATCGCGACGGCTGAGTTCGGCTGTTGCCGCGATTCGGTTAGCCTCTTGTGGATATGAACCATCAGCGCGGTCGCGAACAGTGGGGTTGCCAGGTTTACGATGGGGATCGATACGAACGCCGCAATCAGCATCCCGGCAGTGAACACCGTCGACTGATGGCGCTTGCGCAGCAGCTTGGCTTCCGCGACCGGATGGAAGCGCATGGCGGCAAGATGGAAATATTCGCGCCCCAGCAGGAAGGCGGTCGCAATGAAGAAGATGACGAACCCGAGCCCTGCGAACAACAGGAACGGCACGGCGCAGAGATAGACGAGCAGGGACAGAAGAGCCGTCTTGACGCCCTCCAGCGTCGCACGGCCGATCGGCAGCGGCCTGCCGGGCGGATCGCCGGGATAGTATTCGCGTTCGACCAGCTCGGCGATCTCGTCGGCGAAGAAGCTCGCGACCAATGCGGCGACCGCCGGCATCAGGAACACGATCCCGACGATGACGCCAAGCCCCGCGACGATCGCGAGTATCCACTGCACGAGGTCGACGGTGACATGCCAGCTCGGGCCGGTCGTGCTCTCGATCCAAACGCCGCCGGCGCCCAGCATCCACGCCAGCACCCGCTGCAGGGCGACGCCGATAATGATCAGCAGAATGAGCGCGACGCCGATCGATTTCCACAGCACCGCGCGAAACGGCCGCGAGGCCATTTGCGACAGCGCCTTGAAGGCCGCGTCAAGGATCATGACGCCGTAGGTAATGGGGATTGCGACGTAGGGAAGGTCGGCGGTTACGCTGCTGGCGCGAATGGGCGCGTGCGCTCCGGCGTGACGCCAGGCGCGAAGGGGGCGAGCGCCGTCGCCGGTGCGGCGAAAGCCTCCTGCTCGGAGGAATCTCGGCTCGGGCGGCAGCGGCAGGTCGGCCCAGTGCAGCCTCCTGTAGTCGAAGCCGGTTTCGATGGTTGGCTTGACCACCGCGAAGTAGGGCGAAATGTCAAAATCGCGCGGCGCGTACAGCGAATGGTGGCGGATTTCGAGGATCTCCCGCCGCGCGGCGCGGCTCTGTATCGTGGTTGCCTTGGCGAGGATCGGGTAGCGGACGGATTGGAACGCCTGCGCGATGAGCGCCGAGCAGATGATCTTGGTCGGGTCGCCCGAGCCGAGCGCGATCATTCGGCGGCGCCAACGCTGCGGGATCGGCAGCGGCAGCAGATAGCGCAACAGGTCGGTGATGTTCTTGAGGTCGTAGGCCAGCCCCACCCGCTCGGTCGCGTAGGCGCACACCCGCGCGCAGTCCAGTTCGCCGAGGCCGACGGGGCGGCAGACCCTGGTGTGGAATTGGACGTATTTCGACAGCGGCGCGGTCGCGACGCCTTGGCCGATCTCCGCCTCGATCAACACGTGCGGCTCGCCGTCCTCGGTCGTGCGTCCGTCGAGCGGACCGACGTAGAGTGCGGCGTGCGACCAGGTGGACTGCGTGAGATACTTGATGACGCCGGAGATGTGGTTGTTGCCTTCGATCAGCAGGACGTCGCCGGGCTTGAGCGAGGCGCGCAGCGCATTCGGAGCGCTCGGCGTGAAAGGCTCGTTACCCGACGCCTCCTTCTCCAGGTAACGGGCAAGCATGTGCCCGATGCGGTCCAAGACCCAACCCATGACGTTCATCCCTGCGCGCGGTTAACTCTCCGAGCGTCGCGTTGTTGGCTTTGAATTTTAGTCGAAACCTGTTGCGTTTTGGTTCATGGGCGGTCCAACGCAAGGGGCATGCCATTGGCAGGATTTGACTATTTTCCGCCGAATTCGTCGCCGATGAACGATTTAGACCGGCATTTCGACCGCGTTCCGGCGCGGATCGGTTGATTGCAGGACCGAGCCTCGGCATGGTCGTAGCGCCCATTCAATCCGCATTAACGATGACACGACTGAGCCGCCGCACGTTCCTGGCCGCAACCGCGACCGCCGTCGCCGGCCCCGCGCTCGCGCAGGTGCCGGCCTCCGGCGATATCGACGCAGTGATCGTCGGCGCCGGAGCCGCCGGCATCGCGGCCGCTCGGCGGCTGGTCGCGGCCGGACGACGCGTTGCGCTGGTCGAGGCGGCCGATCGCATCGGCGGACGCTGCATCACCGACACGCGCACCTTCGGCGTGCCCTATGACCGCGGCGCGCACTGGATCCGTCAGCCCGACGTCAATCCGGTCGCGAAGCTCGCGCGCGCAACCGGCCTGGATGTCTACCCCGCCCCGCCCGGGCCAAAACTTCGCATCGGCCAGCGCAACGCCCGCGAGGGCGAGATCGAGGATTTCCTGGCCGCGCTCGTGCGCGCGACCGCCGCGATCCGCGACAAGGGTGACGAAGAGCGCGACGTCTCGTGCGCGCAGGCGCTGCCGAGGGATCTCCGCGATTGGCGGCCGTCGGTCGACTTCGTGCTCGGGCCGTTCGGCTGCGGCAAGGACCTCGACGAGATCTCCGCGCAGGATTTCACGCGCGCCGCCGAGCGCGCCGCCGATGCGTTCTGCCGCCAGGGTTTCGGCGCGCTGCTGGCGAAGCTCGCGGAGGGCCTGCCGGTGCGGCTCTCGACGGCGGCCAGACGGATCAGTTCCTGGGGCCGCGTTGCGGTCGACGTCGAAACCAACCGGGGCTGGCTGCGCGGCCGCGTCGTGATCGTGACGGCGTCCACCAACGTGCTGGCGGCCGAGAAGATCAAGTTCGAGCCCCCCCTGCCGAAGCGCCAGCTCGAGGCGGCGGCGAAACTCTCGCTCGGCAGCGCCGACCGGGTGGCGCTGGAACTCGACGGCAACCCCCTCGGGCTCGACAAGGACGAACTCGTGTTCGAGAAGGCTGCCGCGGGCGGGCGCACCGCCGGCCTGCTCGCCAATGTGTCCGGAACATCGCTGTGCACGGTGGAAGTCGGCGGCCGGTTCGGCAGAAATCTCGCCGCGCAAGGCGAGGCCGCGATGGTTGCCTTCGCCACCGATTGGCTCGCCGGCCTGTTCGGCAACGACGTGAGGAAGGCGGTCAAGCGCACGCACGCAACCCAGTGGGCCAAGGAGCCATGGGTGCTCGGCGCCTCCTCGGCGGCGCCGCCCGGCGGTCAAGCATTGCGGACCGCATTCGCCGAGCCGTTCCGCGATCGCATCTTCTTTGCCGGCGAGGCGGCGCACGAGACCCTATGGGGCACGGTCGGCGGCGCCTGGGAATCCGGCGAACGCGCGGCCGACGCCGCGCTCAAGCGCCTCGGCGGCGCTGCGCGGCGGCGGTGAGCGGGGTGTCGGTCGCAGCGCCACCACGCAACTATGCCCCGGTCGAGGCAGCCCACTTCCGGAACACGTCGCGCGTTTCGTCGTCCATCGGAAAGAAGCTCTCGATGCGCAGCTCTTGCAGTGTGATGTCCTGTGGCGTGCCGAGCGTAGCGATAGTGGTGAACAGCCGCAGTCTGGTTTTGCCCTTCTGAAAGTGCATCGGCAGCACGGGCCCGTCATCCGCATGGGGTGCGTCTTGCACGATCGCCGACCGCACGCCCTGGTAGCTCAAGAGGCGCTGCAGCAAGGCCGCGGTGTCGGGGGTTCCATCGGCGTCGGCGTCGGCCTCGACACTGCGCACGAAGTATCGAACAACGTCCGTCCAATTGGTGAGATGGGGTCTCAGCAGGTCGGGGGCGACCAGGGCGTCGGCGAGATTGATCGTGGTTCCGGGTTTGACCGGTCCGACCAGGAACTCGACCAACCGCACGGCGCCGGAGTTGGCCCGCAGCAGGTTCCAGCGCCGGTCGACAACGACGGCAGGGAAAGGCTCTTGCTGCGAAAGTATGTAGTCGAGCGCGCTTCGGATCGGCGCGAGCGCTTGTGCGCCGAGATCGGTCTCGGTCCACACCGGCGCAAATCCGGCGGCCAGCAGCAATTCGTTGGCTTGGCGCAGCGGAACGTCGAGCGCTTCTGCCAGGCGAAGCACCATCTCTCGGCTGGGGCTCGCGCGTCCGAGCTCCAGGAAGCTGATGTGGCGCTGCGAGCAGCCGGCCGTCATCGCAAGCTGGAGCTGCGACAGGTCGCGCTTGCCGCGCCACCAACGAAGCCGTGACGGGAAGCCGACCGTGCCTTTCATAACTACCTTGCACGTAGTTGAGTATCGCCAGCCGACCCGGATAATGCATGCAGCGTTGATCGGCGGCAACGGCAGCGCTTCCCCCGCGCGCGGCGACGCAAGACAGGCTTCGAGATGAAAGTGGCATTCGCAGGCTCGTTCGCTGCGCGCCTCGCGGAGCCGGTGCGCGCACGTCTTTCCATCCCTTGCGAGGTGGTCGTTGGCGATGACGCCGGCATCGTCCCGCAATTGGCCGATGTCGATGTGTTGGTCTCGATGGGGTTCTCGCAGGCCATGGCGAAGGCCGCGCCGCAGCTTCGTCTGGTGCAGGTCCCGGGGGCAGGTCTCGATCGCATCGATCGAACCGCCTTGCGCGCCGAGACGCGCTTGGCGAATGTCTACGGTCACGAGGTCGGCATCGCCGAATACGTCATGGGCGCAATGATCGCACTCACGCGCTCATTTGGACGCCTCGATGCACAACTGCGACAGGGTCGTTGGGAAAGCCAATGGGCCGTTGGGATCGCCACGCCCCCGCTGTGGCCGGAGCTGGCGGGCAAGACGCTCGGCATCCTCGGATTTGGTCACATCGGCCAGGCACTCGCCCGCCGCGCAATCGCGTTCGACATGCAGGTGTGCGCAATTCGCCGGCAAGCCCAGGCCGATACACCGAACGGCCTGTCGTTCATTGGCGGCCCCGAGCAGCTCGATGACGTTCTCCGACGCGCCGACTACCTGGTCGTCACCCTTTCGCTCTCGTCGGCAACGCGCAGCTGCGTCGACGATCGCCGCTTGCGGTTGATGAAGCCGACCGCGTTCCTCATCAATGTCGCACGGGCCGAGCTCATAGACGAGAGCGCGCTTTATCAGGCTCTGGCGAGTGGGCGCCTTGCGGGCGCGGCTCTCGATGTCTGGTATCGCTATCCTGCTTCGAGCGAGGCGACCCTGCCGGCCGATCAATCCTTTCATGAGCTCGGCAACGTGATCATGACCCCGCACGTGTCGGGCTGGACGGACGGCATGCTGGCCGCCCGGTCGAAGACGATCGCGGAGAACATCGAGCGGACGGCACGAGGAGAGCTGCCACTCAACATGATCGCCCCGGCGTCGTGAGGCACGCGCGATGACCGGAGCGCCGCATCGCTGGCCGACGCGTCTGCCGTTCTATTACGGCTGGGTGATCGTCGGCATCGCGTTCGTCACGATGGCGGTGGCCGTCACCGCACGCACGGCCTTCTCGCTGCTGCTGCCGCCGCTGGTGAGCGAGTTCGGATGGGATCGCGGGCTTGCGGCCGGGGCCTTCTCCTTCGGCTTCCTGGTCTCGGCGGCCTTGAGCCCGATCGTCGGCCGCCTCATGGACAGCCGGGGACCGCGCTTCGTCATCGAGATCGGCGTCATTCTGCTGGCCGCCGGCCTGCTGCTTGCGCCGGGCATCAAGGAGCCGTGGCACCTTTACGCGTCGCTCGGCGTTCTGGTGAGCGGCGGTGCGAACCTCATGACCTTCACGGCGCAATCGCTCTTCCTTCCAAACTGGTTCGTGCGGCGGCGGGGCCTCGCCATCAGCATCGCCTTCTCGGGCGTCGGCGTCGGCGCCATCGTGCTGCTGCCATGGCTGCAGGTGATCATTCAGCACGACGGGTGGCGAGCGTCGTGCTGGACCATGGGCCTGCTCGTTCTGCTCGTGCTCGGTCCGATCAATCTGTTCGTGTGGCGATCGCCGCAGCAACTCGGATTGCTGCCTGACGGATCGCCACCGCCCGGCGCTGCAGCCAACGGGCGCCGTGCCTCGAACATTGTCGATCCTGCCTGGGCGTCGGTCGAGTGGACGCTCCGGCTGGCCATCCGCACCAGCCGTTTCTGGTGGCTCGTGCTTGGGTATTTTTGCGCCCTCATCGCCTGGTATGCGGTGCAGGTGCACCAGACCAAGTTCCTGATCGAGGTCGGGTTCAGCCCGCTCGATGCGGCGTGGGCGCTGGGGCTGGTGAGCGTCGTCGCCATTCCGGGCCAGGTCGGGCTCGGGGCCCTGTCCGACCGGATCGGCCGGGAATGGGTGTGGACGGCCGGATGTGCCGGATTTGCGGTCTGCTATGTCGCCCTGCTTGGGCTCGAGCACGCATCGGCGCACGCATTGCTCTACGTCATGGTGATCTCGCAGGGCTTCCTCGGCTACGCGTTGACGTCGGTCATGGGGCCGATTGCTGCCGAGATCTTCGAGGGTCCGCACTATGGCTCGATCTTCGGAACCCTCACGGTCGCGTTGATCGCCGGCGGCGCGGCCGGCCCATGGGTTACGGGCATCCTTCACGACATGACGGGCAGCTACAGACTGGCGTTTCTTCTGGCGATCGGATGCTGCGTCGTTTCGGCTGCGGCAATCTGGATTGCGGCGCCGCGCAAGGTCCGCGTGGTGCCAGGCCGGAGCGCGAGCCGCCCGCTTCCGACGAGCGCTCCGTAAGGCAACTCGGCGCTTTCGCGGCTTGAGCGGTTCGTTTTCGAGCGACCCTAACCACGAGCCCATGGGGCGCCGTACGCGCTGAGCGTAGCGGGATGCACGACCATCATGGCCCTAGCTGGTGCCATGTTCGGGTGAGTCTGGGCGGCGGGTATGATGGCGCGGTCGGCTGGGGCGCCCTACATAGAGGCGAACCCTTCGCCACCACTTGTCTCGAACTCTAGTCGAGCTCCTATGACTCCCTTGGCTGCGCCCGCTGCTCTTGTCAGCCCGCCGACCTATGAACTCCACTCACTCGGTTGGAAGGCGTTCCAGTTCGGTCGCCGCGGAAATATGGGGCCAGACCGTCCAGGGATTTTCGATTCGTATGATGGCGGCCGCGATGGGGCTTTCTACGGCACCTGGACATCCAGCAAGGGTGAGACCTTCGATGGCAGTTTCACGATCCAGTGCAAGTTCTCGCAGAAGCCCGGCCGAAGCGTGAGTGTTGGGTCAGTGGCCGAGGAGTTCGACAAAGCGACGCGCCTCGCATCGCGTGGCCTCGCGGACAATTATTTCATGTTCACCAACATGCAGCTCACGGGGACGGCCGACGAGGCCATCCGCACGGCGTTTGAGGCCGTTCCCAAGATCAAGCAGTGCCGCGTCTATGGTGTCGAGCAGATTTCTCAATTCATTCGGGAATCTCCGCGCCTGCGCATGCTGGTGCCGCGCATCTACGGTCTCGGCGATCTCGGCCAGATTCTCGATAAGCGCGCCTACGATCAGGCGCAAGAGATTTCAGTTCACTCGGTGACGACATGAACAAATTCGTCATGACCGATGCGTTCAGGGCCAGCGCACGCGCGATCGTTGATCACGGGTTCGTCCTCCTACTCGGCGAGCCGGCTTGCGGAAAATCCTCAATTGCGGCGGCTCTCGCGCTTGGCGCGCTGGACGAATGGAACTGCTTCACGGTTAAAGTTCGCGATCCCTCGGAGTTCGTCGCAGCCTCCAATCCTCATGAGAAGCAGTTTTTCTGGGTGGACGATGCCTTCGGCGCTACGCAGCTCGACTGGCGCTTGGCGGCACAGTGGAATGCCACCTTCCCGCATGTCCGCGCCGCCATTCGGCGCGGCGCAAAGTTCATCTTCACCTCCCGCGACTACATCTACAAGAACGCTCGGAACTTCCTCAAGGAATTGGCGCTGCCGGTGATCCAGGACTCGCAAGTAATCATCCGGGTCGAGCAGCTCTCGAAAGACGAACGCGAACAGATACTCTATAACCACATCCGGCTTGGCACCCAGTCCACCGCAAACAAGCGGCGGCTCAAGCCCTATCTCGACGATGTCGCGGCGCATAAACGCTTTAGCCCCGAGATCGCACGCCGCCTCGGCAATCCCGCCTTCACGAGGCAACTATCGGTCTCGGCAAGCGGGCTGGACGATTTCGTCGAACGTCCCGTGCCGCTGCTGCAAGAGGTCATTCGGACGCTTGACGCCGCGAGCCGAGCGGCCATCGCCTTGGTCTTCATGCGCGGCGGATGGCTCGCCAGCCCCGTCAACCTGCTTCCCGAGGAAGAGGCGGCGATCGCGCTGCTCGGCGCGACAGGTGCGGACATGCGGGCCGCGCTCGCACCGCTAGACGGCAGCCTCCTGATCGAGGTGCAGCAAAAAGGTCAGTATGGCTGGCGCGCCAAGCATCCGACCGTCCTCGACGCCTTCGCTTCGCTCGTCGCGGAAAGCCGAGAGCTGATGGACATCTACTTAACCGGAACACCTGTGCGCCAGTTGCTCTCGGAGGTGACCTGCGGCGACAGCGGCTTGGCCGGCGTCAAGGTCGAGGTGCCGGCAGACCGCTATGATGGGTTGATCGGACGCATCGAAGCCCTCTATGCCGAGCGGCGCGAGCACAGAGACGCGGTGAATACCTTTCTTGCCTATCGCTGCGGTGCGGAATTTCTACAGCGGTTTCTCGAACGGAGCCCGGACTTCATCGGTGAGCTCTCGGTGATGTCCTATTTCTACGTCGTGACATCGATCGACGTGCTTAACAAGCTACACGCGGTCGGCCTGCTGCCGGAAAACGAACGGATCAAGCATGTCGCGACGGTTCGCGAACTCGCGGTGCGGACGCCGGATGCCGGTTTCCTCCATCGCGGCACTGTGTCATTCCTGACAAACGCCGAGATCGAAGAAATCCTCGGCGATGTCCGCGAGAAATTGCTGCCGCTCATCGACATCGAGATCGGTGTCTGGGAGGACAATTACTCACCCCGGGAGAGCGCGAGTGACTACTTCGAGCCGTTGAGGAGCGCCTTGACCGATTTCGCCACGGCACTGGCCAATGATACCAAGGCCGTCGCGCTGATCGAGAAAGGAGTCGCCGCGGTCGATGAAGCAATCACGGAACTCGACTTCGCAACGCTCTGATGAACCGGATTACGACCACTACTATTATCGCGGAAGCAGCGGGCCTTCCGGACTTGATGCACGCTCGATCTTTGACGACGTGGATGACTGACCGCATGGGAGGGGCCGCATGCAGCGGCGGGATTTAATCGCTTCGAGTTCGAATCTCGATTCCCTGCAATGCGTTGATTTGCAAGGAAAATTGGTGGGTGAGGGAGCGAAACAAGAACCCGCCAGCTCCTCGCTCGCTGCGCTCACGAGGAGTTGGCCTCCCTTTCAGGGGAGGATGACGTGCTCGGCCGCAACCGCACGCCCGGCCGCATCTTGGTGAAGCGGAAGCTCGCCGGATCCTCGACATTGATGCCGGGAGCGAGGCACACGATCACTTTCTCGGCGATCTCCTGGTAGCCGGAGCGGAAGTGCGCCGAGCTCTTCAGGCCCAGGATTGCGCGCGAGTTCACGTCCACGCCGAGATGGGTGAACACCTCCCGGTGCACCGGCTGCTGCCGGATGGTGGCGACCAAGACTTCGACGCCGTTCTGCGCGAGCAGCGCGGTCGGCCCCATGTCGGTCACCGCCGACGCGCAGCATCGGCGAGGTGCCCCTGAAGCGGCCGTCGCTCAACGCCGCCACGCGCCACGGCCCCGGCAGCGGCTGCTGGCCCGGACCGTCGCCTGGGCCGCCGCCGAGCCGATCGAGCGTCGCGCCGACGCCGCGCCCGTGCGCGGCGGCGGCTGCCGCCGGGTCATGCACGATCCCGACCGCGGCGCGCGTCGCGCCTTGCCGCAACAGTTCGGCGATCAGGCCGGTGGTGTTCGAGGGCGCGCCGGCGCCGGGATTGTCCTGGGTGTCGGCGAGCACGACCGGCCGCGACGCGGTGCGCGCGATCCGCATCGCTTCGGCGACGGCGTCGGCGACGGACAGCGGCCGATGCGCCGCGAACGCGCCCTCGGCGGCGAGCACCGCCGCAAGCAGCCGCTCGGCCGCGGCATCTACCGATTCCTGGTCGGGGCCATACGCGGTCACGCTCGGACCGACGTCGCGGATATCGGCCGGCGGGAAGCCCATGTTGAGCGAGAGGTGTACGCCGGTTGCGGCCTCGATGCGCTTGAGCTCTTCGTAGAGGCCGCCGGCCGGCTCGACATAGGTGCAGCCGGCGGTGACGGGAACGAGGAACGGCACCTGGCGCAACGCGCGCGCCGGGCGGCTCCAGGCGAGCACGCGGTCGAGCCATTCGGCGCACCGCGCCCCGGAGGCGCCCCAGTCGACATGCGGATAGGTGCGATAGGAGGAGAAGAAGTCGGCAAGCTCCACCATTTCGGGCGATACATTGGCGTGCAGGTCGAGCGAGGCGAGGATCGGCACATCCGGTCCGACGGCCGCGCGGATCCGGCGCAGGAGCTCGGCTTCGCCGTCGTCGTGACTCTCGGTCGCCATCGCCCCGTGCAGCTCGAGGAACACCGCGTCGGGCCTGCTTGCCCGGAGGCCGGCTCTCCATCTTGCCGGCCATGCGCTCGAAGGCGTCGTCGGTGACGCGCCCTGCCGGCATGGCGGCGCCCCAGGCGAGCGGCAGCATCACGTGGCCGGCCTTCTCGGCCGCATCCATGAAATGCGAGATCGCGAGGTTGACGCCGCGGAACACCGAGAGAACGTCTTCGCCCTCGGTCACCGTCGGCCACGGCCCGGCACGTACGAAATCGTCCCATGTGGTGGGAGTTGGCACGAACGTGTTGGTCTCGTGCATGAAGCCGCCGACCGCGATGCGCATGGCTTACCGTTCTTGTGTGATCACGGAAGCGTGGAAGAAATGATTTCGGCGCTTATGTCAAACCCGGCCGCCGTGCCGCTTCGGCGCGAGATGCGGCAGCTGCCGCGGCCATCCTTCGAGACGCCGCGCGTTCCGCGCGGCTCCTCAGGGTGAGGGCCAGAGCAAGCCGCACCCCTCTGACCTCATCGTGAGGGGCGTCGCGCAGCGACGCGTCTCGAAGGATGGCCGAGCGTCTCGTCCTTCGAGACGCCGCGCGTTCCGCGCGGCTCCTCAGGATGAGGGTTGGAGAAGCGCACCCACTGACCTCATCCTGAGGGGCGTCGCGCAGCGACGCGTCTCGAAGGATGGCCGAGCGTCTCGTCCTTCGAGACGCCGCGCGTTCCGCGCGGCTCCTCAGGATGAGGGTTGGAGAAGCGCACCCACTGACCTCATCCTGAGGAGCGTCGCGCAGCGACGCGTCTCGAAGGATGGCCGAGCGTCTCGTCCTTCGAGATGCCGCGCGTTCCGCGCGGCTCCTCAGGATGAGGGTTGGAGAAGCGCACCCACTGACCTCATCCTGAGGAGCGTCGCGCAGCGACGCGTCTCGAAGGATGGCCGAACGCCTCGAAGGGTCCTTCGAGACGCCGCGCTGCGCGCGGCTCCTCAGGATGAGGGCGAAGGGAGATGCATTGACGGCGACGGGTGGACCTTCTACGCGCTGCCGCGCATCGATGCGCGGAGGGAAGGTCCGGCCTTTGGCTATCCCGCTAAGGACCGACGAGTGGGCATCGGCGGCCGGAAGGCGCCCAGCTGATCGAAGCGTGCGCCGCATTGGTAAACGAGTGGTAAACGCAGTTTCGCGAACGAGAGAAAAAATGTCCGAGGCCGAAAGCAAAGCTCCCTTCACTGCGGTCGACAACCCGCTGTCCGGCGACTGGCGCACGCCCTACGGGCTGCCGCCTTTCGGCGCGATCGCGCCCGAGCATTTCCGGCCGGCGTTCGAGCGCGCGCTGGCACAACACCGCGGCGCCATCGAGCAAATCGCCGGAACGCAAGCGACCGCCAGCTTCGACGACACAGTCGGCGCGCTGGAGGGCAGCTTCCAGGAGCTGTCGCGCATCAGCTCGGTTTTCTATGCACTGACCGGCGCTCACACCAACGATGCCTTGGAGGCGCTCGCGCTCGAAATCTCGCCCCTGCTGGCGCGGCACTACAGCGAAATCTTCCAGCATGCGGGGCTTTATCGCCGGATCGCCACCCTGCAGGCGGAGCGCGACCGGCTCGGCCTCAACGCCGAGCAAGGGCGCGTGCTCGAGCGCTACCACACGGCATTCCTGCGCGCGGGCGCGGCGCTCGCGCCCGATGCCCGCCGGCGGCTGGCCGAGATCAACGAGCGTCTCGCGCTTACGGGAACGCGCTTCGGCCAGAACGTGCTGGCGGATGAGAAGAGCTACAGCCTCGTGCTCGAAGGCGAGGAAGACCTCGCTGGCTTGCCGGATTTCGTCCGGCAGGCGGCGCATGCCGCGGCCGAGCAGCGCGGCCTGTCGGGCAAGCATGTCGTTACGCTTAGCCGCTCGAGCATCGAGCCGTTCCTGCAGTTCTCCAGCCGCCGCGACCTGCGCGAGAAGGCGTTCCGCGCCTGGATCGCGCGCGGCGACAGCGGGACCGGAACCGATAACAAGGCCCTCATCGCCGAGATGGTCGCGCTGCGGCGCGAGCGTGCGCAGCTGCTCGGGTTCAAGGACCACGCGCATTATCGGCTTGACGACGCCATGGCCAAGACGCCGGGGGCCGCGCGCACCATGCTTGCCGACGTCTGGGGGCCGGCGCGCCGGCGCGCGCTCGAGGAGCGCGACGACCTGCAAGCGCTGGCACGCCAGGAGGGCGCGAATTTCGCGATCGCGCCGTGGGACTGGCGGTATTACTCCGAGAGGGTGCGCAAGGCGCGCTACGACCTCGACGAGGCCCAGATCAAGCCTTACCTGCAGCTCGACCGCGTCATCGAGGCGGCATTCTACGTGGCCCGGCGGCTGTTCGGGCTGACGTTTACCCCGGTCGCCGACGGGCCCACCTATCATCCCGACGTGCGCGTCTGGGAGGTCCGGGCGGCGGACGGGCGCCATGTCGGCCTGTTCCTGGGCGATTATTTCAGCCGGCCTTCCAAGCGCAGCGGCGCCTGGATGATGTCGTTGCGCGATCAGGAGAAGCTCGCCGGCGAGATCGCGCCGATCATCGTCAACGTCATGAACTTCTCCAAGGCCGAAGCCGGTGAGCCGGCGCTCTTGAGCTTCGACGACGCCCGCACCTTGTTCCATGAGTTCGGTCACGGCCTGCACGGGCTGTTGTCGAACGTGACCTACCCACTGCTCTCGGGCACGAGCGTCGCCACCGACTTCGTCGAGCTTCCCTCGCAGCTCTACGAGCATTGGCTGGAGCAGCCGGACGTGCTCGGGCGGTTCGCGGTGCACTACCGGACCGGCGAACCGATGCCGCAGGAGCTTGTCGAGCGGGTCCTGAAGGCGCGCAATTTCAACCAGGGTTTCGGCACGGTCGAATATCTCGCGTCGGCCTTCGTCGACCTCGATTTTCATCAGGTGGACGCTGCGGAGCCGGTCGACGCCGCAGGCTTCGAGCGCGCATCGCTGGCGCGCATCGACATGCCGGAGGAGATCGTCATGCGGCATCGTTCGCCGCACTTCACCCACGTGTTCTCCGGCGAAGGCTATGCGGCCGCGTACTACAGCTACATGTGGTCGGAAATTCTCGACGCCGACGGTTTTGCGGCCTTCCGCGAGGCGGGGGACATTTTCGATCCGGCGACCGCGCGGCGCCTGCACGACTACGTCTATTCCGCCGGCAACCTGCGCGATCCGGCGGAAGCCTATCGGCTGTTCCGCGGCGCGCTGCCGAAGGTGGATGCCGTGCTGGCGAAGCGTGGGCTCGACGCGTCCGCCGACCAGGCGGGCTGACCTCGATGGACCTGCACAGCGCCGGCCATCGCCGCGGCGTCGTCGCGGCGCCGCATCATGCGGCGGCGGAAGCCGGGCGCGCGATCCTGGCCGAGGGCGGCAACGCGATCGAAGCCATGATTGCCATGGCGGCGACGATCGCGGCGGTCTACCCGCACATGAACCATGTCGGCGGCGACGGGTTCTGGCTGGTCCGCGAACGGAGCGGCCGCGTGCGTGCGATCGAGGCTTGTGGTCCGGCGGGCGCACGCGCCCGACCCGAGCTCTACCGCGAGCACGAGACGATCCCGGCGCGCGGGCCGCTGGCCGCGCTCACCGTGCCGGGCGCGGTCGGCGGCTGGGGACTGGCCATCGAGGCGGCGCGCGCCGCGGGCGGGCAGCTGCCGCTCGACATATTGCTCACGGCGGCCGTCCGGCACGCCCGCGAGGGCTATGCGGTGACGCGCAGCCAGGCTCGCCTCACCACAGAGAAGCTCGCCGAGCTCAAGGACGTGCCGGGCTTTGCGGCCGCGTTCCTCTCCGACGGCAAGCCGCCGGAAGCCGGCGCGACCCTGCGGCAGAGCGCGCTGGCGGCGACGCTCGATCACCTCGCCCGCGCCGGCCTCGACGATTTCTACCGTGGCGACGTCGGGCGCGAGATCGCGGCCGACCTGGAGCGCATCGGCAGTCCGATTACGCGCAGCGACGTCGAAAGCTATCGCGCCGTGCTGCGCGAGCCGCTGCAAGCGGCGGTCAGCGCCGGCACGCTCTACAACACGCCTCCGCCGACGCAGGGGCTGGCGTCCCTGATGATTCTCGCGCTGTTCGACCGCTTGCAGGTCACCGAGGCCGAGAGCTTCGATCACGTGCATGGTCTGGTCGAGGCGACCAAGCGGGCATTCCGCGTCCGCGACCGATACGTCACCGATCATGACCGGCTGCGCGCATCCGCCGGACCGCTATCTCGGGCCGCAAGTGCTCGATATCGAGGCCCGCAAGATCGATCGCACCAGGGCGGCGCACTGGCCGGCGCCGTGGGGCGAGGGCGACACCATCTGGATGGGGGCAGCGGATGCGTCGGGCCTTGTGGTTTCCTACATCCAGTCGCTCTACTGGGAATTCGGCTCCGGTTGCGTGCTGCCGGCGACCGGGGTGCTGATGCAGAACCGCGGCGCGAGTTTTTCGCTCGACCGCAAGGCCGTGAATCCACTGGAGCCCGGCCGCAAGCCGTTCCACACGCTCAATCCCGCGCTCGCCGCGCTGCGCGACGGCCGCATCGTGGCTTATGGCGCCATGGGCGGCGACGGGCAGCCGCAGTCGCAGGCCGCGCTGTTCACCCGCCACGTGACGTTTCGTCAGCCGCTCGACGAAGCGCTCGACCGCCCGCGCTGGCTGCTGGGGCGGACCTGGGGCTCGACCGTCACCAATCTGCGGCTCGAGTCGCGCTTCGCCGATGGCGTCGTCGCGCGGCTGCGCGCGGCCGGGCACGACCTCGAAGTGCTGGACGAGGCCTATTCGGACACGATGGGTCACGCCGGCGCCGTCGTGCTGCACCCGAACGGCACGCTCGAGGGCGCGCACGACCCGCGCGCCGACGGCGGCGCCACGGGCGCCTGATGCGTCACGACGACAGGGATGAGGTCGAGTGTGCAGCTTGGTCGAGCCCTCATCCTGAGGAGCCGCGCGGAACGCGCGGCGTCTCGAAGGACCCTTCGAGACGCTCGGCCATCCTTCGAGACGCGTCGCTGCGCGACGCTCCTCAGGATGAGGTCAGAGGGTGCGGCTTGCTCAAGCCCTTAGGCTGGCCGCAGCAAAGACCAGGTCGCGGCCGCGAGCATGAGGGCCCACGACCCGACGAGCGCGGCCATCACCAGCGAGACGTTCTTCACGGTCTCTTGCTTGTCCCAATCGTGTGGCGTGAGAAGCGAGAGCCAGATTTGAGTCATCAGCAGCAAGAGACAGAGCGAAACGGCGTCGCGTGTCCCGACCGGCCACCGCGCAAGCCAAATGAGCAATGCCCACAGCGGGATGAGCGACAATCCCGCCCAGACGCGGAATCGTTCCACGGAGCGGCATTGGGCGGACGTCCAGCGGCGCGGAAAGGTGTCCGGAACCCGGGCGCGCCTGCGGGCGAGAAAGATCGCTGTCTGTACCGCCACGCCGCCGGCGGTGAGCGCGAGCAGCACCCAGAACCCGATTCGCGTGATCAGCTCGAACGTTTCGCGACGCATTCTCGAAGGCCCCGACCCTCCACCATTCCGCCTTACTCCATGCTATGGTGGCGCCTGCCGCGGCGATTTGCGCGGTCCTACTGGCTCACACGATTGGCTCTTACGGCATGATCCGCATCCTTTCCGGCATTTTGCTGTCGGTCTTTGCTTTGGCGACCATGGCGGGCCCAAACGATGCGCTTGCGCATCCGCACGTCTGGGTGACGGTGAAGAGCGAGCTCGTCTATGCGCCGGACGGCACGGTCACGGCCGTGCGCCACCACTGGACGTTCGACGAGATGTTCTCCACGTTCGCGACGCAGGGGCTCGACACCAACAAGGACGGCAAGCTGTCGCGCGAGGAGTTGCAGGGCCTCGCCGAGGTGAATGTCACGTCGCTCAAGGAATTCGAGTACTTCACCTTTGCGAACGGTGACGGGAACAAGACGGCGTTCAACGATGCTGCCGACTATTGGCTGGAGCACCAGAACGGCGTGCTGACCCTGCATTTCACCTTGACGCCGAAGAGGCCGCTCAAGGCCAAGACGCTGCAGGTCGACATCTACGACAACAGCTATTTCGTCGATTTCAGCCTGGCCAAGGGCGAGGCCGCGACGCTCGTCAGCGCGCCGGCGCAATGCAAGCTGGCGACCGCGGGGCCTAACGCGGCGGCGGCGCCGAGCCAGGCACCCAACGAGGCGTTCTTCAATTCGCTCGACCGGTCGAGCAATTGGGGCGCGCGCTTCGCCAGCAAGATCGTGGTGACTTGCCCCTGATGCGGATTTCGCCCCGCGCGGCCTGGGGATTGGCGACGCTCGCGATGACTGCCGCCGGCATCCTGGTGCTGGTCGCCGCGCCCGATGCCTTGGCGCAGCCAAGCCCATTCGGCGCCGGCCGCCCGCAAGCCGCGCCACCGCCGCCAACCGGGGTCATCGGCTGGGTCATCGCCAAGCAGGCGGATTTCTATCGGCAGTTCTCAGGGCTCATCCGCGCCGCCAAGGCCGACGGCAGCGCGGTGTGGACGCTGCTGGGTGTTTCGTTTCTCTACGGCATCTTCCACGCCGCGGGCCCCGGTCACGGCAAGGCGGTGATCTCGTCCTATCTGATCGCGACCGGCGAGACCTGGTGGCGCGGAGTCGTGCTCTCCTTCGCATCCGCCCTGCTGCAGGCCGTCGTCGCGGTCGCCTTCGTGGGCATCGCGGCGACCATGCTCAACGCCACCGGCCCACAAATGCGGGGCGCCATCTGGTACATTGAGGTTGCGAGCTACGCGCTGATCGCACTCATCGGCGCACGGCTGCTGTGGGTGAAGGGCCGCGCCTTCCTCGCCAGTCTGACGGCGATCCGCCGCCCCGTGGCGGCGCACGCGCACCAAGGTCATCACCATGGCGACCATGGCCAGCATCATGGCCACGACCATGCGCATCATCACGATCACGGCGACGATGCGGCCGCGTGGGGCCATGCGCACGGGCCCGAGCCCGAGGACCTCGCCGGGCCTGGAGGATGGAAACGCGGTCTGTCGGCGATCGTGGCGGTCGGCTTGCGGCCGTGCTCGGGCGCGATCCTGGTGCTGGTATTCGCGCTGGCCCAAGGGTTGTTCTGGGCGGGCGTCGCCGGAACTTTCGTGATGGCGCTCGGCACGGCGATCACGGTCGCCACGATCGCGACGATCGCGGTCGCCGCCAAGGCCGTCGCGACGCGGCTTGCGACGACGCGCACCGGCTGGGGCACGGTGTTTTTGCGCGGCGTCGAGACCGCGGCAGCGGCGCTCATCGTCGCCTTCGGCGTGCTGCTGCTTTTGGGCTACATGGCCAGCGAGCGGATGCTGATCGCGTGACGGGTGAGCAAAGGCGCACGCATGCGCGCGTGCGCACGCGGCATTGCAACGCATTGGACGTGGGCACACGCTGTTTCGCGGCGCTTTGAGGCGGGAGCGTCCGCCGAAGGCCCGAACGGTGGAATGGCCGGTAGAGCGGCAATCTCGTGCGCGCCATGCGGCAGAACAATCAGGTCAAGCTGAACTTGGGCACCGGCGCAAGCGGTGAAGCCGCAAGCTGCGCCGCCCGAGAGACCGAAGCGCGCGCGGCGAAAGCCGATATCGAAGGCCAGGCGGTCGCGTTGGGACCGTCGATGGAAGCAGTTGTGGAGCGTGCGAACCTGAAGAAGGCGCTGGCGCAGGTGAAGCGCAACAAGGGCGCCGGCGGCATCGACGGGATGAGCGTCGATGATCTGCCGGCCTACCTGAAGGAGCATTGGCTCACGCTGCGGGCGCAGCTGCTTGAAGGCACCTACAGACCGCAGCCGGTGCGGCGGGTGGAGATACCGAAGGCGTCGGGCGGCATACGCGCGCTCGGCATCCCGACGGTGCTCGACCGCTTATCCAGCAGGCGATGATGCAGTGCTGCAGGCGGACTGGGACCGGACGTTCTCCGAGGCAAGCTTCGGCTTTCGGCCGGGGCGCTCGGCGCATCAAGCGGTGGAGCGGGCGCAACAGTACATCGCGTCCGGTCACGACGTGGTGGTTGATGTCGACCTGGAGAAGTTCTTCGACCGGGTCAACCACGACATCCTGATGGGGCTCATTGCCAAGCGGGTGACCGACAAGCGCATCCTCAAGCTCGTTCGCGGGTTTCTGACCGCGGGCGTGCTCGACGGCGGTCTTGTCGGCCCGACCGAGGAGGGCACGCCGCAGGGCGGACCGCTCTCGCCGCTATTGTCGAACCTGATGCTGGACGTGTTGGACAAGGAACTGGAGGAGCGCGGCCACCGCTTCGTGCGCTACGCCGACGACTGCAACATCTATGTACGCAGTCAACGGGCGGGCGAACGGGTGATGGCGAGCATCGAGACGTTCCTTGCCAAGCGTCTCAAGCTCAAGATCAACAAGGCGAAGAGCGCGGTCGCCAAGCCGAGCGTCCGCAAGTTCCTGGGCTTCAGCTTCACAAGCAGGAGAGAGCTGCGCCGGCGCATCGCGCCGCAGGCGATCGCCCGCTTCAAGAGCCGGGTTCAAGAACTGACGCGGCGCACGCGCGGGGCGAGCCTGCCGCAGATCGCCAAGGAACTGTCCGTCTATCTGGTTGGATGGCGCGGCTACTTCGGCTTCTGCGAGACGCCATCGGTGTTGCGCCACCTCGACCAGTGGACCAGGCGGCGGCTGCGCGCCGTCGCCTGGCAGCAATGGCGACGCGGACGCACCCGTTACGCACAGCTGCGACGCCGCGGCGTCGGCCGGGACCTGGCGGCGCAAACCGCCGGCAGCCCGCATGGCCCCTGGCGGCTCAGTAACAGCCCCGCGCTCACCATCGCCCTATCCAATGCCTCCTTCTCCGTCTCGCTCAAGCTGTCTTCCCTCGCATCCAAACGCATCGCTTAATCCGCCGAACCGCCGTATACGGACCCGTATGTACGGTGGTGTGGGAGGGGAGGGGTCGCGAGACTCCCCCCTATCCCGATCCCTACGTCCCATCTGGCTAGCGAAAATCCTCGTGCCGCAATTCGATCGGCGCCCCGTGCGGGGTGCGGTCGGCGGCGCGATCCCAGGCATCGCGGTAGCGCGCCAGCGCCGCCGCATCGGTCACGCCTCGCTCCGCCACAAGCCGCTCGAGGGCGGCGAGCCAGTGCCGGTAATAGGTCTCGCCGGTGTCGGGGTCGCCCTGGCCTTGCGCGCGCTTGATTTCGGTCGCGAGCACGGCCGCCCATTCCGGCCAGGTGAACAGGCCGCGCTCGTGCAGCGCCAGCGTCATCGCGAACGCCTGCGCTTGCCACGGTTCGCGGAAAACCGGCCCATCGGCGTCGCGCGGAATGCCAGGTACGACCTCGGTCGCGCGCCGCGCCGCCGCCGGATCGATCGAAGTCATGTCAGGCCGGATCGAGGTAGGGCTCGAACGCATCGACCGAGACCTTCGCCGACGCGTCGGCCTCCGGTCCCCACAGGTCGCGGGCCTCGAAGCGCACGGCGTAAAGCCATTGCGGGTTCTCCCCGAGGCCCTGGGCGTGGCTGTCGGGAAAGATGTGGCAGCCGTAGGTGCGCTCGATCGTACCGGCGTGCCCGCGCACGTAGCGCGGGAGCCGGGTGTGGGTCGCCGGATTCATCTGCCGCGCGCGCACGCGGTCGCCGATCTTGAACCGCGCCGGCGTTGTTGGTTCCCGCGCCGTCGCGCCGCCGCGCCCAAGCGTCTTGGCGACGTCGTCGGCGGCGAGCGTCCGCTTGACCGGCTTCGGCGGATGCAGCGCCCTCCCGGCCGCGATCTCGTCGGTATCGACCAGGCCGCGCGTCTGCAGCAGGCGCTCGAGGCCCGCGAACCAGATCTCGTAATAGGTTTTGGCGAGATAAGCGGCAGGGGGGATGCTTTCCCGCGCGAAGCGCGACTGGTCGAGGTTCCACTCGCCGGTCGCGCCCATCGCGACCGTGAGCGCAAACGCCCGCCGCTCCCACTCGGCATGGAAAGGCGGCTCATTCGGCTCCGGCTCGACGGCGCCGAAGCCGTGCATTCCGCCCATGTCGTGGGCGCCGTTCACGCCGCGACCTCCTGCGGACGCTTGGGCAGGCCGGTGCCGATCATCGAGTCGCGGGTGACCAGGCGGGCCAGCTCCTCCTCGTTCCAGCCGTCGGTGCCCCCGGGCCGCACCGGCACCACGAGGTAGCGCATCTCGGCGGTCGAATCCCAGATGCGGATTTCGGTCTCGGCGGCGAGTTCGACCCCGAAATCGCGCAGGACGCCGCGCGGGTCGGCGACCGCGCGCGAACGGTACGGCGCCGACTTGTACCAGACCGGCGGCAGGCCGAGCACCGGCCACGGATAGCAGGAGCACAGCGTGCACACGACCATGTTGTGGAGTTTCGGCGTGTTCTCGAGCGCCACCATGTTCTCGCCCTGGCGGCCGATATAGCCGAGCGACGCGATGGCGGCGCCGCTCTCGGCCAACAGCCAGCGGCGGTATTCGGCGTCGGCCCAGGCTTTGGCCACGACGCGGGCGCCGTTGTGCGGCCCCACCCTGGTCTCGTAAGTCTCGATCAGGAGATCGAGCGCGGCCGGATCGACATAGCCTTTCTCGGTGAGGATGCTTTCGAGCGCCCGCACGCGCAGCTGCATCTCGTCGAGCTCGGAGCCGTGGTCGTGATCGTGATGGTGATGATCGTCGTCGTGTGACATGAAGGCATCTTACCAGGAAGGGGATCGCCGATGAAAGCGGCCGAACTGTTCGACCTGACCGGCCAAGTGGCACTGGTCACCGGCGCCTCCAGCGGCATCGGGGTGCGCTTCGCCGAAGTTTTGGCGGCGAACGGCGCCGCCGTGGTCCTGGTCGCGCGCCGGGCCGAGCGGCTCGCCGAGCTCAACGCGCGCATCGAGGCGGCCGGAGGTCGCGCGCTCGCGGTTGCCGCCGACGTCACCGACCGCGCCGCCATGCGCAACGCCTATGACGCCGCCGAGAAGGCCTTCGGCACCGTCACCATTCTCGCCAACAACGCCGGCGTCGCCGTTTCGGGCCGCGCGCTCGAACTGACCGAGCCGGAGTGGCGGCGCGTGCTCGACACCAACCTCGACGCGGTGTTCTTCTGGGCGCAGGAGGCGGCACGCCGCATGCTGGCGGCCGGCAAGCGCGGCGCGATCGTCAACACCGCCTCGGTGCTCGGCTTCGGCGTCGCCAAGGGCGTGGCCGCATACGCGATCGCCAAGGCCGGGGTGGTGCAGCTGACCAAGGCGCTGGCGCTCGAGCTGGCGTTCAAGGGCGTGCGCGTCAACGCCATCGCGCCCGGCTATATCGTGACCGAGATCAACCGCGAGTGGCTCGCCGGCGAGGGCGCCGCGATGACGCGCGAGATTCCGGCTGGCCGCTTCGGCGAGGAGCGCGACCTCGACGGCGCGCTCCTGCTGCTCGCCTCCGAGGCCGGCCGCTACATCACCGGCGCGACCATCGTGGTCGACGGCGGCCAGATCGTCGGACTGCGCGGCGCGTGAACGGAGGCGCCGCGCACAGCAGCGGTGTGCGCCTAGAGGACCTTCTTGATCGACGGCACGCACAGGACCTGGGGCGCGGTGACGCGGAGGCGCTGTCTTCCGAGCTGGTGGGTCACCTCCACCGTCTTGTTCACCGGTCTGCCGCGGATTTCATAGCAGACCAGGTGCGTCTCCTTGTCCTTCGGTGCCTCGCCGTTCTTCTCCACTGGATTGCACAGGAAGCGTGCCCGGAAGGCCCGTACTTCCGAGCTCGCGAACTGATCCTTCAATTTCAGCGGCTGCGGCCGAAGCGGTCCTGCCGGGTCGACCCGATAGCATTGATAGTGCGTGGGATCGACGCCGGGCGGGTTTTGTCCTTGAGCATTGGCCGCGCTCACTGCGAAAACAAAAGCGCTGCCCGCGACGGCTGCCGCGGCCGTTGTGATTCTCATCATGATGGCTTCCCCTGGTGTTTGCCGAAGAGTTCGAGCTTCTCACCGTGCAGGGGCCTCTGACGCACAGAGGGCGAGAGCACGTAGGGTCGCAACGATACCATGCTCTTTTTTAGATTGCATGGCGAATCCAGGGGCAACCGCTGAACCGGCGCGTCCTCATCCGTCCGCTGCGGTCGCGGCCGCCAGCGTTTCGTCGCGGCGGCGCGCTTCGCGCGGCGCGTACCACAGATCGTGCGCCACCATGGCAACGCCCATGGCCACGACGAAGCCGACGACGCGCGGAGAAAGCGTCGCGAGATTCTCGATCGCCGGTCCCGGGCAGAGCCCGACCAGGCCCCAGCCGGCGCCGAACAGGGCCGAGCCGACGATCAGCGGACGGTCGATGTCGGTCTTGGTCGGCCAAGCGTGCGACGGGGCGAACACCGGCGCGGCCCGGCGCCGTGCCATTGCGTAGCCCGCAAACGTGACGGCGAGCGCGCCCGCCATCACGAAGCCGAGGGTCGGGTCCCAGCGGCCGAAAATGTCGAGGAAGCCGAGGACTTTCGACGGCTGCGTCATCCCGGAGATCATCAGGCCGAACCCGAACACGAGCCCGCAGGCGAAGGCGGCGAGAGCGGTCGGCATGGCTTCAGGCTCCAATCACGTGACGGGTGACGGCAACGACGACCACGGCGACGCCCATGAAGATCAGCGTGGCGGTGATCGAGCGCGGCGAGATCCGCGCGATGCCGCAGATGCCGTGGCCAGACGTGCAGCCGCCGGCCATGCGGGTGCCGAACCCGACCAGGAGGCCCCCGGCAATCACCACCGCCCAGCTTGCCGGCATGTCCGGCAGCGGCAGTGGACGGCCGAACGCGCCGCTGATCAGCGGCGCCGCGATCAGCCCGGCAAGGAGCGCGAGGCGCCAGGGCCGGTCGTTCGCGGGTCCGTTCAGCAGACCGCCGCAAATGCCGCTGATGCCGGCGATACGGCCGGTCAGCAGCATCATGAGCGCCGCCGCGAGCCCGATGAGTGCGCCGCCGATGAGCGCGGAGAGCGGATCGAAAGCCGCCATGGGATAGGTCCTCGCTTGGTGGTGAAGGCTCTCTCGACTTGTCATCATCCGCGAAAGCGGATGATCCAGTAAACACCGTCGATGCGGATTTTGCACCGCCTGCGGGTCCTGGATGCCCGCCTTCGCGGGCATGACAAGTGGGGGTTCACCCGCGTGTCGTGGCTTGCGCGAAGCGCGCGACGTTTGGGCGCATGACATGATCGAGGCCCTCAATACCGCACCTTGTCCGGCTTGGTCACCCACTCGGCGAACGGATCCAGGTCGCGCGGCAGGGCGAGCTGGGTCGCCGGGATGGTGCGAGCCGCGGGGGCGAGCGCGATCTCCCGGTAGATGAAGTCGTCGTCGAAACCGATCGCCGCCGCCTCGGCCCGCGTGTGGACGTAGTAGATATGGCGCAGCCGCGCCCAATAGATCGCGCCCAGGCACATCGGGCACGGCTCGCAGTTGCTGAAGATGTCGCAATCGGAGAGCTGGAAGGTCGCGAAGCGCGCGCAGGCGCGGCGGATCGCCACGACCTCGGCATGCGCGGTCGGATCGTTGCTTGACGTGACCTCGTTCCAGCCCTCGGCGACGATCGCGCCGTCGCGCACGATCACCGCGCCGAACGGCCCGCCGATATCGGCGCGCATCTTCTCCAGGGCGAGCGCCGCGGCGCGCCGCATGAATGGGTCGTGGGTCATGATCTTGTCTATCCGATAGTCGAATGGCTTCGGGCTCGCGCCTAATTTGGCCGCTCTCTACCCCTCCCGTTCAATGCGATGGCACAGGGACGCGACGGCCGCCACAATCTTGCAACGGGTTGCGACAGATAATGGGCGGCCCCGCGAACTTTCGGACCGCTGGAGGGTTGACTTGGTTCGATCACGCATGACGCGGAGGGATCGTTGCTCGATCGAGATGGTCGCCCGCTCGGGCTAACCTGGAACTACACGCGGCCCGAGATCATCGCCGACGGCGTGGTCCACGCGCTCGGCCTCGCGCTCGGGATCGTCGGCGCGGTCGCCCTCCTCATCCTGACGACCAAGGCGGCGGGCGGTGTGCAGATTGCGTCCGCGCTCATCTATGCGGCCGGGCTGATGGCCCTGCTCGGCTTCTCGGCGGCCTACAATTTGTGGCCGGTGTCGCGTTGGAAGTGGCGCTTGCGCCGCTTCGACCATTCCGCGATCTATCTGTTGATCGCCGCGACCTACACGCCGTTCCTGCTGCAGATGAAAAGCAGCATCGTTTCAATCGGCCTGCTTGCCGGCATTTGGGCGACCGCGATCGCCGGCATCGCGCTGAAGCTGTTTCTGCCCGGGAGGTTCGACCGGCTTTCGGTCGGCCTTTATCTCGTCCTCGGCTGGAGCGGCGTGCTGGCCTACGACACCGTGGTCGCGGCGCTGCCGGCCTCGACCTTGGCGCTGCTGGCTGCGGGCGGTGCGCTCTATTCGATCGGCGTCGTGTTCCACGCCTGGCACGGCCTGCGCTTTCAGAACGCCGTGTGGCATGCTTTCGTGCTCGCTGCCGCGCTCTGTCACTACTTTGCGGTGCTCGAGACCGTGGCCCTGGCGGGCAATTGAGCAACGATCGAGCGCCGATCAAAGTCCGTCCAGGAGGTCGCGAATGCGGGCGGTGAGCAGCGGCCCCCGGATCGGCTTCTGGATCAGCGCGAGGCCGGCGTCCAGCCGGCCCTGGTGGACGATCGCGTTGCGCGAGTAGCCGGTCATGTACAGCACCTTCAGGGCGGGAAGCCATTTCGTCACCTGGTCGGCAAGCTGCCGACCGTTCTGGCCTGGCAGCACAACGTCGGTCAGCAGCAGGTCGATGCTGCGCTCGCCGCGCTCGATCAGGCGCAGCGCGGCTTCGGCATCGGGCGCCTCCAGCACGCGATAGTCGAGCTCGCGCAATGTCTCGATGATGTAGGTTCGCACGTCGCGATCGTCCTCGACCACCAGGATGGTTTCGTGCGCATGGCTGCCGACGGCGTCGGGCTCGACCTCGCGTTCCCGATCCGATCCGTGCAGCAGGCGCGGCAGGTAGATCTTGATGGTCGTGCCGTGGCCGACCTCGCTATAGATCTTCACGTGCCCGCCCGACTGCTTGACGAAGCCGTAGACCTGGCTGAGGCCGAGGCCGGTGCCCTGGCCGACCCGCTTGGTGGTGAAGAACGGCTCGAACGCCCGCATCACCACCTCCTCGGTCATGCCGCTGCCGGTGTCGGTGATTGCAACTTGCACGTATTGACCCGGCCGCACCTCGGCGTGCCGCAGGCTGTAGTGCTCGTCGAGATGCGCGTTGAGGGTCTCGATCGTGAGCTTCCCCCCATCCGGCATCGCATCTCGCGCGTTCAAGGCGAGGTTCAGGATCGTGGCTTCAAGCTGGACCGGATCGACCTCGACGCGCCATAGCCCGCCCGCGCCCACGGTCTCGATCTCGATATGCTCGCCGAGCGAACGGCCGAGCAGGTCGGAGAGCTCCGATCAGCAGCTTGTTGACGTCGACGGGTTTCGGCTCGAGCGGTTGCTGGCGCGAGAAGGCCAGAAGCCGTTCGGTCAGCGTGGCGGCGCGTTGCGCCCCGCGCATCGCATTGCCGATCGCGCGCCGCAATCGGCCCTCGCCTTCGGCGGAGCCGAGCGTGCGTTGCGCCAGCTCCAGGTTGCCGATCACCACGGTCAGCAGGTTGTTGAAGTCGTGAGCGACCCCGCCGGTCAGTTGCCCGATGGCTTCCATCTTCTGGGCCTGGAACAATTCGGCGCGCGCTTGCAGCAGCTCCTCGTCGGCGCTGCGCCGCTCGGTGATGTCGCGCGTGACCTTGGCGAATCCCACGAGCTCGCCGGTCTCGTCGTGGATCGGATCGATCAAGACGCTCGCCCAGAAGCGGCTGCCGTCCTTGCGGACCCGCCACCCCTCGGCTTCGAACTTGCCCTCGTTGGCGGCGGTGCGCAGCGCTCGCGCCGGCATCCCGGCTGCCCGGTCCTCCTCGGTGTAGAACCGGGAAAAGTGAGAGCCGATGACCTCGTCGGCCCGGTATCCCTTGATGTTGTGCGCGCCGCTGTTCCAGCTGGTGATGCGTCCGCCGGGATCGAGCATGTAGATGGCGTAGTCCTTCACGCCTTGGATCAGCAGCTGGAACTCGCGCACGCTCTTGCGCAGCGCCTCCTGCGCGGCCCGCCGTTCGGTAATGTCGCGCGTGACCTTGGCGAAGCCGATTACCCGCCCGGTTTCGTCGCGTACCGCATCGAGCACGGCGACCGCCCAGAACGCGGTCCCGTCCTTGCGTTCGCGCCATCCCTCGTCCTCGAACCGACCGGTCTCGGCGGCGGTGCGCAGGGCGCGGTCGGGCTTGCCCGCCTTCCGGTCCTCCTCGGTAAAGAAGGTCGCGAAGGATTGGCCGATGATCTCGTCGGCCGTATAGCCCTTCATGCGTTCGGCGCCGGGATTCCAGGTTGCGACCCGGCCCTCAAGGTCGAGCATGTAGATCGCATAGTCGACCACCGCGTCGACCAGCAGCTGGTAACGCCGGCCGGCCGCGGCAAACGGGATCGTGGGGCTGTCGGCTTCTTTGCTCATCGGGGAATCTCGGCCTGTAACAAGGCCGGAGGGCCGGAAATGTTCATTTCGGCCGGCACGGGGTCTGAGGCGGCCAGGATATCGCAATGCGTGGCCGCAAAGTCCGGCCACGGATCCTGGAGCGATACCGGTTGTGGAAGCTGGTCCGCGGTTCCGCGCCCTACCCGCTGTGCTTCTGGCGCCAGCGCGGGCCGGGTCCCCGCATGTAGTGCCGCTCCGGCTGGTAGCGGTCGAAGCAGCTGCGCCGCAGGCGCCGCCACGCCCTGCCGAGCTCGCGCTGCCAGCTGGGGGCGCGGAGCCGCTGTCGCAAGGCTTCGGACAGGTGGGTGGGCAAGCGCCTTCTCCGCTCAGTGCAGCCGGCCGATCACCGAGGCGAACGAAATCTCGAACACCTGGTCGCCGTCCTCGTCGAGCACCTGCAGCTTCCAGGCCCGCCAATCGTCCGGGGTCGCCAAGGCGATGATCCGCTGGACGTACCCGACGGCGTGGGCGTGGGCTTCGACCAAATCCTCAAGGTCACTGCCGGACCGATCCGGCACGACCCGTTCGGGGCTGGAGCAGTGGAAATAGAGCTGAGCCATGGCGCGCCTCATGCGTTTCAAACGCATGCTGATTATGCCGAGTCGCGCACGGAAACATTGTGACGAGGATCACACAGGCAACGCATTATCGTGCACTGTTGCGCACAAGCAACAGATGTGGCTTTTTAAGGGCACTGCGCGGGGCGGTGCGCTCGGGAGTCCGGGATGCCGCGCGGCCGGCCCTTCTGCCTCCCCATGCTTGAAGTGCTCTCCTGCACGAATTTCGAGAGAGCCTCGAAGCACCGGCGTCAGTCAGGACGCTGGCTCCCTTAGTGGCGCTGAGCCGGCCCGAGGCGCATACTGGCGCTGCGAGGCGCCGGCGTCATTGGAGGCATCGATGACGTGCAAAGACCTGGTGGCGGCCTGCTTCGCGGACGAAGCCGCGCCGCTCGCCGTCCCCGAGCTCAACCGCGAGCGCGCGCTGAAATACCTCGCGTGCTGCTACGCGCAGGGCCTCTCGTGGGAGGACGCGCGGCGGCAGATCGAGGAATGCCTCACGGCGCAGGGCGTCCCGCGCGAAGGCATCGTGCGGCAGCTCAAGCTTGCCAAGCCGCTGCTGGCGCCGTGGCTGGATTAGCGGATGGCGGCGAAACGGGGGCGTTTGCTTCCACGATCTGTCATCATCCGCGAAGGCGGATGATCCAGCAAACACCGACTGCGACGTCTGCTCCGATCGTGGTTACTGGATGCCCGCCTTCGCGGGCATGACAGCCGAGCATCGACCTGATGTGAAACCCATTAGTAAAAAGCGTGACTATGAGGCCGTGCTGAAGGAAGTGGAGCTGCTGTGGGGCGCGACAGCTGGGAACCGCCGAGGGATCGGCTGGACGTGCTGGCGACCTTGATCGACGCCCACGAGGCCGCGCACTTCCCCGTCGACCCCCGACCCGATCGAAGCCACCGGTTCCGCATGGAGCAGCAGGGATTGACGCGCAAGGACCTGGAGCCGCTGATCGGCACTCGCACGCGGGTCGCCGAGGTGCTCAGCCGCAAGCGCAACCTGTCCTTCGGCATGATCCGGCGGCTTCACGAGGCACTCGGCATCCCGGCCGAGATGTTGATCCGGCCGACGCGACGGCGCGCTGCGTGGGCAATGCGCCAAATTGCGCGCTTGGTCGGCCGACGGAAATTTCCTGATGGCGACCGCCACCAGAACGAAATTGACCGCAGGACGTTGAAGTGCCAGCATTTCTGACGCTTCGGCCCCTGCAACTCGCGCTGGCGTTTCCTATATTGATCCCAATCGGCAAGCGGCGGGGCGGCGGACGGCGGGCCGGTTCGCACCCGCTATGAGGATTGCGGGGCGATGGTGCCCCCGAGGCCAACGATGACCACCAACCGCGTCACGCTCGACGACAAGTACGACCTCACCAAGAGCCGCGTGTTCGTCACCGGCTACCAGGCGATCATCCGCTCGACCCTGATGCAGAAGGAGCGCGACCGGCGCGCCGGCCTCAACACCGCGGGCTACGTCACCGGCTATCGCGGCTCGCCGCTCGGCGGGCTCGACCAGCAGTTCATGCGCGCCGCCAAGGTGCTGGCGCCCAACGACGTGATCTTCCAGGCCGGCATCAACGAGGACCTGGCGGCGACCGCGCTGTGGGGCACGCAGCAGGCGGAGCTGCGCGGCGAGGGCAAGTACGACGGCGTGTTCGGCATCTGGTACGGCAAGGGTCCGGGCGTCGACCGCACCGGCGACGTGTTCCGCCACGCCAATTTCGCCGGCACCTCGAAGCATGGCGGCGTGCTCGCGCTGATGGGCGACGACCACACGGCGGAATCCTCCACCACCGCGCACCAGTCGGAATTCCACTTCGTCGACGTGATGATGCCGATCCTCAATCCGGCCGGCGTGCAGGAGATCATCGACTACGGGCTCTACGGCTGGGCGATGTCGCGCTTCACCGGCGTCTGGGTCGGCCTCAAATGCATGCACGAGACGGTGGAGTCGACCGCCGTCATCGACGGCTCGCATCGACCGGGTGAAGATCGTGACGCCGGACGACTTCCAAATGCCGGAGGGCGGGCTCAACATCCGCCTGGTCGACACCATCCTCGGCATGGAAGCGCGGCTGCACGACTACAAGCGCGACGCCATGCTCGCCTTCGTGCGCGCCAACAAGCTCAACCGCTACATCACGACCGGCGGCCGCAACGCCGAAGATCGGCATCATCACGACCGGCAAGAGCTATCTCGACGTCCGCCAGGCGCTCGACGAGCTCGGCATCGACGAGGTCAAGTGCAACGACTTCGGCATCCGGCTCTACAAGGTCGCCTGCCCGTGGCCGCTGTCGCAGCGCGAGCTCAAGGAGTTCGCCGACGGCCTCGACCTCATCATCGTGGTGGAGGAGAAGCGCTCGCTGATCGAGGTGCAGGTGCGCGAGGAGCTCTACGGCACCGCCAACCAGCCGGTCTGCATCGGCAAGAAGGACGAGGCCGGCAACTGGCTGTTCCCGGTCAAGGGCGCGCTCGACCCCAACGACGTCGCGATCTGCATCGGCGAGCGGCTGCTCAAGTACGGGCACAACGAGGCAATCGCCGGCCACGTGGCGCGCCTGCGCGAAGCGCAGCGCGCGCTCGGCGAGATCGGCGACGTCGCGCAGCGCATTCCCTATTTCTGTTCCGGCTGTCCGCACAACACCTCGACCGTGGTGCCGAAGGGCATGCGCGCCTATGCGGGCATCGGCTGCCACTTCATGGCGCAGTGGATGGACCGCGATACGCTGGGCTGGACCCACATGGGCGGCGAAGGCGCGAACTGGATCGGCGAGGCGCCGTTCTCGAAGCGCCCGCACGTGTTCCAGAATCTCGGCGACGGCACCTACAACCACTCGGGTTATATGGCGATCCGCGCCGCGGCGGCGTCCGGCGTCAACATCACCTACAAGATCCTCTACAACGACGCGGTCGCCATGACCGGCGGCCAGCGCAACGAAGGCGGCTTGAACGTGCCGCAGATCGCCCGGCAAGTGGCGGCCGAGGGCGCCAAGGTGATCCGCGTCGTCACCGACGAGCCGTGGAAATACCCCAAGGACATCGACTGGCCGAAGGGCCTCACCGTCCACCACCGCGACGACTTGATGGCGGTGCAGACGGCGCTCGCCGACGTGCCCGGCCTCACCGTGCTGATCTACGACCAGACCTGCGCGGCCGAGAAGCGTCGGCGGCGCAAGCGCGGGCAGTTCCCGGACCCCGACAAGCGCGTCGTCATCAACGATCTCGTGTGCGAGGGCTGCGGCGACTGCGGCGTCAAGTCGAACTGCGTCTCGGTGCAGCCGCTCGACGACCGAGTTCGGCCGCAAACGGCGCATCGATCAGTCGAGCTGCAACAAGGACTACTCCTGCCTGAAGGGATTCTGCCCGTCGTTCGTTACCGTGCACGGCGCGCAGCTCAAGAGGGGCGAGGGCGTCAAGGAAGCGGGCGACCTGCCGGCGCTTGCCGGAGCCCGCGCTGCCGCCGACGGGCAAGACCTACAACATCATCGTCACCGGCGTCGGCGGCACCGGCATCGTTACCATCGGCGGCGTGCTCGGCATGGCGGCGCACCTCGAGGGCAAGGCGGTCGGCATCATCGACCATGGCCGGGCTCGCGCAGAAGGGCGGCGCGGTCTACAGCCACATGCGGATCGCCAGCCACCCGGACGACATCCACGCCATCCGCGTGGCGGCGGGCGGCGCCGACCTCGTGCTCGGCGGCGACATGGTGGTGGTGGGCACCAAGAAAGTGCTACGGCGCGATTCGCAACGGCACGCGCACCATCGTCAATCTCGCCGAGTTCCTGCCCGGCGACTTCACCCGCAACGCCGACTTCTCGCTGCCGACCGAGCGCCTCAAGCGCGCGATCGTGGGCGCAGCCGGGCGCGAGGCCACGCGCTTCGTCGACGCGACGCGGCTTGCGGTCGCGCTGCTCGGCAATTCGATCGGCGCCAACATCTTCCTGGTCGGCTATGCCTACCAGCTCGGCGCGCTGCCGCTGTCGGCCGCCGCGATCGAGGAGGCGATCGAGCTCAACGGCGAGGCGGTCGCGATGAACAAGGCGGCGTTCCGCTGGGGCCGTCGCGCGGCCGTCGACCAGGGGGCGGTCGAGGCGCTGATCGCACCACCGGCGGAGACCGGCAGCGACTCGCGGCGGCTGTCGGAGACCCTCGACGAGACGATCGACCGGCGTGTCGCGTTCCTCACCGAGTATCAAAGCGGCGAATATGCGCAACGCTACCGGAAGGCGGTCGAGAAGGTGAGGGCGGCCGAGGCCGCCAAGGCGCCGGGCGAGACCGGGCTCACCGAGTCGGCCGCGCGCTACCTGTTCAAGCTGATGGCCTACAAGGACGAGTACGAGGTGGCGCGGCTGCACGCGACGCACACCTGGGAGCAGGTCAAGAACGAGGTCGCGGGCGAGAACCTGCGCCTCCAATTCCACCTCGCGCCGCCCATGTTCGCGCGCAAGGACCCCACGACCGGCGAGCCACGCAAGATCGCGTTCGGATCTTGGATGCTCACCGTTTTCAAGGTGCTGGCGAAGTTCAAGTCGCTGCGCGGCACGCCGCTCGATCCGTTCGGCTACAGCGAGGAGCGCAAGACCGAGCGTGCGCTGATTCGCGACTACGAGACAATGCTCGAGGAGCTGCTCGAGAAGCTCACGCCCGACAATCACCACCTGGCGGTCGCGCTCGCCGGCATCCCGGAGAAGATCCGCGGCTACGGCCACGTCAAGGCGCGCCACCTCAAGGCCGCCAAGGCCGAGGAGGCGGTTTTGCTCGACCAGTTCCGCGCCGGCCCCGCGCCGCTGCTCAAGGCGGCGGAGTGAACCCTCCCCCGCGCCGGGCTGGGGGCCTTTCTGGATTCTCGCAAGACCGTGCCGAGAGTCCGCGCTAGCCGAGCGCCGCATTGCAAATTGCGTGGTGCGATGCCTACATGGGCGAGGGGGCGCGTATCATCCACAAGGTGATCGTGTGAGCCGACCTGTTTCCCGATTTCTCGTCACCGCGCTCGTTCTCTGTTTCGCACTCGTGCCCGCGCAGGCGCAGCGCGGCCGCGGCGCCGCGGCGCCGGCCGCCGCGGCGCCCGCCAGCGAAGCGTCGGCGGCTTCGCCCGGCGTCCTGTCGCTCCTACCCGCCGACGCGGTCACCGAGCACGTGCTCGATGTGGGCGGCGAGAAGCTCGCCTACACCGCCAAGGCGGGGACGCTCTCGCTCTACGACCAGAACGGCGAGCGCTCAGCCGCGATCTTCTACACCGCCTACACCCTGAGGGACGCCGCTGCGGAGACGCGGCCGGTCACCTTCGCGTTCAATGGCGGGCCCGGCGCCGCCTCGGCCTATCTGCACCTCGGCCTGGTCGGTCCGCAGGCGATCGATTTCGGTTCGCCGCGCGACGGCGCCAACGCGCGGCTGCGCGACAACCCCGACAGCTGGCTCAAGTTCACCGACCTGGTCATGATCGATCCGGTCGGCGCCGGCTGGAGCCGCGCCGCCAAACCCGACAAGGCCGGCGATTTCTACGGCGTGCGTGCCGATGCGTCGGCCCTCGCCAAGTCGATCGCGCTCTATCTGGCGCATAACGGCCGCGCCGCCGGGCCGAAATATCTGCTCGGCGAGAGCTACGGCGGCTTCCGCGCCGTCAAGGTCGCGCGCGCCCTGCAGCAGGAACAGGGCGTGGTCGTGCGCGGCATCGTGATGGTCTCGCCGTTCCTGGAAGGGGCGCTGCAGGGCAACGCCAGCCGGTTCGCGCTCGGTGCCGCGCTGCAGCTTCCCTCGCTCGCCGCTGCCGAGCTTGACCGGCGCGGCCGCTTCACGCCGGAGGCGCTTGCCGCGGCGGAGCGCTTCGCCATGACGGAGTACCTCACGACGCTCGCCGGCAAACCGCCCGAAGGCGAGGCCGGCCGCGGCTTCTACAAGCGCGTCGCCGAGCTCACCGGATTGCCGCTCGACGTCGTCGAGCGAACGCGCGGGTTCATCCGCGACGCTTACGTCAAGCAGGTGCGCGCCGAGCGCCGCGAGGTCGTCAGCCCCTATGACGCGGCTTCGGCCGCGCCCGATCCGTTCCCCGAGGCGGAGGGCGCGGAGGGGAGCGATCACGTCCTCGACGGCTATCTGATGGCGCTCGGCGGCACGTTCGCGGACTACGCGCGCGAAAAACTCGGCTTCAAGACCGAGATGACCTACGCGCTGCTCAACCGGGAGATTTCAGGCAAATGGGATTGGGGCGGCGGACGCTCGCAGGCGAGCGTCGCGCGCGACCTGCGCGAGCTGCTCGCGCTCAATCCGGGCTTCCGGGTCCTGATCGCGCACGGCCGTAGCGACATCGTCACCCCCTATGGGGCGAGTCGCTACCTGCTCGACCATACGCCGGCGATCGGGGCTGAGAATCGCGCGCAGCTCAAAATCTACCGCGGCGGCCACATGTTCTATCTGGAGCCGGACGCGCGCGCCGCCTTCACGTCCGACGCGAGCGCGTTCTACCGCGGCGCGGGTTTGTGATTGCTTATGCAGCCTACCGGTGCGGCCAGGGCATCGGCCGGCCAAGCGTATCCTTCGGGCCGGCGAAGACGTCGGCGGGAGCGTCAACGGGCTTCTTCAGGATTTTGAAGCGATCCGGGTCGAGCCCGCGCGCCGGCTGCAGCGGCGCGGAGTCGTCGCGCACGATCGCTTCGAGGTCGGACGAATCCTCGGGCTTCCGCTGGTGGCTCATGGTGGCGCCGCGCCAGCGCTCGATCACCGAATCGATGAAGTCGGTCTTCAGGCCGCGCGCGGACTCGATGCGGGCATTGATCACCGCCTCGCTCTTCGGCAGCAGGTGATCGGGCACCTCCTTGAACTTCAAGCGGGTGGGCAGCGCGACGCCCTCGCCGAAGGCCAAAACCTCGCGGGTACCGAGCGAGGGCACGAAGGCAAGCAGATTGGCGGCGGCGTCCGACACGGCCGAGCGCAGCAGCGCCTGGTCGCGATCGTTCGCCATGCGCATGGCGAACAGCGTCGAGCACTGCGAGATGATGGTCGAGTCGAGCTCGGCCGGCCGTTGCGTCACCAGGCCGAGGAACACGCCGTACTTGCGGCCCTCCTTGGCGATGCGCGAGAGCGCCTTGCGGGTCGGGCCGAAGCCGATCGCGCGGTCGGCCGACGCATAACGGTGCGCCTCCTCGCACACGAACAGGAGCGGCACGGCGCCGTCGCTCCACAGGCCGAAGTCGAAGGCCATGCGGCAGAGCACCGAGACCACCGAGTCGACCACCTCGGCCGGGAAGCCGGCGAGCTGCATGATCGTCATCGGCATGCCGTGGATGGGGACGCGGAACAGCTGGCCCAAAACCTCGGCCATGGTGTCGCCGCCGACATTGGCGTTCTCGAACATGAAGCCGTAGCGCGGATCGTTGCGGACGGTCTCGATGCGCGTGATCAGTCGATTGAACTTCATCCGCGACGAGCGGTTCTCGAGCTTGCCCATCCGCTCGTCGATCAGCGCGACGAGGTCCGCCAGCCGGTAGGGCACCGGCGTGTCGACGTTGTATCCGGCGCCCTTGGGGTCGTACTTCTTCAACGTCGGCCGGTCGGCCGAGCCGCCCCGGTATTGGCTGTAGGCCCCCTTGGCGAGGGGAATGACCTCGGAAAGGATTTCGATCTCTTCGTCGACGCCGGGACGGCCGCCGAAGAAAACATCGACGGTTTCTTCGAAATTGAACAGCCAGAACGGAAGCTTGAGGTTGCGGGGGTTGAGGACCTGAGCGCGGTCGCCGAAGCACCGGCCGTACTCGTTGTGCCCGTCGAGCAGGAAGATGCGCAGCTCCGGCCGCGCCTCCAGGATTTGCTGCAGGATGAGCGCGACGCCGCTCGACTTGCCGACGCCGGTGGTGCCGAGCACCGCGAAGTGCTTGCTCACCATGTCGTCGACGTTGATGGAGGCGGTGATGGCGGTGTCCTGCTGGAGATGCCCGATGTCGATCGCGTCGCCGCCCGCAATGTTGTAGATCAGCCGCAGCGCCTCGCTGCCGATCAGTGTGGCGGGATCTCCGATCGCCGGATAGTCCGTCACGCCACGCTGAAAGTAGGCCGCTCCGGTTGCGTTCTGCTTGATCTCGCCCATCATGTCGATGTTGGCGGCGGCGTGGTAGCCGTGATCCCTGGCGACCGAGGGCGTCTCGACCGTGACCTCGGTGATCATGCCGATCAGCAGCGACTTGCCGTGGTTGATGCCCAGGAACTTGCCGACCGTCACCGGTGCATCGTCCGATGGATGCAGACTGTTCACCGCAAGTCCGACGCTTGCCTGCGAACCGCGGACCGAAAGCACACGTCCGAGCGCTTCCCCGGCCGCCTGCGGCACCCGACCCTGATCCTGGAACCGATTAGCGTCCAAGCGCGCCTCCCACTTAGGCAAACGACTGCCGCCGGAGCGGCATCCCTCATGCCGGCGAGATTAGGCTCGCAAGTTCTAAAGTCGGTTAATTTGGTGCCGCCAATGCGGACGAAATGAGCCGCGCAGCGAGGGCAGCACCCACCGCACCCCGGCAAGGTCGGCGCGTTCAAATTACGCTTAACGAGAGCTTTACAGACAGCCGGCTGCGCTCGGCCCAAGCAGGTCGGACCTGGTCATCAAGTACCGGCTTGCGGGAAGGTCGTTTCCCTGCAAAGAGATATGGGCGCACGGCCGGGGGACACGGCTGCTCGGGGGGCAGCTTGTGCGGTCGCCTGCGCGGGACAAAAGAGGGAGATCGCGCCGTGGCGAACATCGCCACCGTTCAACCGGACACGTTCCCGAAGCTGTTGATCCGCAATGCTGAAATCTTCGGCACGCGGCCGGCCATCCGCCACAAGGACCTCGGCATCTGGCAAAGCTGGACCTGGGC
Organism: uncultured Alphaproteobacteria bacterium; assembly: GCA_963738705.1. GTDB lineage: Bacteria > Pseudomonadota > Alphaproteobacteria > Rhizobiales > Xanthobacteraceae > CAVTXS01. The sequence goes on from CAVTXS010000020.1 coordinate 232,693, forward strand.
TCAGGTGGTTGACGAGGTGCGCGCGCTGTCGGTCGGGCTCGATGCGCTCGGCCTCAAGCGCGGCGACAAGCTGGCGATCATCGGCCACAACCGGCCGCGACTGTACTGGGCGATGGCCGCCGGACAGGCGTTGGGCGCCGTGCCGGTGCCGCTCTATGTCGAACTCGGTCGCGGAGGAAATGGCCTACGTCCTCGATCATGCGGAAGCGACGATTGCGATCGTCGAGGATCAAGAGCAGGTCGACAAGGTCCTGTCGCTCTCCGACCGGCTGCCGAAGCTGGGCCTCATCGTCTACGACGAGACGCGCGGCCTGCGCGACTACGACCACGGTCGGCTGAAATCGATCTCGGATATTCAGGGAATCGGCCGCGACCGGTTGGCGCAGCGACCCGAACGCGCTGACCCGCTGGGAAGCCTCCATTGCCGAAGGCAAGGGCGCCGATCTCGCGATCATCCTCTACACGTCCGGCACCACCGGGCGGCCGAAAGGCGTGATGCTCACGCACGAGAACGTGCTGGTCTCCGCTCGCAACGGCAATGCGTTCGACAATTTGACCGAAAACGAGGAGGTCATCGCCTATCTGCCGCTGGCCTGGGTCGGCGACCACATCTTCTCCTACGCGCAGTCCTACGTGGCGGGATTCTGCGTCAACTGCCCGGAATCGCCGGAGACCGTGGTCGAGGACCGCCGCGAGATCGGCACCACCTACGCGTTCGCGCCGCCGCGCATCTATGAGAATCTGCTCACGCTCACCATGGTGCGCATGGAGGACGCGAGCGCGCTCAAGCGACGGATTTTCCACTATTTCATCGACGTCGCGCGACGGTGGGGCGAGAAGATCCTCAACAAGGAGCCGGTGCCCCTGTATGCGCGGCTGCTCTATGGGCTGGGGGAGATTCTCGTCTACGGACCGCTGAAGAACCGGTTCGGGCTCTCGCGCATCCGCGTCGGCTATACGGCGGGCGAGGCGATCGGGCCGGAAATCTTCCGCTTCTATCGCGCGCTCGGCATCAACCTGAAGCAGCTCTACGGGCAGACCGAAGCGTCGGTCTACATTACCGCCCAGCCGGATGCCGAGATCCACGCCGAGACGGTCGGCAAGCCGAACATCGACGTCGAAATCAGGATCGCGGAGAGCGGCGAGGTTTTGTTCCGCTCGCCGGGCGTGTTCACCGGCTACTACAAGGATCCGGAGAAGACCGCCGAGGTGAAGACGCCGGACGGCTGGGTGCATACCGGCGACGCCGGCTTCATGGATCCGAAGACCGGGCACCTCAAGATCATCGACCGGGCCAAGGACGTGGGGCGGCTTAACGACGGCACGCTGTTCGCGCCGAAATACATCGAGAACAAGCTCAAATTCTACCCCAACATCAAGGAAGCCGTGGCGCTCGGCGACAGGCGCGACTTCGCCTGCGTGATGCTCAACATCGACCTGGTGGCGGTCGGGTCGTGGGCCGAGCGCAACAACGTGGTCTACGGCTCCTACCAGGAGCTCGCCGGACACCCGCTCGTCTACGACATGATCGCCAAGCACGTCGACGAGGTGAACCGCTCGCTGGCCGAGGAAAGCGTCATGGCGGGCGCGCAGATCCGGCGCTTCCTGATCCTGCACAAGGAGCTCGACGCCGACGACGGCGAGCTGACGCGGACCATGAAGGTGCGGCGCGGCCTCATCGGCGACCGCTACGCTCCGCTGGTGCAGGCGTTGTATGACGGCTCGCAAAATGCCGACATCGCCACGCAAGTCACCTTCGAGGACGGCCGCAAAGGCACGATCGCGGCGCGCGTGAAGATCCGCGACGTGACCGTCGTTCCAACCGCGCCAGCGGCGATGGAGCAGGCGGCGTGACGGCGCGTGTCATTCCGGCCGGGCGCGAAGCGCGTGAGCCGGCATCCATACTCCGCAGCCTGGGGGTTATGGATTCTGGGCTCGCCGCTTCGCGGCGCCCCGGAATGACAGGGAGACCGGCGTGAGGGCGCCGACCGAGCCTGGCGCCACCGCCGGCGAGGTGCTGCTGGCGGTCGAGAACGTGTCGCTCGCGTTCGGCGGCGTCAAGGCGCTTACCGACGTCTCGTTCGACATCCGCAAGCGGGAGATCCGCGCCATCATCGGCCCGAACGGCGCCGGCAAGACGTCGATGCTGAACGTGATCAACGGCTTCTATCATCCGCAGCGGGGCCGCATCACCTTCAGGGGCGAGACGCGTTCGCAGATGCGCCCGCACGAGGCGGCGCGCGGCGGCATCGCGCGCACGTTCCAGAACGTCGCGCTGTTCAAAGGGATGACCGCCCTCGACAACATCATGGCCGGACGTTCGCTGAAAATGCACAGCGGCTTCTTCTGGCAATTGCTGCGCTACGGCCCGGCCATGGCGGAGGAAGTGAAACATCGCCGCCGGGTCGAGGAGATCATCGACTTCCTGGAGATTGCGCATATCCGCAAGGTGCAGGTGGGGCGGCTGCCGTACGGGCTGCAGAAGCGCGTCGAGCTCGGCCGCGCGCTCGCCATGGAGCCCGACCTGCTGCTGCTCGACGAGCCGATGGCCGGCATGAACCTCGAAGAGAAGGAGGACATGTCGCGCTTCATCATCGACGTGAACACCCAGTTCGGGACCACGATCGCGCTGATCGAGCACGACATGGGTGTGGTCATGGACCTGTCCGACCGCGTCGTCGTGCTCGACTACGGCCGCAAGATCGCCGACGGCACGCCCGACACCGTCAAGAGCGATCAGGCGGTGATCGACGCCTATCTCGGCGTGGCGCATTGAGGCTGGTTGATGCACCGGCGCGCCAACCATTCTGCGTCATGCCCGGCCTTGTGCCGGGCATCCACGTCTTTCTTCGTTCACGCGCCGCAGAACGAGACGTGGATGGCCGGGACGACCCTCGCAATCTCCGTGGCGATTGCTCGCCCGGCCATGACGAAGAATAGGGGGGTCACCTAGTGGAGCTCCTCTACAAGATCTTCATCGATCCGTTCGTGCAGATGGGCACGGCACCCGACCTGCTGGTCCAGACATTGTGGGAGGGGCTGGTCGGCGGGGTGTTGTACGCGCTGATCGCGCTCGGTTTCGTGCTGATCTTCAAGGCTTCCGGCGTGTTCAATTTCGCCCAGGGCATCATGGTGGTGTTTGCGGCGCTCACGCTCGTGGGCTTGCACAACAACGGCTTTCCGCCGCTGTTGAGCCTTATCCTGATCGTCGGCGGGCTCGGCTGGGTGGCGTGGCGGTTCTACCGCGACCGCACCGCGCTCGATTCGAACAAGCTGATTGGGCTCGGGCTGGCGGCGTTCGGACTGTTCGCCTTCTTCTTCCTCACCCGCAGCGTCCCGGCCTTCATCGCGCTCGCGATCACCGTCGGCGTGATGTTCGTGCTTGCGGTCGGCATCGAGAAGCTCGTGTTGCGCCCGCTGGTCAATCAGCCGGACATCATCCTGTTCATGGCAACGTTCGGGCTCACCTATTTCCTCATCGGCCTCGGCGAACTGGTGTTCGGCGGCGAGCCAAAGGTGATGATCGCAAACGAGCTCTATCTGCCCAAGGGGTCGGTGGAGTGGAAGATGCTGGGCGGCTTCGTGTCGTTGCAGAAGATCGACATCGCCGCCGCAGTGATCGCGTCGATCATGGTGGCGGTGCTGGCGGTGTTCTTCCAGAAGACCCGCATCGGGCGTGCGCTGCGCGCTGTCGCCGACAGCCACAAGGCCGCGCTCTCGGTCGGGATCTCGCTCGAACAGATCTGGGTGATCGTGTGGTTCGCGGCCGGCATCGTCGCGCTCGCGACCGGCATCATGTGGGGCGCGCGTTCGGATGTCTCGTTCGCGCTGCAGATCATCGCGCTCAAGGCGCTGCCGGTGCTGATCCTCGGCGGCTTCACCTCGATCCCGGGCGCCATCGTAGGGGGCGTGATCATCGGCGTCGGCGAGAAGCTCGGCGAGTTCTATTGGGGCCCGCTGCTCGGCTCCGGCATCGAGAGCTGGCTCGCCTACTTCATCGCGCTGGTGTTCCTGCTGTTCCGGCCGCAGGGCCTGTTCGGCGAGAAAATCATCGAACGGATATGATGCGAATGGCGAATAGTGAAAAGGCGTCGCGAATGAACCCTATGTCGAAGAGTTGCCTAGTCGCGAAAGCGGCGGGTCCAATTTGCCATTCGCCGTTCACCACTCGCCATTTGCCAAGCTGAGGCAGCGATGCTCTACCGCGAAGCCGGGCAGTACAAGACCAGCTACCAGGCCGACCAGTCGGTGTTCCCGATCCTGCAGGACCGGATCGGGATGGCGGCCATTCTCGTGATCGCGTTCGTGGTCGTGCCGCTCACGATGTCGAGCTTCGCGCTCTCATCGATCATGATCCCGGTGCTGATCTTCTCGCTCGCGGCCATCGGGTTGAACCTTTTGACCGGATATACGGGCCTGCTCTCGCTCGGCGCCGCCGGATTCATGGGGGTCGGCGCCTACGCCTGCTACAAGCTCACGACCCAGTTTCCCGGGGTCAACATTTTGATCTGGATCATCGCTTCCGGCTTCTTTGCGGCCGCGATCGGCGTGGTGTTCGGGCTGCCTTCGTTGCGCATCAAGGGTTTTTACCTGGCGGTCGCCACGCTGGCGGCGCAGTTCTTCCTGTCCTGGTGCTTCGTGCGCGTGCCGTGGCTCGTCAACTACAATGTCTCCGGCGCGATCGAGGTGCCGACCCGCACGCTGTTCGGTGTGCCGATCACCGGTCCGAACGCCACGCCGATGACCCGCTACCTGGTGGTGCTGAGCATCGTGGTAGCGATGACTTGGGTGGCGTCGAACTTGGTGCACGGCCGCATCGGCCGAATGTGCATGGCGGTGCGCGACATGGACATCGCCGCCGAGCTGATCGGCATCAAGCTCTACCAGACCAAACTGCTCTCGTTCGCGGTTTCCTCGTTCTATTGCGGGGTTTCCGGCGCGATGATGATCTTTCTATGGCTGGGCGCCGCCGAAGCCGACGCCTTCAACATCAACCAGTCGTTCCTGATCCTGTTCATGGTGATTATCGGCGGACTGGGCAGCCTGATCGGCTCGTTCTTCGGCGCGGCTTTCATCTGGGGGTTGCCGATCGTGCTGCGCGCGATGCCGGAGTTCTTCGGCGTCGCCATCAACGCGGCGACCGTGGAGCACCTGCAGTTCATGATCCTGGGCGCGCTGATCATCTTTTTCCTGATTGTCGAGCCGCACGGCCTTGCCCGGCTGTGGCAGATCGGTAAGCAGAAGCTGAGGGTGTGGCCGTTCCCGTACTAGCGCGCTTCAGGCTGAGTGGATACCGGTCAGCCGCCCGGAAGCGCGCTAAACTTAAAGAGTTTAGAGCGCGTTCGGACGCAAAACCGGAAGTCCACTTTTGCTGAACGCGCTCTTAGTGCAGACTACGGCTCAAATGCCGGCTCCGGGCTCGCGTGGGCCCGGATCCGGACGTAGGTGCGAGCGGCGGCTGCCGTTCGGCCGAAAGCAAGAAGGTTGCAACCGCAGCCGACACGGCTCCAAGGGAGAGACTTCGATGAAACTAAAACATTTCGTTCTCGGCGCAGCCGTGCTGGGCCTGGCGGGCATTCCCGTCCTGACCGGCAAGGCGGTGGCGCAGGACACGATCTACGTGCCCCTGCTCACCTATCGCACCGGCCCGTTTGCCGGCTCCGGCATCCCGATCGCCAATGGGATGAAGGATTACCTCGAAATGCTCAACGAGCGCGACGGCGGCATCGGCGGCGTCAAGATCGTGGTCGAAGAATGCGAGACCGGCTACGACACCAAGAAAGGCGTCGAATGCTACGAGCAGGTTAAGGCCAAGAAGCCGGTGGTGGTCAATCCGTACTCGACCGGCATCACGTTGCAGCTGATCCCGAAGGCGGCGGTCGACAAGATTCCGGTGCTGTCGATGGCATACGGCCTCTCCGCCTCCGCCGACGGCCAGAACTTCCCGTGGATCTTCAACCCGCCCGCCACCTACTGGGACGGGATGTCGATGATCATCAAATACATCGGCGAGAAGGAAGGCGGGCTCGACAAGCTCAAGGGCAAGACCATCGGCTTGATCTTCTTCGACGGCGGCTACGGGCGCGAGCCGATTCCGTTGCTGGAGCAGCTCGGCAAGGACTACGGCTTCAACGTCAAGCTCTACCCGGTCCCAGCGGCCGAGATGCAGAACCAGTCGGGGCTGTGGCTCAACGTGCGGCGCGACCGGCCGGATTGGATGGTCATGTGGGGCTGGGGGGCCATGAATCCCACCGCCGTCAAGGAAGCCGCCAAGATCAACTACAAGATGGATCGCTTCGTCGGCATCTGGTGGTCGGCGGCGGAAGACGATGCGCGGCCCGCAGGCGACGGCGGCAAGGGCTATCTCGCACTTGCGCTCAACGCCAACGGCACCAACTTCCCGGCGATCCAGGACATCATCAAGCACGTGGTCGACAAGGGAAAGAGCCAGGTCGATAAGACCAAGGTCGGCGAAGTGCTGTACAACCGCGGCGTCTACAACTCGTTGCTGGTGGCGGAAGCGATCGGTAACGCGCAGCGCATCACCGGCAAGAAGGTGGTCACCGGCGAGGACGTGCGGCGCGGCTTCGAGTCGCTCAAGATCGACGCTGCGCGCTTCAAGGCGCTCGGCTTCGAGGGCTTCGCGGCGCCGATCACCAACGTGTCGTGCAGCGACCACAACGGCCATCACGCCGCCTACATGCAGCAGTGGGACGGCACCAAGTGGGTGAAGGTCTCCGACTGGATCACGCCCATGAAGGATAAGGTGCGCCCGATGTTGGAAGCGGCCTCCAAGGACTACGTGTCCAAGAACCAGCCGTGGCCGCAGCGCACCGAGGCCTGCGACAAGTCATCGTAGGTAAGGAATGCGACCGAACCCTCGCCCCGCTTGCGGGGAGAGGGTTGGGACGGGCCGCCGCCTTGGCCCACGTCCTGCAACGCCCCCACACCCGGATCGCCTGGCGATCCGCTCTCTCCTCGCGGGCCAGTTGAGGCGAGTGGAGTTCGTGATGACCGCTGCCGCCCCAGTGAAGCACGATGAGCCTGCTGCCGGCCCGGCGGTCGATCGCATCCTCGCGGTCAACAACATCGAGGTGGTCTACGATCACGTCATCCTGGTGCTCAAGGGCGTGTCGCTCGACGTGCCGCGCGGCGGCATCGTGGCGCTGCTCGGCGCCAACGGCGCCGGCAAGACCACGACGCTCAAAGCCATCTCCAACCTGTTGCACTCGGAGCGCGGCGAGGTCACCAAGGGCTCGATCGTGTTCGACGGCGAGGAGGTGCAGGCGTCCTCGCCCAACGAGCTGGTCCGCCGCGGCTGCATCCAGGTGATGGAGGGGCGCCAATGCTTCGGCCATCTCACCGTGGAAGAGAACCTGCTCACCGGCGCCTTCACGCGGCGCGACGGAAACCCGGCGATCAAGCGCGACCTGGAGGTGATCTACGGCTATTTCCCGCGCCTGAAGGAACGCCGCAATGCCATGGCCGGCTACACCTCCGGGGGCGAGCAGCAGATGTGCGCGGTCGGCCGGGCGCTGATGTCGAAGCCGAAGATGATCCTGCTTGACGAGCCCTCGATGGGGCTCGCGCCGCAGATCGTGGAAGAGATTTTCGAGATCGTGCATTTGCTCAACGAGAAGGAAGGCGTCTCGTTCCTGCTGGCCGAGCAGAACACCAACATGGCGCTGAAATATGCGCAGTACGGCTATATCCTGGAGAACGGCCGCGTCGTCCTCGACGGCGAGGCCAGCGCCTTGCGGGAGAACGAGGACGTCAAGGAGTTCTATCTCGGCATCGCCGAAGGCAAGCGCAAATCGTTCCGCGAAGGCAAGCACTACAAACGGCGCAAACGATGGCTGGCGTGAAGGTTCGGGCGCGCTGTCATGTCCGACAAATTCAGTCTCGATCAGAAATTCTCGCTGTTCTCCGAGCACTGGCGGCCGAAAGTGGTGGCGGCGCTCAACGGCCAGGAGGTCAAGATCGTGAAGGTGCAAGGCACCTTTCCCTGGCACCATCACGACGCCGAGGATGAATTCTTCCTGGTGTGGAAGGGGCGTTTTCGCGTCGAGCTCCGCGACCGCGTCGTCGATCTCGGACCCGGCGAAGGCCTCGTGGTTCCGCGCGGGGTGGAGCATCGCACCGCTGCCGACCAGGAAGCCGAGATCGTCCTGTTCGAGCCGGCCGCGACCCGCAACACCGGCAACGTCGTCGACACGGCGTTCACGGCGCCCGACGGCGTGACGGTGTGAACCGATGACCGATCACTACGATGCGCTCGAGACTCGCGACCGGATGGCGCGCGAGAACGATCTGTTCGGTCGGCTACCGGACGCCATCGCGCTGGCGATGACGGCGCCCGGCTGGGCCAATCATCTGGCCGGCGTCGATCCGAGAAAAATCACCTCGCGCCGCATGCTGGCGACGCTCCCGGTGATGCGCAAATCTGACCTGCTGCGGCTGCAGCAGGAGAAACCGCCATTCGGCGGCTTCGCCGTCATCGTGCCGGGCAGGGCCAAGCGGCTTTTGATGTCGCCCGGGCCGATCTTCGAGCCCGAAGGTCACGGCGAGGATCCGGCCGGTGCGGCGCGCGCGTTGTTCGCCGCCGGCATGCGCGCAGGCGACATCCTGCACAACTCGTTCTCCTATCACCTCACCCCCGGCGCCTACCTGCTGGAGGCGGGCGCGCATGCGCTTAGGTGTGCGGTGATCCCTGGCGGGATCGGCAACACCGAACAGCAGCTCGACGCGATCGCGCACTACCGGCCGAGCGGGTATGTCGGCACCCCGGATTTCCTGAAGATCCTGCTCGATACCGCGGGCAACAGCGGCAAGGACGCCTCATCGATCCAGCGCGGTCTGGTTTCCGGCGCGGCGCTGCCGCCCTCGCTGCGGGAGGAGCTCGGCGCGCGCGGCATCGCCGTGCTGCAGTGCTACGCCACCGCCGAGCTTGGCGTCATCGCCTACGAGAGCGAGGCGCGGGAAGGAATGATCTGCAACGAGGACCTGATCGTCGAGATCGTGCGGCCGGGCACCGGCGACCCGGTGCCGGAGGGCGAGGTCGGCGAGGTCGTCGCCACCTCGTTCAATCCCGATTATCCGATGATCCGGCTCGCGACCGGCGACCTCTCGGCGGTGCTAGCCGGGCACTCGCCCTGCGGGCGGACCAATATGCGCATCAAGGGCTGGATGGGCCGCGCCGACCAGACCACCAAGGTCAAGGGCATGTTCGTGCATCCCGGGCAGGTCGCCGAGGTGGCTCGGCGGCACGCCGAGCTCGGGCGCGTGCGCCTCGCGGTCGGCCGCGAGGGCGAGCAGGACGTGATGGTCCTGCATGCCGAATGCGCGACGCCGAGCGACGCGTTCGAGCAGACGATCGCCGAGACCCTGCAGTCGGTCACCAAGATCCGCGGCCGCGTGCAGCTTGTGGCGCCGGGCTCGCTGCCCAATGACGGCAAGGTGATCGCTGACGAGCGAAGCTATTCTTAGCGGTCAGTGCCGGCCGCGGGCGAAGCCCGCGAGCCCCGGTTCGCCGAGCAGATCACCGCGCCACCAGCCGCCCTTCGACCTGGCTTCGCACCGTGCCGAGCTTGCGGATGTAGACCATCACCTCGTTGGCCATCAGCGGCGCGTCGTTGTCGGGGGTGATGCGCTTGGCGTCGCGTAACGTGTCGTAGCCGTCGCCGCCACGCGCGATGAAGTCGTTGACGGCGACGCGATAGAGCCGCGTCTCCGCGAGCGGCGCGTCCGCCACCGTCATGGCCAGCACGCGGCTGCCGGGCTGCCGGCGCGGATCGAAGCTGATCGTCATGCCGGAGACTTGCGGAAAGCGGCCGGCCGAGTCCGGCAGCTGCGAGAGCCCGTTCTCGATCGCCGCCTTGAGATCGCGGCCGGTGATTTCGAGCACCACCAAGCGGTTGCCGAAGGGCAGCTCCGCGAGGATGTCCTTGCGCGTGATGGTCGAACCCGGCGCATAGATCTTGCCGGCGCGAATGCCGCCGCCGTTGGCGACCGCGGCGTCCGCCCGCATCGTGTCGCGCATGGCGTCGGCGAACAGGTTGCCGATCGCCGCCTCGCCGGACCGCAGGGTGGCGCTGCGGCTGTCGAGCTCGACCGCCGTGGTGCCGATTGACACGTCCATCTCGCGGGTGAGCGTCGCTTCGAATTTGGCGACCTCCGCCGCGACCTCCGGATCGGGCGTCACGCTCGCGGTGTCGATGATGCGAAACCGCGGCCACCATCGGACCTCGCGCCGCCCCTCGCGCTCGGTCACCGCGATGTCGACGTCGACCGCGGTGACGTAAAGCGCATCCTGGCTCGACTCGACGATCGCGCTCAGCCCGTCGTAGCTGATGAACAGGTCGTGCGTGTGCCCCGTGAGCGTCAGCTCGGCGGCGCGCGCGAACTGCAGCGCCAGCGCGTCTCCGCGCGTCATGTGCACCACGGCGACGACGAAATCCGCGCCCTCTTGCCGCAGCGCCGCGGCTTGCGCCTTCACGGTCGCGACCGTCGGCGCGAACCGCAGATCCTCCGGCGACGCGCTGCGCGGCGTGTCTTCATAGGTCGCTCCGGTCAGGCCGATGCGCACGCCGTCAAAGTCGATCATGGCGCGATCCATGACCCCGGGGAGCGGCGCGCCGTCCGGCCCGCGCAGGTTGGCGGCGAAGATCGGAAACTTTGCCTCGCGCATGCGCTCGAGGAACGTCGCCTTGCCGAAATCGAACTCGTGATTGCCGGGCGCGAAGATGTCGGGCGGGATCATGTTGGTGAGCGCGATGATGTGCGCCCCGCGATCGAAACCCGACATCAGCGACGGCGACAGCGTGTCGCCGCCATGCGCGAAGATAACGTGTCCCCCCTTAGCGCGCTCGGCCTTGACGACCGCCGCAAGCCTTGCGAAGCCGCCACGGGCCTTGCCGTCGGCCATGACCTGCTCGTTCATCAGGTATATGTCGTTTGTGAGCAGGAAGGTGATGGCCGTCCGGTGGGCGGTCTGGGCGCCCGCGACCGGAGCCAGCCCGATGAATGCCAGAACGGCAACGGAGAGCGCGGCGGCGCGGCGTGTGATCGGCATGGAGACTCCCGGCGGCATGACGGTGCCTTACCATGCAGGCATGGCGCGGAGCTACAGGTCGGCATGAACGAGAGATCGATTTCACCGCTGTCGGAGCGGCGGCTGCCGCCGGAGCATCCACCCGTCGCGCGCGGGCGCATCGGCGTCCTGCTGGTCAATCTCGGCACGCCGGACGCGACTGATTATTGGTCGATGCGGCGCTACCTCAAGGAATTTCTATCCGACCGCAGGGTGATCGAGGAGAACCGCATCAAGTGGTGGTTGATCCTCAACCTGATCGTTCTGACGGTACGGCCGCGGCGCAAGGGCCGTGACTACGACAAGATCTGGAACCGGGAGCGCAACGAATCGCCGCTCAAGACCATCACGCGCGGGCAGGCGCAGAAGCTTGCGGCGTCGCTCGCGGGGTCGCATCCGGAGATCGTTGTCGACTGGGCGATGCGCTACGGCAATCCGTCGATCCCGTCGCGCATGGCGCACCTGCAGGCGCAAGGCTGCGAGCGCATCCTCCTGGTTCCGCTCTATCCGCAATATTCGGCCGCCACCAGCGCGACGGTGTGCGATAGGGCTTTCGATGCGCTCAAGGGCATGCGTTGGCAGCCGGCGCTGCGCGTGGCGCCGCCCTATCACGACGATCCGGTCTACATCGAGGCGGTCGCGCGCTCGCTCGAAGCGGAGCTTGCGAGGCTGACGTTCGCGCCTGAGGTCATCATCGCGTCGTTCCATGGGGTGCCGAAAGATTACTTGCTCAAGGGCGACCCGTACCACTGCCATTGCCAGAAGACCGCGCGCCTGCTGCGCGAACGGCTGGCCTTGAGCGAGGGGCGCTTCATGCTCACGTTCCAGTCGCGTTTCGGCACGGCCGAATGGCTGCAGCCCTATACCGATGCGACGGTCAAGGCGCTCGCCGAGCGCGGCGTCAAGCACATCGCCGTGGTGACGCCCGGCTTCGCGGCCGACTGTCTGGAAACGCTGGAAGAGATCGCCGGCGAGAACGCCGAGATTTTCAGGCACGCCGGCGGCGAGAACTTCGCCGCGATCCCCTGTCTCAACGACGGCGAGGACGGGATGCGGGCGATCCGCCACCTCGTTCTGCGCGAGTTGCAGGGCTGGATCTGACTGCTTCCGTCATTGCGAGCCGGAGGCGAAGCAATCCAGACGCCGGCGCATCTGGATTGTTTCGCCGCGTCCGCTCCTCGCAATGGCGGCAGGTCGCCGCTTCACCTATTGCTGCGGCGCGGCGGGCACCCCACAATGTCGGGGCACGATGCCGAATCAAGGGGGGCCTTGCCCATGTTTCCACTCGGACTGGACATTTTCGTCATCGTCATCGTCGTGCTTGCGGTCCTCACCTTGTTCGCGGGCGTCAAGACCGTCGGGCAGGGTTATCAGTGGACGGTCGAGCGCTTCGGCCGCTACACGCGCACGCTGTCGCCGGGGCTCAACCTGATCGTGCCGTACTTCGACCGCATCGGCCGCAAGATGAACGTGATGGAGCAGGTGATCGAGATTCCGCAGCAGGACGTGATCACCAAGGACAACGCCACCGTCACGGTCGACGGCATCGCCTTCTTCCAGGTGTTCGACGCCGCCAAGGCGAGCTACGAGGTCTCCAATCTCGACAACGCGATCATACAGCTGACGATGACGAACATCCGCTCGGTGATGGGCGCGATGGACCTCGACCAGATGCTCTCGCACCGCGACGAGATCAACGAGCGGCTGCTGCGCGTGGTCGACGCGGCGGTGTCGCCGTGGGGCGTCAAGGTCAACCGGATCGAGATCAAGGACATCATTCCGCCGAAGGATCTGGTCGAGGCGATGGGCCGGCAGATGAAGGCGGAGCGCGTGAAGCGCGCCGACATCCTGCAGGCCGAAGGCCAGCGGCAGTCCGACATCCTGCGCGCCGAGGGCGCCAAGCAGGCGCAGATCCTGGAGGCCGAAGGCCGGCGCGAGGCCGCATTCCGCGACGCCGAGGGCCGCGAGCGCCTCGCCCAGGCCGAGGCCAAGGCGACCGAGATGGTGAGCGAGGCGGTGGCGCGCGGCGACGTCGCGGCTCTCAACTACTTCGTCGCCGAGAAGTACCTGAAGGCCTTCGGTCAGCTGGCCGAATCGCCGAACCAGAAGATTCTGATTCTGCCGTTCGAGGCGACGAGCGTGCTCGGCTCGCTCGGCGGCATCGGCGAGATCGCGCGCGCCACCTTCGGCGGGCCGGACGGCAAGCCGCCGGCCCCGCCGCAGCGGCGTCCGACCGGGCCGCCGGCAGGCTCCGGCGTCGTCGTGAAGCAGGCGGATCGACCATGATGAATACGCTCGCCGGCCTCGGCATATGGAACTGGTTCATCCTCGGCGGCGTGCTGCTCGGCCTGGAGCTCATTGCGCCCGGCACGTTCATGCTGTGGCTCGGGCTCTCCGCCATTGCGGTCGGGCTGATCTCGCTCGCGATCGTATGGCCGTGGCAGGCGCAGCTCGTTGCGTTCGCGGTGCTCTCGATCGCCTCGATCGTGCTGTGGCGCCGCTTCGGCGCGAAGGCGCGACGAGATCCGCGCGCAGCCCTTCCTCAACCGGCGGGCCGAGGGTTTCGTCGGCCGGGTGTTCACGCTGGAAAAGCCGATCGTCGACGGGTCCGGCTCGGTCCGTATCGGCGACACCGTGTGGCAGGTCAGCGGGACCCGATTGCGCCGCCGGCTCGCGCGTCAAGGTGAGCGACGCCGACGGGGCGGTGCTCACGGTGGAGCCGGTGGAAGGGTAGCGGAGCTCGCCCCTTCCGGAGGAGAAAATTACGCCACGCCGGCGCGCAGCAGATGGTGGAAGTGCACGATGCCGACCGGCTTGCCGGCATCGACCACCAACAGGACCGATACTTTCGAGCTGTTGAGCAGCTCCAGCGCCTCGCTCACCAGCTGGTCGGGCCGCACGGTCTTCGGGTCGCGCGACATGATGGCATCGACGGTCAATTCGAGCAGGTCGCGCCCGATGTGCCGCCGCAAATCCCCGTCGGTGATGATGCCGACCAGGTGTCCGGCGCGGTCGGTGATGCCGACGCAGCCGGCAACATAGTCTCCGCCCTTGCGCGACATTTCGACGATCGCGTCCGCCACGCGCGTGCCAAGCCGCGCGAGCGGCACGGCGCCGCCGGTCTGCATGATGTCGCGCACGAACTTGAGCAGGGCGCCGAGCCTCCCGCCCGGATGGAAGGTACGGAAATCGATTGCCGTGAAGCCGCGGCTTTCCAACAGCGCGATCGCAAGTGCGTCGCCCAGCACCAGCTGCATCAGCGAGGACGTCGTCGGCGCCAGATTGTGCGGGCAGGCCTCGCGCGCCTGCGGCAGCACCAAGGCGACGTCGGCCGCCTTGCCGAGCGTGCTGTCGCCGCTGGCGGTGACCGCGATGAGCCCGATGCGGAACCGGCGCGAATAGTCCGTCAAGTCCTTGAGTTCGACGGTCTCGCCCGACCACGAGAGCGCCAGGATCACGTCGTCGGGGGTGATCATGCCGAGGTCGCCGTGGCTGGCCTCGCTCGGATGCACGAAGAAGGCGGGCGTGCCGGTCGACGCGAACGTCGCCGCGATCTTGCGGCCCACATGACCGGACTTGCCCATGCCGGTGACGATCACGCGGCCGCGCGCGCCGTGCATCAGCTCGACCGCTGCCGCGAAGGCCGGTCCGAGCTCCTCCCGCATCGCTGCCGCCAGCTCGGAAATGCCGCCCGCCTCCGCATCGAGCGTCCGCTCGGCCGACTCGATCAGCGCCCGCGTGCGTTCGCCCGTATCGGTGCGTGGTTTGATCGTGGCCATGCGGTCCGGAATCAAGGAAAAGCGGCCGGGACGGGATAGCACGAAACCGGCGCGACGGCGACCGCCGGGGCAAGGTCAACCCGGCATTAACCATAGTCGTTTTATCTCCGTTAACCAGAGGCTTGCCGTACGGCCGGCCGCGAGGATGTCGCACGTGCTCCGCGTTCGCTCAGTTGGTCTGCTGGCCTCGATCGGCGTCGGCGCGCTTCTGGCGGGCTTTGCTTCGATCCCCGGCACGGCCCAGCAGGCGGCTCCCGCCCTGCGCTCGACATTGGAGGGCGATCCGCCTGCGCGGCAGCGAGACCTGCCGCTGAGGTCAACCGTCCGGGGGCGGGCATCGCGCGGAACTCGCCCGCAGACCTATGGCAACCCGCCGGGAGCCGGCGCCGGCAGCACCGGCTTCGTCTCGAGCAACCCGCGACGCCCCAGCCCTCCCAAAGGGAAGGGTACCACGCGCCCCGGGGTGCCGGCGCCCGGACAGCCCCTATCGATTGGGCCGGACGGAAAGCCCCCCGAGCCAGCCACGCGGCCGGTTGCCGAGCCTTTGCCGGCGTCACCTGCGATCGAGGCGCGGCGCACCGTCAAGAAGATCGAACCGCCGCCGGTCACCGAGCCCGACATCCGCGGGCCGGTGCGGCGGCGAGCGCCGCGGGAAGCCGACCCGTTCGAGCCGACCGGAATCCATGCCGGCAGCTTCTTCCTGCGACCCGCCATCGAGGTCATGGGCGGTTACGACACCAACGCGACCCGCACCACCCGGGCGCGCGGCTCATCGGTGCTGATCGTCGCGCCGGAATTGCAGGCGCGCTCCGACTGGAGCCGCCACGAGTTGAAGGCCGACCTGCGCGGCTCCTACACGGCTTACGGCGAGACTCCGTCCGAGAACCGGCCGTTCGTCGATGCCAGGGTGACGGGTCGTATCGATGTGACGCGCCAGACCAGGCTCGACCTCGAAGGGCGTTATCTGATTTCGACCGACAACCCGGGCAGCCCCGACATTCCGGCGGGGCTCGTCCGTCTGCCTACCTACCAGACGGTCGGCGCCACGGCCGGTGGCGCGCATCGCTTCAACCGCTTCGAGCTTGCGCTCAAGGGCAGCGTCGATCGCACCACCTACGAGGACTCGCATTTCATCAACGGCGCGATCGCCAGCAACGACGATCGCAACTACATCCAGTACGGCGCGCGGCTGCGCGCGAGCTACGAGCTGTCGCCGGCCATGAAGCCGTTCGTGGAGGTGGGTGCCGATACCCGCATGCATGATCTTTCGGTCGACAAATTCGGCGTGCAGCGTGATTCCGATGGCGCGGCCGCTAAGCTCGGCACGTCGTTCGAGTTCTCGCCGAAGCTTGTTGGGCGAGGCGAGCGTCGGCTACCTGATGCGAACCTACCAGGACCCGACCTTGCCGGATCTGCAGGCTCCAACCGTCGACGCTGCGCTGATCTGGTCGGCGACGCCGCTGACGAACATGAAGCTTAGGCTTGCAACCGTGGCCGACGAGACGACGGTCCCGGACGTTTCGGGCGTGTTGCGGTACGATGCCACCTTGCAGGTCGATCACGCCTTCCGGCGGTGGCTGATCTCGACCGTCAGGCTCGGCTACGGCATCGATCGCTACGAGGGCTCGGTGCGCGAGGACACGCGTTACCTGGCCTCGCTCGGGCTTGCGTACAAGCTCACGCGCACCACCCAGGTCAAAGGCGAGCTGCGGCAGGTATGGCTGCGCTCGAATATCCCGGGCAACGACTACACCGCCACCATCGCGCTGGTGGGGTTGCGGCTGCAGCGATAAAAGGGCGATACCGGAGCGCGCACCGCAGCAATCACGATCGCCACCGTCATCCTCCGCGAAAGCGGAGGATCCAGTAGACGACGCGGTGGCCGAGATTCTCGAACGCCGGCGTTTGCTGGGTCGTCCGCTTTCGCGGACGATGACGGCTGAGGGATGATCGTCGCCGTGAGAGCTCTCCGGCGCGCTCACGCGCCAGCCAGCAAATGCTCGAGTTCTTTCCGGAATTCGGGTGCGATGTCGGCGCGCGCCAGCGCATAGGCGACGTTGGCGGCGAGAAACCCGATCTTCGAGCCGCAATCGAAGATGCGGCCGTCGAACCGGTAGCCGAAAAACGGCTGCCTGTCGGCAAGCGTGCGCATGGCGTCGGTGATCTGGATCTCGCCACCGGCGCCGGCGGCCTGGATCGCCAGCAGTGCAAAGATTTCCGGGTGCAGGATGTAGCGGCCGGAGATCATGAAGTTCGACGGCGCGTCCGCAGGCTTCGGCTTCTCGACCATCGAGGTGACGCGAAAGCCCTTTCCGCGCGCCTCGCCGACGCCGACGATGCCGTATTGCGACACCTGCTCGCGCGGCACCTCGGAAACCGCGATCACATTGCCGCCGTCGGTCTCGGCGTACACCTCCATCATCCCGGCGAGGCATCCGCGCGCCGCCGAATGATGAAGCATGTCGGGGAGCAGCAGCGCGAACGGCTCGTTGCCCACCAGTTCGCGCGCGCACCATACCGCGTGGCCCAAGCCGAGCGGCTCCTGCTGGCGCGTGAAGCTGGTCTGTCCGGCGCCCGGAAGGTCAGACTCGAGCAAGTCGAGCTCCACGCTCTTGCCGCGCCTCTGCAACGTGGCCTCGAGCTCGAACTGCTTGTCGAAATGGTCCTCGATCACGGCCTTGTTGCGTCCGGTGACGAAGATGAAATGCTCGATGCCGGCCTGGCGGGCCTCGTCGACCACGTGCTGGATCACCGGCCTGTCCACCACCGGCAGCATCTCCTTCGGCATCGCCTTGGTGGCGGGCAGGAAGCGCGTGCCGAGGCCGGCGACCGGGAAGACGGCTTTGCGGATGGGCTTCATGGTTCGTCAACAAAGGGGAGGGGCAGAATTGCGATTTTGCCCAACAGGCATGAATTCTGATCGCGGACAAGGGCTCCATTGATCCAGCCGCTCGCGCAACAGTTCTCTTCTTGCACAACAGATGTGTTATATTCGCCCATGAATAGCAACCAGGCCAAGCGGTTTCTCGCTCGGCAGGGGTGCACATTCGAATCCGGCAAAGGCGGACACCTCATCGTTCGACGCGGCGATCGGACTTCTGTCCGAGGCATGGCGGTTCAAAAGAAATTCGTAAAGGGCTGTGGCTCCGAATCCTAAGGATCTTGGTCTGAAGGAACGATGAGATGACGCGGTATCCGGTGAAGCTCACTACAGACGACGACACCCTGATGGTGACGTCTCCTGACTTTCCCGAACTGGTTACCTACGGGGAGGATGAAGAGGACGCCTTGCGCCACGCAGCCGATGCGATCGCCACCGTCATCAAAGGCCGTATTTCGGATCGGAAAGAGATTCCTCAGCCGTCCACGCCCCGACGGGGGCATCGGCTGGTGGCCCTTCCTGCGCTGGTCTGGGCGAAGCTCGAACTCTACCGCGCGATGCTCGAAACCGGGACGCGCAAGTCCGAACTGGCGCGTCGGCTGCAAGTCCATATGCCCCAGATTGATCGGCTGCTTGATCTTGATCATGATTCCCGACTCGACCAGATCGAAAGGGCGGCGCGCGCGATGGGACGAGAGCTGCACATCGAGATGAAGCCGGCCGCTTGAGGATTCGGGCTTCGGGACACGTCTCGGACGCCGGCTGCTCTAAGGATTGACTACCCGCAGCTTCCGCCATTAGTGGCCGCCGAAGGTGCGCCTTGGAAGCGGCCTTGTTGTGGAACGACTGCCGGCGATGACGAACGCGAGGCCGATTGTTCGAGGCGTGACGGCAACCGGATTGCTCGTCGCCGCGATGGCGCACGCCACCGCGCAGGTGGATGAGCGTCTGCCGATCGTGTTGCCGCCCGCGACCGGGTCGATCGTTTCCGCCCCCGGGTCAGGTGCAAGCGAATGGAGCGGGCAGGCCGGCGCGTCGGGTCATCCGCTGATGTCGGTCGAGGCGATCCGGGCGGCGGTCGCCAATTTTTCCGGTTGCATCGAGGGCCTGTGGCCGGCCGCCGCGCGCCGTGGCATCTCGCGCCAAAGCTTCGATCGGCACACGGCGGGACTGGTACCCGATCTGCGCATCATGGACCTCCTCGACGCGCAGCCCGAGTTCGAGAAAGCGCTGTGGGAATATCTCGATCTCTTGGTCACCGACGAACGCATCCGGCGCGGCCGCGAGCTCCTGACGGAGCACAAGTCGACGTTCGATGCCGTCGAGAGCGCCTTCGGGGTCGACCGCCACGCGATCGCGGCGATCTGGGGCGTGGAGACCAAATTCGGCACCGTCGTGGGCGAACGTCCGCTCGTCCGCTCCACCGCGACCCTCGCCTGCGTCGGCCGCCGCCAGGAGTACTTCCAGAACGAGTTTCTGGCGGTGCTGGAGATTCTCCACAACGGCGACGTCGCGGCCGATCAGCTCAAAGGCTCGTGGGCGGGGGCATTCGGCGGCACGCAATTCATGCCCACGGTCTTCAAGCGCTACGCCGTTGATTTCGACCGCGATGGACGGCGCAACCTCGTCGCCTCGATACCCGATCTCATTGCCTCCACTGCCAACTACCTCAAGCAGAACGGCTGGGCCGCGGGACAGGTTTGGGGCTACGAGGTCGTCGTGCCGAAAGGGTTCGACTACCGGCTGGCGGACCGCGCACGCGTGCAAACGATCCGGCAGTGGGAGCAAGTTGGCATCCGACGCGCCGACGACAAGCCGTTTGCACGGCCGGATGATCGCGCCTACCTGCTGGTCCCAGCGGGCGCGGGCGGACCGGGCTTCCTGATGCTGCCCAATTTCCGCGCCATCATGCGCTACAATCCGGCCGAGGCCTACGCGCTGGCGATCGGCCACCTCGCCGACCGTCTGCGCGGCGGCGAGCCGTTCGTGCAGGGGTGGCCGCGCGACGAACGCATGCTGACGCGCGCCGAGCGCTCGGAGCTGCAGCAACGGCTCGCCAGCCGCGGATTCGACACCGGCGAACCCGATGGACGCTTCGGCCCCAAGACGCGCGCGGCGATCCGCGACTACCAGGCCGGCGCCGGGCTGGTGCCGGACGGGTTCGCGTCCGGCGCGTTGTTGATGAGATTGCGCGGCCCGTAGCCTTGGCGGCGGGGCATGCAGGGCATACCTTCGAGTTGACACTTTCCTCGGCTATTGGCGATCACGTTCCGGCTGCCCCCTTCGGCGTATGCGAGAAAGCCAGCAAGCATGGATCGCACAGCCAAATCTGAACCGATGCGCCGCCGCACGGGCCTGCCGGCAGTGGTGCTCGCCGTGGGTTGGCTGGTGGTCGAGGCTGGCGCCGCCCTCGTCGGCGTGAGCTCGGCAGCGGTCCCGGCGCGCGCGCAATTCTTCGATTTCTTCTCACGTCCGCCCGGCTCGATCCCTGGTGGGTACCAGCAGCGCTATCGTCCACAACCGCAGCAGCGCGGGTTCGGTTTCCCGTTTTTCGGCGGCAACTCGAACTACCAGCAGTACGACCCTTGGGCTCCGCCGCGCCGGGGCGGGCCGGCGGCCGCAGCGGGTCGAGCGGCCGCAGGGCGATTTCAGCAAGGCGCCCCCGCCGCCCCGCAAAGAAGCGGAGCCCCCGATCAGCGTCCTCGTGCTGGGAGACTCGATGGCCGATTGGCTCGCCTACGGTCTCGAAGATGCGTTTTCCGACACGCCCGAGCTTGGGGTGACGCGCCGCCACCGCACCGGGTCCGGCCTGCTGCGCAGCGAAGGTCGCGATGCCTACGACTGGGTGCAGGGCGCCAAGGACGTGCTTGCGCGCGACAAGGCGGACTTCGTGGTGATGATGATCGGACTCGGCGATCGTCATCCGATCCGCGAGCGCCAGCCGGCGCGTGCGAACCAGCCGGCGGGGCAGAAACCGGGTGAGCCCGCCAAGCCGTCGGAGGCCCCCAAGGCCGAACGATCCGGCCAAGCCTGCCGAAGCTGCCAAGCCGGCCGAAACGGCAAAAGCCGGCGAAGCTCAGGAAGCCGAAGTGCCCGCCCCCGAACAGCCCGCGACCGCGCCCGTGGAGTTCCGGGCGTCCCGGCGCCCTCGTGTCGCACGAGTTCCGTTCCGACAAATGGGTCGAGCTCTATTCCAGGCGCGTCGACGAGACGATCGCCGCGCTGAAGGCCAAGCGGGTGCCGGTCATTTGGGTCGGCCTGCCGCCGATTCGCGGGACGCGATCGCGCGCCGAGCTGTCGTTCTTGAACGAGATGTACAAGTCGCGCGCGGAGAAAGCCGGGATCATTTACGTCGATGTCTGGGACGGCTTCATGGATGAATCCGGCGAGTTCTCGAATTTCGGACCGGACATCATCGGGCAGAACCGCCGCCTGCGCGCCGGCGACGGCGTGCACTTCACCAAGGCGGGTGCGCGCAAGCTTGCGCACTACGTCGAGCGCGAAATTCGCCGGCTGCTCAGCCGCGCCACGCCGGTTGCGTTGCCGATTCCCGACGAGCCGCAGAAGCCCTCGGCCGTGCCGCAGCCGACGCGGCCCTGCGCCGCGGCCGGTGGCGGGCCCGGTCGTCCCATTGACCGGCCACACGCCCGGCGCCGAAGCGCTGCTCGGGAGCGCCGGGCAAGGCAATGTCACGGTCGATCCGGTTGCGGCGCGCGTCCTGGTGAAGGGCGAGCCGGTCGAGGCGCCTAGTGGCCGGGCGGACAATTTTGCCTGGCCGCGTAGCGATGGCGTCGCGGATAATCAGATCGAGCCGGCCGAACCGATCGCAACCGTTCAACCCCTCGCCCGGTCCCCCCAACGGCAGCGCGCGCGGCTTTGCCGCGCGCCGGACAACGGCCGCCGACGCAGGCCGCCACGACGCCGCCCAGGCCGGTGCGGTAGGTCGTTCGTCGTTGCGAGGAGCGCCGCGACGACACGGTCGTCCTGGATTGCTCCGCCTTCGATTCGGCTCGCAATGACGTATCCCGGCTCTCGCGCTTCGCGCGCGGCCGGGAAGACGGCTATCGCGGCAGCGTGGTCGATCCCATCAAGAATTTGTCGACCGAATGCGCTGCCTGGCGGCCCTCGCGGATCGCCCACACGACCAGCGACTGGCCGCGGCGCATGTCGCCGGCCGCGAACACTTTCGGGTTCGAGGTCTGATAGCCGACGGTGTCGGCGGCGACGTTGCCGCGCGGATCGAGCGCCAGACCCAATCGCTCGATCATGCCTTCGTGCACCGGGTGCACGAAGCCCATGGCGAGCAGCACGAGATCGGCGCGCAGCTCGAACTCGGTACCGGGGATCGGCTTGAACTTCTCGTCGCTTCTGATGCAGCGAAGCCTTTTCACGCGCCCATGCTCGCCGATGAACGCCTGCGTCATCACCGAGAAATCGCGCTCGGCGCCTTCCTCGTGGCTCGACGAGGTGCGCATCTTCAGCGGCCATTCCGGCCACACCAGGAGCTTGTCCTCCTGGTCGGGCGGGCGCGGCATGATTTCGAGCTGGGTGATCGAGACCGCGCCCTGGCGGGCCGAGGTGCCGATGCAGTCGGAGCCGGTGTCGCCGCCGCCGATGACGATCACGTGCTTGCCGCCGGCCAGGATCGGCTGCACGTTGCCGACCGGCTCGCCCGAGACGCGCCGGTTCTGCTGCGGCAGGAAGTCCATCGCGAAATGGATGCCGTCGAGGTCGCGGCCGGGAATCGGCAGGTCGCGCGGCTTCTCGGCGCCGCCGGTGAGCACGACCGCATCGTGCTCCTCGACCACCACCTCGATCGGCAGCGTCTCGCCGACGTGGGCGCCATAGTGGAAGGTGACGCCCTCCGTCTCCATCTGCGCCACGCGGCGGTCGACGTGGTGGCGATGCATCTTGAAGTCGGGGATGCCGTAGCGCAGCAGGCCGCCGGCCTTGGCGTGTTTCTCGAACACGTGCACGGCGTGGCCGACGCGCGCCAGCTGCTGGGCGCACGCCATGCCGGCCGGGCCGGAGCCGACGATCGCGACCTTCCTGCCGGTCCGCGACGTCGGCGGCTCGGGATGCACCCAGCCGCGCTCCCAGCCGCGGTCGATGATCGCGCACTCGATGGTCTTGATGGTGACCGGGCTGTCGACCAGGTTGAGCGTGCAGGAAGCTTCGCACGGCGCCGGGCACACGCGCCCGGTAAATTCCGGGAAGTTGTTGGTCGAATGCAGGTCGCGCAGCGCCTCTTCCCAGTTGTTCCGGTAGACCAGATCGTTCCAGTCGGGGATCTGGTTGTTCACCGGACAGCCGCTGTGACAGTAGGGAATGGCGCAGTTCATGCAGCGCGCCGCCTGGTCGCGGGTTGCCTCCTCCGACAGCGGAATCATGAACTCGCCGTAGTGACGCACGCGATCGCCCGCCGGCGCGTAGCGCCGGTCCCGCCGATCGATTTCGAGGAAGCCCGTGACCTTGCCCATCAAACTTTCAGAACCTCAACATATTCGGCGTCATCATCCGCGAAAGCGGATGACCCAGTAAACACCGCGATGGTCGGCTCGAACCGCAGCGCCTGCGTTTACTGGGTCCCCCGCCTTCGCGGGGATGACGCCGAGTGTGTGTACTCGGTCATCACTCTACAACATATGGCGCCGGTTCAAGGCCAAGCGCCTGCTCGCTCCGCGCGATCCATGCCCGAACGGCCGCTCGCGGCGCAAGATCAAAACCGCCCTCGTGCGCCAGTCTTGTGTAGGCAACGAGCGCGACGTCCGCAATCGTCATCGTGCTCCCGACCAGCCAGTGCGCGGCCGGCCAGCAGCTTGTCCATCAAATCGAGCGCGGCCTCGCCCCGCTCGACGCGCGCCGGCTCGCGCGCCTCCTTGGGGCGGCCGAGATAGTGCATGTGAAAGCGGCAGACCGCGATATAGGGTTCGTGGCTGTACTGTTCCCAGAACAGCAGCTCGTCGACCTTGGCCTGGAGGAAGGCGTCGTCCGGGAGCAGTGCGCTACCGCGCGCCAGATACCGGATGATGGCGTTCGACTGCGCGAGCACGCGGCCGTCGGGAAGCTTGATGGTCGGCACCTGGCCCTGCGGGTTGCGCGCGAGGAATGCCGCCGTGCGGCTCTCACCCTTGGTGATGTCGACCGGCACCCAGGTGTACGGCAGGCGCAGGTGATCGGCCGTGTACTTCACCTTCAGGCAGTTTCCGGAGTCGAGGTCGCCGTAGATGATCATTGTCATGCCCCCAACCTCTGACGTCATCATCCGCGAAAGCGGATGATCCATATTCACCGGCGCGGCGGTTCTGCCGCGAGCGCACGGTGTACTGGGTCCCCCGCTTTCGCGGGGGATGACGACATCAGCATTTGGCTCGGGGGCAACCGATTACTCCGCCGCCTGCATGGTGCGGGCGCGCTCCATCTCCTGCAGCGCGCGGCGGTATTCGACCGGCATGATCTTGCGGAATTTCGGCAGATACTCCGCCCAGTGCTCCAGAATGTGCCGGGCGCGCGCCGAGCCGGTATAGCGCGCATGGTTGGCGATCAGCTGGTGCAGCCGCTCGGCGTCGAACCGGCTCAAGTCCTCCATCACGTCGACGCGCCCGTGGGTGTCGAGGT
Source organism: uncultured Alphaproteobacteria bacterium (assembly GCA_963738705.1). GTDB lineage: Bacteria > Pseudomonadota > Alphaproteobacteria > Rhizobiales > Xanthobacteraceae > CAVTXS01. The sequence goes on from CAVTXS010000020.1 coordinate 257,060, forward strand.
CGCCCGACTGGTGGTAGTGGCGCGCGATCGCCTCCTCCTCGGCGGCCACCGCTTCGAGCTCCACCATCGACAGATTGCAGCGCGCTTCGAACGTGTCGTCCTCATCGAGCACATAGGCGATGCCGCCCGACATGCCGGCCGCGAAGTTGCGGCCGGTGCGGCCGAGCACCACCACCACGCCGCCGGTCATGTACTCGCAGCAATGGTCGCCGGCGCCCTCGATCACCGCGATGGCGCCGGAATTGCGGACCGCGAAGCGCTCGCCGGCGACCCCGCGGAAATAGCATTCGCCCTCGACCGCGCCGTAGAGCACGGTGTTGCCGACGATGATCGACTCCTCCGGAACGAGCTGCACCGCCTCGCGCGGCGGATAGACGATCAGGCGGCCGCCGGAGAGGCCCTTGCCGACATAGTCGTTGGCCTCGCCTTCCAGCTCCAGCGTCACGCCGCGCGCGAGCCACGCGCCGAAGCTCTGTCCGGCGGTGCCCCTGAAGCGGACATGGATGGTGTCGTCGGGCAGCCCGGCATGGCCGTAGCGCTTGGCGACTTCGCCCGAGAGCATCGCGCCCGTGGTGCGGTCGGTGTTCAGGATCGGAAGCTCGAGGCGGGTCTTGCGACCGAAGTCGAGCGCGGCCTGGCACTCGGCGATCAGCGTGCGGTCGATAACGTCGTAGATCTTGTGGTCCTGCGCCTCGCACCGGAAGATGTTCACGCCGTCCGGCGCGTCGGGCTTGTGGAACAGGCGCGAGAAGTCGAGGCCGCGCGCCTTCCAGTGCTCGACGACGTCGCGCTTGTCGAGCATCTGCATCTGGCCGATCATCTCGTTGAAGGTGCGATAGCCCATCGCGGCCATCAGCTCGCGCACCTCTTCGGCGACGAAGAAGAAGTAGTTGATCACGTGCTCGGGCTGCCCGACGAACCGCTTGCGCAGCACCGGATCCTGCGTCGCCACCCCGACCGGGCAGGTGTTGAGGTGGCAGACCCGCATCATGACGCAGCCGGCGGCGATCAGCGGCGCGGTCGAGAAGCCGAACTCGTCGGCCCCCAGCAGGGCGCCCACCACGACGTCGCGGCCGGTGCGCAAGCCGCCGTCGACCTGCACGGCGATGCGTCCGCGCAGGCGGTTCTTCACCAGCGTCTGGTGCGTCTCGGCAAGCCCGATCTCCCACGGCGAGCCGGCATGCTTGATCGAGGTCAGCGGCGAGGCGCCGGTGCCGCCCTCGAAGCCCGCGATGGTCACATGGTCCGAGCGCGCCTTCGATACGCCGGCCGCCACGGTGCCGACGCCGACCTCGGAAACCAGCTTGACGCTCACGTCGGCGGCCGGATTGACGTTCTTGAGATCGAAAATGAGCTGCGCCAAGTCCTCGATCGAATAGATGTCGTGGTGCGGAGGCGGCGAGATCAGCCCGACGCCCGGCGTCGAATGCCGCACCTTGGCGATCACGGCGTCGACCTTGTGGCCCGGCAGTTGTCCGCCCTCGCCGGGCTTGGCGCCCTGCGCCATCTTGATCTGCATGGCGTCGGAATTGACCAGGTACTCGGTGGTCACGCCGAAGCGGCCTGAGGCCACCTGCTTGATCGCCGAGCGCATCGAATCGCCGTTGGGCAGTCGCTTGTAGCGGTCGGATTCCTCGCCGCCCTCGCCGGTGTTGGACTTGCCGCCGATGCGATTCATCGCGATCGCGAGCGTGGTGTGGGCTTCGCGGCTGATCGAGCCGAACGACATCGCGCCGGTGGAGAAGCGCTTGACGATTTCCTTGGCGGGCTCGACCTCGTCGAGCGGCACCGGCTCGCGCCCGTCGTCGGCCGCCGCCTTGAGGTGGAACAGGCCGCGGATGCTCAGGTAGCGCTCCGACTGCTCGTTCACCAGCCGGGAGAAGGTCCGGTATTTGTCGCGGGAGTTTCCGCGCGCCGCGTGCTGCAGGGTGGCGACCGATTCCGGCGTCCAGGCGTGCGCCTCGCCGCGCAGGCGGAACAGATATTCGCCGCCGACCTCGAGCGCGCCGCGCAGGATCGGCGAGGTGCCGAAGGCGTCGCCGTGGCGGCGCGCGGTCTCCTCGGCGATCTCGTCGAGCCCGACGCCCTCGATCCGGGTCGCGGTGCCGGTGAAGTACCGGTCGACGAAGTCCGACCGCAGGCCGACCGCGTCGAAGATCTGCGCGCCGCAGTAGGACTGGTAGGTGGAGATGCCCATCTTGGACATCACCTTGAGGATGCCCTTGTCGATCGACTTGATGTAGCGCTTGACGATCTCCTTGTCGGAGAGCTTCTCCGGCAGGTCGTCCTTCATCGCGATCAGCGTATCGAACGCGAGGTAGGGGTTGATCGCCTCGGCGCCGTAGCCGGCGAGGCAGCAGAAGTGGTGCACCTCGCGCGGCTCGCCCGAACTCGACGACCAGGCCGACCGAGGTGCGCTGGCCGGTGCGGATCAGGTGGTGATGCACGGCCGCGCAGGCGAGCAGCGAAGGGATCGGGATGCGGTCCGGCCCGACCATGCGGTCGGACAGGATGATGATGTTGTAGCCGCCCTTCACCGCCGCGTCGGCCCGCTCGCACAGCCGCTCGAGCGCGTCGGGCATGCCGCCGGCGCCCTTCTCGGCCGCGTAGGTGGTGTCGAGCGTGCGGGTGTCGAAGCGCTCCTCGATGTGGCCGATGCAGCGGATCTTCTCCAGATCCTCGTTGGTGAGGATCGGCTGGCGCACTTCCAGCCGCTTGCGGCGCGACAGGCCTTCGAGATCGAACAGGTTCGGCCGCGGCCCGATGAACGAGACCAGGCTCATGACGAGCTCCTCGCGGATCGGATCGATCGGCGGGTTCGTCACCTGCGCGAAGTTCTGCTTGAAATAGGTGTAGAGCAGCTTCGACTTGTCCGACAGCGCCGAGATCGGCGTGTCGGTGCCCATGGAACCGACCGCCTCCTGGCCGGTGGTCGCCATCGGCTCCATCAGCAGCTGCAGGTCCTCCTGCGTGTAGCCGAAGGCCTGCTGGCGATCGAGCAGGGAGACGTCGGTGCGCGCCTCGCGCGCCTCGACCGGGCGCAGCTCTTCGAGCACGATCTGCGTGCGCTTGAGCCAGTCGCGGTAGGGGTTGGCGGCGGCGAGCGTCGCCTTGATCTCCTCGTCGGAGATGATGCGTTGGCCTTCAAGATCGACCAGCAGCATCTTGCCGGGCTGCAGCCGCCACTTGCGGACGATCTTCTCCTCGGGGATTGGCGAGGACGCCGGCCTCCGACGCCATGATCACGCGGTCGTCGTCGGTGACAAGCCAGCGCGCCGGGCGCAGGCCGTTGCGGTCGAGCGTGGCGCCGATCTGGCGGCCGTCGGTGAAGGCGATGGCCGCCGGTCCGTCCCACGGCTCCATCAGCGCGGCGTGGTACTCGTAGAACGCCTTGCGCTCCTCGTCCATCAGCGGGTTGCCGGCCCACGCTTCCGGGATGAGCATCATCATCGCGTGCGCGAGCGAGTAGCCGCCCTGCACCAGGAATTCGAGCGCGTTGTCGAGGCAGGCGGTGTCGGACTGGCCCTCGTAGGAGATCGGCCACAGCTTCGAGATGTCGTTGCCGAACAGTTCGCGAGTCGACCGAGGCCTGCCGCGCCGCCATCCAGTTGACGTTGCCGCGCAGCGTGTTGATCTCGCCGTTGTGGCAGATCATGCGGTACGGATGCGCCAGCCGCCAGCTCGGGAACGTGTTGGTGGAGAAGCGCTGGTGCACGAGCGCCAGCGCCGAACTCGAAGTCGTCCTCGTGCAGGTCCGGATAGTACTTGCCGAGCTGGTCGGCCAGGAACATGCCCTTGTAGACGATGGTGCGGCACGACAGCGACACGACGTAGTAGTGCGCGAGCTTGGGGTCGCGCTTGTGGAACACGACGTTCGAGATCGACTTGCGGATGATGTAGAGCCGGCGCTCGAACGTCGTCGTCGGAGGCGCAGTCCTTGCCGCGGCCGATGAACACCTGCATGTGCTTGGGCGCCAGTCGGCTTGACCGAGACGCCGAGCGAGGAATCGTCGCACGGCACCTCGCGCCAGCCGATGAGCGTCTGGCCCTCGCGCGCCACGACGTCGGCGAAGATGTCCTGGACGCTTCTGAGCGCCTCCGCCTCGTGCGGCATGAACACGAAGCCGACCGCGTAGTGGCCGGGCTCCGGCAGCGCGATGCCGAGCTCCTCGGCCTTGCGCTTGAAGAACCGGTGCGGGGTCTGCACCAGGATGCCGGCGCCGTCGCCGGCGCGCGGGTCGGCGCCGACCGCGCCGCGGTGCTCGAGGTTGCACAGAATCGCGAGCGAGTCCTTGATCAGCGCGTGCGATTTGCGCCCCTTGATGTCGGCGATGAAACCGACGCCGCAGCTGTCCTTCTCCAGGCGCGGGTCGTAGAGGCCCTCCGGCTGCGGCAGCGCCGGATCGTGCCAGGCGTCCGTGCGCACGGCTTTGACATTTGTCCCCGCCGGCGAAGCGTTGCGCTTGGCTGTCGCGTCGAATGTCGCGCCCATCGTCGTCCCCTTGGGGCCCGGCCGGCAGGCCGCCCCGGCGTATCCGCCTCGCCCGCGGCGAGTCGCGCGCCGCAGCCGCAAGGCCGATCAGCTTGTCGGTAGCGGCTCTTTTGGTGCCGCTTGATCAGCGCCCCGAGGGGCGCGTGCCGCTGAGCCATCCGCGGCGCCCGAACGCGCCGCCGCTTCGGCTCTCCGCGCCGGCCGCCGGGGGTACGGCCCATCTTCGGCGGCGCACGGGCTCCACTTAAGTCAGTAATACTGTCCTATCTGCACCCTGCCAAACTTTCAACGCCGACACAAGGGCAGAATGTTCCAAAGATACGCGCACCAGGGGAATTTTGATAGCCGACGTCGGGACAGGGGCGTTTTGCGCAAGTTTGTTTCGTGAACGCATAAGGGACCGAGGGACCCCATCGCGCAAGACCGCAGCGCCGCGGCAGCATCATCATCCGCTTCCGCGGATGATGATGCCCGAGGAGGCGATGATCATCCGCTCACTTGGCAAACTTTGCCATAGGCGCTAGTGCTTTGGAAATGCATCGAGGAGGGCGCAATGCCGACCCGCAATATCAGCCTGACGGCCGAGCAGGACGCCTTCGTGGCAGAGGTGGTCGAGGCCGGTGAATACCAGAACGCCAGCGAAGCGGTGCGCGATGCATTGCGCGTGCTGCAACAGCGCCGGCAGGAAGATGCCCTGAAGCTGAAAGCGTTGCGTGCGCAAATCAAGGCTGGCACCGAGGCGCTGAGGCGGGGCGAGTTCGTCGAGGTCGAGGACGCGGACCTTGAAATCTATCTCGACGGGTTGACAGAGGCTCCGGCAAAGGTGCCGGCTGGTTGATGGCGCGCTTCCGAACTCTCGCGCCCGGCGCAAGCCGACCTAGCGCGCATTCTTGCGGCAAGTGTCGAACGGTGGGGGAGCGAGGGAAGGCGTCGTTACGCCGCCCCGATCGCAACGGCAATGCGCGATGCAGCCGCCGATCCGAACGGTCCGGTCACCCGCGACCGCGCCGAATTCTCGGCCGGCCTTCGCAGCCTTCATCTTCGGCATGCGCGCGGCAAGGATCGGGAGGCGAAAGTCCGCAGACCCGTGCACATCGTCTACTACCAAGTGATCGGGCCGGGCATGATTGAGATTGTCCGCGTATTGCACGAACGGATGGAACCGGGGACACACTTGCAGGGTGAGGAGCTGGATTGAGAACCGAATTTTGAGCGACCTCGAACCTCGTCGTGCGGAGGCGCTCTCGTGCAGGCTCGGCACCGGGCTTCTACCAGCAACTCGGCACCGAATTCGCGGGGAGGCAGGATGAACTTCGCAAGCGACAACACCGCCGGCATCGTGCCCGAGATCCTCGCCGCGATCGGACGCGCCAACGCGGGCTTTGCCCTCGGCTACGGCAACGACGATTGGACGAGGGCGGTTGAGGTGCGCATCGCGGAGGTTTTCGAGCGCGAGGTCGCGGTCTTCCTGGTGCCGACCGGCACCGCCGCCAACGCGCTGAGCGTCGCGCACCTCTCGCCGCCATGGGGCGCGCTCGTCTGCCACGCCGAGTCGCACCTTGCGGTCGACGAGTGCGGCGCGCCGGAATTCTTCGGCGGCGGCCTCAAGCTTTTCGCGCTGCCGGGCGAGGCGGCGAAGATTGCGCCCGAGACGCTGGCCGCGGCGCTGGCGCTCGGCCGCGGCGCGCCGCATAGCGTGACGCCGTCGGTGCTGTCGCTTACCCAGGCGACCGAGGTCGGCACGGTCTACAGTGCGGCCGAAACACGTGCCCTCGCCGACATCGCGCATGCGCGCGGGCTTGCGGTGCATATGGACGGCGCCCGTCTCGGCAACGCGATCGTGCGGCTCGGCCTGACGCCGGCGCAGGCGACCTGGCAGGCCGGCGTCGACGTGCTCTCGTTCGGCGCCACCAAGGGCGGCGCCATGGCGGCCGAAGCGATCGTGTTCTTCGACCCGGCCCGCGCCGCCGGCATGGATTCGCGCCGCAAGCGCGGGGGCCACCTCGTCTCCAAGCACCGGTTCGCGGCCGCGCAGTTCGAAGCCTACCTGCGCGACGATCTGTGGCTGCGCCTCGCGCGCCACGCCAACGATGCCGCCGACCGGTTGGCGGCACGGCTTGCGGTGCTGCAGATCCATGCGGTGTGGCCGGTCGAGGCCAACGAGGTGTTCGTCGCACTGCCGAACGACGCCGACGCGCGGCTCAAATCGGCGGGCGCGACCTATTACCCCTGGCCGACCGAAAGCCTGCCGCGCAACGCCGCGATCGGCGAGGATCGCGTGCTGGTGCGCCTGGTCACGTCGTTCGCAACCACTGACGTCGACATCGATCGTTTCGCTGCGCTCGCCGCCGCCGCGTAGCCTTGCCCACGCTCCGCCTAGCCGGCGCCCAAGCTCCGCCTCAATCCGGCGCGCATACTTTGCCGAATGCGAACGACGGGCGCCGGAAAGGTGCCCGCGAGGGGCGGCGAAAAATTCGATGAGCAGGAGGCCTGTCGTGAACATCAAGGTCGCGGTTGTGACCGTGCTGCTCGGCCTCGGGGCGACCGAGGCGGTGGCGCAGCCGGGCTGGTATCGTCCGTTCGCCGAGGTGCCGCCGTACGAAGTCGTACGGCTGGTGCGGGCGCGCGGCCTCACCCCGGTCTCGCGCCCGATGCTGGTCGGTCCGAATTACGTGGTGCAGGCGACCGACCGCAACGGCGACTTGAAGCGGGTCGTGGTCGACGCCGAGTTCGGCGACATCTTGCGCGTGGTCTCGCTCAACCGCCCGCCGCCGCCGTCGGCGCCGCCCGCATGGGCTCGGCCGCCGCGTTCGCTCGACCTCGATGACGACGACGAGGTGGCGGGCCCGCCGACCGGCGCGATCCCGCAAGCGAAGCCGCGCACCGCTGCCGTGACACCGCTGCCGCGGCCCCGGCCCGCGCTTGGTGCGCCAAGTCCGTTCGTGCCGAAGCCCGATGCGTCCGAGCAGCCGGCGTCGAAACAGGATGTCCCCGCCGCCGAGGCGCCGAAGACCGCCGAGCCTCCGCCCGTGACGGCGGCGGCACCGGCGCCGCGCGTCGTGCTTCCGGGCGGACCGGCCGCGAGGCAGGAGAACGTCGGCGAGCCCCGCAGCGTCGCGCCGACGCCAGAGCCGGCCCCGCGCGCGGCCGAGCCGCCCGCAGCGTCCGCCCTGCCGCCGGTGCAGCCGCTGGATTGATCCGAGTTCCGCGTCCCGCACGCTGGGCCAAAAAAAAGCGCCCCGGAAACCGGGGCGCTCCACTTGTCGTCCTGATCGCGTCGGTTACGCGGCCTTCGAGGCCTTGGCCTCGACCACCTTGGGCTTGGCCCCGCCGATCGGGATCTGGCGCGGCTTCATCGCCTCGGGGATTTCGCGCTCGAGGTCGACGTGCAGGAGCCCGTTCTCGAGGTTCGCGCCCTTGACGAAGACGTGGTCGGCGAGCTGGAAGCGCCGCTCGAACGCGCGCGCCGCGATGCCCTGGTAGAGCACCTCGCCGACGTTGTCCTGCTTGGCCTGCTTTTCGCCGCGGATCGTCAGGGTGTTTTCCTTGGCCTCGATCGTGAGCTCGTCGTCCTTGAAGCCGGCGACCGCAACCGTGATGCGGTAGGCGTTCTCGCCGGTCCGCTCGATGTTGTAGGGCGGGTAGGTCGGCGCCGAGCCGTCAACGCCGCCGAGCTGGTCGAACAGGTTGAACAGCCGGTCGAAGCCGACGGTCGAACGATAGAGGGGAGCAAAATCGAACGTACGCATGGCATATCCTCCTTGGTTTGAGCGACATGCGGCGGTTCGCCCCGAAGGGCCGAACCTATGGAAAACGCAGCCGGAATTGGCCTGCGCAGGATGGATTTAGGAAGCTTGCCGGAGGTGTCAAGGGGTGGGAAATCTCGTCTCGCACCGCTTTTTGCGCTGCGCCGCGGCGGAGGGCGGGTAAAGGCGCGCGTTTGCGCGCCCGGGGCCCGCGCGGATCCCCACGACGTAGGCACCCGCCGCTTTGCGTCACGTTGCCCCCGCGCGCTGCGCGGGGGCCCTGCTATAAGGCCGCACGCGCGCCAACCGATCGGCCCCCATGAACCTCGTCTCCACCCCCGAAAATCCAATCCCCGACGGGGCCGTCGCCGGCGCACTGGCGACCCGCGACGGCGTCAAGGTGCGGTTCGCGCGCTGGCCCGCGGCGGCGAATCGCAAGGGGACCGTCTGCGTGTTCCAGGGCCGTTCCGAGTTCATCGAGAAATATTTCGAGGTGGTCAGCGACCTGCGCGGCCGCGGCTTCGCGGTCGCGGCGCTCGACTGGCGCGGGCAGGGTCTCTCCGACCGCGCGCTCGCCGACCCGCGCAAGGGTCACGTGCGGCGCTTCTCCGATTATGACCTCGACGTCGAAGCCTTCATGCGGGAGGTGGTGCTGCCGGACTGCCCGCCGCCGCATTTCGCGCTTGCCCATTCGCTGGGCGGCGCCATCCTCATCCGGGCGGTCCATCGGGGGCGTCGCTGGTTCGAGCGCATGGTGTTTTCGGCGCCGATGCTGGCGCTCACCGGCCGCGCCGCGCGCGCGACGCCCCGCCGCACCATCCGTCTTTCCCGCCTGTTGGGCATGGGCCAGAGCTACGTACCGGGAGGCGGTGCAACCGCCGTGCCCTCGCTGCCGTTCGCCGGCAACGTGCTCACCTCCGATCCCGTACGTTACGCCCGTACCGCCAAGATCGTGGAAGCCGCGCCCGGCCTGGGGCTCGGCTCGCCGACCGTGGCCTGGCTCGACGCCGCCTATGCGCAGATGGCGGCGTTCGCGGACCCGGCCTATCCGCGCAGCCTCACTCAGCCGATGCTGATCGTCGCCGCCGGCCAGGACGCCGTCGTGTCGACGCCCGCGATCGAGCAGTTCGCGATCCGGCTGCGCGCAGGCTCGCATGTGGTCGTGCCCGGCGCGCGCCACGAGCTCTTGATGGAGCGCGATCACTACCGCAGCCAGTTCTGGGCGGCATTCGACGCCTTCGTGCCGGGCTCGGAGGGGCAGCCGGGCGTCGTCGAATCCGATTGGTAGGGTCGGCAAGCGCGCACGAACGGCGCCGTCCCCGCCGTCCCTCGCCGCCGTTGCGGCCCGCCCACGCGATCCGACTCCATCCTCGGCTATGCGGCGCGCTTCTCGCGCTCGGCCATTTCCTCGGCCATCGCGCGCGCGACCGACGGCCGCGCCAGATGCGCCGTGTGATAGGCCGCGATGTTCGGCCAGCGGCGCAGATCGACCTTGAGGTAGCGGAACCAGTTGAGCAGCGTCACCAGGTACGCGTCGGCGACGGTGAAGTGTTGGCCGACCAGCACGGGCCGCTCGCCCAGCCGGCGCGACAGGTCATCGAGCGTCGGCTCGAGCTGCGCCCTGGCGGCCTCTTTCGCCTCGGCCGGGGCCGGCGGCGAGAAGATCGGATGAAACACGCGCTTGTGCACCTCGGTCGACAGGTAGTTGAGGGTGTCGATCAGGAGGTAGCGCTCGAGCGTGCCCCAGGGGGGCGCGAGCTTCGCCTCCGGCCTGCGGTCGGCGAGCCACTGCAGCACCGAGGGCCCCTCGTTGAGGATCTCGCCCGAAGGCAGCCGCAGCGCCGGCACGTAGCCGTTGGGGGCGATCTCGCGGTAGTCGCGGCCGTCGTCGGTTTGCTTGGTCGCGCCGTTGACGTAATGGATGGTGACGGGCACGCCCGCCTCGATCGCCGCGATGTGCGAGGCGAGCGAGCAGGCCATCGGGGACGCATAGAGTTCCATCGGATGCTCCCTATTTTGTGCGAAGTGGTATAGAAATAGCGACGGACCGGGATGTCAACGAAAAATATGCGAACCGGTACAAAAATATCGGCGAAGACGTCCGGCCGGCTGCCGGAGCGTTCGCGCGGGCGCCCGCGCGAATTCGACCCCGACGAGGTGCTGGCTCGCGTCCGCCGGGTGTTCATCGAGAAGGGTTTTTCCGCCGCCTCGCTCGACGACCTCGCGGCCGCCGCGGGCCTCAATCGGCCGAGTTCTACGCGGCGTTCGGCAACAAGGAGGAACTCTACGTCCGCGCCCTGCGCCATTACGGCGGGCGCAACGTCGCCGCGCTCCACGCGATCCTTTCGCGTCCGGGGACGATCGAGGCGCGCCTCGGCGACGTCTACCGGGCGGCGGTCGACCTCTACACCGCGCCGCCCAAGGCCACCGGCTGCATGATCATCGGCACCGCGACCGTGGAGGCACCCACCCACCGCAGGATCGCGGCGGCGGCGGCGGGCCTCTTGGCCGAGATCGAGGCGCAGTTCGAGCAGGCGTTCGCCCGCGCCGTCGCAGCCGGCGAGCTCGCGGCCGATCCGCCGCCCGCGACCCGCGCGCGGCTTGCCGGCGCGATCCTCGACACGCTCGCGGTGCGCGCCCGCCTCGGCGCCAAGGCGGCTGACCTCAAGGCATTTGCGCGCTCGACGGTGCCGGTGATCTGCCGGTAGGGCGCGGAGCCGAAAGCGCTAGGCAACCGTCACCATCGCGACGGTGCGCCGAGGACTGTGGGGATACGCGGTAGCCGGGTAGCCGATGCGGAAGCAGAACGTCGGCAGCCATCCATTCAACGAGAAGGCCTTCGGCGAGCGCCGCAATGGTCGCCGGCGCCAAGCCGAGTTGGCGTTCGCGGCTGATCCGCTCCGGGATCTGGTTGATCGGCTGGCAGGCAAGGCCCATGAGGGTCGCGGCGAGGTGAATGCGCTGCCAGAGCCGCCCGACCTCGAGCGAGGTCCTGTCATCGTAGAAGGCGTCGGGCGGGACCGCGATCATGCCGACATGATCGGCGGTCGCGAGTTGCACGTCGCGGGTGGATTTAAGCCACGTGTCGTGAGCGCTCCGTTCCGACACCGGCGGCCCCATGCGGGCAGCAATCGAAAGCCACGGGGGTAGGCCCACAGTCTGCAGCGTGATCCCGTCGCGCCGAGCCACGATCTCGTCCTGGTCGTGGCGGTACCAGCGTGCGCTGGCGTGGCTCATCTCGGGATCGGTGATGATCTCCTCGGTCGCCGTGATCGTCAGCGCGGCGAAACGCTCGGCCTCCCGGCTGTCGCGCGGAAACAGCAGCAGGCGGCAGGGCTCGTCGCGCTGCAGGTCTCGCAGCGCCGCGAGGTCGCGATCGGAGATGCGCCGCCCGGAATCATAGGGGCCGCGGTTGGTGCGCCGCACGACGATCGCCGCTGCGAGTGGGTGGAGCGTCGGTGCCGCGGGGCTGCAGACAATATGGGCGGCATGCGTCCGCTCACCGGGCCGGGGCGTGAGCGTGATGGCAGCCGCAAGTCCGGCACCGGGTGCCGCAACCGCCATATTCTCGACCGCGCAGCCGAGCCCGATGAACATCTCCCGCTCGAACGGGTCCATGGCGCCAAGCGTGCGCCCGAAGTCGGCCTCGAGCTCGATCGCGCTCTCGCTGACCCGGAACCGCCAAGGCTGGGTGTTGTGCGGGTTCGCCGCCAGGATGGCGGCCGAGACCAGCCTAAGCGGCCCTGAATGGGCGCCGGTTTCGAACGCGTCCCAGGCTTCGAGCGACGGGTCGCCGCTGCCCAACAGGCCTTGGCGGTAGGCCCGGTACGAGGCGCCGCCAACCGCAACCAGGGCCAGGCCGGCGGCGCCGTAGCTGAGGCGGCGCAGCGCACCGCGGCGCGCAACCGGCTTCGGGGTGAGGTCGGCGGACATCATGCGCTCCGCGGTTACTCGGTTGCGGCCGGCCGATCGTGGACGATGGTGATGTCCGTTGCAACGCGCCACGCTCTACGGGACACCGCGTCATCAGTTCCCGGTCGCGCGCGGCGCGGATCGCAAAGCCGCCGCCGTACATCATCGTATGTCGCCGATGCTCCATCCGCGCTACGGTCGATGCAGTATGAAGCTCATCGCCCATCGCGGCTGGGCCGCGGGCCCGGAGGAGAACACGCTCGAGGCGTTCGCGCGCGCGGCGCAGGATCCCGGGATCGCCGGCGTCGAATTCGACGTCAATGCCGCGCCGCAATCCGGGACGCTGGTGGTCTCGCACGATCCGCCGCGGCTGGGCGAAGCCGCGCTCACGCTCGACGCCGTGCTGACGTTTCTCGCCGGCACCAATCTCGAGCTGTTGGTCGAGATCAAGCAGCCGGGACTCGCGCCCGCCGTCATTGCGGCGCTGGTCGCGCATGATCTCGCCGGCCGCACGCTCGTGTTCGGGTTCGAAAGGGCCGCGCGATCGTTTCCTTGGCAGCGGCCGCGGCCGGTGCGCCTCGGCGTCATCGCCAGCCACCCCTGGGCGATCGACCGCATGGTGCGCGCCTACGCGCCGGACGTGCTGCTCACCGGCTGGGACGACCGCGCGTGGACGCGCGTCGCGTTCCGCGCCTGGTGGTCGGTGTTCTCGCTCGAGCGGCTGGCGCGGCGCCACGGCGTGCCGGTGGTCGTCGGCATCGTGCAGCGCCGGGCCGACCTCGACTGGCTGGCGCGCCGGCACGTCGACGTGGCGGTCGTCGATATGGATCGCGGCATCGCGGCCGGCGGCTAATTGGCGTGACTGTCTTCGGATCGCGGCCCTATCGCCTCCGGCCAGACGCCGCTGGCGGACCGCGCAATTGATCCCGATGCCCGCGTCGATCGATAGGCGCCGACGTTGCGCCTTTGGCCGGTACCCGGAGCGGGTCTCGCCCGCGCCTGCGATGCTCCCCCGCAGGGGACTTTTCGATGGTGATTGCAAGGAAAAAGGCTGCAGGGTCTTGACTTTGTTCTCGTTCTGTTCTACACAGCGCCTGATGAGAAATCGGAGGTTAGGCTTTGGGAGAGCGACCAGAACAGCGTGGTCCTCGTCCTTTGATTGTTCGATGACACGTCGCGAGTTGCATTTGGCGAAGGGACGCGAGGGCTCTGCGAGGGCCCCCGATCCGCTGTGTGTCCTCGATGCAATGTTTCGCAAAACGAACCGGCACCGAGAATCCGTCCGCGGAAATTGTTTTTTCTTGTTTTTTCAAATTCCACCCGGCGATCCGGCGTTCGACTGTGTCTTGAATGCATCATTTCGCAAAACGAACACCGCGGGATTTCGCCGCGATCCTGCATAGCCGCCACTCACTCCCGCAGCAGTGCCAGCGCCGCCGCGTGGGCGCGGCGGTCACCGGCCGCAACGACGCGGCCGCCGTCCTCGGCTGGTCCGCCTTCCCAGGTGGTGATAACGCCGCCGGCGCCGGTGATGATCGGGATGAGCGCGACGATGTCGTGTGGTTTGAGGCCGGTCTCGATCACCAGGTCGACGTGGCCGGCCGCCAGCATGGCGTAGCAGTAGCAGTCGCCGCCATAGCGCGGCAGCCGCACGGCATTCTGCACGCGGTCGAACGCGCGGCGGTCGTCTTCGCTCATCAGCAGCGGGCTGGTCGTGAACAGCACGGCGTCTGCGAGCTCGGCGCAGTGCCGCACCAGCAGGTCGCGGTCGCCGGCGGGGCCACGGTAGCGCGCCGCCCCGCCGTCGCCGGAAAAGCGCTCGCGCGTGAACGGCTGGTGCATCATGCCGAACGCAGGAACCCCGTGGCGGGCGAGCCCGATCAGCGTGCCCCACGCCGGCATGCCGGAGATGAAGGACTTAGTGCCGTCGATCGGATCGAGCATCCAGACATATTCGGCGTCGGTCCGCTCGTTGCCGAACTCCTCGCCGACGATGCCATGCTCCGGGAAGGTGTTGCGGATCAGCGCCCGCATGGCGGATTCGGCAGCACGGTCGGCTGCCGTCACCGGATCGAAGCCGCGCCCAAAAGTCTTGTTCTCGACCCCGAGCGAGGTGCGGAAGAACGGCAGGATCGCCTCGCCCGAAACGGTCGCCAGCTGGTCGACGAAAGCGGCGAAGTCGACGGCCGTCATGCTGCCCCCTGCGCGATAGCGCGCGCCCTGCGCGTCTATAGGAGACATCGCGGCTCGGCAACCTTGCTTGCGAGCTCGCTGCCGCCGTGCGACGAGAACCCGATGGAGGCGCGGATCGAGGATCGCCGGTCGTTCGGGATGACGACCGGAACGGTCGTGCTCGTGGCCGGCACGCTGGGCGCGGCCTACATGGTCTCGCAGGTCCTGCGCAACTCGATCGGCGTGATCGCCCCCGACCTCGCCGCCGAGCTTACGCTCTCCGCCGCCGAGATCGGGCTGTTGTCGAGCGCGTTCTTCATGGCGTTTGCGGCGGCGCAAGTGCCGCTCGGCGTATGCCTCGACCGCTACGGCCCGAAGGCGTGCATGCTCGCCTGCAGCGGCATCGTCGTCGCCGGCGCGCTGTCGTTCGCGGTCGCGACCACGCGGCTTGGCCTCGTCGGCGCGCGCGCCCTGCTCGGGCTTGGATCCTCCTGCTACTTGATGGCACCGCTTGCGTTCTACGCGCGCCGCTTTCCGCCGTCGCGCTTCGGACTCTTGACCGGCGTCCAGCTCGGTCTCGGCACGCTCGGCACCATCTTCGCGACCGCGCCGCTCGCCTGGTCCGCCGCGACCGTCGGATGGCGCGCGACCTTCGTCCTTATCGCGGCCGCCATGGCGCTGGCGGGTGTCCTGCTGGCACTCGTGGTGCCGGGGGAGCCCGCCGCGGCCGAAACGTCCCTACCGCGCGAGACGTTGCTTGAGAGCATCGCCGGCACCCTTCGCGCGCTGCGTACACCTTCGGTCGGCGCGCTGTTCCTGATGCATGTGACCGCCTATTCGAGCTTCGTCCTGGTCGTCGGCCTGTGGGGCGGTCCGTATCTGACCCATATCTACGGTTTTGGCCTGCAAGAGCGCGGCGATCTCCTGCTGCTCACCGCTGCCGGCCAGACCGTCGGAGCGCTGGTCTGGGGCTCGCTCGGCCGGATGTTCGGCGGGCACAAGACGCCGGTTCTCATCGGCTCCGCGCTGACGGTGGCAGGCCTCCTGCTGCCGGCCGGGGTCGGCAAGCTCCCCGCGGCAGCGCTCGTCATGTGGCTCGGCGCGTTCGGCGTGATCAGTGCCTACACGGCCCTTCTGGTCGCGCACGGCAAGACGCTGTTTCCCCCCGCGATCGTCGGGCGCGGGATGACGCTGCTCAACATCGGCACGATGGGCGGGGTCTTCCTGTCGCAGGCGATCACCGGCGCGATCATCGACCTGTTCCCGGCGCCCGGCGGCGCATACCCGCTCGACGCCTACCGAATCGTGTTTGCCCTACAGGCGCTGTGGCTGGCCACGACCATGATCCCCTACCTGTGGGCGCGCGATCCGTAGGCGAAGCCGATTCGGTAGTCAGATCAAGACTATGGCTCGGTCTATGGCCCCTCGGCGCGGGTAGCCTCTTGTGTTTTGTGCGCTGCAATGGCATATATTGCATTGCGGTAGCGCTGCTGCCGCAGCCCTCCTTGGGCGTTTCCTCCCTAGACTTGGCCGCCATTCGCTGGCGGCCTTTTTTCTTACGCGGTGCGTGGAGCCCGCTACTCGGCCGCGGCCCGGTACGGGCGCAGTTCTTCGATCGGCACGGCGGCCAGCCGGTCCGCCATGGTGACAAGGTCGGCGGCCAGCCGCACGAAAGAGGCCCCGCGCTCGAACCGCCGCTCGTCCATGTAGAGCGCGCGGTTGACCTCGAGCTGGACCGAATGCAGCCCGCTCGCCGGATTGCCGTAGTGCTCGGTGATGAACCCGCCCGCGTAGGGCTTGTTGCGGTTGACCGAGTAGCCGAGGCCGCGAAGCGTCTCCTCCATGGTGTCGGCGACTGCGCCGACGCAACTCGTGCCGTAGCGATCCCCGATGACGACGTCGGCACGCGGCCGGTCGTCCTTGGCACCGACCGCGGACGGCATGGAATGGCAGTCGACCAGGACGGCGGCGCCGAAGTCGCGATGGATGCCGCTCATCAAGCGGCGCAGCGCGCGGTGATAAGGCTTGTACAGCCCCTCGATGCGCCGCAAGGCTTCGCTCACCGGCAGCCGCTCGTGATAGATTTCCTGCGCCTCGCCGACCACGCGGGCGACCGTCCCGAGCCCGCCGGCCACGCGCATCGAGCGCGTGTTGGCGAATGACGGCAGCCGCCCGTCGAACATGCGCGGATCGAGTTCGTAGGGCTCGCGATTGACGTCGACATAGCAACGCGGGAAGTGGGCGCGCATGAGCGGATGCCCGCGCCGCACCACCCCGGCGAACAATTCGTCGACGAAACTGTCCTCGGAGCGCCGCAGCGTCGCGAGATCAAGCCGCGCCGCCGCCAGGAAGGCGGGCGGATAGACCCGGCCGCTGTGGGGTGAATTGAAGACGACCGGGCTGCGCCACTCGATGGGCTCGAGGATCTCGAAGGGAGGGTCGAGTTCGGCTTCGAAACGGTCGCTCATGGGCCGGAATTCTGTTCCCGAAGGGGTGCAAAGACCTATCTCAGACGTGGCGGGTCCGGTCGTCTAGCCTCTTTCGCCGCCCATTGTCCATCCGCCGGCCTAGCGGCGAGTGCCGCGCGCCTTCACGTCATATTTACCCGACATCCGGCTTATGGAATGAAATAGCTTGACCGCCGCTCCATCCTGCCGAGCCCCCGATGACCAAGATCCTGCTTGCCGAAGACGACAACGACATGCGCCGGTTCCTAGTCAAGGCGCTGGAGCAGGCTGGCTACGCGGTGATCTCCTACGACAACGGGCTCTCCGCCTATCACCGCCTGCGCGAGGAGCCGTTCGAGCTTCTGCTCACCGACATTGTGATGCCGGAGATGGACGGCATCGAGCTCGCGCGCCGGGCGTCGGAGCTCGATCCCGACATCAAGATCATGTTCATCACCGGGTTCGCGGCGGTCGCGCTCAACCCGAACTCGCAAGCCCCCAAGGACGCCAAGGTGCTCTCGAAGCCGTTCCACCTGCGCGACCTCGTCAACGAGGTGCAGAAGGTCCTGGCGGCCTGAGCACCGCCGAGGCGGCCGCGCTTGCCTCACCCGGCCGGAGCCGATAAGACGAGTCTGTCCCACGAAGGCAGTCCGGGCGCGTAGCTCAGCGGAAGAGCACTTGGTCGACATCCAAGGGGTCACAGGTTCAATCCCTGTCGCGCCCACCATCAAAATCCTTGCATTACCTCGGCGAGGCTTTCGGCTAAGCTGCGCGCCATGCACCCCTGCGTACCGCGGTTACGTGATCAGTTTGGGCCGATCCACCCCGCGGCCGGAAACGACAATTTACCGGCTGAACTGCGGCCACGGAAACTGCGTCAGGCGGTTGCCGGCGTGTTCGACGAGCCGGTGGCGTTCTTCCTGTACCTATTCCTGACCGGCTTTGTGTCCATGGCGGGATACTCGCTCGCGTTCGCCATCGCCTTTCAGCTGAAATAGCAGGGAACCGTAGATGCCGTTCGACAAAAGACGAAGAGGGAGCAGCGCGCTCGATACCGCCGAGGCGGCGTTCAAGGCGGCAACCAAGAAGCCGGTAGAACCCCCGCCGAAAAGCCCGTCTCTTCCAGGCGTCAAAGAACTCGTTTCTTTGCGCATCGATCGGGACATTCTTGATCACTTCCAAGAAGCTGGACCAGGATGGCAAGACAGGATCAACGACGCGCTGAGAAGGATGGTCGAAAAGTAGACCCCGGCCGTCGCGCGAAAGCCGGTCCCGGTGGTGGAGCCGAACAGGGATGAAGTTTGAGCCCAGCTACGTCGCGCTACTGGCGCCGTGTTGGCGGCAGCGACCACTTCACGCGGCAGGTCGTCGGCGTTCTGAGATAAGCTCACTCATTCCGAAACCGGTCGTGGCTGAGTGAGCCACCGACCTCACCTTGACTAACCGGGGCCATTGCCGGACTTTGCGGGCCGCGAAATGGAGGCGCGGGATAGGCCCGGTCCGCGCGGACCGACTGCGACCGCCTTGCCGATTGAGGACGCGCATGGGCGGTCGGACGATTTCCATTGCTTGTTGCGAGCCGAGCCGGACGCGGCGTCGGGCACTCGGCTGGATAGGGGCGGCGGTTCTGAGCTTGCTCGCCGCGCCTGCGATCGCCGCCGCCGCACCCGGCGCTGCGCCGATCGAACCCCTCTACTTCTTAGGCATCCCGGTCGATTTCATCCTGTTCGGCCTCACGCTGATCGGTGTCGCGCTCTTCCACCATCACACGCTTCCGGTCGCGCTGGCGGGACTGGCGGCGATCACGGTCTACAAGCTCGCTTTCACTGGCTTCAAATTCGGCCTCGGCTTCGCCGGTCTCGGCCTGCACCTGCAGCACGAATGGGTGATCCTGGCAAACCTGTTCCTGCTGCTGATGGGGTTCGCGCTGCTGTCCCGACACTTCGAGGACAGCCGCGTGCCGGACGAGATGCCGGCGTTGTTGCCCGACGATTGGCAGGGCGCTTTCGCGCTGCTGGTCGTCGTGGCCGTGCTGTCGAGCTTTCTCGACAACATCGCGGCCGCGCTGATCGGCGGCACGATGGCGCGCCACGTCTTCAGGGGACGCGTCCACATCGGCTATCTCGCCGCGATCGTCGCTGCCTCGAATGCCGGCGGGTCCGGCAGCGTCGTCGGCGATACCACGACCACGATGATGTGGATCGACGGCGTCAGCCCGTTGAGCGTGCTCGAAGCCTTCGTGGCGGCGTCGGTCGCACTCTTCATCTTCGGCATTCCGGCCGCGCTGCAGCAGCACCGGTATTCTCCGATCGTTCGCGGACCGCCCAAGGCCCTGCGCATCGACTGGACGCGCGTCGCGATCGTCGCGGCCATCCTGATCGTCGCCATCCTGGCCAACGTGGTTGCCAACCTGCGATTTCCCGCGCTGCTCGACGTCATCCCGGTGATCGGGCTCTCCGTGTGGATCGTCATTCTGGTGACCGCGCCGCTGCGAAGGCCCGACTGGGCGATCATGCCGGAGACGTTCAAGGGCACGACCTTCCTGCTGGCGCTGGTGACCGCGGCCTCGATGATGCCGGTCGAGAAACTTCCGGCCGCCTCCTGGCAGACCGCGCTCGGCCTCGGGTTCGTCTCCGCCGTGTTCGACAACATTCCGCTCACCGCGCTCGCGCTCAAGCAAGGCGGTTACGATTGGGGCTTCCTCGCTTATGCGGTCGGCTTCGGCGGCTCCATGATCTGGTTTGGGTCGTCGGCAGGCGTAGCGCTCGCCAACATGTATCCGGAGGCGAAATCCGTCGGTCTGTGGCTGCGGCACGGCTGGCACGTCGCGATCGCCTATGTGGTCGGCTTCTTCGTCATGCTCGCGATCCTCGGCTGGAACCCTGATCCGCCACACAAGAAGGCCGTCGAGTTCCCGCCCGCATTGGCAGCGTCGGTTGCCATGACTTGACCTCGGAGTGGCCCATGGCGTGGATCTACCTGACGATCGCTGGACTGCTGGAAATCGCCTGGGCCATCGGGCTGAAATACACCGATGGCTTCACGCGGTTGTGGCCGAGTGCCTGGACGTTGGTCGCGATGGCGCTCAGCGTGGCATTCCTCGGGCTGGCGCTGCGCGATCTGCCGGTCGGCACCGGCTACGCCGTGTGGGTCGGCATCGGAGCGGTCGGCACCGCGCTTCTCGGCATGGTTTTGTTCGACGAGTCGCGTGATCCGGTCCGACTCGTCTGCCTCGGCCTGATCGTTGCCGGCGTCGTCGGTTTGCGGCTGGTCACCCCGAATCCGACCTAAAAAAGGAGACGTGGCCAGCACGCGGCGCGGTGACAATCGCGCCGACCGATTGACAGTGACGATACCGACCCCTATGAACCGGCGCGAATTCTCATCCATCGAAGTTCAAGCGCGGACGCGGGCGGCCGCAAACAGGTTCGAACCCATGAAAGTGCGCAATTCGCTGAAATCGCTGCGGGGCCGGCACCGCGCCAATCGGCTCGTTCGCCGCAAGGGCCGGGTCTACATCATCAACAAGGTGCAGAAGCGCTTCAAGGCGCGCCAGGGCTAAAGCCCACCGCTGCTTACGCCTTGCCTGCCCGCGCAGGCGGCCTCATATTAGGCGAATGGATTCGCCCTTCCTGCGGATCATCTGGAGCCGGGTCGTCGCGGCGACGTGCGCCGCGGCCGTGCTGCTTCACGCGCCGCAGGCTGCCCTTGCGCAGACGGGCGGCTCGGCCGAGCCTCCGGCGACCAAGCATCCACGCCCGACCAACGTCGATCGCTCGCGCAACATCGAATTCCTGTTCGGTGCGCTCAAGGCGGCTCCCGACGCCGAGGCCGCCAAGCTGGTCGAGAACCGCATCCTGGCGCTATGGCTTGCATCCGGCAGCGATACCGCCGATCTGCTGATGACGCGGGTGAAGACGGCGATCGACGCCAAGGATCTCGACCTGGCCATCGAGCTGCTCAGTTCGATCGTCGAGATCAAGCCGGATTACGTGGAAGCGTGGAATCGGCGCGCGACCGTGCATTTCCTGAAGAAGGACTTCACCGAGGCGATCATCGACATCCGTCAGGTTCTGGCGCGCGAGCCGCGTCACTTCGGCGCGCTGGCCGGGCTCGGAATGATCATGCAGGAGATCGGCGACGACAAGACGCGCGCTCGAGATCTTCCGCCGCGCGCTCGACGTGCATCCCCATCTGCAGCGCATCCCCGACCTGGTAAAGGCCCTGACGGAAAAGGTCGACGGCCGCGACATCTGATGCGGCTAGTTTAGGCTAGCGGCCGCCCGCAGCGCCGTCGCCTCAACCTTCTCCAGCCGCGTCGCTGCCGACGAAGGCGATGCGCACCATGTTGGTCGCGCCCGGCGTGCCGAGCGGAACGCCGGCGACGACGATGATGCGCTGGCCGGCGCGGGCGAAGCCGTCCTTGAAGGCGATGCGGCAGGCGCGCTCGACCATGTCGTCCTGGTCGTGCGCATCCTCCGCCACCACGCAATGAACGCCCCAGACCAGCGACAGCTTGCGGCCGGTCGGACAGGTTCGGCGAGATCGCGACGATCGGCAGCTCGCGGCCGCTCGCGCGCGACCCGCAGCCCGGTCGCGCCGGAAAAGGTCCAGCAGACGATCGCGGAGAGATCGAGCGTCTCGGCGATCTGGCGCGCGGCGGCCGCGATCGCGTCGGCGCCGGTCGCTTCCGGCTCGGCGCGCTGCGCCTGCGATGATCGAGCGGTAGGTCGGATCGCTCTTCGACCTCCTCGGCGATGCGGTTCATCGTCGCGACCGCTTCGACCGGAAACTGGCCGGAGGCCGAATTCGGCCGACAGCATCACGGCGTCGGCGCCCTCGTAGATCGCGGTCGCGACGTCCGACACTTCGGCGCGCGTCGGCACCGGATTGCGAGATCATCGATTCCAGCATCTGGGTCGCGACGACCACCGGCTTGCCGGCCTTGCGCGCCGCGCGCGTGAGCTGCTTCTGGATCGCCGGCACCTTTTCGAGCGGCATTTCGACGCCGAGGTCGCCGCGCGCCACCATGAGGGCGTCGGCGATCTCGAGAATCTCCGCCATCTGGTTCACGGCCTGCGGCTTCTCGATCTTGGCCATGACGGCGGCCCGGCCGCGGGTGATCTTCTTGGCCTCGGCGATGTCGTCGGCGCGCTGGATGAACGAGAGCGCGATCCAGTCGACGCCGGTGTTGAGCGCGGCTTCGAGATCGGAGCGATCCTTCTCGGTCAGCGCCGAGAACGGCACCAGTCGTGTCGGGCAGGCTGACGCCCTTGCGGTTCGACAATCGGCCGCCGACCTCGACGCGCGTGACGGCGCGGCTCGGCGCTGGTCTCGATCGCGGTCAGGCGCACCTTGCCGTCATCGAGCAGCATCGTGTCGCCGGGCGCGAGCGCCGCCAGAATCTCCGGATGCGGCAGGTGCACGCGGGTGACGTCGCCCGGCGCGGGATCGGAATCGAGGACGAAGGTCGCGCCGTTGTCGAGCATGACGGCTTCGTCGACGAAGCTGCCGACCCGCAGTTTTGGGCCCTGCAGGTCGACCAGGACGCCGATCGGGCGGCCGTGATCGTTTTCGACGGAACGGATCGCGCTCACGAGCTCGCGCATGCGCTCGTGGCTGGTGTGGCTCATGTTGATGCGAAAGACGTCGGCGCCGGCCTCGAACAGCTTCGCGATCATGGCGCGGTCCGACGGAGGCCGGGCCGAGCGTCGCGACAATCTTGGCGCGGCGCAGCCGCCTCATCGCGACGGGACCGTTTGTTGCGACGCCGGCGATTGCCCAGGGGTCACGCTGCCTCTGCCGGCCGGGTCGAGCGGCGCCTGCGGCTGCAGCGGGCGGGCTGGCGCCTGCTCGGTCAATTCGGTGAGCTGCACGGTCCACGACCGCTGTTCGCCGGTATCGACCTCGAAGAAACCGGTGCTCTCAAACCCGCGCGCGAGACAATCGTCGATGCCGCGGATGGTGAATTCCTTGTCGCGCGTGCACATGAAGGCCTTGCCCGACCACTCGCCGCCGCGATCGTAGTCGACCGCGTAGATGTAATAGAAGCGCGCGACAAGGTTGCCGCGCAGCATCGTTTCGCAGGTGCGCGACGACAGGTTCCACCAGCCCTCGGTGATCCAAGCCGTCGCCGTCCTTGTAGCCGATCGCGATGCCGACGCGGCTGCCGGTGTTGTTGCACAGGCGGAAATCGGCCATGCGCCGGGCCGGCCGCAAGCGCCAGCCGCGGTCGCGCCAAAGGCGACCAAAATGCCGACGACCCGCGCAAAGCCGCGGATGGCGCAAGGTCTTGCAACACGAAATGTGAGGCGGAGCGGCCATGTTGCGCGAGTGAGCTTACCCTCGATTCCGCGCCGGCGCCGGCGGCTCGTCGACCAGTATGGCGCGGAAGTCGTTGACGTTGGTATAGGTCGGACCCGGCGTCAGCAGGTCGCCGAGGCGGGCGAAAAATCCCGTCGAAGTCGTTGTCCGCAAGAAACGCGGCCGGATCGAGGCCAAGCGCCCGCGCCCTGGCGACGGTCGTGCCGTCGACAACGGCCCCGGCCGGATCGCGGCGCTGCCAGCGCCGCCATCGGTGCCGTCGGTATCGGCCGCCAGCCCGGTGATGCCGCGGCGTGCCGTCGAGGGCGAGCGCCAGCGCCAGCGCATATTCCTGATTGGGGCCGCCGTGGCCGCTGCCCGCGCGATGGTGACGGTCAGTTCGCCGCCCGAAAGGATGACGGCGCGCCGGCCTGCCGCCTGCAGCTCGCGGGCGAGCGCGGCATGCGCGGCCGCGACGTCGCGCGCCTCGCCCTTCGAGGCCGTCGCCAAGCAGGATGCAGTCGTAACCGGCCGCGCGTGCGGCGGCCTGCGGCCGCCCGGAACGCGTCGGCGGGGCGAGCGACCAGCCGGAATTCGGCGCCCGCGAAGGCGGGGTCGCCTGGCTTCGGCGTCTCGCTTGCCGGATCCGCCAGCACGCGGCGCACCGCGGCCGGCAACTCCAGCCGGTAGCGGGCGACGATCGCGCGGCGTCGGCAAGCGTCGAGGGATCCGGAACGGTCGGGCCGGAGCCGATCACCGCCGGATCGTCGCCCGGCACGTCGGAAATCGCCAGTGTCAGGAGGCGGGCCGGCCGTGCGTGCGCCGCGAGGCGGCCGCCCTTGATGCGCGACAGATGCTTTCGCACCGTGTTGATCTCGCCGATGGTGGCGCCCGAGCGCAGCAGCGCGCGCGTGACCGCCTGCTTCTCGGCGAGCGAGATGCCGGCTGCCGGCGCGATCCAGTTCGCCGACGCGCCGCCCGACAGCAGCACCAGCACGAGATCGTCGGCGCCCGCCGCGTCCGCGCAGCCTGCAGCGCGTCTTCGGCCGCGTCGAGGCCGGCCTGGTCGGGCACCGGGTGACCGGCTTCGACCATCGTGAGCGCACGCGTCGGGCGCCCGTAGCCGTGCCTTGCGCACCGCGATGCCGGCTCAGGCGGTTCGAGGGCAGGCCCTCATCGTGGAGGTAGTGGCGCTCCGCGACCTCGGCCATCGCGCCGGCGGCCTTGCCGGCGGCCAGGATGACGAGCCGTCCGGGCGGCGGAGGCGGTGCGGGCAGGTGGGGCGGCAGGCAGCTTCGCGGATGCGCGGCCTCGACCGCGATGGCGTAAAGCCGCTCAAGCAGCGCGCGCGCGGCCGTCGTCATGGCGCGGCCCCCGCCGCCGGCGCGGCAGCGCGGGGACGCGCCACCCAAATCCCGGCCAGGATGAACAGGCCGCCGAGCGCCTGCGCCCATCCCAGCGCCTCGCCGAGCAGCACCCAGCCGAACGCCGCTGCGGCGATAGCCTCGAGGAAGATGACGAGCGACGAGAACGTCGCCGGCAAGGCGCCGAGCGCGACCGACAGCAGGCCTTGACCCGCGACCTGTGACACCAGCGCCAAGGCGACCAGCGCCGCCAAGCCGCTCCACGAGCGCGGCAGGAGGTGCGGCTCGAAGGTTGCCGCGATGACGAACAGGCATGCCGCCGTGACCGCGGTCGAGGCGAACATCAGCGTGGCGGCGCCATGGCGGGCGCGCGCGCCGCGCACCGCCAGCACGTAGGCGCCGAAGAAGCCGGCGGTCGCCAAACCGAAGAGGTCGCCGGCGAGCCGCTGCGGCATGAAACCGTAGCTCTCCCCGACGAGCGCCAACCCGCCCGCCAGGCAAAGCGCGAGCCCAATGACCGTGCGCCACCCGATCGTCTCGGAAAGCACGAGCCGGGCGCCGAGCGCGACCCAGATCGGCGAGGTGGTGGCGAGGAACGTCGCGTTGGCGACGGTCGTGCCGAGGATCGCAAGATGCCAGAAGAACAGGTCGCCGGTGAACAGGAGGCCGCAGAGCACGAGCGGCCGGTCGAGCCGCGGCCACGCCGACGCTCCCGCGCCGTTCTCGACGCGCATCCAGGCGAACAGGAACGGCAACGCAAGGGCCGTGCGCCAGAAGGCGCTCGCATAGGGGCCGACGTCGGCCAGCCGCACGAAGATCGGCGAGGCGCCCATGGCGACCGCGCCGAGCACCAACGCCCCATAGGCGAAGGGGATGCGGCGCCGGTCGTCGGTTGCGGCCCCTGCGGCCGTCATGTCTTGCCTCTCTGGAAATCTGATGCGCGCGGCGGCGGTCATTCCTATGGCAGGGCCGGGTCAGCGTCACTACGGCATGGCGTCATGGAATTTTACTTCGCCGCGGCCCAACGGCGACAGACGGGCCTTGGCCGGTGTTGGAGGCCGTGGTATATATCATTGATATCTACCACACAAAGGGCCGTATTCATGAGCATTTTCGCCACCGCCAAACTGTTTCGGCACGGTCGAAGCCAAGCGGTGCGATTGCCGAAGGAGTTCCGTCTGCCCGGCACCGAGGTGCGGGTGCGCCGCGTCGGGCGCGGCGTGCTGCTGGAGCCGGGCGGGCGCGACATCAAAGACATCCAGGCGGTCTTTGCCGAGATCGACCGGCTGGGTGGCGCCGATGTGCTTCCCGAGGGGCGGCCGCCCCAGCCGGCGACCCCGGGGCAGCGCGCCCTCTTCGACCGATGATCTGTCTCGATACCCATGCGGTCATCGCGGCGATCAATCTTCGCTGGCCGCGGGTACCGCCGACGCCTGGAGCATAGTCTCGTCGAGGGGGTCGCGGTCGGGGTTTCGACTGTCACGCTGTTCGAGCTGCACTATGGGACCAGAAAGGGCGCGCGGTCGCAGGCGAGCGCGGCCGCCCTTGCCGCCTTCCTGACGCTGGATGTGACGCCCTGGCCGGTCGAGGCGGAGGATGCCGAGGAGGCGGCCGACGTGCGCGACGCGCTTGCGCGCGCGGGCACGCCGATCGGCCCCTACGACCTCCTGATCGCCGCGCAGGCGCGCCGGCGCGGCGCACTGCTGGTGACCGCCAACGCCCGCGAGTTCGCCCGCGTGCCGGGACTGCGCAGCGAGGACTGGGCGGCGTAGCCCATGCGCCCGCCGCCGAGGCGGCGATGTCGGGCCCTCTCCAAGGGCGTCCCCATCCCAGGGACGATTTCGCGCGAGCCTCCCGTCCATGCGCCACGCCCCGTCGGCGCGGCACGCGCCGCGCCCGCCATAGCGGGCAGGTCTTGGCGTCGCTATGTTCCGGCTATACGCGAGGATACGACCTCATGGACGACACCACCCGCACCGCGCTCGAGGCCGCCGTGTACCGGCGGTTGGTCGAGCACCTGCGCACCCGCACCGATGTGCAGAATATCGACTTGATGAACCTCGCCGGCTTCTGCCGCAACTGCCTGTCCAACTGGATGAAGGACGCGGCCGACGCGCAGGGCGTGGCGATGAGCAAAGACGAGAGCCGCGAAGCGGTCTACGGCATGCCGTACGGCGAATGGCGCGCCAAATACCAGCGCGAGGCGACGGCGGAGCAGCAGGCGGGGTTCGAAAAATCAAGCCACAAGCACTGATCTTGCGGCAATCGCCGCGCCCTTGCCTGTGTACGGCTGTGGATGACGGGCATCGCGCCTTGACGCGGTGGTCACGGACTCCGACACCTGCGGGTGCGGCGAGTGAATGTCTCGGCCGTTGTATCGCAGGAGTGATCGATGGCCACCGCCGCCGCAGTCAAGGAACAGCCCGCCGCCCGCTTCGCCAAGGATCACCTGCGCGCTTTCGTCGAGCGCGTCGAGCGGCTGGAAGAGGAAAAGAAGGCGATCGCCGACGACATCCGCGACGTGTACGCCGAGGCGAAGGCGAACGGGTTCGACGTCAAGGCGCTGCGCAGCGTGGTGCGGCTGCGCAAGCAGGACATCGACGAGCGCAAGGAGCAGGAGGCGGTCCTGGAGACCTATCTGCACGCGCTCGGCATGCTGGAATGAGGCCCCTCGTGTCCCGGCGCAGCGCAGCACGTTGATGCGTTGCAAACCGCGACTGAAGGTCAAGAGAAACCGGGCTCCCGCATCTGCGCAACAGCGCGACGCGCTGCGGCGCGTGCGTGACGCTCGGCTTGGCTTGCGTCACTCGTCGGTGAGACGCGGCTTGTCCGCTCAGCGCAGGCTGGCGGTGATCCTGCCGAACGTGACGGTCGGCAGGAAGGCGACGGCCGGGCCGGCGAACGTCTGCGGCTCGCTCGCCTCGAACGCCGGATCGTCCGAGAAGCGGGCCGCCACCGCCGATGCCGGCTTGCGCATGAGAGGAGTGAGCGCGCGGTAGTCGGTGCCGCCGGTCGCCGCCACGTCCATCGAGTCCTGGATGCTGGGCGAGAGCATCACGCCGCGCAGCCAGGGATTCTCGATGAGGCGCTTCGGGGCCGGCAGCTGCGCCGCGCGCTTGCGCGCGCGCGGGTGCCGGATTGCGGGCGACCGCCGTTTGGCCCGAACGCAGCGAGCCCATCGGGGCGGTGCGGGTCGGATGATCGGACATCGGCGCCTGCTGCGCCGCATAGGCCAGCATGAGCTCGCTCGGGATCGCGATCCTCGCGCGCGCCGGCCGGCCAGGACGGCAGGCTCGTCGTCGTCTCGCCGACCGAGGCCAGTTCGATCGGCCGCGGCCGCGGCACGCCGTCCTCGATGACGGTGCGGCCGCCGACCGAGGAGGCGATGGCGCGGCCCTGCGGCCCGGTCTGCCAGACCAGCCGCTCGGCCGGACGCGCCGGGTCGGCGGCCTGCACCGTCCGGCCGGGCCACGGCCCTCGCGTGCGCACGATCTCGGCCGGGCTCGGCGCCGTCATCCTCATCTCGCCGAGCTCGGGCTTGGGCTCGCGCGCGAGCGGCCGCACGCGCGGCAGCGGAACGAGCGAGGCCATCTGCACGGGCTTCGTCTCTTCGGCGGCCTTGCCGCGGCCGGCGGCGGCCGGCTTGCGGCTCGCCGCGATCTCGTTCGCATCCTCGTCTTCTTCGCCGATCCCGAACAGGCGGGCCAACAGGCTGCGCTTCGGCTTCGCGGCGGATGCGCCGTCGGCCCCGATCACGCCGGCATCGCGCGCGTAGGCGAGCGAGACCCGCGACGGACTGCCGCCGCGCCGCTCGATGTCGGCGAGCGCAAGCTCGTAGCCGGGCAGCGGACGGCCGTCGGAGGGAACGTGGACGGTGCGGCCGTTGGGGAACACGCGCACGAGCTGATCGTGCGTCATGCGCGGCCAATGGCGCACGCTGCCGACGTCGAGATGGACGAACGGCGACCCGACTCGGATAGAACCCGACGCCGCCGCGCTGCTGCCGCAGGCCGGCGGCACGAATCTGGTCGAGCGGCACGTCGGGGATGTTGAAGTCGATCGCCTTGCCGAGCATGTGCTGGCTGAACTGGGCGACGCCGCGGCTGCGCCGGCGCAGCATCGAGTTGGTCTGCGGGCGAGCGGTAGGCCGAGATGATCTGGATCGGCTCCTTGGCGCCGACCTCCTGGTAGACCTCCCACACGATGTCGAACAGCTGCGGATCCATCTTGGTCTGTTCGTCGTTGCGCCAGTCGCGCAGGAAACGATTGAGCCTGGCGAGGCCGCTGTCGTCGTAGCGGCCGTTGCGCTTGAACGTGACGGTGATGTCTTCGTCGGTGTGGGTGTGGTGGATCTTGAGGCGTGCGCGTGTCGCCGTCGGCGGCGGCGTTCTGCAGGGCCGTGCTGCCGACGAACGAGAACGAAACGCCGAAAGGCCGAGGCACCGCCCCGCGCGCGACGAATTGCAGATCAGCGGCTTCT
This sequence comes from uncultured Alphaproteobacteria bacterium, assembly GCA_963738705.1. Classification (GTDB taxonomy): domain Bacteria; phylum Pseudomonadota; class Alphaproteobacteria; order Rhizobiales; family Xanthobacteraceae; genus CAVTXS01. The sequence goes on from CAVTXS010000020.1 coordinate 285,976, forward strand.
GGCGCGCGCTTGCAAAGGGCACGAGCGAGCCTTCCGTGACGGACGTTCGCTCGATACTCAAGACCGCCAGCGGCGGCGCGCCGCGGCGTCGAAGGCTGATGCAGTGTTGTCGGGAAGGGTTAATGCCGGATTAGCGCTAACCCAGTCCCCCCGCTCGCGAATAGGCTAGCGGGGCGAGTGTGGCAAAACCTTGCCGCAGTAAGGTGAGCTCGGGACGACAAGTGGAACAAGCGGGCCGCGCTAGTGTCCCGATCCCGAAGGTCGTCCATCATTGCGGCGTCCTCCGTGGCGAACTTCGGAATCAAGGGACACTGCAGGCGACGAATCTAGTGCGGTTTGGATTCGAAGTTCCTCGACGAGATCGCCGCGAAGATCGGAGCGGCTTCGGATCCGCGCACATCGTGGCGCCGATGGCGCAGTCGCCGCTAGATTACCGCTGTTATCGCGGAAGAACGAGAAGAACGGGAAGAAGCCGCGCTGCTGCTCCACGACCCGGCGGCCGCGCGTTCGCGCGTCGCGGCGGCGGCGCCCGGCGTGACGCGCTGGCTGCGCTCGGCGATCGCCATGTACTCGCCGCGCAGCGCCGCCTGCACGCGCCCGTCATAGCCGTAGAGATCCTCGCGCACCACCAGCTTGCCGTGCTCGTCCACATACGCGTTCATGTAGGTGAGGTGCACCGGAATCGGCGTCTTGAACTTCAGCCACTGCTCGCCGCCGCCGAACATCCTGGTGAGCCGCTCCGCCGTGTAGCGCTCCTGCGGAATGGCGATCGACGCCAGCACCTCGCCGAACTGCGCCGGGTTCTGCACCCGCATGCAGCCGTGGCTGAAGGCGCGCTTCTCATGCTCGAACAGCTTCTTGTCGGGCGTGTCGTGCAGATAGACGTGGAAGCGGTTCGGGAAGTTGAACTTGATGCGCCCGAGCGCGTTGCGCTCGCCGGGCGGCTGGCGGATGGCGATGCGGCCGTCGGCGCCTCGCTCCACGACCAGTCCCATGCGCGCAAGCACGCCCGGGTCCTGCTGCCAGCGCCGGCAGATATTCGCCGTAGATGATCGATTGCGGCACGTGCCAGGTCGGGTTCACCAAAATGTTCTCGATCTGCGCCGAGAACGCCGGGCTCGGCGTTGCCGGCTTGCCGACGACGATCCGGGTCTTGAACACGGTGGTGCCGTCGTGGACCGTCTTGAGGCGTGAAGTCGGGAACGTTGACCATCACGTAGGCCTTGCCGAGATCGCGCGGCAACCAGCGCCAGCGCTCCATGTTGGAGACGATGGCGTCGATGTCGCGGTTCCTGCTGCGGCCGTTGAGCGCATCGACGGTGGCCTTCGTCCAGCACGCCACTGGCCGCGAGGCCCTTGTGCTTCTGGAACTCTTTCACCGCATCGGCGATCTGGGCGTCGTATTGGGCGTGTCGTCCCATCGGCCGGAAGATGCAGGCGCTCCCGCAGCAGCGGGACGCGCGGGTCCTCCATCGGCTTCTTCTGCACCCTGAGGACCTTGCCGTGCGGGATTTGCACCGTCTCGGTCTCGCCGCTGCGGCCGCGCAACTCCGCGAGCTTGGCCTTCAAGGCGCGGAAACCGTCGTGCGGCGGATTGAAGCCGTCGAGCACCGTGCGCGGCATCGGGCGCGCCGGCAAGCTTGGCCAGCACGTCGGCGGGCTCCGGGAGCCGGTGGCGCAAAGTCGATGTTGGGGCTGATGCGGGAGGGCGTGACGCGTCCCGCCTGCGCATGGCGCGCGAACGTGAGGACGGTGTTGGTCAGCCGGAGCTCGGCTTCGGCGAGTGCGTCAGCCTCGGCGGTCATCAGCTTGTTGAGGTCCGGCGCAAGCGTAGTCGCCCGGCTCGAGGCCGTCCGCGTCGGCCGCCTTGAGGCGTGCGGCCGCAGTTTTCATGCGCACGCCCGGACGGCCGTTGTCGATCCACAGCGGCGCAAAGCCGCGGCCCTGGTAGAATGCTTCGACTGCGGCGCGCTCCTTCCGCCCCGGAATCATGCGGTCGAGCCGGCCCAAGATCAGCTCGCGCATCTGTTCGGCGACCGGAAGGTCGGCGGCGTTCATCGATCCAAGCGGGTTTTTGCCGACGTCCTTCAGGCTGGGAGGCGGCACGTCTGCGGGCTCGGGCGTCGGAATCGCGTTCAGTATCGCGGCGTCGACCGGGGCCGGCGCCGGAGTGCTGGCGGCCGACGCGGACGCATAGGCCTGCGGCGTCTCGGTCGCCGCCGGCGCAGCGTCCAGGCTGCTCGCGGTGATCGGAGGCACGTCGGCAGGCTCCGGCAGGGGGATCCGCGCTTCGATATCGGATGCCGCCGGAGCCGGCGTCGGGGGCGCGACGGTCGCGGTCGCGCTCGGCGTCGCGCCGGTCACGGTCGCGCTCGGCGTCGCGCCGGTCACGTCCGCAATCGACTGGCGGCTCTCGAACGGGGCTGGATCGTCGGGGTCCGCGAAGGCCAATCCGCACGGCATCGCAAGCACAAGCGCCACGGCGGTTGAAGCCGCAAAGCGATCGAGCCTGGGGGTGCGCATTAGACCACTCCTCGTCAGCGGGACCATTCCGATAACCGTCTGGCGCGGCCCGAGGTCCGCGCGTCTCCTACATTTAATTGTAGGTGAGGCAATTCGCCCAGGGGATCAATACGGCGCGCGCCGCGTGGCGCGCAATTTGCCGCGAGTGTCACCGCGCCGCCACGCTGTCGTGATCCGAATTCGCGTCCGCGTCGGCGAGACCGAGAGTCTCCAGCTTGCGGTAAAGAGTCGAACGGCCGATCCGCAACTTGCGAGCCACTTCCGACATCTGCCCGCGGTAATGGGCGATGGCGAAGCGAATCGCATCCGCCTCGACCTCCTCGAGGGGGCGAACCTCGCCGTGGTTGTCGAGCAGGGCGAGCCCGCCGGACGCCGCCATCGCGGGCGGCGCGGTGACCGGCAGCGCGTCGTCATCGGCCTCGAGGAGGCGCGGCGCCTCGTCGAGCATCATGGGTTCGCCCGGTTGGTCCTCCGCGCCGGTGGCTATCGGGGACAGGCGCGTCGCCTGCGCAACGATCTGGGGGAACTCCTGAGTTCCGATCTCGGCGCCTTCGGCCAGCACGACCGCCCGGAACATCGCATTTTCCAGCTGCCGCACGTTGCCGGGCCAGGGAAACCCTTGCAGCAGCGCGATCGCCTCGGCCGCGACGCTGCGGATGCGCTTGCCCTCCTCGGCCGCGAAGCGGGCGAGGAAATGCCGCACCAGGCCGGGGATATCTTCCGGCCGCTCGCGCAGCGGCGGGACCGTTATGGGAAACACGTGCAGGCGGTAGAACAGGTCCTCGCGAAAACGGCTTGCCTTGACGTCCTCGCTCAGATTGCGGTTGGTCGCCGATATGATGCGCACGTCGACCTTGACCGGCTTGCGCGCGCCGACCGGCTCGACCTCGCCCTCCTGGATGGCGCGCAAGAACTTGACCTGCGCGGCCGGCGGCAGCTCGCCGACCTCGTCCAGGAACAGCGTCCCGCCGGAGGCTTCGACGAACTTTCCGGTGTGGCGCTCGGTGGCGCCGGTGAAGGCTCCCTTCTCATGCCCGAACAGGATCGACTCCACCAGGTTGTCGGGGATGGCGCCGCAATTGACGGCGACGAACGGCCTCGCGCGGCGTTCGCCGGAGCCGTGGATCGCGCGCGCGATCAGTTCCTTGCCGACGCCGGATTCGCCCTCGATCAGCACCGGAATGTTGGAGCCGGCAGCCTTCTCGGCCGTTCGCAGCACGCCGCGCATGCGCGCGTTCGCGGTGACGATGTCGCGGAATCCCAGCGTGCCGGCCCGGCTGCGTTTGATCAGCTTGAGCTCGCTCTCGAGCGCGCCAGTCGCGAGCGCGTTGCGCAGCGAGACCTGCAGTCGCTCGGCGCTCGCCGGCTTGACCACGAAATCGATCGCGCCCGCGCGCATCGCCGAGACCACATTGTCGATGCCGCCGTGGGCGGTTTCGACGATCACCGGCACGGACAAGCCCGCCTCCCGCAGGCGGCCAAGCACGCCGAGACCGTCGAGATCCGGCATGACGAGGTCGAGGATCACGCAGTCGACACGGGGACCGTCGGCGGCGAGCAAGATGGCCACGGCGGCCTGTCCGCCCTCCGCCACGACCGGCTGGTAGCCGAAGCGGCCGACCATGTTCTCGATCAGCCGGCGCTGCACCGGATCGTCGTCGACGATAAGGATTCGCTCAGCCATGGGTTCTCCGCGTGGCCATGTCCCGATTTGAGCCACTGTGGGGCGGGGGGCCTTAACGGTTCATAAAGAGCGGAAAGATCGCACCCCAGTAGCGGCTTGATCCGTCGTTATAACCGTTGTTTTACATTTGCCGACGTTATACAAATTGTACAACAAGGGTAGCAGGCCGCCGTGAACGAGAAAACGGACCAGGAAGTGAGCCGTTATAACTCGAAGCGTGCGAGGGCGATTGCTCGTCAGTCGTTCCAAAAATATGCCGATACCTACAGGGCCCTCGCCGAAGCCAAGGAGTGGCAATGAAGCTGGAGATCAAACGAGTTGGCAATTCCGACGGTCTCATCCTCCCACGGGAGCTCATGCAACGTTTGGATCTGAGGCGCGGCCAGCAATTGCACATCACCGAGCTTGCCGGGGGCGGGTTTCAGGCGCTTCCCTACGATCCTGACTTCGACAAGACGATGGAGATCGTGGACGAAATCATCGACGAGTACCGCGATACGCTTGCGACCCTTGCGAGATGACTGAACCGGCGTGGCTTAGCTACGATCAAGTTATCGCCGCGCACAGCCGCCAGCTCCGACGTTTCGGAGGGGCTCCAGGTTTGCGCGATGAGGGCGCTTTGCGTTCCGCCTTAGAGCGACCGGTCAACAAGTGGCACTACGAGGCAGCCGAATTGCCCGACCTTGCTGCAGCCTATGCGTATGGACTCGCCAAGAATCAGGCCTTCGTCGATGGCAACAAACGTGTCGCCTTCATCGCCATGGTCGCGTTCCTGCGCAAGAACGGCGTCAGGTTTCAACCTGACCAGGCGCAGGCAACGGCGATCATGCTGGCGCTCGCGGCAGGCGAAGTGAGCGAGGCAAGTCTCGCGCGATGGATTCGGGACAATTGGCCGAAGGCGTGACATTGCTTGCTCTTTCCAGATCGCGATCAGACGCCTAGATCGGACCAAGGAAGGGTTGACCCATCCATGACCGACCGCGAAGCCAACCGCTTCTCCGCCCGCGCGGCGCGCTATGCCCGCGTCGGCGCCAATGTGGGCGGCGTGGCGGCGCGGATGGCGGGCGCGCGGCTGTTCGGCCTCGACGTCGATCGCGGCAAGAACGCGAGCGAGCTGGCGGCGGCGCTCGGCGGCCTGAAGGGTCCGATCATGAAGGTGGCGCAGCTGATGGCCACCATCCCAGACCTGCTGCCGCCGGAGTACACCACCGAGCTCGCCAAGCTGCAGAGCCAGGCGCCGCCGATGGGCTGGGCCTTCGTCAAGCGCCGCATGACGGCCGAGCTCGGCGCCGACTGGCAGGCCAGGTTCGCGAGCTTCGAGCACCAGCCGGCCGCCGCCGCATCGCTCGGCCAGGTGCATCGCGCGGTGGCGCTCGACGGCGTAAGGCTTGCGTGCAAGCTGCAGTATCCGGACATGCAGTCCGCCGTCGAGGCCGACCTGCAGCAGCTCGATTGGCTGTTCGCGATCCATCGCCGCATGGAGCCGGCCGTCGACACCACCGAGATCGCCAAGGAGATCGGCGCGCGCGTGCGCGAGGAGCTCGACTACAAGCGCGAAGCCAAGCACGTGGCGCTCTACCGCGGCATGCTGGCGGATCACCCACAGATCCGTGTGCCGGAAGTCTGGCCGGAACTGTCCACCGGCCGTCTGCTGACGCTCGATTGGCACGAAGGAGCGCCGCTGCTCGCGCACAAGAGCGCCGATCTCGCCACCCGCAACCGGCTCGGCACCGCGATGTTTACCGCCTGGTGGTTTCCGTTCAGCCGCTTCGGCGTCATCCATGGCGATCCGCATCTCGGGAACTACACGGTGTTCGAGGCCGCCGCGAAGGGGCGCAGCAAGCGGCCGGAGGGCATCAACCTCTTGGACTACGGGTGCATCCGCATCTTTCCGGCGCGCTTCGTCGGCGGTGTGGTCGATCTCTATCACGGGCTCCTGCGCGGCGATCACGATCTGGTCGTGCACGCGTACGAGACCTGGGGGTTCGGCGGCTTGAGCCGCGAGCTGATCGACGTGCTCAACATCTGGGCGAAGTTCATCTACGGGCCGCTGCTGGACGATCGGGTCAGAAGCATCGCCGACGGCGTCAAGCCTTCGGAATACGGCCGCCGTCAAGCCTTCCAGGTGCATCGGGCCTTGCGGGAGAAGGGCCCGGTGCGGGTGCCGCGCGAGTTCGTTTTCATGGACCGGGCCGCGATCGGCCTTGGGGGAGTGTTTCTGCACCTGCAGGCGGAACTCAACTTCTACCGGCTGTTCAACGAGGCGATCGAGGATTTTTCGGCCGACCGCGTCGCCAAGCGGCAGACGGCGGCGCTGCGGTCCGTCGGCTTGCAGCCGGCCGAGACGCGCGACTGAGGGTCGGGTGTCGGGCGATTCCGCCGCCGTTGCCCTGCGCGAGCAATTGCGATAAGCCGCACGCAGGTTTCGTCGCAGCGGGAGAGGCACGATGGCGGAGCATCGCGAGGTCGAGTACGCGACCGCGGATGGCAACGACTACCCCGAACACGAGAAAACCTACCGGATGTTCGTGGCGTTGGTGAAGTGGCATATCATTGTCATCGGCGCCATCCTTCTGCTCATGTTCTTCTTCCTCACGTGATCCGGCTGCCGGCTCGCGCCGTTCGGCGGTCGGCCGGCATCCAACGAGGCAGCCGCCAAGCACCGCCATGAAAATCGCGATTCCCGCCGAGACCGAGACGGGCGAGCCGCGCGTCGCCGCCACGCCCGAGACCGTGAAGAAGATGCGCGCGCTCGGAGCCGACGTCGTGGTCGAACGGGGCGCCGGCATCAAATCCGGGGTCCGCGATGCGGACTACGAGGCTGCCGGCGCGGTCATCGCCGCGAACGACGCCGCCACCGTTGCGGACGCCGATGTCGTGCTGAAGGTGCGTCGCCCGAGCGCGGCGGAATTGCCCGACTACCAGCGCGACGCCGCCGTGATCGCCATCATGGACCCGTTCGGCCATGAGGATGCGCTCAACGCCATGGCGTCGTCCGGCATTACGGCATTCGCCATGGAGCTGATGCCGCGGATCACGCGCGCGCAGGTGATGGACGTGCTGTCCTCGCAGGCCAACCTCGCCGGCTACCGCGCGGTCATCGACGGGGCCGCCGAATACTGCCGCGCGCTGCCGATGATGATGACGGCGGCCGGCACCGTGCCGGCCGCGCGCGTGTTCGTCATGGGCGCGGGCGTCGCCGGCCTGCAGGCGATCGCGACTGCGCGCCGCCTCGGCGCGATCGTCACCGCGACCGACGTGCGGCCGGCCGCCAAGGAGCAGGTCGAGAGCCTGGGCGCCAAATTCGTCGCGGTCGAGGACGAGGAGTTCAAGCAGGCCGAGACGGCCGCCGGCTATGCCAAGGAAATGTCGAAGGAGTATCAGGCCAAGCAAGCCGCGCTGGTTGCCGAGCACATCAAGCGGCAGGATATCGTCATTACGACCGCGCTGATCCCCGGTCGGCCGGCGCCGCGGCTGATCTCGGCCGAGATGGTCGCCTCGATGCGGCCCGGCTCCGTGCTCGTCGATCTCGCGGTCGAGCGCGGCGGCAATGTCGAGGGCGCCAAGGCGGATGAAGTGCTCGAGGCGAACGGGGTCAAGATCGTCGGCCATGCCAACGTGCCCGGCCGCCTCGCCGCAACAGCCTCGAGCCTCTATGCCCGCAACCTCTATGCCTTCCTCGAGATCCTGATCGACAAGACCACCAAGGCGCTGGCGATCGACTGGGACGACGAGATCGTCAAGGCGACGGCGCTCACTCGCGGTGGCGCGATCGTGCATCCGAGCTTCCAGCCGAAGACCGCGGCCTGAGGAGACGACCATGGCGATGACTCCGCAGGAAGCGGCCGACCGGGCGCAAGCCGCCGCCGAACTTGCACGCCAGGCGGCGCAGGAGGCGCACAACTATGCCGAGATGGCGGGTGCCGCCGCCGCCGCCGCCACGGGCGGCGCGATCGATCCGTTCGTGTTTCGCTTCTCGATCTTCGTGCTGGCGGTATTCGTCGGCTACTACGTGGTGTGGTCGGTGACGCCGGCCCTGCACACCCCGCTGATGTCGGTGACGAATGCCATCTCCTCGGTGATCGTGGTCGGGGCGCTGCTGGCCGTCGGGCTCGACGTCCCCGCGGGCGAGGCGGGCTCGGGCTTCGCGCGAACGCTCGGCTTCATCGCGCTCATCCTTGCCAGCGTGAATATCTTCGGCGGCTTCCTCGTCACCCAGCGCATGCTCGGCATGTACCAGAAGCGCAAGTGAGGTCTTAAACGATGTCCGCCAACCTCGCCGCGCTGCTTTACCTCGTCGCCGGCGTTCTGTTCATCCTGGCGCTGCGCGGGCTGTCGAGCCCGGAGACCAGCCGGCAGGGCAATCTGTTCGGCATGGTCGGCATGGCGATCGCGATCGTGACTACGCTCGCGCTGCGCCCGCCCGGTGGCTGGCTTGCCTGGCTGCTGGTCATCGTCGGCATGGGGATCGGCGGCGGCGTCGGCGCGGTGATCGCGCGGCGCGTGCCGATGACGGCGATGCCGCAGCTGGTCGCGGCGTTCCACTCGCTGGTCGGCATGGCGGCCGTTCTGGTCGCCGCGGCCGCCCTCTATGCCCCCGCCGCATTCGGCCTCGGCCGCCCCGGGTTCCTGCACGGCGCCACCTTGGTCGAGATGTCGCTCGGCGCCGCGATCGGCGCCGTCACCTTCACCGGGTCGGTGATCGCGTTCCTCAAGCTCGACGGTCGCATGAGCGGCGCGCCGATCATGCTGCCGATGCGGCATCTGGTGAACATCGCGCTCGGCGTGCTGCTGGTGCTCCTGATCTTCATATTCGTGCTGACCGAAAGCGCGATCCTGTTCTGGCTGATCGCGCTCACCGCGTTCGCGCTCGGCGTGCTCATCATCATCCCGATCGGCGGCGCCGACATGCCGGTCGTGATCTCGATGCTCAACTCGTATTCGGGCTGGGCGGCGGCCGGCATCGGCTTCACGCTCGGCAACACCGCCCTGATCATCACCGGCGCGCTGGTCGGCTCGTCCGGCGCGATCCTCAGCTACATCATGTGCAAAGGAATGAACCGCTCGTTCATCTCGGTCATCCTCGGCGGGTTCGGCGGCGAGGTTGCGGGTCCGGCGGCCGGAAAAGAGACGCGGCCGGTCAAGCGGGGCTCGGCCGATGACGCCGCCTTCATCATGAAGAATGCCTCCAAGGTGATCGTCGTCCCGGGCTACGGCATGGCGGTCGCGCAGGCCCAGCACGCGCTGCGCGAGATGGCCGATCAGCTCAAGGAAGAGGGCGTCGAGGTCAAGTACGCGATCCATCCGGTGGCGGGCCGCATGCCCGGCCACATGAACGTGCTGTTGGCGGAGGCCACACGTCCCCTACGACGAGGTGTTCGAGCTCGAGGACATCAACAATGAGTTCGCGACCGCCGACGTCGCCTACGTCATCGGCGCCAACGACGTCACCAACCCGGCCGCCAAGACCGACAAGACCTCGCCGATCTACGGCATGCCGATCCTCGACGTGGAGAAGGCCAAGACCGTGCTGTTCGTCAAGCGCGGCATGGGTTCCGGCTATGCCGGCGTGGAGAACGAGCTGTTCTTCCGCGACAACACCATGATGCTGTTCGGCGACGCCAAGAAGATGACGGAAGAGATCGTCAAGTCGCTGTAGTACGCTCGGCACCGCATGGCATCGCGCGCCGCGGCCACTTTCGACTGGAAGCCGATCGCGCCGGCCGAGGCCGGCTTCGCGCCCGACATCGAAGCACGACTGGACCAGCTCATCGCCGACAAGCGGGCATGGAACCTGCACGGCATCGTGGTCGCGCGCGCAGGCCGGCTGGTGCTGGAGCGCTATTTTGAAGGGCCGGACAATGCCCGGGGGCGGCCGCTCGGCCAAGTGGCGTTCGGCGCCGATACGCTCCACGATCTGCGCTCGGTGACCAAGGGCATTGTCGGCCTGCTCTATGGCATCGCACTGGCGGCCGGAAAGGTGCCTGCGCCGGAGGCCGCGCTGTTCGCCTCGTTTCCCGAATACTCCGAGCTCGCGGCCGCGTCGGGCCGCGATCGCCTCACTATCCACCACGTGCTGACCATGACGATGGGAACGTATTGGGACGAGACCAGCCTTCCCTACAGCGACCCGAGGAACAGCGAGATCGCCATGGACATGGCGCCCGATCGCTATCGCTTCGTGCTTGAGCGACCGGTCGTCGCCGAGCCGGGAAGACGCTGGCACTACAACGGCGGCGCGACGGCGCTGCTCGGTCGCCTCATTGCCAAAGGAACCGGCAAGCCGCTGGCGGAGTTCGCCCGCGCCGCGCTGTTTGATCCGTTGGGCATCGGTGCGACCGAATGGCTCAAAAGCAGGGACGGCGAGCCTGCGGCTGCGTCAGGGCTGCGCCTGACGCCGCGCGATCTCGCCCGCATCGGCCAGCTGATGCTCAACGGCGGCGTGTGGGGAAACCGCCGCGTGCTGCCTGCGGCCTGGCGGGAACGTTCTGTGGCGCCGCTCGTCAGCGTGGACGAGGTCCGCCGCTACGGCTACCAGTGGTATGTGGGCGACTTCGCTTTCGGCGATCAGCTCGGATGGCGCCTGTCCCGCCTGGAGCGCTGGTGGGGCGGCTTCGGCGAGGGCGGCCAGCGCCTGTTTTTGATGCCGGATCTGGACCTGGTGGTTGTGATAGCCGCCGGCAACTACCTCATGCCCGATCAATGGATGCCGCCGACGCGGGTCATGCGGGAGGTCGTTCTCGCCAGCCTTCAGTGACGGACCGACGCTAGATCTTGGCGGTGTGGAAGGCGGCGCGGAGCAGGTCGATCTGGCGCTCGACCGGGTTGGCGACGGTTGCGGACGCAGCGACGCTCGTCTCGGTGTGAATGGTCGTGTCGAGCCGCAACACCCGCTGCTGCAGATTGACCGAGCGATCGATCAGCTCCTGCAGCCGCGACGGAACCAGGCCCGCCAGCTCGGCGTCGGCGTGCTCGTCCGCGCGGACGCGAACCTTGGCCTTTTCCTTACGCGCCTGCGCGAGCGACATCTCGCCCTCGTTGACGGCACGGTGCAACAGCAGCCAGGAGGCAAGCTGCATCAGCCGCGTGGTCAGCCGCATGCTCTCGGTCGCGTAGGCGAGGGCGGCACGGCGGGGCAGGGCCTTCGCCTCCTGCCGGCCAACGCCGTCCAGGTAGGCGGCGGTCTCCTCGACCAGCGCCATGCCCTCCCGAAACAGGGCGGTGAAGGCTTGCGACGAGGCCAACCGTGCGCCGAACGAAACGGGCCCGGCCTCGCTCAAAGGATGCTCACTCATGACCACGCCTCACCGTCCCCGCTGCAATGGTGCCGGACCGGCCAGGGCCTGTCCAGCGCAATACAATCGTGAGTACGCAAAAAGCGGGCCCGGCTGGCGCTCCGAAACGGGACAAAAAAAAGAGCCGCCAACAAGGGCGGCTCAAAGTTATAACAGGGAGGCGTCAAACAGAGTGGACAGGAGCCACTCGACGTCCAGAAGCTGGACAAATTCTGTAATGAAGGAGAAAGCTTAACGACACGTTAACAAGCCGAAAAAATTCCCGGAGTTGGGGTCCCTCCCGCCCGCGGCGCGGGTAGGTCGAGTCATCGCTTGAAGAACTGGTCGGCGGCGTTAAGCGAGGCGCGCTTCTTGGCCATCGCCTCGTCCAGCCGGGCGATCTCCTGCCGCAGCAACGCGATCCGATCGGCAAGCTCCTCGACCGACAGCAACGTGAGATCCTGCCCGATCTCATGCGTGAGCTTCTTCTTGGGCGAAAGGTCGTCGTCGAACATCGCTGCTGCTCCCTCCAGTGTCCCGATTTGGAAGCTCGCTCAATCATCGCGGCGCCCTCTGTGGCGAGCTTCGGAATCGAAGGACACTAGCAACTTCATGAGTTTAGTGTGGTTTTGGATTTGAAGTTCCTCCAGGCGGCCGCGGCAAAGATTGCAGGAACTTCAAATCCGCCACACCAGCGGTGCCGCAAGGTTAGCCACGGCAACGCGGGTTGTCACAGGGGCGGGGCTCCACTAGACAACGCCCTACCATCGTCGCGATCCGCCCCGGAACAAGGACCTATGCCCGATCTGCCCGCCGAAATGACCGTTATCGGCATCCGTGCGCCCGGCGGACCTGAGGTCCTGGTGCCCGAGCGGCGGCCGCTGCCGACGCCTGGCCCCGGCGAAATCCTCGTCAAAGTCGCGGCCGCGGGCGTCAACCGTCCCGATGTGATGCAGCGTAAAGGGCTCTATCCGCCGCCGCCGGGCGCGCCGGACATTCCCGGGCTCGAGATCGCCGGCCAGGTGGCCGCCCTCGGCCCCGGTGTCACCCGCTGGAAGGTGGGCGACGCCGTCTGCGCCTTGGTGGCGGGCGGCGGCTATGCGGAATACTGCGTTGCCCACGAGTTGCACGCGCTGCCGGTGCCGTCCGGATTGTCGATGGCCGAGGCGGCGGCAATGCCGGAGACCTTCTTCACGGTGTGGTCGAACGTGTTTGAGCGCGGCGGATTGCGGAGCGGAGAATTGATCCTGGTGCACGGCGGGTCGTCCGGCATCGGCACCACGGCGATCCAACTCGCGAAGGCGTTCGGCGCGCGCGTGATCGCGACGGCGGGCTCGGACGAGAAATGTGCGGCCTGCGTCAAGCTCGGCGCCGAGCATGCCGTCAATTACAAGACGCAGGATTTCGTCGCCGTGACCAAGCAGGCGACCGCGGGCAAGGGCGCCGACGTCATCGTCGACATCGTCGGCGGCGACTACATCGAACGCAATTACGAAGCGGCTGCGATGGACGGCCGCGTGCTGCAGATTGCGTTCCAGGGCAGTTCGAAGGCGACGGTCGATTTCCGCCGCCTCATGCTCAAGAGGTTGACCCACACCGGCTCCACATTGCGCTCGCGTCCGGTCGGAGAAAAGGCCGCGATCGCGCGCGCGGTCGAGGAGAAGGTATGGCCGCTGATCGCGGCCGGGCGCGTCAAGCCGGTGATATACCGCACCTTTCCGCTCGCCGAAGCGGCCGCCGCGCACGCCTTGATGGAGTTGAGCGCGCATATCGGCAAGATCGTGCTGACGGCATGACGGCTGTTGCTGACCTTGCCCTCGACGACCGGCCCCGGTACTCATGACCGGGGAGTTCGGGACCATTAAGCCGCGAGGCAGCCGTTTGCCTATCCTGCGCGCCGTCATTGCGCTGGCGCTGGCGCTTTTCGGCCTGTTCGGCGTATCGGGCGCGCGCGCGGTCGACGCCATCAACGTGCGCCTCGACGCCGCCGCGATCGACCTGACCGACGCCATCGAGCGGCACCGGACCGAGACCGAACGCATCCAGGTCTCGACCGCGCCGGGTCCCGACGGGATCGTGCGCCGGATCGAGGTGCGCGCGCGCGAGGGCGGCAATAACTGGGCGGTGTTCGCGCTCGCCAACAACGGCGACGAGCAGGTCGACCGGCTGCTCGTCGCGCCGCACTACCGTATGGTCGGGTCCGGCTTGATTTGGCCGGACCTCGGCCTCTCGCGCATCGTCGCCATCACGCCCTCGACCGGCGACCGTCCCGACCGTCAGGACAGCGCGACCTCGGATATTTTCCGCCTCACCCTCGATCCCGGAACCGTGATCACCTTCGTGGTCGAGCTGCGCAGCGAAAAGCTGCCGCAGCTTTATCTGTGGGAGCCTGACTCCTACAAGGACAAGGTCAACAGCTTCACGCTCTACCACGGCATCGTCCTCGGCATTGCCGGCCTCTTGGCGCTGTTCCTGACCATCCTGTTCGTGGTCAAGGGCAGCCTGATGTTCCCGGCCGCAGCGGCACTCGCCTGGGCGGTGCTGACCTATATCGGCATCGATTTCGGCTTCTGGGGCAAGGTGTTCGAGCTGTCGTCGGGCGCCGAGCAGGTGTGGCGCGCCGGCGGCGAGGCGATTCTGGCGGCGACCTTGCTGGTCTTCCTGTTCGCCTACCTCAACCTCAATCGCTGGCACGTGCGCTACGCCCATATCACCGCCGGTTGGCTGCTGTTCCTCAGCGCGCTGGTCGCGCTCGCGCTCTATGATCCCGCCGCGGCGTCCGGGATCGCGCGCATCTCGCTCGCTGCGGTCGCGGTCGCGGGATTTGCCCTCATCGTCTATCTGGCGGTGCACGGCTTCGACCGCGCCGTGCTGCTGATTCCGACCTGGTTCCTGCTGTTGGCTTGGGTGTTCGCCGCGAGCCTCGCGGTCACCAGCGTCGTCACCAACGACATCGTCGGCCCGGCGCTGCTCGGCGGGCTGGTCCTGATCGTTATGCTGATCGGCTTCACGGTGATGCAGCACGCGTTCGCCGGCAGCGTCACCAATGCGATCGTCTCCGACGTCGAGCGCCGCGCGCTGGCGCTCACCGGCGCCGGCGACCTGATCTGGGATTGGGACGTTTCCTCCGACAAGGTGTTCACCAGTCAGGAGACCGAGCACCTGCTGGGGCTGCGGCGCGGGACGCTGGAAGGGTCGGCCGCGCGCTGGCTGGACGTGCTCCATTCGCAGGATCGCGACCGCTTCCGGGCTTCGCTCGACGGCGTGCTGGAGCAGCGGCGCGGGCGCCTGATGCAGGATTTTCGCCTGCGCACGGCCGACGGCCATTACCTGTGGTTTTCGCTCAAGGCGCGGCCCGTGGTCGGCTCGGACGGCGAGGTCGTGCGGCTGGTCGGCACGCTGACCGATGTGACGGAATTCAAGACCGCTGAAGAGCGGCTCCTGCACGACGCCGTGCACGACAATTTGACCGGCTTGCCCAACCGCGAGCTGTTCATGGATCGGCTCGAGGCGTCGCTCTCGCTGGCCAAGTCGGACACAGGGATTCGGCCGACCGTCACGGTGATCGACATCGACCGTTTCAAGCAAGTCAACGACTCGGTCGGCATCGCGGTCGGCGATTCGATCCTGCTGACGCTGGCACGCCGGCTCGGGCGCCTGTTGAAACCGCAAGACATGCTGGCGCGCCTGGGTGGGGACCAGTACGGATTGTTGCTGTTGTCCGAGCGCGAGCCCGACCGCATCACGGCGTTTGCCGACAACATGCGCCGCGCCTTGCGCGCGCCGATCACCTTCAACGACCGCGAGATCCTGCTCACCGCCTCGATCGGACTGGCGCTGGTCGGCGACGATGCGCAGCGCAAGGAGGAGTTCCTCAAGGACGCCGAGCTCGCCATGTATCATGCCAAGCGCATGGGCGGCGACCGCATCGAGGTGTTCAAGCCCGCGATGCGTGCGCGCAAGAGCGATCGCCTCACGCTCGAGTCCGAGCTGCGCCGCGCGCTGGCGCGCGACGAGATCATGCTGCTCTACCAGCCGATCGTGCGGCTGGAAGATCGCTCGGTCGCCGGCTTCGAGGCGCTCATGCGTTGGGATCATCCGCGCATGGGGCGGCTGGCGCCGGCGGAGTTCATCTCGATCGCCGAAGAAACCGGGCTGATCGTCGAGCTCGGCCAGTTCGTGATCGAGCGCGCCGCCCGGCAATTGGTCGAGTGGCAGCGCACCGTGCGTGGGTCCGAGCCGGTGTTCGCCAGCGTCAATGTTTCGTCGCGCCAGTTGCTCCGGCACGACCTGATCCAGGACTTGCGTACCGTATTCGCGCGCTCGGCGCCGGCGCGCGGCACCCTCAAGATCGAGTTGACCGAATCGCTGGTGATGGAGAATCCCGAGCACGCCGCGCAGATGCTCACGCGCATCCGCGATCTCGGCGCGGGTCTCGCGCTGGACGATTTCGGCACCGGCCATTCCTCCCTCGCGTACCTGCAGCGCTTTCCGTTCGATACCATCAAGATCGATCAGTCGTTCGTGCGTACCGGCGGCAAGGGCAAGCGCCCGGTCATCTTGCGATCGATCATCACGCTCGCGCACGACCTCGGCATGGAGGTCGTTGCCGAAGGCGCCGAAAGCGATGAGGACGCGACCGAGCTGTTTCATCTCGGCTGCGAATACGCGCAGGGGTACGTGTTCGGCGAGCCGATGACGGCGCGCGCGGCGCACGACTTGCTCAAATCGCAGGTCTTCGAGCCGGCGCGCTGAGCATTGCCTTAAGGAAAGCGGATTGTCGCAAACGAGCCGCGGCGGCGGCTACGCGTGCCCCGCCTCGGACGAGAGCATGCCGAGGTTGATGCCGATCTTGCGCAACGCCTTGTCGTACTTGCTCTCGATATCGGCGCCGAAAATGAGCTCCGGATCGGCGGCGCAGTGCAGCCAGCCGTTGCCCTGAATTTCGCTCTCCAGCTGACCCGCGGCCCACCCCGCATAGCCGAGTGCCAGCACCGCGCTCGCAGGGCCCTTCCCGCGCGCGATCGCCTTGAGGATATCGAGCGTCGCGGTCAGGCAGACGCCGTCGTCGATCGGCAGCGTCGAGTCCTCGATAAAGAAGTCGCTCGAATGCAGCACGAAACCGCGCTGGGTCTCGACCGGACCGCCCTTGAGCACTTTGACGGTCTCCGCCCGCGGCGGGAGCTGAATCCGATCGGCCGCCGGAATGACTTCGAGCTGCACCAGGAGATCGGGGAAGTTGATGTTGGCAGCCGGATGGTTGACGATGATGCCCATGGCGCCATCGGTGGAGTGGGCGCAGATGTAGATGACGCTGCGCGAGAACGGACCGTCCTGCAGCGCCGGCATCGCAATGAGCATCTGCCCGTCCAGATAGCCTCGGGCCGCGCTTTTCGATGCCTTCCTGCGGGGCAGCTTCATGTTTGGAAGGTTACTCCGATCCAGGCGGCATGCAAGGAGACTTGTCGGGCGGAAGTAGGCTCGATCACGACCATTTCAATGGTGCGCGCGACAACGCGAGCTTATTTGAACGCAAATGACCAGCCGCACGTTCCATTGTTTCGTTGCTCTGGTTGCCAGTCCGTTGCTCGCAGCCGTGCCGCACGCGAGCAAGGCGAGCGAGGCCTCGCCGTGGGACAATGGGACCCACTCGGCCGCGCGTCTGATCGCCGCGGGCGCGATGCGGGATCAAGGCGCCGTCCGGCTGCGGGCCGGCGTCGAACTCAAGCTGCGGCCTGGATGGAAGACCTATTGGCGCTATCCCGGCGATTCCGGCGTGCCGCCGCGCTTCGATTTCGCGCGCTCCGAGAATGTCCGCGATGTGACCGTGTTGTGGCCGGCGCCGCGGCGGTTTTCCGACGGCAGCGGAACGTCGATCGGTTACGCCGAGCGTGTCGTCTTTCCGCTGCGGGTCGTGCCGGCTGACGAGCGCAAGCCGGTGCTGCTGCGCGTCGATCTCGATTACGGCGTATGCGAGAAATTGTGCGTGCCGGTCGATGCCAAGCTCGAGCTCGCCCTCACGACGCGCGCGACCGCCCATGAGGGCGTCCTGGCCGCGAGTGAAGCGCAGGTCCCCGTCGGCGTCGCGATCGGCCCGCGGGAACCGCTCGCCATCATCGCCATAAAGCGGGAAAGCGAGCGCCAGCCGTCCCGTGTCCTCGTAGACGTCGCGACCTCCACGGATTCCCCTGTCGATCTGTTCGCGGAGGGACCGACTGCCGAATGGGCGCTGCCGCTGCCCCAGCCGGTCGACGGTTGGACCGCGGGCGGGCGGCGCTTCATGTTCGAGCTCGATGGTTTGCCCCCGGGCGCCAAGCCTGCGGGTGCGGCGGTCAGGCTGACGGCGGTCTCCGCAACCTCCGCCATCGAGGTCGTCGCCGATCTCGACTAATATCCTTGCCGCGTTAACCTGCTCGCGGCTGCGGCTGGTTCCAATCAGGCTGCCGCCGCGCCTGCCCACCGCAACCGAAAGGAAACCCCCCATGCCCATCAAGGTCGGCGATCCTCTCCCGAGCGCGAAGCTGCGGGTCATGACTGCGGAAGGCCCCGCCTGGAAGACCACCGACGAGCTGTTCGCGGGCAAGAAGGTGGTGTTGTTCGGCGTGCCGGGCGCCTTCACCGGCACCTGCCATAAGAGCCATTTGCCGGGTTTCATCCAGCACGCCGACGCGATCAAGAAGAAGGGCGTGGACACGATTGCGGTCACGGCCGTGAACGATCATTTCGTGATGGACGCCTGGAAGAGCGCATCAGGCGCGGCCGACAAGATCGAGTTCCTGGCCGACGGCAACGCGGAATTCGCCAAGGCCATCGACTTGACGTTCGATGGTTCGGGCAACGGCCTGGGCACGCGCTCGAGGCGCTACTGCATGCTGGTCGACAACGGGGTCGTCAAGCAGCTCAACATCGAGGAAGCGCCCGGCAAGGTCGATCTCAGCAGCGCGGAGACCATGCTGAAAGCGCTGTAAGCTCCTTCACTCTGGCTTTCCGCGAGCGGCCGGACGCCCCGCGCGAGCCGCTGCTCTGATCTCGGCGATGGCGTCGCGCACCAGTTGATCCGCGCGCTCGTTGAGGGCGTGGCCGGCATGGCCCTTGACCCAATGCCAGCGCACGTCGTGGCGCGCGATGGCGGCGTCGAGCCGGCGCCAAAGCTCGACGTTCTTCACCGGCTGGCGGTCGGCGGTGCGCCAGCCGTTGCGCTTCCATGTGTGAATCCACTCGGTGATGCCCTGCCGCACATATTGCGAATTGGTATGCAGGTCGGCCGTGCACGGTCGTTTCAAGGCTTCCAGCGCCGAGATCGCGGCCATCAGCTCCATTTGGTTGTTGGTAGTGTGCAACTCCCCGCCTTTGAGCTCCTTCTCGTGGTTGGCCCACTTAAGGATGGCGCCCCAGCCGCCGGGACCGGGGTTTGGGGAGGCGCCGCCGTCGGTATAGATGCTGACGATCGTATCGGCCACTTCGCGCTTCTCACGCCGCAATGCCGTAGTCGCCGACGCTTGCGACCGCCTGGTGGAACCGCAGCTTGCGGAAATATTCCAGCGGGTCCTTCGGCCGCACCAGGGCTCCCGGCGGCACGTCGAGCCAGTCCACCAGCCGGGTCAAGAGAAAGCGCAGCGCGGCACCGCGCGACAGGGCTGGCAGCGCCGACTGCTCCTCGCGCGCGAGCGGCCGGACCTTGCCGTAGCCCTGCAGCAGCGCGCGGCCCTTGGTCACGTTGAAGGAGTGGTCCGGCTCGAAGCACCAGGCGTTCAGGCAGACGGCGATGTCATAGGTCAGCGTGTCGGTGCAGGCGAAATAGAAATCGATGATGCCGGAAAGCGCATTGCCGAGGAAGAACACGTTGTCCGGAAACAGGTCCGCGTGGATCACGCCGGAGGGCAGGCCGCGCGGCCAGGTTTGCTCGGCATGGTCGAGCTCGGCCGCGATGGTCGCGCGCAGCCCGCGTTGCAGCGTGTCGGCGCGATCTCTTGCGGCTTCGTAGAGCGGCCGCCAGCCCGCGACCGAGAGGGCGTTCTTCCGTTGCAGCGGAAAGTCGGTTCCCGTGACGTGCAGCTTGGCCAGGCCCTCTCCGACGGCGGCGCAATGCCAGACTGAGGGGCGCCGGATCGACATGCCGTCGAGGAACGTGATCAGCGCCGCTGGGCGCGCGGCCAGTTCGCCGACAGCCTCCCCGGCGCGATCCTTCACCGGTTGCGGGCAGCTAAGCCCGCGTTGCGCCAAGTGCTCCATCAATCCGAGAAAGAACGGCAGGTCGCGGCGCTCGACCCGTTTCTCGTACAGCGTCAGGAAGAAATGGCCGCGTGTGGTGTGGACGAGATAGTTCGAGTTCTCGACGCCTTCGGCGATGCCCTTGTAGGCGAGCAGCTCGCCGATGTCATAGCGGCCGAGGAAGTCGCCGAGCTCCTCGGCCGAAACGTCGGTATACACCGCCATTCGTCGGGCTACTCCGCAGCCTCGACGGGGCGCAGCACGCGCGGCAGGGGGAAGAACACGCTCTCGGAGACCGCAAGATTCGGTCTCCACGTGAAGGTCGTAGCGGGCCGCAAAAGCGTCGAGCACTTCCTCCACCAGAATTTCGGGCGCCGAGGCTCCCGCGGTGATCGCGAGACTGGTGATGGCCCCGAGCGCTTGCCAGTCGATGTCGTCGGCCCGTTGCAACAGGACCGCGTGCGGGCAACCCGCCCGCTCGGCCACTTCCTTCAGGCGCTGGGAATTGGAGGAATTGGGAGCGCCGACCACGATCATGGCGTCGACCTTGGGGGCGACCTGCTTCACCGCTTCTTGCCGGTTGGTGGTGGCGTAGCAGATGTCTTCCTTGTGCGGGCCGACGATCTCGGGGAAGCGCTGCTTGAGGCACTCGACGATCTGGCCGGCATCGTCGATGGACAATGTGGTCTGCGTGACATAGGCGAGACGCGCCGGGTGGCGTGGCGTGAACGTTGCCGCCTGCCGCGCCGTTTCGATCAGGGTGATCGCGCCCGGCGGCAACCGACCCATGGTGCCGACGACCTCCGGGTGGCCGGCATGACCGATCAGCACGATTTCGCGCCCACGCCGGAAGTGGATTTCCGCTTCGCGATGCACCTTGGTGACCAGCGGGCACGTTGCGTCGAGGACGAACAGCTTGCGGCGGCTCGCCTCCTCCTGCACGGCGCGGGGCACGCCATGCGCGGAGAGCACCACCGGAGCGTCGCTGTCCGGAATCTCTTCCAGCTCCTCGACGAAAACCGCACCCTTGGACTTGAGGCCCTCGACCACGTACTTGTTGTGAACGATTTCATGGCGGACATAGACCGGCGCGCCGTAGATCGCGAGCGCCCGCTCCACCGATTTCGATCGCGCGCACGACCCCGGCACAAAAGCCGCGCGGAGCGCACAACAGCACCCGTAGCTGCGGCTTCGGTTCGCGAGAAGAGGCGAGGGTCATCGTTGCTCTCCAGCCGCAGGCGCATGGCCTCGCGCCTGACAGCCGAAAGAAGCCCCCGGAGCAGGCTCGTTATCTGCGGCACGGACGCTATCGACATGGGCGCCCGGCGCCGGCCTGTCAAGCGACACCATGTTCCATTGGACAGCGTCCCTCCGGATGCCTATATTTCGGCAACTTCCTGTCATCGTCGATGACGATAAAGCGTGCGCCCCCGGGCGGGCGGAGCACCACAAGGACATTTGCCATGACGACCTCAGCCGCTCATGCCGAAGGCGACCGCGGTCTGGCTGGTGGAGAACACGGCGCTCTCCTTCGACCAGATTGCCGACTTCTGCAAGCTGCACCCGCTGGAGGTGAAAGCCATCGCCGACGGCGACGCCGCGCAGGGCATCAAGGGCCTCGATCCGATCCTGACCGGCCAACTGACCCGCGAGGAAATCGAGGAGGGCGAATCGGATCCGGAGCACCGTCTGCGGCTCGCCGATCCCAAGGTGAGGTTGCCGCAACCGAAGGCCAAGCGCGGCCCGCGCTATACGCCGGTTTCGCGCCGGCAGGACCGCCCCAACGCCATCCTCTGGTTGATCCGCAATCACCCCGAGCTCAAGGACAGCCAGATCATGCGTCTGGTCGGCACCACCAAGTCGACGATCCAGTCGATCCGCGACCGCAGCCACTGGAACGCGCCCAACCTGCAGCCGATGGACCCGGTTACGCTCGGCCTGTGCTCGCAGCTCGACCTCGATCTCGAGGTGCAGCGCGCCGCCAAGGAGAAGCCGGCCGCGCCCGAGCAAGGCGTCACGCTGCTGCCCGCCGAGGTGACCACGGCCCGGGCGCCGGCGGCCGAACCGGAGGCCAAGAAACCGGCCGAGGAGCTCAATGTGGAAGCGGTATTCGCCAAGCTCAAACAGCTGAGCGGCAAGAGCGAGTGACGCTCGCGACGATCCTGCGGTCATTGCGAGCCGAAGGCGAGGCGTCCAGGCCAGCGGCGCGTATCTTGATTGCTTCGTCGCGTAAGCGCTTCGCAAATGACGGGCGCGGGCAACCGCTGCGCCCGCGATTTACCAACCGGTAATCATACCAATCCTTTACCAAATCGGCCGCATAAACGCCGCGTCACCGACAGTGTTTCGAGGCGGTTTGCGGTGGGTCGTGGCGGTTGGCGCGTTACCTTGCGGCATAAGATCATCGCGATCGGCGCGATCGGAATTGCCGGCCTCTGTCTGGTGGGCGCGATCTATCTGGTGGGACTCTCTTCGCAAGAAGCTCATCGCAGCGCGGCCGCCGAAGCCGCCGCGATCTCGGCCGGCACCAACAAGGTGGTGCACGCGATGCCGGAAGCCCGGCAGGCCGAGAAAGACTTCCTGCTGAGCGCCAACGAGCAGGATGTCCGCCGGCACCGCGAACTGAGCAAGACCATTGCGGCCGACATCGACAGCCTCCAGCGCAGCGTCGATGCGCTCGGCAGCGGTCCGATCGGCCCGCAGACCGCGCTTCTGCGCAGCGGTTTCGGGGAGTACGTGCAGACCTTTGCCGGCCTCGTCGAGATCCGCCGCACGCTGGGCTTCGACGAGAGGTCGGGCCTGGAAGGGGCCTTGCGGACCTCCGCGCATGCGATCCAGCAGCAGCTGCAGGCGTTCGACGAGCCGCGGATCATGGCGGCCCTGTTGGCGATGCGCCGGCACGAGAAGGACTTCATGCTGCGTCGCGATCCCGGCCACGGCGAGGAGATGCGCAAGCGCGCCGACGAATTTGCCGCAGTCCTCGAGAGGACCCCGTTCCCGCAGGCGATGAAGGACGACATTCTCGCCAAGCTCGCCGACTACCAGAGCGAGTTTTTCGCCTGGATGAACGGGGCTTTGGCGCTCGCCGACAAGCAACGGACGATATCCCATGCGTTTGCGGCGCTGGAGCCGATGATTGGCGACATGCTGGGCGCGGTCGAGCAGCACCGTGCCGAGGCCGATGCTTTGGCCGCGGCGTCACGCGCCGCGACGACGACGCAGATGCAGATTGCCGTCGTGGCCATCATTCTCATGGTCGGCACGCTCGCATTCTTCATCGGACGCAGCGTCTCTCGTCCGCTCGCCGCCATGACGAAAGCCATGCGCGACCTTGCGGGCGGGAATTTTGAGATCGTCCTGCCTGGCTTGGGGCGTCACGACGAGATCGGCGAGATGGCGGGCGCGGTCGAGAACTTCAAGCAAAGGGCGATCGAGCGCGCCAGGCTGCGGGCGGAACAGCAGGAGGGGCAGGCGCAGGCGGCTGCCGCCGAACGCCGGGCCGAAATGCGCAGGCTCGCGGACCAATTCCAGGCGACGATCGGCGGAATCGTCGACGCGGTATCTTCGGCAGGCACGCAGCTTGAAGCGTCGGCGGCGAGCCTGACCGAGACCGCCGACAATACGCTCGAGCTTTCCGGAGTGGTCGCGAGCGCCTCGGAGGAAGCGTCCAGCAACGTGCGCACCGTCGCCACGGCTTCCGACGAGCTTTCGACTTCCGTCAACGAGATCGCCCGGCAGGTCCAGCAATCGAGCCGGATCGCGACCGATGCGGTGCATCAGGCCGAGCGGACCGACGCGCGCATCGCGGCGCTGTCGGAGGCTGCGCAGCGCATCGGCGACGTCGTCAAATTGATCACCGCGATTGCCGCGCAGACCAATCTGCTGGCCCTCAACGCGACGATCGAGGCCGCGCGCGCCGGCGAAGCCGGCCGCGGATTTGCGGTCGTGGCACAGGAAGTGAAGGCCCTCGCCTCCCAAACGGCCAAGGCGACTGACGAGATCGGCTCGCATATTGCGGGCATGCAGGCGGCGACCAGGGAGTCGGTCGCAGCTATCAAGGAGATCGGCGTAACGATCAACGGCGTGTCGGACATCGCGGCTGCGATCGCGGCTGCGGTCCAGCAGCAGGGCGCGGTCACGCAGGAGATTTCGCGCAACGTGCAGCAGGCCGCGCACGGAACCGCGCAGGTCGCGCACAACATCGCCGACGTCAATCGCGGCGCGAGCGAGACCGGATCGGCCGCGAGCCAGGTGCTCGCCTCCGCCCGCTCGCTGGCGCGGGAAGGCACGCACCTCAAGACCGAGGTCGAAAAATTCCTGACCAGCGTGCGCGCCGCCTGAAGCGGCAGCGAAAGCGGGCGCGCTGGTTGCTTCACCTCTCCCAAGGGAGAGAGCCTGCCCCGGACTTGATCCCTGGTCGACCGCGCTGAGCGGAGCGAAGCGCGGGCGGTGAGGGGTTAGGATCTCGCCGGCAAAGCGCAGCGCCCTCTCACCCGACGCGCTTCGCGCGTCGACCTCTCACCAACGGCGGCACCGCCGTGCACCGGCCGCAATCAGCGTTAATTACCCCGCGAGAACAGCAGCCGCGCGGCGAACGCGCCCATCAGGCCGGCGAACAGCCAATCGATGACGCGCATCGCACGCGGCGCGCGGCGGATCGCGCCCGTGAAGCGTTCGGCTGTGACGATCAGGACCGCGCAGGTCGGGATGCTGAGCACGATGAAATAGAGGCCGAGGAACAACAGTTTCGCGCCCGCGTGCGGGTCGGCGGCGGCGACGAATTGCGGCAGGAAGGTCACGAAGAACATGACGATCTTGGGGTTCAACAGGTTGACACCCAGGCCCATCAGGTAGCTTTGCGCCAGCGGGCGCTGGGTTCCGGAATCGGCCGCTATCGTCAGCGCCGAGCCGTGGCGGATCGCCTGCAGCGCGAGCCACAACAGGTAGGCGACGCCGACGATCTTGAGCGCCGTATAGGCGGTCGCGGAGGCGGCGAGTAGGGCCGAAAGGCCGATCGCCGCCAGCGTGGAGTGGATCAGAATTCCGGAGATCGCGCCGAACATCGCCGCAAACCCGCGGGCGCGTCCCGCGCGCAGGGTCTCGCCGATGAACAGCGTCATGTCGGGCCCCGGCGTGAGGATCAGCACGAGGGCGGCCAGCGTGAAGGCGGCGAGGATGTCGGGGCTGGGCACGAAGGTCATGACAATCCCTATTGCGCGCGATCCTTGGCCCAGGCCAGCGCCTGCTCCAGCCGGTCGTTGCCCCAGAACAGCTCGCCGTCTTCGGTGACGAAGCTCGGCGCACCGAAAATGCCGAGGCGCTGCGCTTGCTCGGTCACGCCGCGCAGCTCGGCCTTGATTTCATCGCCTTGCGCACGGGCCAGCACCGCAGGCGAATCGACACCCAAGCCGGCCAGCAGGTCCGCCATGACGTCGGGGTCGCCGATCTGGCGTCCTTCGCCGAATTCGGCGCGGTAGACCGCGCGGGCAAAATCCTCGCCCCAACCTTGGGGAAGCCCGATGAGGGCAATCCGCGCGGCCAGCAGGCTCGGCTGCGGAAACGGATCGGGCTGGCGGAACGGCAGTCCGACCCCGGCGCACAGCCTCGCCACGTCGTGCCACATGTAGCGCCCCTTGGCGGGCTGCCAATTGAAAGGAGAATCGAGGGGCAGACCCTGCCCTTTGAAGACCGGTCCGAGCACGAACGGTCGCCAGCGCACCGCGACGCCGGCGTCTCGCGCCAGCGCCGTGATCCGCATCGCGGCCGGGTACGAGTAGGTCGATGCGAACTCGAGCCAGAACTCCACCACCGGCATTGCAGCCTTCCTTGCGGCCCGTGCCCTAGCTTAGCCGATGGGAGGCATCCTCGTCCGCTCCGTCGAGAGTGGGTCGGTTTGCTGCCGCGGCCATCCTTCGAGACGCCGCGCGTTCCGCGCCGCTCCTCAGGATGGGCGATTGCGAGACGCGATCATCTCCGATAGCGATGGGTCGCGGCAGGAGAGAAGTCCATGGCCTACGAGAACATCATCGTCGAGAGCAAAGGCAAGGTTGGGCTGATCAGGCTGAACCGGCCGCAGGCGCTCAACGCACTCAACTCCGCGCTGATCGAGGATCTGTCGCGTGCGGTCGATGCGTTCGAGGCCGAGCCCAACATCATGTGCATGGTGCTCACCGGCTCCGACAAGGCGTTCGCGGCCGGCGCCGATGTCAAGCAGATGTCCGGGATGTCGTTCACCGATGCCTATCTCGGCGACTTCCCCAACGGCTGGGATGTGCCGGCGCGTGCGCGCAAGCCGGTGATCGCGGCGGTGGCCGGCTTCGCGCTCGGCGGCGGCTGCGAGCTCGCCATGGCGTGCGACCTGATCATCGCGGCCGACAACGCGAAATTCGGACAGCCCGAGATCAAGCTCGGCGTCATCCCGGGCATCGGCGGCACCCAGCGGCTCACCCGCGCGGTCGGCAAGGCCAAGGCCATGGACCTCTGCCTGACCGGCCGCATGATGGATGCGGCGGAGGCCGAGCGTTCCGGTCTGGTGGCGCGGGTCGTCCCGCTGGCGAGCCTGATGGATGAGACCATGAAGGTCGCCGAGACGATCGCCGCGATGTCGCTGTTGTCGCTGATGGCGTTGAAGGAGAGCATCAACCGGGCGTTCGAGACCTCGCTCGCGGAAGGCATGCGCTTCGAGCGGCGGGTCTTTCACCCGCTGTTCGCGACCGAGGACCAGAAGGAAGGCATGGCGGCCTTCATCGAAAAGCGCCCGCCGAATTTCAAGAACCGCTAGCGGCTAGATGCCGGTTCGGCGAACGGACGAGAAGCGCCATCAGCTGGCGTCCCTACCGACCGCCCTGCTCTTGTAAGCTACGCTGCGTCTGCCCATATCAAGCATACAGACCAGCTTCTCTGAGTTCTGCCCACAAAACGGCGACGCACCGAAGTCGCCGCTCTTTCCAAATCGGCAGCGCTGGTGCCATCGGCAGGCGCAATAACACTCCAAAATTAGAGTTGCGTTCGGCGCGGGTGCGATCGGCTTCCGCTGCCGCATGTCCACGCGCAGCTGCGGGCCGCGCGTTCCTCTCATCGAAGGGTGATCCTCATGCAACTTCCTCCAATTCTGCAGGGCGAGTCGCTGACCCGTCTGTCGCAAGGAATAGCCATCGGCGCCGTGGCGACGATGATTATCGGCTTCTACTGGGGCGGCTGGACGCTCGGAAGCACCGCCAAAGAGCTGGCGCAGAAAAGCGCCACCAGCGCTGTCGTAACGGCGCTCGCCCCAATCTGCGTCGACAAGTTCCAGCTTGCCGCCGATTCTCCCGCCAACATGGTTGAGCTGAAAAAGGTCAGCTCGTGGCAGCAAGCCACTTTCGTGGAAAAAGGCGGCTGGGCGACACTCCCCGGCAGCAAGACGCCGGATACGGCCGTGGCCCGGGCGTGTGCGGAGCTGCTGATCAGCGTGAAGTAACAGACCATCGGAGCAGGGCGCCCCGCCGGGCGCCTTGATATTTTGGGAGCCACGCTCATGGATGTGCGCAGCTATGTGCCAATGGTGCTTGGTGAGCAGTGGATTTACGTGATCGCCGCCATGAATTCTATCGTCATCATAGCCCTTCTGTACGCGCTTAAGGCTCCAATTCATTTTGGCATTTGGTGATAAAACTCCTGAACATGGGAGCGCAGCATCGTGATCAACCGCATTTCAGCGTCGGTTCTGGCAACCCTGCTTAGCCTTTCGGGGCATGCCGTCGCTGCCGAACGGCAAAACACAGGTCAGCAATCCGCGCCGTTCCCGGACCACACCGCTATCCCTGAAATCATCGGGACGCCTATTCGCGAGTCCCCAAGCGAGCTGCAAGGGCCGCGCGCGCCGATGCCCGTGCCGGCTCCCGCGCTTTTCGACTTGCCTTCTGGTCGGTCTCGAACCGTTCTTTGACCGCGTGAGGCCGGCTTCCTTCGAAGCGCTGGCATCCTTCTATTTCGACCTGCCGCCACATCAATTTCCAGCGCTCCCGGGGCCATGCCTAGGCCGGCCGAGCCTACTTAGCCATCCGCCAAGCGAACAGCACCACAGCGGCGCCGGCCGCCGCCGCAATGACCGCCGTCACCAGCCCGCCGCCGAGCGCAAGCAGCGCAGCGATGTGATAGCCGACGAATGCGCCAGCAACACCCACGAGTGCACTGGTGATGACGCCGCGGGTCGATCCGGAGAACTGGCGCGCGAGCCAGGACGGGCCAGCCAGCCGGTCGAAGAGAATGCCGGCGACGATGCCGATTACGAGGACCAGAAAAAACGTCACGACCGGGTCGGTGGCGCGCATGGATCAAGCCTCTCCGAATGGCGCAGACAATCAAAAGTACCCGCCTGGCTTCCCTACGACAATCCAGTGGGTACCTGTCCCAGCACGGGGCTTCGGGCGCGTATTGCTTCGATCGAGCCAGGGTTGGGCGCGGCGGACCGTCGTTCGCCGCTCACGAGCGACTCTCGAGGCCGGGCACTGCGAGGCGTTCGAATTTCATCGGGCGCGCCATGACCCGCAGGGCCATGAGCTCCCGGCCTGGAATTGGAGGAAGCTTCAAATCCACCACGCCGGGGTCACTTCCGCACACAGATCACGCGCACCGCCGCGGCCTTGGCCTTTTCCATGCCGCTCGCTCCCGATGCGGCGAGCTGATGCGCGCGCAGAAAAGTCGCGATCGTCTCGGCCGGAATGAGCGCGGATTGCGCTGCGCCGGATGGGGGGCCGGCGATGACCTGCGGCCGCAGGTCGACCAGGCCGGCGAGCCGCCCGTCGCGCGCGAGCGCGGCCGCGCCGGCGAATCCCGGGACCGGCGCCGGCTCGACCTGACGCGCGGCGCCATGCGAGATCAGGCGCGCGGCCGCGGTTGATACCGCGCCGCCGCCGCCCTGCGACTGCGGGTCCGCGATGCCGACAAGCGTGACCTCGGCATCGCCGACGGCATCGCCAACCGCCAGCGGAGTGAGATCGCGGCTGCCATACACGCGCAGCAGCGCCAGATGCGCGGTCTTGTCCTCGGCGACGAGCTCGGCCGGGCCAAGGCCGGCCAGCGTGATCACCTGGCATGCATCGGTCACCTCGCGCGTGGTGACGATGTGGCCTCCGGCGCCGATCACGATGCCGGTGCCGTATTCGACCTTGCGGCGCGGCGGCGGCGCGGCCGCAAACCCGGTAGGAAATGCCGCGAACGCGCTCGACATCGCGATCACCACCGGATCGACGGTGCCTTCCAGGGCCTGGTCGTACAGGACGGTGAAGCCCCGCACTTCGCCATCCTTGAACGCGCCGCGGACGTAGACCTTCTTGAGCCCCTGCAAACCCGAAACGATGAAGAAATCCGGGCGCAGCAGCTTGTACGACACCTTGCGCTCGGCGACTTTTTGCTGCGCTTCGAAGCTCGCTTGCAGCGTGGTGCCCGGCGCCGCGATCCGGAAGGTCTCGATCTGCACCTCGCCGCGCGCCGAGGCCCAGCGCGAGCCGCCGGCAATCCCGGTGGCCTGCGGGACCAGCTTCGCCGGAAGGCCGAGGCGGATTCCGCTGACACCGTCGTTCAGCATGCGCCAGCCGACCGCCTCCTGCTTGGGCTTCGCGGCGGCGCTCAGCGCCGCGCGCTCCGGCGGGTTGAGGACGCCGGTCTCCTTGCCGCCGCGCTTTTTCTGGAAAGCTTTCACCGCCGCGACCGCGCGCTCGCCGAAGTCCGCCGACAGCGTGCCGTTGTAGTCGCCGGTCCAGATGAGGTCGCTCTGGATGGCGATGCGCTCCGCCTCAGGGATGGCAGCATAGGATTCGGCGATTGGGTTTGGCGTGGCGGCCGCGGCTGGCTTCGCGGCGGCCGGCTTCGGCGCGGCTGGTGGCTTCGGCGCAGGGCTTGGCTTCGGCGTCTGGGCGAGCGCCGGCGCCATGAGCGCAAACGATAGCAGGACGGCGCCGAAGTACCGCATCGCGGCCTCCTTGCGTGGTAAAAGGCGCGCAAAGGGTATCCCAACAACGCGCTCCCGCAAGTGTTTCCGCAGCGGACGCGAACGAAAGCACTGACCGAATGTTGAGTCCCGACGAGCTCGAACGCTATGCGCGCCACATCGTGCTGCACGAGGTTGGCGGCCCCGGGCAGGCGGCGCTCAAGAAGGCGCGCGTGCTCGTCGTCGGCGCCGGCGGGCTCGGGGCGCCCGCGCTGATGTATCTGGCGGCCGCCGGAGTCGGTACGCTCGGCGTCATCGACGACGACGCGGTTTCGCTCTCCAACCTGCAGCGCCAGATCATTCATGGCACGCCGGACGTCGGCATCCCGAAGGTCGACAGCGCGGCGGCCACGGTCCGCCGCCTCAACCCGCATGTCGCGATCGAAACGCATGCGGTCCGGCTGGCGGCAGGCAACGCGCTCGACCTGACCGGGCGCTACGATCTGGTGGCCGATGGCTCGGACAATTTCGCCACGCGCTACCTGGTATCGGACGCGTGCTACTTCGCGCGCAGGCCGTTGGTGACCGCCGCCGTCGGCACGTTCGACGGCACGCTCACGACCATCCGGGCGCACGAGCGGACTCCCGACGGGCAGCCCAACCCGACCTACCGCTGCCTGTTTCCCGAGCCTCCGCCGGCCGGCACCGTGCCGGCCTGCGCGGAAGCCGGGATTCTGGGGGCGCTTCCCGGCGTGCTTGGCTCGCTGATGGCGATGGAGGTGATCCGCGAAATCGTCGGGTTCGGGCAGGGCCTCGTCGGCCGGATGCTCATGGTGGATGCGCGCTCGATGCGCTTCGCGACGCTCGACTACGCCTGGGATCCGCAAAACCCGCTGTCCGGCGAGCGGCCGAGCATCCGCGACCTCTCGGCTCACGCCCAGGGCGCAGACTGAGAGGGGCTGGTAGCGACGAGGGATCCCCATCACACTCCTGTGGGGGTTCCAGGTGCGAACGCTCCGACGTCGTCACGGTTGCTGGCGGCCTCGATCGATTGGGAGGGGCGCTGTGGGCACCGGATATGTCTGGCACGAGCGTTACGCCTGGCACGACGCAGGGCGTGCCTCCATGAATCCACTGGTGGAGAACTATCCGGCGTTTGATCTGCCGGAAACGAAGCGGCGCCTCCACAGCCTCGTGGAATTCAGTGGCTTGGCCGAAAAACTGGTGCGCATCGGCGCCCGTCCAGCAAGCGAGGCCGAACTGCTCCGCGTCCACACCGCAGCGTACCTCAGGCGTATTCGGGATCTGAGCGAGGCGGGAGGCGGGCACGCCGGCGAGACCAACTCGCAGTTTGGACCAGATGGGTATGACGTTGCGACCCTCGCCGCCGGCGGTTGCCTTGAGGCGGTCAAAGCCGTCATCGAGCGTCACGTCGATAATGTGTATGCACTGGTGCGGCCGTGTGGTCACCATGCTACTGCTGATTATGACCGGGGCTTCTCAATCTTTTCCAACATTGCCATAGCGGCACGCGCCGCGAAGGCACAATGGAAGATCGACCGCATTGCAGTCGTCGATTGGGACGTGCATCACGGCAACGGCACGCAAGAAATTTTTTATGCTGATCCGAGCGTGTTGACGATCTCGCTTCATCAAGACCGACTTTATCCGCCCGACACCGGCGCCATCGAGGAAGCGGGAGAAGGCGAGGGGAGGGGGTACAACATCAACCTGCCGCTTCCGCCCGGCAGCGGGCACGGGGCTTATCTTGCCGCGATGGAGCGGGTCGTCCGTCCCGCGCTCCATGCCTTCCGGCCGGATTTGATTTTCATTGCGTGCGGGC
Source organism: uncultured Alphaproteobacteria bacterium (assembly GCA_963738705.1). Lineage (GTDB taxonomy): Bacteria > Pseudomonadota > Alphaproteobacteria > Rhizobiales > Xanthobacteraceae > CAVTXS01. The sequence continues at coordinate 317,421 of CAVTXS010000020.1, forward strand.
TCGACGCGGCAGCCAACGACCCGCTCGGCCGCATGCTGTGTCACAGCGAGACGCATAGGGAAATGACAAGAGTTCTGAAGGCGGCGGCGGAAGAGCTATGTGAAGGTCGCCTCATTGCATGTCATGAGGGGGGTTATTCGCCAACTTACACGCCGTACTGTGGTCTCGCAGTGATTGAGACGATGGCGGACACGAGAACTGGAATTAAGGATCCGCGCCTCGGTTGGTTCGCAAAAATCGGCGGCCAACAGCTCCTACCCCATCAGCGGGAACTAATAGATCGGGTCGCAGATCAAGCTGCTCGGCTTCTGCCGGGATGGTGTCAGGAAAGATAGCGGACGAACCAGATACGACCGCCGCACGATGGTCATCGCAACGGCAGGATGCCGGCGCGGGTCATTCAACTATCAGCCAAGTCGCCCGGGCGACCGCCAGGACCTCTCCGTTTGCTCCCAGTAGTGCGCTGCTGGCAAAGACTTTGCGGGCGTCTCGGCCTGTCGGCCACGCAACCAAGACGCATCGGTCAGCTGGCTTCGGGCGCGCGTCAATCCGAGCCGACATGCGCCCAAGCAGAACTGTCTCGGCTCCGCTCATCCGCAAGTGGCGCGCGCCGAGCCCGGCATAACCCGTCGGGCAATCCAGCGAGGCCCAAACGAATTCGGCGGCGACGCGGCCATCATCGCCAACAAGATCCGGGTAAGGGACCCAAGTTGCCGCAACCGCTTCGATGTCTTGATCACTCCGCGCCCTCAAGGGACCAGGGAAGATGCGCAAGCCATCCCCGTGAACGCGTGCCGGGCCGCACACGAAGCACGTCGGCAGCTTGTGGCTATGTTCGTCGTAGGGCGTCCGGCGAACGGCGTCTTCTGCTTCGGCAAAGGTCGGGCTCGGAATTTCGGCGAGTTCCAGACGCGCGGGTCGACCGGTGGCGAGGACGGTCCCTCCCTCGCGCAGCACGACCGACCCGTCGCCGTCGGCGACGACATCGAGGCTGCGTCCGAGCGGCGGCGGGGCGCGTAAGGTAATCTCGGCGCTTCCGTCAATGTGACCGGCGAGCAGTCCGCAAACGTATCCGCCGTTACCGGAGTTCGGCGGGCCGCAGAAGCGATTGTCGATCGTGATCGACGGCATCAACCTCTCCATCGAACGGCCGCTACCTAACCACCTCCTCAAAATATTCCACAGTCAGCGCGCTACGTCACCCCGGCCTCTTGCAGATCCAGCGCTTCGCGCACCTTGACGGCAAGGTCGCGCCGCCGGAACGGCTTGTTGAGCAGCTGGCCCGGTGGGATCGGCCTGCTCTGAACCGTCATCACGCCATGCGTATAGCCTGACGTGAACAGCACTTTCAGTCCGTGCAGTTCCTCGATCAGCTGATCCGCAAGCTGGCGCCCGTTCATGCCGCCCGGCATGACCACGTCGGTAAACAGCAGGTCGGGCACCAGGCCGCCGCGGACATGCGCGATCGCGTTCGCCGCATTGACGGCGGTGATCACCCGATAGCCGAGGCCGGTGAGCTGCTTCTCGGTCTGCGTGCGCACGAGGACATCGTCCTCGACGAACAGGATGGTTTCGGTGCCGGTCGGCAGCGCGGCGGCGCCGCTCGGCGCCGTTGTCTCGACCTCGGGGGCGTCGGACCGCGGCAGATAAAGCCGGACGATCGTGCCGATGCCGATCTCGGAGTAGATCTTGACGTGGCCGGCGGACTGCTTGGCGAAACCGTAGACCATGCTTAAGCCCAGCCCGGTGCCGCGGCCGACCTCCTTGGTGGTGAAAAAGGGTTCGAACGCCCGCGCCGCGACGTCGGCCGACATGCCGATTCCGGTGTCGCCGACAGCAACCATCACATATTCGCCCGGCGCGACGTCCGGGTGGAGAGCCGCATAGGTATCGTCGAGCTCGACGTTCGCCGTCTCGAGCGTCAGCCGCCCGCCGTCGGGCATGGCGTCGCGGGCGTTAGCCGCAAGATTGACGATTGCGGTTTCGAGCTGGCCGCGATCGACGGTCGCCGGCCAGAGGTCCCGGCCGAGGATGAGCGTGACCTCCACCGGGTCGCCGACGGTTCGCCGCACCAGTTGCTCCACGCCGGTGACGAGTCGGTTCAGGTCGGTCGATTGCGGCTCCAACAGCTGCCGCCGGCTGAAGGCCAGCAGCCGGCTGGTGAGCGCTGCGCCGCGCTCGGCGGCCTGCAAGGTTCCCTGTGCCACCGGACGCAGCGGATCGCCGTCCGGCAGGCGTTGAACCAAAACGTCGGCGTTGAGCAGGATGGCGGTGAGGAGGTTGTTGAAGTCGTGGGCGACGCCGCCGGTCATCTGGCCGACCGCGTCCATCTTCTGCGCGTGGGCGAGCTCGGCCTCCGCGCGCTTCTGCTCGGTGATGTCGGCGCCGACCCTGCCGATCGCCACGACGGTTCCGGCCGCGTCCAGGATCGGAAACTTGACGGCCAGCAGGGTGCGATCCCCGGAGGGTCTCGGCCAGACGATTTCCCGCTGGATCGGCTGCCGGCGTTCGACCACCTCCCGGTCGTCGGCGGTCAGGAGAGCGGAGATCTCGGGCGAAACGAGCTGAGCCAGGGTCTGGCCGAGCACGGCGGCCGCCGGCCGGCCGAGGAAGCTCTCGAACGCGCGGTTGATGAAAATATGGCGGCCGTCGAGATCCCGGACGCCGACCGTCAGCGGCGTGTGGTCCATGATGGCCTGGAAGCGCGCCTGGTTGGCGCGCAGCGCGGCATTGGCGTCGTCCCGCTCCGCGACCGTCGCGGTGAGCGCTTCGGCCTGTGCCGAGAGCCGGCTGTCGGCCTTGGCACGGGCGCTGATCTCCCGATTGATCCACATGCCCGACAACACCAGCAGAAGGCCCATCAGGCTCACGACGCCGCTTGCGATCACCATCTCGCGCCGCCACTCGGCAAGCACGTCGCCCTCGGCTAGCGAGACCGCCACGACGAGCGGCGGGTTCGCGATCGTGCGATAGGCGCTCAAATAGGAGGGGCCGTCCGTTGCCAACGGCGCGTGCAGGAAACCGGCGGGCTGCCCATCGCGCTGCCGGCGCAGAATCGGATTGCGCTCGGCGGACTCTCCCATGGGATCGGTACGCGACGGCTCACGAAACAGCACGGGACCGGCCGGATGCAACACCCACACGATCCCTTCGCGTCCTAGATCGACCGAGCGATAGAAATCGCGCAGCCGTTCCGGCTCGAAGGTCGCAACCACCGCGCCGTCGAACCGGCCATCCGGCGTGGTCAGCCGGCGGCCGAACGGAATCAGCAAGCGGCCGCCGCGGGCGGAGAATGGCGTATCGGCGACGATGGCGTCGCGCGAATCGATCGCCATTTGGCGAAAGCTGAACAGATCCCGCCGCGACTGCCCGACGATCTCCGCGATGGTCGAATGGGTGATGATGCCGGCGTCATCGACGACGCTGAGCGAGCCCACCCCGGACAAGGCGGTCGCCGCCGCATTGAGCACGGGCGTCCACGCCTCGGCCGGCGCTTTCGGCCCGCCGACGCGGCGGCCGTGCACCGTGAGCTGCCCGAGGGCGGTATCGATGGCCCCGACGGTGCGGGCGAGGTGGTCGCTCAGGATAAGGGCCAGATTCTCGGCCCGGTTCTGTCCGGCCTTCAGCACTTCGGCTTTGCGCCACCACAAGCCGGCGGCCAGCAAAACGACGAGAATGCCGAAGATTCCCGCCAGCAGCAGGCGGACGCTCGCGCGCAGCCAATCGCGCTTGCCGCGTAGGGGCGTCACTTGTTCCAGGTCGCGACCGTGGCGGCGCCCTTGACCACCGACCACTTGTTGTCGCCGGTCGACACCAGGGTGAAGCAGTTCGCTTTGCTGCCTTTCCAGGTGGTGCAGAAGCCGTCCTTGGACAGCTTCCAGGCGCCTTCACCCTTGACGCCCGATTTGCCCTGCGGCTCGCGTGTCACCTTCCCGTCAGGCTTGAAGACCATTGTGAACTTGATGTTCGACGGCGTCGTCGCGGTAAAGGCCTGGCCGGTGAAGAAGGTCGTCTGGACCTCGGCCGGCGATAGCTTCGTCGCCGCCGATGCGGCCAATGTCCCTGCCGCGAGAGCAGCCATCGCAACGCCCGCAGTCAACGCACGCATTGATAATCCTCCCAGGATGATTCCGCGGGCATAATACGCGGGTTCCCGGCTTCGCACAGCCGCCCGGCAGTGCGTGTCCGTCATGGCGAGGAGCGCAAGCGACGAAGCAATCCAGTTGCGGCCCCGCCGTCCTGGCTTGCTTCGCCTTCGGCTCGCAATGGCGGTCCCCCTCCAGACCCGATCGGGCCATGTTTCCGGGACGAAACATTCCACGACATGCCATGGAAATATCGCGGCGCTAAGAAGCGAAATGTTCCCCTTGGGCGGTGCGACCAATTCGCATTAACCGAGGGGTAACCCCGCGTCCGGCATGCGACTTTTGTGAGCCTGGGACGTAGTCAGGACGACTACCTACCCAGGGCCAACGGACGCCCGACACAAGGGAGCTGATCGTGTTTGCACGGACCCGCATCACGATTTCCCGACGAATGGCAGGGCTGGGATTTGCCGTATTCGTCGGCGTGGTGACTGCCCCGGTGCCGGACGCCTCCGCGCAGGGGATTTTCGGCTCGATCTTCGGCAATCTCGGCATCAGCCCACGGCCGCCGGCACGGACCTACGCACCCGCCTATGCCCCGACCCACGCGAGTCCCGGCCTGGACGATCGGTTCGCATCCCCGGATTTCGGCGACCGGCGGCCTTCCGCAACGGTCCATGGCGCCGGGTCGGCCTACTGCGTGCGGCTGTGTGACGGGAAATACTTCCCGCTGCCCAAAGCGGCCTCGAGCGGACAGGTATCGCCCGTCAAGGTCTGCAGCGCACTTTGCCCGCGTGCGGCCACGAAAGTCTTCAACGGCAGCGATCCGGCCCGGTCGGTGGCGTCCGACGGCACCCGCTACGACGATCTCGACAACGCTTTCGTGTACCGGGAGAAGGTGGTTGCCGATTGCTCGTGCACCGGCAACGGGCCGGGAGGCCTGGCTCAGATCGATGTCGAGTCCGACCCGACCCTTCGCGCCGGCGACATCGTCGCGCATTCGAGCGGCCTGCAGGTGTTCAACGGATCGAGCAAATTTCCGTACAGGGCAGCCGACTTCACGCCGGTCGGCAGCTATGCCCGGGTGTCCGCGGATCTTCGCCAGAAGCTGACGGGACTCAGGGTCGACGAGACGGCGACGCCGGCGACCCCGATCCAAAGCCTGGCCTCGGGCAACGAGGGACAGGCCGAAACGAAGGCCAAGCCGCGGCGCGCGCGCACGCAGGCGGTCATCGACACCAGCGGCTCATGGCGCCGGCCAAGCAATTCCTGGGGCAGCTCCTGGGATAGCTTCTGGCGCTAGCAATGTAGCGAATGGCGAGTGGCGAATCGTATTCGCTATTCGCTATCGCTATTCGCTATTCGCCTCACGACATCGTCGGCGATCGAGAGCGCGCTGGTCAGGCCCGGCGATTCTATTCCGAACAGGTTGACCAGTCGCGGCAAGCCGTGCTGCGCGCGGACCCTCGATCATGAAATCGGCCGGCGGCTCGCCCGGACCGGTCAGCTTGGGACGAATGCCGGCGTAGTCGGGCACCAGCGAGCCATCCGGCAGTCCCGGCCAATAAGTCCGAATGCTGGCATAGAACAAGGCGGCGCGGGCAGCGTCCACGCCATAGTTTTCCGACGTGATCCACTCGACGTCGGGACCGAATCGCATGCGCCCTGCGAGATCGAAGGTCACATGCGTTCCCGAGGCCGCCTTCGACCGGCGCCGGGTAGATGAGACGCGAGAACACCGGCCGGCCCGCGTAGCCGAAATAATTGCCCTTGGCCAGCACCAGGCGTGGAATGCGGGTCGCCGGATAGCCGTGCGTCGCGCGCGCAAGCGCCGTGGCACCGAGCCCGGCGGAATTGACGACTGCATCGACCGTCAGGCTGCCGGTTTCGTCCCCGCCGAACCGCACCTCCCAACCAGCGGGCGTGGGCGCCAGGCTCTCGATCCGCGTTCCGAACGCAACGGCGCCGCCGGCATCCTCCACGTCGCCTTGCAGCGCCAGCATGAAAGCGTGGCTGTCGATGATGCCGGTGCGCGGGGAGTTGAGCGCCGCGACGCAGGCCAGCTCGGGCTCTAGCTGCTTGGCCTCGGTGCCGGAGATGAGGGCCAGATCCTCGACGCCGTTGCGCACGCCTTGCCGGTGGATCGCGTCGATCTTCGGCAGCTCGTGCCGCGTTGGTTGCGACGATGAGCTTGCCGCAGCGGCGATGCGCAATGCCGTGGCTTGCACAGTACGCGTACAGCATGCGCCGGCCGCGCACGCAGTGGCGTGCGCGCAGCGAATCCGTCGGATAGTACATGCCGCCATGGATGACCTCGCTGTTGCGCGAGGATACGCCGGACCCGATGCCGGGCTCGGCCTCGGCCACGATGACGTCATGGCCTGCGAGCGCCGCCGCCCGGGCGGCCGCGAGCCCGACCACGCCGGCGCCGATGACGAGGATTTGCATCTGATGAAATAGCGAATGGTGAGTGGCGAATGGCGAATAGTGAATATAGGTCGCGACGTCAGCGTCTTCCGCTATTCGCTATTCGCTATTCGCCAGTCGCCGCGGCAGTCGCTAAGTGGCGGCCGCGATCACTCCGCCGCAATCCGGACTTCAGGCGCGGCCGCCTTGATGTCGGCATCGACGTGCGGCTCGAACCGCACGAAGTTCTTCTGGAACATGGCGACCAGCTTGCGCGCGGTCGCGGCGAATTCCTGCTTGTCCTTCCAGGTCTTCACCGGATCGAGCAGATCCTCGTCGATACCGGGGACCGACACCGGGACCGCGAACCCGAAATAGGGATCGGTGCCGGAACCGCACGTTCTTGAGCGAGCCGTCGAGCGCGCGCGCCAGCAGCGCGCGGGTCGCCTTGATCGGCATGCGCGTAGCCGACCCCGTAACTTGCCGCCGGTCCAGCCGGTATTGACCAGCCAGCAATCGACCTTGTGGCGGGCGATCAGGTCGCGCAGCAGCGTGCCGTATTCGGACGGGTGGCGCGGCAGGAACGGCGCGCCGAAGCAGGTCGAGAACGTCGCCTCCGGACTCCGATCACGCCCCTTCTCGGTGCCGGCGACCTTGGCGGTGTAGCCGGACAGGAAATGATACATCGCTTGCGCCGGCGTCAGCTTGGCAATCGGCGGCATCACGCCGAATGCGTCGGCGGTCAGCATGATGATGTTCTTCGGGTGGCCGGCGCGGCCGGTCTTCGAGGCATTGGGGATGAAGTGCGAGCGGATAGGCGGAGCGCGTGTTCTCGGTCTTCGAGTCGTCGTCGAAATCGGGCATCGCGCGTCTCGGGATCGACCTTGACGTTCTCCAGCACGGCGCCGAAGCGCTTGCTCGCCGCGTAGATTTGCGGCTCGGCCTCGGCTGAGAGCTTGATGGTCTTGGCGTAGCAGCCGCCTTCGAAGTTGAAGATGCCCTGCGGCGACCAGCCGTGCTCGTCGTCGCCGATCAGCGTGCGGTCCGGGTCGGCCGACAGCGTGGTCTTGCCGGTGCCGGAGAGCCCGAAGAACAGCGCAGTGTCGCCCTGTGGTCCGACGTTGGCGGAGCAGTGCATGGGCATCACGCCCTGCGCCGGCAGGTAGTAGTTGAGCGTGGTGAAGACCGATTTCTTCATCTCGCCGGCGTAGCGCGTATTGCCGATCAGCACGACGTGGCGGCTGAAATCGATGGCGATGACGGTTTCCGAGCGCACGCCGTGCCGTTTCGGATCGGCCTTGAACGACGGCAGGTCGATGATGGTCAGGTCGGGCGCGAAGCTCGCGCAGCTCGGCGCGCTCCGGCCGGATCAGCAGCGTGCGGATGAACAGCGAATGCCAAGCGTATTCGGTATAGACGCGGGCCTTGATGCGGTAGGCCGGGTCGGCGCCGCCGTAGAGGTCCTGCGCGAACAGTTCCTTGTCCGTGCGCGTGGGCGATGAAGTCGTCGAACAGCTGCTTGAACTGCTCCTGCGTGAGCTTGCCGTTATTGTCCCACCAGACCGTATTCTCGGTCGTCGGCGTCGAGAACGACGAACTTGTCCTTGGGCGAGCGGCCGGTGTGGGCGCCGGTGTCGGCCGCAAGCGCGCCGCCCGCCGATCAGCACCGCCTCGCCGCGCGCAGATCGCGTGCTCGTAGAGCGCGGGCTCGGGCAGGTTCCAATGAACGGCAGCCAGGCCCTTGAAGCCGAACTTGTCGGCGCCAACGGCGCCGTTCCTCACACCCGTTTCCTTCACCTAGGACCTCCGGATACGCCAGCGCCGGGGGAGCTTGGCAGCCGCATTCGACAACGCCCTGCGCGAAAGGCGGTTCACCTCCGGCCTCTCTGCGGGGGGCGGACCATAATCGGCCTCGGTCGTGCTGCCAAGCCTAGGCGTAATTCGAGGTTTACGCGCTGCAGCAATCCGCCGCAACCCATGCGCCAAGTTCTTGACCGCCCATTGCATTTGGATCACGTACGAAGACCCCAAAGGCCGCGGGGCGCCGCTACGGCTAGCGCGCACCGGCGGCCGCGGCGGTCGGGAGGGCAGCGATGTCACGACGGCATTTCATCACCGGCTTGGCGGTGGCGAGCGTCGCCCTGTTCGGGGCCGGTGCGGCTGGCGCGCAGGACGTGGTCAAGATCGGCCTCAGCATTCCGTTGACCGGGGCCGGGTTCAACGCGGTCGGCCGGCAGGTCGTCGCCGGCGCGCGCCTCTACATCGCTCAGCACGGCAACAGCGTGGCCGGCAAACGGATCGAGCTGATCGTGCGGGACGACGCCGGCGTCGCCGATACGGCGCGCCGCATCGTCCAGGAGATGATCGTCAACGACAAGGTGCACATCGTCGGCGGCGGCATCACGCCGACCGCACTCGCCATCGGAGCGCTCGTCACCCAGGCCAAGGTCGCGACCGTGGTCATGGTCTCCGGCGCGTCGGTGACGGTCGACCGCTCGCCCTACATGGTGCGCACGAGCTTCACGCTCGGACAGTCGTCGGCGGTCATGGGCGAGTGGGCCGCCAAGAACGGCAGCAAGCGGGTCGTCACCCTGGTGAACGACTGGGCGCCCGGGGTCGAGGCGGAGACGGCGTTCGTCGAGCGCTTCACGCAAGGCGGCGGCCAGGTCATCGAGAAGCTGCGCGTGCCGCTCGCCAATCCGGATTTTGCGCCGTTCCTGCAGCGGATACGCGACAACGCACCCGACACGGCATTCATCTATTTTCCCGGAACGCAGGCCGGCATCTTCGCCAAGCAGTTCGCCGAGCGCGGTCTCGACAAATCGGGGATCAGGATCGTCGGGCCGGGCGACCTCACCGACGACGACGAGCTCAACGGCCTCGGCGACCAGATGATCGGGATGGTGACGGCGCATCACTATGCGGCCGCGCATAACTCCGCGACGAACAAGGCTTATGTCGAGGCCTTCAAGAAGGCGAACAATTTCCGCCCGAACTTCATCTCGGTCGGCGGCTACGACGCCATGCACCTGATTTACGAGGCGCTGAAGAAGACCAACGGCGCAACCGAGGGCGACGCGCTGATCGGCGCGATGAAGGGCATGAGGTGGGAAAGCCCGCGCGGCCCGATCGCGATCGATCCGGAGACCCGCGACGTCGTGCACAACATCTACATCCGCAAGGTCGAGAAGGTGGGCGGGGAGCTGCACAACGTCGAGTTCGCGACCTACGAGGCGGTCAAGGATCCGATCAAGGCGGCGAAGAAATAGCGCACCTCCATCAAGGCCTCGGAACGAGCCAGCCTTCGTAGCGCACGATCAATCCGGTCAGGCGGTGTCCGATCTCGACATGGAAGTTGAATCGGCCTCCCTCGGCGCTTTCGTACGCTTCGCCGCTGGGCGCGAGCGCCAGCGGCAGCACCAGTCCGAGAAAACTCCACCGCCGGACCACGAGCTTCATGCGGTCGTCCTCTACGACCAGTGCCAGACCGACAGTAAAGGGGCCAAAACTTTCGGACAGCAGGCCGGCGAAGCGGCCTCGCCCTGCCTCCTGCGTGCTCTCGAACGCATGTCCGGCGAATTCGCGCCGCCAGCGCTCCCGCCCTCCGTGATTCTCGAAGATCACCTTGACCGGAACGCCTGTGCCGGCCGAGGGAAAGCCGAACAGCGCCGCGATGCATCGCGCCAGCAGGCCTGAACCGCGGGTGACGGTCGCGACACCCTCCGCCGTCAGCGTATTCTCGAGATCGTGCATGACGCGCAAGGGCTCCGGCAAGCTGCTCCAGGCCGCGTTGAGCACCCTGCGATAGAGCGGCGCCGTTGCGGGCACCGGCTCGCGGATGCCGCATTGGATCCGCCAGCGCGCGAACCGCGTTTCGTAGTCGGCCAGCTCCAGCTCCGTCGCCGCCGAACGCGCTCCCGCAGGGGGTGCGCGGCCTGCGAGGCAGTGGCGAATGATCGCCTCGGCCGCCATCGAAGGGATCAACGGCCCATCATCCCCTTCGGCGATCAGATGCCAGGACCGCTCGACCCTTGTTCCGCCTGCTCCGACGCCGGTCACGACGACGAACATCCCGCCCCGGTGCTCGCCCCAGCGCAGCACGCTGATCGCGCGGTACATCAGGGGTGCGAGCGGCGAAAGCGATGGCAGAAGCCCCGCGCGCACCGTCCAGGCAAACGCATTGAGCGCCCGATGCAGGATTTCCGGCACCGGCCCGGCACCCATCCACACCGATCCCAGGCCGGGCCACAGCGTCGGCAGGACTTTCAGGTCGGGAACGTCGACGAGCGAAAAGCGGATGGAATGAAGCGGCAGTCGCCCCGGCGGCGAAATGATATAGCGCCGGGTATCGACGAGCGCGGAGCGGGTGCGGTCGCGTCCGGTCGCGACCGGTCGGCCGGCGTAGCTCGCGACCGCCCTGATCACGTTGAGACCGACGCCGGCATAGGGCGAGGGCGCAATGCCGCCGCTGACCGCCTCGAGACGGGTCATATCGAACGATAGCCGTCGCACCACCGCAGCCGTAAGCGCCGGAAAGCTGCTCGCTCCGGAAAGGATGAAGTTTCCGCGCGTCTTGGCGGCCGCGTCGAATTGCTCGATCCCCGTCACGAAATCCGAGCTGTCGGCGAGATCGAGATAGTCAATGCCGAGCGCCATTGATGCGCGCACCACGCGATAGGGGTCGCCGTACATCTGAAACGGTCCCGATGCATCGACCGCGATGTCCGGCGCGACCTCGCGCAACTGGCGCTCGGCGTCGGCGTCGCGGTCGAACGCCAGCGGCACCACTTCGGCTTCCGCGTGCAAGCCGGCGCAGAAGGCCTCCGCCTTGGGATGCGAGCGGCCGGCGATGACGAGCGTCAGTCGCGGTTCGTCCGCCAGCAGGCGGGCAAGCCGGCCGCCAAACGTGCCGTAGCCGCCCAGGATGAGAACCTTGAGCCGGTTGGTCATGCCAGGAACCGGTCCTGGTAGCGCCGTTCCGGCAGGTAGCAGGTGGCGCGCGGGCCGAAGACGCGCAGCCGGTTGCTCGCCACGAAGGTATACAGCCGGTCCCGCACGGCGGCCGGCAGAATCCGAAAAACGGCGGCGAGCGACCACGGAAAGCCCAGGCCTTCCGCCATGCGGATGCATCCTTCCGATTTGAACCAGGCGATGCCGTCGGCAATCAGGATGTTGGTCTCATAGTCGGTCGGGTTGAGGCCGTAATGGATGTAGAGCGCGCGGCCGAGCGGCGATTGCGCTGGAAGCAGCCGGTACGTCGCGTGAGGATCGCGGCGCAGGACGAACTGCGCCCATCCAGAGCACAGCGCGCAATGCCCGTCGAACACGATGATCGGCCGGTCGTCGGGAAACGCAGGCACGGCGGGATCGGTGCGATGACTGTAAGGCCCGGGCAACGCTCTGTCCTCAAGGCCGCCGCAACCGTAACCCATTTGCCAGGGTTGACTTATGGGCGGAAATATCAGATATTTCTGTTATGACAGAAATTTCCGACTTTACAAGAAGAATGCCGGCCTCGGCGACGGATTGCAAACCTGCTGCCGCTCGCGGGCCGGAAATAGGAGCCGACACGATGCGAGGGCTGAAGCGCGCGCAAGCAACCGCTCCGGTCTCTGTTGCCCAGGAGACGGAGCTCGGCGATCTGCGTTTTCGCGGGCTCCTGAGCGACGAAGATTGGGCGGCATTGCCGCCCTCGATCCGCCGACGTTTCAGCAAGCGGTTGGCCGCCGGCCGCACGACAGTCTACGTCGGCGACGTTTTTGAAACCTGGATGGGCAAAGCCGGTTGGTGCGTGGCGCAGGCGGCACGCCTGATCGGCGGGCCGTTGCCGCTGGCGCGCGGCGTCCACCTGCCGAGCGTCGTCACGGTCAGCGAGGATGCGGCGACGGGGGGCCAGATATGGACGCGAATATACGCGCGGCGAGCCGGGTTCCCGCAAGTCGTCCACTCCTTCAAGCGTTTCGAGGGGCCAACCGGCCTTGAGGAACATGTCGGCTGCGGCGTCGGCATGGCGCTCACGCTGCACGTTCGCGACGATGCGCTCGTCTTCCGGAGCACGAGCTATTTCGTTCAGCTGCTGGGCTTGCGCTTCGCACTGCCGGCCTGGATCACCCCCGGGGCGCTGTCGGTGATCCATGCCGAGCTAGGCGACGGCCGTTTCAGCTTCACGCTGCAGCTCGTGCACCCTCGGTTCGGTTTGCTCGTGCGGCAGATGGCGGCTTTCCGGGAGCTCGAGCAATAACCTATGCCCGCGCTCGCTGCGCCAGCTCCTTGAGCACTTGGCGCAGCACGCCGGGCGCGGTCACGCGCTGCGGGAACGGCAGGCGCAAGGCGGTGCGGTCGAGCTGCAGCTCCAATCCCTCCGGATCGCAGCCGACGCAGCGCCATTCGCCGTCGGCCGCGCCCAGAAGCCGGGTTGCGTAGAGCCGCACCGCGTCGGGGTGATCGTCGTTCATATGCGCGCAGATCTCCGCCTCGGCGGCGACGAGCGCTTCGGCGCCGCTCACGTCGATCAGGATATCCTGCGGCTTGAGGTCGACGATGCGGCCGAAGCCGGCGACGAGATGCGCGCCCTTTGGTGCGATCCGGTAGAACGCGAAATCGCCGAAACCGGCAAACACTTCCGCGGACGGATGACGCGCCAGGTAGCGCCGCTTGTCGGCTTCGTCTTCGGTCGGCTCGGCGGTACCCATCAGCATCACGCGGGCACCTTCGAGCGGATCGCCCTCCTTGCGCTCGTCGAGCATGAGGGAGACCCGCGCGTCGGCCAGGATGTTCTTGGTGTGCAAAGCCAGCCGCGACAGCAGGAGCAGCGGCGCGCCGTCCGCCGCCGTCGCCGCATTGACGAGCGAGCAATAGGGATCGCCGGACCCTTGCATCAGGGTTCCGAGCGCGCCGGTGCGTCCCTCGCGCAGGAGTTTCTTGGCCACCAAGCTCGCATCGAACGCTCCGCCGGGTTTCATGCGTCATCTCCTTTTCAATCCATGCGCCCCTTGCGGTCTGGGCTCAAGCGGCTACAGTCGCTCGGGTCGTCGGCGTCGCGTCGCTTATTGGCGGGTATGCGCAATGGCCTGCACGGCGACACGGTAGCCAACTCATGTTCCGGTGGTCGAGGCTGAAAAGCCCGGAATAGAGTGCCAGATCGGAACGCACGCGATTCGTTGCGCTCGTGGAAAGGTCACATTTCGGCCCAGCTTGGGGGCTTGAAGGCCTTTAAGCTCAAGCGCCGGCGCACGAAAGAGGGGCTTTAATGCCGACCATCGCTCTCGTCGACGACGACCGCAATATTCTCACATCGGTGTCCATCGCACTGGAAGCGGAAGGATACCGCATCATGACCTACACCGACGGCGCCTCCGCGCTCGACGGCTTCAAGACCTCGCCGCCGGATCTCGCCATCCTCGACATCAAGATGCCGCGCATGGATGGCATGGAGCTGTTGCGGCGGCTGCGGCAGAAGTCGGACATGCCGGTGATCTTCCTCACCTCGAAGGATGAGGAGATCGACGAGCTGTTCGGGCTCAAGATGGGTGCCGACGACTTCATCAAGAAGCCGTTCTCGCAGCGGCTGCTGGTGGAGCGGGTCAAGGCGGTGCTGCGCCGCTTCACGCCCAAGGAGGGCGGCGCCGCCAAGGAGGTCGACTCCGCCAAGGTGCTCGAGCGCGGCCTCCTGCGCATGGATCCCGAGCGCCACACCTGCACCTGGAAGGCCGAGCCGGTGACGCTCACCGTCACCGAGTTTCTGATCCTGCAGGCGCTGGCGAGCCGTCCGGGCGTGGTGAAGTCGCGCAACGCGCTGATGGACGCCGCCTACGACGACCAGGTCTATGTCGATGACCGCACCATCGACAGCCACATCAAACGCCTGCGCAAGAAGTTCAAGGCGACCGACGACAATTTCGACATGATCGAGACGCTCTATGGCGTCGGCTATCGCTTCAAGGAAGCGTAGCGAACAGCGAATGGCGAGTGGCGAGTGGCAAGTGCACCCGTGGAGTCAACGCCATTCGCCATTCGCTATTCGCCAAGACCGGATGACTGGACCTAGCCTGCCGCTGGGCGGCTTGCGGTAAGTTGCAGGTGTGCTAGTGCCGGCCGGGTCGCCGGCGCAAAGCGCGCGCGATCGGAACGAGACGCCATACGACCCGTGCTCGATCGAACCACAGAGACGTCCCCAGGGATCGCCGAGGTCAAACGCCCCGGAGAATCCGTCGCGCGCTCCGAATCCGCCGCCCGTACCGGATCCGCCAAGCATGGCGGATACCTCAATCCGCTGCGCGGCGCCTGGCGGTTCTTTGTCGCGCAAACCCTTTCCAGTCTGACGCGCCGCATCGTTTTCCTGAACGTCACCGGGCTGCTCGCCCTCGTGGTCGGGATTTTCTATCTCTCGCAATTCCGCGCCGGCCTGATCGACGCCCGGGTGCAGAGTTCTGCTGGTGCAGGGCGAGATCATCGCCGGCGCGATTGCCGCTTCCGCCACGGTCGAAACCGACGCCATCACCATCGATCCCGACAAGCTGCTTGAGCTGCAGACCGGCGACACCTACGGTCCGGCGGACGAATTCAGCGCGCTCGAATTCCCCATCAATCCCGAGCGCATTGCGCCGGTGCTCCGGCGATTGGTGTCGCCCACCAATACGCGCGCCCGGATCTACGACAACAACGGCGTCCTCATTCTCGACAGCCGCAACCTGTACGGCCGCGGCGACGTGCTGCGCTTCGATCTGCCGCCGCCTGCGGCCGAGAAGCCGGGGATCGTCGAGCGCTCATGGTTGACGCTGCGGACCTGGCTCGGCCGCGGCGACCTCCCGCTCTACAAGGAGCTCGGACCGGAGAGCGGCACCAGCTACACCGAGGTGGCGATGGCGCTCGGCGGTCAGAAGGCCAGCATGGTGCGGGTCAACGATCGCGCCGAGGTGATCGTGTCGGTGGCCGTACCGGTGCAGCGCTTCCGGGCGGTGCGCGGCGCGTTGATGCTGTCGACGCAAGGCGGCGACATCGATCACATGGTCGAGTCGGAACGATTGGCGATCGTCAAGATCTTCCTGATCCTGGCCGGTGTCATGGTGGTGCTCTCGGTGCTGTTCGCGGGGACCATCGCCAGTCCGGTTCGCCGGCTGGCCGAAGGCGCCGAGCGGGTACGCCGGCGCATCCGTGCGCGCGTGGAGATCCCGGATTTCACCCATCGGCGCGACGAGATCGGCCATCTTTCCGGCACGTTGCGGGAGATGACCAGCGCGCTCTATCGGCGGATCGAGGCGATCGAAAGCTTCGCGGCCGATGTGGCGCACGAGCTGAAGAATCCGCTGACGTCGTTGCGCTCTGCCGTGGAAACGTTGCCGCTGGCAAAATCCGACGACAGCCGCAACCGGCTGTTGGCGGTCATTCAGCACGACGTGCGGCGACTAGACCGGCTGATCTCGGATATTTCCGATGCCAGCCGGCTCGATGCCGAGCTGCAGCGGCAGGACGCCGCGCCCCTCGATCTCATCAAGCTCCTCAACGCGGTCGTGACGGTTGCCAACGAGGTCCGCGGCGAGGACGGCGTCGGCGTCGAGCTGGTGTTCAAGGGGAACGCGAAGCAGTTCATCATTCCCGGCCATGATTCACGGCTCGCCCAGGTGTTCGACAATCTCATCGCCAATGCCCGTTCGTTCTCCCCACCGGAAGGGACGGTGCGGGTCACCTGCTATGCGTTGAAGAATGAGATCGAGATCGTGGTCGACGATGACGGTCCCGGCATTCAGCCGGACGCGTTGGAGCGCATCTTCGAGCGCTTCTACACCGACCGGCCCGAGCAGGGATTCGGTCAGAACTCCGGGCTTGGGCTTTCGATCTCGAAGCAGATCGTGGACGCGCATGGCGGGCGTATCTGGGCGGAGAACCGCATGAGCGCCGACGGCGAACGCGTGCTCGGCGCCCGCTTTACCGTCCGCCTTCCCGCCCTGTGATGGCGGATTCCGGGCCGCCGACCATCCACGCCTCGGCCGTGCTGGTCGGCGCGCGCGCCGTGCTGCTCCGTGGGCCTGCAGGTTGCGGCAAATCGCGCTTGGCCCTCGCCTTGATCGAGGCGGCGCAGAGTGGGCGCCTCCCGTTCGCCCGGCTGGTGGCTGATGACCGGGTGCACGTCGAGGCTCGGCACGGCCGGTTGCTGGTGCGCCCGGCCGAAAGCTTGGCCGGGCTCATCGAAGTGCGCGGACTTGGAATCCGGCGTCTGCCCTACGAGCCGGTGGCGGTCGTCGGCTTGGTGGTCGATCTCGGGCAGCCCGATGTGGCGCGGCTGCCTTCGGGGAACGAGCGCACCGCCTCGGTCGCCAGCGTCACCTTGCCGCGCCTGGCGGTCGCCTCTTGCGCCGATGCGACGGCCGTGCTGCTTGCCGCGCTGGGCACCGTGGAGGCCGGATCATGACCGTCCCGTGGCCCGTGGCCCGGCCCCATATTGTGCGGCGCAACATGTGGGAAAAGTAAGGTAAAAGCCCTTGCGCTTTGACTCCTGATGATGATCTATGACGCCCTTGCGTGCAGCGCACACGTCGGCTGCGCGCGCCGGGGTTCTCGATGATCGGCCTGGTACTTGTCACGCACGGGCGGCTGGCCGTGGAGTTTCGTGCCGCCCTAGAGCACGTGGTCGGGCCGCAGAAACAGCTCGAAGCCGTGACGATCGGTCCGGACGACGACGTCGAGCAGCGGCGCCGCGACATCATCGATGCAGTCGCCCGGGTCGACGCGGGCGACGGGGTCGCGATCCTCACCGACATGTTCGGCGGCACGCCATCGAATTTGGCGATCTCGGTCATGGGCAGGCCCAACGTCGAGGTTTTGGCCGGCATCAACCTGCCGATGCTGATCAAGCTCGCCAAGGTGCGCGCCGAGTGTCCGCTGCCCGACGTGGTCGCGCAGGCCCAGGCAGCCGGACGCAAGTACATCACCATCGCAAGCCGGGTGCTGGCCGGTAAATGAGCGGGCCGGCTCCAGGCCAACCTCCTGGTCCGGAGGAGCGCCAGCCGCGTCCGGGACGGATCGTCCGCGAGCTGCAGATCATCAACAAGAAGGGCCTGCACGCGCGCGCCTCGGCGAAGTTCGTGCAGACGGTCGAGCAATTCGACGTCGAGGTGAAGGTCACCCGCGGCGGCGAAACCGTCGGCGGCAACTCGATCATGGGCCTGATGATGCTCTCAGCCGCGCCCGGCACCTCGATCCTAGTCGAGGCCAGCGGGCCGGACGCAGCCGCCGCGATCGACGCCCTTGCGGCACTGGTCGCCGGCCGCTTCGGCGAAGAGGGCTGAACGCGCGGCCTCGCCCCGCCTCACAACCCGAAAGCCCGCGGCAACACCAGCGTCACCCAAGGGACGAGGATCACCACCAGCAGGCCGAGGCAGAGGAAATAGATGTACGGCATCATGGGCCGGATGACCCGGTCCATGCCGATGCCGGCTATGCCGCAGGAAATGAACAATCCGACGCCGATCGGCGGCAGGAACAGCCCGATGCCTGTTGCCGCGACCACGACGATCGAGAAGTGGATCAGGTCGATATTGAGCTGTTTGACGACCGGCAGGAAGGTCGGCAGCAGGATGATGACGGCGGGAAGGCCCTCCAGCACCGCCCCGAGCGCAATGAACAGCAGCGCGGTCAGGATCAGGAACACCGTCGGACCCGCCGAGATCGCAGTCATGAATTCGAGCACCCGCGCGGGTACCTGCGCCACCGCCAGCATCCAGGCGACCACGGCCGCGACGGCCAGCAGGAAGCAGACATTCGCGGTGACGACCGCGCTGTCGATCAGGATGCGCGGAAGGTCGGCCCACTTGATCTCGCGATAGACGAACAGGCCGACGACGGCGGCATAGAACACGGCCACCGCCGCCGCCTCGGTCGGGGTGAACACTCCACCCAGGATGCCGCCGAAGATGATGATCGGAAGACCGAGGGGGATCAGCGCGTCGACGAAGCTCCACCACAGCTCGGCCCGCGTCGCTACCTCCGCCGCCACCATGCCCGTGCGCCGCGCGTCGTAGTAGATGTAGCCCATGATCGTGAGTGCGAGCACCAGCGCGGGCAGGAATCCTGCCACGAACAGCGCCGCCACCGACACGTTGGCGATCGCACCGATGACGATCATCAGGATGCAGGGCGGCACCAGGATGCCCATGGCGGAGGCGGCCGCGACCACGCACACCGCCTGCTCCGGCTTGTAGCCGGCGCGCGTCATCGGCGGGATCATGGTTGCGCCGATCGCCGACACGTCGGCGATGGTGGAGCCGGAAATCCCCGAGAAGATGTATTCGGCGACCACGACCGTCATCGCCAGTCCGCCGCGGATCCATCCGACCAGCGCCTGCGCGAGGCGCACCAGCCGCACCGCGATCCCACCGGTCTCCATCAGGAACCCGGCCAGGATGAACAAGGGGATCGCCAGCAGGACGAATGAGTTCACGGTAAGAAACGCCTGCTGCACGATGATCGTGAGCGGATAACCGCCATTCCACCACAGCCCGACGAAGCCGGCCGTTCCGACCGAGAACGCAACCGGTACCGCCAGTACCAGCAGCACCAGGAAGGCGAGAGTTGCGATCGCGATCACGTGCGCAGGTTCCGCGCCGCGCGCCACAGGTGCGTGCAGGCTGTAGAGGATCATCAGCGCGCCACCGATCGGCATGGCGGCGTAGACCCAAGCCTTCGATACGCCCATCACCGGCAGCTGCTGGTAACGGCCGAACTCCAGGAAAGCGAGGCCTTGGACGACCAGCACCGACGAGAACACGATGATGACGAGCGGGGTGACCAGTGCGGCTGCGCGACGCGTGCGCTCGGAGGCCATGTCGACGACCAGATGCAGGCCGAAGTGGGAGCCGCGCTTCACGCCGACCGCGGCTCCCAGGAACACGATCCAGACGAAGCACGCCCGCGCGATCTCGTCATACCAGGTGAAGGTGCGAACCAGGACGTAGCGGGAAAACACGCCGAGCATAAGGTCGACCGCGAGCACGGCCATCAGCACGAGGCAGATCCATTCGACGCAGTTGGCGAGCGCTTTGCGGATCATTGAACGATGTCGGCTGCGCACGCCATCACGGCCAGGCCATCCACGTCTTCGGTGCGGCGGCTATCAGAAGCAAGACAGGATGCCCGGCGCGAGCCGGGCATCACCAAGCGATTTGTAGAGCCCGCGGGGTCTACTTTGCGGCATCCGCCGCAGCCATCACCTTGTCGAGCCACTCCTTGCCGACCTTCGCGGCGACCAGCTCGTAGGCCGGCTTCATGCGCGCCTGGAAGGCCGACAAGTCCTTGACCTCGTTCACCTTGACACCGGCCTTCTCCACGAAGGCGATGTCGGCCTTTTCCTTCTCGAGCTCGGACTCGCGGTCCTTCTTGCATGCCGCCTGCGCGGCCTCGTCGACGGCTTGGCGCAGGTCGGGCGCGAGCGCCTGATACTTGCGCAGATTGGTGTACCACGAGATCGGCGGATAGGTGTGCTTGGTGAGCGAGTAGAACTTCGTCACCTCATAGAACTTGTCCGACACTACGGTAAAAACCGGCAACTCCATGGCGTCGACGGTGCCCTGCTTCATCGCAAGGTACACTTCGCCCCACGGCATCGGGACCGGATTGGCGCCGAGCTCCTTCATCATGGAAATGTAGATCGGCGACTCCTGCACCCGCACGGTCTGGCCTTTCATGTCTTCCGGCACGGCGACCGCGCGCACGTTCGACTGCATGTTGCGGAAGCCCCAGCCGCCGCCCCAGCACAGGCCCTTTAGTCCCTTGGCCTCCATCTTCTTGAACAATTCCTGGCCGACCGGACCATCCATGACCTTCCAGACCTGCTCGCGGCTGGTCCACAGGAACGGCAGGTCGAGCGGCAGGAATGCCGGCTCGAAAATGCCGCCGATCGGCGCCGAACCGACCGGGGCGATATCGATGGTGCCGAGCTGGATGCCCTCGAGCGTCGCGCCTTCGCCGCGCGCCAGCTGGTTGTTGATATAGACTTCGCCCTTGATGCGGCCTCCGGATTTTTCGCCGACCACCTTGGCGAATTCGTAAGCCGCGAGGTTGCGTGGGCTTTCGCCCGCATTCACGGTCGCGATCTTGATCACGATCGGCGCTTGCGCGTCGGCCGTCAGGGCGCCGATCGCGAGCGCCGCGATCGCGAGCGCCGAAGCCGCAACGCAAAAACGCGAGATGGACATCATTGGCAGCCCTCCCTTGTGGCGCCGCGTCGCGGGTCGCCTTGATTGTGCCGGGCAGCGTCGAGGCCGCCCCCCACCTGCCGTCGCGTGCCCGCGACGGCAAAAGTCGTCTGACATCAGACAAGAGGGGATTCCTGCGGTCAAGCGCGCGCCCATCTCGTCACTGAAGTCGGGAGGAAATGCATATAAAGAAATCTTTATGTCTTTATTGCCCCGTGGCCGAACCCCTGCTATAGCCTCCCGCGACCAGGTTGGCGCGGGCCGCGCCAGCCAACTCCACACAGGGATCGCCATGACCGCCACCAAAAAGAAGACCGCGCCCGCCGCCGACCACGTCGTCAAGGACATCGGATTGGCCGACTGGGGCCGCAAGGAAATCGCCATCGCCGAGACCGAGATGCCGGGCTTGATGGCGACGCGCGAGGAGTTCGGCCCGGAGCAGCCGCTGCGCGGGGCCCGCATCGCGGGCTCGCTGCACATGACGATCCAAACCGCGGTCCTGATCGAGACGCTCACCCATCTCGGCGCCGAGGTGCGCTGGGCGTCCTGCAACATCTACTCGACCCAGGACCATGCCGCCGCCGCGATCGCGGCGACCGGGGTGCCGGTGTTCGCCGTCAAGGGCGAGAGCCTCGCGGAGTACTGGGACTACACCCACCGCATCTTCGAATGGGCGGACGGCGGCACTCCCAACATGATCCTCGACGACGGCGGCGATGCGACGCTGCTGGTGCACCTCGGCATGAAGGCCGAGAGCAACCCGTCGGTCATCGCCAAGCCGACCAACGAGGAAGAGGAAGTTCTGTTCGCCGCGATCGCGGCGCGGCTCAAGAGCCATCCGGGCTGGTACTCGCACCTCGCCAACAATATCCGCGGCGTCACCGAGGAGACCACGACCGGCGTGCACCGGCTCTACCAGATGGAGAAGGAAGGCCGGCTGCTGTTTCCGGCGATCAACGTCAATGACTCGGTCACCAAGTCGAAGTTCGACAATCTCTACGGCTGCCGCGAGTCGCTGGTCGACGGCATCCGCCGCGGCACCGACGTGATGATGGCCGGCAAGGTCGCGATGGTGGCGGGCTTCGGCGACGTCGGCAAGGGCTCGGCGGCGTCGCTGCGCAATGCCGGCTGCCGCGTGCTGGTGTCGGAGGTCGATCCGATCTGCGCCCTGCAGGCCGCGATGGAAGGCTACGAGGTCACCACCATGGAAGAGGCGGCGCCGCGGGCCGACATCTTCGTCACCGCGACCGGCAATCTCGACGTCATCACCGTCGACCATATGCGCGCCATGAAGGACCGCGCGATTGTCGCCAATATCGGCCACTTCGATTCCGAGATCCAGGTGGCGGCGCTGAAGAACTTCCGCTGGCATAACGTCAAGCCGCAGGTCGACGAGATCGAGTTCCCGGACGGCAAGCGCATCATCCTGCTGTCGGAAGGACGGCTGGTGAACCTCGGCAACGCCATGGGGCATCCGAGCTTCGTGATGTCGGCCTCGTTCACCAACCAGACGCTGGCGCAGATCGAATTGTGGACCGATGCGCAGAACAAGACCGGCAAGTACCAGAAGAAGGTGTACACGCTGCCGAAGCGCCTGGACGAGAAGGTGGCGCGGCTCCACCTCGGCAAGATCGGCGCCAAGCTCACGGCGATGAGCGAGAAGCAGGCGGCCTATGTGGGCTATCCGGCCGAGGGGCCGTACAAGCCGGAGACGTATCGGTATTGAGCGTCGGTTCGCCTGCGCGCAGCAATCCGCGCTAGCGCCGGTGGTCCCTGCGTTGATTGTGCATCGCTGAGCGCGCCACTAGCGTGCTGCGGCCGCAAGCCGAGGGAGCCGGGCATGCCACCCGGGTTCTGGAAGCGTTGGGTCTGGCCGGCGTTCATCCTGGCGCTCGTTGTCATCGTCGTGGCGGCAGGCGGAGCAACGCTCGCGCTGCTTCCGGACTCGGCGATCACGGCCGCCCGCTTCTCCACGTTGCGCAACGATCACACCGCACTGCGCGCGTTCTTGCAGCGGATGCCGAAGGGCGCGGACCTGCACGTCCACCTGTCGGGTGCGGTCTTCGCCGAGGACCTGATCGCCTGGGCGGCGGGCGAGGGCCTGTGCGTGCGCCTCGCCGATGCGATCTTCGTGCCGCCGTCCTCGTGCAATTCGCAGAAGGCGCCCGCCGTCGTCGACGCGATGCTTCGGCAGAACCTCTGCGACGCCATGGTCAACGCGCTCTTCGAGCGCTCGATTGCGAGCCGGCAATCGCGGCTCGCCACCATCGCGACGGGGCTGGCCGCGCTTGCCGGTGAAATAATTCGCACGCGAGTCGCTGACTAATTTCATTGCGCGAGCCCCGCGATCTGCCCAGGAATCGGTACTGGTATTATCGCAACTCCGCTGCGGCCCGCTCGTCGTGGCGTCGGCGCCGCGTTCGTCGCGCCGCCGACGCGATCGTGATTGGTCAGCCCGTTCACGGCATGATCTTAATTTGGTCGGAAAGTCGGGCGCCGCTCGCCGCCCGTTCTGGAGGGAACCACGCAATGAGACAATTCGGCGTGCTTGCGGTCGCCGCCGCAATGTCCTTCGGCGCTCAGCTGCTTGCGGCTGGTGGCGCGCGGGCGGAGATCGAGTACCCATACTGCCAGGGAGTGAACGGCGGATACGGATCGGGATTCATCACCTGCGGGTTTACCACCATGGCGCAATGCCGCGAGACCATCCTGGGGATGGGCGGGTGGTGCCAAGCCAATCCGAACTATGTCGCCAAGCCCGCGCCGGTGACCGAGGGTCGCCCGCGCCGCGACGGCCGCCGGCAATCCGGATCTTAAGGTTCACCATGGTGCGTTTCCGCTCGGGCAGCACGCGTCGGCGCAATCTTGGCCGCTGCCGGCATGGTTTCGGTTCTCGCTGCGCCGAACGCGACCGCACGCACCGACTCTCCCTACTGCGCGGTGAGCCGCGGGTTCGAGGTCACCTACGAAGACTGCGGCTTTGCGAGTTTTGCAGCCTGCCAGGAGGAGGTCAGGGGGATGGGTGGTTTTTGTCGCCCGAACGCACGGTATATGGCGCCGGCACCTCCTCCGGCCGAGCCGCCGCCTGATGCTCGTCGCGTCCGCCCGCGGGGAGAACCGCGCCGGTAACCGGTTCGCCCGGCCCGAAGGTTGCCTGCAGCAGGCCCGGGTAGCGCAGCGCCTGCAGTATTCCGCGCCCGCCGAGGAACACGAGGATCGCGCCCCACAGGCCGGCATTGCCGAACGGCTGTAGGCTCCACCAAGCCGCGAAGTAGAGCGCAAGCGCGGCCAGCATCAGGTTGCGCATGTCGCGCGTCCAGGTGGCGCCGACATAGATGCCGTCGAACGCATAGGCGAGGACGCCGGCGAGCGGCGCCATGGCGGCGAAGATCAGGAACTGCTCGGCGGTCGCGCGGACGTCCGGGCTCGCCGTCATCAACGCAATCAATTGCGGGCCGCCGGCCAGGAAGGTCGCCGCCACCGCGGCGGCGAAACCGAACCCCCAGCCGATCGACAGCGTGACGGCTCGCCTGAACGCGGCGGAGTCCCGCGCCCCGACCGTGCGTCCGCACAGCTGCTCGGCGGCGGTGGCGAATCCGTCGAGGAAAAACGCCCCGATCAGCACCAGATTGTACAGCACCGCGTTGGCGGCGAGAACCGTATCGCCGGCGCGCGCGCCCTGTGCCATGAAGAACGTGAAGGCGACGATGAGCGCGGCAGTGCGGATCATGATGTCGCGGTTGACCGCGAGCATTCGCATGAGCTTGCCGGGATCGAGCACGATCGCGGCCGCGAGGCGCGGCTCGCCGCGTCCCAGCCGCCACGCCAGCAGCAGGCCGGCGGCGAGACCCACGGCTTCCGCCAGCACGGTGCCGAGCGCGGCGCCCGCCACGCCCCTCTCGAGCACGAGCACGAGCAGTGCGGTCGCCGCCACGTTGGCGAGGTTGATGGCGACCTGCAGCGCCAACGCCAGATCGGTGCGCGCGAGACCGATCAACCAGCCGAGCACCGCATAGTTGCCGAGCGTCAGCGGCGCCGACCAGACGCGCACGAAGAAGTAGATTTTGGCGGCCTCGGTGACGGCCGCGCTCGCGCCCATCGCCTCGTAGGCCAGCCATGCGATCGGCTGCTGCAGGAGCAGCAACCCGGCGCCGATGGCGCCCGCCATGACCAGCGCGCGGCCGAGCACGGCACGTTGCTCGACGGCGTTGGCGGCGCCCAGTGCCTGCGCGGTGAGCGCGACCGTGCCCATGCGCAGGAATGCGAACAGCCAGAAGATGCAGTCGAACACCACGGCCGACAGCGCCACGGCGCCGAGCAGGTGCGCCTGCCCGAGCTGGCCGATGATTGCGGTGCCGACGATGCCCAGCAGCGGCGTGGTCAGATGCGCGAGCGTCATCGGCCCGGCGATCGCGAGCACGCGGGCATGGGTCACGTCGAAAGCGCGGGGACCGCTATCTGTCACGCTCATCGGCAAGCTCGCGCCGGGACGCTACAGGCGCGAGCTTGGCAAGGCCAATCGATTTGCCGAATAGCGATTCGGGCGTGGCGCTGATGGATGCAATTCCTCGCAATGACGGTGCGGGCGCAGTCTACTTCGTCATGGCGGCGTAGATCATGTCGCGCAGCAGGACGCGGTAGTACACGCGGTTCTTCGGCGCCTGCATCATGAATACGACGAACATGTTCTCTTTCGGATCGACCCAGAACGCCGTGCCGCCGGCGCCGCCCCAGGCATAGTCGCCGGCGGATCCGGGAAGCGGCGACAGGCCGGTCTCCTTGCGCACCGAGAAGCCGAGGCCGAAGCCATAACCTTCGCCCGGCAGATAGGCCGACCCGGTGTTCACGGCCGGGCCGAGGTGGTCGGAGGTCATCATCGCGATCGTTTTCGGCCCGAGCAACTGCTTGTCGCCGGCACGGCCGCCGTCGAGCAGCATCTGCAGGAAGCGCGCGTAGTCCATCACGGTTCCGACCATGCCGCCGCCGCCGGATTCGTACCGTTTGGCCTCGCGCGGATCGAAGAACACCGCATCGGTGCCGATGGTGCGGTCGTCCTTGAACGGCTCGGCGATGCGCGGGTGCTTGGATGCGTCGGTCACGTAGAAGCTCGTGTCGGTCATCCCGAGCGGATCGAGGATGCGCTCCTTCATGAACGCATAGAGCGACTTGCCCGACGCGACCTCGACCACGCGCCCCAACACGTCGGTGGCGTGGCTATACTCCCAGGCGCTGCCCGGCTGGAACATCAGCGGCAGCTTGGCGATGCGGGACACGAACTCGGCGTTGTCGAAATCGCCCTTGATCAGCCCCGACTCGCGGTAGGCCCGCTTGACCGCATTGTCGCCGAACACCCCGTAGGTCAGGCCCGCGGTGTGGCGGATCAAATCGTAGACCCGGATCGGCCGCGCCGGGGCCAGCGTAACCTCCGGTTTGCCCTCTTCGGCGGCTTCTTCGATCGCGACCTTGGTGTCCTTGAACTCGGGGATGTATTTGGCCACCGGGTCGGCGAGCGCGAGCTTGCCGTCCTCGACCAGCATCATCGCCGCCACGCTGGTGATCGGTTTGGTCATCGAATAGATGCGGAAGATCGCATCCTTGGTCATCGGCGCTTCGGTCTGTGGATCGAGCGCACCGACCGCCTCGAAGTGGGCGATCTTGCCGTTGCGCGCGATCAGCAGGATGGCGCCGGGCAGCATGCCCTTGGTGGTATCCTCGCGCAGAATCCTGGTGATGCGGCCGAGCCGCTCGGACGAGAAGCCGAGTTCCTCCGCACTGCCCTGCGCGACCAACTGTGCCGCCGCGGGCAGTGGGGCCGCCAGGAACGCGAGCGACGCAACCAGGGCCGCAGCAAACAGCTTTCGTAGCATTTGGATTCCTCCGCGTTTGAGTCTTGCCGCTATCCGCGCCGCGCCGGCGCTTTCACCAGCCGCACGATCAGCCAGATCGGGATCACCAGCACGGCGCCCAGCAGGAAATAGCGCCACACCCAGGCGACCGCGTCCCAGCCCATGTCCCAGATCGCGCGCACGAAACGCTGGAGGCTCGCGATGATGTTCAAGGGATCGAGACCGATGGCCGAAAGGATCACGCCGACCAGGATCGAGAGCAGGATCAGCCGGATCAAGACCCAGAGAGGCGGCCCTCCGAAGAAGCGGCTGACGAGGTCGTTGGCCATCGAGGTCTCCGCAAGCGGGCGCGTGCCGATCATACTATAGCTGCTCGACCGCGGGTGCGGGAGCCATTGCGCGGCCGGTCTCGATCCGCCGCAGGATCCGTTCGAGCGTCTCCAGGCGATCGGCCTCGCCGGGCGGTTTGTCCCAGCGCAGCCGGCTGATGCGGGGAAAGCGCATGGCGAGACCGGAGCGGTGGCGGGTCGAGCGCTGCAGGCCCTCGAATGCGACTTCGAGCACCAGGCCGTGATCCGCCTGGTGCACGACCTCGCGTACCGGGCCGAAGCGGTCGACCGTGTTTCGCCGCACGAAACGGTCGATCCTGAGTAGTTCCTCGTCCGTAAATCCGAAATAGGCTTTACCGACCGGCACCAGCTCGTCGCCGGCCTCGCCCGGGGCCCACACGCCGAACGTATAGTCGGAATAGAACGACGAGCGCTTGCCGCTGCCCGCGCTGCGCGTACATCAGCACCGCGTCGACAATGAAGGGATCGCGCTTCCATTTCCACCACTGGCCCTTGGGCCGCCCCGGCAGGTATGGCGCGTCGCGCCGCTTGAGCATGACGCCTTCGACCGCGTCGGCATCGGGCCCGGCGCCGGCCGCGGCAGGGTCGGCGCGCGCGGCGATCAGTCCGTCCCAGGTCGCGAACGGGACGAGCGCTGAGACGTCGATGCGCGGGTCGCCGATCCGAGCGGCGAACGCTTGCAGCCGCTGCCGGCGTTCGACGAACGGGCGCTCGCGCAGGTCTTGCTGTCCCTCGGCGAGGAGATCGTAGGCGCGCAAATGCGCAGGGAATTCGGCCACCAGCTTGGGCGTCACGGTTTTGCGATTGAGGCGCTGCTGCAGGATGTTGAAAGTCTGAACGCGGCCGTCGCGCACGACCAGAAGCTCGCCGTCGATCGCACCTTCGAACTCCAGCGCCTCGCATAGATCCGGAAAGCTGGCGGAGATTTCCTCGCCGGTGCGCGAATAGAGCCGCGCAACGCGCCGGCCGTCGTCGCGTAGGCCGGCGACCGCCTGCACGCGGATGCCGTCCCATTTCCACTCGGCAAGGTAGTCGGCGGGGTCGAGTCCTGCGAGGTCGGGCTCCTCGACCGCGTGCGCGAGCATGACCGGTCGGAACGGCGCTGGATCGCTGGCGGCCGGCTTCCCGCCGCGGCCCTCGATCCAGGCGAACAGGTCGAGATAGGGCGGCTCGAGCGCAGGCCAGATCAGCTCCACCTCATTCGCCTCCTTGGCCCCCAGCGCCGCCACCGCGGTCTTGGCGAGCCGCGCGGAGACGCCGATGCGCAGCGCCCCGGTGATCAGTTTCAGCAGCGCCCAGCGGCCGGTCGCGTCCAGCGTGTCGAGCCAGCGCGCAAGCTGCGCCGGCAGCTCCGCCTTGCCGAGGGAGGCGAGGGCGGCGACGACGTCGGAGAGGGTGGGGGCCTCTCCGTCACCTCCCCCGCTTGCGGGGGAGGGGGCGCGCCGAGCGCGCGGCCCGGGCGCGGGCCACATCAGCGCCACCGTCTCGGACAGATCGCCGACGTAGTCGTACGAGAGCCCGAACAGCACGGGGTCGACGCGCTCGGCGATCAAGGCCCGGATGATGCCGGGCTTGGCATGCCGGAACGACAGCGCGCCGGTGAGGGCGGCAAGCGCCCATCCGCGCTCCGGATCCGGGGTGGCGCGGAAATACTCCGTCATCTGCCGCAGTTTGGCGTTGCGGCCATGCTCGAAGGCGAGACGGTCGAGGAGAGCGGCGAAGCGGTTCATCTTTCCCTCCCCGACGCGAGGGAGCTCGGCCGCGACATCTCGGCGGCCAGGGGGGTCCCTCCCCGACGGTCCGAGGGAGGGAGCGCACCTGCAATCGCGACTGGTCGGCACGTCACAAATTCCGGGGGCGACGCCACAGCGGCGACGGGTCGAGGCGCTCTCGCCCTCGCCGGATCTCGGCGGATGCCGTAGCGCTGCCTTTTCGTCTCTTGCAATGGCGAGCTCGCCCTGCAGCCTCCGCCGAGGACGGTTCTCTGCGTCCTCCTCCTCCTCGCCATATCCCACCAGCCGCAGCGGGCGCGCCGGTATTCCGCGCGTCATGCACCAATGCACCAGCGCGTCCTCTTCGCCGTGCGTGATCCATACTTCGGCGGCGCCGGTTGCCGGGATGGTGGCCGTGAGCCCGTCCCAGTCGGCGTGGTCGGAGATGACGAGCGGCAGCTCGACGCCGCGCTGGCGCGCGCGGGCACGCACCCGCATCCAGCCGGACGCGAAGGTCGTGACCGGCTCCGGGAAGCGGCGCGTCCACACATCTTGCAGCGCCGTGGGCGGACAGAGCGCGATGGTGCCGGCGAGATCCGCTTTCTTGGCGTCGCGCACCGGGCGCAACTCGCCAAGGTCGATCCCGCGTTCGACGTAATGGTGCGTAAGCTTCTCCATCGCGCCGTGCAGATAGATCGGCCGGTCATAACCGGCCTCGCGCGCAAGCGCGATCACGCGCTGCGCCTTGCCGAGCGCATAGGCGCCGACCAGGTGCGCGCGCTCGGGAAACAGCGCGACCGAACTCGAGCAGCTTGCGAATCTCGGCCGACGGATCGGGATGCCGGAACACCGGTAGCCCGAAGGTCGCCTCGGTGATGAACACGTCGCACCTGATCGGCTCGAAGGGCGCACAGGTCGGATCGGGGACGTCCTTGTAGTCGCCCGGACGCAACGATGCGCATGCCGTTCCACTCGACGCAGATCTGCGCCGAACCGAGGATGTGGCCGGCCGGTTGGAAGGTGACCGCTACGCCGTTGATGCTCGAGCGTTTCGCCGTACGGCGCCGCCTGCGTCGTGCGCGCAAGGCCTTCGCCACAGCGCAGCCGCATGATATCGAGCGTTTCCGCGGTCGCCAGTACGGCGCCGTGACCCGCGCGCGCGTGATCGGAATGCCCGTGCGTGATCAGCGCGCGCTCGACCGGCCGCACCGGGTCGATGTGGAATCCGCCGGGCGGGCAGCACAAGCCCGTGCGGTGTCGGCAGCAGCAGGTCTTCGGGACGCATCGCAGATAGATATGAAGCGCTCTGCGAAATGCACCTTGCTGTCATCCCGGCCGAGCGCGTAGCGCGAGAGCCGGGAACCATGTATCCGGTGCCGCTGTTTTCGACCGACGCAAAGATTCGTGGGGTCCCGGATCGGCTCGCTCCGCTCGCCGTCCGGGATGACAGCATCAGGGCAATGGCTGAGCCGACACCGCTCTTTCTCTCCTCCGGCGACCTGATCGCCGATCGGCGCTATCAGCATGCGCGCGACCTCGCGGCGCGCGGCGATCTGCAAGCCGCCGCCGATCTGTTCGCGCAGGCGGTCGAGCGGGCGCCCGACTTCGCATCCGCCTGGTTCGGCGCTCGGGGAGGCGCACGAGCGGCTCGGCGACGGCGCAGCCGCGATCGAGGCATTTGAGCGCGCGCGTGCCGCCGATGCGGATGACCGGCATGGCGCAGCACTCCGTCTCGCGCGACTTGGCGTCGGCGATCCGGGGAGCGCGATGCCGCCCGCCTACGTGCGCACCTTGTTCGATCATTATGCGCCGCGCTTCGATCGAGCCCTTGCGGAGCTGGCCTATCGGGCGCCGGCGTTGCTGTTCGATGCGGTCGAAACTGTTTGCCGGGCCGGCGGACGCGACACGCGATGGGGATCGATGCTCGATCTCGGTTGCGGCACCGGGCTCGGCGGGGTGGCGTTCCGGCCCTGCGTGGACTGGCTCGTCGGGGTCGATCTCTCGCCCGGCATGATCGAGCAGGCGCGCCGCAAGGGCCTTTACGACCGACTTGCGACCGAAGACATCGCGCGATTCCTTGCCGCTGAGATCGCCGGCAGCGCGAGCTTCCACCTCATCATCGCGGCGGACGCGCTGACATACATTGCCGGTCTCGACAGCATCTTCGGTGCGGTCGCGCGGGTGCTCGCCCCCAAGGGCACTTTCGCATTCACCGTCGAGACGCATTCGGGCGAGGGCGTGATGTTGGGCGAGAAACTGCGCTACGCCCATGGCGCGGATCATGTCCGCACCGCGATCGCCGGCGCGGGGCTGACGCTTCGTCATTGGGCGGCGTCCTCGACCCGCTTGGAAAACCGCGTTCCGGTGCCGGGGCTCCTGGTCGTTGCCGAGCGGCAATAGCCGCGTCGCCAAGCGGCCACCGGTCAAGCCACTCGACCCGGCCATGTTCGGGCGCTACGTCTGCCGCCGTGACCCTTCTCGACCGCGTCGAAATCGATCAGCCGACCGCGTTGCCGCAGCCGTTCGCGCGGTGGTTCGCGAGCCGCGGCTGGCACCCGCGCGCGCACCAGCTCGAGCTGCTGGCGCGGGCGCGCGCCGGCCGCTCGGTGCTGCTGATCGCGCCGACCGGCGCCGGCAAGACGCTGGCGGGATTCTGCCGTCGGTGGGCTCCGAGGCGGCTGAGTGGAGCCTCCCCTCCCCCAAGGCGGGGTCCGCTGGCCACTCCCGGAGAGGGAACGGGGCCTCCACACGCTCTACATCTCGCCGCTCGAAGGCGCTGGCGGTCGACATCGCGCGCAACCTGGAGCGGCCGGTCGCCGAGATGGGCCTGCCGGTCCGGCTGGAGACCCGCACCGGCGACACGCCGGTGTCGAAGCGGCAGCGCCAGCGCCGCCGACCCGCCCGACATCCTGCTCACGACCCCGGAGCAACTGGCGCTGCTGCTTGCGTCCGCCGATGCACCCTACCTGTTCAAGGCGCTCCGCCGCGTGGTGCTCGACGAGCTGCATTCGCTGGTCACCTCGAAGCGCGGCGACCTGCTCTCGCTCGGCCTCGCGCGGCTGTTCGCGCTTGCGCCCGCGCTCACCTCCGTCGGACTGTCGGCGACCGTCGCCGAGCCGGACGATCTCTGCCGCTTCCTGGTGCCGCAGCCGAGATCCGGGCCGGCGCGCGCCGACCTCGTCGTCGCCGCAGGCGGCGCGCAGCCGATCG
Organism: uncultured Alphaproteobacteria bacterium; assembly: GCA_963738705.1. Taxonomy (GTDB): domain Bacteria; phylum Pseudomonadota; class Alphaproteobacteria; order Rhizobiales; family Xanthobacteraceae; genus CAVTXS01. The sequence goes on from CAVTXS010000020.1 coordinate 349,219, forward strand.
TCACCATGCTCGACACGCGCGAGCTTCTGCCGTGGGCCGGGCATTCGGCCCGCCATGCGCTGCCCGAAATCTACGATCTGATCCGCCGCCACCGCACCGCGCTGGTGTTCGTCAATACGCGCAGCCAGGCCGAGATGCTGTTCCAGGAGCTGTGGCGCATCAACGACGACGGCCTGGCGATCGCGCTGCACCACGGCTCGCTCGACGTCGCGCAGCGCCGCAAGGTCGAGGACGCGATGGCGGCGGGGCGGCTGCGCGCGGTCGTGTGCACGTCGTCGCTCGATCTCGGCGTCGACTGGGGCGACATCGACCTCGTCGTCAATGTCGGGGCGCCGAAGGGCTCGTCGCGCCTGATGCAGCGGATCGGCCGCGCCAACCACCGGCTGGACGAGCCGTCGCGCGGCGTGCTGGTGCCGGCCAACCGCTTCGAGGTGCTGGAATGCCGCGCCGCCATCGATGCGGTCGCCGACAACGCGCAGGACACGCCGCCGCTGCGCACCGGCGCGCTCGACGTGCTGGCCCAGCACGTGCTCGGCCGCGCCTGCGGCGAGCCGTTCCTCGCCGGCGACCTGTTCGACGAGGTGCGCACGGCCGCGCCCTACGCGGGGCTGACCCGCCCGACTTCGATGCCGTGGTCGATTTCGTCGCCACCGGCGGCTACGCGCTCAAGAGCTACGAGCGCTTCGCCAAGATCCGGCAGGGCACGGACGGCCGCTGGCGCGTCGCGCATCCGCGCGTCGCGCAATCCTACCGCATGAACGTCGGCACCATCGTCGAGGCCGACATGCTGAAGGTGAGGCTGGTGCGCTCGCGCGGCATGGGCGCCGGTTATGCCGGCGGCGTCGCGCGCGGCGGAAAACTGCTCGGCCACATCGAGGAATACTTCATCGAGACGCTCACTCCCGGCGACACCTTCGTGTTCGCCGGCGAGATCGTGCGCTACGAGGCCTGGTCGAGGACGAGGCCTACGTGTCGCGCGCGACCGCGACCGATCCCAAGATTCCATCCTACGAGGGCGGCAAATTCCCGCTCTCGACCTACCTGGCCGACCGGGTGCGCGGCATCCTCGCCGATCCGTCGGCGTGGGGACCGCTGCCCGACCAGGTGCGCGAATGGCTTGAGATCCAGCAGTGGCGCTCGCTGACGCCGGCGGCCCGCGACCTCCTGGTCGAGACCTTTCCGCGCGCGGCGCGCCACTACCTTGTCTGCTACCCGTTCGAGGGGCGGCTGGCGCACCAGACGCTCGGGATGCTGCTCACGCGCCGGCTCGAGCGCGCGCGGCTGCGCCCGCAAGGGTTCGTCGCCAACGAATACGCGCTGGCGCTCTGGGGCCTTGGCGACATCGGCGCTGCGCGTCGAGCGCGGCGAGCTGTCGCTCGCGACTCTGTTCGACCAGGACATGCTGGGCGACGACCTCGACGCCTGGCTCGCCGAGTCGGCGCTGATGAAGCGCACCTTCCGCACCTGCGCCATCATCGCGGGCTTGATCGAGCGGCGGTATCCCGGGAAGGAGAAGTCGCGCCGCCAGGTGACGGTCTCGACCGACCTTGTCTATGACGTGCTGCGACGCCATCAGCCGGACCACGTGCTGTTGCGCGCCGCGGCGGCCGATGCCGCCACCGGCCTGCTCGACATCCGCCGGCTCGGCGACATGCTCTCGCGCGTCGAGGGGCGAATCATTCATAAGGCGCTCGACCGGGTGTCGCCGTTGGCGGTGCCGGTGCTGCTGGAGATCGGCCGCGAGATGGTCTACGGCGAGGCATCGGACACGCTGCTGGCGGAAGCGGCCGAGGAACTGGTGAGGGAGGCGATGGGGTGATTGCGGCGCGCCGTTCGCAGCCGTTCGAGGAGATCGAGGTTGCCGGTGCATCGCTGGTGGCCGACGTCGCCGGCGCGCTGTACTGGCCGCAGGAGCGGCTGCTCGCCGTTGCCGACCTGCATCTCGAAAAGGGGTCGAGCTTCGCGGCGCGCGGATCGCTGCTGCCGCCCTACGATACCGCCGACACGCTCGCCCGGCTGCGCCGCCTGATCGAGACCTATGCGCCACGGTGCGTGATCGCGCTCGGCGACAGCTTTCACGATCGCGGCGGCGGCAACCGGCTGAGCGATCGCGATCGCGCGCATCTCGCAGCCCTGCAGCGCGGCCGCGACTGGATCTGGATCGCCGGCAACCATGACCCCGCGCCGATCGCTGGGATCGCGGGGCGCCTGCCGCGGCGCTCGCGATCGGGCCGCTGTCGTTCCGGCACGAGCCGCAGCCCGACGGGCCTGATGGCGAGATCGCCGGGCACCTCCACCCGGTCGCGCGCGTTGGCGTGAACAGGGGTTCGGTGCGACGGCGTTGCTTCATCCATGACGCGCGGCGGCTGGTGATGCCGGCGCTGGGTGCCTATGCGGGCGGCCTCAACGTGCGCGATCGCGCCTTCGGCGGCTTGTTCGACCATCGGGCCTTCAACGTGCACGTCATCGGGCGCAACCGTCTGTTCGGCATTGCCGGCGGATATTGCCTGCCGGACTGAGCTAAGCTCCGGCCCTGTGAGACATATAATTTCACAAAATCAGGCAGAAACATGCGCTGCACGCACGAAATAATTTGGTTTTTTGACGCAATATTACGGAAACGTGGGCTCGGTATGAGAGACGCGCGCACGGACCGGCGCCGAAAGCGGAGACACCCATGCAGAGCGGCCTTGTGCTGCCTGCGGCCGCGTCGAACCGGTGTTCGGGCGAGGTCCAGGCGACGTCTGACGAAGCGCTGATCGAGCGGATCGTTGCGGGTGACCCGAGCGCCATGCGGGCGCTGTTTGGACGTCATCAGGTCCGCGTCTACCGGTTCTTGCTGCGCCTCGTGGGCGACCCGGCGAGCGCCGAGGATCTGGTCAGCGAGGTGTTTCTCCAGGTCTGGCGCAAGGCCGAGGGCTTCGAGGGCCGTTCGCAGGTGTCCACCTGGCTGCTGGCGATCGCGCGCCACAAGGCGCTCAGCACGATGCGCAGGCCGGTCCATGACCAGCTTGACGAGCGCGCCGCGGCCGCGATCCCCGACCCGGCCGACAATCCCGAAACCGCGATGCAGCGCGCCGGGCGGGCCGCCCTCTTGCGCGGCTGCCTGATGCAGCTCTCTGCGGCGCACCGCGAGGTCATCGACCTCGTCTACTATCACGAGCGCACGATCGAGGACGTCGCCGGGATCCTCGGCGTGCCGGCGAATACGGTGAAGACGCGCATGTTCCATGCGCGCAAGCGGCTCGCGCAGCTGCTGGCGAGCGCAGGCGGCGAGGCCGCGCTGGCATAATCGGCTGGCCGAAAAGAACGCATGTCGTCCATTCTGATACCAACGGCGCCAGGCGTTGACCCATCCACCCGTCATGGCCGGGCGAGCAATCGCTACAGCGATTGCGAGGGTTGTCCCGGCCATCCACGTCTTGCGTGCGGCACCGGCTAAGGAAGAAAGACGTGGATGCCCGGCACCGAGGCCGGGCATGACGAGTTGGAATCTCCTGCCGCTGGTATAAGTCGCTCGACGCGAGACGCGCCGAGACGCACACCGCCGGGCCGTCGCCTTTCGAGGGCCGCCTCGCGGCCGCCCGTGACTGCAGGGATGACGATTGGGCTGGTGCCTCCAATTGGTTTTGCGAAATGTGGCTTTTGGGTCGCAGGAGGCTGCGGGTCGCGCTCGCCGCGCGTCCCGCCAACAGACAGGCGAGGACTGGCCGCCATGACGGAAATTGAAAATACAAATTCAAAACAAATTCGGCCGGGGAATCCCGCGTGGCAACCGGCGTTTCCGGCAACCAGGTTCGTTTTGCGAAATGGTGCTTCAACGCCACACCCATCCGTGAGGACGGAAGTTCGTTTTGCGAAACGGTGCTCGCGCGCCACACGCACCCGGCCGCGGCGGGAAGTTCGTTTTGCCAAATGATGCCCCAGCGCCACACTCGTCCGCGATGGCGACCCCCAGGATGCGACCGCACGACAGGAGACGAAACGCCCTCCGCTTCTTCGCACAGGTCGATCCCTCATAGCGGTCGAGCTTGCGGAGCTCATCGATGGTTGAAGCCCCATCGAACGCAGTGATCAGCCTGTCGCGCGCCAAGGCGATGCGTCGAAGCTCGACGACCGCCTCGGCCGCCATGCGGGCGAGGTCGCGGCGAACCGGCTCCTCGCCCGCGAGCTGGCGTTCCAGCCGCACGACCGCGGCGCGCCACACTGGATCGGCACGGATCGGAACGCTGAGACCATGCCGCCACGCGTTGCGGGCGGAGCGCGCCTTGCCCTGCGGCGTGCGCGGGCCGGTGCTGCGCCCCGGGCGGGTCCGCGTCGCCTTAGCCTTTGGCTCGCGTCCGCCGCGGGCGTCACGGCCGGACGCCGGATCTCCTGCGCTCGTGCTGGCTTGCGCCTGTTGGGACATAACGGCTCCATTCGAGCGTCCGCCGGACCTGCTGCGAAGGCGCGGCATCGCTGCCGAAATCGCCGAGGCGCGGCGGTTGCACCTGCCGGAGTTCGTCGACCGGCATCTGGCAGCCGATGACGGTGCCGGCGCGCGCATGCACGCTCGCAAACCATAGACGTGGCGTCTCGCCGGGTCAACCAAAAATTTGGTCATACTACCAAATTCTTGTTGGTAACCTGCGGACACGAAGCCTGCAACACCTGCGGCGAGAATGAGGGCTCGCCTGGCAGCATGGCTCTACTCACACGGGGTAGAGGGGAGAGCGCCAACGGCGTCTTCAAAAGCGACTTCCTGGATAGATGAACCTGCTGGCCGCAGACGCGGACGACGAGCGAGAACGCCGTGGCAGATCTTCAAGCGGCCCGCGCCGGTCTTGCGCCGACTATCGATGCTGAGAGCACCGGCGCCGAATGCCCCGATCCCATTCCAACCGGCACCGGCGACGATGCACACCTTGCCATCAAGCCGATTTGACATCGGGAATCCTCCTGAGCCCGGCCAACTCGCACCTGAGCGTTTCTCGCCACTTGATCAACGCTGGTTTTATTGAGGCTGAATTTCTTGTAGGTTGACGATCATGGATACGTTGATAAGTCTTCGCGTGTTCTGCACCATCGCGGAGCTCAAGAGCTTCAAGGCTGCAGCGGAACGGCTCAACCTCTCGCTCGCCATGGCGAGCAAGCACGTGATGCATTTGGAAAAGCGGCTTGGGACGCGCCTGCTCAACCGTACCAGCCGCCATATCAGCCTGACCGAGACGGGAGCGCTCTACTTCAACCAGGCGAAGCAAACACTTGACGCGCTCGACGAGGTCGAAGCCGCCGTCAGCAACGTCACAGTCAAACCGCAGGGCAAGCTGAAGCTCACCGCGCCGGTGTGGTTCGCAAACCGAGCCATGACAAGAGTGCTCGCCGTGTATCAGGAGCGCTTTCCTGACGTCAGTTTTGATATCGATTTGTCAGGTCGCATGGCCAATCTGGTGGAGGAAGGGTTCGACCTCGCGCTACGCGCAACTTATCCGGATCGGCTTGACCCGGGCCTCGTCGCGCGTCCGCTCTGCGAGCTCGACTTTAATCTGGTCGCTTCGCCAGCCTACCTGGACCGGACTGGCCGACCCGGCGAACTGGCGGAGTTGAACGGCCACGCCCTGCTGCTCTACGCGGGTTTACAGACTAACGGCACGATGATTCTCGAAGGGCCGAAAGGAAGTGAGGCCGTAAAATTCCGTGTCGTGATGGAGAGCAGCAACGACACGATCCTTCAGCTTGGAGCGCTCGAAGGAATGGGGCTCACTTTCATGCCGCGTTGGGTGGCCAACTCGGATGTCGCCGAAGGTCGCCTGGAGCTGGTTCTGCCGGAGGCATCCATCCTGCGCGGAACGCTCTACGCCGTTTATCCGAGTCGGAAATACTTGTCTGCGAAGGTGCGCACTTTCATCGATTTCTTCGTCGAGCAGACAGCTCAGCATAAATAACCGCGGACCAACGAAGCGCCCGCTAGTCGCGCGACTTCCGCTTTCACGAGATTCCCCGTGGCCTGACCGGCCACAGACGGGACCTTGATTTCGACCCTTTCGGAAAAAAGCCGGCTCTCTCTTGGCGAAGCTGCGCCCTTCATGACGTCTTGGCGCCCGTCCACGGTTCACTGCGAAGAAACCCAGGATCAACAAGTTCGCGGTTGATCGAGCGAACCAACATTCCAAATTGCGCGCAGGCGTGTGATCTCATCGCCAAAGCAGTAACGAGATGATGATGTCGAACGTCCTCGTCCTCTATTATTCTTCCTACGGGCATATCGAGGCGATGGCGAATGCCGTCGCCGAGGGAGCCCGACAGGCCGGCGCACAAGTCGACATCAAGCGTGTGCCCGAGCTGGTGCCCGAAGAGATCGCGCGCAAGTCGCACTTCAAGCTCGATCAGGCGGCGCCGATCGCGAAGGTCGATGACCTCGCCGCCTACGACGCGATCATTGTCGGTGCTCCTACGCGCTTTGGCCGGATGCCATCGCAAATGGCCAATTTCCTCGACCAAGCGGGCGCACTTTGGATGCGGGGCGCATTGCACGGGAAGGTCGGCGACGCGTTCACGTCGACTGCCACGCAACACGGTGGGCAGGAGATGACGCTGTTCTCGATCATCGCCAATCTCCTTCACTTCGGCATGGTGATCGTCGGCCTTGATTACGGCCATGCCGGGCAGATGCCGAGAGCGCAAGAGCCCTGCCGCCCCATACGAGTTTAGTCGGCCTGACGGACGATATCCTACTCCAATTCAATGAGGACTCACTATGCAAGGATCCGCCAGCGACCGCACATCGAATTCTGTCGTCATGCATCCGCTTGATCCTGAAGATGCTGCGATCACCGCCGCCATGCGCGCCATGGTTAGCTCCGCCAAGGGCGTGACGCGCGGGATCGAAGGACGCGGACAATACGATGCTCTCCTGGAGAGCGTTTTGCCGCGCGACGACGTGGCATTCGAAGCAGACGCCCTCGGCGGCATGCCGGGAATTTGGGTCCGTCCTGCGAATTGGCGGTCGGACGAGGCGATCGTCCATCTGCACGGTGGCTGGTTCAACCTTGGATCCGCCAAAGCCTACCGCCATCTTGTCGGGCATATTGCCGCGAGAGCGGGAGCGAGGGCGTTTATCCCGGATTATCGGCTTGCTCCCGAACATCCCTTCCCGGCCGCCACGGACGACGTGCTCGCATGTTATCGGGGGCTTGCCGGGAACGGCGTTCGCCGGATTGCGCTCACGGGCGATTCCGCCGGCGGCAATCTCGCACTCGGACTCGCCTCGCGCGTCACCGGCGAAGCCGTCTCCACCGATGCGACCCTTGTCGGGGTTGCCGTGTTGTCGCCGGTGACCGACCTCACACTTTCGGGCGCGACCTATGACACGCGCGCGGATGCCGATCCCTTCTTCACGCGCCCGCAGGTCGAGGCGCTCGTGCATTCCTATCTGGGAAGCGCCGACGCGAAACATCCGCTGGCTTCGCCACTCCACAGTCAGCTTGCCGGGATGCCACCGGTTCGCATTCATGTCGGGGACGACGAAGTGCTTTTGGACAACTCGCTCCGCTATGCCGAGCGTGCGGTCGCCGCAGGCGTCGATGCCCGGGCGGATGTGTGGATGGGGATGCCACACGGGTTTCCCGCGAGCATCGGAAAGTTGAAGGCGGCAGCACCAGCGCTGGATGCCCTCGGCGCCTTCCTAACCGAGAGGCTGCAGGCGCACGCGAGCCCGTAAAGGCCCGCAATAGAGATCACGGCGAAGGTCGCCGGAAATACTCATCTCCGGCGGCGCTGCCCGCAAAAGCGGTCAAAACAATCGCGAGTGTGGGAAAGACGCAAGTCGCGCCGCGTGCTTGCTTCGCTCTGTTCTTGAAAAGGGTGACGTTCATGAGATTCCGCGCGCCTAAACTGTCACGCCGCGCCGTTCTGTCGGGGCTCGCCGCCGCAACTGCGTCGGGCCTAGTGCAACCGGGCCGTGCCTCCGGCCCGATCGCGAACGTGCAGATGCCCGCCGTCTACCGCTTCAGGGTCGGCGGACTCGAATGCACGGTGGTCTCTGATGGCCCGCTTAGGCTCGGCACGGTCAGTGCGGAGATGTTCAAAGGCTACACCCAGGAGCGAATCGACGAACTGCTCGATGCCAATTTCCTCGACAAGAACAATTTCCAGGTCGAGCAGAATGCGCTCGTCGTCAATACCGGCGAGAAGCTCGTCCTGATCGATACGGGTATGGGGTTCCGCAAGGTGTACGGGCCCCGCAGCGGCCGCTTGCTCGCCAATCTCCGAGCCGCGGGCATTGATCCCGCGTCGATCGACGACGTGGCGTTGAGCCACGCTCATCCGGACCATGTCTGGGGTCTCGTCGGCGAAGACGGCAAGCCGAACTTTCCGAACGCTCAAATTCATATCACCCAGGCCGACCTCGAGTTCTGGACCGACGAAGGCACGCTGTCGCATCCGGCGCTCGGCCCCCTCATCCGGCAGATCCGCGACACGCTGTTGCCGTTGCGCGAGCGAATTCTGTTCCTGAAGAACGGCCAGGATGTTGTGGCGGGCGTGCAAGCGCTGTCGACTCCCGGCCACACGGTCGGCCACACCAGCTTTGTGATCAGCTCGCAGGGTCGCTCGCTCGTCAATATCGCCGACCTCGGTCACCAGTATCTGCTGCAGATGGAGAATCCGCGCGCTGAGTTCGCCCGCGACACCGATCCGCAGCAGGGGGTCACGACGCGGCTGCGCGTATTCGACATGGTGGCGAGCCAGAAGATTCCGATCGTGGCTTACCACTTCCCGTGGCCCGGCGTCGGCCATGTCGCCAAGCGCGGTGATGGCTATCGCTACGTCGCGGCGCAGGTGCAGACCGTGCTTTAGGCGGTCGGCTAATCAATGGTTCACACGAGCTCTGGAGGGAAAATCATGCCAGTCGTTCAGGCTCAGGCTGCGTCGCGTTGGGGGCAAATCGGCCTGTGGATCGTGAAGGCCCTCCTCGCTGCGACCTTCCTCGCCGCCGGCGGCGCCAAGCTCTATGGCGTGCCGATGATGGTTCAGACCTTTGAGCAAATTGGATTGGGGCAGTGGTTCCGCTATCTCACGGGGTCCCTGGAGGTGGTCGGAGCTGTCGCGGTCCTCATACCGGCCACGGCTGGTTTCGGCGCGGCTCTGCTTGCCGCCATCATGGTCGGTGCCACGCTCACGCATCTGTTCGTGCTGCCCGGCTCGCCAATCCCGGCGATCGTGCTTTTCGCGCTCAGCGCATCGGTTGCTTGGACGTATCGCGACCAGATCATGGCATTCGCCAGCAACATTTTCTTTGCTCGCGATTGAAAACGCGCCTCGCAGCCAATCCCTAGCCTGAGGTTCACAATGTTACGTCTCGTTGTGGTCATCCTACTGTCGCTTGCGCTCTCGGCTTGTCACAAGACCGACGTTGGCCGTTCGATCAGCTGGCCAGAGCCTCCGCCAACATCGAGGTGATCAGAACCACTGCGCGACAAACATCGCGGCAGCGATGCACGCGACGTTGTGACGCTTCAAAATCGAACTGGGGTCGCGAAGTGAGTGATCAACATGAAACCGGTCGTTACACAGAAATTCGGACGTCCTCCGGTTATGGCGCTGAGGAGCGTTCTGACGGCGTCCGGATCGGACCGGAGCAGCATGAACGTGCGCTGGCCGACGCACTCCAAGCCGCCGCTGAACTTGCGGCGGCATAAGTACCAACAACCAATCGAGATGGAGATGACAATGACGACTGATGCAGAAACCTTGGTGCACCGCGCGTACCAGTTGGCTGAGGGCAACGGCATGGACGTGCAAGGATTCGTCGACCTGTTTGCCGACGACGGAGAAATCAATGCCGGCACCATGAACTTCCGCGGTGAGCGGTTGGGCTGGCTCGTGGTGTTCTTGGCCAAGTTCGCTCCCGACATTCACCGTGAACTCCATCGGGTGGTCGTTCAGGACAACATCGTTGCGGTCGAGCTGGCGATCCGGGGCACCTTCACCGGGCCATACGAGTCGCCTGCCGGCGTCCTTCAGCCGAACGGAGCCAAACTCGACGTTCCCGGCGCTGACTTCTGGGTCGTGGAAGACGGCAAGATCAAGCAGTTCAACTGCCACGTAAGCGTGAACATCCTGCTCGAACAAATGGGCGTGCAGGCAGACTTCGCGTCCGCAATCAAAGCACAGGCGGTCGTGGGCTAAGGCAGAACCTCAATCACGCTCGTCGATCGCGGAGACCATCTCTCGCGATCCACGGCGTCGACCGTCGCCCGATGCTCCCGTCGGTTGGGTTTCGTCGCCACAAAGGGAGGCCCTGTTGTCTGAGATCATGAGCATCACTGACGTCCTCATCGTGGGCGGAGGGTCCGCTGGCGCAGTCCTGGCCGCCCGACTAAGCGAAGACCCCACGCGCCGCCTCATGCCTGCTCCTAGGCTCTCAGGAAGCATCATCGTACCGGTTCAGTCGAGCGCTTTGACTGAGGCTGCCCGCCGAGTGCAGACATTGGTCCGGGAGGGCAGTCCGTTGGTCAAGCTGCGCAATTCTGCTTAGTTTGGCCGCTCAATCGCCGGTGAGTAGAAGTGGCAAGACGATCGCGCTGGCAGCTTTGGTGCTCTCGGCCGTGGTGGCGCAGCCCGGCGGCGGCGCCGTCAGTGCGGCCGATCTGATGTGGGAAGTGGAGAACCCGTTCCGTCTGTACCGGCACGGCCGGTCGTTCAAGCTGCACGAGGACGCCTTCAAAACCGCGCGCGGCGCGGACAGCGATCCCGTTCCGAGCGATATCATTCAGCGCGTCGAGCAGTGCCTGAGCGATCCCGATGCCCACGGACGGCCGCTGGCGGCGGCCTGTACGGCGAACGCGCGCGGACGGTCGCGATCCCATGATCCGCGCCTCGGCTGGGCGGCGCACACGCATGATGATACCTGCTATGACCGGGCCGCGCGCCCGCGCCGCTATCGCGACAGCTGCGAACGGCAGGCCGGGCGCGAGCTCATGCGCGAAGACTACATCCTGCCCGCCGCCCACACGGTGAGCATCGGCTTGGCGCCGGAACGCCTGGCCGAAGCCGCCGAGGGCACCTGCGCATGGCGGTGGAAGCCGCGGGCGGGCGGCACGTGGTCCGCGTCCGCGGCGCGCTCCTGCCGCGAGCGCTTCGTCATCCAGCGCGTCCCCTATGCGAGCGACCGGGCGAGTTCCGGCGCCGCGGTCGAGGTGACGTTGCCGGGCGGCCGTACCATGTCCGGTGCCGACATCGTCGTCGACGACCTGTTGGTGATTGCGCTCGGCGATTCCTTCGGCTCCGGCGAGGGCAATCCCGATCGGCCGGTGACCTTCAGCGCCGGCCGGGCGATGGACTACCGGCTGCCGGGTCCTGTGGTGGCATATGCGGAGTGGCGGGGACGCGGCCGGATGCGTCAGCCGCAGTTCGCGCTCGCCGACGACAGGAAATACGACCCGTATTTGCTTCCGCGTCGTCTGATGGAGGACGAGCAAAAGGGTGAGCAGTACGATCCGCGGTCGGAGCAGTTCCGCCGCGCCTTCTGGGCGCAATCCGAGGTCTGGCTCAGCCCCGACTGCCACCGCTCGCAGTATGCGGCCCCGTTCCGGGTGGCCCTGCAGCTCGCGCTCGAGGATCGCCACCGTGCGGTCACGCTGGTCCACCTTTCGTGCTCCGGCGCTGAGGCCACCAAGGGGCTGTTCCTGCCGATGGAGGCGCGCGAGCATTTCGATCCTGCGAAGGGCAAGACCACGGTCGTGCCGGCGCAGTTCGACCAGCTCACCGACCTGATCTGCCGTGGCGGCGGGCGCGTCGAGAGCGCGCCCTACGTGTTGCCGATGTTCGAGGCGGGCGATACGCGGCGCGCCGACCAGGCCGTGCTGATGAAGTGGTGCCCGCCGGCCCAGCGCAAACGCGCCGTCGATCTTGTGCTGCTGTCGATCGGCGGCAACGACGTCGGCTTCGGTGCGCTCGCCGCCTACACGTTCCTCGACAGTGCCGGCGATCTCGCCGCCCTCGCACGCGTGCGCGAGGGCAAGCTGCGGTTCGGGCCGCGGGTTGCCGAAACCTACCTGGACGCGCTCGACCTGCGCTTCGACGCGATGCGCAAAGCGCTCGAGGCGGGGTTCGGGGTTACTCCCTCGCGCGTGATCCACGTCTCCTATGAGCCGATGCAATACGACGAAGGCCAGCGCCTGTGCGGCAACGATCCGGTGCGCGCCACCATCGGCATGGACGTGCACGCCAAATTCAGGTTCCGCGCCGAGCGCATGCGCGAGGTCGCGGGCTTTGTCGACAAGCTGTTCGATCGGCTGCAGTGCATGACCGAGCGGCGTCAGGGGGTGCCCACAAACGCTCCGCACCGGCGAGGGCACCGGGTTTACGCTGGTGACCGATCATCAGCCGGAATTCCTGCGCCGCGGCGTATGCGCGCTCGGTCCGGCCGACCTCGGCGGGCTGAGGACCCGCATGCCGCGCATCACGATCGGTTCGACCGAGTTCTCCCCGACCTCCCCGGCGGACTATCGCCCGTATGCGTCCCGAGCCCGCTTGTTCCGCACGCCGAACGACGCGTTTCTCACCGCACACACCCATGCGGGCGGGCAGATTCCGCTGCTCGACATCCTGCAGCCGGCGATGGCGGCGCTCGACGGCGGCGCCTTTCATCCGACCGCGCAGGGACACGCGGTGGTCGCCGATCACGTGATGCCGCATGCGCGTCGAATCGCGGCGCAGCGAGTTCGGTAAGAGGGGCACACATGGATCAACTTCCAACGATGTACGCCGAGTGGACGCGAGCCGCTGACGGCTTTGCTCGTCGCGTTTTCACGGTACACGACGTGCGTCGCATGATCGACGTGGGCGTGATCGGCGAGGAGGAGCGGATCGAGCTGATTGAAGGGGACATCACTGTTCTGTCGCCGAAACCGATTGCGCATGAGCGAATCAAGTCCGCCCTCAGGATCAGCCCGGGGGGCGCCGTCATTGTGCGGATGGCTCCAGCGGGATCGCCAGGGATCGGCCCTGATACTCGCCGGTCAATGTGCTGAGGAATTTCACGATCAGGTCGATGTCCTCGATCGGCAGCTCGCGCGCCGAGCTGCACGCGCGCCATGATCTGGACCGCCTCCGACAACGAAGCAGCGGAGCCGTCGTGAAGATACGGCGGCGTCACAGCTACGTTGCGCAGACCCGGAACGCGAAAGACGTACCGGTCGCGTTCGAGCCGCGTAATGGTGAATCGGCCAAGGTCGGCTTCGCGCGAACGCTGTTTGACAGGGCCGGAGAAGACGCCGAATTGGCTGCAACATATTGCCTCCGAGCCCCACGCCCCGGTGACATGCAATGCAGCCGTAGGATTTGAACAGCTGATAGCGGCGCTCCTCTTCCTTCGTGATCGCGTCGCGCTGTCCTACCAAGTAGCGGTCGAACGATGCGTTAGGCGTGACCAGCGAGCGCTGAAAGGTCGCGAGGGCGTCGAGCACGTGTGCGCGCGCGGGCCCGCTCTCGTACACCGCCATGAAGATGCCGACGTAAGTCTGACCCGCACGCAACTTCGCCAGAGGCTCGTCCCAAGTCGTGTTCATCGACCGAGGGTCGAGCAGAACGGCTTCGTTCTGCTCCTCGAGGCGGCGGAAGTTGCCGCGCCAGTTAAGCCGGTAATTCAGGGCGGTGTTGAAGATCGTCGGCGAATTGTAATCGAGCGGTCGGGCGTCAGCGCCGAGGGCATGACTAAGGATTCGTCGACCTGTTTGCCGACGACGGAGAAATCAATGCCGGCACCATGAACTTCCGCAGTGAGCAGTTGGGCTGGCTCGTGGTATTCTTGGCCAAGTTCGCTCCCGACATTCACCGTGAACTCCATCGGGTGGTCGTTCAGGACAACATCGTTGCGGTCGAGCTGGCGATCCGGGGCACCTTCACCGGGCCATACGAGTCGCCTGCCGGCGTCCTTCAGCCGAACGGAGCCAAACTCGACGTTCCCGGCGCTGACTTCTGGGTCGTGGAAGACGGCAAGATCAAGCAGTTCAACTGCCACGTAAGCGTGAACATCCTGCTCGAACAAATGGGCGTGCAGGCAGACTTCGCGTCCGCAATCAAAGCACAGGCGGTCGCGGGCTAAGGCAGAACCTCAATCACGCTGGTCGATGCGCGTTTTGAAAATCCCGCCCCGTGAGTAGCGGAAACGGTTCGCGACACTGTCGTCATCGCGCCGCGGCGGCCGATGCCGGTCCACTCATTCGAGGAGCCTTGCTGGATACGCGGGTGATCAAGTCATCGATTCTGGCGAGGAACATTTTCAGAATCGGGGACGTGTTCGCCTTATGATATCCGACCACTAAATCGATGGTCGGCGCCTCGCCTTTTAGCGGACGGCTGATCACGGACCACGGCATGAAGTTCTGTGCGTAGGCAGGCAAGAGCGCTACGCCCCGCGTAGAGGCGATGATAGACATTGCCATTGCGAGATTGTCGACCTCGTGATGCGGCCGGATGTCGAGATTGGACCGTTCCAGATAATCGTTGATGACGACCCGCAGCGCAGGTGCCGTATTCGACACGCTGACAAACGTCTCGCCCACAATGTCGTGCGGGTCTATGGCATCGCATGTGGCAAGGCGGTGATCGCTCGGCAAGACGGCGACCAACTGCTCCTTCGCGACAAGCCTGTAGGCCAGATCGGGTGTTTGCGCCTCCGGTCGCATGAAGGCGACGTCGAGCTTGCCCCTCATGAGCGCGTCGGCAAGTTGCGGCGAATACTTGCTGGAGACGGTGACCTCCATGTTGGGGAGTTCATCGTGAAGAATGCGCATGGCTTCGGGCAGCCAGTCCATTTCCTGTCCGGTTAGAAAGCCAAGAGCAAAGGATTGCTTGGCAGGTTCTGCCGCACGGCGGGCCGCTTCTCGGGCCGCCTCGACCTGGGCCAGCGCCAGCCGTGCATGGTCGAGAAACGCCTGTCCGGCCGCGGTCAATTCGATGCCGTGCACGCTGCGGCTCATGAGCTGAACGCCAACCTCGTATTCGAGATCGCGGATTTGCCGGCTGAGAGAAGGCTGCGCCGTGTGCAGCCTTTTCTGAGCCGCGAGCGTCAAGCTGCCTTCTTCGGCGACCGCGACGAAATAGCGAAGGTGCCGTAGCTCCATAGCGGGTTCCATATCTCCAAGGCATGCCCTCCAGCTTACAAAGTCTTTGTTGAGGGCGCTAGGGGAGACCACATGGCCCTCAACGAAAGCACCAGCAACTGGTTTCGGTCTCTGACCCGAGGCCCGCCAGATAGTCCACTTCCATGCTCTGCCGGTAGGGCAGAAAACCGTGAGGATGACAAATGAGCAACCCGGTAGTCTTGATCACTGGCGCTTTGACCGGCATCGGGCGCGCCGCCGCCGTCGCCTTCGCCAAGAAGGGCGCAAAGGTGGTTGTTGCCGGTCGACGTGATGAGACCGGCAAGGCACTCGTCAAGGAGTTGCGCTCATTCGGTTCCGAGGCCGAGTTCATCAACGCCGACGTCCGTAAGGAAGATGACGTCCGCGGTATGGTCGACAAGACCGTCGCACGGTTCGGCCGTCTCGATGTCGCGGTAAACAATGCCGCCACTGAAGGAAACGTTGGTCCGATCACGGACCAGACCGCGGAAAGCTTTGCTGCGACCTTCGACACCAATGTTCTCGGCGTCGTCCTGAGCATGAAGCACGAAGTGCGCGTCATGCAAGGGCAGAGCAGCGGCAGCATCATCAACATCTCCTCGACCTACGGACACGAGGGCGTGGCCGGGGCCTCGATCTACGTCGGCGCAAAGCACGCCGTCGAAGGGATCACCAAATCGGTGGCGCTCGAAGTCGCCAAGTTGGGAATTCGCGTGAACGCCGTCGCGCCAGGCCCCACGGACACTGGCATGCTGACCCGCTTCACCGGCACGGCGGAGAACAAGGCTGCGTTGGCGGCGCAGGTTCCGCTGGGCCAACTCGGCCTCACCGAAGAGGTCGCCGACGGCATCGTCTTCATTGCGTCGGACGAAGCCCGGTTCATCACGGGGCACGTCCTCAACGTCGACGGAGGACACAGCATTCAATCGTCAGCTGGTCGAAAATGCGATGGAGATAGACACATGACTTACGCAGCACATCACACGGATTTGGCCCCTTACTTCCGCGACAAGGCTGCCACCACGAGGAGCGACGCGGTCGCGAGCAAGGCCGGCGTTCTGCGGCGCATCTTCGACGCCATTATTGAGCCGCGTCAGAGCCAGGCCGATCGAGACATCGCCCGCCTCCTCGCCCGGTCGGGCGGGCGCTTGACCGATGATATCGAGCGCGAGATGACGCAGCGCCTCTTCACGGGCAATTTGAACGCTAACCAGTGAGCCGCCGAGCGGTCGGAGGAGCTTGCCAATGCGATCGTCTTCATCGCGTCGGACGAAGCTTCATTCATCACCGGCCACATCCTCAACGTCGATGGCGGTCGCAACGCCGGCTGAAGGCAATTCCCGTTCACGCTTCATCGACCGGAATTGCGCAAGGGAGTCGATTATTACGACCCACACTCGATCAACGAGCAAATACATATCAAGTGGCAGGAGGAAGTCCAATGGCTAACGTCGTGAAGAAACACAGCATTTCTTTTGAGCTTGCACAGAAAATGGTGGATCAAGCGGTGGCGAAAGCCAGAGAACTTGGCGTTGCCGAGAACGTGGCGATTCTCGATGACGGCGGAAATCTCAAGGCCTTTAGCCGGATGGACGGGGCCCCGATTCTTTCCATCGAGATGGCGCAGAATAAGGCGTACACAGCTCTGTTCGGCGTTTCCACGCAGGACTTTTTCAACTTTATCCAAGGCGACCCGTCGCTTTTGGCCGGTGTCCCTACGCTTGCGCGGGTGGCGGCATGGGGTGGGGGGTTTCCCATTAAGGTGAACGGAGAAGTTGTCGGGGCGATCGGGCTGAGCGGTGCGCCCACGGTGCAGAATGACGTCGATTGCGCGAGAGCAGCCCTGGCGCTCGTACCCGATGCAGCGGCGCCGACTGAGTAATAATGGAGCGACCATCATGATCCATACCCACCAGACCGCGCCGACACAGTTCGTAGAGGCTAACGGAATCCGCTTCGCCTATCGCCAATTCGGCAAGGCCGGCGGCGTGCCTATCGTCTTCAACCAGCACTACACGGGCACCATGGATTACTGGGACCCGGCGGTGACGGATGGCTTGGCTCGCGACCGTGAGGTGATCTTGTTCAACAACGCAGGCGTCTCCAGCAGCTCCGGCGAGGTCCCGACCAGATTCGAGCAGATGGGCGTCAACGCGCTCGCCTTCAGCCGAGCACTTGGTTTGAACAAGGTGGATGTGCTCGGATTCTCGATCGGCGGCATGGTCGCGCAGGAAATCACGCTGCAGGCCCCCGATCTCGTCCGCAAGCTGATCCTAGTGGGCACCGGTCCGCGCGGCGGTCAGGGAATGGAGTCGCTGACCCTGGTAGCACAGCGGATCTTCGGCGCCGCCTATGATCCGCCCGAGCATCTCTGGCTCGCGGTCCTCTTCAGTCCGTCCGAGGCGGGCCAGGCGGCGGGAGGGGAGTTTCTCAAGCGCAAGCATCTTCGTCAGGAGGGGCGCGATCCCGAGGTGAACGACAAGGTTTCGCCCGCCCAGATTGAAGCGATGGACAAATGGGGCGTCCAGCAAGAGGGGTCCTACGGCTATCTGAAGACGATCAAGCAGCCAACGCTCGTCGTGAACGGCAGTAACGACGTGATCATGCCCACGATCAACTCCTTCATCATGCAGCAGAACATCCCGAATGCGCAGCTAATCATCTACCCCGATTCCAATCACGGCTCGCAGTACCAGTATCCCGAACTCTTCGTTCGTCATGTCTCGATGTTCCTGTCGGCGGACGAGCGCCGAGGCGCATGAGGATCCAAGCGGTCACGTTATGCGCCGCAGCAACAACAAGGACGACGATCATGTCTAACCTCTCCGGCAAAACCGCTCTCGTCACCGGCGCTTCCCGCGGCATGGGACGTGCGAGCGCACTCGCGCTCGCTGCCGCCGGCGCCCAGGTTCTCGTGCATTACGGCCGCGGCGCGACGGAAGCCGACAGCGTTGTCGCGGAGATACGCAAAGCCGGTGGCCGCGCGGATGCCATAGCGACGGACCTCGCCACCGCGGATGGCGCCTGCAAGCTTGCCAGGCAGGCACGCAGCATCGTCGGAGATCGCCTGGACATCCTTGTCGCCAATGCCGGAATCTCGAAAGCTGCGACCATCGAGGAAATCACGGTCAAGGATTTCGACAAGCTCTTCGCGGTCAATGTCCGCGCGCCGTATTTCCTGGTGCAGCAGTTGCTTCCCGTACTCGGCGAGGGCAGCAGCGTGGTACTCGTCTCTTCCCTCGGGGCGCATGCCGCCGTCGGCACCCTGTCGGCCTACGCGGCCACGAAGGGCGCCATCGACACGCTGGTGAAACACTTCGCGGCGGCGCTCGGGCCGCGCGGCATCCGCGTGAACGCGGTCGCGCCGGGCGTGATCGACACCGACATGTCGAACCTCGTCAAGACCGACGAGGGCAAGACTTCCGTTCTCGGCATGCAGGCGATCAAGCGGATCGGCCAGCCCGATGATGTCGGCTCGGTTGTGGCGTTCCTCGCCTCGCAAGACGCGCGTTGGATCACCGGCGATACGATCCGCGTCGATGGCGGCTCGAAGCTCTGAGATTCGAAGACCGAAAGCGCCGCGAGCAAGCGATGAATAAAGGCCGCCTTCTATCGCCAGCCGCTTGCCATCCTCACCGGCGCGGCTCCTGCAATCGGCGGACCTCCGCGCCGTACGAGCTTGGGCAACGCGCGAGCTTCTGGGTTGCGGCGGGCGTGGTCGCGCACACCTTCTGGACCAGCGCTTCCCCGTCGATGACCTACCCGCTATTCGCCGAGGAGTGGCATCTCACTCACACCGTTACGACCGCGGTCTTCGCCATCTATCCCATTGTCGTAGCCGCCGTTCTGGTCGGCTTCGGCGATGTGTCCGATTATGTCGGCCGTCGCACCGCAATCTTGTGGGGTGTCGGCGCTTCGCTCGTTGGCACCCTGCTCTTCGCCGTCGCGCCCGATGTGCTCTGGCTGTTTGCGGGGCGCGCTTTCATGGGCGTCGGCGTCGGTCTCACCGCGGGCGCTTCGACCGCCGCGATGGTTGAATTCAGCGGACAAGGAGCGGCGAAGCGCGCCGCCACGATCACAACCGCCGCCCAAGCCTTCGGTTTCGCAGCGGCTCTGCTCCTCGGCGGTGCGCTCATTCAATATGCTCCGCTGCCCACGCGACTGAACTTTTGGGCACTGTTCGCAGTCTTGGCCAGCCTGCTTACAGCAGCATGGTTCCTGCCGCGCCGTACTGGTAGCGAGGCCCACGGCCGCTGGCGTCCCAAAACCCCCTTCATACCAAGCCACTTGCGCATCGCATTCGCGGTCGCGGTCGCGGCGGTAACCTGCGCGTACACACATGGCGTACTGATCCTGTCGCTCGGAAGTCAAGTTGCCCGCGATCTCGTTGGATCGCCCAACACGCTCGTGAACGGCGCCGCTCTCTCGCTATTCGCGATCGCCTCGGCCATGGTCGGGATCGGCGCCCGGACTCTGAAACCTCGGACGGCGATGATCGGTGGCGCCGCCGCATCTGCCGCAGGCATGGCGCTGCTGGCTGTGGCGGTCGCCGGCCATCACCTGCCGGTTTTCCTCGCCGCCACGGCGATCTCCGGCGCAGGATACAGCCTGCTGGTTTTCGGTGGCCTGGAGACGATTAACAGCGCGGCGCCAGCCGAGCACCGCGGCGGCGTGCTCTCGACAATCTATTTGCTGGCTTATGTGTCGCTTGGCGCGGTCTCGCTCCTTCTCGGCGCGGTGGCGACCGCGCGAGGGCTCGGTTTCGCCGTCGATCTCGGCGCGGGCGTGATCATTCTGTTCAGCCTGATCACCGTCGCTTTGGTCGCGATGACGCGCGCCGGCTCATTTCGCGTCGCTGTTCCGTCGAAAAGTGAGGACAACACATGATCAGGACCACACCGGAGCAAAACAAGGCAATCGTGCTCGAAGTTCGACACGCTGTTCAACAAACGTGACTACGACGCGGCAGCCTTCTTCTGGTCCGACAAACACATCTAGCCAGCGCTCCAGGACGAGGTGATCCAAGCTGAATCGAAGAGCGGATTGCCCGTGTTCGGCGACCGCTTTCCAGCGTGAGGCAAACAGGTGAGTCACAGGGGTCGGACGGCAAGATTTGTAGAGCCGACGGCTACTGCCAGCAACCATCGTGCCGCGGGAAAGGAAGATGAAGCTGCCTTATGTCGAATGAACTGAAACTCTACCATTCCGCCACGGCGAAGCCCCGCTCGTCTGATCAATCTCGCCGGGACTGCCCGCTGCGTCGCCCGCGGTTCGATTTGACCAGCAACCGCAACGCCTCTTCGGCACGGCGCATCGGCTCAAGGCTGCGGTAGGTTCGGGCGAGCAAAAGCGCGCCTTCGACTTGGCTGAGAATGGCGGTCGCGGCAGCGGCGGCCTGCTTCCCGTCGACGCCAAAACGCACCAATGCTTGCGCGATCTCGCGCTCCCAAGCCGCAAAAGCCTCGCGCGTCGCCTTGCCGATCGCATCCGAGTCGGTGGCAATCTCGAGCGCGGTGGTCGCGAGCGGGCAGCCTTCACGGAAGTCCGACGCTTCGAGGTTCGCCGCCATGCCGCGCGCGAGATTGATCACGAAGGCCTCGGCGCTCCGCGAGGTCCCGGCGACGTGCGCGATGAATCCGCGGACGGCCTTTTCTCCAATCGCAACGGCGCCCTCCGCGATCTCTTCCTTCCCGCGCGGGAAATGGAAATAGAGCGAGCCGCGCGGCGCGCCGCTCGCCGCCAAAATGTCTTGCAATGCCGTGCCGTGATAGCCCTGCCGGCAGAACAGCTTCGCTGCGGCGAGCAGGGTTTTCTCCTTGGAATCTGAGTACTTAGCCATGAACACCGGATAACACTTGCCAGTCAGTATGTCGACCGTCATACTATGTCGGTCATCATACTTGGAAGCGCATCAATGGGATGGGGTCCAATGTCCAAGCCCGCTTGTTTTGCTGTCGTGGCCGCGATGCTCGCCGCCATTGCGCCGGCCGCCGCGCAGGGGCTCTCCGAGCCAAAGGCGCGCGAGATCATCGGTCCCTGGTACGGCCTTTTCAACGTTGCGACGCGCGGTGACGTCAAGGCGATCCAGGAACAGGTGCTGACCGCGGACTACGAGTCCTGCTCAGGATACCTGCCGGGCGAGTGTTGGGGGCGCGACACATCCATCAAGGTCGTGTCGAACTTCTCGAACTCAATTCCCGACATGAAGTTCGACATCAAGGAAGTGCTCGTCGCCGGCGATCGGGTGGTCGTACGCGGCGAGGTCACGGGCACCCCGGCCGGCGAGCTGTTCGGCGTCCCACACACGGGCAGGAGCTTCCGTATGATGGCAATCGACATCCAGACGATCCGCGAAGGGAAGATCGCGAAAACCTTCCATTTGGAGAATTGGTTGAGCGTACTCGGGCAGCTTCGCGCGAAGTAGGGCGGGCGCGACGCTCTCGAAACCTGAAGAGGTTGCAAAGCCCTTGAGAGTTTGTCCGGGAACATCAAGTTGGATTACAAAGTTTTCGGAGCATGAGGCGGATTGATGCGAGGCGCAAGAATGCGAGCCCCTTGCGATTGAGGCTCTCCCAATCTTTGGCGAGCCTTCGGCAACGATTGAGCCAAGCAATGGTGCGTTCGACGACCCACCGGCGTGGGAGCACCACGAATCCTTTGCCGTGATCGGCGCGCTTGACGATTTCAGTTTCGAGCTGCGGCATGATTTTCGCGAGCGCCTTTTGGAATTCCGGCCCCTGATAGCCGCCGTCGGCAAACAGCCTTTTCAAGAACGGATGCATCCCGAACAGAGTGGCAAGAAGCAGGATGCCGCCGTCGCGGTCTTGGAGGTCGGCGGGATGAACGATCGCGTGCAACAGCAGACCCAGCGTATCTACGAGAACATGGCGCTTCTTGCCCTTGATCTTCTTGCCCGCATCATAGCCATGCGGATCGATCCAGGCCCCCCTTTTTCAGCGCTTTTCACGCTCTGGCTATCGATGATGGCGGCGGTGGGGCTGGCTTCGCGTTCGCCTTGCTCGCGGCACGCCACATACAGCGCGTGATGGATGCGATCGAGCGTGCCGTCGTAGCTCCACAAATCGAGATAGTCGAGCACCGTGCTGCGCGGCGGAAGGTCTTTCGGGATCGCCCGCCACTGGCATCCCGTGCTCAGAACATACATGACCCCGTTCATCACTTCGCGCACGTCGACGTGGCGCTTGTTGCCGCCGCGCCTGGCCGGCGGGATCAACGGCGCAACGAGCGCCCCACTCGTCGTCGGTCAGATCGCTCGGATATCGCAATGCGCTGCGGTCGTATCGCCTGCGGTTCGTCGCCGTCCACATCGGTGACCCCTCCTCGAATCAGGCCACCACTCTTGAATCACAAACGATTTATCGGATTCAATATGTTCTCGGACAGACACTGAGGCACGCGTGGCATTTGGCGGGCTGGCACACAAGCCATGGTACGCGGCGACGGCCTGGAGGCTGAACTCTTTCCTCATGGAGAACGACATGACCACCACGTCGCCCGAACAGAACAAGGCGCTCGTGCTCAAAGCCTTCGATACGCTGTTCAACAAACGCGACTATGTCGCCGCGGAGCGCTTCTGGTCGGACCGATACATCCAACATAGCGCTCATATTCCGCCAGGCCGCGATGGCTTGTTCAATCTTGTTCGCGGCCTTCCCGACACACTCCGCTACGAAAATCACGTGATCCTCGCCGAAGGGGATTACGTGATCGCCCATGGGCGATTTTCGGGCCACGGTCGTCCCGCGTCCTGGATCGCCGCCGACGTCGTGCGCTTCGAAGACGGCAGGCTCGCCGAGCACTGGGACGTTCTGCAGGACGAGGCGACCCAAGCGGAATCCCTTAGTGGTCTCCCGATGTTCGGCGATCGTTTCCCGGGCTGACATGCGCGGGGGCATCGCATGCTGGTAATGGCTACGGCCAGAACCGCCAAATCGTTCGCCACAGAGAAACTCATTATGTCCACGCAAGCCAAACCGAGCATCGTATTCATGCACGGAATTTGGGCTGACGGCTCATGCTTCAGCAAGGTGATCCCGAGGCTGCAGGCAGAGGGGCACGAAGTGATGCCCGCTCAGTACGACCTCGACAGCCTTGCAGGCGATGTCGCGGCGGACACCATCTCGCCGTCGCGCTCTATTGCCAGCTGGAGGTAGTTCGCAATCGACACATCCACGAAGCCCACAGCCGTGATCGTGGGTCATTCGCGAATGTCAAGAATTGGTCCGTAACACCGATGGTAGGCTTCAGTCCGTACTTCGCTGGAAAGCAGCCCTGAGCCAGTGCCCTCGCGTTCGTGCTTCAGGCGGGCATTGCCCGACCAGGCTTCGAACCGAAAACGTCAACTTCCTCAAAGTGGCAGCTGAATCCGCGAGGAGCTGTTTCTGCTAAGCACCTGTTTTCAAAAGTAAATTATGTGGCTGGGGGGACTAGGATTCGAACGTAGACCAAGTTATCCGCGGCAATGAAGCCCGGCGCTTCATTGAAGGCGCGCGCTTTCCGACAATGCCGCCACGCCGTCTCAATCCCGCCGGAACACCACCGATCCGAGCCAGCCGGTCAGGAGCGCCAGCATGGCGGTGACGAGGCCGTACAAGATGCTGCGCTCGTGCGCGGCCGCTGCGACGAACTGCTCGAAGCCGGCCTTGATGATCTCGAACGCGGTGGTGTCGCGGGCCAGCAACGCGCCCTCGACGAAAAGCTTCACCTCGACCTCGTATTCGCCGATCGGCACGTTGGCCGGCAGCGGGATGGCGGCGCGGAACAGGTTCGGCGTCAGGAACGTCAGCGCGTTCGGCTGCTCGCGATAGAGGTCGTGCTCGCGCTTGAGCCGCACGAATGCCGCCCGGAACGGATCGTCGGGCGCCGCTGCGGCCGCGCCCGCGCGCTCCATCAGTGGGAACTGCGCGAGCCCGATCTGGAACCGGCGCAAGATGTCGGGGCCCGCAATGGCGTCGATCGGCCGATTGCTCAGCACTGCCAGGTAGCTCGGCGCGTTGACGAAGGTTTTGGACTGGGCATTGGCCCAGATCCCCAGCACGCGCGCCTTGCGCCAGGTCACCACCGACTCGCGCGGGCCGATGACGGTGACGACCACGGTGTAGCCGCCGCCTGGACGTCCGACCGCCGCCGCGTCCTGCTCGACGGTCCCGAACAGGGTGAGCTCGACGCCGGTGAAATTCTGATTGATCAGCACCCGGTGCGTGGAGAGCGAGATCACCAGCCGCTCGGCGAGCGCCGTGCCGCCGGCGAAGAGCCAGAGCACGGCGGCGAGGAGCGCGGCAGCGGGCTTGCCCCGGCTCATCGCGACCCCTCGAGCGGCTGCAGCAGGAACAGATCGCCGGGCGGCAGCACGAGATCGAAGGCAAAGCGCACGCCCACCGCGAGCACCAGCAGCCCGAGCAGCAGGCGGAGCTGCTCGCTGCGGATGCGCTGGCCGGCGCGCGCGCCGAACTGCGCGCCCATGACGCCGCCGATCATGAGGATCAGCGCCAGCACCGCATCGACCGAAATGTTGGTCGCGGCGTGCAGCACGGTCGCGGCCACCATGGTGACGAGCGTCATCACCATCGAGGTTCCGATCACCACGTTGGTCGGCACCCGCAAGAGGTAGATCAAAGCCGGGACCAGAAGGAAGCCGCCCCCGATGCCCATCATCGCGCCAAGGAAACCGATCACGAATCCGATGGTCCAGACCGGAATGACGGAGACGTAGATCTTCGACTGCTTGAACCGCAGCTTGAGCGGCAATCCGTGAAACCAGGCATGGCTGCCGGGCCGGCGCAGGATGGGAGATTGACCCTGCCGGGCGCGCACGATCGCGCGCGCGCTTTCGGTGATCATCAGCACGCCGACGATGCCGAGCAGCGTCACGTAGGCAAGGCCGATGGCGAGATCGAGCTGGCCGATGCGGCGCAGCACCGAGATCAGCCACACGCCGCCGACCGTTCCGATCAGGCCGCCCACCAGCAGCATGCTTGCGAGCGTGAGGTCGAGCGCCTTGCGCCGCCAGTATGCGAGCACGCCCGAGAACGACGAGGCGGCGATATGGCTGGAGACGGTCGCGACCGCCACCGCCGGCGCAATGCCGACGAAGATCAGGAGCGGGGTGAGCAGGAAGCCGCCGCCGATGCCGAACATGCCGGAGAGGAAGCCGATGGCAATTCCCATCCCGAGGATGAGGAAGACGTTGACCGGCACGTCCGCGATGGGAAGGTAGATCTGCACGGCATTGTCCGCCGGTAGCTGCGGGGCGGTGGCCACGCGGCCGTTCGAAAAAATCTACCCGGCCGCGCGCGGGAAACCGCGCGGTCCAGGGCTTGCTCGAAGGGTCCAATCACCTTTTGCATGGGCATATACGGCCCAATCAAGGCAATTCGACCTTTTGCATTAACACGCTCGTCATGCCCGGCCTTGTGCCGGGCATCCACGACTTGCTTTCAACAGAACCGTCGCAAGGAAGACGTGGATGGCCGGGACAAGCCCGGCCATGACGGGTGGATGCGTCATCATCCAATGCTGCTGGAATAACACCGGAGACCGCCGGCCGATGCAACGGCCGCTTGTCGCGCGAAGTTCGGACGCGCATCATGACGATCCGGACCTGCGTGACGGGAAGGCGCTCTTGGGCTTGGCCGGCGTCGCGGGCGCGGCGACGTCCCATCCGCCTGCCGGCGGTTTCACGGTCGTCGCCTCTTCGGGTTGCGGCGCCGCCGTGAAGGTCTGCACCGCCAGGCGCGCGGCCACCAGGGCTTGCTGATCCAGCCGGCTGGCGACGTCGTCGCGCTTCTTGCCGGCGTCCTGATCGCCCTGCTGCGCCGCCAGGGCGAACCATTTGTACGACTCGGCGAGGTTCTGATCCACGCCGAGGCCGCGGGCATGCAGGATGGCGAGATTGTATTGGCTGTCGGCCACGCCGCGGTCGGCGGCCTTGCGGAACCAATGGGCCGCAATTTTGAAATCCGGTTTGCCGTCGGCGCCTTCGGCGTTGAGCACCGCGAGGTTGTGCATCGCCTTGGCGTTGCCCTTGTCGGCCGCGCTCATGTACAGCCGGCGCGCCTTCTCGATGTCCTTTTTGACCCCTTGGCCCTTCTCGTAAAGGCTGCCGAGCCGGTACTGCGCCGGCGCCATGCCGCGATCGGCGGCGCGCTCGAACCAGTGGGCTGCGTCCTCGAGATTGACCGGGATGCCGCGGCC
The DNA here is from genome assembly GCA_963738705.1 of uncultured Alphaproteobacteria bacterium. Lineage (GTDB taxonomy): Bacteria > Pseudomonadota > Alphaproteobacteria > Rhizobiales > Xanthobacteraceae > CAVTXS01. The sequence goes on from CAVTXS010000020.1 coordinate 375,540, forward strand.
CTCGGCGTAGCGGAGTGCGATCTCGTACTCCGCCGCCGGGTTGCCGGAGAGGGCCGCCGTCCGCAGGCCGGGGCTGAGCGCGGCGGGCAGTCGGTCGGGTGCGGTCGCGGTCGCCGTGCCGACGGTGCTCGGCATCGGGGCACTGTTCGCGAGCGAGAACCCCGGCGCGCGGCCGGTGGACCCGGTGACCTCTCCGGCCGGAAGCTTGATCGACGCGATCGTCAGCGGGCTTACGGTCGTTACGGCGTTGGCATCCTGTCCGCGGGTCGTTGCCGCGTCCCGCGGTTCGGATGCCGGCGTCGCACCGCCGGCCGGCGGGAGACCGGCTTCGCGCGGTGCCAAGAGGCTCGGGTCGGGCGTTGGTTCGCGTTCGGCCAGAGCCGGCGGAGCCGAGCGCGGCGGAGTGGCGAGGATTCCGAGCGCAGGCAGGCTGCTGGAGCTCGTCGGGGGCACGATGCTCGTGCTCCCCGATGTCGGCTTGGCCGGCAGGCTGCCGATCTTGGCCGCTTCGGAAGCCGGAGCGGCCCGCTGGGCGCCAGGACGCGTCGCCTCGCTTGTGCCGAGCACGTTGAGGACGAGATGGAGCGTGCCGGCGATCAGCAGGATCGCGACGCCCAGGATCACCGGCCGGCGCCGGGTCAGCTTCTGCGCGATCGCGCTGAACGTCGAGACGCTCGACTTGCCCTGTTCCGAAGCGGTTCCTGCGGACGGCGGCGCCATGGTGGCGGCAGCCTGAGCCGCGCGCCGTGCGGCGGCGATGAAATTCGCCTTGCCGTCCGCTTCCGTCGCCGGCTTGGCACCGACGAGCGCAGCTTCCGAGGCGGCGATACGTTCGGCCGGCGAGGTGGGTGCCCCCGCGGGACGCGTGCGCTGGGTGGCGGTGCCGGGCTCCAGCGGGTGGTCGGCAGGCAGCGTCGGATCGATCGGCCACCGCTCTTGCGGCATGATCGCCACCGCCGGCATGGCGGCCGCCGCGGGGCGGTGCGCTTCGGGCTGCGGAGCAGGGCCGGGGCTATACGGCGGTAGCTCAAGCGCTCTTGTGGCCGGCAAATTTGCCGGGCTCGTGCGCGCCGCGCCGCGCATGTCGGTCTCGACCATGGCGAGCCGCTCGACCAGCCGCTCGAGCGTATCGTGGACGGCTTCGAGCGTGTCCTGGGTGCGGCGATCGTTCTGCACTTGGTTCTGGCGCAGCGCGCCGACATCGTGCTTGAGGCCCTCGAGCTCGAAAGTCCGGCCGGCGGACGCGCCGGAACCTTCGAGCCTATCCTTGGCGGCGTTCTGAGCCGCGGTGACCGCGCTCGCGTGCAAGCCTTCGAGCTGGTCAAACAGCTCCGCTAGCGCGCGCTCGATCGTGTCGAGATGGGAGAGGCGTGCTCCCGAAGCCTCCAGCTTCTCGGTCAGCCGCCCGAGCTGGGCGGCAATCTGATCGAGCGCGGGCGAGGTGCCGCGCGCAAACTCCATGCGTTCGATCTTGTCGGCCAGCGTCGCGACGACCGCGACCAGATTTCCGGTGTCGGAGGGCGCGGCCCCCGCCATGCGCGCCTCGAGCGACGCGGCGAGCTGCGCAAAACGCCGATCAAGGCTCCCCGGCGCGTCGGCGCCGGACGCGAGAGGCATGACGATGCGATCGATCTTGTCGCCGAGCGTCTGCACTTCCTCGGCCAGCGCGATCAGCGCGTCGCCGGAGGCGGCCCGCGATGCGATCTCGCGCAGCTCCGCGACGGCATTTTCGAGATGCCGCAGCGCGGTAGCATCCGATCCGCCAGCCGCCATCGCGTCGATCTTGCGGTCGAGCGCCCGCACGTCCTCGCGAAATGCCGCAAGGCTCTCGGCGGGAGCCAGTTGGTGCAGGGCGTCGCGCACCTCATCAAGGGCGCGCTCGATATTGGCGAGGGTCGCGGCATCGCCGCCGTGGTGGCGGCGGACGTCGACGCGGTCGGCAAGTGCGTGCACTTCGGCTTCGAGCGCCTGGAGCGCCCGGCGCGGCGCGGCTTCCGTCAGCTTGCGGCCGACATCGGCGAGCTCGCTCCGGAGGACGGCAAGGGCCTCCTGGAAGCCACCCGGACCGCGCAGCGTCTCCAGCTGATCGGTCAGTTGCCGAAGCTGGTGCTGAAGGTTCGACAGGTGCTCGTTCTCAATTTCCGGGCGGTGCGGCGCGGCGCCGAGCCGCCGCGACAGCAGCGCGAATTGCCGGTCGAGATCCGGTCGAGCATCATCCTCCATCTCGAGGGCCTGCTGGCGGGCAGCGATCTCCGCCACCGCGTCATCGAGGCCGAACGACCGGGTTTCCGACGGGGCCGACGCAGCCTGGCGCTCGCTTGGCGGTTGCGGCGCGTCCACCGGTACGGCGGCGCGCGCAATCGTGAGCGTCGGTCGGGGCGAGTCTTCGGGATCGCTGGCCGCGGCCGACAACGGATGCGCCGCCGCCGTCTCAGGCGCCGGCATCGTCGGTTGCGCGTGACGCGCGCCCGCATACCCCGCTCGCGCATGGGATGCGGACCAGTCCGCAGGCAACGGGCGGCGCGTGGCAGCCTCATTCTGCCGATTGAGCGCAGCAAGCGCGCGATCGACCGCGGCGATCCGCGTTTCGAGTTCGCTGGACGCCGAACGGCCGTCGGCGGCCAGCTGGTCGAGCCGCTGGTCGAGCTGCGCCAGCGCATTCGCGACCTGTCGCGAGGGCTCCTGGGCGCGCGTGGTCGCCTCCCGGCCGAGCTCGGCGAGGCGTGTTTCGATCGCGCGCAACGCGGCCCTCAGTTCGGGGTTGTCGGCGGGGCCTCCCGCGGTCGCAGCCGGCTCGGCCGGGGCCGAGGTCGCGAACGAGGGAGGCACAGCCTGAGCTCCGGTCCGCCCCAGGCGCTCGAGCTGGTGGGAGAGCATGTCCAGGCGGGCATCGAGCGCTTGAATTGCTTGACCGCCGATCGCGGGCTCGCGCTCACGCGGCGCACGGCGCGCGCGCGGGCTTTCGTCGGGCCCGGAGGGTTGCCGCGGACCGCGGGTCACCCCCTCCTCGGCGGCCGAGTCGATGATGACGGATTGCAGCCAATCGGCGATCGAGAGGCCGGACCGCCGCGCAGCTTCGCGCGCGGTCTCCCGCACCTCCGGGGCGAGACCTCTGACATTCCACGTTGCGTCTGATGCCATGCTCTCAGCCCACCATGCTCGGGACGGACGGGGAGGAGCTGGGCCAAGCGCCCGGCAAGACCGGGCCCTTGTGGACGCAACATAGCTGGGGCTCGGTCCTCTGGTCCTCAGGACCGACTTTTCTCCCTTAGGGTAAACAAGCGGTTAAAAAGCCTGGCCGAATGCCAGGCCCGGCCACCTCGGGACACGGACGCCCTAAAGCGTGATGGCTTCATGTTAAGTCGTCATGCGCGGGCTTGACCCGCGCATCCATCTGCTTTGCAAGACTGTTGCGAAGAGGATGGATTGCCGGGTCAAGCCCGGCAATGACGAGGTGCTTCAGGACGCCCTGGCCGCGCGGGGCAAGAAATTCGCCGGGTTGCTTGTAAGGTCGATCTTTACGTTTACGTAAACTGCGCTATATTGATGGCGGCAACCATGCACAAGGACGTCCCTTGAACGCCAGCCACTCCCCCAAAATCGAAGGTATCGGCGCGGCCCCGCCCGGACCTGCGTCCGGCCAGGAAGCCGACGACGATGCGCGGGATCTCTTCACCATCCGCGATCTCGCCAAGGAGTTCGCAGTCAGCGCCCGCACCTTGCGCTTCTACGAGGAGAAGGGGCTGCTCAACCCGCGGCGCGACGGCCAGGAGCGCTCTACAGCCGGCGCGACCGCGCGCGGCTGAAATACGTCGTGATGGGCAAGATGCGTCGGCTTCTCGCTCGAGGAGATCCGCGAGATGCTCGACCTCTACGATCTCGGCGACCGCCAGGTGACGCAGCTCAAGGTGGCGCTCGGCAAGATCGACGAGCGCATCGCGCGGCTTGCAACGGCAGAAGGCGCGAGATCGACCGCGCCGTCGCCGAACTGGCGCATGCGCGCAAGATGATCGACGGCATGCTCGCAACGCGCGAGCGCGGCCGAGCGCGTGTTAGCCGGCTAGCAGGTGCGGCGGTCCGCCAGGCGCCGCGCGGAGGAGGATACGATGCCGATCTACAAGGCTCCGGTCGACGACGTGCTGTTCCTGTTGAACGACGTGTTCCACATGCGAGCGCTACAACAATCTGCCGGGCTTTTCCGATGCCTCGCCCGACGTGGTCGAAGCCGATCCTCGGCGAGGCCGCGAAGCTCTGCGAGGAGGTGCTGCAGCCGCTCAACCGCGTCGGCGACACTGGAAGGCTGCACGCGCCATGACGACGGCCGCGTGACGACGCCGACCGGCTTCAAGGAGGCCTTCGCGCAACTGCGCGAGGGCGGCTGGATCGGCATCTCGGCGCCGGCGGAGTTCGGCGGCCAGGGCCTGCCGATGACCATGACCACGCTCGTCAACGAGTTCCAGTGCTCGGCCAACATGGCGTTCGCGATGTATCCGCGGCCTGACGCAGGGCGCGATCGCGGCGCTGATCGTGCATGCCGCGCCGGAGCAGAAGGCAGACGTATCCTGCCGAAGATGATGCACCGGCGACTGGACCGGCACCATGAACCTGACCGAGCCGCATTGCGGCACCGATCTCGGCCTGCTGCGCACCAAGGCGGTGCCGCAGCCGGACGGCAGCTACAAGATCACCGGCACCAAGATCTTCATCTCGGCCGGCGAGCACGACCTGGCGGACAACATCGTCCACCTGGTGCTGGCGCGCATCGAGGGCGCGCCGGAGGGCGTGACGCGGCATTTCGCTGTTCGTGGTGCCGAAGTTGCTGCCCAATGCCGACGGCTCGCTCGGCGCGCGCAACGGCGTCTCCTGCGGCTCCATCGAGGAGAAGATGGGCATCCACGGCAACTCGACCTGCGTGATGAACTACGACAACGCGCACCGGCTGGCTGATCGGCGAGGCCAACCGCGGCCTCAACGCCATGTTCGTGATGATGAACGAGGCGCGGCTCGGCGTCGCCGTGCAGGGGCTCGCGCAGTCCGAGGTCGCCTACCAGAACGCCGTCGCCTACGCCAAGGACCGGCTGCAGGGCCGCGCGCTCGTCGGGCGCGAAATATCCCGACAAGCCGGCCGATCCGATCATCGTGCATCCCGGACGTGCGGCGCACGCTGATGACGATCCGCGCCTTCAACGAGGCGGCGCGCGCGCTCGTCGTGTGGACCTCGCTCAAGGCCGACGTCGCGCACCGCGCCGACGACGAGAAGAGCGCGGCAGAGCGCCGACGACCATATGGGCCTGCTGACGCCGGTGCTCAAGGGCGTGCTCACCGACCAGGGCTTCGCCAACACCGTGATGGCGCAGCAGATGTTCGGCGGCCACGGCTATATCGCCGAGCACGGCATGGAGCAGTTCGTGCGCGATGCGCGCATCGCCATGATCTACGAGGGCGCGAACGGCATCCAGGCGCTCGACCTCGTCGGCCGCAAGCTGCCGCGCGACGGCGGCCGCGCGGTGATGGCGTTCTTCGACGAGGTCGGCGGCTTCGTGAAGGAGAACGGCGGCGACGAGGCGATGAAGCCCTACGTGGCGCCGCTCGGCCAGGCGCTCGGCCATCTGCAGCAGGCGACCATGTGGTTCATGCAGAACGCCATGGCCAAGCCCGACAATGCCGGCGCCGGCGCGACCGACTACATGCACCTCTTCGGCCTGGTCGCGCTCGGCTACATGTGGGCGCAGATGGCGAAGGCGGCGCGCGCCAAGCTCGCCAACGGGGCGCCGACGGCGCCGCCGACCGGCTCAAGGCCAAGCTCGTCACCGGCCGCTTCTTCATGGAGCGCATGCTGCCGGAGACCGGCGCGCAGCTGGCGCGCATCCAGGCCGGCGCGGGAAGCGTGATGGAATTGCCGGCGGAGGCGTTCTAGAGCTTGATGTGCGTCCTGGAATTCTGCCGAGACGAGTGCCAGATGGCTTCTCTCGCCTGGCGCTCGGCAGGATGGCGCAGCTCAGAGCTGCGCCGCTCGAAGGGCGTCCTGCGACGCCTGCTCGAAGTCGAGGTAAGCGTCGAAGCTCCACGCGGTGCCGTCGAAGACCGCTGGAGACATCCTTCGAGACGCGTCGCTACGCGACGCTCCTGAGGATGAGGCGTTGAGGAGAGACGCGTGGCCGAATAGAACGCAACGAAATTGACCGGCGGCTGCCAGTGCGGCGCGGTGCGCTACGAATGGATCGAGCGCCCGCAATATGCGAGCGTCTGCCATTGCCGCATGTGCCAGAAGGCGTCCGGCCAGCCGTTCATGGCGCTCACCGGCGGCAAGCTGGAGAAGCTGCGCTGGACGCGCGGGGAGCCTGCGATCTTCAAGAGCTCGGACAACGGCGAGCGCGGGTTCTGCAGCCGCCTGCGGCACGCCGCTCACCTATCGGCTCGCAAGGCACCGGCAACGATCAGCGTCACGATGGCAAGCCTCGACGATCCAGAGGCGATGCGGCCCGACGAAGCAGTACGGCATCGAAGGCAAGGTGTCGTGGATGCGACGCGATCGCCGCGCTTGCCGGCGCGAGCGCACCGAGGACTGGATGCGCGCAAGTCGGCGATCGCCGCCATCGTCAGCCATCAGCATCCCGACCGCGAGCACGCGTGAGCACGCCATGGAAGCCCTCAACGTTCCCCGCCCGGCCTGGATGACCGAGGACCTGGTGCTGCTCGAGGAGCAGGCGCGGCGGTTCCTCGCCAACGAGTTCGTGCCGCAGCTCGAGCGCTGGCACGAGCACGGCATCATGGACCGCGCGGCCTGGAACAAGCTCGGCGAGGCCGGACTGCTGTGCGCCGGCATTCCGGAGGAATACGGCGGCGCCGGCGGCACCTTCGCGCACGAGACGGTGATCAACCGCGAGTTCGCGCTCGCCGGCCTCGACCAGATCGGCGCGCCGCTGCATTCCGGCATCGTCGCGCCCTACATCCTGCGCATACGGCACCGAGGAGCAGAAGAAGCGCTGGCTGCCGCAGCATGGCGACCGGCGAGCTGGTCGGCGCCATCGCGATGACCGAGCCGGGCACCGGCTCCGACCTGCAGGGCGTGAAGGCGTCGGCGAAGAAGTCCGGCAACGGCTATGTGCTCAACGGCTCGAAGACCTTCATCACCAACGGCCAGCACGCCAACCTGATCGTGGTGGTGGCCAAGACCGATCCGAACGCCGGCCACAAGGGCATCTCGCTGATGGTGGTCGAGACCGACGACGCGCAGGGCTTCCGGCGCGGCCGCAAGCTCAAGAAGCTCGGCATGGACTGGGCCGACACGTCCGAACTGTTCTTCGAGGACGTGAAGCTGCCGGCCGAAAACCTGCTCGGCGCCGACGAAGGCCAGGGCTTCATCCAGCTGATGACCGAACTGCCGCAGGAGCGGCTGATCGTCGGCGACCGCCGCGATCGGCATGATCGAGCGGGCGCTGCGCGCTCACCATCGACTACGTCAAGGAGCGCAAGGCCTTCGGCAAGGCGCATCATCGAGTTCCAGAACACCCAGTTCGAGCTCGCCGAGTGCAAGACCGAGGCGACGATCGGGCGGGTGTTCCACGACCATTGCGTCGAGCGCCACCTCGCGGGCCAGCTCGACACCGTGACGGCCTCGATGGCGAAGTACTGGCTGACCGACCTGCAGAACAAAATCGTCGACCGCTGCCTGCAACTGTTCGGCGGCTATGGCTATATGGACGAGTATCCGATCTCGCGCATGTATCGCGACTCGCGCGTGCAGCGCATCTACGCCGGCACCAACGAGATCATGAAGGTGCTGATCGCCAGGAGCTTGTAGTGATCCTAGACCGCTCCCGCCATTCGCGGGGAGAGGTCGCAGCGTAGCGCGGGTGAGCGGCAATCCAGCTAATCGCGATTCTGCAGCGATGGATGCCGGTCACCGTGGATGACGCTTCGACTCGACCTTCTCGCTCGCAATGCGCCGGGGCGACGGGATGCAGACGAGATTTCAGGAGGCAGGAATGACCGACGCATTCATCTACGATCACGTCCGCACCCCGCGCGGGCGCGGCAAGGCCGACGGCTCGCTGCACGAGGTGACGGCGCTGCAGCTCGCGACCCAGACGCTGGAAGCGATCCGCGACCGCAACAAGCTCGACACCAAGCTGGTCGACGACGTGGTGCTCGGCTGCGTCGATCCGGTCGGCGAGGCCGGCAGCGACATCGCGCGCTTCGCCGCCATCAACGCCGACTACGGCGACCAGACCGCCGGCGTGCAGATCCAGCGCTTCTGCGCCTCCGGGCTCGACGCGGTGAATTTCGCGGCGGCCGAGATCATGTCCGGCCAGCACGACATGACGATCGGCGGCGGCGTCGAGTCGATGAGCCGCGTCGGCATGGGCGCCTCGGGCGGCGCCTGGCCGATGGATCCGCGAGATCGCGATCAAGTCCTACTTCATGCCGCAGGGCATCTGCGCCGACCTGATCGCGACGCGCTACGGCTTCTCGCGCGACGACGTCGACGCCTATGCGGTCGAGAGCCAGAAGCGCGCCGCCACGGCCTGGGACGAAGGCCGCTTCAAGAATTCGGTGGTGCCGGTGAAGGACGTGAACGGCCTCACCATCCTCGCCAAGGACGAGCACATGCGGCCGACCACGACCATGCAGTCGCTGGCGCAGCTCAACGCCTCGTTCGTGCAGATGGGCGAGATGGGCGGCTTCGACGCGGTCGCGATCCAGGCGCATCCGGAGGTCGAGGCCGTCAACCACGTGCACCATGCCGGCAATTCGTCCGGCATCGTCGACGGCGCCGCCGCCGTGCTGATCGGCAGCAAGGAGGCCGGGCGCGGCGCCGGCCTGAAGCCGCGCGCGAGGATCAAGGCGTTCGCCAATATCGGCTCGGAGCCGGCGATGATGCTGACCGGCCCGGTCGACGTGACCAGGAAGGTGCTCAAGCGCGCCGGCATGACGATCGACGACATCGACCTGTTCGAGCTCAACGAGGCGTTCGCCTCGGTGGTGCTGCGCTACATGCAGGCGTTCGACATTCCGCACGACAAGATCAACGTCAACGGCGGCGCCATCGCGATGGGCCATCCGCTCGGCGCCACCGGCGCGATGATCCTCGGCACCGTGCTCGACGAACTGGAGCGGCGCGGGCTCTGCGACCGCGCTGGTGACGCTCTGCATCGGCGGCGGCATGGGCACCGCGACGATCATCGAGCGGGTGTGATTCTTGTCCCTTCCCGCGCATGCGGGAAGGGTCGCGAGTAATCGCCGGCCTGCGTTCATGTTGAGCCGCACCGCCGGCGCTACTCGCATCCCCGACCTCTCCGCGGGGATGAGCGCGAGAGGAGAGTGGAAACGCTGATGCCCAAGATCGAGATCGCGACGCTGCCGGTGCACGCCACCAGCGCCTATCCGGAGCAGTACCGCGAGGTGGTGGAGGGCCGCGCGCGCAGGCGGCTCGGCGACGCCGTCGGGCTCACGCAGTTCGGCGTCAACCTCACGACGCCTGCAGCCCGGCGCCGCGTCCTCGCTGCGGCACTGGCACGCAGAACGAAGACGAGCTGGTCTACATGCTCGAAGGCGAGCTGGTGCTGGTCGAGGACGACGGCGAGACCGTGCTGCGGGCCGGCGACGCCGCGGCCTGGAAGGCCGGCGTGCGCAACGGCCATCAGCTGATCAACCGCACCGACCGCGACGCCGTGTTGCTCGAGATCGGCACGCGGTCGCCGCGCGAGCACTCCGACTATCCCGACGTGGATCTGATCTTCGACAAGGACGAGCGCGGCACCCGGATCACCCACAGGTCCGGCGAGCCGTATGCATGAGGAGCACTTTCCGTGTCCCGCACGCGGTGCAGCACGCAGTGATGCACCGCAGATGCGGGACCTCGCGACACCGCGCTTTGGACGATCCCGGTCTGCAGCGCATCACTTTGTGCTGCGCTGCGCCCGGGATACAGGATCGAACGAACAAAGGAGCATCCCGATGACCTATCAGAACTTTCAAAGTCGACGTCGACGCCGACGGCATCGCGCTCGTCACCTGGGACAGCCCGGGCCGGTCGATGAACGTCATCGACAGAAGGTGATGGAGGAGCTCGACGCGCCATCGTCGAGCAGGTCGCGACCGACGCCGCCATCAAGGGCGCGGTGGTCACCTCCGGCAAGGACACGTTCTGCGCCGGCGCCGACCTCACCATGCTGGAAGGCTTCAGGCAGGTCGTTCGCCGAGATCGACGCAGAGCGCAAGGCGAGGAAGCCGCCGACTCGCGAAACTGTTCGAGGAGTGCCAGAAGCTGCCGCTGATCTACCGGCGGCTGGAGACCAGCGGCAAGCCGTGGGTCGCGGCCATCAACGGCACCGCGCTCGGCGGCGGCTTCGAGCTCTGCCTCGCCTGCCATCATCGCGTCGCCGACCAACAATCCGAAGACGCGCGTCGGCCTGCCCGAGATCAAGGTCGGGCTGTTCCCCGGCGCCGGCGGCACGCAGCGCATCGCGCGCATGATGACGCCGGCCGACGCGCTGCAGTTCCTGCTCAAGGGCGATCAGCTCCGCCTCGACCGCGCCAAGGCGATGAAGCTGATCGACAACGTGGTCGCGCCGGAAGAGCTGATCAAGACCGCCAAGGACTGGATCAAGGGCGGCGGCAAGGCGGTGGCGCCGTGGGACGAGAAGGGCTTCAAGCTGCCCGGCGGGCCGGTCTATTCGAAGGCCGGCATGATGACGTTCCCGCCCGCGAACGCGATCTACCGGCGCGAGACCTACGACAACTATCCGGCCGCGCGCGCCATCATGCAGGTGGTGTACGAGGGCCTGCAGGTGCCGATGGACCTCGCGCTGCGGATCGAGGCGCGCTAGTTCACCAAGATCGTGCGCTCGCCGGAGGCGCACGCGATGATCCGCAGCCTGTTCGTGTCGATGCAGGAACTGAACAAGGGCGCGCGCCGGCCCGCGCGACGTGCCGCCGAAGACGCCGAAGAAGGTCGGCATCATCGGCGCCGGCTTCATGGGCGCCGGCATCGCCTACGTGACGGCGCAGGCCGGCATCGACGTGGTGCTGATCGATCGCGACCAGGAGAGCGCCGACAAGGGCAAGGCGCATTCGCAGAAGCTGATCACCGATCAGATCAACCACGGCCGCGCCAAGCAGCGAGGACCGCGACGCGCTGCTCGGCGCGCATCCGCGCGACCGCCGACTACGGCGCGCTTGCGGGCTGCGATCTCGTCATCGAGGCGGTGTTCGAGGACCGCAAGGTGAAGGCCGAGGCCTACGCCAAGGCCGGCGCGGTGCTGCCGGACAACGTCATCTTCGGCTCCAACACCTCGACGCTGCCGATCACCTCGCTCGCCAAGGACTACAAGCGAGCCGAAGAATTTCATCGGCATCCATTTCTTCTCGCCGGTCGACAAGATGATGCTGGTCGAGATCATCATGGGCAAGAAGACCGGCGACGAGGCGCTGGCGACCGCGCTCGACTACGTGCGCGCGATCAGGAAGACGCCGATCGTGGTCAACGATTCGCGCGGCTTCTACACCTCGCGCGTGGTCGGCACCTATGTGCGCGAAGGCCACATGATGCTGACCGAGGGCATCCCGGCCGCGATGATCGAGAACGTCGCGCGCATGGCCGGCATGCCGGTCGGCCCGCTGTCGCTCAACGACGAGGTCGCGCTCGATCTCTTCCTGGAAGATCCTGCAGGCGACCGAGGCCGATCTCGGCGAGAAGGCGATCGACCCGCAGCAGAAGCAGCTGTTGTCCGAGATGGTCGAGAAGCGCGGGCGGCTCGGGCGCAAGAACCGCAAGGGCTTCTACGACTATCCCGAGAAGGGCCCGAAGAAGCTGTGGCCGGGTCTCGCCGAGCTGCAGGGCAAGACGCTCAGCGCCGACGAGATCGACGCCAACCCGGGGCTGGTGCAGGAGATCAAGGACCGGCTGCTGGCGATCCAGGCGCTGGAGACCGCGCGCATCTTCGAGGAGGGCTGCCTGACCGACGTGCGCGAGGCGGACGTCGGCTCGATCCTCGGCTTCGGCTTTGCGCCGTTCAAGGGCGGCACGCTCTCCTACATCGACATGATGGGGACGAAGAATTTCGTCGAGCTCTGCAAGCGGCTGCAGAAGAAGTACGGCGCGCGCTTCAAGCCCTCGAAGCTCATCACCGACATGGCCGCCAAGGGCGACACGTTCTACGGCCGCTTCGCGCCGCAGAAGCAGAAGGCGGCGGCGGCGTAGCGGCCCAGCGGATGATTCGAGCCTCCAGCTTGGAGGCCTGAATGACGACATGGCCGCCGGTCTCAAACGTGAACGGCGTTGCCGACTGAAAACGACCTTCGCTCGCTTTCACCCGAAAGCGGAGGTCCTACGTTCCCCATGACGGCTGTCGATTTTGACCCTGAGGGCGCGTGGGGGGACATGTTGACAAAGCAGTGCAGATGAAAAGAGTCGCGGTATTCGGAAACACCGGCGGCGGAAAATCGACACTTGCCAGACGTTTGGCGGATCTGACGCGGCTGCCGTTGTACCCGCTGGACATGATCCAGTTCAGGGCCGGTGGCGGCAAGGTTCCGCACGAAGAGTACTTGAAGGCGCATGCGGACCTGCTGCGCCGGGACGAGTGGATCATCGACGGCTTTGGCTGCGTTGCTTCTGCCTGGGAGCGGTTCTCCAAGGCCGACACGCTGGTCTACGTTGATCTGCCTGTCATCACGCACGACTGGTGGGTGACAAAGCGCCTGCTCAAAGGTCTGTTCGTCAGCTCCGGAGGGCTGGCCGGAAAACAGTCCGCTGTGGCGCAGCACTATGAACAGCTACAAGGTGGTTTGGCTTTGCCATCGCCGACTGACGCCCAGGTACCGGCAGCTTGTCGCCGATGCGGCGGCTTCGAAGCGGGTTCATCACGTGAAGTCACCAGCCGAGATGACGACCTTCCTCAATGCAATCAGGCGCGAGTATGCGACTGCTTGATTTATCCGCGCGCGACAATGCGTTCCGGCCGACGGTCCGCATTGGCCCCGAGTAGGATCTGATCCACGCGAGCGCTCCGGGCTCCGCGGCCATCCACGTCCTGCGTGCGGCACCGCCAAAAAAAAAGAAGTGGGTGTCCGGCACAAGGCCGGGCATGACGAATCGGAATCTGGTGCCGCTGCAATGGTTTTCTCGCACGACATGGCCGCAGCCCAGCACGCGTCAACCTCGTTTTGTCAAGGCACTGCCAAGGCGCACGCGTTGAGGGCGAAAATTCGGTGGCGCGGCCACCTTGCAGAGTTGTAGCGTTTACGCTACATTGACGTATGATAGAGGTGCGCCAGACCGAAACGTTTTCGGCGTGGCTGCGAAGCCTGGTCGACAATCGAGCCAGGGCCAAGATTGCCGCCCGGATCGATCGGCTGATGGCCGGCAATGCTGGCGACGTCGCGCCGGTTGGCGAAGGAGTGAGCGAGCTGCGCATTCACTACGGGCCCGGATATCGCGTGTACTACGTCCAGCGTGGCAAGGCCTTGGTCATCCTGCTCTGCGGGGGCGACAAGTCGGGCCAGGTGAACGACATCCGCACCGCAAAGGAGCTCGCGAGCGAATTGGAGGATTGATCGATGGCGCGAACCCGACCCTACGATTCGGCGGAGTATCTCGACAGCCCCGAGGGGCTCGCCGAGTATCTCAGCGATGCGCTGGAAACGAACGACGCCGCCTTCATTGCACAGGCAATCGGCACCGCGGCGCGCGCGCGCGGGATGTCCGAGATCGCCCGTGACGCCGGCGTCTCCCGTGAGAACCTCTACCGTGCGCTGAGCGGCGACACGAAGCCTGAATTCGAGACGATCGTTCGCGTTCTCGCTGCCCTTGGCGTGCAGCTCACGGCGAAACCAAAAGCCGCCGCATAGGCCGGGCCTCGCTCGGGAACCCCGGGGCGGGGGACCGCGAACCACCCGTCCGAGCACTAAAAAAATTCTGGCGATCTGCGCGGTAAGGATCGTTCGCGGCGGTGGCGCTGCCGTGTCAGCCCGGGCACATGATGCCGCCTCACATCCCGCGCCGCTTGCTCAGATGTCCCCGACAACAGCAATTGACCGGGCCGCCGGTGGCGGCCCCGCATGTCAAGGGTGCGGGGCGATAACTTTGATCGGCGTCCGCATCGCCTGGAGCAGGCGGCTCAAAAGGGTTGAAATCCGGGGCGCCTCATATTGAACCAAAACACGGGTGCTCGGCGTCCAAGGACAACGATCTTGACAATTCCATTGAGTTGGCACGATCGCGCTTGGTCACGAAAACGGCGATGGCAGGAGCAATGGCAGAACAGAACGGGCGCGGGGCGGGCCCACGACTCGAGGCGCCCAACTTGCCGTGGGAGGGGGACGCGGATCGCGAGATCATCGCCAATCTGACGATCGGGAGCCTGCGCGATTCGCTCCTCAAATGGCTGACCGGCGAGCGCGGCGTCCATGCCGAAACGCTGATGGTCACGATCGGCGCGCTGGCCGGCTTTGCCGCGCAGAATGCCGCCCTTCGCTCGCTCGGTCCGCCCAGCACGCCGGTACCAAAGGACGCCCTAGCGATAGCCGAGGCCGGCGGCGAGACGTACTACTTCGGCGATCGCATCAACGGCTACCTGGTCCGCCAGGCCGGTGAAAGCAAATACCCGCTGTGGGGATACATCGCGGCAGCGGCGCTGGAGGCCGGCATGGCGCAACGGGACATGCCCGATGAATGCGAGATGTTCCGGCACGTCGCGCGAACGGTCGGGACGCCGAGCTTCGGCATTCCGCGCGCGCCCAGGAAACATCCTTTTCACCTCACGCCGCGCATAGCGCTCGAAGGCTTCTGGCCGGGCGCCAAGGCGCTGTTGAGCAATGCCGACGACGTGCTCCTGAGAGGCCTCAAAAGCCTGCCCTTGCATGGCATGAGCGTGACGGAGGAGCATTGGCCGCTGGTGACCGCGCTGGTGGCCCGGCAGTTCATTCTCATGGCGAAGGACACGCTCGAGGCGCGCATCTCGCTTTCCCTGGTCATGGAATCCGCGATTGCGATGTCCAAGGTGGATCCGAAGGCAATTCCACAGGAGCTCGCCTCAGAGGCCTTGACGACGAGCTAACCGCTTCGCCAGCGCGAGCTGAGCAGGTGCGCCCCCGCGGCCACCCCCCGACCATGCTTCGGTCGCGACCGAAACATTTGCCGCCGTCGCCCAGGCAGAATGCCGGGATGCGGTGAGGCGACGCTCGCCGTTGCGCACCGGCCGAGCGGCAAAAGCTCGGACCCGGCTCGCATGGCCGCCGCAGGCCGCGACACGTTCGATGCGCACGAGCGTGCCGGCATCGACGCCGAACGACAACGTCAGTCGCGCGAATGGCTCCGGCAAGCTTTGGGGTCGAGACACAAGGTGGGCGCACGGAGACGATCGATCACGTTCCATGGCTGGCGGGTGGTCGGCGGCGCCTTCGTTCTCGCGGTGTTCGGCTGGGGTATCGGATTCTACGGGCCGCCGGTCTTTTTGAGCGTTGTCCGCGAAGCGCGAGGATGGCCGCTGACCCTTATCTCGACGGCCGTCACCGTTCACTTCCTGATCGGCGCAGTGGCGGGCGCCAATCTGCCCGCGCTCTATCGGCGCTTTGGCGCGTCCACGGTGACCAAAGTTGGCGCTTTTTGCCTGGCTGCCGGTATTCTCGGTTGGGCTACGGCGACGACGCCTTGGCAGCTCTTCGTTGCTTCCCTGTTCAGCGGCGCGGGCTGGGGTGCGATGAGCGCTGCCGCCATCAACGCGATCGTCTCGCCGTGGTTCGTACGGACCCGTCCGGCGGCGCTGGCGATGGCCTACAATGGCGGCAGCGTCGGTGGCGTGATTTTCTCGCCGCTATGGGTGGCTGCGATCGACGCGCTGGGATTTCCAATTGCAGCAGCAACGGTCGGCCTCGTCATGGCCCTCACCGTGTGGGTTCTTGCCGACCTGCTATTTTCTCGGACCCCACAACAGATGGGACTGGCACCGGACAACGATGCGGAGGACATGCCGGCAGTCTCGATCACATCATCGACTGCGAAGCCACTGCCTGGATCGCTGCTTTGGAGCGACCGCAAGTTCCTGACATTGTCTGCCGGCATGGCGCTGGGGCTGTTCGCGCAGATCGGGCTGACCGCGCATCTTTTCTCGCTCATGGTGCCTGCCCTGGGCGCGCAGAAAGCCGGCTTGGCGATGGGATTGGTCACCGCCATGGCCATCGCCGGCCGTACGCTGCTTGGCTGGCTCATGCCGTTGGGCACCGACCGTCGGCTGGTGGCGTGCGCCGGCTACGCCGCGCAGCTCGCCGGCTCGATCGTGTTCATCGTGGCGGCCGGCACGAACGCCCCGTTGCTGTTGATCGGGATCGTCTTGTTCGGGGCAGGCTTCGGCAACGCGACCTCGTTGCCGCCACTCATCGCACAGGCCGAGTTCGTCCAGGAGGACGTCCCGCGTGTCGTGGCGCTCATCGTCGGCATTGCACAAGGTGCCTACGCGTTCGCTCCGGCCGCCTTCGGTCTCGTGCGGGAATTCACCACCGATGGGCCGGCCACGGCCTCGGGCGTCGCCCCTTGCGTCTTTGCCGCGGCCGCCCTCGTGCAACTTTTGGCGATCGGAGCATTTCTTGCTGGGCGGCGGTAGCTCCGGCTTGAGGAATGGGTGGCGTATCGTGGGGGGCGGGCTCGCCCGGCGCCGCGGCGCACCTCCCGGCGTCACACCCGCACATCCGCGAACACCGGCAGGTGATCCGACAGCGCGCGCGCCTCGCGGTCGGTGAAGCTCGCCACGAGCGCGTCGCGCGGGCGGCAATAGACGCGGTCGAGGCGGATCATCGGCAGCCATGACGGAAAGGTCCGGTGCCAGGT
Organism: uncultured Alphaproteobacteria bacterium; assembly: GCA_963738705.1. Taxonomy (GTDB): domain Bacteria; phylum Pseudomonadota; class Alphaproteobacteria; order Rhizobiales; family Xanthobacteraceae; genus CAVTXS01. The sequence continues at coordinate 392,368 of CAVTXS010000020.1, forward strand.
GCGCCCGGGCAGCGCCCGGTGGATCGCGTTCTGCACCGAGCCGCGCCAGATCCAGTCGTTGAAATCGCCCAGCATCACGGTTGTGATCGGCGAGCGTTGCGCGATGTCGATCAGCGTCCGGGTCTGCGCCCGCCGCTCGCGGAAGGCCAGGCCGAGATGCACCGCCGCCATGCGGAGCCGCCCGTAGGGCGAGGCCACCTCGGCCTCGATCGCCCGGCGCGGCTCGCGGCCCGCCACCGAGATGTCGTGGATCTGGATATCGGAGAGCGGCCAGCGACTGATCAGGATCTGGCCGTACTCGCCGTGCGCGCTGACGATCGACTTCGCCTCGACGCTGTGCTCGCCCAGCGCTTGGCGCAGCAGCAGGAAAGGGTGCTCGTGCTGCTCGGTGCCGCGGCGGGAATCCACCTCCTGCAGCGCCACGATGTCGGGCCCGGCGCGCTCGAGCAGGCGCACGACGCGGGCGAGATCGAACCGTCCGTCGGCCCCGACCCCGCCGCGGATATTCCAGGTCGCCACGCGGACGATCCCCGGCCGCTCGCTCAAGTCTTCACCGCTCTCCGGCGTTTCGAGATCAGAATCTGTACCCCGAGGGAGACGCCGAGCCAACCGACGACGGCGGCGACCAGCAAGGCGATGTTCATCCAGCTGGGATGATGCCACATCTCGAAGATCTGATGGCCGAGCGCCGACATGATCACGAGGCCAGGCGCCATGCCGAGGATGGTGCCCAGCACGTAGTCCTGCAGCCGGATCTGGCTGGCGCCGGCGACCAGATTGACGAAGGTGAAGGGCGCGACCGGCACCACGCGTATGGCGGCGACCGAGATCACGCCCTGGCGGACGATGCGGCGGCGGATGCGGTCGAGCCGCGGGCCGAGATAGTCGCGCAGCAGCTCCTTTCCGAGCCGTGCGCCGATGAAATAGGTGACGAGCGCGCTCGCCAGGCATCCGCTCGCCGCATAGGCCAGTCCGAACACCGGCCCGAAGGTGGCGGCCGTGACCGCGATCAGAATCAGCACCGGAAATGCAACCAGCCCGCCGAGGACGAACACGCCGACGACCAGCACCGGTGCCCATGGCCCGCTGGCCGCGCGCACCAGCAGCCCGCTGCACCATGGCGGGATCCGCGAGCGCCGCAAGCGGCGTGTAGTTGCCACGCCAGCGGCAGCGCGAGCATGAGAAGCGCGGCGATCGCGATCTTGACCAGCGACGACAGCCGCAGCTGCGACAGCCGGCTGCCGAACGGCGTTGCGCCCGCGATCTCTGTCGCCAATGGGCGCGGCGGATCGGCGACGTCCTCGATGGTGCCGGAGATGTCCGGCGGGTCCGGCTCGCCGTCGTCGACCGGCCGCAGGGCATGGCCGTTTTGCGACATGTCCTCGGCCACCTTGATCAGCGATCCGGTGCGCTGCAATGCGGCGGCGATCTCCTCGCCGCTCGTCCCGCAATGCTCGCCCAGTAAGCGGTTGCGGACGTCAAGGATGGCACGCCGGTGCGTGCTTGTCTGCGCCTCGAAGGCGAGATCGCATTCGGTGTCGGTCCCCATCGAGCGGTTGTTGAGATTGGCCGAGCCGACCCGCAGCAGGCGGTCGTCGACGACGAAGACCTTCGAGTGGATCATCGTGCTGGTCGTGCGCGCGCCGTCGGTCACTTCCGGATAGAGCAGGCGCACGCGGTCCGCGACGCCCGCCTCGCGGAGCATCCGCATGAAGCGGATGCGGCCGTTGCGCATGGTGCGGTTCTCGATCCAGGAATCGTAGTGCTGCGGCGCCACGATCACGGTCTCCAGCCGGGGACGCGCACGCAACGTGCGCGCCAGCTGCTCGGCGATCATGGGAGAGGTCACGAACTGGTTCTCGATGTAGAGCGCGCGCTCGGCGGCCGCGATGGAATCGCAAAACAGCGCCTCGACCTCGCGCACCTCCTCCTCATCCTCGTAGAACGGCAGTGTGCGCGCGATGCCGACGTCGACGTCGCGCAAGTCCGGCGGCACGCTGTCCGGCCAGGGATCGCCGTCCGGCTCGACCTCGGTCGGAAGATCGCTGCTCGCCCGTGTCCAGCGCGCGCGGGCGAGCTCCGCGAGCGCGTGCGCGGCCGGCCCGTCGACCAGCGCCTGCACGTCGTGGAACGGCCGATACGGCTTGCCCATCGGATCGACGCGATCGGGATTGTCGAGCCGATGGTCGGAGGTGTCCCAGCGGCGGATGGTCAGGTCCAGGCCGCCGGAGAACGCCACCGCATCGTCGACCACGATGATCTTCTGGTGGTGCGAGGAGCCGAGCGGCAGCTCGTCGTCGAGGCAGACGCGCACCTGCCGCGGCGTCGCCCAGTGCAGCGCCAGGGTCGGAAACAGCTCGCGCTCGAGCGCGTACAGCACCGAATAGTCCCACAACAGGAGATGCACGGTCAGGTCCGGCCGTTCGCGCACCAGCGCCGAGAGGAAGTCGACGAAAGTGATCGGCATGCCGTCGTCCGGCTCGCAGTCCTCGCCCACCAGCCGCATGCGGCTGTCGATGTCCCAGCCGATGATGAAGACGGTGTGCTGCGCCTTGCGCAACGCCTCGCGCACGGCGCGGAAGAAGGCCGCGCCGTCGATCAGCACGGCGGCGCGCGTGGCGCGCTCGACGCGCCAGACGTTGCGTCCCGGCCGCAGGATGGTGGGCGCGTCGCGTCGCCCCGCTGCCCGCCGGCGAGGCGGCCGGCCGGGATTACGGGCAAGTTCGGACGCCTCACCCCTCGCTTGAAGCTCCAAAGCCATACCCCAGGAACGGCGCGAGCCGCGGTCGGGTTCCCGACTGATGGGCCCATTATCGCGTCGCAGCAATTTGTGGCCGGACCGTCCTGCCGATTTCCTTAACTCGCGCTCAGCCCTTCAGCCGACGCGTCGGGGCGCCCTCCACGTACTCGATGTCACGCGCGTATTTGGTCAGCGCCGTCTGCATGGCCTCAACGTCCTTCGCGTCCGCGCCCGCGACCGTAAAGACGGCGGCGAGGTTCGGCCGCTTCTGTCCCGGGAAAAGGCTGCGCGCCTCAAAGCCCGCACGACCCAGCGCATCGACGATCTCGCGGCGGCGCGCTTCGCCCACGGTGTCCTTGAACTTGATCTGGACCGACATCCTGACGAACGTAGTCGCTCCAGCGATCTTATCAAGAACCTTTGAGCGCAGCCGCAATATCGAGCGCGCCGGAGCCGTGCTCCTTCGTGAACGCTTTCTTTTTCATGTCCGGCAACTTCCTTGCGGTCGATGTCAGCCGCTTCTCGATCGCCGCACGCGAAGCGCTCGACTTCTTCCGCCCGGCATAGAGGAGAGCGGCCGCCCCGGCGACGAACGGTGTTGCCATCGAGGTCCCCGGCCACGCTTCGTACTTGGTCTTCTCGGCAAGGGAAGCCTTCTGGCGAGGCACGGTCGATAGAATATTGTCGCCCGGCGCGACGAGCCCGATATGCTTGCCGGTGCAAGAGAACGGTGCGCGGCGGTCCACCTCGTCGACGGCGCCAACCGCCAGCACACCTTTGTAGGCTGCCGGAAACTCCTTCGGATTGCCTTCCTCGAATTCGTTGCCCATGGCCGCGACCACGACCACGCCTGCCGCGCTCAACTCCGCAAACACCGCCGCTTCGGTCTTGGAGCTTTCCACGCCGCCGATGCTCAAATTGATGACCTTGATTTCGGAATCGAGCGCGCTCGCAAGAGCCGCGCTGTAGAATTCGAAGTTGAAGTTCTGCTCGTCCTTTTTGCCTTTGGGATCGTCGAAAATCTTCCAGTAGTGCAAACGGCAATTCGCTACGCCGGTGATACCGACTGAATTGTTGCTCGCGGCCGCGACAATGCCGCTCACATGTGTTCCGTGTCCGAGGAAGTCCCGTGCTTGGTTGTTGTCATGGCGGTATTCCTCGATCGCCGCCTGCAGATCCTCGTGTCCTTCGTCGACCCCACTGTCCAACACGGCGACATGAACCTTGGCTGCGCTTGGATGATTTCCGTCAAACCACCGCGTGGCGCGCAGGCCCCATTGGCGATTGACGAGGGGATCGCGCTTGGCGGTGAGCCAGCGGTTTGGCACCGGCTCGACGAACTCCACGGCTTTGGAGGCGCTGAGCGACTTCAAGAGGGCGGCATCGATTTTCTTCCCTTTCAACTCGACCAGCTGGAATCCGCGCAAGGATTCGCGCGGCGCGTCCGTTGCCGACGTTTCGAGCGCGCCCCGGACCGCGGCCAGCGCCGCCACGCCCGAGCGCGGTTTCACCGCTCTGGGTTTCGTGGTGAACAGCGGCCTAATCACTTGCAGGCCTGCCTCCCGCTTCAGCATGTCGAGCGGACCCGTTACCTCGTCCGGCATGGATGCCATCAATGCGCGCGTCGTCGCCGACCGGGGCGCAGGGGTCGTGGCCAAATGCTGCACCACGCCCGGCTTGAAGCGGACGATGAGCTTATTCGGTAGGTGGCTGTCATGGAGCGGCGCGGTGAGGGCCGAATGCCTTGGCATGGCTGAGTCCCCCTTGAGCAGACGTGAGAAGTCGTGGGTGAGGGTAGATCATGGAGTTGCCGCTGGAAAATAGTCGCCGCCTATGGTTGCCCGCAGACGCCCGTCGACACGGCGCTTGGTTCCGGCTTATGAGAGCGCGACGCCGACGGAGGAGCGCATGCCAATTAGTTCGAAATATCTGTTCGTGGCGAGCATGGACGTGGATGCCGACAAGGAGGACATTTTCAATGAGGTCTACGACACCGAGCACATCCCCAACCTGTTGAAGGTGCCGGGCGTGCGCGCGGTCGCGCGCCTGTACGGCGAGCCCTTCGCCATCAGCCTCGGCGGCGAAGAGAAGAAGGTCGCGCACGAGGGGCCGCGCTACAGCGCCATCTACGAGATCGACAGCCCGGACGTCCTGGTGAGTCCCGCGTGGGCGAAGGCGGTCGAGGCCGGACGCTGGCCGAGCCACGTGCGGCCCCATACTCGCAACCGGCGGCATGCGCTGTACAAGCTGCGCTAACAGCCTGTTTGAGAATGTGAGAATCGGCTTGATCCCTCGTTGCGTCCTTCGAGACGCGGTCCTTCGGACCGCTCCTCAGGATGAGGAGGTCGTGCACGACATACTCAAACCTCCTCATGCTGAGGAGCGCGCGGAACGCGCGCGTCTCGAAGCACGGGCATCGGCTTTTCATGCTTGAACTCATTCTCAAACGGTCTCTAACGAGCCCATGACGTCAACCGATACCGCGCCCTCGATCGCCGAGCGCATCCGCCCCGTCGCGGCGGGCGCGACCGTGGTGGCAGTGCATTTCGTCGGGCGCTCCGCGGCCTTCGTGCTGGGCGAGGACACGGTGGTGCTTGTACCGCCCGATGGCGAGCCGCGCCGCGTCAAGGCGCACGACGGCGGCATCCTCGACGCCGCCTGCGACGGCGAGCGCATCGTCACCGCCGGCGATGACGGACGCGTGGTTGCGACCGACGCGAGCGGCAACATGCGTGAGCTCGTGACCGATGCGCAGCGCCGTTGGATCGACCACGTGGCGGTGGGGTCGGATGGCGCGGTGGCCTGGTCGGCCGGCAAGACCGCGTTCGTGCGGACGCGGGCAGGGGAAGCGAAGGCGCTTGAGCTGCCGTCCGCCGCCGGCGGCCTGGCGTTCGCGCCCAAGGGTTTCCGCCTCGCGATCGCCCATTACAACGGCGCGACCCTGTGGTTCCCGAATGCGGCCGCCGCGCCGGAACGGCTCGAATGGAGAGGCTCGCATCTCGCAGCGGCGTTCAGCCCGGATGGGAAATTCCTGATTACCGCCATGCAGGAGCCGATGCTCCACGGCTGGCGGCTTGCCGACCGCAAGCACCTGCGCATGTCGGGTTATGCGACCAAGGTGCGTTCGCTCGACTGGACCGCGGACGGCAAGTGGCTTGCGACCGCGGGCTCCGAGCAGCTGGTGCTCTGGCCGTTCCAGGGCAAGGACGGCCCGATGGGCAAGACGCCGGAAATGCGGGCACCGCGCGAGGTGCGCGTGGTCGCCGTTGCCTGCCACCCGACGCAGCACGTCGCCGCGGTCGGCTATGCCGACGGCATGATCTTGCTGGTGCGGCTCGCCGACGGCGCCGAGATTTTGGCGCGCAAGCCGGGGGACGGGCCGGTCACCGCGCTCGGCTGGAGCAGTCGCGGCGACCTGCTGGCATTCGGCACGGAGAATGGCGAGGCCGGATTGTTGACCGTATAGCGGCGGTTTTTTCGCGAACCTGAACGCCGGTGCAGCGTTTGGTCTTCGATTCGCGCGAATCCAGGCTCGTCATTATTGTTATGGGGCGCGGTCCGCCGACGCGGGCACTATCGAACGAAAGGCAGCAACGCGATGATCACCGCTCGCAAGTCACGGCGCCTGACAACCGGCTCGCTGCTCGGGGCGGCGCTGTCCGCCATTCTCGGGCTGACCACGGTCGCGGTGGTGCCGTCGCCTCCCGCCATGGCGCAGGCCGACCCCGCCTCGCTCGAGTTCCGTGAGGCGCTCGACGTCTACGGCAGCTGGATCTCGCACCGGCGTTGGGGCGATGTCTGGATTCCGGCGAGCGTGCCGCAGGGCTGGCAGCCGTACACCAACGGCCGCTGGGTCTTCACCGACGAGTGGGGCTGGTATTGGGTGTCCGACGACCCCTGGGGCTGGATCACCGATCATTACGGCCGCTGGGTGTTCGACGACGGCGTCGGCTGGCTGTGGTTTCCGGGCGACGAATGGGCGCCGGCCTGGGTGCAGTGGCGCCAGGGCACGCCGCAAGGCGCGCAATTCGTCGGCTGGGCGCCGCTGCCCCCCGACGATGTCATAGAGGAGTATGTCGACTATCCGCAGGCCTGGGTGTTCGTGCCGGTGCGGTATCTCACCGCGCCGCGCCTGCGCACGTTCATCGTGCCGCTGGCGCGGCGGCCGATCTTCATCCGTGAGACCTACATCGTAAACCGCACCGTGCGGCTGCGCGACCGTGACCGCGACCGCGGCTTGCGCATCGCGGTCAATCCGGGAATTCCGGCACCGTTCGTCGCGGCCGCCTTGCGCCGCCCGATCCGCGCCGCCGAGGTGCGGCCGCTGGTGCTGCGCGGCACGGTCGGCGTGCGCGGCGCCGCCGAAATCCGGGCGGACGAGGTGCGGACCTATCGTGAGCGGCTCGGCGAGCGGCGGGACGGCCGCGACCGGCGCGACGGTCGCGATCGACGGGGTCCTGAAGATGACCGGTTCCGGGTGATCGTGCGCGATACGCCGACGACGATCCGCCCTGCGACCGTCATGGCCCCACCCGCGCGGCTTGAGCGCGGCGAGCCGGGCCGGCTCGGCGACCGGCCGCCGCGCGCCGCAGGCGTCGGCCCGGCACAACCAGGGACCGTGCAACCGGCACCCGGCGTTGCGCCGGTTACCCCGGGCGCCGTGCAGCCTCCGCGGCTGCAGCCCGCCGCGCCGGCGACGGTGCAACCGACCCCATCGCCCGCCGCGCCGGCGACGGTGCAGCCGCCGCGGGTACAACCCGGACAGCCCGGTCAGGCCGCGCCCGCGCGCCGCATCGACGACCGCCGCCCGCCACCGACGGCGACACCTGGTACGTTGCCGCCGCCAGCGCCGACGACGGTGACGCCGGCCACGCCCACGGCGCCAGCGCCGACGACGGTGACGCCGGCTGCGCCGACGGCGCCAGCCGCGCCGACGGCGCCAGCGCCGACGACGGTGACGCCAGCTACGCCGACGGCGCCAGCGCCGACGACGGTGACGCCAGCTACGCCGACGGCGCCAGCGCCGACCGTAATCCAGCGTCCGGCGGCGCCTGCCGCGCCGCCACCCACGATCGTGCGTCCGGCTGCTCCACCGCCTGCGGCGCCGCCGCCTGCGGCCGCACGTCCGACACCGCCACCCGCAGCCCCGCCGCCGACGGTTGTACGCCCTGCCGCGCCTCCTCCACCGCCGCCGCCAGCCGCGGTACAACGGCCGGCACCACCGCCCCCGGCACCCCCGCCACCCGCGGCCGTGCAGCGGCCCGCGCCGGTTGCAGCTCCACCGCCGGCGGCGGCTCAGCGCCCGCCGCCGCAACAACAGCAAGGGGCGCGGCCCGGCGGCCCGCCGCGCGACGGCGACCGGCGCCAGCGCAGGCCCGGTGAGCCCGAGCCTCAGCGCTAGCGGCGGCGCAACAGCGACGACGGAAATTTCAAGCCGGATGGAGGGCTACGCTCGAATCGTTCAACTACTGCAGGTTTTATAAATATTGCGGACCATCTTGATTGGCCGTAAACTACCGAGGGTCGAAGAGTGGCGGCTCCCGAAGCGCCCGGCCGTCTCGGGCGATCGAACATGATCGGGCAGGCGGGCCGCAACGCGGGAGCGACAGCATGGCGGTCACCTGGACGAACACGATCAAGGACTTCTTCAGCTGGTACGACATCGAGCACATGAAGCTCATCACCGGCGGCAGCCTCGACCTCTCCAGCTACGACAGCGTCAAGAGCAACGTCGACGCTATCTGGGGTCGCGTGAGCAACGGCACCATGCCTCCGGGCGCAGGCTGGCGTCAGTCAAAGCGGAACACCTTCAAGGCTTGGATGGACGCCGGCATGCCGCAAGCGACCTGGGACACCTCGATCAAGAAGCTGTTCGACTCCCTGGACGTCGAGCACATGAAGCAGGTGACCGGCAACAATCTCAAGCTCGACGACTACAACAGCGTGAAGATCGCGGCGGGCGAAATCTGGGCGCAGGTGAGCCAGGGCTACATGCCGCCCGGCGGAGCTTGGCCGCAGGAGAAGCGGAACACTTTCAAGGCGTGGATGGATGCCGGCACGCCACTATGAGACTGATCGCGAAGCCGGTCCGATTCTGCCGAAACAGGGAGCGAGGTCATGGCGATTACCTGGAACAGCACCATCAAGGCGCAGTTCAAGCAGTTCGACATCAATCACATGAAGCAGGTGACGGGGGGCGATCTCGACCTCGGCGACTACACGAGCGTGAAAAACAACGGCGACAGCGTCTTCGAGCGGGTCAGCGAGAAAACCATGCCGCCAGGCAATCCCTGGAGTGACGAATTGATCGCGAACTTCAAGGCCTGGATGGATGCGGGCTATCCCGAGGACTAGAGGCTGCGGCCGAGGGGTTCATTGGGCTGCTCCTCGACTCGCGAAATCGGAGGCGAAAATGCGCGCGGTGTGGATAGGTACGGCGCTCGCGCTTCTGCTGGCGACGGGTGCGGTGGATTCGCAGCAACTTTCCCCGACCATGCCGGTGGATGTCGGCAATTTGCCGCAGCCTTCGAGCGCCGATTGGAGCGTGCTTGCGTGGCAATCGTTCGTCGCCGCCAATTGGCCGGTCGCACCCGGTGCGCGCGGCATCCCGGATCCGACCCAGAAGATCGGCGCCCTAGACAATATGGGGGTGTCTGTGCCGGTCGTCTGGATGACCAGCAAGGGAATCAAGGACGTTTTCCTGAGACAAGGGGCGCCGCCCGATGCCAACTGGCAGTCGCAAACCGCGGTGGCGGCATGTCAGGGGCGGGCCGGCTATGATCAGGCGACCTCCTACGTACTGGGAATGTCGTCGAAGAGCACGACGGAGGCTTTCACGGCGATCAATCTGGCTCCGTTCCCCGGCTCCCAGCAGCTGATCGGGCCGCTCGTGGATCAGGCAAGAAATTACCTCCGCTTCGACGTTCGCATGAGTTAATCGGAGTTCGCGTATTTTCTGTTCTCCAATTATTACAATGCCGCCACGCAGAAGGCCGCGGTCGCCAATCCGGCGACCTTCCAGTTTCCGCCGATCAGCGGACAGGAGCCCTACCTGTCCAATCTGCCGGCCTCTGCCAAGTATGGCGCGGTCGAGTACAAGGCCGCCTGGCGGACGTTGGATCCTGCGGTCGATATCGTCTCGCGCTATTTCACGGCGCAGGCCTTCATCGTCCAGCCCGACGGTACGTGCATCGGGCCGCAGTTGATGGGTCTGACGGGTCTGCACATCCTGAGGCTGACGCCTTCGACGCCGAAGACCTGGTACTGGGCGACCTTCGAGCAGATCGACAATTTGACCGTGCCCAGTCCCGCGCCGACGCGGCCCAACGGCCAGCCGCTTACGCCGTCGCTCGGCGACGGCAGGAGCATTTATCCGACGGGCTACAGTTACATGCCGCCTCCGGTCGTGGCAGGACAGCCCCTGCCGCCGCAGCCGGCAGCGGTCGGCGTTTCGCGCCTTACCCCGATCCAGACGGTTTCGGCCCAGGTTTCGGCCACCTACCAGCAAATGCTGGCGGGAACCGTTTGGCAGAACTACCAACTGATCGGCGTGCAGAACCCGGTCAATCCGATCGTGAACAACAAGCCGCAAGGTACGGGACAAGGCAGCGGGCAATGCTACGCCGCAGGCACCAATCACGCCACGATGCCGGAATTTCAGATCAACGACTGCTACCTCGCCAACGTGGCAATGGAAACCTACGTGCAATCGACAAGCTGCGTGACCTGCCACTCGTTTGCTGCGCCACTCGGTGTGCAACGTACGGAGCGGGGCCGGCCGACCTTCGATTCCTTGGACCAGTTCCAGATCTTCACGTTCATGCTGTTGCAGGCGCAGGCACCCTGACCTCGACCCGTTCCTCCCCGGCCATGCTCCTCGATTGGACCGAGCCGCGCGTTTGGCGGCCTTGGGTGGACGGGATTGCGGAGGCGCGTCCGCCGAGCGAAACGGCCGCTAGCGTGCGCGCCCGATTCGCGACCTTGCGGGCCTTCCATGCCGCGCGCCCCATCGACACCGCGCCCTACTACCGCCAGGGCATCCAGCCGCTCAGCCGGGAGCGCTGGCATGAGCTGGTCGCGGACTGCTTTCTCTGCCGGACGCACGATTCTGCCCTGACGGCGGCGATCATCCGAGCGCGCGACATTCAATATGACCTCATTCGAGCCGGGCGGGTGCATTTCTGCTGCGACGAGCACCTGCTCGAAGAGCGCGATGGCTATACGCTGATCTACGGAAGCTTGTCGCTGCTGGCGCTGGCGATCCAAATGGACAAGCGGTTTGGCACCAATTTCAAGGCCGTCCTGCGGGGCCGCGGCGAGCCCGTCGTCTTCGTCTGCGACATACCGACCGACCTGGTGGAGGACGATGAGCTTGCAAGGCTGGTCTCACACCTGATCGACCATCGTGAGCGCGCGAGCGAGCCCGATCTCCGCGGTTCTCTGCTCGAATTCCATTTCTCGATTCCAGGCGCGTTGCCGCCGGAGGCGATTGTCGGCCATCGGCGCCCGCGGCGGGCGGTCGATTCCGTCTACGGCCACGACCTGGTGATGGCCCAATAGTCGCCGCGGCCTTTGGCGCTCAGGGGACCAGCACGTTGCGGAACTGCCAGGGGTCGTCGGCGTCGATGTCCTCGGGGAACAGTCCGGGGCGATCGCTTGAGCGGCGTCCAGTCGGTATAGGTGCCGACGACCGGGCCGAGATAGGGCAGCTGCACCTCGAGGCAGCGGCGGAAGTCCATCTCGTCGGCTTCGACGATGCCGGCCTTGGGATTCTCCAGCGCCCACACCATGCCGGCGAGCACCGCCGAGGTCACCTGCAGGCCGGTCGCGTTCTGGTACGGCGCCAGCGCCCGCGTCTCCTCGATCGAGAGCTGCGAGCCGTACCAGTAGGCGTTCCTGCCGTGGCCGTAGAGCAGCACGCCGAGCTCGTCGATGCCGTCGACGATCTCGTGCTCGTCCAGGATGTGGTGCCTCGCCTGCTTGCGTCCGGCCTGGCCGAACATCTCGTGCAGCGACAGCACGGCGTCGTTGCACGGGTGGTAGGCGTAGTGGCAGGTCGGCCGGTAGACGACCTTGTCGCCGTTGCGCAGCGTGAAGTAGTCGGCGATCGAGATCGACTCGTTGTGGGTGACCAGGAACCCGTATTGCGCCTGCGCGGTCGGCGTCCACGAGCGTACGCGCGTATTGGCGCCGGGCTGCAGCAGGTAGATCGCCGCGTCGCAGCCGGTCGCGTGGCGGCGGCCGTTCGCCGGCATCCAGGTCTCGTGCGTGCCCCAGCCGAGCTCGGCCGGCTGCAGGCCTTCCGAGACAAAACCTTCGACCGACCAGGTGTTGACGAACACCTGCATGCGGCTTTTCGGATGCGCGCTCGCTGGGTGTCGCGCTCGGCGATGTGGATGCCCTTGACGCCCGCTTGCATCGCGAGCCGCGCCCACTCCTCGCGCGTCGTCGGCTCGTTGAATTCGAGCCCGAGGTCGCGTCGCGACGTCGAGCAGCGCCTGCTTCACGAACCACGACACCATGCCGGGATTGGCGCCGCAGCAGGAGACCGCGGTGCAGCTGGCCGCCGGGCGCGCGCGCTTGGCGGCCAGCGTCGCCTCGCGCAGCGCGTAGTTCGAGCGCGCCGCGGGGCCGAGCGTGGCATCGAAATAGAAGCCGGCCCACGGCTCGTTGACGGTGTCGATGTAGAGCGCGCCGACCTCGTTGCACAGCTCCATGATGTCGAGCGAGGAGGTGTCGACCGACAGGTTGACGCAAAAGCCCTGGCCGCCGCCGGCGGTGAGCAGCGGGCGTGAGCAGCGCGCGATAGTTGTCGCGCGTCACCGCCTGGTGGATGAAGCGGATGCCGCGCTCGTCGAGCAGGCCGCGGTCCTTGTCCTCCGGATCGATGACGACGAAGCGCGCCCTGTCGTAGGTGAAATGGCGCTCGATCAGCGGCAGCGTGCCTTTGCCGATCGAGCCGAAGCCGATCATCACGATGGGGCCGTCGATGCGGGCGTACACGGGCCAGGCGGTCATTCGTCGGAGCTCCAAGAAGATGGCGTCTCAATGCAAGACGAAGGCGCCGCGCGCAAGCGCGCTCCGCCCTGCGCAAGGCGGGCAGGGATAAAGCGGCTAGGCAGCGCGCGGTATGGTCGGACGCGTGCGACCAGGAGGAAATCGGGCAGGCCTTGCGGCATCCGCGCGCCGGTCGCGCGCACCGGGCCCTTGCGCGCCGTCAAGCGCGCCGGGATCAGTTCGAGCGCCAGCAAGCGTTCCGGCTCGTAGGGGCCGGGCAGCCACAGCGCCGCCGGTCTTGTCGGCGCTGAAGCCGAAGCGGCCGTAGTAGGACGCATCGCCCACCAGCAGCAGGGCGCGGTGGCCGAGCCGGCGGGCCTCGCGCAACGCGCGCTGCATCAGCTTGCTGCCGATGCCGCGGCGCTGATGCTCGGGCGCGACCGCCAGCGGGCCGAGCAGCAGCGCCGGGCGGCCGAGGCCGGCGACGACATGCCACAGCCGCACGGTGCCGACCAGGCGGCCGCCTTCGACCGCCGCGAACGACAGTCCGTCGGCCGGCAGTCGGCCGTCGCGCAGACGCTCGGAGGTCTTGGCGAAGCGAACGTCGCCGTAGGCGCGGTCGAGCAAGGCCTCGCGCGCGGCACCGTCGGTCGAACGTTCGTGACGGATGGTGACCATGGCGGTGTCCTCGTGTTCCCGGACGCGCGGCAAGCGCCGTGCCTCGGGTCCGCGTTCTTCAGCGCTGCGCGAGGACAGGTGGTGCGGCTGAGCCGGCTGCCGGAGGCTGAAGCGAGCCTCAGATGTGGTAGGTCTTCAGCGGCGGGAAGCCGTTGAAGCCGACCGACGAGTAGGTCGCCGTGTAGGCGCCGGTGCCCTCGATCAGCAGCTTGTCGCCGATCTCGAGACTGACCGGCAGCAGGTACGGCTCCTTCTCGTACATCACGTCGACCGAGTCGCAGGTCGGACCGGCGAGCACGCAGGGAGCGAGCTCGGCCGCCGTCACGCGGCGTGCGGATCGGGTAGCGGATCGACTCGTCCATGGTCTCGGCGAGGCCGCCGAACTTGCCGATGTCGAGATAGACCCAGCGCAGCGTCGTCCTGCTGGCTCTTCCTGGAGACGAGCACGACCTCGGCCTCGATCACGCCGGCATTGCCGACCATGCCGCGGCCCGGCTCGATGATGGTCTCCGGGATGCGGTTGCCGAAGTGCTTGCGCAGCGCCCGGAAGATCGACAGGCCGTAGGTCTTCACCGCCGGCACCTCCTTGAGATACCGGGTCGGGAAGCCGCCGCCCAGATTGACCATCGAGAGCGCGATGCCCGCGCTCCGCGCAGGCGCGGAAGATCGCCGCCGCCGAGGCCAGCGCCCGGTCCCACGACTTCACGTTCGGCTGCTGCGAGCCGACGTGGAACGACACGCCGTGCGGCTCGAGGCCGAGCCGGTGCGCGTGCTCGAGCACCTCGACCGCCATCTCCGGATCGCAGCCGAACTTGCGCGACAGCGGCCATTCGGCATCGGCGCAGTCGTACAGGAAGCGGCAGAACACCTTGGCGCCGGGCGCGGCGCGGGCGATCTTGTCGACCTCGGCCTTGCTGTCGACCGCGAAGAGCGCGGATGCCGAGCGCGAAGGCGCGCGCGACGTCGCGCTCCTTCTTGATCGTGTTGCCGTAGGACATGCGGTCGGACGTGCGCGCCGGCGGCGAGCACCATCTCGATCTCGCCCACCGAGGCGGCATCGAAGCAGGAGCCGAGGCTGGCGAGCAGCGACAGCACCTCGGGCGCACGGGTTCGCCTTGACGGCGTAGAATACCCGCGTGTCGGGCAGCGCCTTGGCGAAGGCCAGGTAGTTGTCGCGCACGACGTCGAGATCGACGACGAGGCACGGCCCGTCGTCGCGGCGGTGACGCAGGAACTCGCGGATGCGCTCGGTCATTGGCGCTCTCCCTCACAAGGTTCAACGGGCCGGCGAGGCCCAGGTTGAAGTTCAGGCGGCGGCGCAGCGTGCGCAGTGCCGCCCGGCGTCAGCGGGAGGAGAGCTTGCGCGCGGCCGTGCGGTGGAGACACGAGAGACCGCGGAGGGCTTTACACCCGACGATGCTGCCTTGGATTGGAGCGGGAGATCCCGTTCCGCACGCCCGGCAAGATGGACAAGCCTCTTCGGTGTTGACCTGTGGAAAGCCAACGAGACCAAAAAAGCCCGCTCCGTCGTTGCTTTAAGCCGCGTCCCCCGTTGAGCGCGGGGTGCGCCGGTTTCGCCTCCGGCTGCCGGTCGCGGGTGTAAGGAAGCAGTTGCTTCCTGGCGGCTGTCCGGCCTCTTGTCCGGATGCCCACCGACCGACACACGGCCACAGGCACGTGCGAAATTGGGCAAGGCCGGAGATAATCGATTTAGGTCGCACATGCAAGAAGAAGTCGCGGGCGAAGCAGAGGTTTTTTTGTGGAGGGAATTCGGCGGCGAGAGGCGCGCCTGCTTGTCGCCCGCGAAAGCGGGGCGAGAGCAACTGCCAAGTCTCCGGCTTCGCGGGAACGACAAGAGCACGCGGCTCGCTCAGCGCGTGAAGAACGGCTCCACCCGTTGGGCGGCGCGCACGAACGCCACCATGACGGCGATGCCGGCGAGGAAGAAGATCACCTGCAGCGCGTAGACGCCGTAGTCGCCGAGACCCAACAGGCCGGCGATCGCCCAGCCGCCCGCGAAAGCCGCGCCGAACACCTCCGCGGCGATCAGGATGGCGGCGCTCACCACCGTTGAGACGTTGAGCCAGTTGATGCGGTGCGGTGCGGACGACGCGGGAGGTGCCGCCGGCTTGTTCATGACCCGAGTAATCCTTGACGCGAGGGCTATGGTGACGGCGGCACAGAGCACGAAAGCGGCTGCGGGATCAAGCGGTGAGCCGGCAGACGACGAGGGCCCGCAAGCCCGCAGGGGGCCGCGCAGAATATTCGCGTGCGGTGTGACCTTCATCACAGGGGCATGACTCAATGAGTGCCACGGTGGGCGCGTTGGAACCCAAAGGGGGTGCGCCATGCTCTCCGACTCGACCACCGGGTTGATGACCGGAAATCGTACGCCGGGCCTGCTCCGACAGCGGGGTCGCTCGACGGGTTTCGGGACCGATCGAGCTTCTCCGTGGTCACGCGGTTTTGGGGCAGCTTCCGGCGGAGGCGCTCGAGCAGCTCAGCGCCTATGTCACCCGCCGGCGGGTGGCGCGCGGCGCGACCATTTTCGCCAAGGGCGATCCGGGCCATGGCCTCATGGCCGTGGTCCGAGGCTCGGTGAAGATCAGCCTGCCGAGTGCCGGCGGGCGCGAGGTCGTATTGAACCGTATCCCGGCGGGCGAGGTCTTCGGCGAGATGGCGCTGTTCGACGGGCAGGCGAGATCGGCCGACGCGACGGCGATCGAAGACTGCGAACTGTTGATCGTCGACCGCAGAAACCTCCTTCATCTGATGCACCAAGAAGCCGGAAGTCGCCGTCACGCTGCTTGAGGTGCTCTGTGCGCGCCTGCGCCGGAGCAACGAGCAATTCGAGGATACGGTGTTCATGAGCTTGCCGGTTCGTCTGGCGAAGCTCCTTCTGAGACTTTCCCAAGCCGCCGGGATCGACGAGCCAAAGCAAGAATTGCGATCAGCCAGCGCGAGTTGAGCCAGATGATCGGCGTGTCCCGCGAGGCTACGAACAAGCAGCTGCGCGCCTGGGAAAAGCGCGGATGGGTTCGACTCGAACATCGGACGTTGACGGTTCTGGATCGCGCCGCGCTCGCCCGCGTCGAGGACGATGACGAGCGTTGAGCGCGCCGTCCGCGGATCTCGCCGTACAACCACCGCAGATTGGTGGATTGCGGTTCGAGTTGGGATTGCTCCCCGCTAGCTTCTCAGATGACAGGCGACCCAGTGCCCGGGCGCGACTTCCTTGAGTTGCGGAACCTCCCGGCTGCAGAGCGGGAGCTCCCGGATGGGGCAGCGGGTGTGGAAACGGCAGCCCGAGGGCGGCCGGATCGGGCTCGGGACGTCGCCCTGCAGCATGATGCGTTTGCGCCGCACCTGGGGATCGGGGATCGGGACCGCCGACAACAGCGCCTCGGTGTAGGGGTGCCGCGGCGAGGCATACAGGTCGCGGGCGCTCGCGATCTCCACCACGTGGCCGACATACATCACCGCCACCCGCGTGCTGATGTGCTCGACGACCGAGAGATCGTGCGCGATGAACAGATAGGTCAGTCCGAATTTCTGCTGCAGGTCCTCGAGCAGGTTGATGACCTGCGCCTGGATCGAAACATCGAGGGCGGAAACCGGCTCGTCGCAGACGATCAGCTTGGGCTCGACCGCGAGCGCGCGCGCGATGCCGATCCTTTGCCGCTGCCCGCCGGAGAATTCGTGCGGATAGCGGCGCATGTGGTCGGCCTGCAGGCCCACGGTCTCGAGCAGCTCGACGACCCGGCCCTCGTACTGCTCTTTGGATTGCGCCAGACCGTGAATGGTGAGCGCCTCGCCGATGATCGCCCCCACGGTCATGCGCGGATTGAGCGAGGCGAACGGATCCTGGAAGATGATCTGCATATCCCGGCAGAGCGATCGCAGCGCGGTCGGACCGAGCGCCGTCACGTTCTTGCCCTCGAACCAGACCTCGCCGGCGGTCGGCTCGATCAGCCGCAGGATGCAGCGTCCGGTGGTCGACTTGCCGGAGCCGGATTCGCCGACCAGGCCGAGCGTCTCGCCGGCGGCGATCTCGAAGCTCACGCCGTCGACCGCGTGCACGACGTCGACCTGGCGCGCGAACAAGCCGCCCCTCAGCGCGAAGTGCTTGACCAGGTCCTTGACCCGGAGCAGGGGTTCGATCATCGCGCGATCACCTCCTCGGCGCGCACGCAGGCGACCCGGTGGCCGGCCGCGATCTCGCGCAGCGGCGGCACCGCCTCCCGGCACAGCGCGATGGCATAGGGACAGCGCGGCGCGAACCGACAGCCCGGTGGCGGATCGAGCAGGCTCGGTACCACGCCGGCGATGGCTTCCAGCCGGGTCTTGTGGGTCGCGGCCTTGTCGACGCGCGGGATCGAGCGGATCAGGCCCTTGGTATACGGGTGCGCCGGCCGCCCGAACAGTTCCTCGACGGACGCTTCCTCGATGACCTTGCCGGCATACATGACCACGACGCGCTGCGCGGTCTCGGCCACCACGCCCATCGCATGGGTGATCAGCATGATCGCCATGCCGAAGCGGGATTTCATTTCCTGCAGCAGCTCCAGGATCTGGGCCTGGATGGTCACGTCGAGCGCGGTCGTCGGCTCGTCCGCGATCAGGAGCTTGGGATTGCACGACAGCGCCATGGCGATCATCACCCGTTGGCGCATGCCGCCGGAGAACTGGTGCGGGTAGTCATGGATCCGGCGCTCCGGGTTGGGGATTTGCACCAGCCGAAGCATGTCGATGGTTTTCTCCAGGGCCGAGCGTCGCCCGACCTTTTCGTGCAGCCGCACGACCTCCGCGATCTGCTCGCCGACCGTATAGACCGGATTGAGCGAGGTCATCGGCTCCTGGAAGATGATTGCGATCTCCTTGCCGCGGATGCGGTTCATGTCTTCGGGCGGCAGCGGCACCAGATCGCGGCCCTGCCAGAGAATCCGCCCCTCGACGATGCGTCCCGGCGGCATCTGGATCAGCTTCAGGACCGACATCGCGGTGACGGTCTTGCCGCAGCCGGATTCGCCGACGACGCCGAGCGTCTCGCCGCGCGATATCGTCAGATCGACACCGTCGACGGCCCGCACCATGCCGTCATCGGTGGCAAAATGCGTCTTGAGCCCGCAGATTTCGAGCAGAGGATCGGCCATGCGCGTTTCCGGATCGCGACTACTGGTGCACGGCCTCGATCTTGTAGCCGTCAAGATCGAGCACGAAAGCCGCGTAGTAGGTGGGACTGTAGTGCGGCCGCGGACCAGGCGGTCCGGCGCTGCGGCCTCCGGCGCCGATCGCTGCCGAATGAAACTCGTCGACCGCGGCGCGGCTCGGCGCCGTCAGCGCCAGATGAAAGCCCGGCCCCGGAGGCGCTGCGGCCACCGGCCTGGCGAACAGCGCAAGCCGGTCGGGCCCGCCACTTTGGCCGAATCCGACGGCGTCCGGGCTCGACCACACCCGGGCATAGCCGAGCGGCGCCAGCACCCGGTCGTAAAAGTCCGCCGCGCGTTCGAGCTCGTCGACCCCGAATGACATGTGAGCCAACATCGCTCACAGCACCCGGCGAGGATCGAGCGCATCACGCAATCCGTCGCCGACGAAGTTGATCGACAGCACCGTGAGGAAGATCGCGGCGCCGGGGAACAGCGCCCAATGCGGCGCGATGTCGAGGTAGTCCTTGGCATCGTACAGGATGCGGCCCCAGCTCGGAATGTCGGGCGGGAAGCCGAGGCCGAGGAACGACAGCGTCGACTCGAGGATGATGGCGGCGGCGACGTCGATCGTGCCGGCGACGATCACCGGCCCGAGGGAATTCGGCAGGATATGGCGTACGACCTGCCGCGTGCGAGTCGCCCCGAGCGCGCGCGCGGCCTCGACGAACTCCTTTTCGCGCAGCGAGAGGAATTGCGCGCGCACCAGCCGGGCCACCGGCATCCAGCGCAGGCCCCCGATCACCACGACGATCAGGATGAAGATGCCGCCCTCGAGTCCGAGCACGGCCTTGAGGGGCTCACGGAACAGGTAGATCACGAGCAGCAGAAGCGGGAACAGCGGCAACGACAGGAAGAAATCGGTCAGCCACATCAAGACCGAGCCGACCCAGCCGCGCGACATGCCGGCGACGGCGCCGATGATGGTCCCGACCAGGATCGCAACCGCCATGGCGGCCAAGCCCACGGCAAGCGAGATCCGTCCGCCGTAGAGTACGCGTGCGAGCAGATCCTGGCCGAGATCGTCGGTGCCGAGCGGGTGTTGCCACGAAGGGCCCTGGAGGCGCGCCTTGAAATCGATGTCGTTGATCGCAACGTTCCAGAACAAGGGCGCCAGCACGATGGCCAACGCCATCGCGATCAGGATCGCGCCGCCGGCGACCGCCAGCGGATGGCGGCGAAACCGCCGCCATGCTTCCCGCCCGGGCGAGAACGGCCGAGCGCGGACCTGCGGGACCGCGATGACCTCAGCGGTAGCTGATGCGAGGGTCGAGCCAGCCATAAACGATATCCGCGAGTAGGTTGAAGATGACGACCAGGCAGGCGATCACGAACGTCACCGCCATGACGACGGGCGTGTCGTTGGCGAGGATCGAGCTGATCAGCAGCGATCCGATCCCGGGAATGCGGAAGATCTGCTCGGTGACGATCGCCCCGGCGAACAGGCCGGGCAGCTGCAGCGCGACCAGCGTGACCACCGGGATCAGCGCATTGCGCACCACGTGCTTGGTTATGACGACGCGCTCCGCCAGCCCCTTGGACCGCGCGGTGGTGACGTAGTCGAGCCGGATGACATCGAGCACCGCCGACCGGACGTAGCGGACCAGCTGCGCGCCCAGGAACAGCCCGATCACGGCGATCGGCATCGCGGCCTGCCGCAGGTGCTCGACGTACCATCGCCAGCCGGTCGCGCTGATGTCGGCGCGATAGACGAACGGCAGCCAGTCGAGATAGATGCTGAACACCAGGATCAAAAGCAGCCCGGTGAAGAACGGCGGCAGCGAGAAGCCGATGAACGCGAACGTGCTGGCGAGCTGATCGAACACCGAATAGGGACGCGTCGCCGCGTAGACGCCGACCGGGATCGCGACCAGCAACGCCAGAATCTGTGCCGAGCCGATGACGAACAGAGTTGTCGGCAACCGTTGCAAGATCAGCGTGTCGACGTCGATACGGCTGACGAACGAGAAACCCCAGTCACCCTTGAGCATCGCCACCAGCCAGCGCAGGTAGCGCACGGCGATCGGGTCGTCGAGGCCGAACTTCTGGCGCAGCGCCGCCCGCACTTCCGGCGGCACGGCCGGATTGGTGGCAAGCTCCTCGAACGGATCGCCGGGAGCGAGCGCCAGCAGGGTGAACAGCAGGACGCTGATTCCGAGGATGCTCGGGATGAGGATCAGAAGGCGCCTGAGAACGTAGTGTCCCATGGCTCGTCACCTCGCCCCCGGCCGTCCCTTCTCCCGAGCGGAGAGGGGCGGCTCACCAAAGGTGATCGGGGAAGGGTCGCAGCCCCCGTCACGCGACCCTTTCCCGAGTCGGTGCGCTCGTCGACCTCCCGTCGCCCCGGGAAGGCGATCCGCGACCTGATCGAACGAGGCCGCTCATGCCTCGCGGTACCAATCCTTCACGTTTCCCATATCGGTGTCCCAGCCGCTGATGTCTGCCCGCAGCTTGCTTGAGATGGCGGCGACTCGCGGCCGGTAGACGACCGGGATGATCACCTGGTTCTGGCACACCAGGTCGTTCATGCGGATGAACAGCGCCGCACGCTTGACCGGGTCGAGCTCGCCCTCGGCGGCCCGGAACGCCTTGTCGTACTCCTCGTTGCGCCAGCGGGTGATATTGCGACCCTGCCATTTGTTCTCCTTGGTGGCGACCTCCCACGAGGTGAACTGTTCCATGAACGTCACGGGGTCAGGCTGCGTCATGGTCGTGGTGTACATCTGGATGTCGGTGTAGAACTTGGTGTAGGTGTCGGGATTTGCGACATCGGACGAGAAGTAGACCGACGCCGTGACCGACTTCAGTTCCACGTCGATCCCCGCTCTCTGGCAGGCCTGTTTGACAATCGCCTGCGTCTTTTGGCGCGGCGTATTGATCGACGTCTGGTACACCAGCTTCAGCTTCTTGCCGTCCTTCGCCCTGATGCCGTCCGGCCCGCGTTTCCAGCCGGCCGCCTCCAGCACCTGGTTGGCCTTCTCGACGCTGAACTCCCACTTCGTGTTCTTGGAAACGAAGCGCGGCGGGTTGTTGACGAAGTTGCCGGTGGCGACGCCGGTGCGCCCGTAGATGTGCTCCTGCACGGAAGCCCGATCGACCAGCATGGCGAGCGCCTGGCTGACGGCCGGGTCGGAGAACAGGGGATGCTTCGTCTTCGCGCTCGACCGCTCGCCGTCGACCTCGGTCCAGGGATCAGTGTTGTTGACCTGGATGTGCTCGATATTGCCACTGGCCGTGATCAGAACGGTGCCCTTGCCGCCCTTCTCGAGCCGCTGCAGGATTTCATCCTCGACCTGCATGTTCCAGGCAAAGTCGTATTCGCCGGTTTGGATGACGGCGCGGGCGGCCGAAACCGCGTCGCCCCCGCCCTTCATCTCGATCGTGTCGAAATGGGGCCGGTTCGCGATGTGATAGCTCGGATTGAGCTCGCCCCTGACCATGTCGCCTGGCTTGAAGTCGACGAAGCGATAGGGCCCGGTGCCCACGGGCTTCAGATTGGTCGGCGCATCGCGTGATTTGGCGCCGCTGTAGTCGGCGAAAAGATGCTTCGGGATGATCATGCCGCGCGCCCCGGTGAACGCGTCAGCCCAGAACGGCGTCGGTTTGGCGAACACGACGCGCACCGCGAAGTCATCGACCTTCTCGACCTTGACGTCCTTGTAGCTGCCGATGGTGGTGGCGGCGGTCGCGGGATCGGACGCGTATTGCCAGTTGAACACCACGTCGTCGGCCGTGAACGGCTTGCCATCGTGCCACTGTACGCCGCGCTTGAGCTTCCAGGTCACCGAGCGGCCGTCGGCCGCGAGCCCGCCGTTCTCGCGGCTTGGAATCTCGGCAGCAAGCACAGGGAACAGCTCGCCGTCCGGATCCCATCCGGCGAGCGGCTCATAGAAGATGCGCGAGCCGTCCTGGTCCTTGGTACCGACGGCGAAATGCGGGTTGAGCAGGGTCGCGCCCTGCCACCACAGGACCTTGACCGCCCCGCCGCCGCCGCGCTTCGTAGGCTTGTACTCGAACGGGCGGCGCTCCGATGCGACGCCGGAATGAGCCAGCATCTGGCTCGCCATCGGCGCCGTCAGTCCGAGTGCGATCATCCTGTGCACAAAGGCGCGGCGCGACAGCTTGCCGTCCTTCACCTCCGCGATCAGACCGCGCAGTGCATGCTCATCCATCTGCAGTCTCCCTCCGATTACCTCCCGGCGCTGCCTTTAAGATTTGCGGCATGCGCGGGCCGGGTCAAAAGCCGCGTGACGTCAAGCAGAACAGGTCGAAGCCGCGTGGTCAACGCGGCATTTATGCGCCGTGTGCGCAAGCAATTCTGAGCCGATCCGCATGCGTGGCGGCTGCCGGGTAGTCACGCCCGGTGCAAGACACTACATTCCGTCTGCGGGGCTGCGGGGTGCGTCAGAGCCAATTTCCCGGGGCCTTATCGATCCTAAAGGGAGCTGTCCCTGACCGGGCTCGTGGGCTCGGACATATGGCGCCCACCTACTTTCGTAGGGAACCCGGGATCGAGCGCTCCGACGCGCTCACCGCCTGAAGAGGCGCGGCGCGGCGTGCAAAAGGTGGTGCCGCCGGCTTGTTCATGGCTGGACGATCGTTGGCGCCAGCGCTGCCGAGACGGCGGCGAAGACTCCCAAAGGTGCGGCAGGACCAAGGTCGGGCGTCCGTGAATGCACTGGACGGTCTTTCGCCTTTGGGTTACACTTATATTTTCCCGGATGCAGAGATTGAATGCCTTAGGGCGCGGAGCAGCATCATGGCCAAATCATACTCGTTATCTATCGGCGGCCGCAAAGTGCAGTTGTCGCTGAGCACTCGACAAGTCGCGGTGCGGCCCAATCTCGGGATGGCGAAAGCCATGGGCAACGAACTGCGGGCGCTTGCCAAGCGCGTGCTCTTGAAGCGACGCGCAAGACTGGAAGGTTACGAGATCCTCGACATCGACGCGCCGCCGCAGGAATTGTCGCTGGCGCGCGCGACCCTGCGCGATGCGCCGTCGGTCGAACAGCAAGTCGGCGTCTATCATACCTCGAGCGACCGCGTTCCGTTCATACCGGCCGGCACGATCTACATGTCGTTCAAGCCGGGCCTGTCTGACGAGGCGAAACAGAGCGTCCTCGACAAGTATGGGCTCGAGCGGGTCGCTTCCGAGCCGAACGATTTTCTCACGGTGCGGGTGACGACGGCGGGTACCGACGCCGTCGAAGTGGCCTCCAAGTTGCAGGATGAAGGCAGCGTCGCGGTGGCAGAGCCGGACCTGGTCACGGCTAAGCGGGCGCAAGCTCTCGTGCTGCCCGGCGACGCGCTCCTGGCGCGCGAATGGCATCTGGAAAATACCGGCATGCTCAACGGTCAACCGAACGGCAAACAAGGTGCCGACGCGCGGGTTGTCGCGGCCTGGAAGGTGCTGGACAGCCTCGGATCAAGCCACGTCGTGGTCGGCATCATCGACGACGGCTTCGACCTCAGTCACCCGGACCTGGTCGACAAGGCGGTCCATCCGTTTGATTTCGGGCGTAGTTCGAGCGACGTGCGTCCGGAGGCCGATCCCATTGCGCCGGGCAAGGGCAATTGGCATGGCACGGCTTGCGCCGGCGTCGCGGTCGGAAAAGCGGAAGGCGGATTGGTCATCGGCGCTGCGCCGAACGCCAAACTGCTACCGGTCAGGATGAACGACAGCCTTTCGCCGGAACACGTAGTCAAATGGTTCGATTACATGACCGACCAGGGGGCGTGGGTGGTCAGTTGTAGCTGGGGGGCGGACGCCAAGGTCTACCCGCTGCCGACCCGCATCGCGCACGCCATTTCCCGTTGCGCCAAAGAGGGGCGAAACGGCAAGGGATGCGTGGTCCTTTTTGCCGCCGGCAATTCCACCATGCACGTCAATGATCCCCCCAATTCGCAGAACGGACTTGCCACCCATCCCGATGTCATTGCGGTCACCGCCTGCACCAGCGCGGACACCCATGCGGACTATTCCAATTTCGGGGACGAGATTTGGATCTGCGCTCCGTCGGGCGGATTGGGAGGCCGAAACATTATCACCGCCGATGTCACCGATGGCGCCGGCGCCGGCCAGAACAGCGGCTACGCGCCGGGCGACTACTATGAGGGCTTCACCGGCACGTCCAGCGCCTGCCCGCTGGTCGCCGGCGTTTGCGCGCTGGTGCTCGGCGCCAATCCGGAACTTACCTCCGCGGAGGTGCGGGAGATCATCAAGTCCACAGCCCGGAAGATCGGACCACAGGAAGAGTATCGCGACGGTCATTCGATAAGATTCGGCTATGGTTGCGTGGACGCCGAGAGCGCCGTCAAGGAAGCCCTTCGTCGGGCCGGGGGCAGTGGAAACGACAGCGCCACGCCGCTGGTCGCGATGGCCTAGACGGCCGGGACGACCAGCATTCGCTCACGCCGGAATGGATACGGGCATGGCGCGGTCGATTGGTCTGCAGCTGGTTCCGCCGATCGCGCGCCTCCGCCGCAACATTCACCTTCGTTCCGATCGCCGGAAGATGCTCGCGCTCGAGCTGACGCAATCGATCGTTGCGTTTGACATTTTGGTTGTATAGGCGCGCTCAATGATGGGAGATTTTTAGTCAAACGGCAATTAATAATCGAAGAAGTTGAATGAGCTGTGTATAATGCTGAAGCGCTCAAGTGCATTCAGCACTCAGGGAGACGTATCATGAATCTCGTTCGGCTCGTTTTCGCGATGACTGCAACATTCGTTGTGCTGCCGCCTGCGACTGCTCAGCCGCAAACGCCTCCGCAGACTGCTCCGAAGCCGAGTCCGTTTATCGTCGGCGGCGTGCCGGTCCCGAGCGTTTCCGTCGCCCACTGGCAGGTAGCGCTGATCGACGGAAACGACAACCGGAGAGCTCAGTTTTGCGGCGGGACACTGGTGGCGCCCGATTGGGTCCTCACGGCGGCGCATTGCGTGGACAATCCCTCGGTCCAGACGAACCCCAAGTTCCTGGACGTGGTCGCCGGAACTCTGCAGTACAAGGTCGGGGGCGAGCGTTCGGACGTCGACAAGATATTCGTGCATCCGAAGTGGAAGCAGACCGGTACGCAGTTCGACTTCGACGCCGCGCTGCTGAAGCTGAAGACGCCGGTGAAGGGGGTGGAGCCGATCAAACTCATTGCGCCCGCCGGCACCCTACCGGACGGGCAGAACGTCAGAGTGACGGGCTGGGGTGCGGTCTCGGAAAGCGGGCCAGGTTCGGACATCTTGCTGATGGTCGATGTGCCGGTGGTGAGCAACGCAGATTGCAACAAGCCCGACAGCTACGACGGGCGCGTCAGCGCGCAGATGTTCTGCGCGGGCGTGCGGGCAGGCGGGCTCGATTCCTGCCAAGGGGACAGCGGCGGGCCGGTCGTTTCGGGAAACAAGGAGCTCGTCGGCATCGTGAGTTGGGGATTTGGCTGCGCGCGCGAGCTTCTGTTCGGCGTCTACACGCGGGTCACCACCGTTTCGCAGTGGGCCGCCGACACCATGAAGGGGAACTAAGGAGCGAGGCGGCAACCCGAACGGCGCACCGATGCCGAGGAAGATCCGCATCGACGCCGCCAGTCCGCAGCAATTGCGGGATTTTCTGGCCGGCGCCGATGGGGATCTCGGCCGCCGGCCGGCAGGCCGCAAACGGAAGCATCGGGTTTTTGTGGTTGCGAGCATGAAGGTGCGCCCCCTCGCTCACAGTGGGCCGCCGACGCCATGATCGGCAACTAGCGACGAACACAGCCAACGGATCGATCGACATGCCGAAGAAGATTCGCATCGACGCGCCCAGCCTCGACCAGCTGCGGGATTTCCTGGCCGGCGCGGACGTAGACATGGGGTGCCGGCCGTTTGTCAGGAAGAAGGAGGGCCGCTTTGCGGTGATTGCGGTCGCCGAGGACGCCGACATCGGACGCCTGAGCGCCCGCATTGCGGGCGACGTTCGGGTCGAAGTGTTGGAGGAGTTGCCCTCGCCGGAGCTGCGCCTGCGCATGGTGCAGCCGGGAAACAGGTACTTGCGCGGCGAGATCCCGACCGGCCTGGGCAAGAAAGAGTAGGCCCTGCAGGAGCGAACGGAAATGAGTTTTCTCACGTATGACGAGATTACCTCCGGGCTGCAGCTCTTGTGCGACAAGTATCCGGAATATACCCAGCTCTTGCGATTGCCCAATCTCACCGTCGAGTCGCGGCCGGTCTATGCGGTCGCCGTCGGCGAACGACGCGGATTCGACGTAAGCAGCGCGATTTTCGTCGGTGGGATACATGCACGGGAATGGATTCCGCCGGACTCTCTGTTCTACCTGTGTGCGGATCTGCTCGAGGCACGGCGAGCCGGCACCGGACTGCGATACGGCAATGCCCATTTCGACAAGGAGGCCGTCGCAGGGATTCTCGGCAATATTCAGTTGATCCTGCTGCCCTGTGCCAATCCGGATGGTCGAGTCTACAGTCAGGCAGTCGATCCGGATTGGCGCAAGAATCGCGCGCGCACGGTGACGCCGAACGGAACCATCTGCTACGGCGTGGACTTGAATCGAAATTTTAATGTCGCCTGGGATTTCAAGAAGTGTTTTGCTCCGGGAAACGTCAGCGCGTCGGACAATCCGTGCCATAAGTATCTTTATGTCGGCCCGGCGGCGGAATCCGAACCAGAAACCAGGAATATCGTTTGGTTGCTCGACCATTACGTGAAGGCCCAATGGTTCATCGACGTCCACGGCGCCATTCCGGCTATTTTTCACAGCTGGGGTCTGGACGAAAACCAAGTCGAGGATGAGACGTTCAGCTTCCTCAATGCCGCACACGACGGGAAACGCGGTATCGCCGGCGACAACGCCTACCGGGAATTCATCGACGCAAAGGATCTCGGCGAAGTAAGACGGCTGTCACAGGTGATGCAAGGCGCGGTAACGGCGGTCAACGGCGACGCCTATGACGTGTCCGCGGGATTCTCGCTCTATGCGACGTCCGGCGCCAGCGACGACTATGCGTTCAGCCGCCATCGCGCTGATCCGCAGCGGCCGAAGGTCTATGGCTTCTGTATCGAGTGCGGCCACGAATTCCAGCCTGAGGACTTCGCAGAAGCGCAAATCGTGATGCAGGAGGTCGGCGCCGCCTTGGTCGGCTTTGCGGCGGATGTCAGCAAGCCGCAACAATCTGCATGACGGCATCGACCGAACGGCGCGAAGCGCGCGCAGCGCCGCGGGCTAAACGCTGGCGGAGCGCAGGCCTGCATCGCGTCCCGTGATCGCGACGGCACGCGTGACCATGCGGCCGCATCCCGGTAGCCATGCGCGGCGCGACACACTACATTCGCGCCTGCGGGGCTGCGGGGTGCGTCAGAGCCAATTTCCCGGGGCCTTATCGATCCTAAAGGGAGCTGTCCCTGACCGGGCTCGTGGGCTCGGACATATGGCGCCCACCTACTTTCGTAGGGAACCTGGGATCGAGAGCTCCGACGGCCTCGGCGGCTCCGCACTGCTTCCTCTCCGGCGCACATCCGGCTATCCACGCCCGGATGGCAGAATTTTCGTCGATCCTGGCCGAAAAATCGGCGTTGCGCGCTGCGGCCCTTGCGGACCGCGACACCCTGCCGGCGGCCGTGCGCGCGGCCGCGGCGGAAGCGCTCGCGGCGCGCGGGTTGCCGGTCGCGCTCTTGCCGGGCATGGTGGTATCCGGCTTCTCCCCCATGCGCAGCGAAATCAATCCGGTTCCCCTGATGCGCCGCCTCGCCGACCAAGGCGCGCCGCTCGCCCTGCCGGTCGTGCAAGGACGCGGCACGCCGCTTGCCTTTCGCGCCTGGACGTTCGGCGACCGGCTGGTGCCGGGCGTGTGGGGGATCAGAGAGCCTGCCGCCGGGGCGGCCGCGGTCGAGCCGGACTTGCTGCTGGTTCCACTGGCCGCGTTCGACCGGCGCGGTTTTCGCCTCGGCTACGGCGGCGGCTACTACGATCGTACCCTCGCGGCGCTGCGCAGGGTCAAGGCGATCGTGGCGGTGGGTCTTGCGTTCGCGGCCCAGGAGATCGCGCGCGTGCCCGACATGCCCTACGACGCGCGGCTCGACTTCGTGCTCACCGAGCGCGAGGCGATCGACTGCCGCGGAGCCTGACCGCATGCGCATCCTGTTCGTCGGCGACGTGGTCGGGCGCAGCGGCCGCACGATCCTGGCCGAGCGGCTGCCCGGCCTGATTGCCGACTGGAAGCTCGACTTCGTCGTCGTCAACGGCGAGAACGCGGCCGGTGGTTTCGGGATCACGGAAGCGATCCATCAGGAGATCCTCGACGCCGGCGCCGACGCGGTCACGCTCGGCAACCATGCGTGGGACCAGCGCGAGGCGCTGGTGTTCATCGAGCGCGCCCCGGCCTTGATCCGCCCGGTCAACTATCCGGTCGGGGCACCGGGGCGCGGTGCCGCGCTGTTCCCGGCAAGGAATGGGGGCCGCGTGCTGGTGATCAATGCGATGGGCCGCATCTTCATGGATCCGCTCGACGATCCGTTCGCGGCCGTCGACCGCGAGGTGCAGGCGTGTCCGCTGGTGCGCGGCGCCGACGCCATCGTGGTCGATATCCATGCCGAGGCGACGAGCGAGAAACAATCGCTCGGCCATTTCCTCGACGGGCGCGTCAGCCTGGTGATCGGAACCCATACCCACGCGCCGACCGCCGATCACCAGATCTTTTCGGGCGGTACCGCCTTCATGTCCGACGTCGGCATGACCGGCGATTACAATTCGGTGCTCGGTATGGTCAAGGACGAGCCGCTCGGCCGCTTCCTGCGGCGCATCCCGTCGGGGCGGTTCGAGCCGGCGCTGGGACCCGCGACGCTCTGCGCGTTGGCGGTCGAGACCGACGATGCGACCGGGCTCGCGCACCGGATCGGAGCGGTGCGTCTCGGCGGGCGGCTGGAACAGGCGCGCCCGACGTTCTGGGATTAGGGTGCACTTCTGGATTTTGCATGGTTGCGGCCGTATAAGCCGCGCCATCATGGCATCGGAACCGGTGCGGGCCGCGCGCGACGCGCGCCGGCACGGCATCGTCGAGAGAGCGAGAGGCATGGCCGGGCATTCGCAGTTCAAGAACATCATGCACCGCAAGGGCAAGCAAGACGCGGTGCGCTCGAAGCTGTTCTCCAAGCTGGCGCGCGAGATCACGGTCTCGGCCAAGCTCGGGCTGCCCGATCCGGCGATGAATCCGCGGCTGCGCGCTGCGGTCCTGGCGGCGCGTGCGGAAAATATGCCGAAGGACAACATCGAGCGCGCGATCAAGAAGGCTCTTGGGGGCGACGCCGAGACCTACGACGAGATCCGCTACGAGGGCTACGGGCCGGGCGGGGTCGCGGTGATCGTCGAAGTGCTGACCGATAACCGCAACCGCACCGCCTCCGACGTGCGCGCGAGCTTCACCAAGAGCGGCGGGTCGCTCGCCGAGACCGGAGCGGTATCGTTCATGTTCGACCGCGTCGGCGTGGTCGAGTTCGAGTCCAAGGTCGCGAGCGCCGACGCAATGCTGGAAGCCGCGATCGACGCCGGCGCCGACGACGTGGTGTCGAACGAGGGCGGCCACGAGATATACGCAACGCAGGACATCGTTGCGCGAGGTGGCCAAGGCGCTGGAAGCGAAATTTGGCGAGCCGCGCAAGGCGGCCGTGGTATGGAAGCCGCAGAACACGGTTTCGGTCGACGACGAGCAGGGCGAGAAGCTCCTGCGCCTGATCGAGACGCTCAACGAGCATGACGACGTGCAGAACGTGTACGCCAACTTCGAAGTGTCCGACGCGCTGGTGCAGAAGATGAGCGCGTGATCAGAAATGCCGCTTCCACGGGCACATCTACTTGATGAGCTGGCAACAGCTTATATTCAGGCTGCGGTCGCCCTCGCCGGCGCAACGATTTCCGTGAGCAGGCGGGACTACGGTGTTGATGGCCAAATCAGGCAAATCGGAACGATTCGGGGGAACGGATACTTCGAGACTGGATACTCCGTAGACTTCCAGTTGAAGGGAACGACCCTGGCCCATGTCTTCGACCCTATCAAATACGATTTGAAGGTTCGAAATTTAATTTGATCGTGACGCGGCCCCAGACCGGAACACCTTACTATCTATTCCTTGTGTGTTTTGGTGCGGATCTGGAAAAATGGACTACGGTAGATTCCGAATTGTTGGTTCTGAACGCGTCAGCATACTGGTGGACGGATTCAGGCAGGCAAAGTGAGAATGTAGCTTCTGTCCGTATTGAAATTCCCGCCGCAAATCGGCTGACGTTCAGCGCTATCCACGATATGCTGAGAGCTTCGGAACAGAGATTCGCGACATGATCGATGCTGGACCAAGTCTGCGGGCGGCCGAGGGGCTAGTCGGGCCTCAGCTCTTGGCCTATTTGGTTGAAAAGGGCTGGGAGGTTCGGCCCTCCCGCGTGTCCGGGATATCGATTCTTTCCAGGGAGATTCCGGGAGCCGATCGCCCGGCGGAGTTCATACTTCCGGTCAAGCCTGGTTTCGACGAGGAACAGCGCCGCATCGCTGACGCGCTCCGAACGATTGAAGCGATCGAAGAGCGGCCGATCCTCGACATTGTCGAGGATATTCGCCAGATTCCGCATCCAAGCGAAGCACAAACCGAAAGCTATGGTGGCCTGGCAGGCTTCCCTCTGACAGAAATTGACGACATCGACGGGGATGCAGCAAGGACGCTCAAGCGCGCCGGAGTGCGTACTACGTCAGGGCTGCTTGAGGCGGCGAAGGATTTGAAGGGTCGCAGGGGCCCTTGCGGCCAAGACTGGCCTCGACGAGAAGCTTTTGTTGAAGTGGGCCAATGTTGCGGATCGGATGCGTATCAAGGGCATTGGCGAAGAGTATGCGCTACTGCTCAAAGCGGCAGGGGTCGACACGGTAAGGGAACTGAAGCACCGCAATGCGGCAAGATTGGTTGTAGCAATGAAGGCGGCCAACGAGAAGAAAAAATTGGTACAATTCCTGCCTACCGAACGGGTGGTTTCCAAGTGGATCGAGGCCGCAAGGAAGTTGCCGCTCAGGATCAAGCACTAAGTCGCTTAATCGATTCTTGCGTCGGACAGCGACCGCAACAGCCGGTCGAACAGCGGCATGCTGGCGACCGCCGCGGTCGCGATGATGCCGTAGGCGACGCGCCAGTAGGTGCGCTCCGATGCAAGGTCGCACACCGGCTGCCGAGCCCCATCGAAAAGATGTACAGGAGGTCCCGCCATCAACCCATCAACGCACGCGCTATCCGATGCTTTGGTGCAGAAACTGCGCGTGACCGAACTGCTGTTGGCCGGATGGCCGCGTGCCTGCGTGGAGGCCTGCGGCCACCAGCGGGATGTCGGGTCGCTTGTTGCGCCCTACGTGGCCGGCGTGGCGTCGCGTTCCGCCTCCCACGAGTGCTTCGATCGGCGAAGCGTCTCGTCCAGCCAATAGCCGAGCTTGGCGATCATCGACATGTTGAAGAAATGCGTTGCGCCGAGCACGACCAGCACCAAACCGAGCTTGAACGAGAGGAATTCGATCGCCTGATCGATCGTGCGCGGTTTCGTCCCGTAGCTCAAGGCGAGTGAGGCATAGCCGAGATTCAGCAAGTAGAAGCCCACGACCAGGAGATGATTGATCGAGTCGGCAAGCGCCTCGTTGCCGCGCATGAATTGCACGAGAAAAACGCGGCCGCGAGTCGACAAGCTGTGGGCAACCCAGACTGTCAGGAGCAGGCTGGCGCCGATGTAGATTGCGTATGTGTAGGTGAGCATTGCATCGCTCCTTCGTGTTTGAGGTCGCGGCGGCGCGCCGCCCGCACGTCGTCACTCCCGGCCCGAGGTTTTCCCTCCCGGAATGAGGTGCGCAATTTTCGCTCCCATTCTCAGCAGCAGCTTGAGCGTGCCGACCGGCAGCCGGCGGATTTCGCGGTACCATCGATCCAAGTCTTCGCCGAAGCGGTGGAGTTCGCCGATGCGCTGCTTGATCGCCTGCGGCGTGTCCTTGTCGCCTGCCGCGTCCTCAACGAGCGCGCGCAATGCCTCCAGGGTCGGCTGAACCTCCCGTTGCCGGCGCATCTCGACGATCTGCAGGAACATGTCCCAGGGCGAGCCGAGCGCCTCGAACCGATCCTTGCGATCGCCCACCCGGGGCACCCGCTTCACAAGGCCGTAGGCCAGCAGTTCCTTGAGACCGGTGGAAACGTTTGAACGGGCGAGCTGCAAAGTCTCGGCGATTTCATCGGCGTCGGTCGGCCGCGCCAGGATGAACAGCAGCGCGTGGATCTGCGACACCGACCGGTTCACGCCCCAGCGCGACCCCATTTCGCCCCAGTGCAGGACAAAGCGTTCCATCAGCGGCGTCATTGTTCATCCCGATATTTCTGTTATTTCAGAAATAACAGTATCACATGGGGGCGGAGAGTCAAGGCTCTGGAAGCGAAATAGACGGTGCCGCAAGTGCAGAGGGTGCGATCAGCGCAACAGCCGGTCGAACAGCGGCATGCTGGCGAGCCCCGCCGCCGCGATAATGCCGTAGGCGACGCGCCGGTAGGTGCGATCCGCGGCGAGGTGGAACACGCGGCCGCCGAGCCACATCGAAAAAATGTGCAGCGGGCCGGCCATCAGGGCGAGCGCGATCACCTGCGGGGTCAGGAGGCCGTGGGCCAGGTAGGTCACCACCGAGCCGGCGGCGAAGATCGCGAAATAGGAGATGAAGTTCGCGCGCAGCACCGCGGGCTCGTGCATGCTGCCGAGCCAGTAGAGGATGACGGGCGGGCCGGAGATCTGGATGGCGCCGCCGAGCGTTCCGCCCAACGAGCCCGACCGCAATCGTCACGATCAGGAGCGGGCGGCCGTGGTAGCGCCAGCCCGACATCAGGACCGGCAGCAGGGCCGCGATGAACAGCGCGATGCCCCAGCGCAGCAGGACCGGGTCGGCGTATTGCAGGATCAAGGTGCCGAACTGCGCCGCCACCAGCGCGGCGGAAACCATTGGGACGATCTCGCGCCATTGCGCCTGCCGCCAGACCCCGAACACGAAGGCGAGGCCGGTCGCGAAGTCGATCAGCAGGAACGAGGCCGCGGCAACGCGCGGATCGTATACCGCCGCGGTCAGCGGGACGTAGACCAGCGCCGAGCCGAAGCCGGAGAAGCCGCGCACCAGCCCGGACAGCGCGGCGATCGCGGCCGCCGCAATGAAGCGCCGGTCCGCCAGCACGGCAGCGAAGGTCGAGCTGTCGGGAAGGTCGATCACGCGAGGGCACCTGCAAGGCGGCGTGCTTAGCAGGTCGGATGCCGCGGCGCGACGCCGTTGGCCGGCGCCCCTGCGGCGCGCTGGCGGTCAGCCTCCGGCCAGGGCACCTTACCGGCGAGCATGACACGGCCGATTCGCATCCTCGGCATCGACCCGGGCCTCCGCCGCACCGGTTGGGGGGTCGTTGCGGTCGAGGGCAACCGGCTCGCCTTCGTCGCCTGCGGTTCGGTCGAGACCGACGGCAAGGCGGCGCTGGCGGTGCGCCTGGTCACCATCCATGACGGCCTGCGCCGCATCGTCGACCGAGTTCCGGCCCGACGAGGCGGCGGTCGAGGCGACGTTCGTCAATCGCGACGCCACGGCGACGCTCAAGCTCGGCCAGGCGCGCGGGATCGCGCTGCTGGTGCCGGCGCAGGCTGGACTAACGGTCGCCGAATACGCCCCGAACCTGGTGAAGAAGACCATCGTCGGCGCCGGCCACGGCGAAAAGGCGCAGATCCGCATGATGATCGGCGTGCTGCTGCCGAAGGCCGATCCGCAAAGCGAGGACGCCGCCGATGCGCTGGCGATCGCGGTGACCCATGCGCATCACCGCACGAGTGCGGTCCTGCGGGCCGCCCTTGGATGATTTCATCCACAGGCGGTGGTTGGACCCAAGAAAAATCCGCTATGTTTGACGCCGCGTCGGGAGGGCGGCGTCCTTCGAGGCTCGCTTCGCTCGCTCCTCGGGATGACGTCGTCGATTGTAGCCGTCATCCTGAGGCGCGAGACGGCCGGGCCGAGTCTCGAAGGACGACATGACAACAAGATGATCGGCAAGCTCAAAGGCATTATCGACAGCTACGGCGAGGATTCGGTGATCGTCGACGTCAACGGCGTCGGCTACGTGGTGCATTGCTCCGCGCGCACCCTGCAGGCGCTGCCGGCAGTCGGCGAGGCGACGACGCTTTCGATCGAGACCCATGTGCGGGAGGACCAGATCCGCCTGTTCGGATTTGTCACCGACGTCGAGCGCGAATGGTTCCGGCTGCTGCAGACCGTGCAGGGCGTCGGCACCCGGGTGGCGCTCTCGGTGCTCGGCACGCTCAAGCCGGCCGATCTCGCGACCGCGGTCGCCATGCGCGACAAGGGGGCGATCGCACGCACGCCGGGCGTCGGGCCGAAGGTGGCGGAGCGCATCTGCACCGAGCTCAAGGACAAGGCTCCGGCCTACACATCGCTCGATCCGGCGGTGATCCGGCTTTCCGGCGCGCTCGATGAGAAACGGGCCCCGCAGCCGATCAGCGACGCTATCTCGGCATTGATCAATCTGGGCTATGGTCAGCCGCAGGCTGCGGCGGCGATCGCGGCCGCAGCAAGGGAAGCCGGAGAGGGGGCGGACGCGTCGCGCCTGATCCGGCTGGGGCTGAGGGAGCTGAGCAGGTGAACGAACAGCGACCGGCGTTCGAAATCCGACCTATGAACGATCGCAAGCAGCTCGAAGAGCTGCTGCGGCTGCGGTGGCCGGACGAGAATCTGATCATTCGCGGTCAGTTCGTGCGGCCGGAAGACGTCGAGGGTCTCGGCTACTATGCCAACGATCGGCTGCATGGGATCGCGACCTGGCTGCCGCACGGCAAGGTCATGCACATCGTTGCGGTCAATGCCTTCACCGAGCTCCGCGGCGTCGGCGTCGCCCTCGTCGACGCCATGAAGGCGCACGGCCGCCAAAACGCCATGACCTGCCTGCGCGCCACGATCAGCAACGACAACGTGGTGGCCTTGCGCTTCTACCAGAAGCGCGGTTTCCGCGTTACCGCGCTGCATCGGGGCATTTTCGACGCCATGCGCGCCTTGAAACCTTCCATTCCACGCATCGGTCTCGACGGCATTCCGATGCGCGACGAGATTCGAGCTGGAGCTGGAACTGTGAGATCGCATGCGGCCGCAGTGCCGGGGGAGGGCAGGTGAACGACCCGAAGCCCGCGTTCGAGATCCGTCCGATGACGGATCGCACCGCCCTCGAGGAGATGCTGCGCCTGCGCTGGAGCGACGGGACGATCTTCGTGCGCGGCCGGCTGCTCGGGCCGCAGGACGTCGAGGCGTTCGGCGCGTATTTGAACGACCGTCTGCAGGGCATCGTCACCTGGCGCGTCGAAGAGGGCACCCTCTACCTGCTGACGATGAACAACATCACCGACCGGCGCGGGGTCAGCACGGCGCTGGTGAAGGCTGTGATGACGATGGGGCGCGAGAAGGGCTTCATGTTCATGCGCGCGCTCTTGACCAACGACAACTGGCCCGGGTTCCGGTTCTATCAGAAGCGGGGTTTCCGCATCGTCGGGGTCCACACCGGCGTGATCGACATGATGCGCCAGCTCAAGCCGTCGATCCCTGAGAAAGGCGTCGACGGCATCCCGATGCGCGACGAGATCGAGCTGGAGATCGTGCTTTGACCGCGGCTCGCCGCCTCGTGGCCGGCGAACGCCGGGACGACGATGCGGCGGAGGCCTCGCTGCGGCCGCAGCGGCTGTCGGAGTTCATCGGCCAGCAACAGGCGCGCTCCAACCTCGACGTGTTCATCAAGGCGGCGCGAGGGCGGTCCGAGCCGCTCGACCACGTGCTGTTCGTCGGCCCGCCGGGGCTCGGCAAGACCACGCTGGCGCAGATCGTGGCGCGCGAGCTGGCCGTCAATTTCCGCGCCACCTCCGGCCCGGTGATCGCCAAGGCGGGCGACCTCGCGGCGCTCCTGACCAATCTCGAGGACCGCGACGTCCTGTTCATCGACGAGATCCACCGGCTCAATCCGGCGGTCGAGGAGATCCTCTATCCGGCGATGGAGGATTTCCAGCTCGACCTGATCATCGGCGAGGGACCGGCCGCGCGTTCGGTCAAGATCGATCTTGCGCGCTTCACGCTGATCGGCGCGACCACGCGGGCCGGGCTGCTGACGACGCCGCTACGCGATCGCTTCGGCATCCCGATCCGGCTCAATTTCTACACCGAGCAGGAGCTCGAGCTGATCGTGAACCGCGGCGCGCGCGTGCTGGGCATCGGCATCACGCCGGACGGCGGCAACGAGATCGCCCGGCGCGCGCGCGGCACCCCGCGCATCGCCGGACGGCTGCTGCGGCGCGTGCGCGATTTCGCGCATGTCGACGGCGCCGACGCGATCGATCGCGCCGCAGCCGACCGCGCGCTCGGCCAGCTCGAGGTCGACGCCGCCGGGCTCGACGCCATGGACCGGCGATATCTCTCGACCATCGCGCTCAACTACGGCGGCGGGCCGGTCGGGGTCGAGACGATCGCGGCGGCGCTGTCGGAGCCGCGCGACGCCATCGAGGACATCATCGAGCCGTTCCTGATCCAGCGCGGGTTCTTGCAGCGCACCCCGCGCGGGCGGCTGCTCACCTCGCACGCCTTCCGCCACCTCGGTCTTGCCGAGCCGGCGCGCGATCCCGGGCAGTTCCACCTGTTCGGGCAGGCGGAGGGAGAGGAGTAGCCTTCTCGGCACGTCACCGAAGCGATAGGGTAGGTCATGAAGACAACGACTGAGAAAGCTGCCGCCGCCCTGGAACTGCTTCCGGAAGAAATGCGGGAGCCTGCCGTCGCCTATTTGTTGGAGCAAGCCGAGAAATTTCAAACACTCAAGGCCATGATCCAGGAAGGCGTCGAGGACATCGAAGCTGGACGAACGCGGGAATGGGATTTTTCGGATTTCTTGCGACGCGCGCGCGACGCCCGCCAGCGGTAGTCGTCCCAATCGATGGAGATCATTTTCTCGGAGAAGGCTGACCAAGACCCGATCCGAATCTACTCCTATCTGGCAGATCGCAGTCCAAGCGCGGCAGACAATCTTGTTCGGCGCATCGATCGCAAGCTGAAGAATTTGTCAGGATTTCCATTTATCGGTCGCGAGTGGCGGAATCTCGGCCGAGGCATCCGAAGTTTGGTCGTCGGCAACTACCTGATTTTTTACAGGGTGCAATCGAGCCACATCGCCATCGCGCGCATTATCGATGGCCGGATGGATATCGACGAAGAGTTCGGGCGATGATGAAACAGGCTAATAACCTAGCCGGCCAGATCCGCGATGGCCGCCATGTGCTGCCGGTTCGCGTCTATTACGAGGACACCGATTTCTCCGGCGTGGTCTATCACGCCAGCTATTTGCGCTTCATGGAGCGCGGGCGCACGGACTATCTCCGCCTGCTCGGGATCGATCATCGCGGTCTGTTCGAGCAGGCCGCGCACGAGGCGCCGGGTTTTGCTTTCGTCGTGCGCTCGATGCAGATCGAGTTCCTGAAGCCCGCGCGCATGGACGACGTGCTCGAAATTCTGACCGCGCCCGCGGAGGTGAAGGGCGCGTCGATCATCCTGCGCCAGCGCGTCGTGCGCGACCGCGAAACTCTCGTCGACGCGCAGGTGCGGGTCGCGTTCGTCTCCGGCGGCAGGGCCCAGCGCATCCCGGGACCGCTGCGGATCGCGATGGAGACGGATCGGGAGGCCCAAGGCGCAGGCGCTGCCTCAAGTTGACTTGGACGCGTTGCCGGCCGCTCCGGCGTCACGCGACCACCACAGTGCCACGGGTCCGAGCACGATGCCGACGGCGAGCAGGCCGAGCCGCCGCCGGCTTCGAGCGCGACGACGAGGCCGCGACCGGTGAGCCGCATGGGCTGGATCGACGAGCGGTGGGAGGCTGCGCGGGTGGGCGGGCGTTCGGTAACGCATCCTTAACCACAAATGCCGCTGGTTAGGGGTTGAATCGACCGGCGAAGCCCTAGTTTGGACAAATTTCGCCCGGAATGCGGAATGATCCGTCGCGGCCAGCGGATGCAAGCGAGATTTCGGGTGTCGGGGCGCCATCGCGAAGCGCCGTCCACCTTGTCCGCAACGACGCCACGCCGGTCAGCAGGCGTCTTTTAGAGGGACCGCTCATGAATCCTGCCGACGTGGCGCAGTCGGCGCTGTCTGGGCTCAGCTCCTCCGATCTGTCGATCTTCGGCCTGTTCTGGAGCGCCCATTATATCGTCAAGGCGGTGATGGTCGGGCTGCTCGTCTGCTCGGTCTGGGTCTGGGCAATCGCCATCGACAAGTTCCTGCTCTACGGGCGCACCAAGCGGGCGATGAACCGGTTCGAGCAGGCCTTCTGGTCCGGCCAGTCGCTGGAGGAGCTCTACCGCTCGTTGTCGTCGCGGCCGACCCACTCGATGGCGGCGCTTGTTCGTCGCCGCCATGCGGGAGTGGAAGCGCAGCTTCGAGGGGCCCGTCCAAGTCCTTCGCCGGCCTGCAGATGCGGATCGAGAAGGTGATGGACGTGACCATCACCCGGGAGGTCGAGCGGCTGGAACGCAACCTGCTGGTGCTGGCGACCGTCGGCTCGGCCGGCCCCTTCATCGGCTTGTTCGGCACCGTCTGGGGCATCATGACCAGCTTCCAGTCGATCGCCGCCTCCAAGAACACCTCGCTGGCGGTGGTCGCGCCCGGGCATCGCGGAAGCGCTGTTCGCGACCGCAATTGGCCTGATTGCTGCCATCCCGGCGACCATTTTCTATAACAAGTTCATTTCCGAGGTGAACAAGCAGGCCCAGCGCCTGGAGGGGTTCGCCGACGAATTCGCCGCGATCCTGTCGCGGCAGATCGACGAGCGGGCCTGAGAGCGGACGAGGGGGATCACGGCAATGGCGGCCAACGGCACCGGGGCAGCGGTCGCGGTCGGCAAGCGGCGTCATCGCCGCGCCAAAGTGATGAGCGAGATCAACGTCACGCCGTTCGTCGACGTGATGCTGGTGCTGCTGATCATTTTCATGGTCTCGGCGCCGCTGCTCACCGTCGGCGTGCCGCTCGACCTGCCGCAGACCCAGGCCAAGGGCCTCGATCAGGACCGCGAGCCGCTGACCGTCTCGGTCAACCTCAAGGGCCAGGTCTTCCTGCAGAATTCCGAGATCAAGGTCGATGAACTGGTGCCGAAGCTGCAGGCGATCACGCAGGCGCGCGGCGGACTCGACGAGCGCATCTACGTGCGCGGCGACCGCAAGGTGGACTACGGTACGGTGATGAAGGTGATGGGACGGCTCTCGACCGCCGGCTATCCGCCGAGTGGCGTTGGTGACGGAGGTCGAGCAGGGGTCGTGAAGATCGTTGAGAGCGCATGAAGGGCGGGATCACCATCTCGGCCATCGCACACGCAGCCGTCCTGCTGTGGGCGCTGGTGTCGTTTGCGGTGAAGCCGTTCAGCGTGCCGCCGGCCGAATCGATGCCGGTCGACATCATCTCGATCGCCGACTTCTCGCAGATGATGGCGGGCGCCAAGACCGCGCCTAAGAAGGACGCGCCGAAGCCGCTGGTCGAGAAGATCGCCGAGCCGAAGCCGGTCGAGGACGTGACCGCCAAGGTGGCCGAGAAGGAACTGACCACCGCGTCGACGCCGAAGGCAGCGCCGCCGCCGGAGGCGAAGCCGCCCGAGCCGAAGCCGAAGGCCGCCGAGGCCAAGAAAGAGCCGGAGAAGAAACCCGACCTCGAGTCGCTGCAGAAAGCCGACAAGAAGGACGAAGAAGAAAGAGCCGAAGAAGGAAGAGGTGAGGCTCCTCCGCCGAAGAAGCCCGAGCCGAAGAAAGAGATAGTCGAGAAGAAGCCGAGCCAGGAGCAGCCGAAGTTCGACGCCGACCGTATTGCTGCGCTGCTCGACAAGCGCCAGCCGCAGCGGCTGGCCGCCGCCGGCAACGTGCTGAGCGCGGCGCCG
Organism: uncultured Alphaproteobacteria bacterium; assembly: GCA_963738705.1. Lineage (GTDB taxonomy): Bacteria > Pseudomonadota > Alphaproteobacteria > Rhizobiales > Xanthobacteraceae > CAVTXS01. Next base: position 432,948 of record CAVTXS010000020.1, read on the forward strand.
TCGCTCGGCACCGCAAACGGCAGCGCGCCAAAGCTCTCGATGAGCGAGATCGACGCGTTGCGCGCACGCATCCAGCAATGCTGGAACCCGCCGGCCGGCGCGGCCGACGCCCGGGACCTCATCGTCGAGATCCGCATCCGCTTCAATCAGGACGGATCGCTGGCGGCACAGCCGACGGTGAGCAATCGCGGCAGCAGCGCGTACTTCCAGGTCGCGTCCGAGAGCGCATTGCGCGCGGTGGTGCGCTGCGCGCCGTATACGTTCCTTCCCGCCGCCAAATACGACGCCTGGAAGGACGTCGAAGTGACGTTCGATCCGCGCGACATGTACCGCGGCTGACCGGCGATCTGCCGGTCCCCATGTGAAGAAGATCCAGAACTCGATGAAGGCCCACGCTTCCACTCATCCGCAAACGCATCTCACGCGTCGCCGGCTGCTGCTCGGAGCGGCTTCGGCCGGCGCGCTCGCCGCCGGCTGGCCGCGCACCGCAGCAGCGCAGCTCAAGCTCGACGTCACGCAGGGCACGGTGCAGCCGCTGCCCATCGCGCTGCCCGACTTCGTCGGCGGGGCCGGCAGCGATGGCGAGGTCGGCGCGCAACGTCACCCAGATCATCACCTCGAACCTGCGGCGCTCGGGGCTGTTCGCCCCGATCGACCAGGCAGCCTATCTCGAGAAGATCACCAATCCCGACGTGGCGCCGAAATACCCGGACTGGCGCGTGATCAATGCCCAGCACCTGGTCACCGGCCGGTTGTCGCGGGACGGCGGACGGCTCAAAGCCGAAGTGCGCCTGTGGGACATCTTCCCGGCAAGTATCAGTGGGGTCAGCAGTACTTCGGCTACCCCGGACAATTGGCGGCGCATCGCGCACATCATCTCCGACGCGATCTACGAGCGGCTGACCGGCGAGAAGGGGTACTTCGACACCCGCGTCGTGTTCATCGACGAGACCGGGCCGAAGGACCGGCGCGTCAAGCGGCTCGCCATCATGGATCAGGACGGCGCCGGCGTGCGCTATCTCACCCGCGGCGAGGATCTGGTGCTCACGCCGCGGTTCTCGCCGTCGACGCAGGACATCACCTACATGTCCTACGGGCAGGGCGACCCGCGCGTGTTCCTGCTCAACATCGAGACCGGGCAGCGCGAGGTGGTCGGCAATTTCCCCGGCATGACCTTCTCGCCGCGGTTCTCGCCCGACGGGCAGCGCGTGATCATGAGCCTGCAGCAGGGCGGCAACGCCAGCATCTTCGTGATGGACCTGCGCTCGAAGTCGACGATGCGCCTCACCGATGCCACCGCGATCGACACCGCGCCCTCCTATTCGCCGGACGGAGCGCGCATCTGCTTCGAATCCGATCGCGGCGGCCGGCAGCAGATCTACGTCATGGGGGCGAGCGGCGGCGCACCCCAGCGCATCAGTTTCGGCGAGGGCTCGTACTCGACTCCGGTCTGGTCGCCGCGCGGCGACTACATCGCCTTCACCAAGCAGAGCCGCGGACAGTTCGGGATCGGCGTGATGAAGCCGGACGGCTCCGGCGAGCGCCTGCTCACCGAGGGCTTCCACAACGAGGGTCCGACCTGGGCGCCGAACGGCCGCGTGCTGATGTTCTTCCGCGACCCGGGCGGCAATGCCGGGCCGGCGCTCTATACCGTCGACATCACCGGCCGCAACGAGCAGCGGATCCCGACGCCGAGCTACGCGTCGGATCCGGCGTGGTCGCCGCTGTTGTCGTGAGGCCTGGTACGATACCGCCAGTGGAGTGATGGCCGCAGCTGTTTACCAAGCGATAACCATTAACGGAGGTTTCAGTCGGCCTGTGGCTTTTGCAGCGTTTCGGCAAGGCCTCGTCAAGGTTGACGGAACCTTCGCTTAACGAAGGCCCTGCTAGACCTTCGAGCACGTCCGGTGAGCCGGAAGAGGAGTGTTACGATGGCAGTCTTTCGCAATGTCCGCGCAGCCCACCTCGCGATCGCGGTGGTCGCAGCCCTTGCGCTCGGCGCTTGCGCCAGCAACCCGTTGGATCAGAACCAGGCCGGCATGGCCGGTGCCGCGACTCCGGGCAGCGCACAGGATTTCGTCGTCAATGTCGGCGACCGCGTGTTCTTCGAGACCGACTCGACCGAGTTGACCGTGCAGGCGCGCTCGACGCTCGACAAGCAGGCGCAGTGGCTGCAGAACTACAACCGCTATTCCTTCACGCTGGAAGGCCACGCCGACGAGCGCGGCACGCGCGAGTACAACGTGGCCCTCGGTGCTCGCCGTTCGCAGGTGGTGCGCGAATATCTCTCCGCGCGCGGCATCGAGCCCTCGCGCATGCGCACGATCTCCTACGGCAAGGAGCGGCCGGTGGCGGTGTGCAACGACATTTCCTGCTGGTCGCAGAACCGGCGCGTCGTGACGGTGCTCAACGCGAGCTCATGAGCCTTGCCTCGAGGCCAGGCAAGCCGGCGCCCCCAAGCGCCGGCTTTTTGTTCGCAAGAGGGACGAAACCCGCGCCAGCCACAATTTGGACGCAGCAATTCATAGACTGACCGTGCCGCATCCGGACCGCCGCTGCCAATGACGCTCGCCGTATATGCTCGTCGAAGTGCCGCCGCGGCGCTATTCGCGGCCGCGTTCGCGGCCCAAGGACCCGCTTTCGGACAGGACAGCCGTTGGGAGTCCTTCAAGGAGGATGCCGGCGGCTTGTTCGGCTCACTTTTCGGCGGCAGCGAGCGTGCCGGCGGCGAGCGCGCCGGCCGCGGACGCCAGGAGGAGCGGCCGACGGAAGTCGCCCAGACGTCGCCGACCGAGCTGATGGTGCGGCTCGATCGTCTGGAGAACCAGATCCGGCAGCTCACCGGCGTCGTCGAGCAGCTGCAATTCCGCAACCAGCAGCTCGAGCAGCAGCTGCGCCGGGCGCCGGACGATACCGAGCCGGGGCGGGGGCGCGGGACGGCCGCGGGCATCGATGCCACCACCCGCGCAGGCGGCGCCATCGCTGCCGCCGCCGGCCGCGCCACGCGACGGGCCTGGGCGCCGTTCGGACGTATTCGATCCCAACGACAATCCGAATGCGCCAGGGGCGCCGCGCACGCTCGGCGGATTGCCGTCGAGCTCCGGCGGTCCGCCGCCGATCATCAGCGACGAGCCGCCGATCGGCGTGCCGGGCGGGCGCCCGGCCGGCGCACCGCTCGACCTGTCAACGCTGTCCGAGCGGGCGGCAAACGAGGCCGATGTCGAGCCGAGCGCTCCGCTCTCCGCGGGTCGCCGCCGCCCCGAGCGTCGAGCCGCGCAACATCCCGGGCCCGCTGCCACCCCCGCCGCCGCGCACCCTGAGCGCCACCGGCGGGCAGGCTCCGCCGACGATGGCGCCGAGCGCGACGCCGCGGGACGAGCTCGCGCTCGCGCAAGGCTACATCCAGCGCAGGGACTACGTGCTCGCCGAGGACAGCTTGCGCGAGTTCCTGAAAAAATATCCCTCCGACCGGCTGGTGTCGGACGCGCACTACTGGATGGGCGAGAGCCTGTTCCAGCGCCAGCGCTACCGCGACGCGGCCGAATCCTTTCTCACGGTCTCGACCAAGTTCGAAGCGAGCGGCCGCGCACCGGAAGCGCTGCTGCGGCTTGGGCAGTCGCTCGCCGCGCTCGGCGAACGGGAGGCGGCCTGCGCGACCCTCGGCGAAATCAACCGCAAATATCCGCGGGCGGCCAACAACGTGAAGCAGGGCGTCGAGCGGGAACAGAAGCGTGCCCGCTGTTGATCCGCGCGCCGCGCCGGTCGCCGACGACGAGCTCGACGCGCTTTTTTCGCTCTTTCCTGCCGCGGGTCGGGTCGTGCTGGCGGTGTCCGGGGGGGCCGATTCGACCGCCCTCATGCTACTGGCGCATCGCTGGCGGACGCGCCGAGCGCAAGGTCCCGATCTTGTCGTAGCCTCGGTCGACCATGCGCCTGCGGGCGGGCTCGCGCGGCGAGGCCGAACGGGTGTGCGCCATGGCGCGCGCGCTCGGCCTGCCGCACGAATTGCTCGCCTGGACGGGCGCAAAGCCGTCGACGGGAATCGAAGCGGCCGCACGGGAAATCCGCTATGCGCTGCTCGCCGCATTCGCCCGCCGATGCGCGGCCGCGCATCTCGCGCTCGCCCACACCCTCGACGATCAGGCCGAGACCGTCCTGATGCGGCTCGCGGCAGGTTCCGCGCCGGCCGGACTCGCCGGCATGCGTTCGCGCGAGACGCGCGACGGCCTGGCGCTGCTGCGGCCCTTGCTCGGCATCCGCAAGGAACGGCTCGTCGCCACGCTGCGGCGCGCCGGCATGGCCTGGACCGAGGACCCGACCAACGCCGATCAAAGCTTCGCGCGCGCGCGGCTGCGCGGCGCCCGTGCGGCACTCGCGCGCGAGGGTCTCACGCCCGAGCGTCTCGCGCGTCTGGCGCGGCGCATGGCGCGCTACGAGGATGTGGTAGCCGGAGGCGCGCAGGCCGCACGCGAGATGATGCGCCATCCGGATCGGCCGGCGCGCTTGAACGGCGCGGCGCTGGCCGCCGAGCCGGAAGAATTGGCGCTGCGCGTGCTGGCGGCGGAAATCCGCGACATCGTGGGTGGCCGCGACAAGGGTTCGCACCCGGCGCGGCTGCACCGACTGGAGGCTCTTTGGGCGGATTTGCGGCCGGCTCTCATGGCGGGACGACCGTGCCAGGCGCACCCTCGGCGGCGCGTTGATCACGGTCGACACCGATCGCTCGGTCCTGATCACCCGGGCTCCGCCCCGCCGCGCGAAGGCGCCTGCGGCCACGGCCGGCGCCGCGAAAGGGCTGCAAGCTCGTTCACCACATCCGGCGGAGGTGACTTAGTTTCGGCCCCTTCCCTTGGCATGGCGGTTCCCGGGACCTACATTGAGCTACGAATCCACCTGGGGGAACTGCCCATCCGCGGGCGTTAGCGAGGGGACGGCCGGAAACCGGCGTCTATTCAGGCACATCGGATGAATCGCCAACCTGCGCAATTTCGCCCTTTGGGTGATCATTGTCTTGCTGCTGCTTGCCCTGTTCACGCTGTTCCAGAATCCAGGGCAGCGCTCGAGCGCGCAGGATATCTCGTTCTCCCAGCTTTTGAATGAAGTCGATCAGGGCCGCGTGCGCGACGTCGTGATCCAGGGGCCGGAGATCCACGGCACCTTCACCGACGGTCGCAGCTTCAATACCTATGCGCCGAACGACCCCAGCCTGGTGTCGCGGCTCTACGGCAAGGGCGTGACCATCACGGCGCGTCCGGTTGGCGACAACGTGCCGTGGTTCGTGTCGCTGCTGCTGTCATGGCTGCCCTTCCTGGCGCTGATCGGGGTGTGGATTTTCCTCTCCCGGCAGATGCAGGGAGCGGGCGGCAAGGCGCTCGGCTTCGGCAAGTCGCGCGCAAAGCTCCTCACCGAGGCGCACGGGCGCGTCACCTTCGAGGACGTCGCCGGCGTCGACGAGGCCAAGCAGGACCTGCAGGAGATCGTCGAGTTCCTGCGCGATCCCGGCAAATTCCAGCGGCTCGGCGGAAAGATTCCGCGCGGCGTGCTGCTCGTCGGCCCGCCCGGCACCGGCAAGACGTTGATCGCGCGCGCGGTCGCGGGTGAGGCCAACGTGCCGTTCTTCACCATTTCGGGCTCGGATTTCGTCGAGATGTTCGTCGGCGTCGGCGCGAGCCGCGTGCGCGACATGTTCGAGCAGGCCAAGAAGAACGCACCCTGCATCATCTTCATCGACGAGATCGACGCGGTCGGCCGCCATCGCGGCGCGGGCTTGGGCGGCGGCAACGACGAGCGCGAGCAGACGCTCAATCAGCTGCTGGTCGAGATGGACGGCTTCGAGGCGAACGAAGGCATCATCCTGATCGCCGCCACCAACCGTCCGGACGTGCTCGATCCGGCGCTGCTGCGCCCGGGCCGCTTCGACCGCCAGGTGGTGGTGCCGAATCCGGACGTGCTCGGCCGCGAGCAGATCCTCAAGGTGCACGTGCGCAAGGTGCCGCTCGCGCCCGACGTCAACCTCAAGACCATCGCGCGCGGCACGCCCGGCTTCTCCGGCGCCGACCTCGCCAATCTCGTCAACGAGGCGGCCTTGATGGCGGCGCGGCGCAACAAGCGCATGGTGACGCAGTCCGAGTTCGAGGACGCCAAGGACAAGGTGATGATGGGGGCCGAGCGCAAGTCGCTCGTCATGACCGAAGAGGAGAAGATGCTGACCGCCTACCACGAAGGCGGACACGCCATCGTGGCGCTCAACGTCAAGGCCACCGACCCGGTGCACAAGGCGACCATCATCCCGCGCGGGCGCGCGCTCGGCATGGTCATGCAGCTGCCCGAGCGCGACAAGCTCTCGATGAGCTACGAGCAGATGACCTCGCGGCTCGCCATCATGATGGGCGGCCGCGTCGCCGAGGAAATGATCTTCGGCAAGGAGAAGGTCACGTCCGGCGCGCAGTCCGACATCGAGCAGGCGACCCGGCTTGCGCGCATGATGGTGACGCGCTGGGGCTTCTCGGACGAGCTCGGCGCGGTCTCCTATGGGGAAAATCAGGACGAGGTCTTCCTCGGCATGTCGGTCGCGCGCCAACAGAACGTTTCCGAGGCGACCGCCCAGAAGATCGATGCCGAGATCAAGCGCCTGGTCGAAGCCGCGCCATGTCGAAGCACGAGAGATCCTCGAGGAGAAGCGGCGCCGATCTCGAAGTGCTGGCCAAGGGCCTGCTCGAATTCGAGACGTTGACCGGCGAGGAGATCAAGGACCTGCTCGTCGGCAAGCGGCCGACGCGCGAATCGGCGATCGAGCCGCAGGCGCCGCGCTCCTCGGCGGTGCCGACCGCCGGCAAGGGCCGCCCGCGCCCCGAGCCCGGCCCGATGGAGCCGCAGCCGCAGGCGTGAGCGGGACGAACGTCACTCTTGTCCGCGACGCGCGAACGCGGCGCAATAGCGACGCCTATAGGTATCCGCCCTACGCTCGGGCGCGCGGCCACGTGCGCCAGACGATGAGCGCCATGACGCCCAGCATCGCGGCCGCCATGGCGATCACCACCGGCCAGCCTGCAAGATTCCAGCCGACGCCGCCGAGCGCCGCGCCGACGCTGCCGCCCACGTAAAAGAACGTGACGTAGAGTCCGACCGCGGTCGAGGCTCCGTCCTTGGCGGTGGTCGCCACATAGCTGGTGGCCGACGACTGGCACAAAAAGCCCGCGCCCGCGACGACCGCCAGCCCGGCGATGATCATCGGCAGCGAGGGGGCAAGCGTGAGCGCAAGCCCGCCGGCCCATAGCGCCAGAACGACCAGAACGAAGCGGCGGCGGCCGAACCGTCGTACGGCGCGACCGGTCAGCGGCGTCAGCAGCGATCCCACCAGATAGACCACGAAGATCGAGCCCAGGACCGCGGCCGACAGATTGAACGGCGGCGCCGCCAGGAGAAAGTTCACGTAGGTGAACACGGCGATGAAATTGAACAGCACGCCGAACCCGACGACGTAGATGGCGACCAGCTGCGGGTTGCGCAGGTGCCGCAGCATCTGCTGTGTCGCGGCGGCCAGGTTGGACGCGCGCACGAAGCGTCGCTCCTGCGCCAGCAGCACGATGACGCCGAGCGCGCAGGCGAGCGTCAGCCCGGCATCGACCAGGAAGGCGGCACGCCAGCCGACCCAATCCGCCATCACGCCGGTGAGGAAGCGGCCGAGGAAGCCGCCGAAACTCGCGGCCGAAAAGTAGATGCCGGTCACGCCGGTCGATTCGGCCGGCGGCCACTCCTCGCCGATATAGGCGATGGTGACGGCGAAGACCGGCGGCAGCAGAATGCCCTGCACGAAGCGCCAGGCGATCATGACTTCGAGGTTGGGGGCTAGCGCCACGCCCACGGTCGGCACGGTCAGCCCCAGCATGGCGGCGGCAATGACGCGCTTGCGGCCGAGCACGTCGGCGACGGCGCCCATGAACGGCGCGACCAGGGCGATCGCAAGCGTCGTCGCCGTCAGCGTCAGGCCGACTTGCGCGGCGCCGGTACCGAACTCTTGCGCCAGCAACGGCAACACCGCCTGCGGCGCGTAGAGATTGAGGAAGGCGCTGACGCCGGCCAAAGCGATGCCTGCGTGCCGCAGATCAAGCCGCATGGACCATCCATTGTGCGCGGGTCGTGACGGTCGTTCGCATGCCGGATTGGACTCGGGGTCGCGACGCGCCGGCTGCCCCTCGGTGCCGCGGCGCAGGCGCGCCGCGGTTGCAAGCCGTTTACCAAAGCTTCGACGCCACAAAGGCTTGTAAGGTTCGCTCACAATTTTTGAAAGCTTTGCGGCGAGTGTGAGCGTATATTTGAGTCGCAGGGTTTGGTTGCCAGCGCCGAGAAATCGCGTTAAGCGCGGCGCGCGGGGGGAAGCGGCGGGGCTGTTTGGTGCGGCCGGGGCAAAGCACAGACAATCGCGCACGAGCCATGACGTGAGCGGCGTCGAGGGAATTCGATGGTGCGGAAATATTTTGGGACCGACGGCATCCGCGGCAAGGCCAACAACGGCACGCTCAACGCCGAGCTCGCGATGCGGGTCGGCATGGCGGCGGGGCTGTTGTTCCAGCGCGGCGATCACCGCCATCGCGTGCTGATCGGCAAGGACACGCGGCTTTCCGGCTACCTGATCGAGAATGCGCTGACCGCCGGTTTCCTGTCGGTCGGTCTCGATGTGTTCCTGGTCGGACCGCTGCCGACGCCTGCGATCGCCATGCTGACGCGTTCGATGCGCGCCGACCTCGGCGTGATGATCTCGGCATCGCACAATCCATACGACGACAACGGCATCAAGCTGTTCGGCCCGGACGGCTACAAATTGTCGGACGAGATCGAGCTGGGGATCGAGAAGCTGATCGATTCCGATCTATCCAAGAGGCTGGCGCGTTCGCCGGATGTCGGCCGCGCCAAGCGCATCGAAGGCGCGCAGGCGCGCTACATCGAATTCGCCAAGCGCACCCTGCCGAAGAACCTGCAGTTCGACGGATTGCGGGTCGTGGTCGATTGCGCCCACGGCGCCGCCTACAGCGTTGCGCCCGAAGCGTTGTGGGAGCTGGGCGCCGACGTGATCGCCATCGGTGTCGAGCCTGACGGCTTCAACATCAACAAGGAGTGCGGCTCGACTGCGCCGGAGGCACTGTGCCGCAAGGTGCGCGAGATGCGCGCCGATATCGGGATCGCGCTCGACGGCGATGCCGACCGCGTCGTCATCGTCGACGAGAAGGGTTATGTCGTCGACGGCGACCAGCTGATGGCGGTGATCGCCGCAAGCTTCAAGGAAGATGGACGGTTGGCGCGCGACGGCATCGTCTCGACCGTGATGTCGAATCTCGGACTCGAGCGGCATCTCGCGAGCCTCGGCCTCACCCTTGCGCGCACGCCGGTCGGCGACCGTTACGTGCTGGAGCACATGCGCGAGCACGGGTTCAACGTCGGCGGCGAGCAGTCCGGCCACATCATCCTCTCCGACCACGCCACCACCGGCGACGGATTCGTCGCCGCCCTGCAGGTGATGGCCGTGGTCAAGCGGCAGGGGCGGCCGGTGTCGGAAGTGTGCCGTCGCTTCGAGCCGCTCCCGCAGGTGATGCGAAACGTCCGCTATCGGTCCGGCCGGCCGCTCGAGATGCCGCAAGTGCGCGCTGCGATCGAGGGCGCCACCGCCCGGCTCAACGGCAATGGGCGGCTGGTCGTGCGGCCCTCGGGTACGGAGCCGGTCATCCGCGTCATGGCGGAAGGCGACAATCTCGGCCTGATCGAAGAGATCGCCGACCAGATCGCGGGCGCCGTCACGGATGCCGCCGCGGCCTAAAGCGTGATGGTTTCATGTTGAGTCGTCATGCGCGGGCTTGACCCGCGCATCCATCTGCTTTGCAAGACTGTTGCGAAGAGGATGGATTGCCGGGTCAACCCTCGCAATCGCTGTAGCGATTGCTCGCCCGGCAATGACGACGAGGTGCTTCGACCTGAAATCATCGCGCGCTAGCGCGGCTGCAAACGGGACCCGCCCCATCGCGCCCGGCCGGCTGCGATGAAACCGGCGCACGGGGCCGGACATTTCCAACGCACATTAGAATATCTATAAACTATTGATTTTGCTTGAATTTCCGAAAAAGACGCCCTAATTGGGTGCGAGCGCAACCGATCCCTCAGCCCCGGCTTCCATGATTGTCTGCTCCTGTAACGTTTTGACCGATCGCGACGTCCGCTCGGCCATCGTGGCCGACCGGCCTCGTTCGGCGGTCCGCGTCTATGGTTGCCTCGGCTGCAGCCCGCAGTGCGGCCGATGTGTCCGCACCATCAAGCGCATCATGGACGAGGCGCTCGCGGCCTGCCCCCTCGCGTGCACCTGTTGTCCCGGCCGCCACCGCCCTTGATCGGCACCGTCACAGGGCCGGGACGGACCTTTTCGCTGTTCTAGAATTATTCTAGGCTGCCGCGGCGGGCGGCGCCGTCGCCGGGCCGGCGAAGATCCGACATCACCAGGAGCCCAAGATGAAAGGCGACCCCAAGGTCATCGAGTACCTCAATCGCGGGCTGCGCAGCGAGCTCACGGCCATCAACCAGTACTGGATCCACTACCGGATGCTCGACAATTGGGGTTTCAAGGCGCTGGCCAAGAAGTGGCGCGAGGAATCGATCGAGGAGATGCGTCACGCCGACAGGTTCACGGTGCGCATCATCTTCCTCGAGGGTTTTCCGAACATGCAGGTGCTCGATCCGCTGCACATCGGGCAGACCGTGAAGGAAGTGCTCGAGTGCGACCTGCAGGCGGAGTTCGACGCCCGCGCCCTCTACCAGGAAGCGGCGACCTATTGCCATTCGGTCAAGGACTATCCGAGCCGCGACCTGTTCGAGGACCTGATGAAGGACGAAGAGGGCCATATCGATTTCCTCGAGACGCAGCTCGACCTCGTCGCCAAGCTCGGACTCGAGCTCTACGCGCAGCATCACATCGGCGAGCTTGACGACGACTGATTGCTTATAAGCGCGACGGATCGCGGCCGACGCGACGCCTCGCCGGCCTTTTCCCTCTGCCACGCCATCTTTCTCAACAACGCGTTAATCTCGACCAGTGCACGATGGCTTTTGCGCCGACCACAAACTCGTCATTGCCGGGCTTGACCCGGCAATCCATCTTCTGAGTCGACTCTCTTTTTTGGATGGATGCCCGGGTCAAGCCCGGGCATGACGAGCCAACCTAATGCCATCCCGCTTAGGCGGCGCACGCTTACCGCCTGTGCCGCAGGCATTTCTGCGGCGATCATTAAAAAACGCGGTTAAGAGTTAAGGTTAAGCTCCCTTAAACGAATTGCTGCGATCTTGCGCCTCGTTGGGTTCATCCACGCGGGGCCGCCACGCGCGCGCCTTGCCGGACGAGAGGACGATGCCATGGGTAGCTTGCGAGTTCTGGCGATCGCGGGAGCGGCCGCGGTCATGACCATCCCGGCGGCGCGCGCCGCCGACCTGCCGCCGATCATCCAGCGCGCGATGCCGGTCGTCGCCGACGATTTCGCCAGCGGCTGGTACCTGCGCGGCGACGTCGGCGTCGGGATGCAGCATTTCCACCAATTCGACTTCACGCAGACCAACCTGAGCCCGGGCGTGGTCTGGCCGGCAAGCTGGCGCATCGACCAGAAGGACATCAAGGACGCCGCCTTCGTCGGCTTCGGCTTCGGCTACCAGCTCGGCGGCTGGCTGCGCTTCGATGCGACCGGCGAATACCGCACCTCCTCCAAGGGCAAGGCGGTGGGCAGCTTTGCTGGAATCGCTGACTTCTGCTTCGGCGGCCGCTGCTTCGACCTCTACGACTTCGACCATCAGGCCTCGGTGTTCCTCGCCAACGCCTATCTCGATCTGGGCACCTGGTGGTGCTTCACGCCCTTCGTCGGCGTGGGCGCGGGCGCGGTGCGGCACCACATCTCCGCGCTCCACGATGTCGGATTCGATGGCCTCGGCGGAACGGCCTTCGGCTTTGCCAACAAGGACAGGGTCACCTGGGACTTCGCCTGGGCGATCCATGCGGGCGTGTCGTACAACGTCACCAACAACGTCAAGCTCGAGTTCGCCTATCGCTATCTGAACATGGGCTCGCCCCTCACGGCGGAAGTCAACTGCGGTGGCATCACCGGCGGCTGCGGCACCGGTGCCGGGCCACGCGCCTTCTACACGCTGACGGACATGGATTCGCACGATTTCAAGCTCGGCATGCGCTGGATGTTCAACGAGCCCGCGCAGCCGCAGGTCTACGCGCCGCCGCTGATGCGCAAGGGCTGACGCTCAATCCATTTGTCGCGAACTGCCGGCGGCGCGGGGCCAACCCCCGCGCCGCTTGGCTTTTGATATGCGCGCACGAGGTACGCGAATAACCAAACATTAAGGTTAATGATCCATTTTGAGCGCCTCGACTGCACGAGAGTTTCGGAAGGGCGGACGATGCGCAAGGTCATGCTGGGTTTGCTGGGCTTGGCTTTCATCGGCGACGCGATCGCGGCCGACTATCCCGATTGGCGCGGCGCGCCCGCCGAGGTGGTCGCGACCCGCTACAACTGGACCGGCGTGTATGTTGGCGGGCAGGCCGGCTATGCCAACGGGGCGATCGCTTTCGGCAGCTCGCTGTCTTCGCTCGCGGGCGGCCTCGCCCGGCAGAGTTTTCTTGAGCTCACCGAAGCGCAGGCCGCCGCCGGCCAGGAAGGTACGCGCATTTCGGAATGGCTGGCGTTGCCGCGCACCGGTGTTAACAGCCCCACCTACGGCGGCTTCGTCGGCTACAACACGCAATGGGGCGAGTCGGTCTTCGGCGTCGAGCTCAACTACAACCGCGTTTCGCTGACCGGCGGGGCTTTCGATGCGATCGCCCGCCAGGTCGTCGTCGATGATTTCGGGTTTCCGGTCTTTGCGTTCGGCAGCGCGTCTGCGACGATTACCGATTACGCAACGCTGCGCTTTCGCGCCGGCTACGCGGCCGGTTGGTTCCTCCCATACGTGACCGCCGGCGTCGCCGTCGGCCGCGCCAACTACAGCCGATCCGTCACGATAGGCTACGGTCAGCCCATCGATCTGCTGCCGCCGCCTACGCCGCCGGATCTGCCTCGGGCGGTGCCCGGACCGTTCGGCCCGGTGACGACAACCGAGGCCAAGAACGGCGTGTTCAGCATCGGCTACGCGTTTGGCGCCGGCGTGGACATTGGTCTGCTCCCGAACGTGTTCGTGCGGGCCGAATACGAGTACGTGGAGGTCGGAAACTTCGGCGGCATGTCGGCAGCCATCAACAACTTCCGTGCCGCTGTCGCCTACAAGTTCTGACCCAACCCGCGCGGCCGCTCAGCCGGTCCTTCGCCTCGGCGCGCACTTTCGCATCGGCGGTTGACCCGCCGGCCATCGTCGACTATTCCCCGCCACGGGACACCCCTCCCCACCGAGGGGCTTCTATCTGGAAGGATAGAGCCATGGCGAGCGCCAAGCCCGGATTGCGGCCGGTCATCCCGCATTTCTCCTCCGGCCCATGCCCGAAGCGGCCCGGCTGGAGCCTCCAGACCCTCACGGATGCACTGCTGGGACGGTCGCACCGGTCGAAGGCCGGCAAGGCCAAGCTCAAGCGCGCCATCGATCTGACCCGCGATGTGCTCGAGGTGCCGGCCGACTACCGCGTCGGCATCGTGCCGGCCTCCGACACCGGCGCGGTCGAGATGGCGATGTGGTCGCTGCTCGGCGCGCGGCCGGTCACCATGCTCGCCTGGGAATCATTCGGCGAAGGCTGGATCACCGACGTCGCCAAGCAGCTCAAGCTCAAGGACGCGCGTATCGTGCGCGCCGAGTACGGCGAGCTGCCTGACCTTGCCAGCGTCGATGCGCGCATCCGACGTCGTGTTCACCTGGAATGGAACGACTTCAGGCGTGCGGGTCCCGAACGCCGATTGGATCGCGGCCGATCGTCAGGGCCTGACGATCTGCGACGCCACCTCGGCCGCGTTCGCGCAGGCCCTCGACTGGGCCAAGCTCGATGCCGTCACCTTCTCCTGGCAGAAGGCGCTCGGCGGCGAGGCCGCGCACGGCATGCTGATCCTGTCGCCGCGCGCAATCGCGCGCCTGGAATCCTATCAGCCGCCATGGCCGCTGCCGAAAATCTTCCGGATGACCAAGGCCGGCAAGCTCAATGCGGCGATCTTCGAGGGCGAGACCATCAACACGCCGTCGATGCTGTGCGTCGAGGACTACCTCGATGCGCTGCAGTGGGCGAAGTCGGTGGGCGGCCTGAAGGCGCTGATCGCGCGCGCGGACGCCAACACGAAGGTCCTCGCCGACTGGGTGGCGGTGACGCCGTGGGTGGATTTTCTGGCGGAGGACGCGGCGAGCCGGTCCAACACCTCGGTTTGCCTGAAGATCGTCGATCCGGCGGTCGCGACCTTGTCGGCCGACGCGCAGGTCAATTTCGTCAAGTCGCTCGCTGCGGCGTTGGAGAAAGAGAGCGTGGCCTACGACATCGCCGGCCACCGCGATGCGCCGGCAGGCTTGCGCATCTGGTGCGGTGCGACCGTGGAGACGAGCGATGTCGAAGCCTTGACGCCGTGGCTCGATTGGGCCTTCGCCCAGGCAAGGGACGCGCTGCGCAAAGCGGCGTGACATCCGCTGCCGGCGGCGAGCTTTGACAGCGATGGCGCGCGACAATTTCGAGATCCGCAGGGCCGGTCCGGCCGACGCGCCGGCGATCGCGGTCATTCATCGCAGCGCGCTGCGCGGCGCACTGCCGCATTTGCCCGATCTTCACACGCCGGACGAGGACCTGGCGCTCTTTCGGGATCGTGTGTTGGCCCGCTGTGAGGTTTGGGTGGAGACCATCGGCAATGGGACGGTCGTCGGCTTCTGCGGGCTCAGCGATGGATGGATCGAACATTTCTACGTTGCCCCGTCGCATCAGGGCCGTGGGGTCGGAAGCCGGCTGTTGCATCATGCGATGGCGCGTCAGCCGTCGTTCCGGCTCTGGACGTTCCAGCGCAATGCGCGGGCGCGCCGCTTCTACGAGAAGCATGGTTTCGTCGCGGTGAAGGAGACCGACGGTTCCGGCAACGAGGAAAAGGAGCCGGATGTTCTCTATGCCTGGCCGCAGCAAGGCGACGGAGCGTCGAACCCGACGGGCTCCAACGCGGGAAAGTAACAGGACTCTGCCATGCCAAAGGTTCTCATCTCCGATGCGCTCTCCGGTGCCGCCGTCCAGATCTTCAAGGACCGCGGCATCGAGGTCGATTTCCAGCCCAACCTCGGCAAGGACAAGGATCGCCTCGCCGAGGCGATCGACGGCTTCGACGGGCTCGCGGTCCGCTCGGCCACCAAGGTGACGTCGAAGATTCTCGGCCGGGCCGGCAAGCTGAAGGTGATCGGCCGCGCCGGTATCGGCGTCGACAACATCGACGTGCCGGCGGCGACCGCCAAGGGCATCATCGTGATGAATACGCCCTATGGCAATTCGATCACCACCGCCGAGCACGCCATCAGCCTGATGCTGGCGCTGGCGCGCCAGATCCCGGCCGCCGACATCTCCACCCAGGCCGGCAAGTGGGAGAAGAACCGCTTCATGGGCGTGGAGATCACCGGCAAGACCCTGGGCGTGATCGGCTGCGGCAATATCGGCTCGATCGTCGCCGACCGCGCGCACGGGCTGAAGATGAAGGTGGTGGCCTACGACCCGTATTTGTCGCCTGAACGCGCAGTCGACCTCGGCGTCGAGAAGGTGGAGCTTGACGAGTTGTTGCGCCGCGCCGACTTCGTCACGCTGCATACCCCGCTCACCGAGCGCACCAGGAACGTCATCGATGCGCGCGCGCTTGGACTGATGAAGCCGGGAGCGCGGCTGATCAATTGCGCGCGCGGCGGCCTGGTCGACGAGGCGGCGCTGCGGGCCGCGCTCGATTCCGGCCATATCGCGGGCGCCGCCTTCGATGTGTTCACGGTCGAGCCGGCGACCGACAATCCGCTGTTCGGCCATCCCAACGCGGTGTGCACGCCGCATCTCGGCGCCGCCACCACCGAGGCGCAGGAGAACGTCGCGCTGCAAGTCGCCGAGCAGATGTCCGACTACCTGCTGCGCGGGGCGATCTCCAACGCGGTCAACTTTCCGTCGATCACCGCCGAGGAGGCGCCGAAGCTCAGGCCGTTCATCGCGCTCGCCGAAAGGCTCGGCTCCTTTGCCGGGCAGCTGACCGAGACCGGCATCACCCGTGTGCACATCACCTACGAGGGCGCGATCGCGCAGACGAAGACCCGCGCGCTCACCTCCGCGGCGATCGCCGGGCTGCTGCGCCCGATGCTGGAGGACGTGAACGTGGTCTCGGCCCCGATCGTCGCCAAGGAACGCGGCGTGGTCGTCGAGGAGACGACGCGCGCGGCGCAGGGCGATTACGAGAGCCTGATCACCCTGTCGGTCAATACCGAGCGCGGCGAGCGGTCGGTTTCCGGCACCGTCTACGCCGACGGACGGCCGCGCATCGTCAACATCAAGGGCATCCGCATGGACGCCGAGTTCGGGCCGTCGATGATCTACATCACCAATCTCGACAAGCCGGGGTTCATCGGCCGCTTCTCCTCCACCCTGGGCGACGCCGGCATCAACATCGCGACCTTCCACGTCGGGCGCGACGCCCCCGGCGGCAATGCGGTCGCGCTGATCGAGATCGACGGCGAGCTGCCGCTCGACGTGCTCGCGCGCGTACGCGCGCTGCCGCAAGTGCAGCAGGCGAAGCCGCTGCGGTTTTGACCTGCGCCTACGCAGCGTGTGGGCAAAGGCGCGCGCAAGCGCGCCCGCGTTACGGGCGCACCCAGAACACGGCGATGCTTTTGACGCCGGCAAGACGTGAGATGTCCTGCACGATCGCCGTATTGGCATCCTTCGCGGTGTCGCATTCCATGCGGACCAGCACCTCTTCGAATTGCCACGGCAGCGAGACCGCTATCAGGCAGTTCCCAAGGCTGACGCTGCGAATGCGCTCGGCAATCTTATCGACGCCGGCGGCGCGGTCGACGGTGACTTTGAAATCGACGAGGACGGTACACCAGGCCGGCGACGCTGCCGCGGCCGCGAACAGCGTCGAAAGGACTGCGAGCATCGACAATCGCCGAATGGACATGGGCATTGCTCCCTTTGCCGGACTTCTGGCGGAGAACACGTCGCCAAAATACCATACTGTGCATCAGCGGTCCGCGCGACGGGCGGCGCAGGTCCGGCGGGCCAAGGCGCAGCGTTTCGGGCGGGCGCTAAAGCGTGATGGTTTCATGTTAAGTCGTCATGCGCGGGCTTGACCCGCGCATCCATCTGGTGTGCCGAGCATGAACGACAGCTTGGAGGTGGAAGTCCTCTATCCAGCCTGATGGCGGCGAAGGATTAGCGAAGCGCAAGGGCGTCGTCGCGAGGCGGGGTCTGAAGGAAGCGTGGAGCAAAGCCGCGGCCCGATGGACAAGAACCGGATAACGAGGCCTACCCGATCGGACGAGCGAGCCAGTGATCGCGAAGTCCACGGTCATCAAGGATCGGGGTGGTAGATCCGGCGGGCGTGCGGCGAAGGCGGTCGATCTTACCTCGGGAGATCTGCGCTGTGTCCCGGATTCGAGACTGAGGTCGTCGCAAGATGGCCTGACCGCAGCGCAGAAGTCAGCAGACGGCATAGTAGGCGCGGAGCGATCCGGCCGAAGGCCCGAACGGTTGGAAGTGGAGAGTAGAGACGCGCATCTCGAGGGTGCCGTGCGGCAGCCAAGCGGTATTGTCCGTCCTGCATGCTAACGCTGAAAGGTGAAGCCCGACGGCGCAGCAATGCAGGGACCGAAGCGCAATCGCAGATGCTCGTTTCAAAATCCCGGCGGATGCCCCTCCCGCGGGAACGGGCCAGCCGCTCAATCCACCGAACCGCCGTATACGGACCCGTACGTACGGTGGTGTGGGAGGGGAGGGGTCGCGAAACTCCCCCTATCCCGATCTTTGCAAGACTGTTGCGAAGAGGATGGATTGCCGGGTCAACCCTCGCTCGCTGTGGCGATTGCTCGCCCGGCAATGACGACGAGGTGCATCGACCTGAAAATCATCACGCGCTAGGCCGGCTCGTAGCGCAGATGCTTGTGCTTCGCGCCGCCGATCGGTTCCTCGGCTCGGCGGTCGGTGAACTCGACCCCGAGCGCGTCGGCCGTGCGCCACACCACATGGCATTTGCGCGGCGGGCTATGGGGCGTGATGCGCAGCATGAACTCGTCCGGCACGGTCTCCGGCCGGATGCCGCTGATCTTGGCGCCGCCGTTGGAAAAATTGTCGACAATGCACGGACGCGTGCGCCGGCCGTGGCGGTCATAGAGGGTTGCGGCCGAATTCCACTCGATCCGAAAGCTCTTACGGCGGTCGCGCGACACGGCAGTCCTCCAATCGCGGATAACGGGCCGTGATTGAAAGCCCCGTCGATGACGACCGGCTTAAGGGCGGCCGGGCAATGCGTGACGATCTTGCGCGAAAACTGCCGAAAATTCGTTGGATGGCGCAGGCGCGCGAGGGGCCGAAGGCGCGGGAACGCGTTGCGTAGCGCTGCGCCGGGCTGGCGGACCCCAAAGCTACGGCGGCTCAGGTGGCGGCCTGCTTCATCGCCAGACGGGCCACCGGCTGTTCGCGGATCGGCCAGTTGATCGCCGCGGCGAACAGGCCGAGCCCGATCGACATCCACCACATCAGGTCGTAGTCGCCGCGCACGATCGTAGAGCCGGCCCGCGCCCCAGCCGCCGAGGAAGCTGCCGAGCTGATGGCTGAAGAAGACGATGCCCCACAGCGTCGAGATGTAGGCCGGGCCGAACACATAACCGATCAGCCCGCTGGTGAGCGGCACCGTGCCGAGCCACAGAAAACCGAGCGCGGCCGAAAACATCAGCACCGAGACCCAGGAGAGCGGCACCACCAGGAAGGCCGCGAACGTCAGCGCCCGCAGCAGATAGAGCAGCGCCAGCATGTCCTTGCGGCGGTAGTGCCCGCCAAGCCAGCCCCACAGCAGGGAGCCGATGATATTGAACAGGCCGACGAGGCCGATCGCCCAGCCGCCCAGCTCCATCGGCGACAGCGTCGTCCCCAAGAGGCTCATGCCCACCGCCTTGTCGGCAATGTAGGGCGGCAGGTGCAGGCCGACGAACGCCACGTGAAAGCCGCACACGAAGAACCCGAAGGTCAAGAGCCAGAAGCTGCCGTTGCGGAAGGCTTCCTCGAGCGCCTGGCCGGTGCTCTGCGTGCGAATCCTCCCGCGCCGGCCGCGACCGCGCCGCGGTCCTCGCGCAGGCCGACGGCGAGCGGAACCATGACGATCGAGACGATCGCCAGCGCCAGCATGGTCGCGTGCCAGTCGCCGAAGCGCTCTTGCAGGAACGACGCAAAAGGCACCACCGCGAACTGCCCGAACGAGCCGCCCGCCGTCGCCACGCCGAGCGCCATCGAACGCTGGAGCGGCGGCGTCTGGCGGGCGATGACGCCCATGATCGGCCCGAGCCCGGCCGCCGCCATGCCGATGCCGGTGAGCGCGTTGCCGAGGGTGAGCAGGACACCCTCGGTCGCCATCGCCATCGCCACCATGCCGGCGACGTAGAGCACGCCTCCCGCCGCGACCGTGCGCGCGGTGCCGAACCGGTCGGCCAGGTTGCCGACGAACGGCGAGAGCGCGCCCATCAGCAGCATCGAGAGCGCGTTGCCGAACGACCAGAGCTCGCGTCCGACGCCGAGGTCGGCTGCGATCGGCCGCTGGAAGATGCCGAAGCTCTGGCGCGCCCCTATCCCGATCGTGAGGATGACGGCCCCACACAGGACGGGAATCCAGAAACTGCGCTGCTGCGGCATGCGGGACCTGTCGGGCTGGCCGGAAGAGGCGGGGCTTGTCCATCGTCCGGCCGGGCATGTTGGCGGGCTGCCGCGTTGAACGCAAGCCGGCGCGGCGGTATGGATGGGACGCAAAGGAGGCGAGGCGATGCAGTTCACCGTCGGGCTCAAGCTCAAGAGCAAGGTCAGCCATGTCGTGGTGGAGGCCGAAGATGCGCTGATCGCCGCCCTCAAGGTCAAGGTCAACCGGCCTAACGCGGTCATCATGTACGCGCGCCCGAAAAACCGTCGCGGCGACACGCGTCACCCGTCGCTCCCGCTCGCTGAGGATGACGGTTGAGGGGCAATGCGGACGGCATGGACTTCTTCGAGCGCCTGAAGGCGGCGGCCCCCGCCGCGTGGCGCGCCTACACCGAGCACCCCTTCACCGACGCCTTGGCGGACGGCTCGCTCGCCGAGGCGGCCTTTCGCCGCTACCTCGTTCAGGACTACCTGTTCCTGATCGAGTTCGCCCGCGCCTACGCGCTCGCGGTCTACAAGTCGGTGGGGCTCGCCGACATGCGCGAAGCCGCCGGCGGCCTCGCCGCCATCCTCGACGTCGAGATGGAGTTGCACGTCAAGCTATGCGCCGGTTGGGGCCTTGCGCCCGGCGATCTCGAGCAGGCGCCGCCGGCGGTCGAGATGCTCGCCTATACGCGCTACGTGCTCGATGCCGGGATGCGCGGCGACGTCTTGTCGCTGCAGGTGGCGCTCGCCCCGTGCGTGATCGGCTACGCCGAGATCGCGGCGCGGCTCGCGGCGCGGCCCGGAGCGCTTGCCGCCCGCAACCCCTACCGCGCCTGGATCGCCGAGTATGCCGGTGCGCCCTACCAGGAGGTCGCCGCGAAGGCGCGGGCGCAGCTCGGGCGTCTCGCCGAGCGCTATGCGACGCCGGTGCGCGAGGCCGAGCTGATCGCGATCTTCAAGGAGGCGACCCGGCTCGAGGCCGACTTCTGGGAGATGGGCTGGCGGGCGGGGCAGGGCGGCGAGTAGCGCTTGGTCCTTGCCGGGCAGTCTCGTGCCGACCGGCCGCATCGACGAAGCCACGATCTACAACAGGGCACCGAACGCGGGCGAAGTTGTTTCCGCGTGCCTGTGCATGGGGTCACCCGCCAACCGCTTGCCTCAATTTGTGCCATCCTCTATCCGGATTTGGGGGACATCAAACGCTCAACTTTGTGGGCGAGTAGGATGACGCTTCGCGCGGCGGCGGCTGCGCGTCGGTAACGCGTGCGGCCTTAAGGGATCCCGATGGCGAACGTGGTGGTGGTCGGCTCGCAGTGGGGCGACGAGGGCAAGGGCAAGATCGTCGACTGGCTCTCCGCCCAGGCCGACATCGTGGTGCGTTTCCAGGGCGGCCACAATGCCGGCCACACGCTGGTCATCGACGGGACGACCTACAAGCTGTCGCTCTTGCCCTCGGGCGTGCTGCGCCCCGGCAAGCTTGCGGTCATCGGCAATGGCGTGGTGCTCGATCCGCATGCGCTGATCGAGGAGATCGGCCGGCTCACCGGGCAGGGCGTCGCGGTCAGCCCTGAGAACCTGCGCATCGCCGAGAACGCCACCTTGATCCTGCCGCTGCACCGCGAGCTCGACAGTTTCCGCGAGTCCTCGAATGCGGCGACGCGCATCGGCACCACACGGCGCGGCATCGGGCCGGCTTATGAAGACAAGGTCGGGCGGCGCGCGATCCGGCTCTCCGACCTCGCCGACCTTCCCGCGCTGCCGCGCAAGATCGAGCGGCTGCTCGCGCATCACAATGCGCTGCGCCGCGGCTGCGGGCTCGCCGAGATCGAGGCGCAAGGCGTGTACGACGAGCTCGCCGCGGTCGCGCCGCGCGTGCTGCCCTACATGGACCGGGTGTGGGCGCTGCTCGACGACAAGCGCCGCGAGGGCAAGCGCATCCTGTTCGAGGGCGCGCAGGCCGTGCTGCTCGACGTCGACCACGGCACCTATCCGTTCGTCACCTCCTCGAACACCGTGGCGGCGCAGGCGGCGACCGGCTCAGGCCTCGGGCCGGGCGCGATCGGCTACGTGCTCGGCATCTGCAAGGCCTACACCACGCGGGTCGGGGAGGGGCCGTTCCCGACCGAGCAGGACAACGCGACCGGCCGGCGGCTCGGCGAACGCGGGCGTGAATTCGGCACCGTCACCGGCCGGCCGCGGCGCTGCGGCTGGTTCGATGCCGTGCTGGTGCGCCAAACCGTGCGCACCAGCGGCATCGACGGGCTCGCGCTCACCAAGCTCGACATCCTCGACGGCTTCGAGGAGATCAAGGTGCGCGGTCGGCTACCGGCTCGACGGGCGCGAGATCGACACCCTCCCGGCCGGCGAGCGGGCGCAAGCCTCGGTCGAGCCGGTCTACGAGACGATCGAAGGGTGGCAGGCCACGACCGCAGGGGCGCGGTCGTGGGCCGAATTGCCGGCCCAGGCCATTAAGTATGTCCGCCGGATCGAGGAACTGGTCGGCTGCCCAGTCGCTATGGTGTCGACCAGCCCCGAACGGGAGGACACCATTCTTGTGCAAAATCCCTTTGAGGCTTAAGCGGATAGCAATGCCGTCGCACGGACCCCGATGACCGACTATTACCCGCTGCTCAAGCGCGCCGTCGACGGGCTCGAGAAGAGCACCGGCGAGGCCCGCCGCACGCTCTACGAGCGCGCGCGCACCGCCCTGGTCGACCAGCTGCGCGGGATGAATCCCCCGCTGGCCGAGGCCGAGATCACGCGTGAGCGCCTGGCGCTCGAGGAGGCGGTTCGCAAGGTCGAGGCGGAAGCGGCGCGACGGATGCGCGAGCCGCAGCAGCCGCCGCCGCCGCTGGCGCCCGCGCCGCAGCCCGGGCCGCAGCCGGGATCACCCGCCCGTCCGCCCAACGCGCCCGGTGCGGCGCCGCCGCGCAACCGGGCGGGAGGCGATCAGGCGCCGCCGCAAGCCGAGGGCAAGTCGGCGCGCGACGCGTTCGCGGCCGCCGCGCCTTCGCAGTCGCCCGAGCTCGATCGGCTGGAACCACGGGTCGAACCCGAGGGCCTGCGCCCGCAGGCGCCAGCGCGCCAGCCAGCCGCGCCCCCCGGCTTCGAGCGGCCGCCGCCGGCCAGGCCATCGGCACCGCCCGGCCCGCCCAGCCGCCGGGGGCCCCCGCCGCGGCGGGCGGAACGCACGGAGCCGACGGATGCGGCGGGCCGCAAGGGCCTGATCGCCGCTATCGCCGCGGTGCTGGTGCTCGTGCTGTTCGCCGGCGGCGCCTACTGGCAGCGCGACCGCATCTCCTCGTTGTTCGGCGTGGTCCGTGGCCTCGCGCCGCAGGCGCCGCGCGATGCCGGGCAGCAGCCGCGCCCAAAGATCGCCGACCGGGTGGGCCAGGACGCACAGCCGGATGCGGCGCGGCCGGGCACCCCCGCGGTGCGGCCGGGGCCGAGCGGGCCGGCGGTCGCTCAGCGCGTCGTGCTCTACGAGGAGGACCCGAGCAATCCGGAGGGCAACCGCTACGTCGGCTCGGCACTCTGGCGTACCGAGACGATCTCGCCCGGCCCGGGCCAGGCGCCGGATCTGGCGATCCGCGTCGACGTCGAGATTCCGGAGCGCCGGCTCGCCATGACCATGTCGATTCGCCGCAATACCGACACGGGGCTGCCGGCTACTCACACGGTCGAGATCATGTTCAATTTGCCGACCGATTTCGCCTTCGGCGGGGTCGCGAGCGTCCCCGGTCTGTTGATGAAGGAGGCCGAGCAGCTGCGCGGCGCGCCGCTCTCGGGGCTTGCCGTGAAGGTCACCAGCAACTTCTTCCTGATCGGTCTCTCGGCGGTCGAGGCCGACCTGCAGCGCAATCTCACGCTGCTCAAGGAGCGGTCCTGGTTCGACATCCCGATGGTGTACAACAACGGGCGCAAAGCCATTCTGGCGGTCGAGAAGGGCAACCCCGGCGAGCGTGCGTTCAACGACGCGTTCACGACCTGGAAGCAGTAGGCGCGGTCAGCCCTTCTTCTTTTTCGCCGGCGTCATCTCCTTGCCGTACTTGACGTAGAGCTCGGCCAGCTCCTGCGCCATCTCGTAGCAGAGCGTGACCTGGCGGGTGAACGGGTTCCAGTTGGCGTTGGATTGGCCGCAGCTCTTCATCACGATCTTGAACGGCGCGTTCCACTGGAACGTGTCGGCCGCATAGTCGCGGAGGTTCTCGAGCAGCCGCGCGGCCTGCGCCCCGTCGGCGAACACCTTGAGCTTGCCCTTGGCCTCCTCGTACATGATGTCGATCTTGGTCTTCTCCTGGTCCGGCGCGCGGCGATGCGGTGCGAGGGTCGCCTCCCAGCCGCGCTGCGCGAACCGGTAGTCGGCCCCGCAGCTCTCGCGCCGCGACTTCGGCAGCTTCGAGTCGTCGGCGAGCTGCTTGAACATGTCCTTGTCGTAGCCGACCATCAGGCAGACGATCTGGTAGGCGCGCTGCTTGTCGAGCCCATGCGCCTCGTAGAATTCCAGCATGTCGCCTTGCTTCTCCTGGCGCTTGGCGGTCAGGAACCAGCCCATCGCCGCCTGCTCGAGCACGCGGTAGGACATGACGTTGCCCATCTCCAGCATGGTCAGGATGGCGAACACGTCGGCGGCGTCCTCGTCGCGCGCGCCCAGCACCGCGAGCTTGCGCTCCGAGATCTGCGCGTGGCCCATCTCGTGCTGGAGCACGAACACCAGGTTGCCGGCGACGAACTCCATCACGCTCATGCGCTGGTTCATCGGCATCTTCTTCATGCCGGGGTCGGCGTCCATCATCTTGGCCGCCTTGTCCATCGGCATCTTCTCGCCCTGCGGGGGGACGGCGTGCATCTGCCCTTGCGCCTTGGCGGGCGGCGCGCCGGTCATGAGGACGAACGGCAAGGCACAGAGCAGCCACAGGCGGCTCCGCCGCCGCGCGGCATCGAACAGAACATCCCGGCGCATGATTCCCTCCCAGTCTTGGGGCGTCGTCATATTAGGGGCGGGCGGCAGGCCTGCCAACGGACGCGCGGCCGCACCGCATCGGCGGCGAGGGCCTGCGCCTCATCGCCCCATATACGGCGCGGGACCCGCTGAAAGTTTCGTGCCGTTCCCGCAAATGTGATGTGGACCGTGCCCGCGGAGGCCGTAGCGAAGCGCCCCAGCCCGGTTGAGGGCCGCGACATCCGAGGACCAGGACGTGTGCCGAACCGGCGGGCCGCCGGCCGCGGGTGCGGCGAGCTAGGACCGGCGTTTCGGCTTGGGTTTGGGCCTGAAGGAGCTTGGCGCTCAGGAACCACCCCTGGCTCGCCTGCTCAAGCAACGCGGATGGAAAAATCGTTCGCCACCACCCTGAGCCCGGTGAGAATGGCCAAATCGTCGGCGGCATCCTCTTGCCGTCCCAGGACGGGCAGCTCCATTTCGGAGATGACGGCGTGGCCCATCTCGTGGGTGGCCACGAAGAGCACATTGCCGACGACGAATTCGATCAGGGCCTGCAGCTGCTGCGGCGAGAAGCGCTTGGCGCGCGGCTCCTTGGCCAGCTCGCGCGCGGTTTCGTCGAGCCGCGCTTGAAATTCGGCGAGACGGGCTTGAACCTCAGGCGAGGGGGGCGGAACCTTCTGCGCTAGCAGCGGCTCCGCACCCAACCCCGCGAGAAAAAGCAACACACAGCCGAGACGAGAAAGTCTAGCCGTGGTGCCGGAAATCACTGATCGGTCTTAAACCGATCGTGATCGCCTTACTTCTTGCCCTTCTTCTTCTTCGACTTCTTGGCCTTCTTGAAGTCGCCGCCGCGCGCTTCGTTGGCGGCGCGGGTGGCGTTCTGAGCGAGCTGCATGTAGGCGGGCTTCGCGGCGCGGACGTCGGTGCTGTCCGTCGCCACCGGAGCTGCGGCTGCCGGGAGCGTCATCGCGACCATCCCGAGCCCCGCGAGCAGAGCAATGCGACTGATTTTCATGGGTTTGCCTTTCGTGTTTGCGCCCCCTTGGCGCGTTTGGCCAAGTGCAGGGTTACGGAGACGGCGTCCATTCCCGGCCGCTGTCTACGCCTATAGGATCATGTTCATCCTGAACGGGGCATGAATGCTTTGACGCGGCCGGGAACAAGGGCGGCCGGCGTCCAGGCTGCTGCTACCCGGCCCGCTCGAGCCGCGCGGCCTTTTCGCGGTCATGCCACCATGTTTCGAGCACGCCGCGACCGTAGCGGGGCTTGGTCGCCGGCCGGCTGAAAACGTCCCAGTATGCGACCCAATGCGAGGCCTTATGCCAATGCGGGATCCAATAGCGTCCCGCCCGGATGACGCGGTCGAGCGCGCGGCAGCCGACAACCAGCGCGGCGCGGCTATCGGCGGCGACGATCCTTTCGACCAGCGCGTCGACCGCCGGCTCCGTGATGCCGGCAAGGTTGGATGAGCCTTTGATGCCGGCCGCCCGCGCGCCGAAATAGTTGCGCAGCGCATCGCCGGGCGTCGTGGAGAAATTCGGACGCTGGATCACGACGTCGAAGTCGAACTCGTCGACGCGGCGGCGGTATTGCACCGGATCGACGATCCGCAGCGTGGCGTCGATGCCAAGGGTCGTCAGATTCTTGATGAACGGCATGTGGTGCGGCTGAAAGGTCTGCTCCTCGATCAGGAACTCGACAGCGAGGCCCTCGCCTTTCGCGTTGACGCGCTTGCCGTCCTTGACCGTCCAACCGGCCTCGTGCAGCAGGTGGCCGGCCTTGCGCAGCAGCGCGCGGTCCTGCCCGGAGCCGTCGGACACCGGCGGCACGAACGGCTCGCCGAACACCTCGTCCGGCAATTCTCGGCGGAACGGTTCCAGCAGCGCCAGCTCCTCGGGGCTTGGCTTGCCGTTCGCCATCAGGTCGGATTTCTGGAACAGCGAATGGGTGCGCTGGTACGAGCCGTACATGATGTTCTTGTTGGTCCACTCGAAGTCGAAAGCGTAGATGAGCGCCTCGCGCACGTGGCGGTCCTTGAATTGCCCGCGCCGTGTATTGATGAACCAGCCCTGCCCGCCGGACGGCGTCTCGTCGGGGAGGGTTTCGCGCTTGACGCGGCCGTCGCGGATCGCCGGGAAATCGTAGCGGTTCGCCCAGATGCGCGAGGAGAACTCCTCCCGGAACAGATAGTTCTTAGCGGTGAAGCCTTCGAACTCGGCTACTCGATCCCGGTAGAACTCGTAGCGCAGGACGTCGAAATTGAGCTGCCCGCGGAAGATCGGCAGGTCCGCGCCCCACCAGTCCTTCACCCGCTCGAACTCGATATAGCGTCCGGCCTCGAAGCGGCCCACCCTGTAGGGGCCTGAACCGAGCGGGACGTCGAGTGTGCTCTCGTCGAACGCGCGGCGCGTGTAGTAGGTGCGCGAGAAGATCGGCAGCGTGGCGACGACCAGCGGCAGGTCGCGCGCGGCACTCGCGCTGAATTCGACCACGACCGTGGCGTCGTCGGAAGCGTGCGCACCTTCGACCTCGCTGAGCATCTGCGCGATGGCCGGGTGGCCTTTCGCCTTGAGGGTGGTCAGCGAGTAGACAACGTCCTGCGCGGTGAGCGGCGTGCCGTCGTGGAACTTGGCCTGTGGCCGCAACACGAAGCGGTAGATGCGCCGGTCCGCCGCCACGCGCACGGCGCGTGCGGCGGCGCCGTAGATCGCGTCCGGCTCGTCCTGCGCGGACGCCATCATGGTCGCGAAGGTCCATTCCATGCCCTGCGCGCCGTCCCCCTTGAGGATGTAGCTGTTGAGGGAATTGAAGGTCAGGAATGACTGGTTGTATGCGCGCGTCGGGGCGATGTAAGAAAACGTGCCGCCTTTCGGTGCATTGGGATCGGCGTAGTCGACGTGGCGGAAGTCGGCCGGATATTTGAGGTCACCGAAAATCGACAGGCCGTGGGTTTCGACCTCGGCTGCACCGGCATGCGGTCCGAGCGAGGGCGCTGCACCCGACGCGGCCATTGCACCGGCGCCGATGAGCACATGGCGGCGGGAGATCCGGCGCCCCGTTCGAGCCGTTTGCCGACGCATCACCACCGCCTCCCGTCCTGGTCTTGCCGACCGCTCTCCTCAATACAACGCATGGGAAAGGCCGGCGTTCAAGTGACTCGATCGCCGGAAGCCTTGCGGGCGGACGGCATTGGTATATGCCGGACGTGTCCCGGATGCAGCGCAGCCGAAGCGCAGTGTGGACAGAACCGGGGCCGCGACAGGCTCCGGGGTCTTTCGCTGCTTGCTCGGCACTTTACCACACTCGGGTCGCCGAAGCTTTTCAGTATGAGGGGAGGAGCCCTTGATGCGCCGCAATGACGCCATCCGCGTCGCGACCTTCGCCGGGCCCGGCGCGGCGCCGGTCATGCAGACCGTGCCGTGGCCGCAAATTCCCAATAAGGCCGCGCTGATTCAGATCGGCGCCTGCGGCGTGTGCGGCACCGACCTGCATATCCTCAAAGGTCATTGGCCGAAGCCGCTGCCGTGGCCGTTCACGCTCGGGCATGAGCTCGGCGGCGTCGTGGTCGAGGCGGGAACGGAATTCCGCGAGGATTTCATGGGCAAGCCGCTCGGCATTGGATCGAAGGTGATGATCCCGCCGCTCAACCCTTGCGGGTCCTGCTACTACTGCGTCCACTACCCCGAGCACGCCAACAAGTGTCTCACGCCGGTTTACTACGGGCGCTATCTCGGCTTCGACAAGCCGCCGCACCTGTGGGGCGGGTGGGCCGAATACGTCTACGTCGACCTCGAGGAGCTGCCCGGCACCAAGCTCTACCGGTTGCCCGACGACATGAGTCTGCGGCTCGGCGCGCTGTCGGAGCCGCTGACGTCGTGCATCCGCGCGTTCAATCGGGCGACGCGGGCCGGTGGGTTCACATGGGGCGACACGGTGGTGATCCAGGGCTCCGGCCCGATCGGCATCCTGGCGGTCGCGGCCGCGCAGGAGATGGGCGCAGGGCGCGTGATCTGCGTCGGCGCGCCGGAAGCGCCGCGCCTAAGGCTCGCACGCAAGTTCGGCGCCGAGGCGACCGTTGACCTCGACGCGTTCACCACGCCCGCGGCGCGCATCAAACGGGTGCGCGACATCGTCGGCGGCTTCGGCGCCGACCTGGTCATGGATTGTTCCGGCCATCCGACTGCCGGGCCGGAAGGCATCGAGTTCCTGCGCGACGGCGGCACCTACGTCGAAATGGGCCAGTTCACCGACGCCGGCGCGATCGAGACCAACTGGCATCGCATCTGCACCAAGGATCTGACCGTGCTCGGCTCCTGGGGTTTCACCGGCAACGACCTGCCGCTCGGCGTCGACATGCTCTACCGCACGCGCGCAAAATATCCGTGGCTGGAGATGCAGACGCTCTATCCGTTCAGCGAGGATGGGATTTCACGCGCCGTCGCCGACGCGATGGCGATGCGCACGGTGAAGTCGACGATCGTGCCCTGGCCGGAGCTGGTGTGAGGCTGGCAGTGTCCCGCACGCGGTGCAGCGCTGGCGTGCTGTGCTGCGCCGGGACACAGCCCGGATGAGCGAAATCCAGGATCCGCCCTCTCCGGCGCGGGGTCGACCGCCGCAAGCGAACGGACTATATGCATCGCATGAGCTCCACCGCGACCAACGCACGGGATTTCGGCGCCGCCACGGAAGCCTGGCAGGTGGACAAACTCGTATTGGCCACTGTCAATGCCCCGTACAAACGGAACATCAGCGCGGCGGCCCTGCAGCAATGCATCGTCGAGGCTAAACTTGATGACTGGCAGGTCCACGTCGCGACCTTTTTCACGGACGTGACCCCGCATCTGGTGCTCGCCTTCGCCGACGCGCACGGCATCTCCAAGTCGAAGCTCGCCGACGCTTACTTGGCCGTGGAAGCCAAGACCGGCGAGCGGAACCCGGCATTGGAGGGCCACCTTGTCCCCTTGGCGTCTTCTGCTCGATAGAGCGATCCGAGGACTGAACCTCCTCAGAGCGAAGGGTCAGCCGGTGCCTGACTGGGTGCTGGGAGGCGGCACTGCGCTCATGGTCCACACGGGACATCGGCTCAGCAAGGACATCGACGCGTTCATCGCCGATCCCCAGTATCTGTCGTTCCTGTCGCCGCGCCTCGGCGGGGAGGGGATATGGAATTGCGAGACTTTCGACGAAGCTGCCAATCACCTCAAACTGATCCACCCTGAAGGGGAAATCGACTTCATCGTGGCGCGGGCAGTCACCGACCTGCCGACGGAACTGAAAACCATCCCGCCAGACGAGTCCACGGCGGCGGGCCGACCCGTGTCCATCGACGTCGAACATCCGGTCGAAACGGCTATCAAGAAGCTCGCGTACCGCGGCAGCATGCTGAAGGCGCGCGACATCTTCGACATCGCTGTGGTGAACTCCATCCACCCGGACACACTGGGGGACAATCTCGGCCACGTCGCTCACCTGAAGGGGCCGATCGTAGCGCGACTGTCAGCGATTTCTGCGGACTTCGCGCGTCAAGAACTAGCTGAACTTGACATCGCGGAAGGGTAGCGCCCTTTCGCCGACCGTTGTCTTGAGTGCGTGCGAGAGATCGCGAGCGGGATTCCCGAACACCAACCCAAACCCATACCCTGATCTCATGCAGTCCGCGGCACTGCGTGGGGCGAGAATCAACGGCCGGCGGCTGGTGCGAGTGCTTCGCACCTTCGCCGACGCTTCCCCTCCAAGGGAGGATAGAGCCGCATTTGACCGCTCCGGCAAACTCGGGCGTACTCTCGCGCCCGCGTCAATAGAAAACGCCGGAGGAACGCCGATGAGCAATCCAACCCGCCGATCGGTCGTGGCCGGCCTTGCCGGACTGGGCGCCGCCGCGCCGTTCGGGCGGGCGCGGGCGCAACCCTGGCCGGCCCGCAACATCACGCTGCTGGTGCCGTTCCCGCCGGGTGGCTCAACCGACATTTTGGCGCGGATCGTGGGCGAGCACCTGCGCCAGGCGCTCGGTCAGACGGTGGTGATCGAGAACCGCACCGGCGCCTCGGGCAACATCGGAACGGCCGCCGCGGCGCGCGCGGCGCCCGACGGCTACACGCTGCTGTTCAATACCATGAGCGTGCACACGATGAACCATGCGCTGTTTGCGTCGATGCCGTTCGACGGCGTGAGGGATTTCTCGCCGATCGCGCTGCTCGCCTATGTGACCAATACGATGGTGGTGCACCCGTCGGTGCCGGCCAAAACGGTCGCTGAGTTCATCGACTACGCCAAGGCCAATCCGGGGAAGGTCGCCTATGCGTCCGGCGGGCCGGGCTCGACCAACCATCTGTGCGCGGCGTTGTTCGAGAAGATGGCTGGGGTCGTGCTGGTGCACGTTCCGTATCGCGGCGGCGCGCCGGCGGTCGCCGATACCGTGGCGGGGCAGACGCAGCTGTTCTTCACCGCCGGCACGCAGAGCCTCGAGCACGTCAAGGCCGGACGGTTGCGGCTGCTCGCCCTCACCGAAGGCAAGCGCTCGGCGCTCTTGCCCGACGTTCCAACGGTCGGCGAAACCGTGCCGGGCTACGAGATGTCCGTGTGGTACGGCGCCTACGGTCCGGCCGGGATGCCGAAGGACATCGTCGCGAAACTCAACGCCGAGATCGGCCGCATCCTGTTCCTGCCGGAGGTAAGGAAGCGGATGGAGGACATTGCCGTCGAGGTGGCGAAGTCGACGCCCGAGGAGCTCGGCGCGATGACCCGCGCCGACGCCGAGAAGTGGGGCAGAATCATCAAGGATCTCGGCATCAGCGCGCAGACGGGGTGACGCGCGCCGAGGCAATTGCGGGCGGCGCCGCGAGCTTACCCTCCCGCGAAGCGGGGGGAGGGGAGCACAAGCGGCGCATCTGCGGCTGAACTTTCAGGACATTGCATGCGCAAGCGCGACAACGGTGAGGCGCCGCCTACCAGCGTGAGCGTCCTCTCACGCTTGCCCGCGCTTGCGCCGTTTCGCGTTCGCAGCTTTCGCTTCCAGTGGCCCGCCGATCTTCTGACCTCCTGGGCGTTCGAGATGGAGACCCTGATCCTCGGCTGGTACGTGCTGGTCGAGACCGGCTCGGTCCTCATGCTGACCGTTTTCGGCGCGCTGCAATACCTCGGGACCCTGGTCGCGCCGATGTTCGGGGTGGCCGGAGACCGCATCGGCCAGCGCAAGCTGCTGTGCGGCATGCGCGCCGCCTATGCGGTGCTGGCAACGGCCCTGATGGTGCTGGCCTTCGTGGGCGCGCTCACCCCTGCGCTCGTTCTCATCATCTCCGCGTTGTCGGGCATGGTGCGGCCGTCCGATCTCGGCGTGCGCGGCGCGCTGGTCGCCGAGACGATACCGGCCAACCAGCTGATGGCCGCCATGGGGATCTCGCGCACCACGTCCGATTCCGCCCGTATCGCCGGCGCGCTCTCGGGCGCGGGCTTGTTCGCGGCGCTCGGCATGGGGCCGGCCTATCTGATGGTTTCGGGCTTTTACGCGCTTGGTCTTGCGCTGACTTTCGGCACCGCCGCGCGGCCTTCCGTCGGTTCGGCGAACGGTCTCCCGCGTCCGTCTCCCTGGCGCGATCTGCGCGAAGGCATCCGTTACGTCTGGACAAACCCGCACCTGCGCGCCGGAATGTGGCTTGCCTTCCTGGTCAATCTGACGGCGTTCCCGGTCTCGATCGGGCTGCTGCCTTACGTGGCGAAGGAAATCTATCAAACGGATCTGATCGGCCTCGGCTATCTGGTGGCGAGCTTCGCGTTCGGGGCCTTGCTCGGATCCACCGCGCTGAGCCTATCCACCATCGCGGTGCGTGCCGCCCGCATGGCGATCGTCTTCGCACTCGCCTGGTATGCGCTGCTGCTCGTGTTCGCGCAGATGCAAAGCGCCTCCGGCGGCGTCGCGGTTCTCGCCCTCGCCGGTTTCGCACAGAGCTTCAGCCTGGTTCCGTTGTCGGTGATGCTGCTGCGCACCTCGAGCGATCCGTTTCGCGGCCGCGTCATGGGCGTGCGCATGCTGGCGATCTACAGCCTGCCGTTCGGGCTGCTCGCGGCCGGCGCGCTGATCGACCGGATCGGCTTCGGCGCGACGGCGACGCTCTATGCCGTTGTCGGCATGGTGTTTACCGTCATCATCGCGGTGCGCTGGCGCGCCGACCTGTGGCGGCGCGACGCGCCCGCCAATGCGCGGTGAGTGTGGCGGCGCCTGGTCCCGGACGCGGTGCCCACTGCGTGCGTGCGGGCCGCCCCCGGGAAACTTACCTCACGTCGGCGACAGCACGTGGATGGCACGGCTCGCGACCATGTCCTTGGTCTTGGCCGCATAGGCCGCCATGTGCGGCGCGGCACCGTGCGCCTTGAGTGCGTCCACGCTCGCCCATTTCTCCACCACCACGAAGGTGTCGGGACCGAACTTGGCCTGGAAGCTGCCGAGACCCTCGGTATCGACCGCCGCACCGTATTCGATGCAGCCCTCCTCGGCGCGCACCGCCGGAACGTTGGCGCGGAAGGCTTCGAGGATCTTGTCGCGTTGGCCGGGCTTGGCGGTGATGATCGCGAGCACGTGGATCATGGGGCCCCCGCATCAGAAACGATCGACATATAGAGCGAATACTGGCGAGTACCCGCAAGGCATAGATCGCTTCGTCTGCAGCGGGTCGACTCAACGCCGGTTGGCAACTCAGGATGGAGCTTCGAGATCAGGTGAAACGAGATTGGCGCTGCGCCTAGTAGCGGTAGGCCGGGATATCCAGCAGGGGGAACGCGCTCAAGACGTGCGGCGGCGCCACCGGCGCAGCGGGCGTGAGGTACGATCCGTCGAGATCGGCATAGTGGGCGACCCCGAGCAGGCCGAGGCAGCGCTGCACCTCGTCCTCCAGCAGCTCGAGCATGCGCACGATGCCCGGCTGCCCGGCTGCCGCCAGGGCGTAGCATTGCATGCGGCCCATCCCGACCAGGTGGGCTCCCATTGCCAGCGCCTTGACGATGTCGCTGCCGCGGCAGAACGAGCCGTCGATCATGATCCTGGCGCGGGCGCCGACCGTGTCCACGATCTCCGGCAGGACATCGAGCGAGCCGCGGCCGTGGTCGAGCTGCCGGCCGCCATGGTTGGAGACGTAGATCCACTCGACCCCGTGATCGAGCGCGATACGGGCATCCTCGGCGGTGCCGATGCCCTTGAGGCCGAGCGGGATGTCGAGCTTATCCTTCAGGCGCTTGACCGTGCGCCAATCGAGCGCCGCCTGATGCTCGCGGCCGGCCACCCGCTGGCGTCCGCGCGTGACATGCCGTTTGGCGATGTCGCGCTCGCGCCGGCTGTAGTGCGCAGTGTCGACGGTCAGGAAGAACGCCGCATAGCCGTGCCGGGCCGCGCGCTCGACATGGTCGTCGACCCAGGCATCGTCGCCGCGGACGTAGAGCTGATAGATGCGCAGCGCCTGGGGCGCGGCCTCCGCCACTTTTTCCAGACCGGGCAGCGTGACCGAGGAGAGCATGTGCGCGACGCCGAATTCGCCCGCGGCGCGCACGACGGTCGCGCCGGCGCCCTCCTCGAAGCTTTCCAGCGAGCCGACCGGCGCCAGCACGATCGGTAGCCGCAGCCGGCGGCCGAACTGCTCGACCGTGGCATCCACCTTGCTCACATCGCGCAAGACGCGCGGCCGGAACGCGATCGAATTCGAGCGCCATGCGGTTGCGCTTGAGCGTAGTCTCGCTCTCGGTGCCGCCGACGATGTAGTCCCAGTTGTTCTGGTCGAGGTTCTGGCGCGCCCGCGCGACGATCTCATGCAGGTTTTGGAACTCCAAGGCGGCGGCTGCGCTGCGGAAGTCGAGCGGTGGCTGGTCGGCGGGCTTGTCGGTGCGTTTGTCGAGCATGGCGGCATTCGTCTCGGGCTGTCGAAAAACCGAAGCGCATGCATGATGATCAGGCGCGCCATGCCGGGTCAACGGCGTGGCAATGCACGGGTAGCGTGCTAGCGTGGCATGACGCTAGGCGGGACGGGGGGATGTCCATGAAGGTTTCAGACGCGATCGCCGAGATTCTGCGCCGCGAGGGCGTGGAGTGGATCATCGGCTATCCCGTCAATCACATCCTGGAGCGCGGCGCGGCCGCCGGCATCCGGCCGATCGTCGTGCGGCAGGAGCGCACCGGCCTGCACATGGCCGACGCGGTCTCGCGCGTCACCTCCGGCGACCAGCTGGGCGTGTTCTGCATGCAGTACGGGCCCGGCACCGAGAACGCCTATGGCGGCGTCGCCCAGGCCTATAGCGAATCGGTGCCGATCCTGGTGATGCCCGGCGGCTACCCGCGCCGCCTCGCCTGGGTCGGGCGCAACTACAACGCCAGCGTCGCGATGCGCGAGATCACCAAATCGGCGGAGCCGGTGACGTCCGGCCGGGAGCTCGCTGCGATCATGCGGCGCGCATTCACGCGGCTGCGCTCCGGCCGGGGCGGACCCGTGCTGGTCGAGGTTCCCAACGACGTCTGGGATGAGGAGGCGGATCCGGCGGACTACGTGCCGCCGCGCCGACTGCGCGAGGGGCCCGATCCGGAAGCGGTCCGCGAAGCGGCCGGTCTGCTGTTCGCCGCCGAGCGGCCGGTGATCTATGCGGGGCAGGGCGTGCACTGGGCGAAGGCGTGGTCGGAGCTCAAGCGGCTCGCCGAGCTGCTGGCGATCCCGGTCTGCACCAGCCTGCAAGGCAAGAGCGCCTTTCCGGAAACGCATCCGCTGGCGCTCGGCTCGGGCGGCTTGGCGATTCCGGCGACCGTGCACCACTTCCTGCGCGAGGCGGACCTGATCTTCGGCATCGGCTGCAGCTTTACGCAGACCAACTTCGGGGTGGCGATGCCGAAGGGCAAGACCATCATCCACGCCACGCTCGACCCCACGGACGTCAACAAGGACGTGGCCTGCGCGCTGGCGGTGCTCGGCGACGCGCAGTTGACGCTGGCGGCGATCATCGAGGAGATCGAACGCCGCCACGGCACCAGCCGGCGCGATCCCGCCGCCGTGGCGCACGAGATCGCGCAGGTGCGCGAGCCGTGGCTCGCCAAATGGCTCCCCAAGCTGACGCATGACGGCGCGCCGTTCTCGCCCTATCGCGTGCTGTGGGACCTGCAGCACACCGTCGACATTGCCAACACCATCATCACGCATGACGCCGGCTCACCGCGCGACCAGCTGTCCCCGTTCTGGCGGCCCGTGACGCCGCTCTCCTATCTGGGTTGGGGCAAGAGCACGCAGCTCGGCTACGGCCTCGGGCTTGCCATGGGGGCAAAGCTCGCAAGGCCCGACAAGCTGTGCATCAACGTGTGGGGCGACGCCGCGATCGGGTTCACCGGCATGGATTTCGAGACCGCGGCGCGCGAACGCATCCCGATCCTTTCGATCCTCTTGAACAACTTCTCGATGGCGATCGAGCTCAAGGTGATGCCGGTCTCGACCGAGAAGTACCGTTCGACCGACATCTCCGGCGACTATGCGGCGTTTGCGCGCGCCATGGGGGGCTATGGCGAGCGTGTCGAGCGGATCGAGGAGATCGTGCCGGCGATCCGCCGCGGCATCGCGGCGACCGAGCGCGGCGAGCCGGCGCTGCTCGAGTTCATCACCAGCAAGGAAGTCGAGGTGTCGCGGTTTTGATGTCAGACCAGCCACCCGTTCCGTCATGCCCGACACCTGGGTCCGGCCTTTTGGCCGGCCCGGGCGTGAAACCTTGTGCCGGGCATCCACGTCTTGCTTCTCTGGACGTGCGACGAGGAAAGACGTCGATGGCCGGGACAAGCCTCGCGATCGCTGTGGCGATTGCTCGCCGGCCATGACAAGATGAGTGACTGACACCGGGAGGGAAATGTTCGACGACCTGGCGGAACGCGTGAACGGCAATGCCGCATTGGTGAAGCGCGGACGCCACGTGAGCTGCTCCATGCTGATCGAGGCCGGCGACGAGCGGCACCTCGTGCGCATCCGCGAGGGCGCCGTCGCCGAGGTCGCGAAGGGCGGCCTCTTGATGTCGAACTTCACCTTCGCGCTGCGGGCGCCGCGCGAGGCGTGGGAGAAATTTCTCGAGGCCAAGCCGCCGCCCGGCTTTACCGACGTTTTCGCGCTGCAGAGAAAGAAGCTCTTGCGCATCGAGGGCGACCTGCATCCGTTCATGGCCAATCTGCTGTACTTCAAGGACGTGCTCGCCGCCGTGCGCCCGAAGGAGGCGGCGTGATGCGTCACCATCACGCCGTCATCCTGAGAGCCTGCCCCGGACTTGATCCGGGGTGCCCGAGCGAAGCGAGGGCTCGAAGGATCCGAGGGCCATGCAGTGCGTCCTTCGAGGCTCGGCGCGTTGCGCGCTGAGCACCCCGGATCAAGTCCGTGGCAGGCCCCGGATCAAGTCCGGGGCAGGCTCTCAGGATGACGAGATGAGGGAGGCGTGATGCCGGCGCAATTCGAGCCGATCGTCGGACGCTATCTCCGCCTCGACCTGCTCGGCCGCCCGCACCGGCTCTACGTCGAGGAGGCCGGCAGGGATCCCGCTTCTGTGCCTGCACACCGCCGGCTCCGACGGCCGGCAGTTCCGCGGCCTGATGAACGACAAGCGCGTGACGCAGGATTTCCGCGTGATCGCGTTCGATTTCCCCTGGCATGGCAAATCCTCACCGCCCGCCGGCTGGCAGGACGAGGAGTACCGGCTGTCGGCGCACGACTATGTCGACATCATCCTCACGGTGATGGACGCGCTCGCGCTCGAGCAGCCGGTCGCCATGGGCTGCTCGATCGGCGGACGCGTGGTGCTGCATCTCGCGCTCGAGCATCCCGAGCGCTTCCGCGCGCTGATCGGCCTGCAGTCTTCGGCGCACACCGAGCCGTATTACGACGTGAGCTGGCTGCACCGGCCGGACGTGCACGGCGGGGAAGTGTGCGCCGGCGTGGTCTCCGGCCTGATCGGCCCGGATGCACCGGTTGCCGAGCGTTGGGAGACGCTGTGGCACTACATGCAGGGCGGCCCCGGCGTGTTCAAGGGCGACCTCTATTTCTACAAGGTCGACGGCGACATCCGCGACCGCGTCGGCGGGATCGACACGCGGCGCTGCCCGCTCTACCTGCTCACCGGCGAGTACGATTATTCGGCCTCGCCGGCGGACACGATGGAGGTGAAGAAGCGCGTGCCGGGCGCTGCGGTCACCATCATGCAGGGCCTCGGCCACTTCCCGATGAGCGAGCACCCGGAGCGGTTTGCCGAGTACCTGCTGCCGGTGTTGGAGCGGATTCGTTCATTATCGTCCGATCTCGGGCAGTCGGATCAGGATGGCGACGGCGGTCGGCAGTCCGATGCCTTCGATGCTGGCAATCAAGGCAAGCCGTTTGGCGAGATCGGAATGCTGGCGGATCGCGGCCGCCAGTTGCTTGAGCTCAAGCTTCTCTCGCTTCTCGTGACGGGCGATCTCCTCTTGCCAGTAGCGCCGGATATGCGGGTCGCGGCAGGTCTCCAGGCGGGTCTTGGCCCGCGCAATGTCTTCTCCGATCTGTTCGATCATCGTCAAACGCCCGGCAAACGGTGCCAAACGCGGATCCGGCGGGGGGTGGATCTTCTTGATCGCCGCGGTGCAGTCCGCGATCAGGGCCGCATCGATCTTGTCGTTCTTGGCCAACTGCAGATGGAAGCCGGCATAGGCTCGCACCTGGGCGGGCTGGAATACCACGACCACTAACCCGCTCCGACGCAGTTCGCCCACCACCTCCTGCTCGTAGCCGCCACTTGCCTCAATGCCGACCCGCTTGACCCGGTGCTGGCGCAACCAGGCCAGCAACTTCTTGTGACCCTCAGCCGTATTGGCGACCTGCAGCCGGTCCTTTCGTCCGTTGAGCGCGACATGCAGTTCGTGTTTGCCGGTGTCGATACCGGCGCAGTTCATGATATGCTTGCTCATCTTCCTCGACCCTTCCTTGTGATGCGAACCCACGGTTCCTTCAACCATCCGGGTCCGATGAAGAGCCGATCGCGATCTTGCTACCAAAGTCAGCCCTTGCGGCTACGGTGGGCAGCGATCCGACGACCGGCGGTCCGGCTTGGGTTGCCACCCAAGCCGGACCATTCCTCACGGAACGTCTGCACCGCGCGCACAGGGTGGGCAAAGGTGCGCGCTCGCGCGCCGTGCCCACGCGAAAGAGATACGTGGGCACGCACCGCTTCGCGGCGCTTTGCCCACCCTACAGTGCTACAGCGCTGCCACGGTCTGTACCTCGATCCAAAATTCCTCCTTCACCAGCCGCTCGATGATCAGAAGCGTGTTGGGCGGATAGGTGCCGGTCGGGAACAGACGCGGGAATTCGCGCAGACGGAATTTCATGAAGCTCGCGATGTCGTCCGGAGACGTCAGATAGGTGGTGAACTCGACCACGTTGCCGAAGGTGGCGCCGCAGGCTTTCAGCGCCGCCTCGATGTTGGCGAACGTCTGCACGCATTGCGCGTCGAAATCACCGGCCCCTACGACCTGGCCGGCCTGGTTGGTCGCCACCTGCCCGGCAATGAACAAGAACTCCGACGCCTTCACGCGCGTTATCTGCGAATACTGGCCGAGCGGCTTGCCGAGCGTATCGGGATTGAAGATCTGGATGTCGGGCATGCGGGTTCTCCTTGTGACGCTCGGAATGCTCAAGCGCGGCGCTCAGCCGACAATGGCGAAGGCCGCCCTCGCGCGGCACGGTAACGCATGACCGCCGCATTCCCCAGTCCATTGCCGCGGTTCGTCCTCGCCTACGCGCTGATGTATGCGGCGTTCGGCGTGGCCTCGCCGTTCTGGCCGGCGTTTTTCGAGAGCCGCGGGCTTGCGCCCGAACAACTTGGGATCCTGTTCGCCGCCGGCACCGCGGTGCGGCTGCTGTCGGGACCGGCCGCGGGACGGCTGGCGGATCGGCTGCATGCGCTGCGCGCCGTGCTTGCCTGCTGCACGGCGGTCGCAGCCTGCGTCGCGCTCGGCCTCCTGCCCGCACGGGGCTTTTGGCCGTTGCTACTCGTGAGCATCTGTCACGCTGCGGCGCTCGCGCCGATCACGACGCTCGCGGATGCGTTGGCGCTGCGCGCGGCGGCAGGCGATGCTTCGCACGGCCGGTTCGAGTACGGCTGGGTGCGCGGCACCGGCTCGGGCGCCTTCATCGCCGGGACGCTGATATCCGGACAGGTGGTGGGCGCGCTTGGGTTGGCGTCGATCGTGTCGCTGCAAGCCGGCCTGCTGGCGGGAACGGCTGCTCGCCGCGCTGCTCGCTGCCTGCGCTGGTGCCTCGCTCGCCCGGGGTCGCAGCACCCGAAACGCCGCCCCGCGGAGGCATCGGCGCGTTGCTGCGCATCCCGCTGTTCCGGCGGCTGATGCTGGTGGCGGCCTTGGTGCTCGGCAGCCATGCCATGCACGACGCCTTTGCGGTCATCCGCTGGAGCGCCGGCGGGACCGCCGCCGCGACCGCGAGCGTGCTGTGGTCGGAGGCGGTCGCCGCCGAGGTTTTGGTGTTCTTCCTCGTCGGCCCCGCGTTGGTCGACCGGCTCGGTCCGGCCGGCACTGCGGCGCTTGCGGCATTTGCCGGTTTGGTGCGCTGGGTGGTGATGGCGCAGACCACCGACGTGATCGCGCTCGCGCTGGTGCAGCCGCTGCACGGGTTGACTTTCGCGGCGCTCCACCTCGCCTGCATGCGCCTGATCGTCGGCATCGTGCCGCCGCATCTCGCGGCCACCGCGCAGGCGCTGTACGCCTTCGGCGCCGGCGCAACGACGGCGGCGCTCACTCTGGCTTCGGGATGGCTCTACGGCGGTCTTGGCGCTCACGGTTTTTTCGTCATGGCGCTGCTGTGCGCGGCGGCGCTGCCGTTGACGCGCGGGCTTCGCGTGCCGGCCGCAGGCGGGGATCGATAGGGAGCGGTGCTCACGTTCGTCATTGCGAGGAGCGTGAGCGACGAAGCAATCCAGGGAACTGACGACAGAGGACGGACGACAGACGACAGAGGACAGAGGACAGAAGACGGAAACTTCGTCTGTCCTCTTGTCGTCTGTCCTCTGTCCGCCGCCCGCGTCCTGGATTGCTTCGCCTTCGGCTCGCAATGACGGGGAGGCACCCCGGCTCGGCAAATCGGCCACAGCCGGAAAAATTTCAATGCCCGGAGGGCGGCGCCGATTGACTCCGGGGAAACCGGCTTTCTACCCTTGGGAGCATGGGTGCGCTCCGCCGCCATAGAACGCTGATCGCGTGGGTCGCGATCGTTGCCTTGCTGGGCAACGTGGCCGCCGGCCTGCTCTCGCCCGCGTTCGGGCAGCGCGGCGCGTCGGATTGGCCGGCCGACCTGCTCGGTCCGCAGGTGATCTGCTCCGAGCACAGCGACCGGACGACGGCGCCGGGTGACGGCAAGGCCCCGCCGACGCCGGGCACCCACTGCTTGATGTGCCTGGTGGCGCCGGTCTTTGCGCTCA
This sequence comes from uncultured Alphaproteobacteria bacterium, assembly GCA_963738705.1. GTDB lineage: Bacteria > Pseudomonadota > Alphaproteobacteria > Rhizobiales > Xanthobacteraceae > CAVTXS01. The sequence continues at coordinate 474,170 of CAVTXS010000020.1, forward strand.
TCATCGCGCTCGCCGCCGCGGTCCTGCTAGCGCCGCCGGCGACCCGCGAGCCCTTCGCGCCGCCGCTCTACGAAACGCTTGCCGACCGGCTGCGCCGCGCCGGTCTTGGAAGCCGCGCACCACCTCTCCCGGCCTGATCATCGTCGCGTCGTGATCTCGCGCGGCCCGCACCCTGCGGGCGCGCTCAGGCCAATTGGGGGAGTGTCATGTTCCGCAGGATCGCAACCGTTGCAGCTGCCGCCATGCTGCTATTCACAACGTCCGCTTTCGCGCATCATCCGGGAGGCGGCGGCAACACCGGCGGGGCCGGGCCGATCTACACCATCCCGGCGACGACCTTGGAGGCCGGCCGTGTCGGCGTATCGTTCCTGTACGAATACATCAGCCTGTTCGGATTGACCGACGCCGACCTGATCGCGGCCGCCGCGGCGCATCAGCACGTGCACAGCATCAGGACGATCGAGAGCGGCTCGTTCGGCGCCGCCTTGGGCATCGCCAACGACTTCATGGTGATGCTGCGGCTGCCGTACGTCCGCCGCACCGACATCCGCGAGGGCCACCACGCGCATGGGCACGGTGGGGTCGTGTCGAATACGGTCGACTTTCGCGGCGATTTCCGCCGGGCTCGGCGACCTGACGATGCTCGGCCAGTGGCGGTTCTTCAACAACACTGCGAGCGGAACCGAGGTGGCGGTGCTCGTCGGCGTGCGGCTGCCGACCGGACGCACCGACGTGCTCGATCGCCAGGGCGTGCGGTTCGAGACCGAGTTCCAGCCGGGATCGGGCTCGGTCGATCCGCTCCTCGGGTTGGCCTTCACGCAGCGCTTCGGCGCCTGGTCGTTCGACAGCAATGTGCTCTACGCCTTCGCGGGCGACGGCGCGCAGCAGACCAACCTCGGCGACCGCTTCCATTACAATGCCGCGGTGTCGTATCGGCTCCTCGGCTCCGCCCTGGCGCCGGCGCTGACCATCGCGCCGGTGCACTTGCGCACGCGCTCGCATCGTCACGACGGCCCCGGCCATAAGCACGATCACAAACACACCCACGACGAGCCAGCAAAGCCGGCGCCGCAGTGGATCGTCGACCTGGTGCTCGAGCTCAACGGCGAATGGCACGACAAGCAGGTGGTTGCCGGCGTGGTCGATCCGAACTCCGGCGGCAACACGGTCTATCTCGCGCCCGGCCTGCGGGTCGGCTACGGCAACGTCTCCGGCTTCGCGTCGGTCGGCGTGCCGATCGTCAACCACATGAACGGGCTGCAGTCGAGGCCGGACTACCGCGTCGTGACCGGCGTGGCGGCCACGTTCTGAGATTGCGGCCCGCGCAAGTGGATGAGCAAGTCGAAGGAGGTCTCCATGAATTTGCGAATGCTCGCGATGGTGCTTGCCATCGCGGCGAGCGCCGCGCCCGCCGGCGCCCATGACTACAAGGCGCAACGACTGCTGATCGACCATCCGTGGGCGCGCGCCACGCCGCAAGGCACCATGGTCGGAGCCGGATATCTTACCGTCAGAAACCGCGGCAAGACGGCGGACCGCCTGCTTTCGGCGGCGACGCCGGTCGCCGGGAAGGTCGAAATTCACGAGATGGCCGTCAAGGATGGCGTGGCGACCATGCGCCCGGTCGAGGGTGGGATCTCGATCGCGCCCGGCAAGAGCGTCGAGCTCAAGCCGGGTGGCTACCACCTGATGTTCATGGACCTCAAGGCGCCGCTGAAGGCTGGGGAGAACGTGCCCGGCTCGGTGGTGTTCGAAAAGGCCGGCAAGGTCGAGGTCGAATTCGTGGTGGAGGCGATCGGCGCCAAGGCGCCGCGGGGGCACAGCCGCTAAAGGCAAACGTGGAACCAATCCGAATGCCGATGGCCCGCTAGGGTGCGGATGCGGACGTGGAGCGGACGAGGCACGCCTGTAGATGCGAGCGCCAGCGCGGCCGCGCTGGCGGCGATGGCACTGGCGTTGACGCTGGCGATCATCGCGCCTCGCCCCGGTTTGGCGCATGCGACCCTGGTCTCATCCGAACCCGCCGATCGTTCGGTTGTCGCAGCTGCGCCGGAAACCTTCACCCTTACCTTTAACGAGCCGGTGACGCCGCTTGTCCTGAGGTTGCTTGCTTCCGACCGCGCCTCAGTGTTGCTTGACCGATACCAAGCGCAAGGCCGGACGCTGGTTGTGCAGGCGCCCGCCCCCTTGAACGCCGGCACGTACCGCCTGGCATGGCGCATTGTCTCCGCCGACGGGCATCCGGTGGCCGGCTCAACCTTGTTCGTGATCGGATCGCAAAGTCCCGGCGCCGTTCCCGAGGCGGAAGATGCCGCCGATCCGCAGGCGCGTGTCGCGATGTGGATCGGGCGCCTCGCCATCTATGTGGGCCTGTTCTTCGGTGCCGGCGGAACGTTCTTCTGTGCCTGGATTGATCCGTCGGCCAAGCCGCTTTGGCGTCCACGCCGATTTCCTGCTCGCGAGCCTGCTGCTCGGCCTGGTCGCGACGCCGCTGTCGGTCGGCCTTCAAGGACTGGACGCGTTTGGGGCGCCGCTCTCGCAGCTCACGAAACCGATCGTATGGCAAACCGGTTTCGACACCTCTTGGGGTTCTACTGCAACGATCGGCCTCTTCGGCGTTCTTGTCAGCCTCGGCGCCTTCATGACCGGAGGCGAAGCGTCTGCCCGCGCCTTGACGTTGCTTGGGCTCTGTAGCGTCGGGCTGGCTCTCGCGGCCAGCGGCCATGCGAGCACGGCCTCTCCGCAACTCCTGACCCAGCCGGCCGTCTTCCTCCACGCCATCGGTCTCACACTGTGGACTGGCGCGCTGGCGCCGCTCGCAGCTGCCATGAGAGGGGATAAAGATCACGGCCTGGCGACGTTGCGGCGCTTCTCGCGATCGGCTCCGGCCGTGGTGGCTGTCATCGTTGTCTCGGGGACTACGCTGTCGATCGTTCAACTGGGCCGCGTCAGCGCTCTATGGTCCACCGACTACGGACGCGTGTTGCTGGCGAAGCTTGGCATCGTCGCCGCGCTGCTCGCTATCGCCGGATGGAATTGCTTGATGCTCACGCCGCGGATCGCGCGAGGCGAGGGCGCTTCGCGCCGACAACTTGTCCGCACGATCACGGCTGAGCTCGTTCTGGTGACGTTTGTCTTTGCGCTCGCGACCACGTGGCGCTTCACGCCCCCGCCGCGCGGGCTCGTCGCCGCCGCCGAGACGCCCGCCTCGCTCCACCTTCACACCGCGCGCGCGGCCGCCGAGGTGACGTTTACCCCCGCGCGGGCGGGGCGGGTGGGCGTCTCGATGGTCATCATGAGCGCAAATCTTGGTCCGCTCGACGCGCAGGACGTTCGGCTGACGCTGGCCAATCCCGGCGCTGGCGTTGAGCCGATCACGCGTCCCGCCTATAAGCCGGGCGACGGAACGTGGAGGGTCGATGCGGTGACCATTCCGCTACCGGGTCTCTGGTCGGTTCGCCTGGACATCCTGATGCCGGATGCCAGCACTGCGACGCTGGAGGACACAATGGAGATTCCCCCTGACGCCGGCAATGCGCGCGCGAAGTTTGCCGATGCGAGGACACCGTCTCGTCCGTGGCGCTGTGATCGCTCTGCTTGTGGGGATGCTGGCTGCCGAGCGCTGCTCAACTCCATTTTGGACTCCGGCGGCACGCGCCGCGGAACCTATCCGCATTTCGGTGGCGATCAAGAACCGCGGGCTCGCCAACCAGGTTCAAAAGTTCATTCGCGTAACGCAAGGCGACCTGCTCGAGTTGATTTTCACCAGCGACGAGGCCGCCGAGCTGCATCTTCACGGCTATGATCTACACTTGCGTGTCGACCCGGGGGTTCCCACCGTGCTTCGCGTGGACGCAAAGATCGCCGGCCGCTTTCCTCTGGAATCTCATCGCTTCGGCAGCGCGACCAGCGAGCCGGGTGCGGCAGCACATAATCACCTGACGCTTCTCCATCTGGACGTTTACCCGAAGTAGGGTTGTTTGGTTGTTCTGTTCGTCGCCACTTTGGCCGAGATGACAAGCTCATCGGGGAAGCACGCTGCCATGCGCAAATGCCTCGCTCTCGCGGTCGTCGCCGCGTGGTGTTGCCATGTGGGCGGCGCATCGGCGCACTCTCACAAGCAGAAGGGCCTCGAGATCGTGCACCCGTGGTGTTTCGCCACCGGCGATGCGGCCGCCAAGACGGCGGCGGTCTATATGCTGATCAAGAACCGCACCAAGCGGCCGGACCGCCTGATCGGCGCGACCTCGCCGAACGCGCAGTCGGTCGAGCTGCGCGGGCCCGCGGCATCACCCGGAGGGGGCACGCGGGCGGCGACAGGCGTCGCGCTCAAGGGCAGGCACGAAGTCGCGCTCAAGCGCGACGGCCCGCACTTCGTCGTGTCGGGCTTGGCGGCGCCGCTCGCACCCTACGATTTGTTCCCGATGACGCTGATCTTCCAGCGCGCCGGCAAGATCGAGATCGAGGTGGTGGTGGAGGAGGCCGTGGAGCCTGCGAAGCAGTAGCGGACGGGATGTCCTGATTGCGCCCGTCATTGCGAGGAGCGCCAGCGACGAAGCAATCCAGATCGACGCTGCCGTGCTGGATTGCTTCGCCTTCGGCTCGCAATGACGGCGAAGGCGTTACTGCGCCGGCACGGTCGCCGGGCTCTCGATCTCGGCGAGGCGGTTTTTCACCGCCTTCTGCACCTTCTCGAAGGCGCGCACCTCGATCTGGCGCACGCGCTCGCGCGAGACGCCGAACTCCTCGGCGAGCTCCTCGAGCGTGATCGGATCGTCGGCGAGCCGGCGCGCCTCGAAAATGCGCCGCTCGCGCTCGTTGAGCACGTTGAGCGATTGCGACAGCGCCTTGCGGCGGTTGTCGGCCTCCTGGCTCGCGACCATGCGCGATTCCTGGCTTGCGGTGTCGTCCACCAGCCAGTCCTGCCATTCGCCGGAGTCGCCGTCCTCGCGCAGCGGCGCGTTGAGCGAGACGTCGCCGCCGAGCCGGCGGTTCATCTCGACCACGTCGGTCTCGGTGACGCCGAGGCGCTTGGCGATGGTCTTCACCTGGTCGGGATGCAGGTCGCCTTCCTCGAGCGCGGAGATCTTGCTCTTGGCCTTGCGCAGGTTGAAGAACAGCTTCTTCTGGTTGGCGGTGGTGCCCATCTTCACCAGCGACCACGAGCGCAGGATGTATTCCTGGATCGACGCCTTGATCCACCACATCGCGTAGGTCGCGAGCCGAAAGCCCTTCTCGGGCTCGAAGCGCTTGACCGCCTGCATCAGGCCGACATTGCCCTCGGAGATCACCTCGGAGATCGGCAGGCCGTAGCCGCGATAGCCCATGGCGATCTTGGCGACCAGGCGCAGATGGCTGGTGACCAGCCTGTGCGCGGCTTCGCGGTCGCCGTGCTCGCGCCAGCTCTTGGCCAGCATGTACTCTTCCTGCGGCTCCAGCATCGGGAACCGCCGGATCTCTTCGAGATAGCGGCCTAGTCCGGATTCGGCGGACGGGATCGGCAACATTGCAGCGCGGGCCATTTCTAGCGCCCTCCTTAAAGTTCAGCCCCCTGTCGGCGGGCTCAAGACGCGTCGCCGCTTCGTCTCAAGCCGACGGCACGCCCCGTTGTGCAGCGCAATATATAACCGAAACAATGCGGCCAAGGGAAGGGCCACGGTGTCACACTGCTGTGACATCGCGCCGCAAGCAGAATTGACGGAAGTCATTGATCGAAAAAGTTTATCTGCCTAGTCGCGAAAGTGATCGATCAGCCGCCGGCAGCAGCCAAGCTACTGTCGTAAACGGGCGAGGTCGGCGGGCAGTTCCGAGCGGAACTCGACATATTGGCCGGTAGCGGGATGCAGGAAGCCCAGTAGGTAGGCGTGCAGGGCCTGGCGGCCAAGGGCAGCAAGGGCCTGCCTGGCTGCGGCTTTCAGGAGCCCTGCCTTGGTCTTGAAGCCGGGGCCGTAGACGTCGTCGCCGAGCAGCGGATGGCCCGCATGGGCGAGGTGGACCCGGATCTGGTGGGTGCGGCCGGTCTCCAGCCGGCAACCGAGCAGGCTGGCGACCGGCTGGCCGTCGGCGCCCCGGTACCGTTCCGCCACCTCCCAGTGGGTGACCGCCTCGACGGCCGCCGGCGCGCACCGCCTGGCGGTCGCGCGCACGAGGATGGCGGTCGATCGGCACGTCGATCGTGCCCTTCGGCCGGTCGGGCACCCCCCAGGCGAAGGCCAGGTAGCCGCGCCGAAGCGGCCCGGTGCGGCCGTGGTCGGCGAACTGGCTGGCGAGCGCGCGGTGGGCCCGGTCGGTCTTGGCCACCACCATCAGGCCGGTGGTGTCCTTGTCGAGCCGGTGCACGATGCCCGGCCGCTGGACGCCGCCGATGCCCGAGAGGCTGTCGCCGCAATGGGCGATCAGCGCATTGACCAGCGTGCCGGTCCAGTTGCCGGCCGCCGGATGCACGACCAGGCCGGCCGGCTTGTCGATCACGATCAGCGCGTCGTCCTCGTACACGACCGTGAGCGGGATCTGCTCTGCCGCGGGAGCCGCCGGCGCGGCCGGCGGCACCTTGACGGTGAAAGTCTCGCCGGCGTTGACGCGATGGCTCGGATCGCGGATCGTGCGCGCGCCGCTCGCGACCGGCCGTCGAGGATCAGCGCCTTGAGGCGCGAGCGCGACACGCTCGGCGAGCGAGCCCGCGAGCAGACGGTCGAGCCGCTCGCCGGCCGCGCCGGCGCGCACCGTGAAGGGTCCCGCAAGCGGCGCCTCGTCAGCCATGGGTCGACCGATGGACGATAGGCCTCTCGATCCTGCAGCCGAGCGGATCGTCGCCAAGGTGCGGCGGCTGATGGCGATCTCGGTGCTGTTCACCGGCGCTTGCGGTCGCCGCCGTGCTCGGCGTCATCGGCTATCGCGTTTTCCGCGACGAAGGAAGCGCGCCGCCGCCCGCCGATGCGAGCGTGAGCCTGCCGCCAGGGCGCCAAGGTGGTCGGCACGGCGGTCGACGAGGATCGCCTGGCGGTGACGATCGAGGTCGGCGGGCAGACCGAGATCCACCTGTTCGACCCGCGCACGCTTGCGCCGCGCGGGCGCCTGCGGCTGCGGCCGGAGCCGTAAAGGGCGTAGCCCGGATGAGCCCTCGGATCGGCGCTTCGCGCCGTCCGAGGGCAGGCTCCGGGATCCGGGACCACCCTCACCATTGCTTCAGCTCTGTATTCCGCTCAGCCCATGTTGCGCGGCGATCGGATCGAGGCTATTTCGGGAGTTCCGCCGCGCATGCTCCCTTCGTCTAGCGGCCCAGGACGTCGCCCTCTCACGGCGAAAACAGGGGTTCGAGTCCCCTAGGGAGCGCCAATAAAATCAATACGTTAGCCAAAGATCGGCAGCTGGTGTCCAACAATTGTCCAATAAACGTACGCGAACAAGCATGGACTCCGGCGTCGAAAAGTCGTGTTCATGTGTGCAGTTCGGCTTCGCCTACGTCCAGACGCTGACCGACACAATTTGGCGATAGCGCCTCAGGATCTTGTAGCCGGTCTTGCGCGAGATCGAGAACTCCTCGCATACCCGCGACATCGGCTCCCCATCCAGCAGCCGGGCGATGAACTTCACCCGCTCGTCCATGATGTGACACTCCTTCCACGGCACCTCTGCCTCCCGCAAAGGGCCAACCGTGTCACCCATGTCTCCGGAATGAAAAAAGGCCCCGTGATGTCATCCAACCCCGCTGGGGTATCTACAGCTTGGCCGGCAAGCGGGCGGTCATGTCTCTCCAATTTTGTAGGCCGTCTCGGACCCCCAACCCCGCGGCGGCTCGACGAAGTAGATGCGTTCGTTCGTGCCGGACTGGCAATAGACCCATTTGCCAGACTTGCCGGTCGAGACGACGGTGGCGGCCCGGACGTTCACGCCCGAGCCTCCATAGATCGACGACGAGCCTGAGGATTCCGCGATTTCGAGCGAGGTGAATTTGTCGCCCGCATAACCGACGCTGTTGACGAGGCCGATGTGGAACGCCTCCGAGCCGGTGCCCTCGATCAACTTGTTCTTAGCGTCGCGCTGCTTGGCGATGTCGGGATTGTCGCCCTTCACGTCCTTGAAGAAGATCGCCGCGTCGCCCGGCTTCACGTCGCTGACCTTCTGGCGACGGCGGGACATCACGTCCGGCCAGAGCTTAGTGTTCGACCAGAAGCCGCGCGGAAGAATGCCGCTCCACCCGTCAGGCGCGACATTGACCATGTGCGGGCAGGCCTCGCCCCAGTAATTGGCGACGAAGCCCCCGCAGTCGACGCCGAGCGAACTTTTGCAATATTCGACGAGCGCGGTTTCGGTCACGGCGCCAACCTCGGATGCGAGCTGTAAGGTCTCCTGGATCTCCCAGGGACAGGACTTCCCAATGAAGCAGCGGGAGATCGAGTTATTGATATAATCATAGTCGTTGTAGTTGAAGGTCCTGAGCTGATTGACGCCCGCGATCTTGGTCGCAGCGGGGAGGAGGTCTCTCAAAGCCCTTTCCGCGCCGGCTGCGTTCCTGTCTTGCTTGCTGCCGTTATGCTGAAGATAGTTGACGATCGGTGCCCGCCGCGGGACCCAATCGGCGCCGTCCCAAAACCACGTGAACATCTGCGCATAGACGCGGGCAAAATCCGCGGGCGTGATCATCGCGGTGCTCCCTTCCAAAACCAGCCGGCTCCAGACGAACGGGTCTTCGCCTGCACCTGCGCGACGGTGAGCGACATGGCCCACCATCGACCCACAGCGAGCCTACCACGTGCGAAGCTAAGTCAACACCAGCCCTGCCGCGGCGGGCACGACGTGCGCCCGCACACGTAGGTTCGGGCGAGACCTTCGCTGATAAGGATCGGTCCAATCGCCGTGCAAAAGAAGCCGGCGCCATCATCCCGTTAAATCGCCCCCGCCCAGGCAAACCCATCATGTACCGTTGGGGGGACGCCTACGGGATTCCGTAGGCTATCCTCAACCTACACCTCTCTCCCCCTGTCCTAAGCCTGGAGAGCCCTGTAAGGGTGGGGAAACAGTTGCGCCACGTAGGGAAATGGTTTCCCCAGAGCCCGTTCCCGAATGAGCAGCGATGTATCTTCGGCGCCTGGCCGCTTCGCGGTCGGATTGGTGAGCAGAGTGCCTTTGTTCCGGTCAGTCTGCGCAGCCGGGCCACTTTCCCGCCTGCGCCACCGCCGGTGGCCGGCTGCCCCTGCGACAGTGCCCGGTGTCGCCAAGGCGAACGCAGCGACTCCCGCAAGGATTACACGTTTCATCTAGGCCGCGCTGAATTGATTAATCGCGCGAGATCTGATTTTCGCGGGGTTTGCTCGGGGACGTTAGGTGCACCGAACCGGGATGTGATGTGGGTCGCCCGACGCCGTGTGGGCGCGTCGATGCGGCCGCCGATCGAGAACGTGGTCCGGCTCCCAACTGAAATAACGCTTGCCGCGAGGAGCCTCATTAGGCTTCCCAGGCCGGCCCAGATCGAAAGGATGGTTGATTGCGGCACCGATCACTGACTCTGGTGACTACCTCTGGTCGGCGAACGTGTGAAATACCTCATAGTTGCGGTCCCGCGCCTGGGTATAGCCTTCAATCGTGCGGTAGCCGGGAGGTGTTATGGCGAATCCTCCAAAAATCTTTCTGAGCTTCGCAAGCGAAGACAGTCCGTGGGTGGACTGGTTCACCAGGAAAGCATGGTTCTCCGATCAAATCGGCGTCGTCATGCTGCGGAACTATGTGGCCGGGGACAACCTGGAATTCGGCGAGCTTGCGCAATGGGTAGACGATCAGATCGACGACGCCACGGTGGTCGTCGCGAACCGCCAGCGTGGAGATACCGATGCAGACCGGCCTTGCGCTGTCGCAAACCTCACCGAGCCGGGCGCCCGCCCGGACCGAGATTCCATCGGACGAGGCGTTGGTCCGCCGCATTGCTGCGGGCGACGAGCGCGCGATGCGAGCGCTGTTCGGGCGCCACCAGGTACGCATCTATCGTTTCGTTCTGCGTCGGCTTGGGGATGATGTCGCGGCCGCAGAGGATATCGTCAGCGAGGTGTTTTTGCAGGTCTGGCGGCAGGCCGCCCGATTTGAAGGCCGCTCCCAGGTCTTGACCTGGCTGCTGGCGATCGCCCGCTACAAGGCGCTCACCGCCATCAAGGGAGCGCCGCGCGATCAGGTCGACGTCCGGGTCGCGGAGGAAAGCGCCGACCCTGGCGAGGGGCCGGAAGCCGCGGTGCACCGCAAGGACATCGGCGCCATCCTGCGCAGATGCCTGGGGCAGCTATCGCTGGCCCATCGCGAGGTGATCGATCTCGTCTACTATCACGAGCGCAGCGTCGCCGAGGCCGCGGCCATCATGAACGTTCCGCCCAACACGGTGAAGACGCGCATGTTCTATGCCCGCAGGCAGCTCGCGGAGCTACTCAGTGCGGCGGGCGTCGATAGCGCCGCATCCATTAAATGATCGCTATCGGTTTCAAAACGAACCGCAGGATACATCCTTGCAGAAACATTGCAGATGTCGAGGGTGTCGGTCGTCGCGAATGCTCTAAGAGATGAAGCTCGCTGAGAACCCCTACGTATTCGCCGCCTCGCGCGGGAAGGGCCCGCTCAATTCCTCAGACTGGAAGCAGAGCCTCGACGCCAAACTGCCTCCCATGCCGCACTGGGTCATCCATGACCTGCGGCGCACCGCGCGTTCGCTGTTGTCACGTGCGGGGGTGCGCCCCGACATCTCCGAGCGCGTGATGGGTCACGCAATCTTGGGCGTCGAAGGCGTCTATGACCGCCACCGGTATGACGACGAAAAGGCCGAGGCTTTGCAGGCGCTGGCCAACCTGATCACTCGCATCCTCAATCCGCCAGCCGAGAACGTCGTCCAATTGCGAGCGTGAAGAGGAAGCGGCGGGCATCTCCGGTCCATAGGGTACAATGGCGCGCTCGGCCGAGATCCAGACACGCAAGGCGGCTGGACCAAGCGTGCGATCGGGTCGGCTTCGAACGGGCGATGCAACGGATATTTGACGAGACTCGAGCCGCGGTGAGCTCGGCTGATCTAAACAAAGTCTAACGGAGAGGGCGTTAACCAACGGGTAACTATTGGTTTGGCGCGCTCTTGCCCAGCTGGTATGTTTTGCACGCTCGCCTTGAGCACAATGTGACACTCCTGCGGCCCGCAGCGGTTGCCCCCCGGCGGGCCGTTTTTCATTCGCCCACGGCGCGCAACCGCGACAGGCATATCACCGACCTGCCGGCACGGGCCGGTTCGCGTTGAGCTTGCCGTCCAGTAGCAGCGCAAAAAGCAACTGCTCGCGAACGGCGGTCACCGATCCATTGCGCTCGGCCGCGTCGAGCAGCAATTCCGCGACGTGGCGCCAAGCCCGCCGGTTTTGCCGCACGGGGCCGATCGTGTCCATGTAGAGCACGACCTCGCGCAACGTTCGCATCGGCTCGCCGTCAAGCGGCGTGATCGAGTGCGGCAACCGGCGCGACCAGTTCGTCTTGCGGACCATCGTCGATCCGGAGCACGATCTCCGGCGATGCTTCCGCTCATACCTCACGCTCGCTGACCATCCGTTCGACATGGTCCGGCTGGCTTGCACCAAATGCGAACGCAGGAGGTAGTAAGGCCGATTCAAGGATCGGGAGGAAAGATCAGCCGCTACGCAATGTCACTTCTTTTCCTGAACGAGCCTCCTTATCATCGTCCTCGCCGGTTTCTTGGGATCGGTGCAATCGCACGTCGCCGTCAGATTGTGGATCGTACCGGTCCCGTTTCCGGAAGTGCGGCCTCGCGGTGGTCGAGTGCAGAAGCCCGGGCGCAAGGCAGCATCACAGGCGGCCTAGGTGACTCGTGGACTCGCGCTCCGAGTTCCCGCACTCAGAGACCGGAAAGAGCCGCGGATTCACCACGGGCCAAATCTGACTGCCAATCGAATAATTGCGACGGAATCACTGTTCGCCGTCACCTTCAATGGAGTTTTGCAACACAATCAGACTGGTTGGCGACGCGCCGGATGATCATGCATCGCGAACGAGATCGGAACCTTAGTCCGCTCCGGTTGGTTGTCGTGCGTAGCGAGCATTTACTCGCGAGGTGAACGATCGACGAGGCTCCGAGAGGTGAGTGGCCTCATAGTACCGTCAATAGGCACGACGCAGGAGAATGCAATGACCTGGACCACCCCGATACTCATTGAAATCTGCATCGGGCTTGAGATCAATGGATACCTGCCTGCCGCGCTTTAATGCTTCCCCTAGCGGCACAAGAGAAAAGCCGACCGGCGCGCCTCGGCGCACCCAGTGCGCACTGCTGGGATGTTTGGCCTAGCTAGTAGGAGAGCGAAATGAACTTCCAGCTCTTGAACACGACGCTGCGAGCAGGCACTCTGGCGATCGGTGTAGGAGCGCTCGCGGTGCCAGCGCTTGCGCAGACCAGCCCGGCAGGCGCAGGTGGCGAAAGCAATTTCTCCAGCGTCCAGCGCAGCCAACAGCGCGATATGCCGGGCGCAATGCGCCCACGCTTCCGCGATTACGTGATCCAGCAACGCCGGCCCTCTTACATCTACTCGGGCCAACTAGTTAAAGGCGCCGGCCACCCGCAAGACGGCGTGAGATGCTGCCGGACTGCGCCCGCAGCGGCCCCGTATGGACGCTATAGCTGGGCCGACATCCAGGGCATCCGGCTCATGGTGCGGATGCCGTAGATCAGCAGCCCGCATCCCCTGTAAGTTTGCGAGCCACGTCCGATGCGCGGCCCCACTCGCACTCACCTTCCGGGCGGATGTCCTTTCCGAAAATCATATCCGGGCGTATCGATGATGCAATCCGGACAAGATTGGTGTGGTGACGATGGTTCCGGGTCGTTGGACGGCTCGTCGTAGGTGCGTCCTTTCCCAGTTGCTCTGTTTCACCCATCTTCTACAGTTCGAGCGGGTCGACGTGAGATAAGTCATTGATTTTGCTTGATGCAGGGTGGCGGTTTTGCCAAAGTGTAGTGCCACGATTTTAGCGGATTAGACGATTTTAGCGGATTAGAGTTGATTTTTTCCCACGAATCGCGGCTCCATGTGCGCACCAGCATGCGGAGCCGCCGACATGTACTTCCGCCGCAAGACCTCAGCCGGGCGCGGCTATCTGCAAATCGTCGAGAGCCGTCGCGACGGCGACCAGGTGCGTCAGCAGGTGATCGCGACGCTCGGGCGCTTCGAGGAGTTGCAGGCGAGCGGCCAGCTGGAGCGGCTGATGGTGCGCTCGGGTGCGCGCTTTGCGGCCAAGGCCATGGTGCTGAGCGCGGCGACCCATGATGCCGCGATCAAGATCGCGGTCCGCCGCATCGGTCCGCCGCTCGTGTTCGAACGGCTCTGGAAGGAGACCGGCTGCCGAGCGGTGATCGAGGATCTGGCCGGCGGGCGCGGCTTCGGCTTCTCGCTGGAGCGCGCGTGCTTCCTGACCGTGCTGCACCGGCTGATGGTCTCGGGCTCCGACCGCTCGGCCGACGCTGGCGCGAGGACTATCGGATCGACGGCACCGACGACCTCGCTCTCCACCATCTCTACCGCGCGATGGGCTGGCTCGGCGAGGAGCTGCCGGACGCCGAGCAGGACGGTCGCACGCCGTTCGCCCCGCGCTGCCTCAAGGACGTGGTGGAGGAGCGGCTGTTCGAAGCCCGTCGCGACCTGTTCAGCGAGCTGTCGGTGGTCTTCATGGACACCACCAGCCTGTACTTCGAGGGCGCCGGCGGCGAGAGCCTCGGCCAGCGGGGCCACTCCAAGGACCATCGGCCCGATCTGATGCAGATGATCGTCGCGGTGGTGATCGACAGCGACGGCCGGCCGCTGTGCTGCGAGATGTGGCCGGGCAACACCACCGACGTCACGGCGCTGATCCCGGTGGTCGACCGGCTGCGCCGGCGCTTCGGCATCGGACGGGTGTGCGTGGTGGCCGATCGCGGCATGATCAGCGCCGACACTCGTGGCCCTCGAGGCGCGCGGCCTCGAGTATGTGCTCGGGGTTCGTGAGCGGACGCGAAGGAAGTCCGCGACCTGGTGCTCGACGACGCGCCCTTCGTCCCGCTGCTGATGCAACCCGCGGCAGGGAGATCGACTGGAGGCCAAGGCGGTGACCTTCGACGGCCGCCGCTACATCGTCTGCCGCAACCGACCGAGGCCGAGAAGGACGCCGCCGACCGGGAGGCGATCGTGCGCCGCGCTCGAGCGCTCTCGCCAGGGCGACAAGGCGCTGGTCGGCAACCCCGGCTATCGGCGCTTTCTCAAGGCCACCAGCGACGAGCCTTCGCGATCGATGCCGCTCGGATCGCCGAGGAGACGCGGTTCGACGGCATCTTCGTGCTGCGCACCAACACCACCCTCGACCCGCTCCAGGCCATGCTGCGCTACAGCAACTGAGGACGTCGAGCAGCTGTTCCGCAGCGCCAAGTCCCTGCTCGCCACCCGGCCGATCTTCCACAAGCGCGACGCGACCATCCGCGGCCACGTGTTCTGCTCGTTCCTCGCCCTGGTGCTGCAGAAGGCGCTGGAGGACCACATTGCGGCGATCGGCCGCCCCGGCTCCTGGCCGCAGATCATCGCCGATCTCGATTCACTGACCGAGACCGAGATCGCGTACGACGGCAAACGCTTCGTCGTCCGCTCCGCACCGCGTCCTGCCGCCAGCCTGGCCTTGCGTGCAGCCGGAGTCGCGCTGCCACCGACCGTGCGCGACGCCGCGGCCTCCTGACCCCCCAATCGAAAATGTAGTGCCAAGCCGCCGCAGCGCCGTGGATTACCGTTGCCGTTCAGCTATTTAGCAAATCGCACTGTTGAAGATGGGCTTGAGATTAGGACAGCGCTCAAATCGCCGCGCAGACCTTGCCGAACACTGTCCCACGCTACGCGCGTCTCAAGGGTGGCAACGTCACCCGCGCGCAATCCCACGGCCAAGTCGTAAGCGGCGTAGTAAGGCAAGCTATCCATCCCATGACTGCCAGCAGCACGGGTATGGCAAACAGCCACTTCCGAGACCGCGGTGAGGTATCATCTTCACCGGAAGCTAGCTGCGACCTGGAGCTAGCCGTCTCCGAACTCTTGAACAGCGCACCGAGGATGGGATCGTTTGCTATTTGCAGCCATGCTGGGTCGGTTCCGCCCTCAGCGTATACAAGGGCGGAGCCAGCAACTCTATGCTGCTCAACCATTTCGCGAATTTCATGCCCGCTGTACGGTCCGTAAGTCTTGCCCTCGATGTGGACATACCAACGCTTGTCGAGCGGGTGTGGCGAAATTGCCGCGCCCGATGCGACGACGTCCTGTTCTGGTGACTGATCTGCGGATTGCACGACAATCGTCCGCGCACCCCTTGGGTTCCCAATATCGCGCGCTCAGGAGCGCTTGGTCAAACTCTAAATGGCAGCGAACGAGTTGGGGGCTCTCTTGGCGCCTAGGAAGCCGCCCGACAGCACATCGCTACGCGTAGGCGTGCCGACGTTGGTCATCTGGGGAATGTTCGATCCTGCAATGCAGCCCGGGCAGCTGGGCGGTCTCGAAGCCTACATGGCTGACCTGACCGTCGTCGGAATCCAGACGCCTGCGCCGCCCAATGCTCATCTCTACATCATCTGGCCGAATGACGGCCAACGCATCAAGGGCGCGTTCTGGGTTCGCTTCGGGCTGCGCAATATGGGTGTTACGCGCGCAGGAGATAACACCCCGAATGTCGGTCACCATCATCTTCTGGTCGATGTGAACACACCGCTCGATCCGAACGAACCGCAAGGCGTCGATACCCAGCCCGCATGGAGATAGCCGGGTCCGACCCGCATCGCTGATGATCGGGGCGCTCAATAGCTCGTCGGCGAGACTCACTCTGCGACCTCACCCCCGAGAATTCGGCGATGTTGCGCGCACACGCGCACTTAATGTCCCCTATGTCTGACAGTGGGCGCCGTCAAAAATGAATGTGCGACGAAATGCGCGTAAAATTCGCGGTATTCAGGAAGGCCCCTGAGAGGCTACTCGGCGTTTTTGGGCGGGGGCACGGAGTTGCATAGAGACCGCCACCGTAAGGATGCAGACCAAGGCTCCGTGTGCTGGTTATCTGGGATGGTGCGAGAAGAGCGGCCTCGATTGGCAATTCAATCGACGACCGTTTCCGACCCGCAAGACGGGACGTGATACAATGAATTCCGACAGGACATTCAAAGTCCCGTGGGGCTGTGGCAGTTGAGGCGGTCAATGGCCACGGCCAGTAATGGAGGATGCCAGTGAGAATGCCTAATCTTGCGAAGATGACAATCGATGCATTGATTGGAGTGCGGGACGAAGCCGATCGGCTCATCAGAACCCGAGCAGCTTCCGAGCGGCAGACGCTGGAAAAGCAGCTATCCCGTTTGACCAGCTACGTTGGCGCAAAGACTCCAGCAAGCGCAGGAGCAGCTCGTTGAAGGGCCGTCGGGTGCCTCCGAAGTACCGGAACCCGGCGAATAAGAGTGAGACCTGGGCGGGCAGGGGGGTGCGGCCACGGTGGCTTCAAGCTGCGCTCAAGGAAGGTCGCAAGATCGAGGAATTCGCTATCGTGCAGGCGCAGCCGGGACGGAAAAAGGGCTCTCGCAAGAAGGCGGGCGTACGAAAACGGCGCACGGCGAAAAAGGGTGTTGCTGCGGGTTCGGCCATTGCCAGGGCAGCTTGGCGGAGACTCCCTCGGCGTCTGTCACGGCCTTCTTGACCATTGGCGGACGCTCCTGCGCCATCAAATGGTTGGAGCGTATAATAAGATCGTAGCAAGAACGGGCCCTCGAATGATCAACCGTCCGCCCTAATTGTAGCGGCGCCGGATCGGCCCTTTGCGAAAGGCATGAACACCTGCCCGGATGAGGACAAGCCTAGTCCGGGCATTCACGGAGCCTCGAGTAGTCGGCTGCGGCCCCGCAGGTGAGTTACCGAATAGCCCCGTTCAAAAACGCCGGCTCGTTGTCGACTGAAGCGCGGGCCTGCACCTCGTCTTCGCTCCTGGTAGCCAAAGCCGGAAGCTGCAGCACGGTCGCGTGCTGGCCTTCCCGCAGTCTCGTCAACAACACTACTTCGCCGTCAGGAAACTCGAGCGCATCGCGGTGACTAGTGCGCCGGTCTTGATTGATCTGCCGAAAGCGCGCGACCTTCGCTTTGA
>CAVTXS010000021.1:0-145760 GCA_963738705.1 uncultured Alphaproteobacteria bacterium
GTGAACTCGCCGAGCGTGCTCGCGTGCGTGCCGTTCGGCTCGTAGCTGAACACGATCTCCCAGTGCGCCGACTCGAACAGCTCTGTGCAGCGACCGGTGCACGTCCTTCCCGTGTGTGCTTCGATGTGGATGCGGCGTACCTTGCGCTTGAGCAGGTCGAGGAAAGGCGGGAAGACGATGATTTCCGATTGCTGGATGTCGGAGTCCAGGTAGTCGACGAATTCAAACGGCGCGAGGATGTCGCGCAAGGTCACGGCACTCATCAACTTGATTTCGGCCATGAAGTTGTGGCCCGGCACGAGATCCTTGGATATACCGGTGGTATTGCGCAGGAGCAGGTTTTCCAGCCCTTCCGCGGCGCGGCCGCTCGCGATGAGCTGCGCGCGAAGCGCTCGCGTGACGCCTTCTCGTTGGTGGAATAGCAGTTCTGTGCGCCGGTGCCGGGCGAGCCGACCGGGAACAGCACCGGATCGTTGCGGTCGCTGATGGCGCAGGGAAGGATCCACTGCGCGTCGGGATCGATGTTGTTGTCGCGCATGTGGCGCACGATCCAGGCGCAGTTCTCCGGCTCGGGCTCGACCGCGACGAGCTGGTAGGGCATCGGGTTGAGGCGCTGCAGCACGCGGCAGCTGGCGACCGCCGGCGCGCCATAGCAGGCGCCGAGCGCGACCATCACGAAGCGCTCGCGCGCCTGCCGCGCCGCCACCACCCAGTTGACCGCCTCGAACCAGCCCTCGCTATCCGCAATGGTCAGGGCGCGGGTCTCGACCTCGCGCTCCTCAAGCGCGTCCGGGTCGACGCCGAACATCGTGCGGAAACGGCCATCCGTGAACACACCGAGGAAGTCGGCCAGGTACCCCTTGGGGACACGGCCGCGCCACGGCGGGATCGCGTCGAGCACGTCGGCGAATTGCTCGAGCCGGTTCATGCGCGCTCCCAGCGGCGTGCGAGCGCCGTGCCGGCGAGGCCGGCGAGGCTGGTCGGCCGCAGCCGCAGCCACAGCCAGGCGAGCGTTGCGAGGCGGGCGGGACGGCCGCTCGCGACGCGCCAGACGCCGCCGATGACGCGGCGGTCGAGCCTCGATGGCGCGCCCATCACCGCCAGGAGCTCGTGGTCGACCGGATTCTCCTCCAGCGCGAGCCGCGCTGCGCCGAAGCGCCAGCGGCGCGCGAACGCCTCGGCGTACCAGGCGGGAAACACCGGGTCGGCGGCGATCCGCCGCGGCAGCGCGTCGAGCATCTCGCGCGCCTTTTCGACCTGCAGGGCGGTCTGGCGCGACACGCTGTCCTTGTAGACGCACCAGGTCGCGACCACCTCGGGCGCAAAGCAGAAGCCGTGGGTCAGCGCGACCTTGCGGGCGAGATAGCCGTCGGCAAACGCGCCGAGCCGCGCGTCGAGGCCGCCGAGCGCGACGACGGCGTCGCGCCGGAACACGGCGCTGCCGGTGAGGATGAAGTTGTCGATGCGCTCGAGCAGCGCGCGCGTGCCCGCGGGATCAACGAAGCCGGCGGGCGGCCGCACCGGCGGGCGCAGGCCGACGCGGCGGTCGGTGACGCCGTCGACCAGCAGCGCCTCGCCGCAGAACAGGCCGGCGGCGGGATGACGCGCGAGCAGATCGCGGGCGCGCGCGAAGAAGCCCGGCATGACGTAGTCGTCGGCGGCCGCGAAATAGATATAGCGGCCCGAAGCGGCGGCGAGCCCGCGCGCGAGCGCCGGCACCGCGCCCTGGTTGGCGGCGTTGCGCAGGATCGTGAGTGGAACGTCGCGGGCGAAGTCTTGCAGGATCGCCACACTGCCGTCCGTCGACCCATCATCGACGACGATGATCTCGTCGGGGTTTTGCCCGGCCAAGGCCGTCAGCGCACGCCGGATCAGGTGCCCGTGATTGTAGTTCGGCAGAATGACCGAAAACCCATCCGACACGTTCCGACGCTCTCTCCTCGCGCGCGGTTGCTGATCTCCCGGCGCGGCGCATATCATACTCCGCGCTCGCAAAGTGGAACGCAATGCCGCCCGCGCTGATGGTCCCCGACCTGCAAACGATCGGCCTGATGCTGGGCACGCAGCTGGTGCTGACGCTGTATGGCGCCGGGCTGCGGCGGCCCTTCGGTTCGTTGCGCACGGTCAGGACCGCGCCGTCGTGGCTGCGCGAGACGCCGGCGCTGGTGCTGGCCGGCGACCTTGCTTTCGCGGTTTTCGTGGTCGCGATGTGGATCCACCTTTTCAACCGGCTCGATCTGATCGGCTTCCTCGCGTCGTTCTTCGCCTTTGCGGCGGTCGGCACCTGGCTCGCCCATCGGATCGGCCTGACCCCGTCGTTCTGGCTGGCGCTCGGCTGCGCCGCCGTGATGGTGTACGGTCTGGCGGTCCCATGAACGACGCCGCTCAAGGTTCGCGAACCGGCACGCGCGTTACGCTGGCCGGGAGCGCGAGCGACGGCCAACCGCGCGCAGGCACGCGCGGCCCGCAATCCGTGCGGCTGCTGCTGCCGGTGTGGGGACAGCGCTATCTGCGGCGCTTCTTCGAGTTCTCCCTGCCGACCATGATCGCGCCGGGCAACATCCCGGCGCTCGCCGCGGCGCTGCCGTGCACCTTCGTGTTCCTCACCAGCCGGGAGGATGCCGAGTTCATCGCCGAGCACCCCGGCTACCAGCACCTGCGCTCGATCTGCCGCACCGAGATCGAACCGATCGACGACCTGATCACCGGCGACAACCATTCGACCACGATCACGCTCGCCTACGAACGGGCCGTGCGCACGGCCCCCTCCATCACCGACACCTGCTTCCTGTTCCTGATCTCCGACTACCTGGTGGCGGACGGATCGTTCCGTCATGTGCTCGCACGCATCCAGGGCGGCGCGCGCGGCGTGCTGGCGGGCAACTTCCAGGTGGCGGAGGAGGATGCGGCGCCCGGGTTTCATTCAGCCTTCGACACCGGCGGCGTCGCGCTCACGCTGAGCCCGCGCGCGCTCGTCGCCTGGGGGATGCGGCATCTCCATCCGGTCACCGCCGCCAACACGGTCAATTTTCCGCTCAACCACAGCCGGCACAGCAACCGGCTGTTCTGGCGGGTCGACGAGGACACGCTGATCGGCCGGTTCTACCTGATGCACATGATCGCCATCCGGCCGGAAACGCAGCACTTCGTCATCGGATCATCGTGCGATTATTCGTTCATTCCCGAGATGTGCCCGTCGGGCAATGTCGCGGTGCTGACCGATTCCGACGACTATCTCGTCGTCGAGATGCAGCCGCGCCAGCACGAGCGCGCCTTCCTGCGCGTCGGGCCGCCCGACATCGCTACGCTGGCCGCAAGCCTGTCGGAGTGGACCACCGCGCGCCACCGCGAGAATGCCCGCCACGCCGTGCTGTTTCACGCTGCCGCGCTGCCGCCGACGCTGCCCGCGGCCGTGAGCGAGGCCGAGCGCTTCATCGCCGCGGTCGACCGGCGCCTGAGTGCCAGGCCGCAGCCGCACCGCGACCATCCCTACTGGCTCGGCGCGATCGCGGCGCACCGCTTCGCGGTTTCGCGCCTGCGCGACGAGCGCCTGCGCGAGGCGAGGGAGCCGGGCGCCGAGGCCGATGCAGGCCCCGATGGGCAGATCGGGTACAGCCTGCCGGCGCTGATCCAGAAGCTGCGCATCTTCGCCTTCGGGCGCGCACCGGACGTGCGGGCGTGGCATCCGCGCTGGCCCGACTACCGCGGCATCGTCGCCGACCTGCCGGACCTGTTGAAGCGAGACGGCGGCGCCGGCAACGACAGCACCCGCGGCAAACAGGAGGGGACACTGGCGGTGATCGGGCACGCTCCCGAGCTGCTGCGACCGGTCATCGCCCGCTTCACCTGCAAGGCGCGCTTCCTGCAGATCAACCGCTTGCTCGACCTGCGGCCCAGCCAGTACACGCCGCTCACCGGAAAATTCTCCGCCGTGCTCCTGTTCCTCGACGAGAGCGAGCTCAAGGACATCGGCTCGATGATCGCCCGCGTGCTGCCGCTGCTGGTGCACGACGGCGCTGTGCTGCTGGTGGCGGTGAACGGCCGCGCCGACGCCATGCAGCGCGGCTTCGCCACCGACTTCGCGCTCTACGGCGCGCAGCTGTTCGGCCCGCGCTGTCGCGTGGAAAATCCGCGGTTCGTGCGCGCCGGCTGGCTGCGCGTCGCCGTGCTGCGTGCGCTGCGGCGCCTCGATGTCCTGGTCGGGCGCTATCCGTTGCATGCCATCCTGTTCGCCCTGCCGGTCGGCCTGCTGATGGTCGCCGGCTATGCGGCCAACAAGCTGACCCGCACCAGCCGGACCCTGCCGGACGAGACAATCATCTCCAGCGTCTCGCTCGTGCTGCGCCCGGCGCGCGAATGGGCGCACGTGCCGCCTTTCAGGTACGATCCGGCCAGCTGGTGGCTGACGCGCGGACGGCGCCTGCCCGCTGATTGCGAGTGAGTGGTCACGGCGATCGACTTCGCACCAGCGATGTCCTTGGCATGTCGGCTCAGCCCCTCACTCCGGAAGCCGTGCCGGTCGGCCTGGTGATGCTCGCCGGCCATGTGGCCAACTCTTGGCAAGCTACGCGGAAGCCTTCGCCTTCGATGAGAACAGCAGCGGTTTCAATCTCGACAATCCGGGTTGAGGCGCCGCGCGGCGTCCGCAACGGCGTGTTCCGTCCTGATCGGTAAGCGGAGCGTGAACGTGGTCCCGGTCTCCGCGTCGCTCTTGAGGCATATTTTGCCGCCGTGTGCTTCGACCACGCCCTTGACCAGCGACAGTCCGAGGCCCCATCCCCGCGCCGTCCGCGCTCTGGTCTGCTCGGCCTGCTGGAACGGATCGAACAGCGTCGTCTGGTCCGCGGCGGAGATCGCCTGGCCGTAATTGTGGACCGAAAGCAGCGCGTCGTCGCCCTGGCGCCGCAGCGCGATCGTGATCGGGGTGTCGGGTGCTCCGTATTTCGCCGCATTCGTCACGAGGTTTTCGAGCGCCCGGCGTATCCCGCCCAGCGCCCAGTATCCGGGGATCCGTTCGCAGGCGGTCAAGCTCAGCCGGTCGCATCCCGTCAATGCCATTTCCTCGATTGCGTGTGCCACCTCGGCGGAAAGATCGCCGCTCTGAAAGCTGAGCGGGATCGACTTTCCGGTGCGCATGCGCGCAACATCGAGGAGCGACCCGATCATCGAGTCCGCGCGCCCGACGCTGCGAGCCATCATGGCGAGGATCGACTGGTGCCTGGCGGTCCGTTCCGGATGCCTGGCGATGAAATCGCATCCCATCTGGATGCCCGAAAGGGGACCGCGGATGTCATGCGCGACCAGAGCGAGGACCTTTTCCATCAGCGCGGAGACGCGCTCCGCCTCTTGTCTGGCCAGGACGGCCTGACGCAAGGCGGCGCGCAGCGAGGACCCGACGAGCGCGGCGAACATCGCCAAGCCCGTCACGATGAAGAAGTGCTCGTAGCCCGCAGGCGTGTCGAAGACGGTTCCGACTGGTGGGATGAAACAGTAGTCCGCGGCGAGGCTCAAAGTGACGGCGGAAAGGCTTCCCAGGTGAAGGCCTCCGTAGAGCGCGATCAGGATAACGGCGATGATCGTTATCGATGAGAAATAGACACCGGAAATCCGGTGGACACAAAAGGCGACGGCAAAGCCCGTGAGCCCCAGGAGAAGTGCCGCGATGCACCGCCGGAGCAGCGGTTGATCCTCCGAGAGCAGGAAGGTCCAATCAAACCGCGCGGCAAACAGTCTGGCGAAGATGCTCGTGTCGATGCCTGGCGCCGCCACGTCACGCGGCAACGAGTGAGGCTCGGCAACGCGATCCTGCATCAGTTTCTCTCCGCTGCCGCAACGACGAAACGCGGTGCTCTGCTTCCGGCGAAATCAGGCGCGTACCACGCCGACAAGCGGTTCGTGCAGATCAAGAACATACGATCCAAGCTGCGCCCCCGGCGCGCTCGACATGTTCCGCAGGCTGCTCCGGCTCTCAAGTTAACTATCGTTCATGATGGGAACCGAGAGACGATGCGATCAGAAAGCCGACGACAGTTTGTTCGTCCCGCAGACAATTCGAGGCGATTTCTGGCACGCAGGCAGCGCGGCGCCGAAGTCTGGCGTCAATCCCGTCGCCTTTCGCCGTCCGTGGCATGGGCTTATCATGATGATGCGGATTGTTGTTGGCGGCGCAGCGGGACCGGCGGCGGATGGCGTATCAAACATCGTTTCTCGGCTACCGTCGACCCAAGGGACCCGCGGCAACGCGCAATCATCTTCTTGTTCTGTCGATCGTCGGATTGACGGCGCCCGCGGCACGCCGCATCGCGCGCAGCCTGCCTGGCAGCCGCCTGGTGGCGGCCGCCTACGGCCGTGGCCAGCTCGGTGGTGACGCGATCACCTACCGCCGTCAGCTCGTAGGTCTCGGGCGCAACTCCAATTGCGGGGCGGTGCTGGTCATCGGGGCGGATCGCAAGACGGCCGATGCGGTCGCGACAGCAATTTCCGAAACCGGCAAGCCGGTCGAGGTCGTCACCATGGACGAAGTCCATGAGGACGCGCTTGCCTTGTCCGACGCCGGCGTCAGGCATGGCGCAAGGCTGATGCATATGCTGTCTCGCCAGCGGCGCGAGGCCGTTCCGGTCGGCGACCTCGTGGTCGGCATCGAATGCGGCCATTCCGACGCCACCTCCGGGCTCGTCGCCAATCCGCTGGCCGGCGCCGTCGCCGACCGGCTGGTCGACGCGGGCGCCTCCGCGATCGTGGGCGAGACCATCGAGTGGCTGGGCGCCGAGCACGTGCTCGCACGGCGCGCCGCGCCCGGCGTCGCGCAGGCCATCGTCGACGCGGTGATGCGGCGGGAGGCCGCCGCTGCCGCGACCGGAATGGATCTGCTCGGCAACAATCCGGGGCAGGAGAACATCCGTGGCGGCCTCACGACCATCGAGGAGAAGTCGCTGGGCGCCATCGCCAAAGCGGGCTCGCGCACCATTCAGAGCCTGCTCGCGCTGGCGGAGCCGCCGACGAAGCCCGGATTGCACGTGATGGATGGGCCCGGCTTCTCGCCCGAGTCGCTCACCGGCTTTGCCGCCGCCGGCGCGCAACTGATGATGTTCACGACCGGGCCGGGCAACAGCTTCTGCAACGCGCTGGCGCCCACGCTGAAAATCAGTGGCCATCCCGAAACCTCCAGCCGGCTGCCCGAACAGATCGATTTCGACGGGTCCGCGGTGCTCGCGGGGATCGAATCCCTCGATCAAGCCGCCGACCGTCTGTTCGGCCTGCTGCTCGACGTCGCATCGGGCAGTGCGACGTGGGGCGAGGTCCTCGACGAGACGGACGAGGTTCTTGTCCGTCTCGGGCCGTCGTTTTGATGGAGAGCCCGGTGACGAGCCCCGTCTGGTCCGCGGTCGTTCTGCATCCCGCCGACGATGTGGCGGTCGCACTGCGGCCGCTCGAACCGGGACCGATCTCGCTACGCTCCGGCGACGCGGCAGAGACTTTCGAGGTCCGCGCCGCAATCCCGATGGGGCACAAATTCGCGCTTCGCGACATACCGGTCGGCGCGGATGTGCGGAAATACGGGGAAGTCATCGGCATCGCGACGACGGCAATCGCGCGCGGCACCCATGTGCATGTGCAAAATCTCCGCAGCCGTCGTGCCAGGACGCCGGTCGCCGCGCCGCCTTCTGGTGTCACTGCTTGACCGATCCCGCGTCGAGGCCCTCGCCGCCTTCTGTCACTGCTTGACCGATCCCGCGGCGAGGCCCGAGGTCATCCGCGTCTGCAGCGGCAGGAACAGCAGCAACGTGGGCAGCGTCGTCAGGGCCGAACCGGCCATGACGTTGCCCCACTCGACGACGTTCTCGCCGAAATAGCTGCTCAGCAGCAACGGCATGGTCTTGCGATCCGTGTCGGTGAGGAACGCGAGCGCAAACAGATATTCCGACCAGCACAGCAGGAATGCATAGGTGGCGGTGGCGACGATCCCCGGCAGCATGATCGGAAACACGATGCGCCAGATCACCTGGCTGCGCGAGCACCCGTCCATGATGGCCGCTTCGTCGAGCGAGCGGGGCACCGATTCCAGATATCCGACCAGCAGATAGATCGAGAACGGGATCGAGATCGCGACATAGACGAAGATCATCCCGGCGTAGTTGTTCAACAGGCCGACCTGAGCGAACAGCACGAAGAGCGGCGTGACGAGAATGATCCAGGGAAAGGTCTGGCCCATCATCACCGATCCGAACAGGACGGCTTTCCAGCGGAAGCGCATGCGCGAAAACACATAGGCGGCGATCACGGCGACGAAGGTCGAAACCAGGACGCTCGCAATGCACAGAAACAGGCTGTTGAAGATCGAGCGCGCGAACTCGGAAGACAACAGCACGATGTAGTTGTCCAGCGTATAGATATGGCGACCGCTCGAGAACATCGTCTCCGGCGTCCTGAACGAAGCGACGAACACCCACGCCGTCGGATAGACCAGTACGACGAGGATCAGGATCGTGACGGCGACGAGCGCGAGCTCCTTGGCGAGTTGAAGGGACCAGCGCGGCGCGATGCCGACGGAAGGGACAGCGGGCGCGTGTGCCATCAGAACACCTCCTTCAGCTCGCGCCGCGCAATCACGCGCAGGTAGAGGAGGCCGAACGCAGTCATGATCGCCGCCATCACGACCCCGACGGCGGAACTGTATCCGAGCCGGCCGTCGACGAAGCCTTTGATGTAGACTTCCGTCGCCATGACGTTGGTATAGAGCCCCGGTCCTGCTCCCGTCGTAAGCCAGACATAGGTGAAATTGTTGAAGGTCCAGAAGGTCGACATGAGAACCATGACGACGATCGCCGGTTTGAGGTGCGGCAGGTAGACGAAGCGGAGCAGTTGGAGACGGCTGGCGCCGTCCACCTCGCCGGCCTCGATCAGCTCGTCCGGCAGCGACTGCAGGCTCGCCATGAACGTCAGGGTGACCAGCGGCAGCGTGTTCCAGGTGATGATGGTGATCAGCGCCGGCCAGACGAAACCGGCGGTTGCCAGGAAGGCGATCGGCTGGTCGACCAACCCCGATCCGGTGAGCATGGCGTTGATGACGCCCACGCCCGGATCGAGCATCCAGCGCCAGATCAGGATGGCGACGATCGGCGGGGTCGCCCATGGAACGAGAAGCAGGACGCGGCTGATGGTTTGCAGCCGGTACTTCCGGATCGTCCGGCTGGTCAGCAGGAAGGCCAGCGCCAGGCCGAGAAGGATCCGGACCGAGACCCCGATGAACGTCAGCCAGACGATCGTGTTCCACAGAACACTGCGGAAGTCGCGACTGGTGACCAGCTCCCAATAATTCTCGAAGCCGACCCAGGCGCCACCTTTCCGCATGCCGAACAGGCTGAGGTCGGTGAAGCTGTTCATCAGGTTGTACAGGGTCGGGTAGGCGTAAAAGCAGATCAGAAAGAAAAACGTGGGCAGCAGCATGGACGCGACGAACCGTCTGTCACCCTTCATGCGCGGTTGCTCCCTCCCTCGGCGAAGGCGTCCGGCTGTGCGCTGCTCACCCCGACCCGTGCGACCCGGGCGGCTGCTACTTTTGATTTTTGGCGAGCTCTTTGGAGATTGCTTCGTGAAGATCGGCAGCCGCCTGCTTCGACGTCTTCTCGCCGATGAAGGCAGAGCCCGCGGCCCGCCCCACCGCGTTCCACATGAACTGGATCGACACCGGACCGAGGACGTAGGGTCCCCAGCTTCGCGCAGTCTTGATCTGATCCGTGAAACCGGGAGCGATCTCGGGCGGCAATCGTTCATAGCTCATGAGCGGTCGCTGGGCCTGGACATAGTTCGAGTAGTGCTTGGTAAATGTCGGCTCCGGTGTCGTCAGGAATCGGATCAGCTTCCAGGCCTGCTCGGGATATTTGCTGTTCTGGCTGATGCTGAGCATGCGGCCGCCGAGGTGGGTCCTCGATCCGTTGGCGTCGGCCGGATGAGGCGCGGCGGCGAACGGGACCGGCTTGTCGGGGAAGCGCTGCTTGAAGGCGTTGATGATCTGGATGCCGACCGAGTCCGGAACGCTGGCGATGGCCGCCTGGCCGCTCACCATGCCCTCGACGATCTCGGGGGCTCCCCACAGGCAGACCGAAAGGTTGACCTTGGGATTGTGGCCCTGCTTCAGATAGCTGTCATAATAGTCGAAGGCCTCGGCGATCTGGTCAGGCGTGACAGCGACGAAATACTTTCCGCCGTTCGGCTGTTGGTCGACGAATGCCCAGCCCTTGGACCAGATGTAGTAGTTGGTCAGGAACCACATCGTCGGCGAGCCGCAGGTTCCGGCCGGGAAGCCGTAGCCGGTCTTGCCGGTCTTCTCCGTGATCGCCTTGCTGGCCGCGCGCAGATCGGTCCAGGTGGTCGGGAACTTGTCGTAGCCTGCGGCCTTCAAGAGCTCCTTGTTGTAGAGCATCGCCCACGTGTCGGTCGTGAAAGGGACCCCGTAGATCTTGCCGTCCTCCCCGTATGCCAGGTCCTTCGCGATGAACTGATCCCATCCGGCGACCCCGATACCGGTCTTCTGAATCAGATCGTCGAGCGGCCGCAATGCTCCGGCGGCGCTGAAAGGGCGGGGCCAGCCGAACGCGAACTGCGCGACATCCGGCGCGGAGCCGACGGCGGCCTCACGCAGATATTGCTGCTGCGCCTCGCTCCAGCTGACGCGTTGGAGGGTGACTTTGATGTCGGGATTGGCTTTCTCGAACTCGTCGAGCGCCTGGCGCATCTGCGGCGCTTCGGGATCGTTGAACCTGAAGGTGATCGTCGTCTGAGCATGGGCGGCGGATACCAGCATCGTCGCGGCGGCAAAAAACGCCAATCTGCACCAAAGCATGGAGTCCTCCCACCTTGTTTCTGCTGCGTTTCCCGCGTTGCGGACAGTATTGTTCAACCGAAAGCGAGGAGCAAGCACATTCGATTGCCGCACAAAATGGAGACAGACCACCTTTGAGCCCGGTCGTGCATCTCTTCATTGACCACGCCCGGGCGGTCGCAAAGTTCATTGCAGAGCCGCAGGAGAACATCAAAGGGCGCCGGCATCGCAGAACGGGCGGCTACATAGTCGCTTCCAGCTCGCTCAGCGGCCTACGACGCGCGGTTTAGAAAGATCGGCAGTCCGCACTTGTTCGAGTATATGGGACGGTAGCGCTCGGTGTTGTACATGCTGGCGACGTCCACCTTGCGCGGCCCGAGCTTGGGGTCGGGAATCGGCACGAGGTCGTAACGCCCATCTACCAGCGCCGACATCAGGCCAGTCTTGTCATCGAGGGTCGCATCGTAGGCCATGTTGCCGAAGGTCAGGGCCACAAGCTTATCGATGAAATCGGGATCGCCCGAGCGCAGGTCGTAGGTGAGGTCGGAGGTGATCGTCTCCTCGCCGGTTCGCCGCCTGATCTCGTCGGCCAGCCGCTCGGCCACGCTCGCCTTCTTGCGGTGTCCGTATGCGTCCGGCTCGCCATATTCCTGCACCGCATAGCCTTCCCACTCGCGCCCTGCTAACAACGACCAGGGTGTAGTTGCTCGGGTTGGCGCGCTTGTCCTCGAGCAGCAGCTGGATGAGCCGGTCGAGATCCACCTTGTACTCGGGAATGACGCAGCGGATCGAGGTTGCGTACGCGGTGTAGAGCGCCGTAAAGCCGGCATCGCGGCCGAACACGCGAAACACGCTTCGGTTTTGGTCGCTCAGCGCGCAGCTTTCATCAGTTGGCTGTGCGAGAAAACAAAATCTTGCTCACTCTTCGGCTTGTGGCACTGGAAGCAGGCGTTGTAGTTGACGTTCGGGCTCAAAGCCCCGGTTGGCCCGAAACGCCCATACTCCCATTCGGCGTTGCGAAGCTCGGCCGGATACTCGGCCCCCCAACCGGTGCGTTTCTCCATCACGACGATGCGATCGAGCGCGCCACGGACGAGGCGGCCGTTCACGTCCCGCACCAGCTCGCCCTTGTCGTTCAGCAATGCCTTGAATGTCGGCGCGCTCAGTACGGTTCCGCTCGGCAGCGGCTGGCCGGGCTTGAGACCTTTCAGCGCCTCCGGGTTCACATACAGTTCCCGGACCTCCTTGTTCTCGGGCTGATCCAAGACGTCGTACAGGACGTGGGCTTGATAGTTCGGAAAGGCGACCTTCTCCGCGCCCGCGAGGGCGGACGGCATGCCGACCAGTGAAGATATGGCGGTGAGAAGCGTGACGGCGGCGGCAACCAAGACACTCAAGGCACCCTCCTTCGGCGACGCAGGCTGGCACGCAGGCCAGGACGCGCGCACTGTGCGGGGCCGCCCTTTCGGTGTCGTTGGCATTTCGCAACGTGGAGCGCCACTCGGGTGAAAAAACCGCTACTCGCCCTTGGCCTCGTTCACGAACTCGATGAGCGTCGCCGTGTTTGTGATGCGCAGGTTGCCGCCTTCCCGGCGCAGCAGGCCGATCCCGGTCAGCCTGCTGAGCTCGCGCGAAACCGCCTCGCGGTGAGTGCTAATACGGCTCGCGATGTCGGAAAGCGATGGGGAGGGCGAAAGCACAACCTCGGTGCCCCATTCGCCTGTCTCACGGGCGAGCCGCAACAGCTCAGCATGGATGCGGCTCTGAACCACCAGGGTGCTGAACTCGAATACGCGCTCGGACAGCCGGCGCAGGTCGGCCGCCACGTGGCGAAGCGTAGCAACCGCGACCTTCGGCTCGCGCAGCATGAGTTGCTCGAAAGCGTCGGCGGATAGCGATGCGACCGAGCACGGCTCGAGCGCTTCGATGCTGGCGGAACGCGGCCGCCGGTCGATAGCGGCAATTTCGCCGAACATCGCCGCGGGCTTCAGATCCACGAACACGACCGCCTTGCCTTGTGATGAATAGACGATCGCCCGCGCCTTGCCGGCGAGCAGGAAGAACACGGGGGTGGACCGATCCTGATGCCCGACGATGAGCTCGCCGACTTCGTGGTTCCGCCATTCGCACGCCTGCGCCACCTGCGCCAACGCAGCATCGGTGAGCTCGGCCAAAATCGGAATGTGCTTGAGGGCGGACGCACGTTCATGCGGAAGCAAGGCAGCCCCTCCGTTATTCGATGGCGGGTCGCTCCGCCCGACCTCTCCCGTTTCGGGTGGCGGCCGCATCGTCCGATTCCAATCAATTAGCGCAAATCTCTTCCCTTGCATTGGGGAAAGCCAATGCGACCGGTCCCCCGGGCGATCATGGTGCGTTCGTCCGCCCGCCCATGCGGGCCTTGATTGCTCTTTTCCCGGAGGAGGTCATGTGGCGCCCATTCCAGTCCAAAATAGTCCCCAGCGTGCGCAAGGCCGCATTGCTACTTCTTGGTATGTGCCTTCCAGCAGCGAACCTTATGGCGCGAGACCAATGTGCGCAGCTGCTCACAAACATGGTGGCGGCGTCGGAAAACCAACTCTGCTCTCCCTATCCAGCCTCAACACCGCACGACGTTGATCGGCTGCAGGCGCTGCGTTGGGGTCAAGGCGGTCCATGGGCAGGGCAACAACCCTATGCGCCGCGGACAAAGCCGCGAGGCTGGCTTGATACGGAACCCAGCCGATGGCCTTGGACCGGCAAGCGTGATCCGTATGACGATGTGGATCGCAACGCGCTCCCGGCGGCCACCTCGACGATCGATGTGCAGGAACGATGCTCGCAGGAACTCATCGTCGTGACCGCGGCCTCATCGGACGAACGCCGTGTTGCATGCTCCGCTGCCGGCGACGCGCTACGGCTGCTCGGCAGCTGCAGAATCTCCCCTCAACGGCCCCTTCATATCCAGATATTGAACGAGGTGCGACATCCACTGAGCGGGCCGGTCTTCGGGCTCTTCCACATCAAGCAGCAAGTCGTGCAGGT
The DNA here is from genome assembly GCA_963738705.1 of uncultured Alphaproteobacteria bacterium. Lineage (GTDB taxonomy): Bacteria > Pseudomonadota > Alphaproteobacteria > Rhizobiales > Xanthobacteraceae > CAVTXS01. The sequence continues at coordinate 13,844 of CAVTXS010000021.1, forward strand.
CACGCGCCACGCGAACATTGCGTTTCTCATCAAGGGCACCCCCTATAGTGAGCTACCGCAGCACGAGTTCTACAAGAGCCTCATCGTCCATGAGGTCGTTCATGGCGTCATGCACCAGAACCTGCGGCGCTCCGTAACTACCCATGCGGCCTACGAGTACCCGGCCTACGCGCTCCAAATCGAGTCTCTCCCTGCGGGCGTACGAGATGGATTCCTGCGCGCGTTCGATCAGAGAGCGCTCGCGACTGATTCCATATTCAATGATTCAATTCTGCTTTTCGACCCCTTTTTCTTTGCGGCACGTGCCTATCGGCATTTCAAGTCGTCTACCGACGGGTGCGCGCATATCCGAGCGCTCTTGGAAGGTGACGTTGATTTCATCGCGGCACCGCCATAGCGGTGGGCCGTGCGTCCTATCCGGGTCCACGGCGCGATGCCTGGCCGGTACCAGCGGGCATTGGCGAGCGGGGTTCCGTACCGGCGAGCTTTCGGCCGTGGAGCCGAGCCCGAACCAAATGCTAGAGTGACGCGGTTAGACACGGTCCAACGATACAATCGATGGTGTGCATCGGCTGCGGCTTCGACCTGGCACAGGTTTTCACCTTCTGCCCGCATTGCGGGCGCCGACGCCTCGCTGCTTCCGGGGAGGCGGACCGGCGGCAGGTGACGGTGCTGTTTGCCGACGTCTCGGGTTTCACCGCACTGGCGGAGCGGCTCGACCCGGAGGAGGTGCGCGCGTTCCAGAGCGCGCTGTTCGAAACGCTCGCGCAGGCGATCGAGCACTTCGACGGGTTCGTGGAGAAGTTCGTGGGCGATGCCGTGCTGGCCGTGTTTGGCGCTCCCGTGGCGCACGAGGACGATCCGGAGAGGGCGCTCAGCGCCGCCTTGGACATCCTCGGCCGCAGCGCGCGCGTGAGCGAAGAATGGGCCACGCGGCTCGATGGACCGGTGAACTTGCACATCGCGGTCCACACCGGTCCGGTGGTGGCCGGCAGCCTTGGCAGCGTCGCGGGTGGCGCCTATGCGGTCACGGGCGATACGGTGAATACGGCCGCCCGATTGCTCGCGGCTCCGGGAACCATCCTGGTATCCAAGACCACGTACGCTCTCACGCGGCATCGGTTCGCATTCGGACCGGCGCGCCGGGTCACGCTGCGCGGCAGGTCGGAGCCGATCGTCGCGCACGACCTGCTAGGCGTCCTCCCCCAACCCGGATCTGCGCGGGGGCTTGCTCGGCACGGTCTCGGCGCAGCGATGGTCGGGCGGGCTGACGAGCTCAATCGACTGGTAGCCGCGTTCGATCGCATGCGCCATGGCCAAGCGCAATTCGTGAACCTCATCGGCGAAGCGGGCACCGGAAAGTCGCGATTGATCGCCGAATTCCTGCGGCGGCTCGAGGTCGACGACCGGCTCGGCCCTACGGCCGTCCGCCGGATTGCCTGCTCCTCGTTGGGCGAGCCCACCTATGGCATCTTCGCGGCGATGTTGCGCGAAGCCTATCAGGTGGGGCTCGACGACTCGCTCGATGCCGCCCGACAAAAATTGGTGGCAGGCCTCCTGGCCCTCGGGGCCGCTGCCGAGGAGGCGGAGGCCACAGCGCCCATGCTGGGCTACGCGCTCGGGGTGGAGCAGACACGGCCCCATGACTTCGAACCGGAGCAGCTCAAACGCCAGATCGCGCTCGCCGCGCGCGGGTTGTTAGAACGGCGCCTGCAGCAGGCGCCCATGCTGATCGTCGTGGAGGATCTCCACTGGGCCGATACGGCTTCGTTGGACCTGCTGCGCGATATCGTCGACCACCTCGCAGACCGGCCGTTGATGACACTGCTCTCGTGTCGCCCGGACGCGCGGCGGCCTCTCGTCGCGCGGGCCACGCAGTCCACAATCCGGCTTGAGCCGCTCTCCGCCGACGAGACGCGGCTGCTCGTCCGGAGCCTGTTTGGGACGACAGACGAGGACGCTTTCCCACAAGTCCAGGAGCTTGTCGCGGCCCGCGCCGAGGGCAATCCGCTATTCGTCGAGGAAATCATCCGCAGCCTGGTAGACGAAGGCGCGCTGACGCACGACGGCAACGGATGGACCTGCGTCGCGGCCTGCAACGCGGTCGACGTTCCGCCAACGCTGCACGGCCTGCTGTTATCTCGCGTCGACCGGCTCCCGGCCAACGTTCGGCGTCTGCTGCAGGAAGCCGCCGTGCAGGGGATGGCGTTCGACAAGGCCCTTTTGCTCGCCGTTGCGACAGACCCTGCAACCGCCCCCGCCGCGCTCGACCGCCTCGTCGCCGCCGATCTCATCCAGCCGATTGCAGGGCAGCGCGAGATTGACCGTTACCGGTTTTCGCACGCGCTCGTGCACGAAGTGGTGTACGGCAATCTCCTGTTGGCACGCCGTGGCGAGTTGCACGAGCGCATCGGCTGCGTGCTGGAGTGTGCCGCCGGCTCCGAGCCAGAGCGGCTGAGCGATCTCGCGGCGCTCGGCCACCACTGGAGCCTCGCCCCTGACAAGCGCAAGGGCGCGCGCTACCTTGTAGCCGCCGGCGACTGGGCGCGCGCGGTCTACGCCAACGACGACGCGATGCGCCACTACCAGCGCGCGCTGCGCACGCTCGCCGACTGCCACAACTGCGACGGCGAGGTGCGGGCAGTGCGCGAGCGGCTCGCCGATCTCCTCGCCCTCACCGGGCGCCGAGACCAGGCGCTCGCACACTACGATGCGGTGCGCCACGAGCTGGAGGCCGGTGAGGATCAGGCGATCGCAGCGCGCCTGCACCGCAAAATCGGCGTATTGCACTGGGAGGCGGGAGATCGCGAGCGCGCCAGCGCCTGCTTTGCGGCCGGTCTGGAGCGGCTCGGGACGAACGGCAACGCGATCGAACGTGCGCAGCTGTTCGAAGAAATAGGGCGCCTGGCGTTTCGAACCGGCGACAATGCCGGCGCCATCGCCTGGGCAGAGCGTGCGCTTGCGGAAGCGGCGGACGAGAAAGAGGCCGCCGACGGTTATGAGCGCGGCCGCGAGGCCGCCGCAACTCGGGCGCAGGCCTACAATACGCTGGGCGTGGCGCTCGCGCGCACTGGCCGCCTCAGCGAGGCGGTTGACCGGATCGAGCAAAGCATCGGCCTGGCCGAGGGGCACGATCTTCCGCAGGCGGCCTGCCGCGGCTACGCCAATCTCGGCGTGCTATACAGTTCGCTCAATCCGCGCCGAAGCATCGAAACGTCGCTTCGCGGCCTCGAGACCGCGAAGAAGACCGGCGATCTCGGCTTCCAGTCGCGCCTCCATGCCAACCTTGCGGTCGCCTATTGCGCGCTGACGGATCGTTGCGAGGCCGAGGGTATCTCGGCGGCGCAGACGGCGGTCGAACTCGACCGTCGCCTGGGACTGCTCGATCATCTGGCGGTGCCGCTGATCGTGCTGGGTCAGATCCACCAGTGCCGTGGTGACCAAGACCAAGCGTTTACATCGTACGCGGAGGCGCTCGCTCTCGCCGAACGGGCCGGCGAGCCGCAACTTCTCTTCCCCTGTTACGACGGCCTTGCGACGCTTTATCTAGATGCGGGGGACCAGGTCCTCGCCGAGGCCTATCTCGTCAAGTCGCAGCAGTTGTGCGAGCGCGCCGGACTAGAGCCCGGCGCGCTTATGGTCCTGCCGTTTCTCTGCTAAGTCACCTCGGCAGAGGAGGGAGCAGATGCGCACAACCGACGCACGGCCGCCAATCTCCCCCGGCGAGCCGGCACCGGACTTCGTATTGCCGGTCGTGAACCTCGACGGCACCGAGACCGTATCGCTCGCTGACTATCGCGGCCGCACAGCAGTGCTGTTGGCGATGATGCGCGGACTCTATTGCGCATTTTGCCGACGCCACATCGCGCAACTGGGTATGACGCGCCAGAAGCTCAAATCCGTCGGGGCCGAGGTGCTGGCGATCGCCGGCATGCCAGCTGAACGCATGCGCCTCTATTATCGGTTCCGGCCAGTGGGCGTCCCTGTGGCGGCCGATCCGGATTTGGCGACGCATCGCGCCTACGGCGTGCCTCAACCGGCGCTGACGGAGGACATCCTGCACGCTGTTGCGTCGAGGCACCTCGATCTTGCGCGTGAGCTGCAGATTCCAGCGACCGATCTGGCCGGAATAAAGAGTGCGCTCGCCCGCCGCGACGGCTTCGAGCCGCTGGCGGCCGAACAGATCGATCGGCGCGACTGGTCGGATAAGTATGGTGGGCAGTTCACCGGGCAGTTCTTGGTCGATCGCGAGGGCATTGTGCGGTGGACCAACATCGAGGGCGCAGCCGACGGTTTGGCGGGTCTCGAGCGGTTCCCTACCGACGAGGAATTCCTGGCCGCTGCGCGGCGATGGGTTTGCTAGGCCGACCTATGCACGTGCTCATGTCGATTCGCGCCAGGGCAAAGCCGCAAAGGTCTTGCGAATCGCGCCCTGGCGCTGGATTCCATGATGTCGGCTCCGGGTCACGGGACAAGACGGCTCACGCTGTAGGGCGCTGCAGGTCGCTCAGCCGCCTACGACGCGCGGTTTAGAAAGATCGGCAGTCCGCACTTGTTCGAGTAAATGGGACGGTAGCGCTCGGTGTTGTACATGCTGGCGACGTCCACCTGGCGCGGCCCGAGCTTGGGGTCGGGAATCGGCACGAGGTCGTAACGCCCATCTACCAGCGCCGACATCAGGCCAGTCTTGTCATCGAGGGTCGCATCGTAGGCCATGTTGCCGAAGGTCAGGGCCACAAGCTTATCGATGAAATCGGGATCGCCCGAGCGCAGGTCGTAGGTGAGGTCGGAGGTGATCGTCTCCTCGCCGGTTCGCCGCCTGATCTCGTCGGCCAGCCGCTCGGCCACGCTCGCCTTCTTGCGGTGTCCGTATGCGTCCGGCTCGCCATATTCCTGCACCGCATAGCCTTCCCACTCGGCGCCCTCGCTAACAACGACCAGGGTGTAGTTGCTCGGGTTGGCGCGCTTGTCCTCGAGCAGCAGCTGGATGAGCCTGTCGAGATTCACCTTGTGCTCGGGAATGACGCAGCGGATCGAGGTTGCGTACGCGGTGTAGAGCGCCGTAAAGCCGGCATCGCGGCCGAACACGCGAAACACGCCGATCCGCTCGTGCGACCCGACGGTGGTCCGCTGCCGCTGGATGGCATCGCTGGCGCGGGTGATCGCCGTCGAGAAGCCGATGCAGTACTCGGTGTTGCGCACGTCGTTGTCCATGGTCTTCGGGATGGCAATGATCTTGACGCCAAGCTGGTGGAGCTTGGCCGCATAGCTGAGCGTATCATCCCCGCCAATGGCGATCAGGTGCTCGATGCCGAGCGCTTCCAGGTTCGCCAGCACCTGCTTGGAGAGATCCCAGCTCTTGGTTGCGATCCCGCCCTTGCTGCTCAGTGAGCCCGGAAAGTCCTTGCCGGAAAGATGGGCGGGCAGCTTTTGCATCTTGGCGGGGTTGGTGCGGCTGGTGTGGAGCACGGTACCGCCGCTCCGGTCGATCGTCCGCGTGTTCTCGCGATTCAGTTGGATGACGTAATGCGCCCGGCTGGCCGGGTCCTCGATGTTCATATGCGTGAGCGCCTCCCAGCCGCGACGGAGACCGAAGATCTCTATGTTGTTCTCGCTGCTGCGATAGGTGGCGCTTTTGATGACAGCGTTGAGGCCGGGGACATCGCCGCCACCAGTAAGAATGCCGATGCGCTTTATCGCCATGACCGGCCCCCTTTTCATCGCACCCGCAGGATAACGTCGGCGTTTTGCTGCGGTTTCGTCTGACGGTACCGCCTAGCGACCCGCCACCAGCGCCGCCAAACCAACCAAGGCGGGAAAGTGTGGGTGACCCATTACGACCGAGAGCTGAAGGACGTCTTCGCTGTTCAGGATGAAATCTCCCGGACGATTGTTGCGACCCTGGTTGCCCACGTCAACAAGGGCCGAGGCCGAGCGCACGCTGGTGAAGCCGCCGGCAACCTGGCAGGCACATGATCTTTTCATGCGTGCCGCGATGTTGGGGCTCGCCCGCGATATGTTGAAAGAGCACTCAAGAGCGCTGCCCCCGTTGCGCGAATGCACTCCCGGGCCCCAAAAATGAGGCAAAGCCACGTCTGGCTGGCCGCGAATCTCGCGCGACTGGGCAAACTGTTCTCCGATGCAGCGCGGGTGATGCGATGTTGGGTCTTCGGCGCGAATTTGCGGATCGTCATGTCTTCGATCATGCGCCGGCGCAACGGGCTCATCGCCTCGTCGGTCATGGGGATGCTCCTGTCTAACCCGCTCGAGGCGGGCGTCCGGCAGTTCGCTGAGTGAGGCAGCGGTGGCACGGCGGACATTGCGCGCCGGCTGATGCGCCGCAGTGAACTGCATGCGGGGTCGGCGACGGCGCGATGATCCGTTCGGCCAGCAGGCACGCGCGATACGAAACGACGAAAATCTGCGCCGGCTCACTGCCCCGTCGTCGGACGCCGCTTCAGCCGCACCTGCGGCGACGGCAAATAGCCTTTCGCTGCCTGCGCCGCGAGTTTACGGTCGATATACGGCCCGATCAGCATCTTGAACGCGTACTGGACCTGCTTGTATTCGTCCTCGCACCCTTCGGCACGATCCTTCGGCAGGTAGTCCTTCTCGACGACGTCCTTGAACAATTCCTTGTCGAAGCCGTAGGCCATGCAGAGCACGTTGTAGAAACGCTGGGCCGACGTTCCGTGCGCATCGGCGAACGACTTGAGCGACGGCGGAGGATTACCCGGTTTCAGGTCACCCTTGTACTGGTACGCGTTGCCGAGAATGAGCCGGCGCGCTTCCGGCTTGCTCGCCTGCAGCACGATGTAGCCGGAGAACTGGTCGGCGGCGTCCTCCTCGCGGCCGAAAACGGGAATGCGCAGCATGTCGAATACCGCATGCCCGACCTCGTGCAGCACCACATCGATGAACGGACCGATCAGCGTGTCGATCGGCGCGAGCCCGACCGACGTCGTTTCGGTCGCGGCGTTCTTCCAGAGGTCGTCGAGGAACTCGTAGCAGATCGTGACCTCGTCATCTTCGTACCACGCATTCGACTCCCCGTCGCAGCCGGCGGCCTTGATCAGGAGGCGGCGCGGCAACCGCAGCGGGCCGAGAAGAGCCTGGACCTTCTCCAGGCCTTTGCCATCCTTGAGGTATTCATACACCGGCTTCAGGGCGTCGGATTTCGGCGGCACGTACTGGATGTCGATCTGCTTCAACCGCGCAGCCTTGGCCTTGGGAGCGGCCGTGGCGGCATTCACCGCGCACAACAGGGCAAAGACAACGACGGTCGAGTGGCGGAAAAGAGCAGGTGTGAATCCCGTCAGCATGCCAAGTCGCTCCCAGTTCACAGCCCCCAGCCTGACGATGGCATGGCGCATTCCTGGCGCGATCCTATCTTGCCCGCGAGGCGCGGTCGAGCGGTTGACGATGAGCGACGCGACGGGAAGGCCGATCATGATTTCAAGGCCGACCGAGGCGGGCCAATATACGATCAACGGCAGCCCGGTAAAAATCGTGAACCAGCTTCCGGACGTGGCGCCGGGTACAACGCCGGTGCTCTTCGGGGACCTCAAGCAAACATACATGATCGCGCTCGCGCGGTCACCATGTTGCACGATCCTTATAGTTGTCGGCTTTTGCCATCTCTTCCGCTTTGAGGCACGCATGGGAGGAGGAATCGTGTGTCCCAACGCGTCGCGATCAATGCGGATTAGGTGAGCGACGTCCGCCGCAAAAATTCGCGCCGCGGGTCGCCGCTGGTGGTGCCGGTTCGCCGCGCCGGGCGCGCGCTGGTCATCGAGAAATGCCCGCATTGCAATCGGCGCCACACGCACGGCGGCGGCGGCGAGCGCGGCAAGCTGCACGGCCACAAACTCAGCCATTGTCTACGTCGTCAGGACGAAGCCGACCGAGAGCAACGAAGCTGCCACAAGTGCATTCGTGTCGTCCGCATGAGTTTCTCCACTTGCTCTTGATGTGTAGGATGCGTCGCCCCGCATCCGCCGGTGGAGCATCAGGCGGAAGGCGCACAACCAACAATCGGGGAATGCCCGCGGGTTCGCGCCGGGTTAGTCCCGATCTTCGGGCCGCGCGAGCGCCAGCACCACGATGCGCGGCGCGACGCAGGCGTGCAGCGCAAAGGCGCGCCCGGTGCGGGTTTGCGCCGCGCCGGCCGCGAGGTCGACCGCGATGTCGTGGAACTCGAGAAAGACCCGGTCGCCCGGGAACGCCGCCTTGTAGACCGCCTCCTTGGCGGCGAACAGGACGCGGCCGCCGAACCGGTCGAGGCGGCGGCGCTCGTCCGGCGTCGCGACGAGGTCGAGCATGTCGGCGGGAAGCGCCTCGGCCGGCTCGACGTCGATGCCGATGGCGACGTCGCGCCGCAGCGTGACCGCCGCGACCGCGACCTCTCCGTCATGCGCGAGCGAGCCGGTGACGCCGGCGGGCCAGAGCGGCTCGCCCGCGCCGCCTTTCGGGATCGCGACAGCGGCGCAGCCGAGTTGCGCCAGCAGCCAGCGCGCCACGATGCGCGCCGCGCCGCTCGCGCGCCGCGCCGGACCGTGCGCCGTCCTGATCGATGCGGCTTCCTCGGGGAGCAGCGCGGCTTCGTCGCCCAGCGCGATCAGCCGGCAGCCGATCCGCACGCCGGCTGGCGCCAGGCTCTCGATCGCGCGCTGCAGCTCGTCCACGGCCCTGTCCTGCCGACTTGCCCCCACCTCAACCCTCCCCCGCAAGCGGAAGAGGGAGCACACCGCCCGCGTTGCGCCACTTTCGCGTCGCTCACAACCTGAGTTCGGCGATCACCTCGTCGTCCTCGTCGCGGCCGACCTCGACGAAGCCGAAGCTGGCATAGAACTCCTTCGCCACCGGGTTCTCTGCCATGTAGCGGATCGAGACCTTGCGCACCTGCTCGGCCCTGATCTCGTCGAGCGCGCAGGCGAGCGCGGCGCGGCCAAAACCCTTGTGCTGGCGGCGGCGGTCGATCATGAAGCGGTAGATCGAGGCTTGGCGCGAAGCGCGCGCGGAAAGGATCTCGTACATCAGGAAGCCGACCAGTTGCCGGCCCGCATAGACCGCGCGCGGGCGCGCCGCGGGATCGAACTTCGAACTCGGCGAGCGAATAGGCGTTGCTCGCGACCAGGTCCTGCTGCGTCTCGTCGAGCTCGAGCTCTACCACCGCTTCCCAGTTGTCGGCGGTTACCTCGCGCAGCGTGACGGTGTCGCGTCCCATCTGGCGGACGCGCGGCCGGCTCATTCCGCCGCCATCCGCGCGATGACCACCTCGCCGAACGGCGCGTCGGCGTCGGGCGCGGCGGTGCGCCGCATCTTGGCCGGATTGCCGTGCCACGCCGTGGCCTTGTCCAGCACCTCGCCCTTCATCACGAAGGCGTCCACGTCGATCACGGCCCGCTCGCCCATCATGACGCCGTAGTGCACGAAGGCGCCGCAGCCGAGCGTGCCGCCGCGGCCGATACGGATATGGTCGGACTTGAACACGCCCTCTTCCAGCGAATGCGCCTGCAGCACGCTGCCTTCGTTCAGGCAGGCATAGTCGCCGACCTCGGTGAGCGAGCGGTCGGTGACCGAGCAGCCGCCATCGTAGACCTTGGCGCCGACGCGCAGGCCGATCAGGCGCGAGATCAGGTTCTTGAACGGCGTGCCGCCGAAACGGCCGGTGATCGGCGAGTCGGAGAGCTTCCAGTGGCGCTCATGCCACCAGAAATACGGGTCGTAGATCGAGGCGAGCTTGGGCTCGAGCCGCTTGAAGCCGAGGCTCGCGCGCTCGATCAGCGCGAAGAAGGCGACCGCGAACACCGCCAGGAACGCGCCGGCGGCGGCGAGCGCGAAGATGCCGAGGTTCTGGTAGTTGATCAGCGCGAGGTGCGACACCAGCACGGTTGCGAACACGAAGCCCCAGCGCGCCGCCAGGAAGAGGAGCGCGGTCGCAAGATTGTAGCGGTTCTTGGCGGCTAGCCGGGCACGCCGCTCGTCCTTGGAGAGGGAAGCCAGCACCTGCGCGTCGCGGTCGACCATGCGCGGGATCTCGAAGCAGGGCGAGCCGAGCAGGCCGACATTCTCGCGCACCGGCCCGTCGACCGGGATCATCACCTTGGTGCCGAGCAGGACGTTCGCGCCGGTGCGGCCCTGCGGCGGATAGTGGATGTCGTTGCCGAGGTAGTTGAGCTCGCCGATTGTCGTGCGCGACACGCGGAACGAGGAGCTCGACAGGTCGACGTTCACCATCGAGAGCCCGTCCGACACCATCGTGCCGCTGCCGATCTGGCACAGGAACGGATTGTCGTGGTGCTGGTTGGTGCCGAAGTTCGAACCGGTCTGCTCGACCTTGCCAAGGTTCCAGCCGACGAAGCGCATGTAGTGCACGATCGCCGACGAGTCGCCGAACAGCAGGTTGAAGAAGCGGACATTGCTCATCGTCGAGATCAGCTCCTGCACGGCGTAGTGGAAGCCGAAGAGCGGGTAGACCTTGCCGGGCTCGATGAGGCGGTTGAGCAGCCGCGGGATCAGGTAGATGTCGGCAAGATGCAGCGCCATCGAGCCGACGAACAGCGCCGCGGAGGCGAGCGCGAGCAGCAGCACCTGCGTCGCCGTCGGCGCGAAGGCGCCGTCGCCGAACTGGCTGAACCAGTCGTACCAGGTGCTGCCGAACAGTGTCATCAGCGGCGTCGCGACCAGGAGCAGCATGACCGAACTGGCCGATGCCGTAGCAGGAGCGGCGCAGCGAGGACTCGTCCTTCGAACTCGAGCGGGCAATAGTCGCTCGTGGTCTCGACCGCGGGCGAGCCGTGCCAGCGCTGGCCGTCCGGGATCACCTGCCCGCTCTGCAGCGAGGAGGCGTGGCCGAGCTGGGTGCGCTCGCCCATCCGGCTGCCGATGTCGAGCACGCTCGCGGTGCCCACGTAGGCATGCGCGCCGATCTCGATAGTCCCGGTCTCGATCCGGCCGGCGCGCGCGCGGTAGCCCGGCAGCATCGTGTCCTCGCGCAGCACGCTGTTGTCGCCGATCGCGAACAGGTCGGTGCAGACAGGGATCAGCCGCGACTGGATCACCACGTTGCGTCCGATCCTGGCGCCGAGCAGGCGCAGATAGGCATTGAAGACCGGCGTGCCGATGAAGGCGACCATCGGCGAGGTGCGCACCAGTGTCTTGATGAGCCAGAAGCGGAAGTAGCGCAGGCTCCAGATCGGGAATTTCTCTTCTTTCCAGCGGCCGACCAGCAGCCACTTGGCGGCGACCGGAAGGGCGGCGGCGACCACGAAGCTCGCGACCGCGAGCGCGGCGGCGCGGGCGTAGAAGGCGAGCGGCGCGTCGATCGCCTCCTGCACCCAGTCGAAGCCGAGCACGACGAGCCAGAGGCCCGTCATGGCGTAGGCCGCGTAGGACATGAGCTGCAGCGCGCCGCAGCCGTAATAGGCGAGGTCGGACGGGACGTGCAGCGGCTCGTCCACCGTCACGGCGACGGTCGTGCTGTCGGACTGCGCGAGATGCGCGGCGAGCCGCGCGACGGTCGGATGCAGGTAGATGTCCTGCATCGAGAGCGAGGCGTTGTGGCAGCCCTGCCGCACCTTGGCGCAGAAGCGCGCCATCAGCAGCGAGTTGGCGCCGAGGTCGTTGAAGAAGTGGTCATCGATCGAGACGCCGCCGAGCTTGAGCACCTCGGCGAGCGCGCCGGCGATCAGCCGCTCGGTCTTCGACCTGGCGGCGACCAGCGTCTTGCCGCTCGCGACGCGAAAACCCTTCGGGCGCGGCAGCGCCTTGCGGTCGGCCTTGTTGCTGAGCGACATCGGGATGAACGGGAGCTGCTCGAGGAAGGCCGGCACCATGTAGCCGGGCAGGCGCGCGCGCAGCAGCTTGAGGATGTCGGCGAGCGCGAGCGCGCCGGCGCCCTGCTTCAGCGCGTAGTAGCCGGCGAGCTCGACGATGCCGGGCTCCGGCTCGAAGGTGGTGACCGCGGCCTGCGCGACCTGTGGCAGCTCCATCAGCACCGATTCGATCTCGGCGAGCTCGATGCGGTGGCCGCGGATCTTCACCTGGGTGTCGATGCGGCCGAAATACTCCACCTCGCCGTCCGGCGTGATGCGGCCGAGGTCGCCGGTGCGGTAGATGCGGCGCGACGGGTTGGCGGCCAGGTCGAGGAAGTCGAGGATGAACTTGGCGGCCGTGAGGTCGTCGCGGTTGAGATAGCCGGCCGCGAGCCCGACGCCCGCGATCCCGATCTCGCCCTGCTCGCCGTCGCCGACCAGTGCTGTCGCGCTCCGGATCGAGGATCACGATCGAGGCGTTCGGCAGCGGCCGGCCGATGGTGACCGGCTTGTTCGGCTTGAGCTCCGTCACGGTGGCGGTGACGGTCGCCTCGGTCGGGCCGTAGGTGTTGAGGATGGTGCGCTTCGGGCTCGCCCAGCGCGTCACCAGGTTGCGCGGGCAGGCCTCGCCGCCGACCAGCAGCAGGCGCAGCCTGGGCAGGTCGCGCTCGATGGTGGCGAGCAGCGTCGGGCAGCAGGCCATGCAGGTGACGTCGCGGCGGTCGAGGAAGTCGGCGAGCTCGTCGCCCATCAGCACCACGCCGGTGCGGCCCGGGACCAGCGTCGCGCCCGCCATCAGCGGCACCCAGATCTCCTCGACCGAGAAGTCGAACGCGATGGTCATGCCCTGGTAGACGCGGTCGCCCGGCTCGAAGCCGTAGCGGTCGGCCGCGACCTGCACGAAGTTGCAGATGCTCGGATGCTCGATCAGCACGCCCTTCGGGTTGCCGGTGGTGCCCGAGGTGTAGATGACGTAGCAGGCCTGGTCGGACGGCGGCGCGACCTCGTCGCGGCCGAGCCGGGCGGAGGGCTGCATGTCGATCGCGCGCGCCGCGCGGTCGAGGTAGATCAGCGGCACCGCGAGGGTGGCGAGCGTGCCGCCGAACGCCGTCATCGACACGATGGCGGCGAGCTGCGCGTCGCCGGCGATGAAGCGGATGCGCTCGGTCGGGAAGCCGGTGTCGAGCGCCACATAGGCGGCGTTGAGCTTGAGCACCGCGAGCATCGCCACATAGGTCTCGACGGTGCGGTCGAACAGGAGGCCGACGCGGTCGCCCGACTTGATCCCCTGCTCGGCGAGGTGGCGCGCCACTTGGTTGGCGCGGGCATCGAGCTCCGCGTAGGAGACCGACGCCTCGTCGGTCACCACCGCGTCAAGATCGGCGAAGCGGTCGGCGCAGCGCTCGAACAGGTGATTGAGCCGGTCGCCCTTCTGGGCGTGCAGCGGGAAGTCCTCGCTCTCGCCGGTGAGGATCTGGCTGTGGAAGCGCGGCGCGACGCGCGCGTGCCGGCCGGTGCGGCGGAATTCCACAATTCCGGCAGCGTGGGGGAAGAATTCAATCGGTTGCTGGCGCACGGGTCTCTCGTTTGTCCACGTCGTCGGAGCCAAAATCATCCACCGCCGGAGCCATGCTCCGGGCCGAATTCCCCAGGTCCCTGGATTGAACCCCCGAATTCCGGTGGCATTGCCGCCACTTGCCCGCGCGAACTATGCGGGTGCCGGCATGAACGCAGCCTGAATGAGGGCGTCAGGAAAGCCCCTGACGGAAGGGCAAAATGTCGCTTTGGATGAGAAATGCCGTAAGGCGTCCCACGCACGCCAGAGCCCGCGCCGCGCGACTGAATATATTGTTCATGCTGCGGCGCGGAACCGGGCGCCGCGCCGGCGCGAATCAAGCCGCGCTGTCACCGAGCAACCCGGGCTTAAGCGCTACACACCACGTGCTCGCCGCTCGCCTTCAGCGGTTGCTGCCGCAGGGTCCGCTGCACGGCGCGTAGCGGCCGTAGCCCGGCCCAGGACGGCCCAGGCCGGAGCAGCGGCCCGCTGGGTTGGCGCCGCGACCGCGGCGGTGTGCCAGGCTTGTGGCCGTACACGCTTGCGCGTGGCAGCGTCGGCGCTCGCGGTTGCGGTGGCGACCAGCGCCACGGCAAATGTGCTGCGCGCCGGGGCGTTCGGTCTGCAACCCACTGCCGGGCAGCGTGATGCTTTTGCTGCGGTGTCTGATGGCCGTGAGCCATCTTGGGCGGCACGGGAGCACTCCTCGGCCCGCCTCAAAGGCGCCGTCCGCAACGGACGGCATTCTCACGCAACACGGATCGGCACAACTCACACCTTCGGCCAACGCGTGCCTTGCGAGAGCGTTCCTAAGACAGACCAGACGCGCTGCGCAGCCTTCCGCGTCGTGCTCGATTTCGTGGACCCAATGCGGGCCGACAGGCGCTTTAGGAACGAAGCGGAGTTACCAGCGGGGCTGGGTCAGAACGCCACGGGGATGCCGAGCCAGTCGACAAACAGCGCCACCAGCCACCCGGTGGCGGCACCGCTGGAAGCAGCAACAGCAGCCGTCACCAACATGCCGACAGGATGCTCGATCATTTAACTCCTCGGGTCGAGTTCAGCCACGGCTCCCAAGCTGCGAGTTTACCAACGGCTACTCGGCAAAATTGTGGGCAGTTCGCCGCAATCGCTTGATCTTTTCTAGGCCGATTGGAGGCAGCCAGATTCGAATTTCACCGGGGGCCCACTTTCGCGTGGCTGAGAGGGACACACTCTCCACGGGCAGTGAAGGAGCAATCTCCCATCATCGACGGTGATATACGGAGGCTTTTGGGGGGCGTCTTGTTGTCGTCTGCCAAAAGCTTGTTCGCTCACGCCCAAGCTGATTTGGGCAACGCTACCGCCGGGTCTCGTAGATGAAGTCCGCAGACGCCGCGCGACGGCGAACCGCATCCTGACCGTGCTGAAGGCCGCTCTCAATCACGCCTGGAAGGCTGGTCAGGTCGCGAGCGACGATGCCTGGCGGCGGGTGAAGCCGTTCAAGGCCGTGGAGACGGCGCGCGTCCGCTATCTCACCGAGGAGGAATGCGTGATAGAGCCTGGTCCGGCTCAGCCGAGTGCACCCGTTTCCTCGCTTGCGGCGCAAGCCTGCCCCTCTATGATCGCCCCGCCGCGCCAACCTCCATCCCCATTGCTCGGAAACTCATGACCAGCGCCCTGTTCTCGCCGATCAAGCTTGCCGACCTCGAACTTGCCGAACCGCATCGTCGTCGCGCCGATGTGCCAGTACAGCGCCGACGACGGCTGCGCCAACGACTGGCACCTGACGCATCTCGGCATGCTGGCGAATTCCGGCGCCGGCCTGCTGATCGTCGAGGCGACCCATGTGGAGCGGCCGGGGCCGCATCACGCACGGCTGCCTCGGCCTCTACACCGACGCCAACGAGGCGGCGCTGGCGCGCGTCGTCGCGCATTGCCGGCACATCGGCACCGCGAAGCTCGGCATCCAGCTCGCGCATGCCGGCCGCAAGGCGTCGTCGCAGCGGCCCTGGGAGGGCGGCACGGCCTCAAGCGCAACGGCGGCGACGAGCCGTGGGAGACGATCGGACCGTCGGCGATCGCGTTCGGCGCCGGCGTGGCCGGCGCCGCGCGAGATGGACGAGCACGATATCGCGCAGGTGCGCGACGCCTTCGTCATGGCGGCGAAGCGCGCGCGTGCGCATCGGCTTCGATGCGATCGAGCTGCACATGGCGCACGGCTACCTGGCTGCACAGCTTCGCTGTCGCCGATCTCCAACCGGCGCACCGATCGCTATCGGCGGCGAGCTGCAGGCCGGCGGGCGCTTTCTGCTCGGAGACCGCCGAGGCGGTGCGCGCGGTCGTCCCCAGGGGCATGCCGCTCGGCGCCCGCATCACCGGCAGCGACTGGACCGAGGGCGGCCTGACGCCGGACGACGCGGTGGCGATTCGCGCGCGGCCTCAAGGCGCGCGGTCTCGACTATCGTCGACATCTCGTCCGGCGGCGTCACGTCGGAGACGCGCAATCCGACGACGCCCGGCTACAACGTCCCGATCGCCGCGCAGGTCAAGCGCGAGGCCGGCATCGCGACCCGCGCGGTCGGGCTGATCACGACGCCGCGAGCAGGCCGAGGCGATCGTGGCGGAGGGCAAGGCCGACATGGTGGCGCTGGCGCGCGGGTTTCTCGACAATCCGCACTGGGGCTGGGCGGCCGCGCGCGAGCTCGGCGCAGACGTCGAGCGGCCGCCGCAGTATCTGCGCGTCGCTCCGAAACTGTGGCCCGCGGCCGACGCCGGCGGCGGCCCCGGCGTCGCCGCGCTGACCGGTCCGCGACCCATGGCCATGCGCAACCTGGCGATCGATCCCGAGCGGCTGTGGGGCGAGCTGATGGAGACGGCCGCCATCGGCGGCACCGCCAAGGGCGGCATCTGCCGGCTGACGCTGACGGATCTCGACCGGCAGGTGCGCGACTGGTTCCGGGCGCGCTGCGAGGGCCTCGGCCTCACCGTCACGGTCGACGACATGGGCGTGATGTTCGCGCGCCGCGCCGGCCAGCGCGACGACCTGCCGCCGATCGCGCTCGGCAGCCATCTCGATACCCAGCCGACCGGCGGCAAGTTCGACGGCGTGCTGGGCGTGCTCGGCGCGCTCGAGGCCGTGCGCACGCTGGTCGAAGCCGGCTACGAGACCTATCGCGCCGATCGAGGTGGTGAACTGGACCAACGAGGAGGGCTCGCGCTTCGCCCCGTCGATGACCGCGTCCGGCGTGTTCGCCGGCGCGTTCACGCGCGATTGGGCGATCGCGCGCACCGACCGCGAGGGCACGACCTTCGGCGGCGGCGCTCGATGCGATCGGCTACCGCGGCGCCGAGCCATGCGGGCAGCATCCGCTGTCGGCGTTCTTCGAGCTGCACATCGAGCAGGGCCCGCTGCTCGAAGCGGAGAGCAAGGAGATCGGCGTCGTCACCGGCGTGCAGGGCCTGCGCTGGTACGAGGTGACGGTGACCGGGCAGGACGCGCATACCGGCGCGACCCCGATGCACCTGCGCAAGGATGCGCTGGTCGGGGCCGCGCGCCTGATCGAGCGCGTCGGCGACATCGCGCGCGCGCACGCGCCGCTCGCGGTCGGCAGCGTCGGCATGGTCGAGGTGAAGCCCAACTCGCGCAACGTCGTGCCGGGCGAAGTGTTCTTCTGCGTCGACCTCCGCCATCCCGAAGCCGCCGTCATCGAATCGATGCAGCAGATGCTGGTCGCCTCGCTTGTCGGAAATCTGCGATCCGCTGGGCCTGACGGTGACGATGAATTGCATCGCCGACGCGCCGCCGGTGCGCTTCGATCCCGAGTGCATCGAGGCGGTGCGGCACGGCGCGGAGACGAGCGGCTTCTCGACCCGCGACATGGTCTCGGGCGCCGGCCACGACGCCGCCTACGTCGCGCGGGTCGCGCCGACCGCGATGATCTTCGTGCCGTGCCGCGGCGGCATCAGCCACAACGAGGCCGAGTTCTCGTCGAAGGAGCAGTGCGCCGCCGGCGCGCAGGTGCTGCTGCAGGCCGTGCTCGACTACGACCGCCGCCTGGCGGAGCGCATGGCGCGGGACGAACCGTGACGCCTCCGAGGTGCTCGACTTCACCTGCTGTCATCCCGGACGGCGAGCGAAGCGAGCCATCCGGGATCCATGATCCCGGCCGTAGGACTGTCTCTTGCGCTGTACATGGGTCCCGGCTCTCGCGCTTCGCGCTCGGCCGGGATGACGGTGAGATCGGGAACCGCATGACTCGACAGCCAATCCGTTCACGCGCCGGCCTCTCGCCCAACCTCTCGCTGCGCCAGATCGTGCGCAAGCCGGCGGTGCGCTCGGCGGCGGCATCGTGGTGAGCCAGCAACCGGCTGGCGTCCGAGATCGGCGCGCGCGTGCTCGCGGCCGGCGGGCATGCGGTCGATGCCGCGGTCGCGACCTCGTTCGCGGTCGGCGTGCTCGAGCCGTGGATGAACGGCATCGGCGGCGTCGGCGCGATGCTGGTGCGGCACGCCGCCGACGATCGCGTCACCGCGATCGATTTCGGCGCGCGCTCGCCGGCGGCGCTCGATCCGGCCGACTATCCGCTGGTCGAAGGCTCGGTCACCGACCTGTTCGGCTGGCCGCGCGTCAAGGACGACCGCAACCTGCGTCGGCGCCAAGGCGGTCGTGGCGCCGACGCTGGTCGCCGGCATGGCGGCGGCCCACAAGGCGTTCGGGCGTAAATCCTGGCGCGAACTGGTCGAGCCGGCCGCCAGGCAAGCGGCCGAAGGCCTGGTGGTCGACTGGCATACGACGCTGATCGTCGCGCGCGCCTTCGCGCAACTTGGCGCGCGACCCGGGCTGCGGCCTCCGTGTTCCTGTCCGACGGCGCGCCGCCGGTGCCGCCGCCCGCGGTCGCGGCCAATCCGGTGCTGCGGCTGCCGAACCCGGCGCTTGCGCGCACGCTGCAGACGATCGCGACCGATGGGCCGGACGCTTTCTACCGCGGACCGATCGCGCGTGCGCTGCATCGACGACGTGCGCGCCGCCGGCGGCGTGCATGCGCAAGGCGATTTCGACGCCGTGGAGGCGCGCACGCGTGACGCCACGCACCGTGGCGCACCGGCAACGCACGATCCACGTGCTCCCGGGTCTCACCGGCGGGCCCGACCATGCATCGACGCATTCGACGGACTGGCGCGGCGCTGGACCGGGTCGGGCGACGGCCAGCCGCTCGACGCGCGGGCGTTCACCGCCATTGCGGCGAGCCTGCAGGATGCCTGGGCGAAGCGCTTCGCCACCATGGGCGATTCCGCGAGCACCGCGCCGCAGGGGCTCGACCACGCATATCTCGGTCGTCGACCGCGACGGCAACATGGTGACGCTGACGCAGACGCTGCTGTCGCTGTTCGGTTCGCGGTTCCTGTCGCCGTCGACCGGCATCCTGATGAACAACGCCATCAACTGGTTCGATCCGCGTCCCGGCACGCCGAACGCGCATCGCGCCGGCCAGGCGCACGCTGTCGAACTATTGCGCCGGCCGATCATGCTCGGGCGACGGACGATGCGGTCGCAGCCGGCGGCGCGGCGGCCGCAAGATCCTGCCGGCGGTGTTCCAGCTCCTGGTCATGATGGCGAACGGGATGTCGCTCGACGATGCGTTCCATGCGCCGCGCATCGACGTGTCGGGCGGCGAGACGGTCGTGGTCGATCGCGACCTGCCCGCGGAGGTGCGGGCGGCGCTCGCGGACGCAGTTCAAGACCGTCGAAGTCGAGCGCAACGTCTATCCGTATCACTTCACCATCGCGGGCGCCGTGCGCCGCACCGGCGAGCGTCAACGAAGGCGCCACCGAGCCGTATCAGCCGTGGAGCGAGGCGGTGGCGGAGGATGAGGTGTAACCCTCAACGGCCTGTTATACTTCCTGGTTGAAGAGAGGGTTGCCATGAAGATCAAAGTCGTGGTGCACGAGGCCGAGAAGGGCGGGCTGTGGGCTGAGGTGCCGGCTATTCCCGGGTGTGCGACCCAGGGTGAAACGCTCGATGAGCTCTTGAAGAACCTGCATGAGGCCATCGAGGGCTGCCTGTCCGTCGAAGTTGCCGAGCCAAGGCCGGATGAGAACAAGCGGGTGTTGGAAATCGCGATATGAAAGCCATCCAACAATTTCTCCACGGGAAAATTAATTGGCTTTCTGCCTCCCTCTGGCTGGCTTGCTGAGGCAGGCCAGCCTAGCTGACCGTTCCTAGCGCTTGCGGCGCGTCAAACGCCGGAGCGATTGCCCGCCAGCCGTGAGTGCGGGTGACACACACACACCACAGATCTTGACTGTGTTCTCTTTTTGTTCTACATTCACATCCCGAATGTGCGGCCAGAGCCCCACCTAAGATTCTTGATCTGAGGTTGTAGCGTCGCGTCAATCAGGAGTTGCATTTCGCAAAACGAACTCGATGGCTTCTGCTCGGCCGCAGGGTGCGAGGTGTCGCCTCGATGCAATATTTCGCAAAACGAAATTGGCAGTGCCCGGGGCGGAGATTGCAAAGCAATTTGCATTTTCAAATTCCGCCCGGCTCCGATCCAAGCGGATGTGGCGTGGATGCAACATTTCGAAAAACGAACTGAGCAACCGCCGGGCCAGCCGTCATCGCGTGCCGCTGGAATTAGCGCGACAGGCTCTGCAGCAGGAACTTAAGCGCCGCCTCGCTGAACGCGTGCATGTTGGCGAGCCGATCGGCGCTGCCGGTCTCGAGCGTCATGGCGGTTTCGACCACGCCGGCGACCGCGATGCAGCTGTGGCCGGCCGCATCGCCGTAGCGGTTGCCGGTCGGACCCGTCGCGCCCGTCTCGGCGAGGGCCCAGTCGGATGAAAAGCGCTGCCGCGTGTGGCGCGCGACCAGCTGCGCATAGGCTTGCGTCGCCGGCCGCATGCCGGCGAGCGCTGACGCGGGGATGTCGAGCAGCACCGTTCGCGCCTGACCCGTATAGACGACCGCGCCGCCGAGGAAATAGGCGGAGGCGCCGGGCACCGCCAAGAGCGCCGCCGAGATCAGCCCGCCGGTCGAGGACTTGGCGACCGCGATCGTCTGGCGCTTCGCTTGCAGCAGCGCGGCCACCTGTTCGGCGAGCGTCACAAGGTCCTTCATGGCCTGATCCATGTCGAGTACCGCTGTCATCCCGGCCGAGCGCGAAGCGCGAGAGCCGGGACCCATGTCTCCCGGTCTACCATGCTGGGGTATATGGGTCCCGGCTCGCGCTCCCCCGGCTTGCGCCGGGGTCGCTTGGCCGGGATGACAGCTACGCCAGCTCGAACTTCCCGAACTCGAACTCCTTGCCGGGCGCGGCGTCGAACAGGGCACGCGTGTACGGATGCTTGGGCGCGCGGAATATCTCGCCGGTCAGCCCTTCCTCGACCACCTCGCCGTTCTGCATCACCGCGATGCGGTCGCACACCTGCGCGGCGACGCGCAGGTCGTGGGTGATGAACAGCACCGCGAGGTTGAAGCGCCGGCGCACGTCGTCGATCAGCTTGAGCACCTGCGCCTGCACGGAGACGTCGAGCGCAGAGACCGCCTCGTCGGCGATCAGGATTTCCGGCTCCATCGCCAGCGCGCGCGCGATGCACAGGCGCTGACGCTGGCCGCCGGAGAACTGGTGCGGGAAACGCGAGAGCGAATCCGGATCGAGCTCGACCAGCTTCATCAGCTCGCGCGCCCGCTCGACCGCGGCGTCGCGCGGCGTGCCGAAATTCATCGGCCCCTCGATGATGGCGGCGCCGACGGTGCGGCGCGGATTGAGCGAGCGGTACGGATCCTGGAACACGACCTGCACGCGCTTGCGGTGCGGGCGCAGCGCCCTGGTGCCGAGCCGCGCAACGTCCGCGCCCTCGACAATGATCGCGCCGTCGGTCGGCTCGATCAGCCGCGCGATGCAGCGCGCCACCGTCGATTTGCCCGAGCCGGACTCGCCGACCACGCCGAGCGTCTCGCCGCGCCTGACATTGAGGCTCACGTCCTTGGCGGCCGGCACGTCGCGCCGCCCGAAGAAGCCGCCGATGACGTAGGTCTTGCTCAAGCCTTTGGTCTCGAGCGCGATCGGGGCAGCCGCGGCCGGCTCGCGCTTTGGCGGCGTGAGGCTCGGCACCGAGCGGATCAGCATGCGGGTGTAGTCGTCGCGCGGCCGCCGCAGGACCTCGGCGGCGGTGCCCTGCTCGACGACGCGGCCGTGCTGCATCACCACCACCCGATGCGCGATCTCGGCGACCACGCCGAAATCGTGGGTGATGAACAGGACGCCGGTGTTGCGGCGTACCTGCAACTCCTTGATCAGCCGCAGGATCTGCGCCTGCGTGGTGACGTCGAGCGCGGTCGTCGGCTCGTCGGCGATCAGCAACGCGGGATCGAGCACGAGCGCCGCAGCGATCATGATGCGCTGGCGCTGGCCGCCGGAGAGCTGGTGCGGATAGACGTCGATCAGGCGCTCGATGTCGGGCAGATGCACGGACGCCAGCGTGTCGAGCACGCGCTTGCGGCGGCCGCGCGCGTCGAGGTCGGTGTGGATCTCCAGCACCTCTTCGATCTGCTCGCCGACGCGCATCACCGGGTTGAGCGCGGTCATCGGCTCCTGGAAGATCATCGCCATGCGGTCGCCGCGCATGCGGCGCAGCTCCGACGGCGATTTCTTCATCAGATCTTCGCCTTCGAGCAGAATGTGGCCGGCGGTCGGCGTAAGCTGTCCCTGCGGCAACAATCCCATGACGGTGTGCGCGGTGACGGACTTGCCCGAGCCGGACTCGCCGACCACGCAGACGATCTCGTTGGCGCCGACCGTGAACGAAATGTTCTCGACCGCGTTGCGCCGGTCGGCGCCCGGGGGGAGGCGGACGGTGAGCCCCTGGATATCGAGGACAGGCGCGGTCATCGCCTGCTCCGCACATCACGGCTGTCATCCCGGCCGACCCCGGCCTCGAGCCGGGGAGAGCCGGGACCCACGTCTCCCGATCGTGCATGCCGGGGTACATGGGTCCCGGCTCGCGCTCGCTGCGCTCGCTTGGCCGGGATGACAGGCTGGGTGCGACCTTCATCATCATCATCACACCCTTCGCGCCAGCTTGGGGTCGAGCCGGTCGCGCAGGCCGTCGCCGAGCGTGTTGACGGCGAGCACGGTGACGGCGAGCGCAGATGCCGGGAAAGAAGATGTTGTGCGGATAGATGCGGAACAGGCTGCGGCCCTCGGCCATGATGTTGCCCCAGGTCGGGGTCTCCGGCGGAATGCCGATGCCGAGGAAGGACAGGATCGCCTCTACCAGAATCGCGGACGCGCAGATGAACGTGCCCTGCACGATCATCGGCGGGATGGTGTTGGGCAGGACGTGGCGGATCAGCAGGAGCGGGGTCGGCGTGCCGGCCATGATGGCGGCCTCGACATAGGGCTCCTCGCGCACCGAGAGCACGATCGAGCGCACCAGCCGCACCACGCGCGGGATTTCCGGCACCGTGATCGCGACGATCACGCTCAACAGACCGGCGCGGAACAAGGACACGACCGCGATCGCGAGCAGGATGGCGGGGATCGCCATCAGCCCGTCCATCAACCGCATCACCACCATGTCGAGCCAGCGGATGTAGCCGGCAATCAGGCCGACCACGAGCCCGATGGTGACGCTGATCAGCGCGACCGTGAGGCCGACGAGGAGCGAGATGCGGGCGCCATAGACCACGCGGCTGTAGACGTCGCGGCCGAGGCTGTCGGTGCCCATGCGGTGCTTGAACACCGAGGTGCTGCCGTCGTCGTTGCGGATCGTCTGCTCGTAGCCCGGCACGCGGTTGCGGAACGCCGGATTGATCTCGGACGGGTCCTTGGTGCCGAGGAGCGGCGCGACGAGTCCGATGACGACCATCAGCAGCATGACCGCCGCGCCGAAGATGATGCCGCCGTCGCGTGCGAGCCGCGCCAGCACGCCCGTTTTCGGGCGCGCGCGCTCCGTCGTCTCGGTGGCGACCAGGACAGGCTCGGTGCTCAATAGCGGATCCTCGGGTCGAATGCGCGGTACAGCAGGTCGACCATCAGGTTGATGAGGACGTAGACGAAGGAGAACAACAGGATCACCGCCTGGATCGTCGGGTAGTCACGCGCCAGCACGGCGTCGACCGTCAGGCGGCCGATGCCCGGAATGGTGAACACGCTCTCGGTGACGACGACTCCGCCGATCAGCAACGCGACGCCGAGACCGATGACGGTGACGATCGGCACCGCGGCGTTGCGCAGCGCATGCTTGAACAGCACGATGCGCTCGACCTGGCCCTTGGCGCGCGCGGTACGGATGTAGTCCTCGCCCATGACGTCGAGCACGCTGGTGCGCGTCATCCGCGCGATCAGCGCGATGTAGATCACCGACAGGGTCACCGAGGGCAGGATCAGCCGCTGCAGAAAGCCGCCGAGGCCGTCGCCGATGCGCTGATAGCCTTGCACCGGGAGCCAGTTGAGCTTGATCGCGAACAGATAGATCAGCGAATAGCCGATGACGAATACCGGGACCGAGAAGCCGAGCACGGAAAAGCCCATGACGAGCTTGTCGACGAGCGTTCCCTGCTTGTAGGCGGCAAGCACTCCCAGCGGCACCGCGACCAGGACGGCCAGAACGATGGTCGAGAGCGACAGCGCAAGCGTCGGTTCGAGCCGACTCGCGATCAACTCCGTCACGGTCTTCTTGAAGAAAAACGACTCGCCGAAATCGCCGCGCAGGATATTGCCGAACCAGATGAAGAATTGCGTGAAGATCGGTTGGTCGAGGCCAAGCCGGCTGCGGATCGCGGCGACCTGCTCGGCATTGGCGTTGTCGCCGGCGATGATCGCGGCCGGATCGCCGGGCGTGAGGCGGAGCATCAGGAACACGAGCACGGCGACGATCAGCATCACCGGAACGGTGGCAGCCAGCCGGCGCAGGACGTAGCCGAGCATCAAACTATCCTGTCATCCCGGACGGCGACCCCGGCCTGGAGCCGGGGGAGCCGATCCGGGATCCATGTACCACGGGACTCGCGGAGAATCTCGAATACAGAGATACAGGGGGTCCCAGATCTCGCTTCGCTCGGCCGGGATGACAGCTGCAAGGTCATTTCACCTCGATGTTCCAGAAGGCGATCGAGGGGCTGCGAAGAATGCCGGTCACGCTTTTGCGGTAGGCGACCGGCTGCACGTACTGCCCGAGATGGATGTGCGTCGGATATTCGACGGCGCGCAGCTGCACTGCCTCCGCGATCGCCTTCTGCTTCGTGGGATCGGTTTCTCTGGCGTAGGCGTCGCGCAGCCGTTCCATTTCGGCGTCGCACGGCCAGCCGAAGGTCGCCTTGTCGCAGCTCGCGTTCAAAAAGCTCGCCGCCACGGGGTCGAGGATGTCGACCGAGGCCCATGAGGTGAGGAAGGCGTGCCAACCGCCCGCCTGCGGCGGATCCTTCTTGCTTCGGCGTGAGACCAGCGTCTGCCAGTCCATCACCTGCAGGTCGACCTTGAAGCCGGCTTTTTCCATCAGCGATTTGGCGACCGGCGCGAGATTGCTCAGCGAGGCGATGTCGCTCGATTGCATCAGCGCGATCGGCGTCCCGTCATAGCCGGCCTCCTGCAGCAGCTGGCGGGCCTTCGCGAGGTTGGAGCCGAACTTGTCGTCCCAGCCCTTGGTCGATTCGAGCGGCGAGCCGCACGGGAACAGCGACTTGCATTCCCGGTACCACTCCGGATCGCCGATCACTGATTCGAGGAAATCCTTCTGATTGAACGCGTAGGCGAGCGCCTGGCGTACTTTCGGATTGTCGAACGGCTTGTGCAGCACGTTGAAGCGGAAGGCGTATTGCCGGCCGGGCGGGTTCCAGATGAACAGCTCGACGCCCCTGTCCTTGCCGAGCAGCGGCAGAAGATCGTGCGGCGGCGCTTCGAGGATATGGACCTCGCCCTGGGTCAGCGCGTTGACCTGCGTCTGCGGATCGGCGATCCAGATCCACTCCACCCGCTCGACCTTCGGGACCTTGCCGCCGGCGAGCCCGGAAGCCGGCTCGTTGCGCGGCTTGTAGTTCGGGTTCTTCAGGTAGACGACCTTCTCGCCCGGGCGCCACTCGTCGCGCTTGAACGTGAACGGCCCGGAACCGACGAAGTCGGCGATCTGCTTGTTGGGGTCGGTCTCGGCGACGCGCTTCGGCATCATGAACGGCACGTTGGCGCCGGGCTTCGCCAGCGTCTGCAGCACCAGGCCGTAGGGCTCTTTCAATGTCATGCGGATGGTCTTGGCGTCGGGTGCCGCAAGCTCGGCCACGTAGGACAGGAGCTTCTGGCCCATCGTGTCGCGCGCGCCCCAGCGCCGGAGCGAGGCGACGCAATCCTCGGCCGTCACCGGCGCGCCGTCGTGCCATGCGAGGCCGTCGCGCAGGGTGAAGGTCCAGACAAGCTTGTCGGCGCTCACCTCATGGCGATCGACCATCTGCGGGCGCACCGCGAGCTTCTCGTCGAGCGCGAACAAGGTGTCGTAGATCATGTAGCCGTGGTTCACGGAGATGAGCGCCGTCGTCCAGACCGGATCGACGACCTTGAGGTCGGAGTGCGGGGCGACGCGCAGGGTCTGCGCCGCCGCGGTGGCTCCAAGGGCGGCGACGGCGAGCGCCGCGCCAATAGTTCGTATCCAGTGAAGGGTCATGACCGTCCTCGCCTATGCCGAACAGTTCGAACGCGCCCACGACAGGCCTGGCGGCGCACTAGCCGTCAGCAGCGGATTCACGTCGGCCCAGCGTTTCGCGTGCTTCGAGACGCGCGCGTTCCGCGCGCTCCTCAGCATGAGGAGGCTTGTATATGCCATGCACCACCTCCTCATCCTGAGGAGCCCGCCGAAGGCGGGCGTCTCGAAGGACGCATGGCCGATCGGCAAAGCCGATACCGAAAGCGCCTGCTACTTGGTGACGTTCCAGAACACCGGCACCGGCGCCGTCATGATGCCGTTGACGTTCTTGCGGGCGGCGATCGGCTGGTACCATTGGCCGAGGAAGAGATGGGTGGTCACCTGCGTGTTGCGCACTTGCGCGGCCTCCGCGATCTCCTTCTGCTTCTTCGGATCGGTCTCGCGGGCGAACTGATCGCGCAGCTTCTCCATCTCCTGATCGCACGGCCAGCCGAACATGGCCTTGTCGCAACCGGCATTGGCAAAGCCCGCCATCACCGGGTTGAGGATGTCGGCCGCGACCCATGAGGTCAGGAACGCGTTCCAGCCGCCGGCGTTCGGCGGGTCCTTCTTGGCGCGGCGAGCGACCAGCGTCTGCCAGTCCATCGCCTGCATGTCGACCTTGAAGCCGGCGCGCTCCATCAGCGACTTGGCGACCGGCGCGAGGTTGGTCAGCACCACGAGGTCGGTCGACTGCATGAGGACGACCGGCGTGCCGTCGTAGTTCGCCTCCTTCAGGAGGTCGCGCGCCTTCTGGAAGTTCGACTCCAGCAGGCCGTCCATGCCTTTCTCGGACGCGAGCGGCGTGCCGCAGACGAACATCGCTTTGCAGGTCTTGTAGTAGGTCGGATCGCCGATCACCGCCTGCAGGAAGTCCTTCTGATTGAAGGCGTACCAGAGCGCCTGCCGGACCTTCGGATTGTCGAACGGCTTGTGCAGGTGATTGGGCCGGAAGGTGTACTGGTTGCCGAGCGGGTTGTAGTCGACCAGCTTGACGTTGGCGTCGGCCTTGACCAGCGGCAGCAGGTCGTGCGGCGGCGACTCGATGTAGTCGATCTCGCCGGCCAGCAGGGCATTGACCGCCTGCTGGTGGTCGGAGATCGCCAGCCACTCGACGCGGTCGACCTTGACCACCTTGCCGCCGGCAAGGCCCGAGGCGGGCT
Organism: uncultured Alphaproteobacteria bacterium; assembly: GCA_963738705.1. GTDB lineage: Bacteria > Pseudomonadota > Alphaproteobacteria > Rhizobiales > Xanthobacteraceae > CAVTXS01. Next base: position 41,033 of record CAVTXS010000021.1, read on the forward strand.
CGGAGCGCGGCTTGTACTTGTCGAACTTGACGTACACCGCCTTGTCGCCCGGCTTCCACTCGTCGCGCTTGAACACGAACGGGCCGGAGCCGGTGAAATCGGAGATCTGCGTGTTGGGATCGGTCTCGGCCACCCGCTTCGGCATCATGAACGGCACGTTGGAAGACGGCTTGCCGAGCGCGAAGATCAGCAGGCCGGTCGGCTCCTTCAGCTTGATCGTGAAGGTCTTCGGGTCGTTCGCGGTCATCGACTCGACGAAGGTCATCACCTTCTGTCCGAGCGTGTCCTTGGCGCCCCATCGCTTGATCGAGGCGACGCAATCCTCCGCGGTCACCGGCGCGCCGTCGTGCCACGTGAGGCCGTCCCGCAGCGTGAAGGTGAAGGTGAGATTGTCGGCGCTCTGATCGTACTTGTCGATCATCTGCGGCTTGATCACGCCCTCGTCGTCCATCGCGAACAACGTGTCGTAGACCATGTAGCCGTGATTGCGGGTGATGTAGGCGGTCGTCCAGATCGGGTCGACGATCTTGAGGTCGGAATGCATCACCGCCTTCAGCGTGCCCTGGGCCTCGGCAGTGCCGAGCGAGCCCACGACCATTCCGGCTACCGCCAGCGTTTTCCACGACATGCGCATATGACAGCTCCTTGGGAAACGGCGTTCGTGCCGTCCACATGGGCGGATGCTAGCCGGGCCTCTCGGGTTCGCCAAGCGGGTTCGGCATCCAAGTTTGCTGGACAGAACCGCTCCAGCAGTTCTAGAGACGGCCGCCACCTCGAGAGGATGCTCGCCCGTGAAGTTCCTGATCGCGATGATGAAGCACGAGACCAATACGTTCTCGCCGGTGCCGACGGATCTTAGGCGATTCCGCGACTGGGGATTGCATGAAGGCGAAGCGGTTGTGCGCGCCTACAAGGGCACCAACCACCCGACCGGCGCCTTTCTCGACATCGCGGCCGAGCTTGGCGCCGACGTGGTCACGCCGGTTGCGGCCGAGGCGATGCCCTCCGGCTATGTGGCGCGCGAGGCATACGACTATCTGAGCGACCGCATCATCGATGCCGTCGCCGAGGGCGGCCTCGATGCGGCGTTCCTCGACCTGCACGGCGCGATGGTCGCGGAGCACGAGCCGGACGGGGAGGGCGGCCTGCTGGAGCGCATCCGCGCGATCGCGCCCACGCTGCCGATCGCCGTCACCTTCGACATGCACGGCAACATGACGCAGCGCATCGTCGACAACGCCACCGTGATCAACGGCTACAAGAGCTATCCGCACACCGACATGTACGTTTCCGGGATGCAGGCCGGGCGCGCGCTGGTGCGCGCGCTGCGCGGCGAAGTCGCACCGGTGATCGCCTGGGGGCAGGTTCCGATCCTGGCGCAGACCCTGCGCATGGGCACCGCCGACGAGCCGATGAAGACGATGCAGGAGATGTGCCGGGTCGAGGAGCGCGACCCCGCGATCCTGGCGGCCAGCGTTTTCGGCGGATTCCCGATGGCCGATATTCCGGACGCCGGGCTCTCCGCCATCGTGGTCGCGGACCGCGAACGGGCCAAGGCGGACGCCGCCTGCGGGCGGCTGCTCGATGCCGCCTGGGCGCGCAAGGACGACTTCGTCTATCAGCACGAGCCGCTGCAACAGGCGGTGGCGCGCGCCAAGACCCTGACGGAAGGCCCCGTCATTCTGCTCGACCATGCCGACAATGTGCGGCTCCGGCGGCACCTCGGACTGCATGCGGTGATCGCGGAATTGCTGCGGCAGGACGTGCAGGACGTTGCCGTGGCGGCGGTGTGGGACCCGGCGGCGGTGCAGATGATGATGGCCGCGGGCGTGGGAGCCGAGGTGACGCTCGAGCTCGGCGGCAAGACCGACATGCCGTCGATCGGCGTCGAGGGCGAGCCGCTGCGAGTGACCGGCAAGGTGCGGCGGCTGTCCGACGGCGAATGGGTCGTGCGCGGGCCGATGTATACCGGCTCGCGCGTCACCACCGGGCCGACCGCCCTGTTCGATACCGGCGGGCTTTCGATCGTCGTGACCTCGCTGCATCACGAGCCCTGGGATCTCGGCATCTTCACCGCGATCGGGCTCGACCCGCGCCATTGCCGCTACGTGCTGCTGAAGTCGCGCATCCACTACCGCGCGGGCTTCGCGCCGCTCGCCAAGGCGACCATCACGCTCGACGGCGTGGGCGTGACGACCTCGGACAACAGCCTGCTCGAAGTTCCAAAACGTCCGCCGCCCGATCTACCCGCTCGACGAGATGCAGCGCGCGCCCAGGCCCCGCTAGTTTCCCCTGCGGCACGACGCCGCGCGCGGCGACTTGTGCCGAGCGTGCAGGCGGGCCAAAGTGTCGGAGATCCTGGACCCGGATATCGATTCTGCATGCCTCGCCCGCTGGCCGTCCGCCGCCATGACGAGATCGTCCGTCGCCTGCGCGCCACCGGCTCGGTGACCGTCGGCGAACTGGCGGAGGCGTTCGGCGTCTCGCACGAAACCATCCGCCGCGACCTCAAGCTTCTGGCCGACCAGGGCCACCTCGATATCGTGCATGGCGGTGCCGCGCGCCGCGGCGTCATGGAGCCCGCGCTCTCGCAACGGGAGGGGGAGAACGCCGTCGGCAAGGCCGCCATCGGCGTCACGGCTGCCAAGATGGTGCCGGAGACCGGGACGGTCCTGCTCGATTCCGGCTCGACCACGCATGCGATCGCGCTCGAACTGGCCGCCCGCCGGGGGCTGACCATTTGCACGAACTCTTTGATCAACGCGGCGATTCTCTGCCGTGTGCCGGGCAACCGGGTGTTCATGCTGGGCGGCGAGATTGACGGCAACGACGAGGCGGTGATCGGCATCGACGCCGTAACGGCCGTCGCCAACTTCCGCGTCGACGTGGCTTTTGTCGGGGTCGGCGGCTTCGCCGAGGACGGCGACCCGACCGATTATTCGCGCTCGGCCGCGGAGATGCGCGGCGCAATGCTGTCGACCGGCCGGTCGTATTTCGTCGCTGACAAGACCAAGTTCACGCGCCGGACGGCGTTTCGCATCCCGCATTTCGATCGGTGCGCGGGCGTCATCGTCGATGAGCCCCCGGCCGATCCTCTGGCCGCGTATTGGGCCGGGCGAGACCTCGAAGTCATCCAGGCCGGGCGATAATTGACTTGGCATTTTGTGGTATTTTGTGGCCAACTGGCGTGCGAGTACGTTCGACCCAGCGCGCCACATTAAAAATGCCCGATCCTAAAACCTTCCCGGCCCAGGCCCGCATCGTGATCGTTGGCGGCGGCATCATCGGATGCTCGCTCGCCTACCATCTGGCCAGGGCCGGCGAGACCGATGTCGTTCTGCTGGAGCAGGGGCGGCTGACCGGCGGCACCACCTGGCACGCCGCCGGTCTGGTCGGGCAATTGCGTGCGCACCAGAACATGACGCGGCTGGTGCAGTATTCGATCGAGCTCTACGGGCGCCTGGAGTCCGAGACCGGGCAGGCCACCGGCTGGAAGCAATGCGGCTCGATCGTCGGTGGCGCGCACGCCGGAGCGCATGGTCCACCTTCGGCGCACCGCCTCGGCCGCCACCGCGCAGGGCGTGCCCTGCCACATCATCTCGGCGCGCGAGGCGGGCGAAAGATACCCGATCATGCGCACCGACGACCTCCAGGGCGCGCTGTGGCTGCCGAGCGACGGCAAGGCCAACCCTGCCGACGTCACGCAGGCGCTCGCCAAGGGCGCGCGCATGGCCGGCGCCCGCATCTTCGAGAAGACGCGCGTCACCGCGGTCCAGACCCGGAACGGCGCCGTCACGGGCGTCTCGACGCCGCGCGGCGACATCGCCTGCGAGATCGTGGTCAATTGCGCCGGCCAGTGGGCCAAGCAGGTCGGACGCCTGTGCGGCGTGACGGTGCCGCTGCACGCGGCCGAGCACATGTACATCGTCACCGGTCGCATCGAGGGCGTGCATCCGGACCTGCCGGTGCTGCGCGATCCCGACGGCTACGTCTATTTCAAGGAGGAGGTCGGCGGGCTGTTGATGGGCGGCTTCGAGCCGGTCGCCAAGCCGTGGGGCATGGACGGCATCCCGGACGATTTCGAGTTCGGCATCCTGCCGGACGACTGGGACCAGTTCCAGATCCTGATGGAGAACGCGCTGATGCGCGTGCCGGCGCTGGAGACGCGCCGAGGTCAAGACTTTCATGAATGGTCCCGAGAGCTTCACGCCCGACAACAATTTCATCCTCGGCGAGGCGCCGGAGCTCAAGAATTTCTTCGTCGGCGCCGGCTTCAACTCGATCGGCATCGCGTCCGGGGGCGGCGCCGGGCTTGGCGCTCGCCGAATGGATCGTCGAGGGCGAGCCTACGCTCGACCTCTGGCCGGTCGACATCCGCCGCTTCGCCGCCTTCCACGGCGACGACGCTTGGCTGAAGGAGCGCGTGAGCGAAGTGCTCGGCCTGCACTACGCGATGCCGTGGCCGAACCGCGAGCTGGACTCCGCACGCCCGCTGCACCGCTCGCCGCTCTACGATCGGCTGAGCGCCAAGCACGCGCTGTTCGGCTCGAAGATGGGCTGGGAGCGGCCGAACTTCTTCGCGCCGAGCGCGCCCGAGGCACGGCTCGACTATTCGTTCGGTCGGCAGAACTGGTTCGCTCACGCCGCCGCAGGAGCACCGCGCAGCGCGCGAGGCGGTCGCGCTGTTCGACCTCTCTTCGTTCGCGAAATATCGCCTGCAAGGCCCCGACGCCGAGGCGGTGCTGCAGCGCCTGTGCGCCAACGACGTTGCGGTGCCGGTCGGGCAGACTGTCTACACCGCCATGCTCAATGCCCGCGGCACCTACGAGAGCGACCTCACGGTCGCGCGGCTTTCCGCCGACAGCTTCCTCATCCTGACCGGCACCGCGCAGGCGACCCGCGACGCCGACTGGATCCGGCGGCATCTCCTGCGAGCGCGGCGGACAAATCTCGCTGTCATCCCGGCCGAGCGCCGCAGGCGCGAGAGCCGGGACCCACGTACCCCTGCAGCGAGGTCGGGGTTCATGGGTCCCGGCTCGCGCGATCCCGGCCTGCGGCCGGATCGCTTGGCCGGGATGACAGCTTCGAGCGTGCGCGCGACGTTCGACCGACGTCACCGCCGACTATGCGGTGATCGCCGTGACGGGGCCGCGCGCTCGCGACCTGCTCGCGACGGTGAGCACCGCCGCCCTCGCCGACGCCTCATTCCCGTTCGGCGCGATCCGTGAAATCGCGATCGGCGGCGCGACCCTGTGGGCGGCGCGGCGCACCTACGTGGGCGAGCTCGGTTGGGAGCTTTATGTGCCGACGGAGTCCGCTGTGGCCGTCTACGACCGGCTGATGGAGGCGGGACAAAAGCACGGCGCGCGCGACGCCGGCTATTACGCGCTCGAATCGCTGCGGCTGGAGAAGGGGTACCGCGCCTGGGGGCGCGAGCTGACGCCCGGACACCAATCCGTACGAGGCGGGCCTCGGCTTCGCGGTGCGGCTCGACAAGGGCGACTTCATCGGCCGCGACGCGCTCCTGGCCGCACGCGGCAGGCCGCCGGCGCGCCGCGCCTTAAGCTTCGTCGCGCTTTCGCCCGACACAGCCCTCGCGCACGGCGGCGAACTGATCCTGCGCGACGGCGAGCCGGTGGGCGAGGTCACCTCGGCGGCCTACGGCCATACGCTCGGCGCGGTGGTCGCGCTCGGTTACGTCGCGACCGGCGGCCAAGAGCTCGACGAGCGCGGCGCTTGCGGCCGCGCGCTTCGAGCTCGACATCGCCGGCGAGCGCGTGCCGGTACGCGCCAGCCTGCGCGCGCCGTACGATCCGAACGGGCGAACGGATGCGCGGGTAGGTTCGAGCCCATGCGCTGTCGCCTCTGCCTCCTGCGGGGAGGGGCCGTCGATTGCGAGGAGCGGGTGAGGAGGGGCAATCGCGCGCGACTCCTGCTCCTGGCTACGTCGCCTTCGGCTCGCAATGCGCGTCCCGCATGCAGCCATGATGTCGGAGCACGACGCGATGGACACCTACGTCTTCGTCGCCGTGCTGTTCGCGCGCCGCGTGCCACGCCGGCTGGAACGCGGTGATCAAGTTCGGGCTCGAGCCGTTCACCACCACGGCGCTGATCGCGATCACGTCCGGCCTGGTGGCGGCGCCGCTGGTGCCGGTGGTCGGCCTGCCGCCGCGCCGCCGCCTGGCCGTGGGTGATCGCCTCGGTGATCCTGCACCTCGGCTACTACGTCGGCCTGACCGAAGCCTACCGCTCGGGCGACATGGGGCAGGTCTATCCGATCGCGCGCGGCTCGCGCGCCGCTGATGACCGCGACCGCGAGCACGCTCGTGCTCGGCGAGGTGCTCGGCGTTGCCGGCTGGGTCGGCATCGCGGTGCTCGCGGCCGGCATCTTTCTGATGTCGCTGCGCGGCGGGCGCGATATCGCCCGGCTCGACCGGCGCGCGGTCGGATTCGCGCTGTTCACCGCGGTGACGATCTGCGGCTACTCGCTGGTCGATGGCATCGGCGCGCGCACCGCCGGCAACGCCCATTCCTACACGGTCGCGCTGTTCGTGTGTGACGGATTGTTGATGGCGGCCTTCGCCCTCATGCGGCGCGGCTCCGGCGTGGTCGTCGACATGTGCCGCAACTGGAAGGCCGGGCTCATCGGCGGCGCGCTCTCGCTCGTCGCCTACTGGATCGCGATCTGGGCGATGACGGTCGCGCCGATCGCGATGGTGGCGGCGCTGCGCGAGACCCGGTGTTGTTCGGGGCACTGATCGCGGTGGTCGTGCTGCGCGAGCCGCTGCGCGCGCCGCGCATCGCGGCGGCCGTGCTGATCGTCGCCGGGCCTGGCGCTGATAAGGCTGGGGTGACCGTAGGGGCGCGCAAAGCGCCGGGTAGCGGCGGCGCGTGTCGAAAACACGAAAAATCCGCATGCGCACGGCGCGCTGACGCACGCCCTCCGGCTCCGGCCTTTGGCCGGCCCCAGGGGATGCCTTGCGTACCCTATTTCTTCGGCCTCCTCGGCGGCTTGTCGTACGGATCCATCTGGGTGGTCCGCAGGATCCGATAGCGCCGGCCCTTCGGCGAGACGAAAATGTGTTCCTCGACGACGGTCGCGGGATCCGGCACGACGCGGCGCCTGCGCTCCCCCGCGGCCCGGGCCGGGGAAGCAGCCCGCGGTTGCCGCCCGTTGCGGCGACCGCCCTTGGCCATGACGCGCTCCCTCAGGGTTCGAGCACGATCTTCGAGATCGGATGGATCTCCCAGATCACCGGCATATCGGGCCGCAGATCGTTCGGCCCGGGCCGCCCGCCGGTGGCGTGGTTGATGTCAAAGAACAGGGAGCCCGTGATCTCGACCGGCGTCGGCGGCTTCGGGAAGTCGTAGCTGTGTCGGGCAGGCGGCCGGCGAAAAACGTCTTGTAGGCGTCGCGCGCGGCCTTGAGCCGGGCGTGATGCTTGCTGGATTTGGGCGGCAGGCCGGAAATCTCCACCGTCATGAACATCCGTGCCAGGCCCGGCTTGCGCCCGATGATCAGATGATAGTCGTTGTCGCCCTCGACGCTGTGCGCGTAAAGGAATGCCTTGACCCGGACGTTGCGCTTCTCTTCGACCACCCGGTCGGATTTCGCGCCCTTGGTTATCTTGGGAACGTGGTTGATCATGCCGGCTTCCGCCGGGAGCGTCGCGATCAGCGCCTTGAGGTCGTCGAACTCCTCGATCGGCGCGGCGGCGATCGACACCTTGGCCGCCTTGCGCGCCGTACCCGTGAAGGCGTTCCCGGCTGGCGCGGCCGCGGTGGCGGCGAAACTCTGCACCGCGGCTTTCGCCATCGGCTCCTCGTAGCCGTCGACCTGGTTTGTGCGGATGATCCGATAGGCCTGCGCCGCCGCCGTAGGCACGTCGGCCGCCGCCAGCCGCGCCAGCGCGGCCTTCGAGCGTCGCGGCAACAGCGCCGCCTCCTCCACGACGGAACTCGGACGCGGCAATTGCGCACGGCGTTTCGCGGCTTTACGCGGCATCGCTGGGCTCCCTGCGCGGCTTGGTCGTGTGACGTGCCGTCGGAGCAACCTAACCATGAGCCGGTTGGTGCGGCAACCATGCTCTGCGCACCCCGCAGGCTGCACCGGGGTCGGGGGCTGTTGACTGGGATACAGGGTGCCGGGTCTCGGCGCTTCGCGCCTCGCTCGGCAGTTTACGAAGCCACATTGCCGGCCGGCAGCGCGGCCGCGGCGTCTTCGGCTTTGCGCTCGCGCAGGCGGCTGTCGCGCAGCTCGCCGATCACTTCCAGGATCGGATAGGCGACCGAGGTCAAGTGCCCGTTGATGCGCTTGAGGTCGCGGATCACGTCGAGGTGGATCGAGGAAGTCTCGATCGACTGCGAGACGCCCTCGCGCAGCCGGGCGAAGTGGCTGTCGGCCGGGCTCGTCAACGCTCGTGCGGCGTCGCGGGCATGCGCTGCTTCGCGACGCTTGGCCCGGCCTACAGGCCACGCTCCTCGCGCGAGTAGCGCTGCGCCAGTGCGATTTCATCCCGCATGGAGTCCACCGCGCGGACCGTGCTCGATCGCGGATCCAGGCAAGACAGATCCCAGATCTCGCCGTTCGTTCCCTTTTGCCGCACGTACCAACGGTCGTGCCGGTCCTTGGCGATGGGAAACAGCGAACAGACCGCCGGTTTGTAACGGAACTTGTCGCCTTGCGCTGCGCCGGCCTTGTGCAGAACGCAGCCGCGGTTGAAGAAAACGCACCAGCCTTCGACGACGCGCAGCGTTGGTTGGCCTGCCTTGCGGCGCCGGCTCAGAAAGCCCGCGCTTTCCACCATGCGGCGCGCCTCTGGGCGCAGCTCGGGGAGAAACGTGGCAAGGTTGGCTTCGATCCGGGCGGCTTCTTCCGCATAGACCGGCGGCCGCCCGTTGCGGCAGCAGATGCCATCGCAGCCGCGCCCGAATATGCACTCGAACGTCGCCTGCTCGGCGTTGACGACCGGAGCATCGACGCTGGTCGCTGCTGCCGCCACGGTCATTCCGATCCTCCTGCAAGGATCTTGCAATACACGACGCAGTCGTCTCCCGGCTTATAGAAGTCGGGAATGCACCCGACTTGCGCAAAGCCCGCCTGCCGGTAGAAGCGTGCGACCCGCGCGTTGTCGGCCCGTCCGCTGGCTTCGACGACGAGGCGGTCCCCGCCGGAGTTGCGCACAACCTCCTCGAGGCCGGCCTGCAGCATTCTGCCAACCCCGGATCCTTGTACGCTGCGCTCCACGCAGATCCAATAGAGGTACCAGGCGCTCGCGGTCGTGCGCGCCGGTCCCAGGCAGGCGTAGGCGCTCAATTTTCCTTCGATCTCGACCGCCAGCAGCGTGTAGTCGCCCTTGAGTCCGTCGTCGACCATCTCGAGCGCAACCTGCACCTCGGTGTCGCTGAAAGCCCGGCAGTCGACGAGCATGGCCCGCACCGCCTCGCGGTCCGCGCGCGCGAGCTCCCTGATCGTCATGCCCACTCGACCTGCTGTCGCACGAAGCGTTCCCAGGTCCAGCCGGCCTCCTGCGTTGCCCGGCATATGCCGACGCCAGGGCCTAGCTCGGGATTGGGATTGACGTCGAGCACGCACGGCGCTCCGGCGGCGTCAAGGCGGACGTCGACGCGCATGTAGCCGCGCGCCGCGACCGCGACCCACGCACCATGCGCCGCAGCAACGATCGCCTGTCGGAGCGGCGGAGCCAGCTCGGGATCATAGAAGATCGGCGAGTTGGCGAAGTCCTTGCTCTCGGTGTCCCACTTGGACGCGTAGGTGCACAGGCGCAGCCCGTCGAGAAAGCGTGTCTCGCCAATGGAGAAGTGCTCGGGAACGTTACGTCCCCACATCGCGACGGCGAATTCCCTGCCGGGCAGGAATTCCTCGACGATGGCCGGGCCGGCGAGCCGCGCCTGCGCTTGCGCGACCGCAGCGGCATCCTCGCAGATCGAACCGGCATCGATGCCGGCGGAGCCGTCGTCGTCCGCTGGCTTCACGATGCACGGGAATACGCCTTTGCGCGGCACCGGCACGCCCATCGCCGCCAGCACCGCGTTGGCGCGATCCTTGCGCCGGCACAGCGCCAACGTCTCGCTGCCGGACCCGGTGAACCGCACGCCGAGCCACTCCATGAGCGCGGCGGCGTGCGGTTCAAGGCCCGGTCGGCCCAACGGCGCCTCGCAAGCGTTGAACACCACGTCCGGCCGATGGGTCGCGAGCAGCGCGACAATCTCGGATACCTCGCCACGCACTCCCGCAACCACTGCCCCCGGTAGAACATCGGCGATGCCCTGCGCCGCCGCAGCGAGGTCGAATTCGCCCGGGTCCCGACGCGGCGAGGATGCGGGCGGCGGCAGGGTGTGAAGTACCAGCACCTTCATGGGAACAAGACCCCCCGTGCCCGGGCGGCGATCGCAGCCCTCGGTGGCGATCATGCCATCGGAAGCCGGCCAAGGCACGGAGGATCGGTTGTCGCGCTGCGGCTCCGGCGACAGGCAACCTCGCGCGCAGCCGTCGCACCGTCCCCGCAGCGTCGACGACCTCGCGGTAGAGTGCGCTGGCGTCGCGCCGTTGCACCTGACCGGCTTCTCGCCTATGAATTTCGAGGCGTGCGTACATTCGCATGCGGGGATTTGGCATGAAGTGCGAGCCGGACTGCGGCGGCGAGCCGCACATGCGCTCGTTCGGGCATTCCCGGCCGCTTTGGCAGCCGCGGTCGCCGGCATCGAGTGCCGAGCCGGCCTTGCACTTGAACCTCGGCGCTTATCCGCGGCCGGGTCTCGCGCCGGTCACTTGGCGCGAGCATTACTTTCCAAACGTGCCGGATGCCAAATGGGGCGATTGGCGCTGGCAGTTTCGCCACCGCATCAAGACGCTCGCCGAACTCGAGAGCTTTTTTCCGTGCGGTGCGGTCGAGCGGCCCATTCTGGAGAATGTGCTGACCGAGTTCCGCCTCGGCATCACACCCTACTATCTATCGCTCATCGATCCGAGCGACCCGGCCGACCCGCTGCGCCGCCAGGCGGTACCGAGCGCCGAAGAGTTTTACTACGGCGGCGAAGGCGAAATGGATCCGCTGGCGGAGGATGAGTTCTCGCCGGTGCCGGGGATCGTGCATCGCTATCCCGATCGCTGTCTGCTGATCGCGACCAATTCCTGCGCGCTCTATTGCCGCTACTGCACCCGCAAGCGGACCATGCAGGACGGCGAGGCGCCGCTGCCGGCGCGGGCCTTCGAGGCCATGATCGACTACATTGCCAAGACGCCGGCTATCCGCGACGTCATCATCTCCGGCGGCGACCCGTTGACCTGGTCGTCGCGAAGGCTGCACCGTCTGCTCGAGCGGCTGCGCGCTATTCCACACCTGGAAATCGTCCGTCTGGGTTCGCGGGTGCCGGTCACCTTGCCACAACGCATCGATGCAGAATTGTGCTCGGCCCTTGAACAGTTCGCGCCGATCTGGATCAACGTACACTTCAATCATCCGCGCGAGGTGACGCGCGAGGCGGCCGCCGCCTGCGACCGTCTGCTGCGCAGCGGAATTCCTCTGAACAATCAGGCCGTGCTCTTGCGAGGCGTCAATGACGACGTCGCGGTGATCAGGTCGCTCGTGCATGCACTGATGCGGATTAAGGTTCGTCCCTACTACCTCTACAATTGCGATCCGGTGCGCGGGGCGCATCATTTCCGCACCCCCGTCTCGAAGGGGATCGAGATCATCGAAGCCTTGCGGGGACACACTAGCGGTCTCGCGGTTCCGACCTTCGTCGTCGACGCGCCGGATGGCGGCGGCAAGGTGCCGATCCAGCCGGAATATCTGTTGTCTTATCAGGACGGCCGCGCGGTCATGCGCAACTTTCAGGGCCGCCTGTTCCATTATGATGATCCGGCCCCTGCAACGATCGCCGGAAAAGCCCGGCGGGGCCCTCGTCGTCGTCGTCCCGCGGCCGAGCCAAGCGCGCATGCGGCCACGATCGCGGCCGGGCGACCGCGGCCTTGCGCCGGCGAGCAAGAGCCGGGGCCCACGCAACATCGCCCCGGTCTTCCGTTAGGTCCCGAATCGACTGCCACCGCCTTGGGTGCGGCCGCGATCGTCCGGGATGAAACGCATTGAATGGTTCCGCACTTGCCTCATGCGCATCGGCATTGCCTACGATCTCAAGACGCATGTCGTCCACGAAGGGCCGCAGCCCGACGATATGCTCGAGGAATACGATAGTCCCGAAACGATCAGCGCGCTCGCCGGCGCGCTGCGCGCGCTTGGATGCGACACGATCGAGCTTGGGGGCGGGCGCGGCTTTCTGGAGCGGATGCTTGCCGCGCCCAGGTGTGTGGACCTCGTATTCAACATTGCGGAGGGGCAAAGATCGCGCAGCCGGGAGGCGCATGTGCCTGCCGTCTGCGAAATGCTAGGGGTGCCCTACACGCACAGCGACCCGCTGACCCTCGCAATGACGCTCGACAAGGAATTGACCAAGCGCATTGCGGCCTCCCACGGCATCGCCACCGCGCCTTTCTGCCTGATCGAGCGAACCAGCGATGTCGCGGACGCACCGATCCCGCCGTTCCCCATCATCGCCAAGCCCAATGGCGAAGGCTCCTCGATGGGCATCCGCCGGAACGCGGTGTGCCGCGATCGCGCCGCGCTCGCTTGCCGCGTCGAGGCGCTGCTCGCAAACTACCGACAGCCCGTGCTCGTGGAATCGTTTCTGCCCGGTACCGAAGTGACCGTCGCGGTCATGGGCGACGGTCCCGGGGCGCATGCGCTCGGCGCGATGGAGATTGCGCCGCGTGACGGCGGCGCTGAGCATTTCATCTACGGCGTCGAGACCAAGCGCAATTACCTGGCCGAGGTCGACTATCACGTGCCGCCGAGACTTCCTGCCGCGACCCTTGGCGCAATCGAGGCGGTGGCGCTCGTCGTCTACCGGGTTCTGGGTTGCCGCGACGTTGCCCGCATCGATCTGCGCCTCGATCGCGCGGGAGAACCATGCCTGCTTGAAGTCAACGCGCTGCCCGGACTCGATCCGGCGCGCAGCGACCTGCCGATATTGTGCAGCCTGCTGGGTATCTCGTACCAAAACCTGATCGGGCGGATCGTCCGACACTCGGCCGAGCGTTGGCGCATGCCGTTGCCGCAGCAGCAGCCCGGATGAGCGAAGCGAATCCGGGGTCACCGCATTCCGCTTCGCTCCATGCGGGCTAGGCGCTTTCGATCTGCTCCGGCTGCAGTCGCGGCGAGCCGCGCCCGGCAGCTTCCGCCTCCTTGACCAGGCGCGCGATGCGCTCGGTCACCGGCACGGGCACACTCGCCTTGACCGCGAGCTCAAGGATCGCGCCCTGCAGATAGTCGATCTCGGTCGCACGGCGGCGCTCGAGATCCTCCCACATCGACGAACGCGCGATCGGGTCGATCGCCAGCATCCGCCCGGCGACGGCGCGGAAGATGGAATCCGGCAGGCGCAGGATGAACGGAATCGCGCGCGGCGGCACCGCCTCCACGCGGGCGAGCCGCACGCCCGCGACGCGCAGGACGGCGAGCGCTTCGGCGATCTGCGCCGCCAGCAGCATGCGCCAGCGCCGGTCGGCGAGCTGGCTGGCGAGGGGAAGCCCGGCGAGCGCGTTGAGCGCGTTGTTGAGGTTGAGCAGGAGTTTCGCCCACAGCACGCCCGCCATATCGGGGTGCTCGGAGACCGGCGCGCCCGCGACGTTGAGCAGGTCGCGCAATCCCGCGACGCCCGACGCGATCTGGATGGTGCCGCTGGTCGCGCGATGGAAGCGCGGCGCCGCGCCGTCGGCCTGCGTCTGCACCACGTTGAACGGGACCATGCCGGCAACGACCCGGTGCGTCGGGGCGACGCGCGCGCGCAGCGTGTCGGCGTTGCCGATGCCGTTCTGCAGGCTCGCCACCACGGCATCCGGCGGCGCATGACGTCCGATCGCATCGCCGATCGCCGCGGTGGCGCCGCTCTTGACGGTGACGAGGACGATATCCGCGCTCGCAAGCGCCGGGCCGGGGTCAGTCGCGAGCTTGAGTGCGGAGGGAGCGAGCGTGTGGTCGGCGCCGTCGAGGTCCGAGATCCGCAAGCCCCGCCGCGTCATCGCATCGGCGAGGGCAGGGCGCGCGAACAGCGTCACGTCCCGCCCAGCCCGCGTCAGGCACCCGCCGACATAACAGCCGATGCTGCCGGCGCCGGCGACCACGATGCGGGAGTGCAGTCCGAGCCCAGCGGCTGTCGCGCTCATGCCGAGCTGACCATCTACAACCCGTCCGGACCGCACAAGCCCCTCATGGAATCGATGCCCAGCCGGTGCGGTGGAGGAGGGTTACAGAAGCCGACTCGCGGGCGCCGCGCTTGGGGCGTTCGCTGCCGCGGGGAGGCCGCGCGGCCGAGAGACCGGGTGCCGCCACGAGCGCGGTTGCGGTCTACGGCGCATCGATAATGAAGTCGTCGTGCACATCCCGGCGGGGGTTGCCGGCCATCGCCTCGCAGGCCAAGTGCCATTCCCGGATGTGCCCGGCCGTCAGCGGCAGCGCATGCTCGTCCGGCTGAAACTTGGTGCCGATCGGGTAGAGCTGGCGCGGCGCCTTCTTCATCTCGATGTGGTTGCCGAGGACGAGTGATACCGGGTGATGCTCGGCAAATGCCGCGAGGCGCGCCGCGCTGGCGCGATAATCGTTCCAGTCGTCGACTGTCAGTTTGCCCGGGTAGAGTGTGTCGCCCGTCAGCAGCACGCCCGTCCGGCGGTCGTGGACCGCGATGTGCGATGGGTCGTGGCCGGGCAGCGGCAGCACGATCAGTTCCCGCCCGCCGAGGTCGCGCGTCGCCTGTCCGTTCGGCCACGTGGGCAGGCGGAAGAAGTCTTTCACTGAATCGAGATCGGGTTCGACGATCTCCGTGCGCGGCCGATTGCGGAAATGGTCGTCCCATTGCGCATGATCGCCGTGGCCGTGCGTATGGGCGACGATCAGATCGATCGCCGCGATGCCGCGCTGCGCCAGCCATTCCGCAATGATGCCGTCAACGGTCTTGCGGATCGGCAGGGTCGTGATGGGGCTTCCAGGGTCGGGACCCGCGCCGGTGTCGAACAGGATAGCTCGTTCATCACCGAAGAACAGGTACAGGAACGGGGCTTCGAAGCTGAAGCACTTGCTCTGGCGAAGGATGAAGGTGTCGTCGTCGAACCGATGTACCTGTAGCAGGGGGTCGCCGTTCGGCGCACAATTCGCGCCATGGATCCAACGTACGGAATCAAGCGGGGTCGACATGGCACGCTCGCTGGCTACGGTTCCCGGTTTCCTGGCCCGGCTGGACGCGAAACCGGGGCCACCCTGTCCTCCCTTGCGCTCATTCGACCAATGCCCCCGAACAGGGCGGAGATCGAGGGCGTGGAGAAATAGCCGCCGCCGGACATCACGACCGATGGCTCCTCCGGCAAATCAATCCGATTGTCATCGAGCGGCAGCCGGACGAAGCAGCGCTCGTGGCTATTGCCTATCAGCGGATCGTGACCGGTGGGAGGGATGCTGTCATGCGGCGAGTTGGCAAGGTTGACCCATGTCTTGGTGACGAATTCGAATTGGTCACGCAGAGAGGCCTGATGTGCCATGAAGAGCAGCCCGCGATCCTCGTCGGTGAGGTTTCCCGGCGCGTTGAACCGTTCAATCTTCATCGTCCTCTCCGCCACGCGTGCAGATCACCTCTGCGCGGCAGCGGGCGCGCCCTTGCGCGGTCGTCCTGAGACCCGTCCCGCTTGACCCCGCGTTAACGTAGTATGAGGGGCGTACAACCAGTGCGCAAGGTAATGGCGCCTGGTGGGCGAAGATTTGATCGATATAGAGAACGCCTATTGGCCGGGCCGCGTCTCGATGCGCGCCGCTCCACCACCGCTTCCGATCGCGGCGGCGGGCTTACTCCGGCGCGGTGTCGCCAGCCGGATAGGCCCAGCACAGCGCCGGCGGCAGCACCACCGCGACGTCGCCTCCGACCGAGAAGCGCGCCGCGGTGCCGAGCTCGAGGGCATCGAGCTTGGCGCCGAGCAGGGCAAGCTCGTAGATCGTCTGCGTGCCTTGATACCGCTGGGCCGTGACCCGGGCCGTAAAGGTGTTCGGCTCGGCCGCGCCGTTGACTCCCAGGCGCACATTCTCGGGACGCACCGCGATGCTCACGGCATCGCCGGCCCGCACGCTCGCCGGCAGCCACGCGGTGAGGCGGTCCCCGTCGCCGGCTTCCACGGTGCCGAACTCGCCGGTGCGCTCGAGCACGCGGCCGGCAAGCAGATTGGAGGCGCCGGTGAAGTTGGCGACGAACAGGTCGGCGGGACGGTTGTAGATCACGTCGGGCGGCGCGAGCTGCAACAGCTTGCCGTCGCGCATCACGCCGATGCGGTCGCCGAGCACCACGGCCTCCGCCTGGTCGTGGGTAACATAGAGCGCGGTGACGCCGGTCCGCTTGATGATGCGGCGGAGATCGTCGCGCAGCCGCAGGCGCAGCTTGGCGTCGAGGTTCGACAGCGGCTCGTCGAGCAGCAACAGCTGCGGCTGATAGACGAGGCTGCGCGCGAGCGCGACGCGCTGCATCTGGCCGCCGGAAAGCTGCGTGACCGGCCGCTCGGCATATTCGGCGAGACCGACGAGGTCGAGCACCTCGGCGACCTTGCGGTCGCTCTCGGCGCGCGCGACCTTGCGGTGGCGCAGCGGATAGGCAACGTTCTGCTTCACGGTCATATGCGGCCACACGGCGTAGGACTGGAACACCATGCCGACGTTGCGCAGGCGCGGCGGCACCAGCACGCCGCGATCGGGCGCCGAGACGACGGCGCCGCCGATCAAGATGACGCCCGCGGTCGGGTGTTCGAGCCCGGCGATGCAGCGCAAGGTCGTGGTCTTGCCGCAGCCGGACGGCCCGAGCAGCACCACGATCTCGCCGACGCCGACGCCGAAGCTCACGTCGTCGACCGCCGGGCGGTCGATCGCGAACTGCTTGCGGAGATGCTCGACCTTCAGTTCCGCGGACATACCGTTTTCGTGAATTGTAGGGTGGGCAAAGGTGCGCGCAAGCGCGCCATGCCCACGCGGTTTTCGGTGCGCTGAAGGTGGGCACGCGTCGCTTCGCGGCGCTTTGCCCACCCTACAAATCTACGCCTCACTGCCGGTAGCCGTAGGTCTTGTTCCACTCCTCGATCCATTCCTTCTGCAGCGCGACGTACTGCTGGAAGTCCGGGGCCCACACCTTGATCACCTTCGGATCCCACCCGGACGGATAGACCGGCGGGTTCTTGAGCGCGGTGAGGTTGCCCTGCTCCTTGATCATGTACGCTTGGCCTTCTTCCGACAGGCACCAGTTGAGCCACAGTCTGCCGGCATTGGGGTTGGCGGCGGTCTTGGTGACGCCGCTGGCGAAGAAGTTCACCGGCACGCCTTCCGGCGGGAATAAGATCTCGACCGGCGCGCCGTCGCGCTTCTTGACGTAGCAGATGTTGTAGAGCAGCGGCGCGACCGAGACCTCGCCGCGCACCAGCGCGTCGGACAGTGGCGCACCCGAGGGGTAGAGCACCGGCTGCGTCGCCGCCTGCCTCTTGTGGTAATCCTCGCCGAGGACTTGGCGCTCGAACATGACGCGCGTCCAGGTGGTGCCGCCCGAGGGCGCGACCACCTGCCCGATCAGCTTGGGCCCATATTCGGGCTTGGTCAGGTCCATCCAGGATTTCGGCGGATTCTTCACCAGTTCGGAGTTGTAGGCGATCGACCAGCCCAAGGTAATGCGCGGCCACAGCTTCTTCGAAATGAGCACGTCCTCGCGGTAGGCTGCGGCGTTGGGCGGCGCGTAGTCCTGAAACAGGTCCTCCAGCGGCTGCATCAGCGCGCGGTCGGAGTGATCGATCACGTCGGCGGAGAGCTTGCCGGCGGCGGCCTCGGTGCGCACGCGCGTGATCAGCTGACCGCCGGGCGC
Source organism: uncultured Alphaproteobacteria bacterium (assembly GCA_963738705.1). GTDB lineage: Bacteria > Pseudomonadota > Alphaproteobacteria > Rhizobiales > Xanthobacteraceae > CAVTXS01. The sequence goes on from CAVTXS010000021.1 coordinate 58,985, forward strand.
CCGAACCAGCTCGATGCGCACGAACGGAAAGCGCTTGTTGAAGGCGCGGATGGTCTCCTGCTCGACCTCGGTGAAGTTGGCCGTGTAATAGATGAGCTTGCCTTCTTTCTTTGCCGCCTCGATCAGTTCGGCGCCGCCGAAGTTCTGCGCCTCAGCGGGCCTAAGCCCGAGCGCCGCGCCGGCGCCGCCTGCCGCCGCGCCGGCCGCGAACTGTCGGCGGGTGATGCGAAGGTCTGTCATGTGAGCGTTCTCCCTTTTGATTTTCTAAGACGCGGTGTCATCCCGGATCGGCTCGCTGTGCTCGCCGTCCGGGGACCGTGATTGGTGCGACAGCTCAAGATTTACCCCGCCTTGCCCACGGCGCTGTCGGCGTTGCCGCGCGAGAGCCGGTGCGCGATGCCGATCAAGACGCCGAGCAGCACGGTCTGCACCAGGCTGAAAGCGGCGGTGATGCCAATATTGCCGCCCTCGTAATAGTCGAGCAGCAGCACCGCCATGACCATGGTGTTGCTGGTGTAGAGGAACAAGGAGGAACCGAGCTCGCGGATCGCCAGGATGAACAACAGCGTCATCGCCGCGATCACGCCGGGGCGCGCGAGCGGCAGCACCACCGTTCGGATGGTCGCGAGCAGGCCCTTGCCGCAAATCCAGGCGGCCTCTTCCAATTCGCGATGGATCTGCATCAGCGAGGTGGAGAGCGCCTTGATCGTGTCCGGCATGAAGCGGGCGATGAAAGCGAGCGCCAGGATCCAGATCGTGCCGTAGAGTCCGCCGGGTAGCCCGATCCACGCCCACAGATAGGCGACGCCGATCACCAGGCCGGGGATCGCCACCGGCAAGGTCGAGATGACGTCGATGCTCCTGCGGCCCGCGAGGCTCGTGCGGTGGACCGTGTAGCCGATCGCGAACGCGAGCGCGCCGCCCACCAGCGCGGTGACGAGCCCGACCTCCATGGTGTTGACGATCGAGCGCAGTGCCAGCGGATTGTCGAACAGCCGCTCGAAATGCATGAGCGAGTACTGCCGCATGTCGAACAGGCTTTGCAGGTTGCGGATGAACATGAACTTGCGAAATGCCGCGACGATCAGCGCCAGGGTCGGCAGCACCACCACGATCACCAGGTAGGCGACGGCCAAGCCGAGCGTGAAGTAGCGCCAGCGGCCCAGTCTGAGCACGGCCGGACGGAACGCCTTGCCGGCGACGGTGGTGTAGCTCTTGCGCGACAACACGTTGTGCTGCAGCCAGACCAGAAAGCCGGTGACGGCCATCAGGATGATCGCGACCGCGGCGGCGGTCGAGTAGAGCGGCGGCGTCCAGGCAGTGAGCTTGAAGATGTAGGTGGTGAGTACCGGGATATCGCCGGGCGTGCCGAGCACAGCCGGGATGCCGTAGATGCCGAGCATGACGACGAAGGAGAGCAGCATGCCGGAGATGATCGCCGGCGCGATCAGCGGAAACGTGACGGTGAGCAAGGTCGAGAAGGCACTGGCGCCGGAAATCTCCGCCGCCTCTTCCAGCGCCGGATCCATGTTGCGCAGCGCCGAGGCGGTGAACATGTACACGTAGGGCGCATAGTAGATGCCGAAGATCGCGATCAGGCCGGTCATCGAATAGACGTCGAAGCGCCAGTCGACGCCGACGCTGGCGAGGAACGTGTTCAAGAGCCCGGTCTTCGGCGAGGCGAGGATCGCCCAGGCGACGGCAGCGACCAGCGGCGGCACGAACAGGGGGATCAGGCTTGCCGCCGCGATGAAGCGCTTGCATGGCGTGTCGGTGCGCACCACAACCCAGGAGAAGGTCAACCCGATCAACACCGCGAGCGCGGTTCCGCCGCCGCAGGCGATCAACGAGTTGGCGAGCGCCAGATGGACGTTCGGATTGCCGAGGACGGTGATGAAATTCGTGAGCGAGAGATCGAAGACGCCGAACCCGTCCACCACCGGGTTGGTGTTGGTGAGCGCGCCGAGCAGCAGCATTGAAACCGGATAGAGTACGAGGAACGCGAGCACGAGCAGCAGCCCGGTCGACCACAGCCAGCGGGCGGCAGCCCGCAGCCGCGCGGCGCGCTCGGTCGCGTCGCGCGTCGTGGCCAATGCCCCTGTGTCTGCGGTGAATGCCGCGCTATCCACGCTCGCCACTTGTCCTCCCTGGCGGCTGCGGCCCAAGCGCCCCTGGAACGCGATTATTGCTTTGCGGCTATGGGTAGCACAGGAACGCGAGGGCGCAACCCCGCTCACGCGGTTGTCAGGTCGTCATTGCCAGCCGAAGGCGAAGCAATCCAGTACGGCGGGTGCGGCATCTGGATTGCTTCGTCGCCTACGCTCCTCGCAATGACGGATCGGTCGCTCGTTAGTCGCAAATTGCGAGTGCCCGGCGCACGCTAAAACGTCAGTCCGCAGCCGAAGACCTCGATGGCGTAGAAATACAGCTCTCCGTCCAGGCTGCGCGCAATGTTGCCGGCCTTGCGGAAGCCGTGCTGCTCGCCGGTGAACAGGAAGTAGCCGACGCGGGTGCGATTGCGGCGCAGCGCCTCGACCATGACCTCAGTCTGGTTCGGCGGCACCACGGCGTCCTCGTCGCCCTGGAAGAAGATCACCGGCTTCGAAATCCTGTTGGCGTGATGGACCGGGGCGCGCGCGCGGTAGAGTGCTTCCTCCTGCGGATAGGGGCCGATCAGCCAGTCGAGGTAGCGCGACTCGAACTTGTGGGTGTCACGCGCAAGCGCGGCCGGGTCGCTTACCCCGAAATGGCTGGCGCCGCCGGCGAAGAAATCGCGGAAGGCGAGCGCCGCGAGCGTGGTGTAGCCCCCGGCGCTGCCGCCGGTGATGACGCAGCGCGCGTCATCGACGAGTCCCTGCCGGGCGAGATATTTCGCGCCGTTGACGCAATCGTCCACGTCGACCACGCCCCAGTTGCGATGCAGGCGCTCGCGATAGGGGCGGCCGTAGCCGGTCGAGCCGCCGTAGTTGACGTCGAGCACCGCGATGCCCCGGCTGGTCCAGTACTGGGTGCGCAGCGACAGCGCGCTTGAGGCCGCCGCGGTCGGGCCGCCGTGCACCTTCACGAGCAGCGGCGGTTTCTCGCCCGCGGGCGCCGCGTAATCGGGATTGCGCGGCGGATAGTACAAGCCGTAGGCGGTATTGCCGTCGGTGGTGGGAAATTCGACCGACCTTACCGTCGTCAGGTAGTCCGCGAGCGCCAGGTCGGCGCGATCGAGCAGGTCGGTCGATTTCTTCAGCACGCGATGCGCGCCGGAAGCGAGGTCGAGCGCGACCACGCAACCAGGCAAGGTCGGGGAGGCGGCCAGGAACACGGCGCGGTCGCCGTCGGCGCGCACCGATCCGAACTCGGTGAACGGCAGGTCGAGCGGTCGCAAGGTTTTGCTCGCGAGGTCGATGACCGCGAGATGGCCGAGGCCGGCCTCGGAGTAGCTGCAGACGATGCACCTCGGCCCCGCGAACGCGTAGGTCGACATGCCGAAGGCCCATTGCGCCTGGCCGAACTCGGCGGAGCGCGGCGCCAGCCACTCGGTCGTGCCGCCGGCGAGGTCGTAGCGGTAGAGATTCCACCAGCCCGAACGGTCGGACACAAACACCAGCGACGCGCCGTCGGGCGACCATTCGGGCTGGAAGATCGACTCCGTGCGCCCGCCGGCAATCGCCCGGGGCGCGCCGGCGACCGTGCCGTCGGCGGCGAGTGCGGCGAGATAGAGCACCGTGCCGTCCCACGGCATGTCGGGAAGGTCCCACGCCAGCCAGGCGAGCTTGCTACCGTCGGGCGAGAGCCGCGGGGACGAAAAGAAGTCGTGGCCGCGCACGAGCACGCGTCCGGCCTCGGCATCGGGGCTGGCGAGGTCGACGGCAACGAGCGTGTTCTCGGGTAATCCGGTCGCGGTGTGATCCTCGCGCACCCCGATCCACCGATTGCAGCGCTGGTCGATGAGGCCGTCGGCGAAGCGCCAGGCGGCCGGCCGCGGCGGAATGCCGGTCAAGGGCTGCGGCACGCTGGCGCCGCGCGGCAGACGGTAGAGGCGCTGGTCGGCGAAGTTGGAGAGATAGAGGGTGCCGCCGGCGACCGTCCATGCGCCGCCGCCGTATTCGTGCACGCGCGTGCGCGCATTGAACGGCGGCGGGTTGATGTCGGCAGGTTGCGCGTCGCCGGCGCCGGCCTGTACGACCACGTTGCGGCCTTGCTCCTGCGGCCGACCCTCCAGCCAATAGATGTCGCCGCCGTCGAGCCGCACGTCGGCCAGCGTGATCGTCTGGGCGACGATCAGGTCGGAGGTGATCGGGGATTTCCAGGCGCCGTAGGGAGCCGTCTTCGGCGGAGTGGGCACGGCTGATACCTTAGATGCTATCCGAAGATGCTATCCGAACTCCCCGGGGTTCTGCGGCGAGGCCGAAGGAGGCTTGTTTGCGCGCGGCTACAGCCGCAGGCACGTTATCGTGACCGAGCGCATCGCCATATTGGCGTGCGCCGCGACCATCGTCGCCACGGGAAGCGCTAGTGGGCGGTCGAAGGGGTATCCCATTGGTCGCTGGTCGGGATAGTCCTCGGCGGCTCCGCAAAAACTCATCGAGCCGCATTTGCCGGGCTGCGGTACTGCATCCCTGCTGCCGTCGGTGAGGATCGCAACCAGTTTGAACGGCATTCCCGCCGTGGTGCCACGCGGGAGCAGCAGGTGATAGGGCCAGCCGCACTCGCAAAAGACCGCCTCGGGAGGGCGCTCGCCGATGTCGTCGATATCGGCTACTTCCTTCGGGTCGACGATCGCCGGCCGGCGGATGATCGAAGAATCCTTGTCCGAGCGCACGATCACCGCACGCGCGCGCGGGCCGATGGTGTGGGTGAACTTGTCCATCTCGATCCACACCCGGCGGTCGTTGAGCCGAGCGTCGGCGCTGGGATCCTGCTGGTCGGGTTGCGTCGGCGCAAGAAATAGCCGGACGGTCACTTGCGTCCGAGTCGATGCGAGGTTCTCGACCCGCAACGCATAGAAGAACGGTTCGTGGTACAGATACGGATAGCTGTAGATCTGCCCGTTGGTGAGCTTGAACTGGCCGACCCGCATCTCGGTCAGGAGGTCGCGCGTGGTCTTGAGCGTTTGCTGCTTGCCATCGAACCTGAACTTGATTTCGTTGCCGGCCGCCGTTGTACTCCAGTTGCGGTTCTCGTTCGGCTCCGGCGTGTCGCCAAACGCATGGCGTGCCATCGGTCCGAAGTCGAAGTCGGCCGCGTCGATGCCCGGAATATCGCGGGCCAGACACAGGATCAGGTCGTCGCTTTCGTTGGCCTGCTTGCGGAACATGACTGCCGGCGCGTCGGTAAAGCGGTGCGCCTCCTGGGCTTCCTGGTACGCAAAGTTGATGTCGTCGATATGCTTGTGCCAGCGCCAGAAAGCGGGATCGCGGATCGCCGTCCCGGTACCGACGATGACACCGTCGCCCTTCGGGTTGGCGGCGCCGATCAACAGGTGGCCCATGCCGTGATGGTTGCCATAGTAGCTCCACGGATTGGCGCCGGAGACGCTCCCAATGGTGTTCTCGTTGGTCTTGCCCAGCAGGTCAGTACCGGCATGCCCGGCCAACTTCTGTAGGCTGCCGTCGTTCTTGCGCAGGTGACCGCTGTGCGCCGCGTCGAATATGCGGTCGCGGCGCCATTCGTGATCGAGGACCGTATAGGGCCGCGGAAAGCCCGGGCCGGCCGGAATGTCGCTCACCGCCGTGCCAGCCGCGCGCGGCACGAACGTCTGGTCGCCGACCGCGAGCTGGCCTGGATCGTATCCCTGGGGGATCGGCGCGCGATAGTTGTCGAGTGGCTGCACCGGGCCGACGTCGCTGAACGCGATCCGCTCCGCATCGTAGCGCGCGAGCATCTGTCGGTGCATGTAGAAGAACAGTTCGCCGTGCCGGGCGCGCAGCGACCGCGAGCCGTCCGGCTGCGGCACGCCGCGGCGCGGATAGACGAGATGCCAGTGTTCGTGATGCTCGTTGCACATCGGATCTTCGCGGAACCAGTCGATCTGGTTCTCGGGAGGCGTCGAACCGCCGCCGAGATTGAAGCCGACTGGGGGCGGGGTGGGGCCGGGTCCCACAGCGGCGGCTGACGGCGGCGCAGCCCGCGAAGGTGCGATCGAGCGTCGCATCAGGGTTGGGATCGGCACCGCGCGCCCCACCGGGTCATGCGTCATGAACAGCAGCAAGGCGTGCCGCACGAGCCCCGGATCGCGCTGCTTCTCCTGCCGGCTCGCCTCGTCGGCGACGGCATCGAATTTGTCCGTGCGGCTGCCGGGCGCTTCACGCGCAATGCGCATGAACGCCGCAGCTAGCTCGGTCGCCTCCTCCAGGTCGTCGTCCCGGAACGGGCTGAAGCGGGAGGACGGGGAAGTCCTTGCCGCGCCGGAGGCGGCCGCCGCGAACGCCGTCGGCGATCCTCCGGCCGCCATTGCCGCGGAACGCGCGGGCGGCACGCCGAGCAGCGCATGCGCCTTCGTCTTGACTTCCTGGAAATCGGCCATGATCTCCCCCTCTCGACCGAACTGCCGCGTCCGGTTCAGGGATGGCATGCTATTGCGCCAAAACCGCCACGGCAATCTGCGGTATGCGCCCCGCCGCGTTGCAAGCGACTCGCCGCGCCGGACGGCAGCCGCAAACGTGTACCGGTCCGCGGTTCAGCCGGCTCCGATCCGAACCATCGAGCCGCCGTCTACCGGCAGCGCGACGCCGGTGACGAATCCGGCTTCGTCGGAGGCAAGGAACAGCGCGGCGTTGGCGACGTCCCAGGCGGTGCCCATCTTGTGGCGCAGCGGCACGCGCGCGTCGCGCTGCGCGGCGACCTCGGCGCGGCTCTTGCCGCTGACGCGGGCACGGGTATCGACCGCCATCGGGGTGTCCATCAGCCCGGGAAGGATGACGTTGGCGCGAATGCCGTGCTCGGCGTTCTGGATGGCGAGCTGCTGGGTGAACGCGATCATGCCCGCTTTGGTCGCCTTGTAGGCGACGTAAGGGTACTGCTCCCAGGCCGCGATCGAGGAGATGTTGATGATCACGCCCGACTGTTGCGCGCGCATCACCGGCAGCACGTGCTTTGCCGCCATGACGGCGCCGCGCAGGTTGATCGCCGAGATGCGGTCGAACGCCTCCTCGGTGATCTCGGTCACGGCCGCGTCGCCGCCGGCGATGCTTACGCCGACGTTATAGTGCAGGACGTCGACGCGCCCCCAGCGTTCGCGTGCTGCGGATACCATGGCGGCGAGCGTCGGCTCCTTGGTGACGTCCGCCGCCAGCGGCACGCATTCGCCGTTGCGTTCCTGCGCTGCCATGGCGGCGGTTTCTTCCGCCGAGGCGAGCCGGTTGTCGACGGCAAGAACCTTCGCACCCTCGCGCACGAAGCGCAGCACCGTGGCGCGGCCGTTGCCCATGCCTTCGCCGGGACTTTGGCCGGCGCCGACGACGATCGCGATCTTGTCCTTGAGGCGCATCTTGAATCCCTGTACCGCTCGACGACATGTGACCTTATCATCCCGCGGTCCGGACGCGACACCGCCCGGATGCGAAGGAGCTGACGATGGCTTCGTTGACCGAATGGAAGGTGCCGGCTGCCGTGCAGCCCAAGGCGCAGGATTACGACTATGACCTCGAGCGCGCGCTGGCCGCCGTGGTCGCCCTGCGCGCGATCATTCCGTCGGACGCCTTCACGGCCGAGACGCTCGGCACCGAACGTGCCGGCAACGGCGTCTTGATCCGCGGCGACGGTCTCGTGCTGACCATCGGCTATCTGGTGACCGAGGCGGAATCGGTGTGGCTGCATCTCAGCGACGGCCGCCCGGTGCCCGGCCACGTGCTGGCCTACGACCAGGCGACCGGCTTCGGGCTGGTGCAGGCACTGGCCCGGCTCGAACTGCCGGCGCTTGAGTTCGGCGATTCGAGCGCGGCGCAACCGGGCGATCGCGTGGTGGTCGGCGGCGCCGGCGGCCGCGCGCGCTCGGTGGCGGCGCAGATCGTCGGCAAGCAGGAGTTCGCCGGGTACTGGGAGTACGTGCTTGACGAGGCGATCTTCACCGCGCCTGCGCACCCCAACTGGGGCGGCACGGCGCTGATCGGTCGCGCCGGCGACCTCCTCGGCATCGGCTCGCTGCAGCTGCAGCGCGCGCAAGCGGGCGAGCAGGGCGAGCACATGAACCTGATCGTGCCGATCGATCTCTTGAAGCCGATCCTCGATGACCTGTTGACGCGCGGCCGCACCAACAACCCGCCGCGGCCGTGGCTCGGCCTCTATGCCACCGAGATCGAGAACAGGCTCGTCATCGTCGGACTGGCGAGCCGCGGGCCGGCGCAACGCGCCGACCTGCGCCAGGGCGACATCGTGCTGGCGGTGGCGGGCACCGAGGTGAACGACCTCGCGGCGCTGTTCCGCAAGGTCTGGTCGCTGGGCGATGCCGGCGTGGAGGTGCCGCTCACGATCTATCGCGACGGCCGCACCTTCCCGGTGCGTATCACTTCCGGCGACCGCAACCGGTTCCTGAAGATGCCGAGCCTGCATTGAATAATGTAGGGTGGGCAAAGCGCCGCGAAGCGGCGCGTGCCCACGTACAGCGCACCGCGTGGGCACGGCGCGCGTCCGCGCGCCTTTGCCCACCCTACAAGTGAACCACGCGACACCCACATGACCGACCTCGCCTACATGTCGCTTGCCGAAGCCTCGCGCCGCATCGGCGCGCGCGAATTGTCGCCGGTCGAGCTGACGCAGGCTCTGCTCGACCGAATCGAACGGGTGGATCCTGCCGTCAACGCCTTCCTGCTGGTCACGGCCGACCGCGCGCTCGCCGAAGCGAAGGCGGCGGAGACCGAGATCGCGCAGGGACAATGGCGTGGGCCGCTGCACGGCATCCCCTATGCGACCAAGGATCTGATCGACGTCGCCGGGCTTGCCACCACCTGCCACTCGAAGCTGCGCCGGGATCACCGGGCGACGGCCGATGCGACCGTGATCGCGCGGCTGCGCGCCGCCGGCGCCGTGCTGATCGGCAAGCTCGCGCTGCACGAGTTCGCCTATGGCGGGCCGGCCTTCGACCTGCCCTGGCCGCCGGCGCGCAACCCCTGGGACCTGACGCGGCATCCCGGCGGCTCGTCGAGCGGCTCGGGCGCGGCGCTTGCGGCCGGGCTCGCGCCGGCAACGCTCGGCACCGATACCGGCGGCTCGATCCGCAACCCGGCGACGGCGTGCGGCATCGTCGGCATGAAGCCGACCTTCGGCCTGGTGAGCTGCGCGGGCGTGTTCCCGCTCGCGGACTCGCTCGACCACGTCGGTCCGATGACGCGCACGGTCGAGGACAACGCCCTCCTGCTGCAGGCGATGGCGGGCCACGATGCGGCCGATCCCAACAGCGTGCGCGCGCCGGAACGCGACTACGTCGCCGATCTGCGCCGCGGCATCGACGGCTTGCGCATCGGCGTGATCGAGCACTTCTACCGCGAGGATCTGGTCGCCGACGCCGAGCAGGTGCGCGCCATCGAGCAAGCGGTCGACGTGCTGCGCCGGCTCGGCGCGCAGGTCTGCCCGGTGCGGCTCTCGCCGCTGGAAACATGGCGGCACTGCGGGCGCACGATCCAGAACGGCGAATCCTACGCGCTGCACGAGCGCGATATCATCGAGCGGCCGGGCGATTTCGCCGCCATTACGCGCCAGAAGCTGATGCGCGGCACCAACACGACGGCCGGGCAGTACATCGCGGCGAATCGGATGCGCACCGTCTTGCGCAACGCGTTCGCGGAAGCGATGCGCGACCTCGACGCGGTCGTGACGGTCTCGAGCCACGACCCGCCGTGCCGGATCGACGACGCCGAGATGGTGGCGAAGACCTACGAGCGGCAGGCCCGCATCGTGTTCAACGTCACCGGCACCCCGGCGCTCGCGGTGCCGACGGGGTTCTCCGCTGCCGGCCTCCCGCTCGGCATGCAGATCGCCGGCAAGGCGTTCGATGAGCCGATGCTCTACCGCATTGCGCATGCCTATTGCGAGGCGACCGGTTGGTGCGAGCGGCGCCCGCCGGTGCCGGCGGCGTTGCAGACCGCCGCGGCGGCGACCTGAGCAGACGGTGCTTCGCCACCGCTGATCGCGCGTAGGCTCGACATCGGCTATAAGCGATTCATGCGAATGATCATGTGGCGGCTACCGGCCGTGCTGCTGCTCGCTTGTGTGAGCGCTGGCACCGTGGCGCGCGCGGCGCCCTGTGGCGGCGATTTCGGCCAATGGCTCGAGACGTTCAAGCGCGAGGCTGCCGGCAAGGGCATCTCGCAGCGGACCATCGGGTCGGCGCTCGCCGGCGTGAGCCACGACCCGAAAGTGCTCTCGCTCGACCGCAACCAGCGCCATTTCAATCTCTCGTTCGAGGAGTTCGTGCGACGCCGGGTCGGCGGTCGCATCCCGAAAGGCCAGCGCATGCTGGCGCAGCATGCCGGGCTACTCAGCCGCATCGAGGCGCAGTACGGGGTGCCGCCCGCCGTGCTGGTCGCGATCTGGGGCCTGGAGACCGACTACGGCGCCAACACCGGCAACATGTCGGCGATCCGCTCGCTTGCGACCCTTGCGCATGACTGCCGCCGCACCGACCGCTTCCAGGCCGAGCTTCTGGATGCGTTGCGCATCCTCGAGCGCGGCGATCTCTCGCCCGCCGAGATGCGCGGCGCCTGGGCGGGCGAGCTCGGGCAGACGCAGTTCCTGCCGTCCTCCTACATCAAGTTTGCGGTCGATTTCGACGGCAACGGCCGGCGCGACCTGATCCGCAGCGTGCCGGACGTGCTCGCCTCGACCGCCAACTACCTGCGCGGCTACGGCTGGCGGCGCGGCCAGCCCTGGGACGACGGCACGCACAATTTTTCCGTCCTGCGCGAGTGGAACAAGTCGGGCGTCTATGCCCGCACCGTCGGCTATTTCGCCGAGCGGCTGGCCGAGGGGCGGTAGCGAGCGGCCATGTAGCGCTGGTGGCCGCTGCGTTCGTCTTGCCCGTACCCATAGACTACAACTATAACTGATGGCTTTGACTTAACAACTACTTTGGGTAAACTGATGCGATGTTCCGCGAGAGTCACTTGCGGGCGGGCGGCGCGCGCAGGCGCAGGGACTGATCGATAGGAGGGATGCCGTGCGGAGCGGAGTTCAAGTCGCGGCGGTCGTGGGCTTCATCGGGGTCATGCCGGTCCCGGCAATGGCGTGGGACTATCCGGGACACCGCATTGTTGGCGCCATCGCCGACATCGTGCTGCAGCGCGACGACCCGGAGACGTACCAGAAGGTGAAGGAACTGCTCGGGAAGGACGCTGACGGCCACGCCATGCAGAGAAGCCTGGGCGAGGTCGCAGTCTACCCCGACTGCGCGAAAGACGAGCCGGAGTTCTGCGGGCGCCGCGCCTCGCCGGAGGAAATCGAATACGTCTTGCGCAATCTCGTGCATCCGTCGTTCCACTTCATCAACAATCCGCTGCCGGAGGAAGCCTACCGCGCCGGCAAGGTCGGAACGGCGGAATCCGACGTCGTGCAGATGCTCGTCCACACCGTCCGGCAGCTGCGCGGCAAAAGCAATTTCCGCAAGCACGAGGTGGAGCTGACCAACACCGAAGCGGTCTGGCTGCTCGCACACCTCGTGGGCGACATCCACCAACCGCTGCATGTCGGGCAGGTCTATTTCGACAATACCTGCAAGAAACGGATCAATCCCAACAACTCCAACGAAGAATATCAAACGACGGCGGGCGGCAATTTCATCGCGTTGGAGGAGGCGGTCGGCGGGATCAAGAATTTGCATCTCTACTGGGATGTCGTGGCCGGCGCCAACGCCATGGGCAAGGAAGGGGTTGCCGGGGACGAGGCGGCGTTCGCCAGGAAGCTCGCTGCCGCGCCGCCGGCCGGATGGGAAACCTCGGGTGACGCGGAGACTTGGCCGCAGCAATGGGTGGCCGAGATCATGCCGCTCGCGGTGAGGGCGTATAAGCCGGACATCAGCGGGGAGGTGCGCGCCGGGCCGCCGCCGTTCCCGAGCCGAACGGTCGCCTGCAAGTGGGGGATCGCGCTCGACCAGACCTACCACGACGACGCAAGCGACACCGCGGGCAAGCAGCTCCACAAGGCCGGCTACCGCCTGGCGGCCCTGCTGAAGGCGGCGCTGCGCCAGCCGTGAGCGCGTAGGGGCGGCCGCCCAAGGTGAACCGTCACGCGATCGCGACGATCTCCGCCTCGGCCTCGCCCATCGGCACGACGTCGCCGACTTCCTTGCCCATCAGCGCGCGGGCGAGCGGCGCCACATAGGAGAGCGTGCCGCGCGTGGGCTCGGCCTCGTCCTCGCCGACGATCCGAAAGGTCTGTCGACGCCCGTCGTCGCGCTTAATCGTCACCGTCGAGCCGAAGTGGACCTGCACCGTATCCGGCGGCGCCGGGAGCACCTGAGCGCTCGCGCGCCGCGCCGCCCAATAACGTAAGTCGCGCGCCGCGCGCGCGAGGCTCGCGCGGTCGTCGGATGCGAGCGCGCCGGCGTGCTCCGCATGCGCGCGATCGTGCGCGGCCTCGATCAGCGCCAGTCCTTCCGGCGTGACGAAATTTTCATGCGGCGAGACCGGCCGATCGGGAAGCTCCTCGGCTTCCCGGCCGTCCTGCTCCTTGACGAAGGCGCGGCTCATGGTCGGAGTATAGCCGATCTTGCAAATGTAGGGTGGGCAAAGCGCTGCAAAGCGGCGCGTGCCCACGTCCGCGACCGTGTCCGCGTGGGCACGGCGCGCCTGACGGAGTTACGCGGCCTGCGCTGTCGCCCGCTGGCGGCTGACCAGGAGCGCGATGATCGCGAAGTTGAGGAGGTTGACCGCGATGCCGGCCGCGAAGGCCGGCCCGTAGTAACCGAACTGGTCGTAGAGGACGCCGGCGAGCCAGCCGCCGGTGGCCATGCCGCTGGCGCTGCACAGCAGCAGCGCCGGCATGCGCCACGCCGCCTCGCGTGCCGGAAACAATTCGCGCGCCGCCAGCACGGTTGCCGGAATGAGGCCGGAGAATCCCAGCCCGAACGCGGCCGAGACCGCGAACAGGCCGACCTCATTCTGGGTCAGCAGGAAGGCGGTCATGCCGAACGCCTGCGCGACCGAGCCGATCAGCACGGTGCGCAGGCCCCCGATACGGTCGGAGATCAGGCCCCAGACCTGCCGGCTGAAGAAGGCGGCGCCGAGCAGCACCGAAAGCATCAGCGCGCCGTGCGCCGCGTTGATGCCGAGATCGGTGCAGAACGCGACGAGGTGGCTATGCGGCATCGACATCGGCACGCAGCACATGAAGATCGCCGCCATCAGCAGTGCGAATACCGCGTTGGGCGGCCAGCCGAGCACCCGCGCTCGCTCGCTGCCGGCGGCGCCGGCGAGCACGGGTGGCGGCAGTTCGGGCGGGCTCTTGAGGAAAACCGCCGCCAGCGGCACGATCATGACGAGCTGCAACACCGCGTATGCCATCATCGCCTGGCGCCAGCCCGCATAGGCGATCGCGCGTTCGAACACCGGCGGCCAGAACGCGCCGGCGACGTAGGTGCCGCTCGAGATCAGCGCGAGCGCCGAGCCGCGCCGCCGGTCGAACCAGCGGGTGACATAGACGTAGAGCGGCGCATTGATGCCGGAAAGACCGAGCAGGCCCATCAGCAGGCCGTGACCGATATAGAGCGGCCAGGGCGGGCCGTAGGTCGAGAGCAGGAGCCCGAGCGCGATCATGGTGGCGCCGAACATCACGGTCCAGCGGATGCCGATGCGTTCCGCGATCTGCCCCATGGCGATGCCACCGAGGCCGGAGCCGAACCACACCAGCGAGACCGCAAGCGACGGCACCGAGCGCAGTCCGTCGGCCTCCGTCGGCGATCTCCTTGAGCGCGACCGTGGTGATCCACGGCGCCCCGAACGAGAATGCCAAAATGCCGAGCGACACGCTCGCGATGATCCAGGACGATCTTGATTCGACGGAATGCGGAGAGGATTGCAGCATCGGGGCCCGGCGGGCGCAATGTGGCGCATGCGGACCGCAGCAGCAATGGCCGGCTACGGGCGGCGGGCATGCGGCCCGGGCGGGGGTTCGCTTTGCTCCGCCATCGAAGAAGGGAGCGCCTTCACGCTCGCTTAACGCGAAATCCCTATTCCCTTCGGGCGGGGCACGTTAAACGGGTGCTCCGAGGGCTTTGAGTACCCGCGCGGGCGCGGGCGAGGGGGCGATGGTGAGCGTTGGATTGTGGATGGCGGCCGCCCTGGCCGGGTTCGGTCTCGCAGGCTGCGCGACGACGGGGCCGAGCGCTACCGTCGGCGGAATTGTGGTTGAACCTGCGCCGTCGTCCACGCGGATAAAGCTCGCGAATCCCGACCGCAACAAGTGGTCGGGCGTCCGCATGACTGGGCGGTTCGCTCCGCCGCCGAACTCGCGCGCAGGCATCTGGCTCTGTCGGCCGATGGCCTGTCCGGGGCGGGCGAGCGTCTCCGTGCTTATGCAGCGCAGCCCGACGCGCAATCCCGACCGCAAGGCGTTGGAGCAATCGGCGAAGCTGTTCGCCGCCCAGGCCAAGGCGCAGGACACCGTGCTGGAAGTGACGTCGGAAGGCAACGAGAGGATCACCTCGCTGTCGACCCGCGTCACGGACGTGCGTGGCTATCCGGCCATCGTCGGCGAGTTCGAAGCGGGTCGGCGCTGGGCAGGTCAGATACCGGGTGCGCGGCGACCTCTACATCGGAACGATACTGGTCAAGGTGAGCGCGGTCGCCACCGAGCGGGCGCAGGCCAGGGCGCATTTCGAATCGTTCGTCGCCGCCCTGGAGATCGCCGACGCCGATGCGTCAGCCGATGCGCCGGTGACCGCGCAGACGGCGATCGAGATGGAGCAGGACGCGGTCCCCTTGCCGGGTGCCGCACCCGCGACGCAGTAGCGCGGCGGGCCGAATAGCGAACGTATCCCGCATCGCACGTTACGCCTTCAGCTAACCCACCCCATACGCGGGCGCGCACCTCACCGGCAATCGCCGGTGCGCACGCCCTCACCGCGCACGCTCGCCGAGGCGCTCTTGCCGCCGGCCGAGGTGGCGACCGTGGTCGTCATGGTCATGCGCGCCGGGCCGTCGAACGAGATTGCGGTGACGACTTCCCGGGTTGCCGGCCCGACCGTGCAGCGGATGCGCGAGGAGATGCGGCTGCCGAACGAGGAGTTCTCGATGAGCTCGCAGCTGCCGCGCGAGCGGGGCGCGAAGAAGCGCACCGGGTCGCCGGCTTCGGCCGGCGGGACGCAGCGGGTGGTGCGGCTCGGCGCTCGCGCCCGCTCGCGCCGACGGTGGTCTGCGTGAACCGCCACATCCCGGGCTGCATCTCGGCCGCGGCGGCCGAGCCGCTCAAGACTGCAAAAATCGCACCGAGGGCGGCGACCGTCCCCAAAGCAAGCGTGCGCATGGCCGCGCCCCAGAGCCCGAGAAGCACCGGCGGCCGATACAGGATGCGCTGACGAAACGCAACGCCGCACGAATCGCTCACGAGAGGCTCGCACCGTGCGCGGCTGCCGCGCGCAGACCTGCCACGTGGGAACCGCCACGCCGCGTCCGTCGTTGTACGAGGTCATGCCGGAGAGCACACCATGGCAAACCGCGAGCTGATCGAAACCGGAACCGACAAGCGATACGTCCGCCGCGGCGCGCGCGGGCGGTTCAAGGAGAGCGACGACGTCGGCCGGTCGCTCGCCGCCGACCGGCGCACCACGGCCAAGACCGTGGCGACGCCCGGCCAGGGCGACAAGGGCGACCGGCGACCGCGGTCACGATGATGGTTGGCAAGCGCGTCCAGTTCGACGACGAGACTTGGCACGCCGTCAACCTGTTGGCGCGCGACACGATGAAGGATTTTCAGGAGCTGGCCGCCGAGGCGTTCGGCGACCTGCTCAAGAAGCATGGCCGTCCGACCGATCTGAAATCCGCGCTGCGGCAAAGCGCACGGCGCGCGCCGGCCAACGATCCCGGTTCGCCGAAACGCCCGCGAACGGGCCGGTGACACGCGAGCTTCGCCTTCGCTGATTCAGGCGGTTGGTAGCGCTCGATCGCGCGCAACGGAAATCGTCACGGCGACGAGCCGCAGGCGGGGCGACGCCGCTCGCCCGGCAATGACAGAGTCGGCACCTTTCACGACATGCGAGCAAAGCAAGCGGAAGGCGGCGGCCGCTACTGCGGCCGTGCGGCCGGCTCGCCCTGCGGCCCGGGCGGCCCGGCGGGGCCGGCCGGACCTGGCGGTCCGGCCTCACCCTTCGGGCCTGGCAGCCCGGCCTCACCCTTTGCACCTGCCGGCCCCGCATCACCCTTCGGGCCGGGCGGCCCGGCATCACCCTTCGGACCGGCTGGCCCGGCGGGTCCGCGCGCGCCGGCTTCGCCTCGCGGCCCCGGCGGCCCCGCCGGGCCGGGTGGACCCGCCGCGCCGGCCGCGCCGCGCTCGCCGGCTGTGCCCGGCTCGCCGCGCGGACCTTGCGCGCCGGCGAAGCCGGTATCGCCTTTCGGGCCTGGCGCGCCGGATGCTCCTGGCGCGCCTGCGGGGCCCGCCGGACCGCGCGCTCCGGCGGCGCCGGGGGCGCCTGCCGCGCCAGCCTCCCCTTTCGGGCCAGCAGGGCCGGTCGGCCCGCAATTGGCGATCACGGCGCGCTGCGTTTCGTTGCCGACCTTGAGCGTGCCGATGCAGCTCGGAGGCAAATAGATGATGTTGAATCGGAAGCGCCCGCGGCCGTCGGCGGTCACGCTGTAGCTGTCGTCAAGGATGACCAGGTGATTGGCGCGGTCGGTCCAGCCGGAGATCACCAGGTTGCCGCCGGCGACCAGCGCGTCGCTGACCTTGATGTCGGCCGCTGCCGGGCCGACCGCGGCGAGCGCCGACGTCGCTGCCAGCAATGCGGTGCATTTGTTCATCGGTTCCTCCCTCGTATCGTTGGGGGCGCCCGCGCGCTCGCGCCCCGCCGATCAGCCTGATGGAGGATGCCGCCACGGTCAATGCAAACCGGGCGTTGCTATTGCGCCGCCCACGAGCAAGAGCGCAGCGCCCGCGCGATCGCCAGCCGGTGCGCCAGTGCCCTAGCACGGCGCGCATCCCGCGCGTCTCTTCCGAGCGGCACAATTCGGGAAGGATTAGCGCGCCGCGTCAGCGCTTGCGCTTGGCGTTACGGTGGCGGTGCACCCGGCCGGTGGCGTGGGTCTCGGCGGTGGTTGCTTCCGTCTCGGCGCCGAAGCCGCCACCCGAAACTGAGGTGTAGTGAGTCATGTGTCCGCAGGCGTGCGTCGGCGAGTAGCGCGACGCCTTGGTGATGACGCCGACCAGCACGTAGCCGTTGGCGTCGCGGCGGACCACCGGGCCGCCGGAATCGCCCATGCAGGCGGAGGCGCCGACCTCGCCGCGCCGCGCCGGATCGACCAGCCCCCCATAGCCGCCGCTTTCCGCCACCACCCGCGCCTCGCGCAGGCCGGCAGCGCGCGGCTTCACGCCTTCGATCGGGGTGCCGTAGCCGGCGATGATCAGGTCGCCGCCGCCGGAGCCGCCGCCGACCCGGATCGGCGCAAGCGATGACGGCAGCGGCTCGGCGAGCTGCACCGTGACCGTGTCCTCGCCCGCATATGAGGTCGAGGCGATCGCGATCCTCCGCCCTGCTGCCGCCACGTACGCGCCACCGCCGGCGAGGCAGTGCGCTGCGGTCATGATGGCCTGGCGGCCGACCACGGTCCCGGAGCACCAGCCGCCCGGAATCACCACGCGCACCACGTGGCGCGCGATCGATCCGGCCGGTTTGCCGCGCACGATCGCCGAGGCATCGGGCGTGGTGGCGAGAATGGCGAGCGCCGCGACGGCAACTGCGGCGGAAGCGAGTGCGGACTTGCGGCCGCGGCGGCTGAGCATGGATCGAGTCACGAATGATCCCCCGAACAGGCGATGCCACACCCTTGCTCACAAAGCAGGCGGGTTCAAGTCGGGATTCGAACGGATGAACAGTGCCGTCCGCCGCAGGGCGGGCTGCTGGATTGCTTCGCCTTCGGCTCGCAATGACGGGGCCTCCCCGTCATTGCGAGGAGTGTAACCGCGCGGCTACGCGAACAGCTCGTGCGGGAACTGCGCGACGCTGGGGTGCACGTAGCCGTAGCGGGTGTGGCTCGGCTCCGCGCCGTTCCGCTCGTACTCGGCCTTCCAGGCGGTGATGCGGTCGCCCTTGATGTCGAGCATCGCGCGCTTGGGTTGGATGCCGTAGAGCTTGGCGTTGTTGCCGCCGAAGATCGCGGTCTTCACCGGACTGTCGGGCGCCTGCCCGAGCGGGGCGAAGCCGTGCTTCTTCTGCATGTCCTCCGGGATCTCGAGCCGGCGCAGGCCCTCGATCTGCCACTGCGGCGAGCCGGTCCAGACCGCGTCGGAGCCCCAGCACACGTGGTCGGCGCCGAGCCCCTTGACCAGGATGCCCATCAGCGCGGCGTTGAGGCGCGGCTGCGTCACCAGCGTGGTGGCGAACAATTGCCCGACGTCGCCGTAGACGTTGGTGACGCCGTACTCGGCCGGGATGTCGGCGAGGTCGGAAGTCCAGGAGATGCGCCCCGTGCGCTCGAACTCGGCGAGCGCCACCTTCGGGTCGCCGCCGACATGGCGGTAGGCCGAGTGGTAGATCACGAAGTTGAGCTGCGGCCAGTCCTTCGCCGCCTTGCCGACGTCGGCAACGTCGGCGAAGCCGCGCAAGTGCGGGAACTGCTTCTCGACCGACGGCGCGAACAGGCCCTTGTGCACGCAGACGTTCTTGATGCCGGCCGCCACCATCTTCTCGTAGCCCTTGTAGGCGACGTTCTCGTCGTCCATGCGCCACGGATACTTGGACAGGTTCTTGTGGGTGTTGTCGCCGATCGTATAGCCCTTGACCGATTCCGGCTTGAGCGCGAGGCCGGCGTCGAGCTTGTCGAGCCAGCCGGGCTGCCCGGGCGTGAAGATCATGTGCGCGAACAGCCGGCGCGAGCCGGCCTCGTCGTTCACCTTCTTGCGCGCCGCCGCCATCTGCTCGTTGGTGAGGAACCAGTCGTGCTCGATGTCGGAGGGCGCCGACGAGATCAGCGCGATCTTGGTGTCGGAATCGAGGAACATCTCCTTCATGTAGTTGCCGTACTTGAGGTCCTCGATGGTCTGCTCCTTCTCGGCCAGCGTCTTGTTCCAGCCGGCCTTGCCGACCGCGTTGCGCATGTTGACGAAGTTCATGATGCGGGTGTCGTCACGCAAAAAGTGCGTGTGCATGTCCATGATGAACTGGTCTTTGAGCGCGCCGGCGCGCTCCTGCGCCATCGCCGGCGTCGCGGCCTCCGCCTTCGACACCTCGAAGATCGGGCCGTAGACCTCGTTCATGGCGACGAACGACGCGGCCATGCCGGCCGCGGTCTGGAAGAAGCGGCGGCGGTCGAGCCCCTGCTTTTGGCCGAGGTCGTCGGCCATCGCCAAGAGGCGCGCCTCGACCTCTTTCTGCTGCTCGCTCTGCGGGTCGGGATAGAACTCGTCCGACGCAACGATGGCGGTCGGGATGGGAGTCGCGTGGGTGACCAGTTCGGATGGGGTGAGCTCGGCAATTTCCTCGTCGGACAGCATGCCACTCATGGAATCTCCTCCTCGTGTCGCGTGCGCCACGCTCTCGCGGCCGTCAGGGCCGGGGCGGACGTCGCGGGGGAGGCTACCAAAAGTACGTAGGGTGAGCAAAGGTGCCGATACCAAGCGCCG
Organism: uncultured Alphaproteobacteria bacterium; assembly: GCA_963738705.1. GTDB lineage: Bacteria > Pseudomonadota > Alphaproteobacteria > Rhizobiales > Xanthobacteraceae > CAVTXS01. Next base: position 78,737 of record CAVTXS010000021.1, read on the forward strand.
CGCAGCGGCGTGCGCGCACGTCCGCGCGTGACCATGGGCCGCACCGCGCGCTTGCGTGCCCTTGGCGTGGCCTACAAGGAGCTCCCCAGCTTGCGCGCGGTCTCGACGATCCAGGCGCGGTAGAGCGCCAGCGGCGTGACGCCGGTCAAGCCGCCGCAGCCCTCGGCGAGCTTCGGGCCGGTCGACCAGCTCACCACGCCGACGAGCGCCAACCGATCGCCGACCGTCTCGAACACCGGGGCGCCGGAATTGCCGGTGCAGGCGCCGAGCCCGGCACTTGCGCCGTTGGTCGCGGGATCGACCAGGCGAAGCTGCAGATCTCCCGGCCGCCCGGTGGCGGCGAGCGTGGCGGTGCGCAGCGTGCCCCCGGTCCTGCCGTCGCCGCGCACGGTGACGCCGAAGCCGGCCACCAGGAATTTCGTTCCGGCATCCCGCGGCGCCGGCCGCGGACTGATTGCCGCCGGCGCGATCTGCGCCGGCAACGGCACGGCGAGCTTGATGAGCGCGACGTCCGCGGTCGCGCGATGCGCGAGCAGCGTCTGCAGCGAGAACCGCGGATGGCGCGCGATCGCAGCCACGTCCTTGAGCACCGGCTGGCGCGCGGCGTCGAACTCCACCAGCTTGTAGTCGGCGCCCGGCAGCACGCAGTGCGCGGCGGTAAGCACGAGGTCGCGCGCGATCGCCGTGCCGGTGCAGGACGACCCGCGCGACCCGACGATCAAGACCGCATGGTGTTCGGGACCTCCCGATGCCGCCGGTGCGCCGCCGACCATGGCGGCGGCGGGCGCCGAGCAAGCGATGAGGCAAACGACAGCCCGGACAAGCGTGCGAGTCATCGACGCGTTACGCCGAAGCCGATCGAGAAAGTCAACGATGGCTTCGCCCTGCGCGCCGTCAGCCACCCATGTTGTCAGGAGAGGGCGGTCATTTAGAGTGGCGTCATGGCGGAACTCTTGCGAGAGCGTGCTCGAGCTTCTGCAGTCGCTCCCAAAAAGCCCATACTGCCCGGGCCAAGGACCTACGTCGTCGGCGACATCCACGGCTCCCTCGGTAAGCTGCGGAGCCTGATGGTGCGCTGCGAGCGCGACGCCGGCGACCAACCGAAGACTTTCATCTTCATCGGCGACTACATCGACCGGGGCCGGGACAGCTGCGGGGTGGTCGAATACCTGATCGATTTGCAGGCGCGGATGCCGCGGGTCATCTGTCTCATGGGCAACCATGAAGCGCTGGCCCTGGCGGCGGTCGACGGCGATGCCGATGTCGACATCTGGCTGTTGAACGGCGGCGACATGACGCTGCGGAGCTATCATGCGGCGGGCGCCTCCAGTCTGCCGTCCGCGCATGTCGCGTGGTTCCGCTCGCTGCCGCTCACGCACGACGATGGCCGGCGACTGTTCGTCCATGCCGGCGTTAATCCCGTCAAGCCTTTGGACGCGCAGGACGAGGACGACCTGCTCTGGATCCGGGAGCCGTTCCTCTCGGACCCCCGCGACTACGGCCGCCTCGTCGTTCACGGCCACACGCCGTTGACCACGGGCATCCCCGATGTCCGCCCCAATCGAGTGAACATCGACACCGCCGCGGTGTTCGGCGGGCCGCTGACAGCCGCGGTCTTCGCCGGCGATCAAACCGCGCCGATCGACTTCATCCAGACAAGCTGGTGAAGCCTGAGCGTGCGCGCCGGCGGGTTCGCTTGTCCCCTCCCATCGTTCATGCCACTGCTCGCGCGGCTGCGAGGAGGAGCGAGCATGGACGTGCGCGAGGCGGTCGAGACGCGATATTCCTGCCGGGCATTTCTCGACACGCCGGTGCCGGAAGCGACCGTGCGCGAGATTCTGGAACGCGCGACGCGTGCCCCCTCGGGCGGCAACGTGCAGCCGTGGCGGGTCTACGCGCTTAGCGGAGAGCCGCTCGCGGAACTCAAGCGCGACATCGCGGGCAGGCCGGACGAGCTGCCGTTCGGCGAGGGCGCCGAGTACGACATCTACCCGCGTCCGCTCAAGGAGCCGTACGAGACCCGCCGCCGCGCCGTCGGCGAGCTGCTCTACCGCTCGATCGGCATTCCGCGCGAGGACCGGCCCGGGCGCATCCGGCAGTATGCCCGCAACTACCAGTTCTTCGACGCGCCGGTCGGGCTGTTCTTCACGATCGATCGCAGCATGGGCCCGCCGCAATGGTCGGACCTCGGCATGTACATCCAGACCGTGACGCTGCTCGCCCGCGGTTTTGGCCTGCATGCCTGCGCGCAGGAGGCCTGGACGTTCTGGCACAAGACCGTCGGCGCCTTGCTCGATCTTGCTCCCGAGCACATGCTCTTCTGCGGCATGGCGCTCGGCCATGCCGACCTCGACGCGCCGATCAACCGCTGGCGCAGCCCACGCGAGCCGCTGGAGGCGTTCGCGACTTTTCGCGGCTTCGGATAGCGCGGGCAAAGCGCAACGCGGCGGCGCATTCATCCCGGATTCATGCCCGCCGGCCTATGAGGGCGGCATGCCATCCGCGTCACTCCTTGCCCTGACGGCTTTGCTGGTGGCCGCAGTGAGCCCGGCGGCTGCAGCCGAACCCGAGCAGTGCTTGTCGGCCGAAGCGCGCCGCGCGGCCATCGCGAGCCACGGGGCGGTGCCGGTTGCCCGCGCCATCCGGGTTGCGCTTGCCCGTCACGGCGGCGAGGTCGTGCGCGCTCAGCTTTGCGAGCGCAAGGGGCTTGTCTACATGCTGACAGTGCTCGCGCGGGATGGCAAAGTGCACCGCGTCACCGTCGATGCCGCGACCGGCCGCCCCCTGGGCGGACGGTGACCCGGAGGACACCTTGCGCCTGCTCGTCATCGAAGACGACCCCGACCTCAACCGCCAGCTCGCCACTGCGCTGACCGACGCGGGCTACGTGGTCGACCGCGCGTTTGACGGCGAGGAGGGCCACTATCTCGGCGAGACCGAGCCCTACGACGCGGTGATCCTCGACATCGGATTGCCGAAGATGGACGGCATCTCGGTGCTGGAAGCGTGGCGGCGGGCGGGGCGCGCGATGCCGGTGCTGATGCTCACCGCGCGCGACCGCTGGAGCGACAAGGTGCAGGGTTTTGATACCGGCGCCGACGACTACGTCCCGAAGCCTTTCAATATGGAAGAGGTCTTGGCGCGCATCCGCGCACTGCTGCGCCGCTCCGCCGGACACGCCAAGAGCGAGTTCACCTGCGGTCCGGTGCGGCTCGACACCCGCACCGGGCGCGTCAGCGTCCACGGCGCGCCGGTCAAGCTCACCTCGCACGAGTACCGCCTGCTCTCCTACCTGATGCACCATACCGGCCGCGTGGTCTCACGCACCGAACTGGTCGAGCATCTCTACGACCAGGACTTCGACCGCGACTCCAACACCATCGAGGTGTTCGTCGGGCGCATCCGCAAGAAGCTCGGCGTCGACGTGATCCAGACCGTGCGGGGCCTCGGCTATCTCCTGACCCCTCCCGATGCGCGCTAACTTTGCGATAACGCACGTGCTCTCTCCCGTCATGGCCGGGCTTGTCCCGGCCATCCACGTCTTTCTTCTTGCGGCCCTTGAAGCAAGACGTGGATGCCCGCGACAAGCGCGGGCATGACGGCGTGCATGATCGGCAATGCGCGCTAATTCGCTGGCGCTCCGGCTGTTCCTCACGGCCATGCTGTGGACGGCGGCAATTCTGCTGATCACCGGCATCGTGCTGTCGACGATCTACCGGCAGACGGTCGAGCGCGCGTTCGACCGCCGGCTCGACGTATATCTCAAGACGCTGGTCGCCGACGTCGCGTCGCCCGAAACGCCCGATGACAAGTTCCCGCAGTCGCTCGGCGAGCCCCTGTTCGAGCTGCCGCTTTCGGGCTGGTACTGGCAGGTCACCAGGCTCGATCCGCAGAAGCCCGAGACGCGCTCCTCGCGCTCCCTTTGGGACGGCGCCCTGCCGCGCCTCGCCGATCCCATCGCCGCGCCGCCTGGCGGCACCCGGCAGGGATACGTCAAGGGCCCGGAGGACCAGCGTCTGCGGCTCGCCGAGCGCACGATCGACATGGGCGAGGACGGCCGCTACCTGGTGGCCGTCGCCGGCGATGCCGGCGAGATCGACGACGAGATCCGCGGTTTCGACGGGTGGCTGGCTGTCACGTTCGTGGCGCTCGCGGCAGTGCTCCTGCTCTCGAACTTTGTTCCAGGTGCGGTTCGGACTGGCGCCGCTCAAGCGTATTTCCGAGAGCCTCGCGGCGATCCGCTCCGGCTCGGCCGAGCGGCTGGCCGGGAAATTCCCCGAGGAGATCGCGCCGCTCGCGCGCGAGACCAACGCGCTGATCGAGGCCAATCGCGACATCGTCGAGCGCGCGCGCACCCACGTCGGCAACCTTGCACATGCGCTCAAGACGCCGCTCTCCGTGATGATGAACGAGGCAGCCGCGCGCGGCGACGATACGCTGGCTGCCAAGGTGCGCGAGCAGATCGACATCATGCGCGAGCAGGTGGCGCGGCATCTCGAACGCGCACGGCTCGCCGCCCGGACGCCCGTTGTCGGCACGGTCACCGAGGTGGTGCCGGTGCTCACCGCGCTCGCGCGTACGATGGAGAAGATCCACCGCGACCGCGCGGTCGCGATCGACATCGAGGCATCCCAGAAAGTCAGGTTCCAGGGCGAGCAGCAGGACCTGGAGGAGATGCTCGGCAACCTGGTGGACAATGCCTGCAAATGGGCGCAGTCGCGGGTTTCCGTGGAGGTCATAGGGGGGCGCTCCGGGACTCCGGAGGCGGCGCAGACGGTGCACATCATCGTCGACGACGATGGACCGGGCTTGTCGCCGTCCGAGCGCGAGCGGGTCGCAAAACGCGGCCGGCGGCTCGACGAAACCAAGCCTGGCTGGGGCCTCGGCCTCTCGATCGTCTCCGAACTTGCCGGGCTCTACGGCGGCGAGCTCACGCTCGGGACGGCGCCGATTGGCGGTCTGCGCGCCGAACTGGTGCTGCCGGGGGGGTGATCAGGCGTCGACAAAGCGCGCTTCGCGCTTTCCCAAATTCGCCATCACCGCCTCGAGCTGGTTCGGCGATCCGATCAGCGTCTGCTGTTCCACCGATTCGGCCACCAAGCCGGCCGCCGGGTCGGACGTCGAAGCGAGATTGAGCAGGCGCTTGGCGGCGCGGATCGCATCCGGCGACTTCCCGGCGATCTCGCGCGCGGCCTCGAGCGCTGCCGCGCGAGGATCGTCGGTGAGGCGGGTTACGAACCCATAGGCGAGCGCCTCCTCCGCCGAGAACACCCGCCCCGTATAGGTCAGCTCGCGCACCAAGTCGTCGCGCGCGAGGTGGCGCATCAACTGGGTGCCGGCCATGTCGGGCACCAGGCCCCACTTGATCTCCATGATCGAGAATTTCGTGCCGGGCGCGGCGTAGCGCAGGTCGGCGCCGAGCGCGATCTGAAAGCCGCCGCCGAACGCGACGCCGTGCACGGCCGCGATCACCGGCACCGGAAGCTCACGCCACTGCCAAGCCACCTGCTGCACGCTGTTGGCCAGGCCGTGCGTGCGCGTCTTCAGCGTCCGTAGTCCCAGCCTGTCCTCGTGCCTTCCCGCGCCCGTTCCCGCCATGCCGGCAAAGCTCGCCATGTCGAGCCCGGCGCAGAAGGCGCGCCCCTCGCCCGACAGCACGACCGCACGCAATCCGCTCTCCGCCGTCAGCCGCTCGCCTACCGCCAGCAAGCCCAGGAACATCGCCTCGTCGAGTGCATTCATCTTGTCCGCGCGCGCGAGGCGCACATCGGCTACCCCCGCCGTAACGTCGCAAGCGATCCGATCATTCATGATTCCACCCTCTGAGCGGCTGCTTTGCGCCGGCGCGGGCCGACGGAGGTCGCCGGCCTCGGGCGCGCTTGGCCTGGCCGGCAGGCACTTTCCCACCCCAGTCGTCCGCGATCATCAACGGTCACCCGGCCGATTCGCCGCTGATAAACTCCGGCCTTGCCGGATTCTTGCACTCGAACAGAGTTTTGCCCCATTCCTGCGTTCCAGCTTGAGCGAACCAATTTTGTGCGCCTCACAACGTTTCATGATGCCGGGATGAAGCTCATCGCGCCAGTCGTTGTCGTGCTTGCGGGCGCGCTCGTCGCGGCCTGCGCGGCGGATCCCTATGGCGGGCCGCGACAGGATGCCGGCACGGTCGCCGGGGCCGTTGCGGGCGGCCTCATCGGATCGTCGGTGGCGGGCGGGGGCGTCGGCAGGCGTCTCGCCGGCGCGACGATCGGGGCGGTGGCCGGCGGAATCCTCGGCGGCACCATCGGGGCCGCGCTCGACGATGCGGACCGCCAGCGCGCCTACGAGGCGGAGCGCCAGGCGCTGGCCTATGGGCAGCCCGGCACCCCCGTCGCCTGGCGCAACCCGGACAGCGGCCGTTACGGCAATGTGGTCCCGGGCCCGATGTACCCGTCCGGCGGTCGCAGCTGCCGCGAGTACAGCCACACGATCTATATCGACGGCCGTCCGCGCATGGCGCAGGGCATCGCTTGCCGCAACCCTGACGGCAGCTGGACCCCGGTCGCCTGAGGGCTCCGCGGCCGCGTCGGCCGAGCGGCCAATCCTGCCCCCGGCGCGCATCGAACGCGGTTGCCTGATGCCGATCTGGGAGTGGATCGTCCACGACCTCGTGCCGGAACCGGCGCAGGCCTATTCGCATCAGCTGGCCACCGCACTGCTCGCCGGCACGCAGCATTCCGCCGAACAATTGGCGCGCGTGGACAGACGTTCGCCGTGCTTCGAGACGCGCGCGTGTCCAACGCGCTCCTCAGCATGAGGAGTTTGGGTATGCCATGCACCACCTCCTCATGCTGTGGAGCGGTCCGAAGGACCGCGTCTCGAAGGACGTGCCGAGCGATATCCAAGCCGCCTTGCGCATTCCCAAAAAGGCTCTCGGGGCGCCTGCCGGCGTTGCGGTCGGGGAGGCGCAGCGCTAAGCAGCGGCATGGCATTTTGGCTCATCCTGGCGTTGATGACGGCGGCGGCCGTGTTCGTGGTGCTGTGGCCGCTCGGCCGTCGTGCCACGGAACGGCGTTCCGGCAGCGACGTCGCCGTCTATCAGGATCAGCTCGACGAGCTTGAACGCGACCGCAAGATCGGCCTGATCGGAGGCGCGGAGGCGGCGGCGGCGCGTGTCGAGGTGGCGCGCCGCCTGATCCATGCCGCCGAGGCGACGGCACCAGCACCCCCGTCGGGCTCGGCCCAAGGGCGTCGCCGCGCCGCCATGCTGGCCGCGCTGGTGGTGCTGCCGCTCGGCGCGGGCGGCCTGTACCTCGCGACCGGCTCGCCCAATCTTCCCGGCGCACCGCTCGCTGCGCGCCTCGGCACGCCGGCCGAGACCCGCTCGGTCGACAGCCTGGTGACGCAGGTGGAGGCCCATCTGGAGCGCAATCCGGAGGATGGTCGCGGCTGGGAGGTAATCGCGCCGGTCTACATGCGGCTCGGTCGCGTTGAGGATGCGGTGAAGGCGCGGCGCAATGCGCTGCGGCTCAACGGTGCGAGCGCGGCGCGCGAGTCCGACTACGGTGAGGCGCAGGTCGCCGCCGCCAACGGCGTCGTGACGGCGGAAGCCAAGGCGGCGTTCGAGCGGGCGATGCAGCACGATTCCCACGATTTCAAGGCGCGATATTTCCTCGGGCTCGCCGCCGAGCAGGACGGCCGAAGCGAGGTAGCCGCCGTCATCTGGCGGCGATTGCTCGCCAGCGCGCCTGCGCAGGCGCCGTGGCTCGAGCTGGTCCAGCGCTCGCTCGAGCGGGTCGATCCTCGGGCGGCGGTCGGACGCGGGATGGGTCCGAGTGCGCAGGAGGCAGCGGCCGCCGCCAATCTTCCCCCCGAAGAGCGTGCCGCGATGGTGCGCGGCATGGTCGAACGGCTGGCCGCTCGGCTCAAAGCCGACGGCTCCGATCTCGACGGCTGGCTGCGGTTGCTGCGCGCCTACGGCGTGCTTGGGGAACCCGATAGAGCGAAGGCGGCGGCCGCCGATGCGCGGCGGGCGCTCGCCGGCGACACCGACAAGGTGCGTCAGATCGACGAAGTGATGCAGGCGTTGGGATTGGAGGGCTGACGGTCGCAATGAGTCGCAAGCAACGCCGCCTCGTCTTGATCGGAACCGCGCTCGGCGTGCTCGCGCTCGCGGCCGCGCTGGTATTGAACGCGCTCAAGGATTCCATCGTGTTTTTCAATTCGCCGAGTGACGTGGTCGAGAAGCGCGTCGCGCCCGGCACGCGTATCCGCCTTGGCGGCCTGGTGGCGCCGGGCAGCCTCACGCGTCCGGATAGCTTGAGCGTCCGTTTCGACGTCACGGACGGCAACAAGGTCATTCCTGTAGCCTTCACGGGAATCCTCCCCGATCTGTTCCGTGAAGGGCAGGGCGTGGTCGCGGAAGGCACGCTCGACAATGCGGGCCTGTTCCAGGCCAGCACGGTGCTGGCCAAGCACGACGAGACCTACATGCCCAAGGAGGTCGCCGACGCGCTCAAGAAGCAGGGACACTGGAAGGACGATTACAACAAGAAGCCCGGCGCCGGACCGCCGGGGAGAGTGCAGTGATGATTGTACTTGGCTTTGCACGCAGGCTCTGCCGCCTTCATCGCGCTCCCGAAGGCCGGCAAGCGGAGGAAGCATCGGGAGAGATCGCGCCATGATCGCCGAACTCGGCCACTACGCGCTGGTGCTGGCGCTGGCGCTGGCGCTGATCCAGGCGGTGGTCCCCGCCTGGGGTGCGCGCACGGGCGATGGCGTGCTGATGGGCGTCGGCGGCACGACCGCGCCGGCTCAGCTTGTCTTCGTGGCGGCGGCGTTCGGCGCACTTTCGTGGTGCTACGCCACGTCGGATTTCTCGGTCGCGAATGTGTTCGAGAATTCGCATTCGGCGCAGCCGCTCGTCTACAAGCTGACCAGCGTATGGGGGAACCACGAGGGCTCGATGCTGCTCTGGGTTCTCATCCTGGCGCTGTTCGGCGCACTGGTCGCGGCGTTCGGCGGCAACCTGCCCCTGAGCCTGAAGGCGAACGTGCTCGCCGTGCAAGCGGCGATCGCAGCAGCGTTCGACCTGTTCATCCTCGTCACGTCGAACCCGTTCGCGCGCCTCGCGCCCGCGCCGTTGGAAGGCCGCGACCTCAACCCCGTGCTGCAGGATATCGGCCTCGCCATCCACCCGCCGCTGCTCTATCTCGGTTATGTCGGCTTTTCGATCTCGTTCTCCTTCGCGATCGCCGCGCTGATCGACGGGCGAACCGACGCGGCATGGGCACGCTGGGTGCGGCCGTGGACGCTGATCGCTTGGATGTTCCTCACCCTCGGCATCGCGATGGGCTCCTACTGGGCCTACTACGAGCTCGGCTGGGGCGGCTTCTGGTTCTGGGACCCGGTCGAGAACGCCTCCTTCATGCCGTGGCTCGCGGGCACCGCGCTGCTCCACTCCGCCGTCGTGATGGAGAAGCGCAACGCGCTGAAGATATGGACGGTCCTGCTCGCGATCCTGACCTTCTCGCTCTCGCTGCTCGGCACGTTCCTGGTGCGCTCCGGCGTGCTCACCTCGGTGCATGCCTTCGCGACCGATCCGACGCGCGGCATCTTCATCCTTGCGATCCTGGTGTCCTTCATCGGCGGCGCGCTTGCGCTCTACGCCTGGCGCGCACCGGCACTCAAGCAAGGCGGGCTGTTCGCGCCGGTCTCGCGCGAGGGCGCTCTGGTGCTCAACAACCTGTTCCTGACCACCGCCTGCGCGACCGTGTTCGTCGGCACGCTTTACCCGCTCGCACTGGACGTCGTCACCGGTGAGAAGATTTCCGTCGGCGCGCCGTTCTTCAACGCCACGTTCGGGCCGCTCATGGTCCCGCTCTTGCTGGCCGTCCCGTTCGGGCCGCTGCTCGCGTGGAAGCGTGGCGATCTGCTGGGCGTCGCGCAACGGCTGATGGTCGCGCTCGGCATCGCCGTGGTCGGCATCGCTGCGGCATTCGCCGTCGAGCGCGGCCCGATTTTGGCGCCGTTTGCCGTCGGCCTTGCGCTTTTCGTCATTGCCGGCGCGCTCACCGACATCGTCGAGCGCACCGGCCTGTTCCGCCATCCGTTGGCCACGGCGCTCGCTCGCGCGCGTGGCCTGCCGCGCTCGACCTGGGGCACGGCGCTCGCGCATTGCGGTGCCGGCGTCGCGTTGCTCGGCGTCGTCGGCGACACGCAATGGGGCGCCGAGCGCATCGTCGCGCTCAAACCGGCGGAAACGGTGTCGATCCGGCATTACGACTTCAGGTTCGAAGGCGTGGTTCCGCGTCAGGGTCCGAACTACCGCGAGCTCACCACGAAATTCACGGTGCACCGGAACGGCGCGCTGCTCGGCGAATTGGAGCCGGCGAAGCGGGTTTTTCCGGCGCGCGGCACCACCACCACCGAAGCGGCGCTGATGACACGCGGCTTGAGCCAGCTCTACCTGTCGCTCGGCGATTCGAACCCCGACGGCTCGGTGGTGGTGCGCCTCTATCACAAGCCGCTAGTGCTGATGATCTGGCTCGGACCCGTCATCATGGTTCTTGGCGGCGCGCTGTCGCTCTCCGACCGGCGGCTGCGGGTCGGGGCGCCGAAACCGGCGCGCGGCAGGGCGGCCGTGCAGCCGGCGGAGTAGTTCAGCGTCGGAGCCGCTGACGCCTTTGCTTTTCCTTGGCGATAACTTCCTTTCGCTTTGCGAACCGCGCCGGATCGGCTTCCTCAAGCGACATGGCGACCGTTGCCAGCAAGTCCAGCGGAACGCCAAGGGCGCGAGCGATCTTCTGGTGCAATTCCCACGGGCCTTTGCGTTTGCCGGCCTCCAGATCAGAGAGATAATTTTGCGCGATGCCAACTCTCATTGCCAGTTCGACCTGAGTGTGTTCACGCCACTCGCGCAACACCCGGATCGGGTTCTCTCCTTCGGCTAGACGATCGGCAACGGCCTTCGGCAGCAGCGGTGCCCCCTTGGCGATCTCCTTTTTGCGCGCGCGATCACGCGCACCATGCCGGCATCCTCCTCGGCCTCGTTCGCAAGCTCCCTAAGGCGTTCGTATTCGGCGCGTGGCAAGACCGCCACTTCGCCGTTTGACGTCGTCATAAATCGGACTTTCATAGTGCCCTCTCAGTCGTAGACTTCGCGCCGATGACCGACCGCGGAGACAACGATTGCGCCCTGTTCTTCATAGAACAGCACGCGCCAATCGCCGACCCGCGAAAATCGTAGCTTCGTATCCCAGGCTCCTTCGCGTCAGGCGCCTGACGTGATAGGTGCAGTTCATGCGCTACCTGCTTATTGCCTGCGCGGCATTGGCGTTCCTGACCGGCCCCGCCCTCGCGGTGCAGCCCGACGAGGTATTGCCGGATCCGGCGCTCGAAGCCCGCGCCCGCGCGGTGTCGCGCGAACTGCGCTGCATGGTGTGCCAGAACCAGTCGATCGACGATTCCGACGCGCCGCTGGCGCGCGACCTGCGGCTGTTGGTGCGCGAGCGGCTGCAGGCGGGCGACAGCGATAAAGGGGTGCTCGATTTCCTGGTCGCGCGCTACGGCGAGTTCGTGCTGCTGAAGCCGCGTGTCGCCTGGCACACGGCGCTGCTGTGGGCGGCGCCGGCGGCCGCTCTGATCGCCGGCCTCGGCGCCATTGTTCTGGCTTCGCGCCGGAGACGGACCTTGACGGAGGAGGAGGCCGCGCCGTTGACGCAAGATGAACAACATCGGCTCGACCGGATCATCGGAACACCGATCGAAAAACGCTGACGGCGCCTCCGCGCCACTGCCACACTTCCGCCACAGCTTACGAAAGTTTAATTCGCCGGTCAGGACACCGTAAGACGTCACTCCTCATCTTCGGCAGCGATGCTTCGCGCATCCCCGAGCTTGCAGATGAAGAGGAACGCCATGTCCGAGAACGCCGCCTCCCCCGCCAAGCCGCGCAAGGTCCTTGCCGCGCGGCGCCTCGTTCTCCTCGGTTCGGTCGCCGCGGTCGGCGGCTCCCTGCTGTTCGCCGGGGCGCAGCTTCCAACGAGCTCCCACGTTCCCACGATTTCCGCGGCCCATGCCCAGACCGCGATGCGTCCGGCGAGTTTCGCCGACATCGTCGAGAAGGTGAAGCCGGCGGTGTTCGCTGTCCGCGTCAAGAGCGAGCGGGGGCCGGAGGCGATGGCCTTTGGCGATGACAACTCGCCGTTCCCGCCCGGCTCGTCGATGGAGCGTTTCTTCAAGCGCTTCGGCTTCGGCGAGATGCCGGACGGCACACGCCCGAAGGGCCAGCAGACGCCGCGCGCCCCGCGGTTCGCGATGTCGCAGGGCTCGGGCTTCTTCATCTCGGCCGACGGCTACGCGGTGACCAACAACCACGTGGTCGAGCGCGGCCAGACGGTCGAGATCAGGACCGATGACGGCAAGAGTTATGAGGCCAAGGTGATCGGCACCGACTCGCGCACCGACATCGCGCTGCTCAAGGCCGACGGCCGCAGCGATTTCCCGTACGTGAAGTTCACCGAGAAGGCGCCGCGCGTCGGCGACTGGGTGCTGGCGGTCGGCAATCCGTTCGGCCTCGGCGGCACGGTCACGGCCGGCATCGTGTCGGCCAACGGCCGCGACATCGGCGCCGGTCCCTATGACGACTTCATCCAGATCGACGCGCCGGTGAACAAAGGCAATTCCGGCGGCCCGACCTTCGATGTCGAAGGCAACGTGATCGGCGTCAATACGGCGATCTACTCGCCGTCGGGCGGCAGTGTCGGCATCGCGTTCGCGATCCCTGCCGACATCGTGAAGACGGTGGTGGCCCAGCTCAAGGATAAGGGCAGCGTCACGCGTGGATGGATCGGCGTGCAGATCCAGCCGGTCACCGCGGAGATCGCCGAAAGTCTCGGGCTCAAGACGCAAGGCGGAGCGCTTGTGGCCGATCCGCAGGCGGGTGGTCCCGCCGCCAAGGCCGGGATCGAGTCGGGCGACGTCATCACCTCGGTGAACGGGACGCCGGTCAAAGATGCGCGCGACCTCGCCAAGAAGATCGGGGCGCAGGCCCCCGGCGAGGCGGTCAAGCTCGGCGTGGTTCGCAAGGGCGGCGAGACGTCGGTGACGGTCACGCTCGGAACCATCCCGGATGACCGTGAGGCGCGCGCGGATCGCGGCCAGCGTCAGCGCGGCGAGCGCGAGACGCCCGACAGCGGGCTCCCGCAGCTTGGCCTGTCACTGGCGCCCGCCGGGAGCGTTGCCGGCGCCGGAAGCCAGGGTGTCGTCGTGACCGACGTGGACGCCAACGGTCCGGCCGCCGAGCGCGGCTTCAAGACCGGCGACGTCATTCTGGAAGTCGCCGGCAAGCCGGTCTCGAACCCGGCCGATGTCCGCAACGCGCTCAGCGCCGCAAAGAGCGAGGGCAAGCGTACCGTGCTGCTGCGTGTGAAGTCGGGCGAAGCGACCCGGTTCGTCGCGATCCCGGTGGCCCGCGCCTGATCGATGGTCCCTTCCTCGAACGGGGGAGGGAAATGGAGTTGAAATGGGGCAGTTCCGTCGGCATCCGTCGCCCCCGCCGGCGGGATACGTCCCGGGGACGGATTAACATCCGTCCCCACCTCATACCCGGTGCCGATCATCGCCCCCCTCCGGCGCCGGGGCCCCGCGAGGGGACGGTGGACACAAAGTCTGCCGTCCCCTCGTCCTTTTGAACCCGAGTTCGATCACATATGGAGCGGCGGATGCCGGAAACATCCGACGTCGGCTGTGAGAGGGGTGGCGAGGACCGAAGGTCCGAGCCGGTGACGGGTCGCAAGACGACCCCCTCACCCTGGTCATAGCGTGATGCGGCGCAGCGAGCCTCGAATGTCCGCGGATCGATCAATCGATCGATCGCTCCGCACCCTGACCCTCACGGGGAGGGGTGAGACAGGGCTTTCGCGCCGGTGCCGGAGTTTGCGCTACAATCGACGAAGTTGAGGTGGAAGGATGATGCGAGCCGACATGCGCCTTCTCATCATCGAGGATGATCGCGACGCTTCCGACTATCTGGCGAAAGCGTTCCGGGAAGTCGGTCACGTCGCCGATGTTGCGGCCGACGGCGAGGAGGGGCTGGCGCTGGCGGTTGACGGCAAATACGACGTGCTCGTGGTCGACCGCATGCTGCCGCGGCGCGACGGGCTCTCCGTCATCGGCACGCTGCGGTCCAAAGGCGTCGACACGCCGGCGCTGATCCTGTCGGCGCTCGGCCAGGTCGACGACCGCGTCAAGGGCCTGCGCGCGGGCGGGGACGACTATCTTGCCAAGCCCTATGCCTTCTCCGAGCTGCTGGCGCGCGTCGAAGTGCTGGCTCGCCGACGCAGCGGGCGCAGTGAAGAGACCGTCTACCGCGTCGGCGATCTGGAGCTCGACCGCTTGTCGCACCAGGTGCTGCGCGGCGAAACGGAAATCGTTCTGCAGCCGCGTGAATTCCGTCTGCTCGAGTATCTGATGAAGCATGCCGGGCAGGTAGTGACGCGCACGATGCTCTTGGAGAGCGTCTGGGACTATCACTTCGACCCGCAGACCAACGTCATCGACGTGCACATTTCGCGGCTGCGCTCGAAGATCGACAAGGGCTTTGCGCGTCCGCTGCTCCACACCGTGCGCGGCGCCGGATATATGATTCGCGATGCGAAGCAGGGATGACGGCGAGTGGGCAACCCGGACGAACTCTCTCTCCTTGATCGGTGCCTCACGCCATCCGGGCACCTGCTGCGCGAGAGGCCGGCTGCGGGATCATCTGCGCGAAGGCGAGCATGACTGCGCTAGGCAAGCTGCTCCGTACGACGGCGTTCAAGCTCACGCTTGCCTACCTCACGGTATTCGCGCTGTTCGCCGCCTTCCTGCTCGGCTACTTCGCGTGGACTACAGATCGGCTGATCACGGCACAGATCACCCAGACCGTGGACGCCGAGATCACCGGCCTTGCCGAGCAATATCGGCAGGCGGGCTTGCGCCGGCTGGTGCTGATCGTCGACAACCGCTCGCGTCGGCCAGGTTCTAGTCTGTACCTCGTCACGCTGCCGACCGGCGAGGCGCTGGCCGGCAACGTCGCTTCGTTGCAGCCGGGGACGCTCGACCAGACCGGCTGGACGGAAACATCCTATCGCCGCCTGGACGAGGCCGAAGGCGCCGAGCGCCGAGCCTTGGTGCGACTGTTCCAGCTACCCGGCGGACATCGCCTGCTGGTCGGGCGCGATCTTGAAGAGCGCGAGCGGGTCCAAGACATCCTCGTGGCAGCCGGCCAATGGTCGGTCGCGCTGGTGGTGATACTCGGACTGGCGGGAGGTTTCTTCATCATTCGGCGTGTGCTCAAGCGGGTCGACGCGATGACCGGCACGACCCAGACCATCATGGCCGGCGACCTGACCGGCCGGCTCGCGATCTCCGGAACCGGCGACGAGCTCGATCGGCTGGCCGAGCATCTCAACGCCATGCTGGAGCGCATCGAGGCATTGATGCGCGGCCTGAAGGAGGTCTCCGACAACATCGCACATGATCTCAAGACGCCGCTCACGCGGCTGCGCAATCGTGCCGAGGCGGCGCTTCGCACCGCCAAGAGCGAGGCGGACTATCGTGCCGCGCTCGAGGCAACGATCGAGGAATCCGACGGACTGATCCGCACCTTCAACGCGCTGCTGATGATCGCGCGGGCGGAGTCGGGCCAGGCACGCGACGCGATGGGGGCATTCGACGCCGCCGAGATGGCGCGCGACGTCGGCGAGCTGTACGAGCCGCTCGCCGACGACAAGGGATTGGAGCTCAAGGTCGAGGCGGCTCCGCCGATGCCGGTGAAAGGCAACCGCGAACTGGTCAGCCAGGCGCTTGCCAATTTGGTCGACAATGCCATCAAGTACGCGGTTCCCGACAGACAGGCAGCCGGCGGCGTGCCGCAAATCGTGGTGGCGGCACGGCCGGATGGCGACCGTGTCCTGCTCACGGTCGCCGATCCGGGCCCTGGGATTCCCGAGTCCGATCGGCCGCGCGCGGTTGAACGGTTCGTGCGACTCGATTCCAGCCGCACGCAGCCGGGATCCGGCCTCGGCTTGAGCCTTGCCTCGGCGGTCGCGCGTCTGCACGGCGGCGAATTGCGTCTCGAGGACAATGGGCCGGGCCTGCGAGCCACCATCGCTCTCCCCCGCGCTGATCTGCGCGAGGCCGCGGAGTGATGGCGCGCATGAAGGCGAGCAGGCGCGCTCCTACGTCCAAAGCTGCGGGTGAGGCCCTCGTTCAGCGCCTCGCCCGTGCGCCGCGGCTCAACCAGCCGAAGCTCGCACGCAAGAAAGTCGAGGACTGGCTGCAGTCATCGGCGCACGTCCCGGAAGGCGTAGCGCTAGCGTCGTTGTTTGCCGAATGCACAGCGGCGCGCACGCTGACCGAAGGCTTGGCCGAAAGCTCGCCGTTTCTTTGGGATTTGGCAAGCCGAGAGCCGGGGCGGTTGCTGACGGTGCTCACTTCCGATCCGGACCGCCGGTTCGACATGCTGCTTGCCGAGACCTCCGCCGCCGTCGATGCGCTTGACGACGAAGCCGAGGCGATGCGCCTCCTCCGTCGCATGAAGGCGGAAGCGGCGTTGTCGATCGCGCTCGCGGATATCGGCGGGGTCTGGCCGCTCGTGCGCGTGACGCAAGCTCTGACGACGCTCGCCGATCATGCGATTTCGATTGCTCTGCGCTTCCTGTTGCGGGTGGCGCAGGCGCAGGGAAGGTTCAAGCCGATCGACCGCGCGCGTCCGGACTTCGGCTGTGGATACATCGTGCTGGCGATGGGCAAGATGGGCGCCTTCGAACTGAACTATTCGAGCGACATCGACCTCATCTGCCTGTTCGAGCCCGACGCGGCGGCGCTCGCGCCGGGTGTCGAGGCGGCGCCCTTCTACATCCGGCTGACGCGCAACCTCGCCCGCATGCTGCAGGCGCGCACGGTGGACGGCTACGTGTTCCGCGTCGATCTGCGGCTGCGGCCGGATCCCGGCTTTACGCAGATCGCGCTCTCGACCCCGGCCGCGCTTGGCTACTACGAGAGCGTCGGCCAGAACTGGGAACGCGCGGCGCTGATCAAGGCGCGGCCATGTGCGGGCGATATCCCCGCAGGCGAGACCTTTCTCAAGAATCTGTCGCCGTTCATCTGGCGAAAGTATCTCGACTACGTCGCGATTGCCGACGTCCAGGCGATGAAGCGGCAGATCCACAGCTATCGCGGCCACGACGAGATCGCGGTCGAAGGCCACAACATCAAGCTCGGCCGCGGCGGCATTCGCGAGATCGAATTCTTCGTGCAGACGCAGCAGCTTATCGCCGGCGGGCGCGATCCGGCGCTGCGCGGCCGCGAGACCTTGCCGATGCTGACGGCCCTTGCCAAGCGCGGCTGGATCGACGCGGCCGCGCACCGCGACCTCGAAGCGGCCTACGCCTTTCTGCGCACCGTCGAGCACCGATTGCAGATGGTGGCCGACGAGCAGACTCACACGCTGCCGGCGGAGCGGGAGGCGCTCGAGCGGTTCGCCCGTTTCTGCGGCTTTGCCGGCCGCGACGCGTTTGCAGCGCGTCTCGCCGAGCATCTGGGCAGCGTCCAACGGCACTATGCCAAGCTGTTCGAGGATACCGGCGCGCTGCCGGGCACGCGCAAAGAGCTTGCGTTTCCGTCCGATGCCGACGATCGCGATACGCTCGACCAACTGGTCTCCATGGGCTTCAAGCGGCCGCTGGAAACCTCCGCAACCGTACGCCGCTGGTTCGCCGGGACCTATGGCGCGCTCAAAGGGGAGCTCGCGCGCAGCCAACTCCAGCAGCTGGTGCCGATCTTTATCGACCATCTGTCGCGCGCCGAAAATCCCGACGCGGCGTTTATCGCGCTCGATCGGCTCCTCGAAGGGCTGCAAGGAGGCGCGCGCCTGCTGTCGCTGCTGCGCCAGAACCGCGGCCTGGTGGCGCTGATCGCGCTGGTGCTCGGCACGGCGCCGCGGCTTGCCGATATTCTCGCCGCGCATCCACAAGTCATGGACGCATTGATCGATCCGGCATTCTTCGCCGCGCTGCCGGACGAAGCGATACTTGCGGCCAATCTTGAGCGCTCCTTGAGGGAAGCCGCCACGTACGAGGACCTGCTCGACCGTGCCCGGCTGTTCCGGCAGGAGCATCTGTTCCTGATCGGCACGCGCATCCTCTCCGGCACGGTGTCGGCGCAGCAGGCGGGGCAAGCCTTTGCGCGCCTGGCCGATATCTTGATCCGCGCGCTGCACGCTGCCGTGGATGAGAGGTTTGCCGAAGCGCACGGCCGGCTTCGGCATCAGCAATCGGCGGTGCTGGCCATGGGCAAGCTCGGCGGCCGGGAAATGACCGCGGCCTCCGATCTCGATTTGATCCTCGTCTACGATTTCGATCTCGAGCATCCCGCATCCGAGGGGACGCGGCCGCTCTATGGTTCGCAGTATTTCGCGCGCTTGACCCAGCGGTTCATCGCGTCGCTGACCGCGCAGACGAACTATGGCACGCTCTACCCGGTCGACATGCGCCTGCGGCCGTCAGGTCGCTCTGGTCCGGTCGCGACCCACATCCAGTCGTTCGATGACTACCAGCACAAGGAGGCCTGGACCTGGGAGCACATGGCGCTCACGCGCGCCCGCATGGTTTCCGGCCCGCCGGCGTTCGCTGCGCGCGTCGAGCAGGTGATCCGCGACGTGTTGTGCCAACCGCGCGACGCCGAAACGATTGCCGCGGACGTGGTGGAGATGCGCGGCGCCATTGCGCAGGAGCGGGGAGACGGCGAACGCTGGGACCTCAAGTATGTCAAGGGCGGGCAAATCGATCTCGAATTCATCGCGCAGTATCTGCAGCTCGTCCATGCGGCTGCCACGCCGGACATCCTCGACACCGCCACGACGCGCGTGTTTGAGAAAGCGCAACGGCTCGGCATCCTTCCGGCCGAGGACGCCGAGGTCCTACGCCCTGCGGCGCGGCTCTACCACGACTTGACGCAGGTCCTTCGCCTCTGCCTTTCCGGGCCCTTCGACCCGCAGACGGCAGGGCCGGAATTGCGCGGCCTGCTGGCACGCGCGGCTGACGCTCCGGATTTCGCCATGCTCGACGCGCATCTTGCCGACACGCAGGCGCGCGTGCGCGCCTGCTTCGTGCGCATTTTGGGCAAGGCGCCGTAAGCCTCGCTCAACGCCAGCCGCTGCGTGTCAATGGAGCGGCTCCGAAGCCTGTGCACACGGCCTCGGCCGCGTGTCGCTCGGCAGTTGGACCTGCACCGTGGTCCCCACGCCAAGCGTCGAGCGGATCAGCATCGTGCCGCCGTGCAACTCGGTCAACGATCGGGCAATCGCCAGGCCCAGCCCGGAGCCCTGGTGACTCTTGGTGAACTGGCTTTGCACCTGCTCGAACGGCCGGCCGAGGTTCTTCATCGCGTCTTCCGGGATGCCGATGCCGGTATCCTCGATGGCAATGGCGACCGATGCCTCGAAACTCTCGGCGCGCACCGTGACGCGCCCGCCCGCGGGCGTGAATTTCACCGCATTGGACAGCAGGTTGAGAATGATCTGCTTGAACCCGCGGCGGTCGGCGTTGATGACGATGTCCTGGGCGATCTCGGTCGAGAGCATCAACTGCTTGTCCTGCGCGCGCGGAACAACAATGCGTACGGTTTCCGCTAGCACCGCCTCGAGCTCGAATTTCTCCGGATTCAGGTGCACCGCACCGGCTTCGATCTTCGACATATCGAGGATGTCGTTGATGACTTCGAGCAGATAGCGGCCGCTCTCGCGGATATCGTGGCAATATTCGTAATACTTCTCGCCGAGCGGGCCAAACACTCCGGATTCCATGATTTCCGAAAATCCGATGATCGCATTGAGCGGCGTGCGCAGCTCGTGGCTCATGTTGGCGAGGAACTCCGACTTTGCGTGATTTGCCTCCTCGGCGCGCGTTTTCTCCTCGCTGTACTTCTCCGCCAGCAGCGCGAGCTGCTCGGCCTGGTGCTCCAGCGTCTGCTGGGACGTGCGCAGGTCGACGACCATCGCGACGAGCTGCTTCTCGCTTTCGAGCAGCTTCTCCTCGTGGCGCTTGAGCACGCTGATGTCGGTGCCGACCGAAACGAAACCGCCGTCCTTGGTGCGCCGCTCGCTGATCTGCAGCCAGCGACCGTCGTCCAGCTGGGCTTCGAAAGTCAGGCCGCCCTTGTCGTGGCGGCCTTCGCCGGTGAGTTGCGTGCGGATCACCGGCTGGCTGCCTGCCGCGACGATGGCTTCATACGGCACGCCTGCGGCCACGGCGTCGTCCGGCAAGTTGTGCAGCGATTGGAATTTCGAGTTGCACAGGACCAGCCGGTTGTCGGCATCCCAGACCACGAACGCCTCCGAGATCGTTTCGATGGCGTCGCGCAGCCGGATATCGGCGGCGACCGTGCGCTCGGCGAGGTTCTTCTGTTCGGTGATGTCGACCGCGATGCCGATCACGTGCATGCCCGGTTCGCCGGCCTGCTCGACCAGCTCGCAGCGGGCCCGCATCCAGACCCAGTCGCCCCGGGCGTGGCGCATGCGGAAGGCATGATCGATGGAGGTGGCCTTGGCGTCGGCAAGCTGCGCCGCGAGCTCATAGAGCTGCAGATCGTGCGGATGAACGAGCATGCTGACCTCGCCGAAGGTCAACAGCTCTTCGCGCGGCTCCAGTCCGAGGATCTCGAACATCGAGTGCGACCAGAAAATGCGGCCGCGGGCAAGATCCCAGTCCCACAGGCCGCACCGGCCGCTATTGAGCGCCGTGTCGATGCGCGAGCGCACGGTGTCGTAGATCACGTCGGCTTCACGCGCCCGCGTCGCCTGCCAATGGAACGCAAATCCGAGGATCAGCAGCACGAAGCCGGTGGTGGTGAACAGCGTGATGGTGAGCGCGGTGTCGGCCCGCCAGGCGCGCAGCGCACTCGAACGTGACTGGATGATCGCAAGCTGGCCTAGCGGCCGATTGAGGGAGCGCACGGTCGCAAACGCAGGGGTGCCGTCCGGCAGCATGATTTCCATCACGCCGGCCCGCGCTCCAAAGGTGGTGAGCGCTTGCCCGCGCCCGAGGACATCAAGCAGGGGCCGGCCGCGGTCGGCAGGCTCGGCGGGTTGCATCGCGGCGATCAACCCGTCTTTATCGCTCAGGATGACCCGCTGGCCGGCGCTTGTTGCGCGCCGCGGCACGGCACGCTCGAGGGCGGCCTGATCGACCTTGACGACGTCCAGGCCGGCCTGCTCGCGATCGACCCGGTCGCCGACCACGTCCGCAATGGATTCGATGTCCGTCATCGCCTCGCCCAACGCCAGCCGGCGGTGCTCGAGCACCTGGATGATGGCGCCGATGCCGACGGTGATGAGAAAGGCAACGATCAGGACCGGAACCGCTCGCCGCAGCGTCGGCTCCGCGGTCAGCAGGCGGCGATACGCCGGATTGGCGACCGATTGAGCCAGTCCTTTGATGGAATCAGGACGTATGGATGCGCTCGCAGCATCTGCGCGCGCCATCGCCGGCCTCCGTCGGAAGTCCCCTTAACCCCATCCGGAAGGATGTGCCGCATCTCTCCGAATCACTTTCATTGGAATCTGAAGAATTGGGGTTTGTCGAGAGTCGTTAACGATTGGTTTTGAGAAATTCGCCACCTTCTGTACCTAGGGGGGCGCCCCCCGTGGCGTCCGCAAGACGACACCAGCAGGGGCGACTACAAGCACCGCCGCTATGCCGCGGTCTGCTCCTCGGCGAGCGCACGGCGGGTCATGTCGGCCACATCGCGCGACAACGACGGCGCCGCCGCAACTTGCCGCAGCGCCGCTTCGGCACGCGCGCGGCGCACCGGTTCGAGCGCGCGCCAGCTCTTGAAGGCGCCGATCAGCCGAGCGGCGACCTGCGGGTTGCGACCGTCGAGCGGCAAGGACGGTGTCGGCAAGAAAGCGGTAGCCGCGCGCCATCGGCGCGGTTGAACTGCGTCTGGTTGCTCTGCGCGAACGCGCCGATGAGTGCCCGCACGCGATTGGGATTGGCGAGCGAGAAAGCGGAATGCTGCGTGAGCGCCTGCACGCGATCAAGCGTGGCGGGCTCCGGAATGCATGGCCTGGAGCGAAAACCACTTGTCGATCACCAGCGGATCATTTTCGAATTGCGCGGTAGAAATCGCTCGAGCGCCGCGGTCGCGCTCCGGCACGTCGTGCAGCGCAGAGCGTCGCCAGCGCGGCCATGCGGTCCGTCATGTTGTCGGCTGCCGTGAACTGGCCGCGTCGCGAGCGCGATCGCATCGACGCTCGCCGGTCGCGGCAAGGAGATCGAGGCAGGCGTTGCGCAGCGCCCGCCGTCCGGCGCTGACCGCGTCCGGGCTGTATGATCCGCGGTCGGCCAAGCGCTCATAGGCTAGCACGGAGCTTGTCGCGGAGCGCGCGTCCAAGCGTTGCGCGCAACGCGGATCGCGCCGTGAAGATGGCATCGGGATCGACGTCGCGGCCGATTTCGCGCGCGATGTCGGCTTCCGACGGGAGCGCCAGCGCCTGCGCCACAAACGCCGGCTCGAGCGCGCGGTCGTCGAGCACGGCGGCGAGCGCGTCCACCAGGCCTTCGGTCGTGCCGCGGCGGCTCGCCGGCCCGCGCCGCCGCGGTATTGTCGACCAGCAGCGTCGTCGCGAGCGTCTGCAGCGCCTGCCAGCGGTTGAACGGATCGGAGTCGTGCGCCGCCAGGAAGCGCAGAGCTCGTCGACCGACTCGTCGCGAGGCGAGCTTGACCGGCGCCGAGAAACCGCGGCGAGCGAGAGCACGGGCCGGGCGGGCACGATCCCGCTGAACGTGAAGCTCTGCGAAGCCTGCGGTCGAGCACGATCACGCCGCGCTCGACGGCGCTGCCGTCGCGCATGCATGAGCGGCATATCGCGGCCGTCCGGGCCGAGCAGGCCGACGACCAACGGGATCACCATCGGCTCCTTGTGCGGCTGGCCGGGCGTCGGCGGCGTCGCCTGCGCCAGATCGAGCCGGTAGGTCCGCGCTCGCCGCGTCCCAATGGCCGCGACACCGCGACCTGCGGCGTGCCCGCCTGCTCGTACCACCGCATGAACTGCGTCAGGTCGCGGCCGGTCGCGTCGGCGAAGCACTGCGAGGAAGTCCTCGATCGTCGCGGCCCTGCCGTCGTGGCGCTCGAAATAGAGGTCCATGCCCTTGCGGAACCCGTCGAGCCCGAGCAGGACGCTCAGCATGCGCACGATCTCGGCGCCCTTCTCGTAGACGGTCGCGGTGTAGAAGTTGTTGATCTCGTGATAGCGGTCCGGCCGTACCGGATGGGCGAGCGGGCCCGCATCCTCCGGGAACTGCTGCGCGCGCAGATACGCGCACGTCGTCGATGCGCTTCACCGGCCGCGAGCGCTCATCGGAGGTGAATTCCTGGTCGCGAAAGACCGTCAGCCCTTCCTTCAGGCAGAGCTGGAACCAGTCGCGACAGGTGATGCGGTTGCCGGTCCAGTTGTGGAAATATTCGTGCGCGATGACGCCCTCGATGCTGGCGTAGTCGGCGTCGGTGGCGGTCTCGGGCGAAGCGAGCACGTATTTGTCGTTGAAGATGTTGAGGCCCTTGTTCTCCATCGCGCCCATGTTGAAGTCGGACACGGCGACGATCATGAACACGTCGAGATCGTATTCGCGGCCGAAGCGTCGTCTCGTCCCAGCGCATCGACGCGCTTGAGCGAATCCATGGCGTAGCCGCAGCGATCCTCCTTGCCGTGCTCGACATAGATGCGCGAGCGCGACCTCGCGGCCCGACAGTGGTGACGAAGCGTGTCCTCGACGCAGGCCGAGGTCGCCGCCGACCAGGGCGAACAGATAGGACGGCTTCGGGAACGGGTCGTGCCAGACCGCGAAGTGGCGGCTCGTGCCCGGAATGTCGCCCGATGCCGACCAGATTGCCGTTGGCGAGCAGCACCGGCGCTTCGGTCTTCTCGGCCTCGATGCGGGTCGTGTAGACCGCGAGCACGTCCGGCCGGTCGGGGAAATAGGTGATGCGGCGGAAGCCTTCGGCCTCGCACTGCGTGCAATAGGTGCCGCCGGAGCGGTAGAGGCCCATCAGCTGGCTATTGCCGGCGGGATCGAGCTCGGTCTCGATCTCCAGTTCGAACGGCGCGGTTCGGCGGCTGCGGGATGGTAAGCTTGTCGGGCGTCGCGACGTAGTGGTCCGGCGGCACGCGCGGCACCGTCGAGCTTGAGCGACATGAGCTTGCCAGGCCGTCGCCGTCGAGCACGAGCGGGGCCGCGGCGGCAGCCTGCGGATTCGGCTTCAGCCGCAGCACGGCGCGCACCCGCGTGGCGCTCGCGTGCAAGGCGACGTCGAGCTTGACGGTCTCCACCAGCCAGTCCGGCGGGCGATAGTCTTCCAGGCGAACGGGGCGGGCTTCTTCGGTGCGCATAAGATTTCTTGTCTCTTATCGGTGCTTGGGGTGGGGAATGCCGGCATCCCGCAAGATGCCGCGTAATGTGCCCTGCGCCTTCGACCTTCGGGGCACAGTGAAGCTTTATTGCGTAATCGGACTCCACCACATCTCATGCTTGGCGCCTTCACGAGTAAGGCGACAGCCGTTTCGTCGGAGAAGAGCGTCAAGCTCTCGCTCCGAAAGACTTGGCATGCGTCACTCGCCGGGGGAAGAGCGCTGATTAGAAGACCAGGTGCACCGGCTCATCCGCCGAGACGATACCGTTGGCTCGCAACAGATCGGGAGCCCAACTCCTAGCCTCCGCCACCGCCTCCTCAAATGTGTCGCCCTCGATGTTGAGACCGGGAACAGCTTCGCTGGTCGCGGCCCACACGCCCTCATCGGTGCGCGCAACTTCGATCGCGAATGTGCGGGGACGCGCCTCGCTATTCTTGAA
The DNA here is from genome assembly GCA_963738705.1 of uncultured Alphaproteobacteria bacterium. Lineage (GTDB taxonomy): Bacteria > Pseudomonadota > Alphaproteobacteria > Rhizobiales > Xanthobacteraceae > CAVTXS01. The sequence goes on from CAVTXS010000021.1 coordinate 103,609, forward strand.
AACGGCTTTCCCGGCCACGAAAACCACTCCAGCGGCGACTGAGGCCAATATAGTACGCTGGGCTCGCTGTGCAACGAATGCGCAGCGGTGATCGCAAAGGTGAGCCTAGACGGGCCTCCAGAAGACGCCTCCGCGCGCTCTACCGGCGCGGCTCGGCGTGCCCGATCACCCGCTTGACCGTGGGCCAGCGGCGCTTGAGGGCGCGTTCCACCTCGTCGACCTCGTCGTGAACGGCCTCGACCGTGAGCATTGGGTCGACGTGGCAATGGAAATTGACGATCTCCCCCTCGCCGGTCTCGCGCACGCGCACGTCATGCACGTCGCGCAACGGGCCCAGATGCTCGGCAAAGTCCGCGAGCGTGCCGCGGACCTGCGCGACCCGCTCGGGCGATGCGTCGCGGCCGGCGAGGTCTTCGATCTGCAGCGGCTCGATATGGGTTTCGACCTCGACGTCGGGCCCGAGCTCTTCGCGGATGGCGTGCTCGAGCTCGTCCGCGATCTCATGGGCTGCAGCGAGGCCCATGCCTCCCTCGACCTCCAGATCGAGCGAAACAGCGAGCCGCCCCTCGATGGCCTGGACGGTGACGTGATGCACCGCGAGCCCGCGATTGCGCGCGATCACCAGCACCCGCTCCATCACGGTCTCGTCGTCGAGCGCCCGCGGCGCGGTCATCACGGACGCTTCCGCCTCCGGGAAGTCGCGCTTGATCGCGCGCACCACATCGGCCTTGAGGTCGTCCAGGCGATCGAGCGGGAGCGTGCGGCTCACGGTGAGCGAAAGGTCGACGAACAGCGTCGGGCCGACGCGCCGCACGCGCACGCGCTCAACGTCGACGACCCCTTTCACGTGCCTGACGAGGGCGGTGATCCGCTCGCGCGCGCCCGGCGGAGCCTCATCGGTCAAGGTCGCAACGGTGCGGCTGCCGAGGCGCCAGCCGGCAAGGCACACGAACGCCGCGACCACGAGCGCGGCAGCGGCGTCCGCCCACGGGTACCCGAGCAAGCACGCCGCCGAGACCGACCAGGACCGCGAGCGACGACCACATGTCGGAGCCGAAATGCAGCGCGTCGGCCTCGAGTGCCTCGCTCGAAGTCTCGGCCGCGACCCGGTAGAGCAACCGGGCGCGGAAGAAATCGACGATCACCGAGACGATCATCACCGCGAAGGCCCAGACCGTCGCCTCGACCGCGTGAGCCTTCGGCGCCGAGCAGGCGCCGGACCGCCTCCCAGATCACCACGCCCGAGAGCAGGAACAGCAACGCGGTTTCGGCAAGCGCCGCGACGCTCTCGATCTTGCCGTGGCCGTAATGGTGCTCCTCGTCGGCCGGCTTGCCGGACATGCGGACCGCGAAATAGGTCATCACGGTCGCGGCAAGATCGATCAGCGAATGGGCGGCTTCCGACAGGATCGCCAGCGAGCCGGAGGCGAGCCCGACGATCGCCTTGGCGATCGTCAGTGCCGCCGGACGCAGCGATCGAGGTCAGGGCCACCCGTTCCTTGACGTCCTGCATGGGCCGTACCTAGACGCGCATGACGGTCAGCGCAATTCCACCGGCGCGCCGCCCTGGTCGGCGGAACGCACGATCGCTTCCAGCACGCGCACATTGGCGAGGAGCTCACCCGGCGTGAAGCGATAGGGTTTGCGGCGTTCGACCGCGTCGGCCCAGGCTTCAAAATTCTTGCGCACCGTATCGGTCCACTCGAACGTTCGGCTCGTGCGCGCGCCGGCCTTGTCCACCTGCACGAGCGTCGAGGGCAGGCCCCGGTCCACGTTTCCGGCCTCCTGCACTTCCACCCAGCCATGGTCGCCGATCGCGGTAAAGCGGCCGTAGAACGGGACCGACGAGAGGCAGGTGAGGCGGGCGCGCGTCCCGTTCGCGAAGTCGATCTCGGCGGTGACGAAATCCTCGGCCGGCGGAGCGAACATCAGCGTTGCGGTGCGGGCGGCGACGCGCACCGGCACGCCCGCGAGCGACACGAACATGTCGGTCAGGTGGATGCCAAGCGCCGTCATCGCGCCGGCCGGCGCGTTCTCCCGCGACAGCCGCCAGTTCGCCGGGTCGATCGAGCGAAACAGGTTGTGGCTGAAATTGGCGTCGAGCAAAAGAAGGCGTCCGAGCGCGCCGCTCTCGGCGAGCCCGCGCACCTCCTCGAGCGCGGGCTCGTAGCGGCGCTCGTGACCGATGCCCAGCACGAGCCCTGCGGAGGCGCAGGCGGCGAGCATTCGCTCGGCGCTGGCAACCGTCAGCGCCAGGGGTTTCTCGCAGAACACCTGCTTGCCGGCCGCGGCGGCCGCCAGCACCTGCGCCTCGTGCTGCGCATGCGGGGTGACGATTGCGACCGCATCCACGTCGCGCCGCGCGAGCAGCGCGTCGTAGCTTTCGGCCAAGTCGATCCCGTGGTCCCGCGTGAACGCCGCGGCCGCCGTCGGATCGATGTCGTAGGCGGCCACGACCTTGAATCGCGTGCTGCCCGCAAGGCAGGTGACGATTTGCCGGCCCCACCAGCCGAGCCCGACCACGCCGATCCGGATCAAGCGACGCCTCCGACAATTGCTACTTCACGCTTGAGAATGCCGAATTCCCCGTCATTGCGAGCCGAAGGCGAAGCAATCCACAACGGCGGCGGCTGCTTCGTCGCTACGCTCCTCGCAATGACGCAGAGGCCTGCGCGTCGCGCAGCATGCAGACCGGATGGCCAAGCGCAATAGGGCTTGAGGCTTGCCCGGCGGACCTTTCTGCGCCATCTCACCCGGCATGACCCATCAAGTCCGCCCACGACCTGTTGCCGAGCACGCCGCGCCGCTGTCGCGCCGCTTCTGCGTCGCGCCGATGATGGAGTGGACGGACCGGCACTGCCGCTACTTCCACCGCCTGCTGACGCGGCGCGCGCTGCTCTACACCGAGATGATCACCACCGGCGCGGTTATCCGCGGCGACCGCAAACGGCTGCTCGGCTTCGATCCGGCCGAGCATCCAGTCGCGGTGCAGCTCGGCGGCTGCGATCCGCAGGCGCTCGCCGAGAGCGCGCGGATTTGCGCCGATCTCGGTTACGACGAGATCAATCTCAATGTCGGCTGCCCCTCGGATCGCGTGCAGGAGGGCCGCTTCGGCGCCTGCCTGATGGCAGAGCCGCGGCTGGTCGGCGCGTGCGTCGGCGCGATGAAGGCGGCGGTACCGGTGCCGGTCACGGTCAAGTGCCGTCTCGGCATCGACGAACAGGACCCGGAACCGGCGTTGGAAGCGCTCGCGTCCGCGGTCGAGGCCGCCGGTGTCGATGCGCTGATCGTGCATGCGCGTAAGGCGTGGCTGACCGGCCTGGACCCGAAGCAGAATCGCGAAATCCCGCCGCTCGACTATGACCGCGTCTATCGGCTCAAGGCGGCGCACCCGCGCCTGGACGATCGTGCTCAATGGGGGCATTGAAAGTCTCGAGCAGGCGAAGCGGCATCTCGGTCGCACCGACGGCGTGATGATGGGCCGCGCCGCCTATCGCGAACCGTGGCGTCTGCTGGACGCCGACCCGGTGCTGTTCGATGCGGCCGCCCCGTTCGACTCGACGAAAGCCGCCGCGACGGCGCTGCTTCCCTACGTCGAGCGCGAGCTTGCGCGCGGCACGCGCCTGCATTCGATCTTGCGCCACGTGCACGGGCTGTTCCATGCGGTCCCGGGCGCGCGCGCCTTCCGTCGCCATCTCGCGACCGCGGCGGTGAAGCCCGGTGCGGGACCTGAAGTGCTCGTGGACGCGCTCGCGATGGTGGTCGACGTGCCGGCGCACCTGGCGCGCACGGCTGCGGCCTAGCATGGGCCTCGACGTCCCCGCCGGCGAATGGCGTTGCTGGCGGCCGCGATCATCGCCGGAGGCGTCATCACCGGCCTGCTGGCCGGGCTGTTCGGCATCGGCGGCGGCGCGGTGATCGTGCCGGTGCTCTACGAAGTCTTCCGCATTCTCGGGGTCGCGGACGAGGTGCGCATGCAGCTCTGCGTCGGCACATCGCTCGCCATCATCGTGCCGACGACGGTGCGCTCCTATCTCGCCCATCGCGCCAGGGGCGCGGCGCTCCCGCGGATCGTGCGCGTGTGGGCGCTGCCGGCGGTCGCCGGCGTCGCGGTCGGCTCGCTTACGGCGGCGGTGGCACCGGGAGCGGTGTTCAAGATCGCGTTCGTGCTGGTCGCCAGCATCATTGCCATCAAGCTGTTGCTCGGCCGCGAGACCTGGCGGATCGCGAGCGAGCTCCCGGGCCGCATCGCCATGGCGGCCTACGGCTTCCTGATCGGGCTCTCGTCCTCGATGATGGGAGTGAGCGGCGGCTCGGTCTCCACGCTGGTGCTCACGCTCTACGGCAAGCCGATCCACGCCGCGGTGGCGACCTCGGCCGGCGTCGGCGTGCCGATCACGATCGCCGGCACGCTCGGCTACGTGCTCGCCGGCTTGCCGCATCAGGCATCGTTGCCGCCGCTTTCGATTGGCTTCGTCTCGCTGATCGGCGTGGCCTTGATGGCGCCGATCAGCGAGCTATGATCGCACCGCTCGGCGCGCGGCTCGCGCATGCGCTGCCGCGAGCGGCAGGCTCGAGATCGCGTTCGGCCTTTTCCTGCTCGCGATCGGCCTGCGCTTCCTCGTGAGTCTGTTCTGGTGAGCGCCATCCCGCGCACGGGTCTGCGCCGCGCCCGCTACCGTCAGCCGCTTACGGATACCCGCGCAGCATCAGCTTGTCGCCGCGCACCTCCCAGCCTTCGCAGGCGGTTGAGGAAGCTCATGCCGAGCAGGTTGGTTCGCAGCTGCCCGGGCTGCGCGATCAGCGCCGGCACCGCGCGCTCGACGATGGTGCCGATCGCCACGCCGGTCGAGCGTGACCGGGGCGGCGCGCGTGCGGCCGTTGGCGGTCTCGACATTGACCGTGTAGCTCAGCACTTCGAGCGGCAGGCCGGCGGCTTTGGCGGCCTCCTGGGTCAGCACCACGGCGCTCGCGCCGGTGTCGAGCACCGTCGAGATGCGGGCGCCGTTGATCTCGGCGATGACCTGGAACTCGCCGCGCTGCGTGCGCGCGATCTCGACCGTCTTGCCCGCGCGTCGCCGGCCCGGCCCGGCATGAACTCCGCCATGATGCGGTCGCCGACGTGCGCGAAGGTCGTGGCGGTAGGTGTAGCCGGCGGCAAGCACGAGCCCGACCAGCAGCCAGAACATGAGTCGCCTCGAGCGCGGCCGAAAGCCGGTGGCGAAACAGAGCAAACGCGGCGCCGGCCGAGAAACACCAGCAGCGCAACCTTGACGACCAGCGCGCTGAAATCGTCGATGTCGAGGCCCGCGATGCTCCCTTGGTCATGTCGCGCGACGAGGATCAGAAGACCCAGCCCAAGGCCGATCATCAGGCCCCAGAACAGGCGGCGATGACTCACGGTCGTGTTCCTCACGCCGAGGCCGGCCTTCGCCACGCGTCCGGTATCGGCGCGCGACCATCCGCCGCGGCAGCTCGGTCATGATCCGGCGGCGCTCGCTCGCACTCAACGTCGGCCAGTCGTGCGATCTCGCTCAGCGTCCGCCCACAACCGATGCACAGTCCGGAAGCCGGATCGAGCGTGCAGATCTTGGTGCAGGGAGTATCGACGGAGACCATGGCCGTGGCGCGTTGCAGGATGAGGCTCAACATAGGGCGCACGGCGGCGAAGGCAACGACGTCGCTCCTCGGTAGGCGGGAGCGGCTTGAGGAAGCGCCCGATCAAGTGCCCGTCTTGGACAGGCGCCGCGACACCCGGTCGGGACGCTCGAACGATGGCACCGACGCGCCGGGCTGCGGAGCGATGGAGGGCGCCGGCATCTTCCATCGGCCCAAGCGCCGACATGACGCGCTCGGGCGGGAAGGTGATGATGCACTTCGGTGCCCTCGCGCAGTTTCGATTTCAGCGTGAAGGTGCCGCCGTGCAGGTCGACCAGACCCTTGACGATCGGCAGGCCGAGGCCGGCGCCTTGTTCGGCCGACTTGATCGCGTTGGTGCCCTGCCCGAAGGAGGCGAGCACGATCGGGATTTCGTCCTCGGGAATGCCGGACCCGGTGTCCTTGACGATCACGTACTGACCGCCGGAGGCGGTCCAGCCCACCTTCAGCCAGATCTCGCCGCCCTGCGGCGTGAACTTGATGGCGTTGGACAGGAGGTTGAGGCAGATCTGGCGGATGGCGCGCTCGTCCGCCCACAGGCGCGGCAGGTCCGGCTCGAACGCTTCGTGAATGGTGATGTCGCGGTTCTTGGCGCGCAGAGTTGAGCAGGTGGTGGCAGTCCTCCGCGACCGCGGTCAGCGGCGACCGGCTCCTCGTTGAGCTCGTAGCGCCCGGCCTCGATGCGCGACAGATCGAGGATTTCGTTGATCAGGTTGAGCAGATGCACGCCGGACGCGTGGATGTCGCCGGCGTATTCCTTGTACGTCGGCACCGCATGCGGTCCGAATACTTCGCTCTTCATCACCTCGGAGAATCCGAGGATGGCGTTGAGCGGCGTGCGCAGCTCGTGGCTCATCTGCGCCAGGAAGCGCGACTTGGCGAGGTTGGCAGCTTCAGCGCGTCGGCGCGCTTCGTCGGAATTCGCGTTCGCTTGTTCGAGTTCGCCGATCAGCGCGTCCTTTTCGGCGCGCGCTTCCAGAGTGGCGAGCGTGGTCGAATAAAGGCGCTGCGGCGAGCAGCGCGAAATAGACCTGGGCGGTCACCGCCATCGCCGACCAGGATGTAGCTGTGGATGTCGCCCTTGAGGATGAAATCGAAGACCACCGCGGTGGTCACCGGCACGGTGGCGGCGAATACGGCGATCGGCAGGCTCGAGGCCAGCATGCTCGAGACCGCCACCACCAGCAGCATGACGAAGAGCATGAACGTGCCGGCGTCGGCGTGGCCGTTGACCACCGTGACGACGTTGAACATCCACGCGACGCCGAAGAGGAAGTCGAGCACCACGAACCGGACACGCCATGCCTTGATGTTGACGCTGCCTTGCGGCTCATCGAGGAACCGGCGGCACTGGTGGGCGATCACGCCATGGATGATGAGGACGGCGGCGGTCCAGACCGCCGCCGCTGAACGGCTCGGTCCACAATCCGGATAGGAATCCGACCGTGCCGACCAACAGCATGACGGCGAGCGAGGCCGAGATGCGGTTCTGCGCGAACTGGCGCAGCAGCTCGTAGTCGAAGGCCGGGCGGGTGCCGGTGGTCGAGGTCAGGCGATCGCGCGCCTCGCGGACGCGCTGGGCGGTCACGCGGCGCCGCTCCGCCTCGGCCTTGGTCGGCGGGAGAGCGGCCTTCCCCTCGTCATTTACCATCGCGCTCTCGGTCGCCTGCCGGGTCATGCCGCCATAGCGATCGAAAGTCGCTTATAAACCTTAAAGTCGGACTGAGACGGGTGGTTAACGCGTTGTTGGGACTTGCGGCAAACGTCGGGCGGGAGCGGAATCGATGATCAATGCGATGGCCCGCCGCGCCCGCTTGTTCCTGCTGTGCGCGATGCTGGCAGGAGGGCTCGCGGCGGCAGGCTGGTTCATCGACCGTCAGACCGCTGCCATCGTCGGATCCGCACAAGTGATCGACGGCGACAGCTTCGTCGTCGCCGGTACCGAGGTCCGGCTCTACGGCATCGACGCGCCGGAACGCCGGCAAACGTGCCTGCGCGGCGGCCGTGCGTGGAATTGCGGCGCGGAAGCCGCTGCGGCGCTGCGGGCTGCGGCGGCCGGACGCGAGGTGGTCTGCCGTCCGCGCGACCGCGACCGCTATGGACGCACCGTCGCGGTTTGCGTCGCGGGTGGCGTCGATCTTGGCGCCGCGATGGTCAAGGGCGGGCTGGCGGTCGCGCTCGGCGCCTATGCGGCCGACGAGCGCGAGGCGCGCGACGCCCGCCGCGGCATCTGGTCGTCATCGTTCGATCGTCCGGAGGCCTGGCGGGCAAAACATCCGCGAACCACACCGTGAGGTGCGGTTGCCGCGCGTACACTAATCTGTGAACATCCGAGGACGGGATCTTGCAAGGGCGCCGTATCGCGCGGGAGCCGGGCGGCCACCCGTTTGGGGGCGATGATGAAGCTTTTCTACGATTTCGGACGGGCGCCGAATCCGCGGCGCGTGCGCATCTTCCTGGCCGAGAAGGGGCTGACGGTGCCGACCGAGCACGTCGATCTCGGCGCGATGGCGCACAAGTCGCCGGAGTTCACGGCCATCAATCCGATGCAGAGGCTGCCGGCGCTCGTGCTCGACGATGGAACGGTGATTGCGGAATCGATCGCGATCTGCCGCTACTTCGAGAGCCTGCGTCCGGAGCCGCCGTTGTTCGGCCGCAGCCCCAAGGAGGCGGCCCTGGTCGAGATGTGGCAGCGGCGCACGGAGTTTCACCTCCTCGCCGCGGTGGCTTCGGTGTTCCGCCACCTGCATCCGGCGATGAAGGAACTCGAAGTCCCGCAGGTTGCCGAGTGGGGCGAAGCCAACAAGCCGCGCGTCGCGGAGTTTCTCGAGTTCCTCGACCGCGAGCTCAAGGACCGGTTGTTCGTCGTCGGACGACCACTATTCGGTCGCCGACATCACGGCGATGGTCGGCGATCGATTTCATGAAGCCCGCGAAGCTGACCGTGCCGGACGAGCTCGCGAATCTGCGGCGCTGGCACGCGCAGGTCTCCGAGCGGCCGAGCGCAAAGGCTTGAGCAGGATGCTGACCATGACCTACACGACGATCCGCTACGACGCGAGCGACGGCGTCGCCACCATCGCGCTCGCGCGGCCGGAGAAGCTCAATGCCTTCAACGCCGACGATGCACGCCGAGCTGCGCCTGGCGCTCGACGCCGCCGAGCAGGACGACACCGTGCGCTGCGTCATGCTGACCGGCGAAGGTCGCGGCTTCTCGTCCGGTCAGGATTTGACCGAGGTCCGGCCGTCCGGGCCCGGGGGCGAGCTCGACGTCGGCGCGCGGCTCGACAGCGACTACAACCCCCTGGTCAAGCGGCTCTATGCCTTCCCGAAGCTGACGGTCGCGGCGCTCAATGGCCCGGCGGCCGGCGCCGCCGCCAACATCGCGATGGCCTGCGACATCCTCATTGCGGCGCGCTCGGCCTACATCCAGGAGGCGTTCGCGCGCATCGCGCTGGTGCCCGATGCCGGCGGCACCTGGTTCCTGCCGCGCATCGTCGGGCAAAAGCGCGCGCTCGCGCTGATGCTCACGGCCGACCAGGTGCGCGCCGACGAGCTGCGGGAGATGGGGCTCGTCTACAAGGTGTTCGACGACGCGGCCTTCGCCGACGAGGCGGCGGCGTTCGCCAAGCGCCTCGCGGCCGGGCCGGGCGCGACCTACCGGCTGATCAAGGAGGCCGCGCGCGCGAGCGTCGACAACGATCTTGGCGCCCAACTCGACTTCGAGCGCGACCAGCAGCGCAAGGCCGGCAAGACCCGCGATTTCCAGGAGGGCGTGATCGCCTTCAAGGAGAAGCGGCCGCCGCGGTTCGAGGGGCGGTGAAGGAGGAACGGACATGAACGCGAAAGACAAGGTGCTCGCCCAAGCCGTCGAGCGCCAGGATGTTCCATTCGTGGTCGCCATGGCGGCTAACGCCAAAGGCGCCACCTATTCGGGAGCGGCCGGCGATGCCGCACCAAACCGCAAGGCGGCCGAGGATACGGTGTTCCGGGTTTTCTCCAAGACCAAGGCCGTCGGATCGACGGCGGCGATGATCCTCATCGATCGCGGCAAGCTCGACCCCGAAACGCCGGTAGAGGACATTCTGCCGGAGTTTTCGCGCATCCAGGTGCTCGATCGGTTCGACGGCGACCAGCCGGTGATGCGCGTGCCCCGCGTCAAGGCGACGGTCCGTCACCTCGCGACCCACACCAGCGGCCTCGAATACGAGTTCTGGAATGGCGATGTCGCACGCTACATGACCGCGACCGGTCACCCCACGATCCTGAGCGGGCTGAAGGCCTCGCTGTTCTACCCGATGATGACCGACCCGGGGACGCGTTGGGGCTATGGCATCAACATCGATTGGCTCGGACAGATCGTCGAGAAAATCGACGGCCGGCGCGTGGACCGGTTCTGCCGCGAGGAAATCCTCGAGCCGCTCGGGATGTCCGAGACGGCTTTCGAGCTTTCCGACTCCATGAACAAACGGCTTGCTTCCGTGTCGATCCGCGGCGAGGACGGCAATTTCGGGCCATTCGACATTGCCCCGCCGTCCAACCCGGAGGTCTACGGCATGGGTCACGCGCTCTACTCGACCGCGCCGGACTACCTGAAGTTCCTGCGCATGTTCCTCAACCGCGGAACCTTGAACGGCAATCGCGTGCTGTCGGAGAAGGGGGTCGAGCGGATGCTGTCAAACCACATGGGCGGGCTGACGTTTCAGAAGATGCTCACTGTCGCGCCCGCCATCACGGCGGATTTCGACCCGTTCGAGGGAACGCGCAAGACGCACAGCTTCGGCTTCATGCGGGTGGAGGAAGACGTGCCGGGGATGCGCTCGGCGGGGTCGCAGTCGTGGGCCGGCGTCTTGAACACCCATTGCTGGTTCGATCCGAAGAAGGATGTCGCGGCCGTCATCATGACGCAGTCGTTGCCGTTCGTGGAGCCGCGCTACATGCGGGTCTACGGCGACTTCGAGCGGGCCGTTTACGCCGGCTGACGAACGCGGACGCGCTCCAACTTCGAGCGCAACCAGCAGCGCGAGTCCGGCAAGATCCGCGACTTCCTGGAGGGCATCATGGCCTTCAAGGAGAAGCGGCGCCGAGGTTCGAGGGGAGGTGAAGCCCCTCTACCGCTCCAGCCGCGCGAACAGGCTCGACGTGTCCCAGCGGTTGCCGCCCATCTTCTGCACCTCGGCGTAGAACTGGTCGACCAGCGCGGTGACCGGCAGGTTGGCGCCGTTGCGGCGCGCCTCGGCGAGGCAGATCGACAGGTCCTTGCGCATCCAGTCGACCGCGAAGCCGAAGTCGAACTTGCCCGCCATCATGGTCTTGTAGCGGTTCTCCATCTGCCACGACTGCGCGGCGCCCTTGGAGATGGTGTCGATCAGCGCCTCGATGTCGAGGCCGGCGCGCTTGGCGAAATGGATGCCTTCCGACAATCCCTGCACCAGGCCGGCGATGCAGATCTGGTTGACCATCTTGGCAAGCTGCCCCGAGCCGGCGTCTCCCAGCAGCCGGCACATGCGCGCATAGGCGGCGATCACCTTCTCGGCGCGCGAGAACGGCTCCTCATCGCCGCCGCACATCACGGTCAGCACGCCGTTCTGCGCGCCGGCTTCGCCCCCCGACACCGGCGCGTCGATGGAATCGAAGCCGCCCTTCTTCGCCGCCGCGTAGAGCTCGCGCGCGACCTCGGCCGACGCGGTGGTGTGGTCGACGAACACCTTGCCTTTCCCCATGCCGGAGAACGCGCCGTCCTTGCCGAGCGCGACCGCGCGCACGTCGTTGTCGTTGCCGACGCACATCATGACGAAGTCCTGGCCTTCGGCCGCCTCGCGCGGCGTCTTGGCGGCGCGGCCGCCATACTCGGCAACCCACTTCTCGGCTTTGGCGAAGGTGCGGTTGTAGACGGTCACGTCGTGCCCGCCCTTCTGCCTGAGATGCCGCGCCATCGGGTAGCCCATCACTCCGAGGCCGAGAAACGCCACCTTCGCCATCGTGTCCCTCCTTCGCCCCACGCGCTACCAGTCTTCCGGGGGCCGGCCGCACGTCATTGCGTCAGCCCAGGCGTCGCGTCAACAGCGTCTGTGCGGCGGCTTTTTTGTCCGCTGATCAGGCCCGGCCCCAGAGGCGCGCCAGTCCCTGCGAGCTCCCGTTGAACCTGTCGCGGTCGCAGAGGCCGGAGCCGCCGAGACCCGGGAGCGCGCCGCTGTCGGTGTATTGCCACATGGTCCAGGTGGGCCATGTCGGCGGGACGATCGGCGGGCGGCCATACTCCGCGCGCCAAAGCCAACAGTTGGCCAGAATCCCGTTCACGGCACCTCCCAGCAATTCGCCGGCCAGAGCGTCGGAATAGAAACCGGGGTATCGACCGGTCTGATTGTAGACTTCGGTCACGAACTCCTCGGCTTGCGCGATCGTCATCGTCTCGCTGCCGTTCTGCTCGAAATCAAGCGCGAGCAGATCCTGCGCGCCAGGGTTCACGACCGAAAGGAAATGTTGTGCTTGCGCGCTTCCGCTCGCATCGATGCCGAAATGATAGGCGCCCCACCAAAGCCCTGCGTCGCCCGCCAGCCGGCGACGAAACCCATAGGTGGGATCGATATCGCCTAGGCCTTGCGTCGCCTTGTGGATCACACCAACGATCCCCGCGGATTTGATCGCCGGGAAACTCGTCACCTCATTGAAGTGAGAAAGGTCGATGACGACATCCAGAGCGGCCGCGCCGTTCATGTCCTTAGCTCCGGTCTCGGCTGAGCGGCCCGCGGGGTTCCGTCCTGCGGGGATAAGGTGCGCTTGAGCCTGACTGCGCCTGCCGGCCGTTGAGCGTAGAAACGTTTGCGATCGGAGGCAACTTGGACGACAACAAGAAGGCGCGCTTGATCGCTAGGCGCTGCCGCCGCCGGCCGATCGGTTTTTCGGCACCGCGGCCTGAGAGGGCAAGTCTATGGCGTCGAAGGACGAGGTTCTCGCCGGCCTCGCGGGCGTGAAGGCACCGGACGGCACGCCGCTGCCGCAAGCGGGCGTGCTGTCGGACATCGTTGTCAGCGACGGCAAGGTGTTCTTTTCGATCGGCGTCGAGGCGGATGCGGTTCCCCGCTGGGAGGCCGTGCGCAAGGCTGCTGAAACCGCCGTGCGCGCGCTGCCGGGGATCAAGTCCGCGATGGTCGCGTTGACAGCCGAGCGTCCGTCATCCGCCGGCGCCGCCGCTCGCCCGCCACAACGCGGCGCCGCGCGGCCCGGCGCTGGCGGACCTGTCGCGACCGGTGTTCCTGGCGTCAAGGCGATCATCGCGGTTGCGTCCGGCAAGGGTGGCGTCGGCAAATCGACGACGGCCGTCAACTTGGCGCTTGGCCTGCGCGATCTCGGGCTCAAGGTCGGCGTGCTCGACGCCGATATCTACGGCCCATCGATGCCGAAGCTGCTCGCGGTGCGCGAGCGCCCGCAGACCATCGGCGGAACACGGCTCAAGCCGATCACGAGCTACGGTCTCACCGTCATGTCCATCGGGTTCCTGATCGAGGAGGAGACCCCGATGATCTGGCGCGGCCCGATGGTGATGTCCGCACTCACGCAGATGCTGCGCGAGGTCGAGTGGGGCACGCTCGACGTCATGGTCGTCGACATGCCGCCCGGCACCGGCGACGCCCAGCTTACCATCGCGCAGCAGGTGCCGCTCGCTGGTGCCGTCATCGTCTCCACCCCGCAGGACCTCGCGCTGATCGATGCGCGGCGCGGCATCGCCATGTTCAAGCGCGTCGACGTGCCGGTGCTCGGCATCATCGAGAACATGAGCTACTTCCTGTGCCCGCATTGCGGCGAGCGCTCGGACGTGTTCGGCCATGGCGGCGCGCGCCGCGAGGCCGAGCGGCTCGGCGTGCCGTTCCTCGGCGAGGTGCCGCTCGACCTCAAGATCCGGGAGACCTCCGATGCAGGCCGCCCGGTGGTCGCGACTGATCCGGACGGACCGCTTGCGGCGTCCTATCGGACGATCGCCGGCAAGGTGCGCGAGCAACTCAGCGGAATGCCGGGCGGAGTGCGCCCGGCACCGAGGATCGTGATCGAAGCGTGAGATCGGCAGACCGCGACCCTGCGAGGCAGTCGCCTCTCGACTTTGGTCGGGTGGCCCGGTAGGCAACGCGGCGCAGAGATTGAGCGGTATTGCACTGGATTTCTGCGCTTTGCTCCGTCATAAACCGCCGCGCGATCCAGCGATCTCGAGCGATCTCGGATGAGGCTGGCCGGTCACCGGACCGGCCGCAAACGAAGGAGTTTTGGAATGAGGCGTCGTGATTTGCTGCAAGCGGCGGGCGCCGGCCTTGCCGTTGCGGCCATTGCAAAGCCAGCCATCGCGCAGTCAATGCCGGAGACGAAATGGCGGCTGACGTCGAGTTTCCCGAAATCGCTCGATACCATCTACGGTGCGGCCGAGGTTTTCGCCAAATCCGTCGCGGAAGCGACCGACAACAAGTTTCAGATCGCGGTGTTCGCGGCCAATGAAATCGTGCCCGGTCTGCAGGCGGCGGACGCGGTGTCGAACGGAACGGTCGAGATGTGCCACACGGCGTCCTACTACTACGTCGGCAAGGACCCTACCTTTGCGTTCGGCACCGCCATTCCGTTCGGCCTCAATCAACGCATGATCGACGCCTGGATGTTTTCCGGCGGCGGCATGGAGCTGATGAACGACTTCTACAGGAAGTACAACATCTACGGCATTCCGGCCGGCAATACCGGGGCGCAGATGGGCGGCTGGTTTCGCAAGGAGATCAAGGACGTTTCCGACCTTGCCGGCCTCAAGATGCGCATCGGCGGTTTTGCCGGCCGCGTGCTGACCAAGCTCGGCGTGGTGCCGCAGCAGCTCGCCGGCGGCGACATCTACCCGGCGCTGGAGAAAGGCACGCTCGACGCCGCCGAATGGGTTGGTCCCTACGACGACGAGAAGCTCGGCTTCCATAAGGTCGCGCAGTACTACTACTACCCGGCTTGGTGGGAAGGCGGCCCGATGCTGCACAACTTCATCAACATTGCGAAATGGAACGAGCTGCCGAAGGCCTATCAGTCGACCGTCAACTCCGCCTCGCACGTCGCCAATACCTGGATGCAGGCGAGGTACGACGCCGGCAACCCGCCGGCGCTCAGAAGGCTCGTGGCCGGCGGTGCGCAGCTGCGTCCGTTCAGCCAGCCGGTGATGGAAGCCTGCTACAAGGCTGCGAACGAGGTCTACGCCGAGACCTCGGCTGCCAATGCCGACTTCAAGAAGGTCTATGACGCGATGCTGCCGTTCCGCAACGACCAGTATCTGTGGTGGCAGGTCGCGGAATACACCTACGACACATTCATGATCCGCGCGCGGGCGCGCGCCTGAGCGGTCGGTCGCTTGCTTGTGAACCCCGGAGCGGGAAGCTTCGGGGTTTTTCTGTTTTGCCTGTTGCAATTGTCCCATAGGATCGGTCGATAACGCCGGACAAAGCCACGTTTCGCGGGGCGCGCGTGGCGCAACCCAAGGAGAGATACCCATGAAACGTCGCGAGTTCCTCAAGGCCGCCGGTGTCGGTCTGGCCACATCCGTCGTCGCCGCGCCGGCGATTGCGCAATCCATGCCGGAGATCAAATGGCGGCTCACGTCGAGCTTCCCGAAGTCGCTCGATACGCTGTGGGGCTCGTCCGAGACGTTCGCGAAATACGTCGCCGAAGCAACCGACAACAAGTTCCACATCACGCCGTTCGCCGCCGGCGAGATCGTGCCCGGCCTGCAGGCGCTCGACGCGGTGAGCAACGGCAGCGTGGAGTCATGCCATACCGCGGCATACTACTATAACGGCAAGGACCCGACCTTCTCGCTGTTCTGCGCGGTGCCGTTCGGCCTCAACGCGCGCCAGCAGAACGCCTGGTTCTACGACGGCGGCGCGCAAAAGCTGATGGACGAGTTCACCAAGAAGTTCAACGTCGTCAGCCTGCTCGGCGGCAACACCGGCGCGCAGATGGGCGGCTGGTTCCGCAAGGAAGTCAAGGAGGTCGGCGACCTCAATGGTCTCAAGATGCGCATCGCCGGGCAGGCCGGGCAGGTATTCCAGAAGCTCGGCGCGGTGCCGCAGGTGCTCGCCGGCGGCGAAATCTATCCGGCGCTGGAAAAGGGCACCGTCGACGCGGCCGAGTGGGTCGGCCCCTACGACGACGAGAAGCTCGGGTTCCACAAGGTGGCGCAGTTCTACTATTACCCGGGCTGGTGGGAGGGCGGCACCACCCAGCACTTCATGTTCAACACCGCGAAGTGGAACGAGCTGCCGAAGACCTACCAGGCGATCGTCACCGCGGCCGCGGGCTTCGCGAATGTCGAGGAGACCGCCAAATACGACGCGCGCAATCCGCAGGCGCTCAAGCGGCTGGTGGCGAACGGCGCGCAGCTGCGGCCCTACAGCCAGGGCATCATGGAGGCTTGCTACAAGGCGGCGCTCGAAGTCTATGCCGAGATCGGATCGAAGAACGCCGACTTCAAGAAGGTCTACGACAGCATGGTCGCATTCCGCAATGATGAATACCTGTGGTGGCAGGTGGCGGAATACACCTACGATACCTTCATGATCCGCGCCCGCGCGCGCAGCTGAGCGCACCAGCGGCGTTTGAGAGCTCCGGAGCCGAAGGGCTCCGGAGCTTTGCTATGGCGCGGCTCACGGTTACGCTGCCAATAGGAGATGGGATAAATGCTGAAGACGCCCCTCTGTGACCTGCTCGGCATTGACGTGCCAATCATCTTGGCACCCATGGGCACTTGCACGTCAGCGGAGTTCGCGGCTGCCGTGTGCAACGAGGGCGGTCTTGGCGGCATTGGATCGCTCTTCCGACCCACCGCCGCCGTCAAGCGCGATATCGACGTGCTGAGGAGACTGACGAGCCGACCTTTTGCGATCAATCACATTCCGCAAACGCTGGACACCGAGGCGTTTCGCTACACGCTGGAGGCGCGGCCGGCTGTTGTCTCCTTCGCGCTTGCCGATCCGGGTGATCTGGTGCGGCAGGTCCACGATGTCGGGTCGCTCGTCATGTTGCAGGTTACGACTGTTGCGCAAGCCGTCCACGCGGCTGAGCGAGGGGTCGATGTGATCATCGCGCAGGGCGGGGAGGCGGGCGGTTATTCCGGCGAGGTCAGTACGATGGCACTCGTTCCGCAAGTTGTTGACGCGGTGGCGCCAATTCCCGTCGTCGCAGCCGGGGGCATCTTCGATGGCCGCGGCATCGCGGCGGCCCTGATGCTAGGCGCGGCTGGGGTCAATCTCGGCACGCGGTTCATTGCTTCGAGGGAAGCTCCCGCCCCAGTGGAGTGGAAGCAGGCGATAACCGGGGCCAAGTCCGAGGACGCGATCAAGGTCGATGTTCTAAACGACATTAGTCCTCTTCCAGGCACAGCCGGCTTCCAGACGGTCCCGCGCTCTCTCCCGACAGCTTTCCTGAATGAGTGGAGCGGCAAGCGCGAGGAGGCACGTCGCGATCGCGATCGCTTGCGGGATCAGATCGTCTCGACGACCCAGGCAGGCCGTCAACATGAGTGTGTGCTGTGGGCGGGCCAGACCGCAGGAGGTATCAATGAAATCCCTTCGGTCGGCGAGATTATGCGCCTACTCATTGCCGAGGCCGAAGTCGCGCTGTCGCGGGCGCCGAAACCGGGCTAAGGGGCTTGCAGCGGCGGAGCTCTCACCGGGAGCGCAGAACGAGGCGTGCGATAGCACGCCCGGCAACCCGCAAAACGTCCTCGGGCACCCTGAGTCCAACGCGGGCGTGCCCGATGAGAGCTGTGGACGATGTGCCGTCAGGTCCGCATACGCGCGAGCGAGCGGATCATGAAGGTGTCGTAGCTATATTCGGCAACCTGCCACCAGAGATATTCGTCGTTGCGAAATGCCTGGATCGAGTCCCAAACTTTCTTGTAATCGGCGTTGACCGCTGAAGTCTCGCTGTTGACCTCGATCGACGCCTTCAAACAGGCTTCCATGATCGGCTGTGTGAACGGACGCAATTGCGTGCCCGCCGCGACCAGCCGCTTTAAGGCCAGGGGATTTCGGGCATCGTATCGCCCTTGCATCTCGACGTTGGCAAAGCCTGCCGCGGCGGCGACGATCGCCTGGTAGCTTTTCGGCAACTCGTTCCATTTGGCCAGGTTGATCAGCAGGTGAAGCGTGGTACCCCCTTCCCACCAGCCGGGGTAATAATAGAATTTCGCGACCTTGTAGAAGCCGAGCTTCTCGTCATCGTAAGGCCCGACCCATTCGGCGGCATCGATGGCACCCCTTTCGAGCGCCGGATAGATTTCGCCGCCGGCGATCTGCTGCGGGACCACACCGAGCTTCTGCAGCGTCTTGCTGGCCCAACCACCCATGCGGAACTTGAGACCACTCAGGTCTGCCGGCTCCTTGAGCTCCTTCTTCGACCAGCCGCCCATCTGACAGCCGGTATTGCCGGCAGACAGACACTTCACATTGAATTTCGCACCCACGACGTCGATCAACTGCGTACCCTCGCCATCGTAGTACCAGGCATTCTGCTGGCGAGCGTTGAGGCCGAACGGAGTAGCGCAGAACAGCGCCCAAGTCGGGTCCTTGCCGATATTGTAATAGGTGGCGGTATGGCCCATTTCGACGGTGCCGGTTTGCACGGCGTCGAGTACTTGCAACGCCGGCACGATCTCGCCGGCGGCAAAGGCCGTGATCTGGAACTTCCCGTTGGTCGCCTCGGAGACGTATTTGGAGATTGTTTCACAACCGCCATAGATGGTGTCCAGCGATTTTGGCCAGCTGGCAGTCAATCGCCATTTGATCGTCGGCTCAGACTGGGCGATGGCGGGCTTGGCGATGGCCGGCACCGCGGCGCTGGCACCCAACGCGGTCAGAAATTCACGGCGTTTCATCTCAGATCCTCCCAGAACAAGGGGGCGCTACCGTGGTCAACAGTCGGCCATCCCAACGACTTTAGCGGCGCCTGACGGATCAATGTCTTGTTATTGCGCAACGTGCCCACCGACGGCACCAGCGCTGCTGCTAAAATTGTTGGACTTCGGCATATCCCCCCACCCCTCGCCCAACAAAATTACACCGATTTCCAGCGCGCGTGAAGGGGGTGCTATCGCCGCAATTGGCAGGTCGCGTTGCAAAACGATTTTGAGCGCTTGAGCGAGCAATACTGATTCAAGATCAAGCGTCAACGCGCAACGCTGATTCACAAAGCTGCTTGTCCCGATTCGCATCTTGCCATGCAGCGGCTTCCCGTCGAGTCTTGCAACACGGTATCAACCGGACCTCCCGCGATGTCCGGTTTCCCGCCGCTGTTGCGGGATTAGCGGACGTTGAGGGACCAGATCAGGCCGAGCCGACTTATGCGTGCGCGGTCTAGATCTTTTGGTTGGTCGCATTTTTTTGCGGCGAACAGGCATCCACCTCATCGGAAATATGCTTTAGTATCGGCGTGGCGGTCGGCCGCAAAGCCCGGTCGATCATCGTTTCTCTTCAGGTCGGCAACCCGACAACGATCGAGGGAGAACGCCATGAAACGTCGTCAATTTCTCACGGCTGCGGCCGGCGGGTTCGCCGCGTCGGCGCTCGCCGCGCCCGCCGTCGCGCAGTCGACGCCGGAAGTGAAATGGAGGCTGACCTCGAGCTTCCCGAAATCGCTGGACACGCTGTTCGGCGCCTCCGAGCTGTTCGCCAAGATGATCGCGGAAGCGACCGACAACAAATTCCAGATCCAATGCTTTGCGGCCGGCGAGATCGTGCCCGGCCTGCAGGCCGCCGACGCGGTGAGCAACGGCACCGTGGAATGCTGCCACACCGCTTCGTACTACTACATCGGCCGCGATCTCACCTTCGCGCTCAGCTGCGCGGTGCCGTTCGGGCTCAACAGCCGCATGCAGAACGCCTGGATGTACCATTCGGGCGGCAACGAGCTGATGAACGAGTTCTACAAAGGCCACAACCTCTATGGCCTGCCGTCCGGCAACACGAATTGCCAGATGGGCGGCTGGTTCCGCCGCGAGATCAAGGAGGTGTCCGATCTCAACGGCCTGAAATTCCGCATCGGCGGCTTTGCCGGCCAGGTGCTGTCCAAGCTCGGCGTCATTCCGCAGCAGATTGCCGCCGGCGAGATCTATGCGGCGCTGGAGAAGGGCACCATCGACGCCGCCGAGTGGGTCGGCCCCTATGACGACGAGAAGCTCGGTTTCCACAAGGTCGCGCAGTACTACTATTACCCGGGCTGGTGGGAAGGTGGCACCATGGGCCACTTCTTCTTCAACCTGGGCAAGATCAACGAGCTGCCCAAGCTCTATTCGTCCGTGTTGCACACGGCCGCACAAGCGACTTGCATGTGGAGCATGTCGAAATACGACGCGGTCAACCCCGCCGCGGTGAAGCGCCTCGTCGCCGGCGGCGCGCAGCTGCGGCCGTTTTCGCAGGCGATCATGGAGGCCTGCTACAAGGCCGCCATAGAGGTCTACGCGGAGACCTCCGCCAAGAATCCGCAGTTCAAGAAAATCTATGACGCGATGGTGGCGATCCGCAGCGACCAGTATCTATGGTGGCAGGTCGCCGAATATACCTACGACACGTTCATGATCCGGATGCGCGCGCGGGCCTGATCGCGATGCGCAGGCGACAAGAACCCGAGGGCGAAGTCCCCTCGGGTTCTTGTTTCATCGCGTAGGATTCTGGCCTAACATCGCGCCGTCGGCGCGCAGGTGACAGGTCGGACGTATCGGTACGGCTCCCTGGTCGGCGGATCGACAGACACAAGGGGAAGCTGATGAAACGTCGTGAATTCCTGAAGGCCGCCGGCGTCGGACTGGCCACCACTGCGGTTGCCGCGCCGGCCATTGCCCAGTCGGCGCCCGAGATCAAGTGGCGCAACACGGCAAGCTGGCCGAAGTCGCTCGATACGCTCTATGGCGGCGTCGAGTTCTTCTGCAAGCGCGTTGCCGAAATCACCGACAACAAATTCCAGATCCAGCCGTTCGCGGCGGGCGAGATCGTCCCGGGGCTGCAGGTGCTCGATGCCGTGCAGAACGGCACGGTCGAGATGGGCAACACCGCGATGTACTACTACTGGGGCAAGGACCCCGCGTTCACCTTCGGCACGGCGCTGCCGTTCGGCCTCAACAGCCGCCAGATGTATTCGTGGCTGCATCATGCCGGCGGCAATGAGCTGCTCAACGAGCTGCTGGCGAAGTACAACTGCTTCGGCACGGCGGCCGGCAACACCGGGGCGCAGATGGGCGGCTGGTTCCGCAAGGAGATCAAGACGCTCGACGACCTCAAGGGTCTCAAGTTCCGGATCGGCGGCTTTGCCGGCACGATCGTTGCCAAGCTCGGCGTCGTCCCGCAGCAGCTTGCGGGCGGCGACATCTATCCGGCGCTCGAGAAGGGCACGCTCGATGCCTGCGAATGGGTCGGGCCCTACGACGACGAGAAGCTCGGGTTCCAGAAAGTCGCGCGCTACTACTACTATCCGGGCTGGTGGGAAGGTTGCGGCCAGGGCCACAACATCGTCAATCTCGCCAAGTGGAACGAGCTGCCGAAGCCCTACCAGGCCGCGTTCCTCGCCGCCTCGCACGAAACGTGGGGCTGGGTGCTCGGCAAGTACGATGCCGGCAACCCGCCGGCGATGCGGCGGCTGATCGCCAACGGGGCTCAGTTGCGCGCGTTCCCGCAGGACGTCATGGAGGCCTGCTACAAGGCCGCCAATGAGATCTACGCGGATTTGTCGAAGACCAACCCGCTGTTCAAGAAGCTGCACGACAGCGTCGCAGCCTTCCGCAGCGACAGCTACGCCTGGATGCAGGTCGCGGAGCTGGGATTCGACAGCTTCATGATGCGCATGCGCACGCGAACCTGAGCGCCCGCGGCGCCGGCAAGTCGAAGCCCCGGAGCATTGCTCCGGGGCTTTTTGCTGATTGCATCGCGCTACTGAATCTTCGGCGGCGGGCCGAAGTCGATTGGCGGCGGCATCTCGGGCTGCTCGATCTGGATGTTGACCTTGGACGGATCGAGGCCGGGGCCCTTGCCGAGCCAGTAGGTGACCGAGCCGGGCCAGACGATGACGATAGCGACCAGGATCACCTGGAGAACGACCCAGGGTATCGCCCCCCAATAGATTTCCGACGTTTTCACCGAGGGCGGCGCGATTCCCCGCAGGTAGAACAGCGCGAACCCAAAGGGTGGGTGCATGAAGCTGGTCTGGATGTTGGCGCAGATCAGCACGCCGAACCAGATCAGGTCGATGCCGAGCTTGTCGGCGACCGGCGCCAGCAGCGGGATCAGGATGAACGCGATTTCGAAGAAGTCGAGGAAGAACGCGACCACGAAGATGAAGACGTTGACGAAGATCAGGAAGCCGAGCTGTCCGCCGGGAAGCGAGGTGAGCAGGTGCTCGATCCACTCCTTGCCGCCGACTTCCTGGAACACCAGGCTGAACACGCGTGCGCCGATCAGGATGTAGACCACCATGGCGGTCAGGCGCATGGTGGTCGCCATGCCCTGGTAGAGCAGCGACCAGGTGAGGGTGCCATAGGAGGCGGCGAGCGCGAGCGCTCCCACCACGCCCATAGCCCCGGCCTCCGTGGGAGTGGCGAGCCCGGTGAAGATCGTCCCGAGCACGAGGAAGATCAGTCCGAGCGAAGGAACGATCCCGCGCAGCGACTTTATCAACAGCGCCCGGCCGCGCAGCGTGCGCCCCTCGGGCGGCAGTGCCGGCACGTCCTCGGGCCAGACGATGCTGACAATGGCAACCCAGACGCAAAACAAGCCTACTTGGATCAAGCTCGGTCCGATCGCGCCGGCATACATGTCGCCGACCGAACGCCCAAGCACGTCGGCGAGCACGACCAGCACCAGCGACGGCGGGATGAGCTGGGTGATGGTTCCGGATGCGGCGATGACGCCCATCGTGTGGCGCGTCGAGTAGCCATATCTCAGCATCGGCGTCATCGAGATCACGCCCATGGCGATGACCGAGGCGGCCACCGTCCCGGTGATCGCGCCCAGGATGGCGCCGACGAAGATCACCGCATAGGACATGCCGCCGCGCACCGGGCCGAACAGCTGGCCGATGGAATCGAGCAAATCCTCGGCGAGGCCGCAGCGCTCGAGGATCGCCCCCATCAGCGTGAAGAACGGGATGGCGAGCAGGAGCTCGTTCGAGATGATGCCGTACAGCTGGTACGTCAGGTTGCCGAGGAAGTCCGCGCGGATGAGGCCGAGCTCGATCCCGATGAAGCCGAAGAACAGGCCGGTCGCCGCCAGCGAGAACGCCGCCGGATAGCCGATCAGCATGAACAGGATCATGCCCCCGAACATCAGGGGCGCCATGTTGTCGCGCACGAGTGCGATCATTGCAGCGGCTTCTCGTACTTGAACTCGGCCTCGATCACGTGCTCGAGCGCGGCGATACGTTTGATGATTTCCGAAATGCCTTGCAGGGCCATCAGCGCGAAGCCGACCGGCAGCATCAGCTTGACCGGCCAACGGACGAGGCCGCCGGCATTGGATGAGATCTCGCCGATCCGCCAGGATTCAACGAACCACGGCCAGGTGAAGTAGGTGAGGATGACGCAGATCGGCAGCAGGAAGAGAAAACCGCCAACGACGTCGATCCAGATGCGCGTACGGTCGGAGACCATGCCGTAGACGAGGTCGACCCGTACGTGCTCGTTCATCTTGAGCGCATAGGGGGCGCCGAGCAGCACCATGCCGGCGAACATGTACCATTGGATTTCGAGCCAGGCGTTCGAGCTGGCGCTGAACAGGTAGCGGCTTCCCGCATTGCCCGCGCTGATCAGGCAGGCCAGCAGCACGAGCCAGTTGGCGATGACGCCAAAATTCTCGTTCAGCCGGTCGATCGCCCGGCTGAGCACCAACAGCCCTTTCACACTCGATCCCCTCGCACGGTCGCGGCAATCCGACCGGTCTTTGTTGTCTGCAGCCCCGATGCCTTCGGAGGGGACCAAGACCCCCGGCCGCTCCCCTGCAAGGCCCGACACCTTAAGCCGAACCGCCAGCGGGCCGTCAATCGAAACTTCGGTCGGCACGCGGGACGCCGGCCCAGAAGGGGTGTTCGCGGCCGATGGCGCGGAAAGCCGCTACTTTGGTAGCCAACGCGGATCACGTCCCCGGCGTCGCGCGGCTCGCCACCTCCCGCCCGCGCACCGCTTCGCGGTGCAGCGCATAGACGCCGCTGCCGACGATCAGGGCCGCGCCGATCAGCGACCAACGGTCCGGTATCTCGCCGAATACGGTAAATCCCGCGATTCCGGCCCACAGCAGGATGCTGTAGCGGAACGGCGCGACGGCGGAGATCTCGGGCCCGCGGAATGCCACCACGACCAGGAAATTGCCGGTCGCCATAAAAACTGCGGCGACGGCCAGCAGGCCGAGCTCGCCGGGCTGCAGCATGCGCCACTGCTCCCACAGGCCCAGCAGGAGGCCGGCGATCGTCACCGCGACCGCGGCCATGAACGAAACCACGATGGTGGGGATGCCGGGATCCAGGCGGCGCGTGAGCAGATCGCGCGAGGCGGACGCGAAGGCGCACAGGACGCCGAGCAAAGCCCAGGCGTCGAACGCCGACGGGGTCGGCTTGACCACGAACAGCGCGCCAACGAAGCCGACGGCGATCGCCGTCCAGCGGCGCCAGTAGACGATTTCTCCAAACAGCAGCACGGAGAGCGCCGTGATGATGAGCGGCGAGATCAGAATGATGGTCGAGAGCTCGGCGAGCGGCATGTGGATCAGCGCCGAGGTGAAGAAGATCGCCGCCAGCGCCTCGAAGCCGGAGCGGATCGCCACGACCCGGTTGAGCCCCGCGCCGAGGGCCGAGAAGTGGCCGAGGCTCGCGAGCACGCTGCCGACCAGCAGGCATGTCATCAGCCCGCGCACGAACAGCACCTCGCCCAGCGGGCAGGTGCGCGCGACGATCTTGACGATGGTGTCGTTGGCCGTGAAGGTCGCGGTGGCGGCG
The DNA here is from genome assembly GCA_963738705.1 of uncultured Alphaproteobacteria bacterium. Taxonomy (GTDB): domain Bacteria; phylum Pseudomonadota; class Alphaproteobacteria; order Rhizobiales; family Xanthobacteraceae; genus CAVTXS01. The sequence goes on from CAVTXS010000021.1 coordinate 128,248, forward strand.
ACAATCGCCAGGATGCCGCGGCGATTGGCGCGCGAGAACGACAACAGAAACTCCCGGGAATCAGAAGCGTGGCCGGCCGGCGACCCGCGATACTAGCGCAATTCCCGATGAGGTTGGCGCAGTCGGCGCCGCATGTTCACCTCTCCCCGGCGGGGAGAGAGCCTGCCCCGGACTTCTCCAGCATCAACCGCCGAAACAGCTTGGACAGAATACGCACGGGCAGGAAGAAGTCGGGCCTGCATGCGATCCAACGGCTACCATCCATGGAGAGCCCGCCGCCCGGCACGATCATGTGCACGTGCGGATGGTGGGTCATTGCCGAGCCCAGGCGTGCAACACCGACGTGATGCCGATGCGGGCTCCGAGGTGCTTCGGGTCGGCCGCGATCGTGAGCATTGTCTCCGACGAGGCCTTGAACAGGAGATCGTAGATCACGGCCTTGTTGTGATAGGCGATGTCACCAATCGCTGACGGCAGCGTGAAGACGACGTGGAAGTAGGGGGCCGGGAGCAGCTCAGCCTCGCGCGCCGCCATCCAATCGCGCGCGGCCGCGCCCTGACACTTCGGGCAGTGCCGGTTGCGGCAACTGTTGTAGGCGATCGTCGTGTAGGCGCAGTCCTCGCAGCGTGCGACATGTCCACCGAGGGCCGCCGTGCGGCAGCTCTCGATGGCGCTCCCGCCAACGATCTGGCTCACCCGCCCGACGTGGCATGGACCCCGTTCTGTCGGTTGTGAAGCACGTCCCTCAAAACTGGTCTTTTGAACGGACTGGGGTAAATCAAATGGTGAAGCAAACCGGCGCAATCCTCCACGCTCTGTTCACGCTAGCGGATGGCGTTTCGGAGCAAGAGTTCTTTCCAGCGTCAGCCGCATGGCATTACTGCCTACGAATCAACTGCCGGATGGCATCTTCGGATGAGATTCCGGCTTGCTCGGCATGAGAAGCGACTGGAGGAAGCTCAGGACGAACCACGTTACCAAAAAGGCAAGGCACTCAAGCAGGAAGCTATGGAATTTGTAGAAAAACTCGGCAATCACCAGCGCAATCACACGCCTCCTTGATCGGGAATTCTCGGCGTGAGCAGCGCCGGCGCTCTGGATCAGCGCAATTAAGAATCAAATCGCATCAAATGCGATATGCCTTTCATGGTGTTCCGTTGTTCATAGATTTGGCGTGTTGGATTTTGCAACGCACTATCGCTTGGGTAGATAGTGCCTTCTGTTCGCCACGTTCTTGGCCAAAATCTTACGAGCGGCATTTCCGGATTTCTGTCGGGGGACGCTGCACGGGCGGCAAAGTGCGGCCATCGTCGTAGAAGAAGCCGTCACCCGCGGACATCAGTTTTGCGTTGTGTAGGGACGCGGCTATGCGGGCACGTCCGATGATCGACGCGTGGGCGCCACCGGGCATCGAAGTGGTGGATGCCTGGGAGGTCCGCCGGTTGGCGCGGCTGCCCGTGCCCGGTCTCGCGGGCGATCTGCATCACGACATGGGACGCGGCGCGCTGTCGGTCCGGCTGATCGGATCGCTGAGCAGCGACGAGGCGCGCGACACGTTTCTCAAGGAACTGCGGACGCGCTACCACGCCGGCGAGCCGGTCGATTTCGTCGCCGACATCACGACCGAGTCCGAGCTCGAACGCGTCATCATCGTGCATTTCGACCTGTCGGAGCAGGCCGGCGCGTTCCGCTACGACATCGTGCTGCGGGAATATGTCGAGCCGCCGGAGCCGCCCGGCCTCGATCTCGGCCTCGACGACCTCGATCTCGGCCTCGACATCGATCTCGGCCTCGACCTGCTCGATCTGGGCGCGCTGCTCGACGTTCCGGAAATCGGCCCGCTGCTGGAGCCGGTCAAGGCCGCCGCCGACGAGCTTGGCCAGGCGCTGCAAGGCGTCGGCGAAATCCTGTCACCGCTTGACGACCTTTTAGGCGAGTAGCGGCCATGGGTCTGCAGGCGGATCTCACGGTCAAGCTCGACGTGTCCGGTCCGCAGGGCAGCTTTACCGCCGACTTGAGCGGCGTGCTCGACACGCTCGCCGGCATCGACCTGCCGCTCGATCCGGCGGCGGTCGAGGGCATCGTGTCGGTCGCCGGCAGCCTCGACCTTGCAAACCTCAACGTCAGCGCCGAGGCGCTCGGCAAGCAGATCCTCGAGGTCGCCGGCCATCTGCCGATCGCCGGCGATCTGCTCGGCACCATCATCGGCATTATCGAGATCGCCGAACGGTTCGCCGAACCCAACCTGGAGACCGCCGTCACCGGCCTGATCGACCGCATCTCGCTCGAGCTCGACAATCTCGAGGGCGGAGCGCTCGGCGCCTTCACCCGCGTGGGCGTGCTGCTCAAGAGCGCGCCCGAGATCAACCTGCTGCAGGGCCTCTACGGCATCTTCGTCCAGCACGGGGCGCCGGCGCTCGGCGAGATCACCTTGCCGGAAATCCTGCCGGCGCTCGCCGCCGCGGTGCGCACGCTCGGCGCGCTGATGAACCTGGAGGCGAAGCTCGCGGAGGCCGAGCGCACCGCGGTTTCGGCGTCCGGCCGGCTCGATCTCGCAGCGCTGCTCGAGCGCGAAGCGGTGCTGCGAGGGCAGATCGATGCGCTCGCCGGGATCGTCGCGGCCACCGACGTCAATGACCTGGCGGCCGTCGAGGTGACCGCGCGGGCGGTCGCCAAGGCCCACCTCGACCTGCAGGCCTTTCTCGGCGACATGGCGGAGGCGATCGCGTTCGCCGACACGGTGATCGCCTATCTCGATTTCCCCCGCCTGCTCGCCGATGTGCAGGCGCTGCTGGGCGAGATCCGCGCCGAGGATCTCGCGATCATCGAGCGCGCGGTCGCCGGCCTCGCCGGCAAGCTCGGCCCGCTCTTCCGCTCAATCTCGACGGCAGCGCCCCGCTTCACGCTCGATACGCTCATGACGGAGATCGAGACCCAGGCGCAGGCGCTGGCCGGGAAGATCGACGCCGCCGATCTCACCCCGCTCACCTCGCTCGTGGAAACCGGGCTTTCGGAGCTCGCGCGGGTGCCGGAGGAGGCCGCGCAGAGGATCACCGACGTGAAGCTTACGGTCGCCTCGGCGCTGCAGCAGGTCTCCGACGCGGTCCGCGCGGTTCCGCTCGACAGCGTGGCGGCGGCGATCCGCAGCGGCGCCGACGCGGTCGGCGGGGCGCTCGAAGAGGTCACCGACCTGCTCGGAGCGATCGATGAAGCGCTCGGCACCGCGGTCGAGGCGCTGCAGTCGGCGCTCGACGAGGCGGAGACGAGCGGTCGGCACCTTCACCAACGGGGTCGAAGCCGTGTTCGCCGATGCCGCCGAGTTCGTCGACGGATTGAACCTCGACCAGGTCGCCGGCCAGATCGCCGACGGGATCAACGGCTTCTCGGCCACCATCGCCAAGGCCGATATGACGCCGTACTTCAACACCGCCACCAGGGCGATCGACGTCGCCGCCGACGTGGTCGTGAAGGTGCCGTTCTCGCTGCTGCCCGACTCGATGGAGGAGGAGGTGGTCGCGGTCGCGCGGCCGATCAAGCAGACCGACCTCAACGCGTTCCGGCTCGAACTCCAGGGCGTGCTGCAGATCGGCGACGACGGGACCTTCACGCTGCGTCCGGACCTGGAGGCGTCGGTCGCGGACATCCAGGCCAAGATGGACGCGCTGCTCGCCGCCGTGCGCGAGCACGATCCGAAGCATCTCGCGGCCGCGCTCGAGCCGCTGCTCGCCGAACTTTCCGCCGCCATCAGCTCGGTCGCCCCGCAGATCAACCTCGCGCCGATCCGGCAGGCGCTCGACCAGGCCAAGGCGGCGGTGACCGGCATCGACCCGGCGGCGGCGCTGGCGCCCGCCAACCAGGCGTTCGACGACATCCTCGCCAAGATCGACGAGTTCAAGCCGAGCGCGCTGCTGCAAGGGCGTCGAGGCCCGCATCGACGAAACGCGGGAGAAGCTCCTGACCGCGGCCAGGCTGCGCGACTGGCGGGCGCGGCTCGACGAGTTGCAGACGCAGCTCATCGGTTTCATCGCGCTGCTCGACCTGACGCGGCTCGAGGACGACATCGACCGCGGGCTGCAGGAGCTGCGCAGCCGGATCGAGAGCAACGAGCAGCTGCGCGCCTTCGACAGCTTCGGCGCGATCGTCTCGGCCCTGCTCGCGGGCGGCGCGCGCGGCGCGCCGGCGCACGCGTTCTCGGCGGTGGCCGACTGGCTGTGGGGCGCCTCCGCGCAGGCGCATCTCGAGGGCCACGGCGCCGCGGCCCACGGCGCGCTGGTGGCGATGCGCGCGACGCTCGACGGGCTCGATCCGCAGGCGATGGCCGCGCGGCTGACGCCGGGGCTGAGCCGCCTCAACACCGCGGTCGCGGCCAAGGCCGACGGACCGGGAAAGGTGCGGCTGGAGGCCGCGCTCGAGGTCGCCGATCCGATCGCCATGCTGGTCGTGGTCGGCGCCAACCGCAGCCGGGCGACGGCGCGGGTGGACGCCGCGCTGCCGGTCTCGGGCACGCTGCGCGACCTGGCGTTTGCCGAGGCCGACGCCGCCGCCGCGCGGCTGCGCGGCGCGCTGGCGCCGTTCGCGGTGATCCCGCAGCTCCTGAACTCGATCGCCGGCATCGTCGGCCTGCAGGGCGCCATCGGCCAGGGGCTCAGCGGCGTCATCCTCGCCGTGCTCGACAGCGCGCCGCCGGCCCGGCTCGCCGCGATGCTGACGCCGGTCTACGTCGCGCTGCGCGGGCGGCTCGAAGACCTGCTCGCGAGCGTGCTCGATCCGCTGCGCGCGGGGATCGACAACGTCATCGCCGTGCTCGAAGCGATCGACATCGGCGACCTGGAGGACGAGCTCGACGCGATCCATGCCGGCGCGCGCGGCCAGATCGCGGCGTTCAAGCCCGCGACGCTGCTGGCCGAGCCGCTCGCCGACTTCGCCGCGGTGCAGGCCGCGTTTGCCGCCTTCGATCCGCTCGGCGCGCTGGAGGATGCGATCAAGGCGGCGGAGGAGAGCGTGACGCGGGTGCTGGCGAGCCTCGACCCGGTGAAGCTCGTGGAGTCACCGCAGGCGATCTTCGACGACATCATCGGCGCGCTGGAGCAGCTCGACGTCGGCAAGCTGCTGGAGCCGATCTTCGTGCAGCTCGACGCCATCGCGTTCCAGATCGACGCCGGACTGGAGGGCACCTGCGCCTCCTTCAAGCGCCTGCAGGACGCGCTGCCGGACCAGATCGGCTCGACGTCGCTGAGCGTGTCGGTCAGCGCACGGCCTCGGTCAACTGAGGGTCTCGAACCATGCCCGCCGCACTCACCCACAAGGCGATCATGCTGATGGCGCGGGAGCGGCTCGCCGAGATCCGGGACGTGGTGAAGGAGGGCATCGCGCGCCGGCGGGCGGCCGGCCAGGCGCCGACAAATCTCGAGACCGGATTGCTGGCGCTCGCAGACGGCCGCGCACAAGCAGATGAGCACGCTGCCGCACAGCGACGCCAGCGTGCCCGGCCAGCTGTTCGCACGGCCGCTGGAGGACAAGGTCTCCAAGTTCGCCGTGATGGGCTCGATGGGCCCCGACATCCCGGCGTTCTCCGCCGCCCTGCAGCCCGGCCAGGCATGGTTTTTCGACACCGTGCACAAGGGCACGCCCGACAGCGATCGCGAGCTGCTCATGGCCTCGACCTGCGATGCGGCGCTCGAGATCTGGCACGAGGCGAGCATCCGCCTCGGCGTCGAGGGCGATCGCGAGATGTTGCGCGCCTATGTGCTCGGCCACCTCTGCCACATCGCCGGCGACGTCATCTCGCATCCGTTCATCAACGACCTCGAATGGCACGACGGCGTCGAGAGGCGCGAGAAGCTCTCGCATGGCGGCGGCGAGGGTTCGCTCGACGCCAAGGTGGCGCGCAGCGTGTTCCTGCGTGACGGTCCGCGCGGCGGCGAGGCGTGGGGCAAGTGGTGGCCCGAACTGGGGACCGGGCAGGGGCGGGTGCCGGATGCCCTGTTCGAAGCCTATGACCAGGCGCTGGAGACCGTCTACAAGGCGCGCAGCCAGCGCCCGCGCGGCTTCCGCGAGTTCGAGCGCAAGCTCACCGAGCTCGATCCGCCCGGCCTCGACGCGTCGTTCGTCAAGGACGGCTACTCGCTCTATCGCTCGGGCATCATCGACGTCGCCTACGGCTTCGGCTTCGGCAAATGGTTCGGCATGCTCAGCATGCTGTTCGTCCCCACGATGTTCATGCCGCTGCTGATGCAGGCGCTGCCGCGCGGCAGACAGATCTTCGCGCCGCCGGACGATCCGGCCGAAGAGGATGCGGAGCGCACGTGGTTCGAGGCCCTGTCGCTGCCGCTCTACGTCGGCGCCATCCAAGCGTTCATCTTCGGCATCTGGATCGCCTCGCTCACGTCGAGGGGCGTGAAGGAGCGCTCGATCGCCGGCATCGTGGTCTCGGGCCTGGTGACACTCGCCCTCATCGGCTACGCCATCGAGCTGCACGCCAGGGGCATGTCGAAAGAGGCGCGCTGGCCGCTGCTCTTCGCCCTGCCGCTGGCGATCGCCATGGTCTTTTTGATCATGGGCATGGCCGACTTTTTCGCCGCCGGCAAGAGCAAGAGGCGCAGAAGCGCCGTCGGGTTGCTGCATGCGCTGCCGATTGCCCAGTTCCTCGTCTTCATCATTGCGTTCTTCTTCGTCTTTGCGTTCGGGCAGTTGGAGGTGACGCTCGACGACCCCCTGTTCTGGATCATGTTCGGGTTGTGGCTGCTGCTCGGCAGCGCCCTTTGGATCAACGCCGGCTTCAAGGCGCGCGACGCCTCGATCCCAGAGAACCCGGAGGAGTTCGCGGCGGAGAAGCGCCACGCCGTCCGCCTGTTCGAGGACGCCAGCCAGTTTCGCGATCCGGTCGCCACCGCGGCCGGGCGTCCCGACCGGTTCTTCCCCTCGGGCCGGCGGCCGATCATGCGGCTGTGGTGGGAGGGCTCGGGCAAGATGTCGGTGCGCTCGGACCGCTACGGGCTGGTGTTCAAGCTCGAGGCCGACGGCAGCACCACCGAGCAGGAGCTGCCGGCGCCGGTCGCGCCGATGAAGTCGTCCGAATACCTCGCCTTTCTCGCCGCGAACGTGAAGGACCGCGACGGCAGCATCGACATGCTCAACGGCCGCCTGATTGCGGAGGAGGGCGACGAAGAGGCGGAGGACGACGGGCGGCCGGAGGAGGACTACGAGCTGCCGCCGGGAGCGACCTTCGCGGCGCACGGCGACACCGAGGAGACGCAGGACAAGCGCCGCGAGGAATCCGCCAAGTTCAAGGAGCTCGGCAGCGACTCCGACAGCGAGTTCATCCTGCACCACGCGCCGAAGGCCATGCGCGCGATCCGCTTCGTCCCGTCCGGCCCGATCGAAAACCCGTTCGATATCGACGAGGGCGATCTGGTCCCGCGCGAGGCCGACAACGGCTACCTCTATGCGCACGACCAGCTCACCGGCCGGGCGTCCGAAACCATCATGAGCTATGCCGCCGATGTGGCGGCGTTCCTGTGCATGGCCGGCGCGAGCCACATGGTCGACGCCAGCGCCCCCGACGCGCCGACGCCGGTCTTCCAGGTGCTCAGGAACTGGAGCCTCGACCGGCGCCGCATCAACGAATGGAAGATGCTGGTGGCCGGCGGCGCCGTGAGCGAAAAGCCGAACGGCCCGGCCACCTACGACCCGACCATGCTGCACGGACGGTTCGCCCCGGCCGACACCGGACGCGTGGCGCCACCCGATGAGCGACGCGACCGCGGGCGGGTCGGAGGCGGCGGCGATCGAAGGCGACGAGACCATGCGCAAGGAGGGCTGGGTGCAGCTGTTGCGCAAATGGCTCGAACTCGAGCGCCAGCCCGACCAGAGCCTGACCGATCCGGACGTCCGCCTGTTCCCCGACTGGCCGACCAACCAGCAGCTGAGCCGCGGGATGGCCTTCCTGCTCGACCTGCCCGATCCGGCCTGAGGAGACGCCGAAAGCCATGCCCGAGTTCGCCTTCATCGAAGCGCTCAGCGCCTACCTCGCGGGTCCGGCGGGACTGACGCCTGCGCCGGTGCAGGTGGGCGGCGCGCTGCCGAGCGAGGCGGACCAGGCGCCCGCCGTGGTGCTGGCGCTGCAAAGCGTGCGGCGCCTGCGCGGCGGGCTCGGCGAGGGCGCCGAGACGGTCGAGGGCATCCTGGCCTGGACGTCGCGCATCGATCTGGCGGCGCCGTTCCTGCCCGGCGAGCCGGGGTTCAGCCTCATCAGCGACGACCGCCGCACGCTGACCTTGCCGCACGGCGGACTGATCCGGGCCGACGGCCTCGACGGCGCGCTCGGGCCGGCCGACATCCGGTCAGCGTCGCCGGCGCGCCGCGCACGCTGGTGGCGGCAAACCCGAACGCCGGCCAGTTCACGGTGGATGCGCTCACCGGCCAGCTCACCTTCGGCGCCGCGCTGCCGGCCACCGGCGAAGTGGTGGCGAACTATCACCTCGGCCAGTGGGAACGCCTGGCGTTCCTGATCGCCGGCGAGCTTGCGGTCACGGTGCGGGCGGCGGAGGCCGACGACGTGGCGGCGCTGACCGCCGGCATCGGCCGCGCGCTCGCCGGGCCGAACCGGCTCGCCGGCCTGAAGCGGCTCGCGCTGGTCGCGGTCGACGCGATCGGGATCGCCGAAGACGCGCTCGGCGACACGCGCGGGCAGACCGCGCGCTACACGTTCGAGTACGAGCACATCGTCAACGCGCCGGCCTCGTCCGGCGGCATCATCCAGATCGACGCCCATCACCACCAATCTGCGCCTCCTGCGCCGCGACGCGGCAACGGGAGCGCTGATCGAGGACACGATCACGGAAATCGGCTGAGAGGAGACCACAGATGACTGAAAGCATCGGCGAAATGATCATCCCCGGTACCTACATCGAGGTGCGCGCGGAAGGTCTCATCGGCGTCGGCGGCATTTCCACCGGCAACATCGGAGTGGTCGGCACCGCCAATCGCGGGCCGGTCGGCGAGGCGGTGATCCTCGGCAGCTATGCGGAGGCGCTGGCGACGTTCGGCAACTACGATCCCTGGCCGGACGACGCGGCCACGCCCCGTCTCACCCTGACGCGCGCGCTCGAGCAGATCTTCCGCGGCGGCGGCTCGTCGGTCTACGCGGTGCGCATCGCGGCGCTGCCCAACGACGTGCCGGTCATGCGCTCGATGGTCTGGCGGGTGCGCGCCGGCAACAATGTCACGATCTTCAGCCTGACCGCGACCAGCCCGGGCACCTGGGCCAATTCCATCGTCGCCGAGCTGACGCCGCCGCCGGAGGCCGGCGCCGACGCGGTGCTGACGCTGACGCTCGGCGCCGTGCGCGAGACGTTCCGCGGGCCGACCGCCGGGGTGCTGGCGCAGGAGATCAACGACGCCAGCAATTTCGTGACCGCCGACACGCCGGGCACCCCCGCCTCGGTGCCGGCCTCGATCGTGCCGGTGGACGAGGCCGAGCGCGGCGGCCCCGACGGAGTGGCGGTGACCGCGACGCATGTCGGGGCGGGCCTTTCCGTGCTCGCCACCCAGCCGATCAACATCGTCAACGTGGCGGGGCTCGGCGCCGACGTCGTGTTCGGCACCGTGCTCGGCCATCTGGAGGCGACCGAGACCGAAGGCAACGAGCGCATCGCGATCATGGGGGCGCGCGGCGACACGCTCGCCGCGATCGCCCAGGACGCCCAGAACGTGTCCAACGGGCGGGCGGTCCTGGTCGCTCCCGGCATCCTCGGCAGCGACGCGGCGAGCGACGGCGCCGAGGTCGAGCTGCCGGCGGCCTATGCGGCCTCGCTGCTGACCGGCCGCCTCGCCTCGATCGCGCCGCACATCAGCCTGACCAACAAGGACGTCGCGGCCGACGGCCTGACGCGGCAATACACCCGCGCGGAGCAGAAGCAGCTGCTGCTCAATCGCGTCCTGGTGCTGATCCGCCATCTCGGCATCCGGGTGCTGCGCGGCATCACCACCGACACCGGTCCGTTCCGCCAGATCAGCGTCCGCCGCATCGTCGACTACGCCAAGGCGGGCGTGCGCATCGGCGCCAACCCGTACATCGGCCGGCTCAACAATGCGCGGGTGCGGGCGGCGATGAAGGCGACGCTCGACGGGTTCCTGTCGCAGATGGTGCTCGACGAGATGCTGATCTCGTACGAGCTGGAGGTGAGCGCGACGCGCGCCCAGGAGATTGTCGGCGTCGCGGCCGTCACCATGGTGCTCAGGCCGACATTCTCGATCGATTTCATCCGCGTGACCATGAACCTCGAGTGACGCGCGGCCAGTCCAGGAAACAGGAGACAATCCCATGGCAACGAATGTCTATCGCGGCTCCGACGGCACGATCTCGGTCGCCGTCGAGACCGGACCCGAGGGCGACCTCGCGGCCGCCATCAACGACGAATATGGACTGACCCCGGTCGGGCGGGTCAGCGGCGTCACCGTGCGCGTGACCAACGAGGTGAAACCGTTCCACGAGCTCGGCCAGCGCTTCGCGACCGAGCTCAGGCCCGGCAACATCAATGTGCAAGGGACGATCGAGCGCGCGCACGTCAACGGCGCACTGCTCAAGCTGATGCTCGGGCCGGCCGCCCAGAGCCGGCCGCAAGGCGCGTTCTTCAGCCCGAGCTTCAATCTCAGCCTGCGGCTGGAGAACCCGTCGCTGCCCGGCAACAACACGACCGTCACCGTGATGGGCGTGAAGCTCGACCAGTGGGACTACTCCATGCCGGAGGACGACTTCGTCATGGAGAAGATCGGCTTCCAGGCGCTGTGGGTGAAGGTCGAGGACGCCACGGCGGCGTGATCGGACAACCAGGGGAGCGTGTCGCATGGCGCGTCCATTGAGCACAGACGACCTGCTGGCCGGAGCCGCAACCGTCCACAAGGTCGAGATCCCGGCGGCGCTGCTTTCCGGCGGCGCCGGCAACGGCAACGGCGCGATCGCCGGCGAGGTCGGGCTGCGCGCGCTGACCTTGAAGGACATCCAGCGGGTGACGCAGGCGGCCAAGGAAAACCGGGTGCTGACCAGCGTGCTGCTGGTGCAGCAGGCGCTGGTCGAGCCGAAGCTGACGGTCGAGCAGGCCGGCGCCTTGCCGGCCGGCGTCGCCCGCTTCCTGCTGGACAAGGTCAATGCCGCGAGCGGTCTCGGACTCGGCGAGGACGAGATCGACGAGGCGATCAAGGCGCCGCTGGCGCGCGCCTGCTTCACCCTGTCGAAGGAGTTCGGCTGGACGCCGACGGAGTGCGCCGAACTGACCATCGGCCAGGTGCTGCTCTATCTCGAAATGATCGCGCGCGGCGAGCATCCGGAGGAGGGCAGGGCTTGAACCGGGCTCCGCATTTCGCGCTGCGCGGTCTCTACCGCCAGGCCGGCCCGGCGGTCGGCCTGGCCGCGCGGCTCGACGAGAGCGAGACGCTCGCCGGCCAGCTGTTGGTCGACCTTGCGCGTCACGCGCTGGTCGTGCCGGCGGTGCTCGAACGGCTTGCCGCCGGGGTCGACACCACGACCCCGCTGCAAAACGCATTGGCGCGGATCGCAAGTCGTCCGCCGCAACCCGCCGGCCGGCCGGGCCGCGGGCGCGGCGCCGACAGCGCCGAACATGTCGCCCGCGCCGCAGGCGGGATGCTGACGGCGAGGACGGAGGGGCAGGCAGGCACCGGTCTGGGACAACGCGTGCAGGAGATTCTCAGCTCCCCGGCGGTGCGCTCGGCTCCGATCGGGACGCAAGAGGAGCGCCAACGCTCGCGCGCGTTGGTCGCTGGGCAGGGATCATCGGAGCGGCGGCAGCGGAGGTGGCGGCAAAGCGGTGGACCGCAGCCCGCGCATCTTCGCCGGCGGCGGCACGCGCGACATTCGAGCAGTGGATCGAACGCGCGGGCCTTAAGTCCGATCGCCCGGTCGCGGCGTTGGGACGTGCGGCCGATGTCGCGGCCGATGCCATTGCCGAGCTGATCGCCGGGCGCATGGTCCCGACCGGGACGTTGATCGCGGCCGCGGTTGCGACCGGCACGGCCGAACAACCGGACGTGCCGGCGGCATCGCCGCTGCAGCAAAGCGCCGTGCAGATTCGCGCCGTGCTCGATCGGATCGTGACGCGCCGGGTTGCGCGCGGCGAGCGGCTGCCGCCCGGTGCGCGAGCCGAGCCTTCCGGCATCGGCTCCGAGCCTGTTGCCGGCGGCGACGACCGCGCGGCGCTCGACCATGCCGGCGCGCGGGTCAGCGGGCTCCGCCGCCTGGCGATGCGGGCGGGCGCAGGCGTCAGGGCGGTCGAGTTCGACGCCGGCGACGCGCCGGTCGCTCCGACCCGGCGCGAGTGGAGCGGTTTCGATCGCAGTTCGGTCACCTTGCCGGAAACCGACGACGCGCTGAGCCGCCGCATCGCCGACATCCTGATGCGCGAAGCGCGCCGTCACGGCGTGGAGACATCCGGGGTCGAGCCATGAGCTTCGTGTTCCGCCCCGCCGCAAAGGTCGAGATCGACGGCCAGAGCCTCACCGCCGCCGAGGCGGGTCTGGAGCGCCTCGAGGTCGTGCTGGCGGTCGGCGCGCACGGCTTTGCGGCGCTCGAGCTCTGGCCGCGCTCGAAGTTTGCGAGCGCCGCTCCGGGTGCGGCGGTGGTCGTGTCGCTGGGTGACGGCGAGACGGTGCTGACCGGCAAGGTCGCGGCGGTCGCCAAGCGCGCCTCCAGCCTGCGCATCGAGGCGCTGGACGCGACGGCGCCGCTCAGCTCGACGCGCATCTCGGCGACATTCCGCGACCTCTCCGTCGCCGACATCGTGAACAACCTCGCGGGCGAAGCGGGCGTGGACACCGATACGGTCGACGGCGATCTGAAGCTCGAGACCTACGCGGTCGACACCAGGCGGACGCTCTGGCGTCACCTGAAGGATCTGGCGGCGCTCACCGGGGCAGACCTTGCGGCCAGACCCGGACGGCAAGCTCCGCTTCGCTACGCCTGCCGGCGGCGCGGCCAAGCGGACACTGCGCTTCGGCGCCGACCTCTTGGAATGGCGCACCGTCGATCGCGACCAGGCGCCGGCGCCGGGTTTCGCCGCGCATGGCGCGACCAGCGAGGGCGGCAGCCGCGCATGGCACAATCTGCTGCCCGATCCGCTCGGCGCCTCGCCGCCCTGGTCGCGCATCTTCGGGGCGTTGCGCTCGCGCGAGGCGGCCGACACCGCGATCAAGGCCGCCCAGATCCGGGCGGCGCGGAGCAAGACGCCGGCCTGGGCGCTGACCCTCGGCGCGCCGGAGCTGCGGCCCGGCGACGTGGTGGAGATTTCCGGGCTCGACGGCGGCGGCATTTCGCTGCCGGGCGTCGGCGACCTCGGCATCGGCGGGGCCGGCGGCGGCACGCCGTACCGCGCGACTTCGATCCGCCACTGCTTCGACGGCACGAGCGGCTTCACCACCGCGCTCGAGCTCGAAGGCACCGGCGAGGATGCATCGCTGTTGGGCGCGCTCGGCGCGCTCGCGGGAGGGCTCGCCTGATGCGCGACATCGTGTCGATCATCCGCGCCATCGTGCGCGAGGAGCTCAGCGGCCATCGCGCGCCGGATCTCGGCGTGGTCACGCAGGTGTTTCCCGGGCCGGGCGAGAACAATCACGAGGTCAATGTGCGGCTGCGCGACACCGGCCTCGAGATCGAGCGCGCGCCGGTCGCGGTGGCGCGGCCCGGCCTGTCGATCCTGCCGCGGGTCGGCGATCTGGTGATGGTCGCCTTCGCCGGCGGCGATCTCAATGCGCCGGTGGTGATCGGGTCGCTCTACGATTTGGAAAATCGCCCGCCGGAAGCCGGCGCGCTCGATGCGGTCTACGAGCCGCCGGACGATTCCGACGACAGCGTGCGCCGCGTGTTCGTGCGCACGCCCGGGGGCGGCGAGCTCACGCTGACCGACGGTGCGCTCACGATCGCGCTCGGCGGCACCGAAGTGGTGGTGAACGACGGCGGCGACGTCACCATCACGTCGCAGGCCAAGGTCGTCATCAACGCGTCCGGCGACATCGAGATCAGCGCCTCCGGATCGATGTCGATCGAGGCGGCAGCCTCGCTCCAGCTCAAGGGCGCCACCGTGAAGGTCGAAGGCCAGGGTCAGGCCGAGATCAAGGCGCCCGCGATCGCGCTCGCCGGCATGACCCAGTTCCGTTCGAGTTGAGGGAGAGAAGCGCGATGGCCGGACCTGCTGTCTCGATCGGTTGCGCGGTGACGCTCACCCCCGGCGCTGCGGGACCGCCCGACTCGGGCTTCATCACCGTCATCACGCAGACGGCGGTGACGGCCAACGGCATGCCGCTCGCGACCGTCGGGTCGATGTGCCAGATGATCAACTCGGTCAGCGGCGTGCCCTACGTGCTGCCGATCGGCCCGGGCGGCGGCTCCAGCTCGTTCAAGATCGACGGCATGGCGCTGGTCCGGGTCGGCGATCAGATTCCCTCCGGACCGGGCGTGCTGCTGATCATCGGGCCGCCGGCCGCGCCCAACGTCATCGACCAGGGAGCGCCGTGATGGCCAGGCTCGACCTCATGGGGGTGGACCTCAAGCTCGACTACGCCATCGGCGGCGGGTTCTTCGAGGACGCCGACCTGGCCACCGCGCTCGATGCCAAGCGGGTCCCGCGCCTGCGCGATCTGTTGACGACGGACGGCGTCGGAGCGATCGAGCAGGCGATCATCAACCGGTTGAAGACCCGCAAGGGCGAGCTCGCTCCGCTCGGCCACGCCGGCTACGGCTCGCGCCATCACGAGCTGATCGGCGAGCCGAACGTGGAGCGCGTGCGCAACCTGATCAAGCTCTACGTGATGCAGGCGCTGCGCGACGAGCCGCGCATCGAGCGCCTGCTGCGGGTCGACGTGCGGCCCGATCACGATCCGCCGCGCGAGACCGTGCGCATCAGCCTCAAAGTCCAGCTGATCGGTCGAACAGACACCGCTCAATCTCGTGGTGCCCTTCTCGCTGGAGGTGGGCGCATGAGCTTTGCAGCCGAGCCTTACAGCCAGTTCGTCGACGATCTGGTTTCGGCGCTGACCGGCGGCACCATCCGCGAGAGCTTCCGCTTCCTGCCGGAGCAGCCGTCCTACCGCCTCGCCGCCAGCGAGCCGGTGGCGCCCGCGACCGTCCGCGTCTTCGGCCTGGCCGGCGGCGCCTACCAGCGCTTCCAGCGCGGCCGCGACTTCGTGCTCGGCCCCGACAACACGATCGTCTGGCAGGGGCAGGCCGACGGCGCGCCGCCACCCGATGCGGTCTGGCCGGACCTCGGCACCACGTTCTATGCCAACTACGAGACGGTCCCGGACTTCATCGCGGTCCCGCGCCTGACCGATCGCAATGTCGGCTCGGTGACGCGGCTGCTCGCCGAAAGCTTCGCGCGCGAATATGCGGTGCTGTCCGGCCAGCTCGAGGCGGTCTACGAGGCCGCCTTCCTCGACACCGCGACCGGGCGCGATCTCGACAACCTCGCCGCGCTGGTCGGCCTCACGCGGCACGGCGCGACCTTTGCGACCGGCAGCGTGGTGTTCAGCCGCTCGAGTCCGGCGCCGGCGGATATCCAGATTTTCGCCGGCACGCGGGTCTCCACCACCGATGCGGCGCCGGCGGTGTTCGAGACCGAGGTGGCGAAGACGCTGCGCCGCGGCGAGCTCAGCGTCGAGGCCCCGATCGTCGCGCTCGAAGCCGGCAGCGCCGGCGTCGTTGCGGCCGGCCTGATCGGCGTGATCAACCGGCCGATCCTCGGGGTCGACCGGGTCGAGAACCCGCAGCCGACCCGCTTCTCCGCCGCCACCGAAACCGACGAGGCGCTGCGCGCGCGCGCGCGGCGCGCGCTCGATCATGCCGGCAAGGCGACCACCAGCGCGCTGATCGGCGCGCTGTCCGGCCTGCCGGGGGTGCGGGAGAAGGACGTGCTGATCTCCGACGATCCGGTGGCGCGGCCCGGCATCGTCGAGGTCAAGGTGGCGCTGCCCGAAATGAGCGAGGCCGAGCGCGATTTCGCGGCCGCGCGCGCGGTCGAGCTGATCGAGGAGACGCGTCCGGTGGGCGTGCGGGTGCTCGCCAACATCGACGCGCCGCGCCCGCTCGGCCCGGCCGAGCCCGGCCCGAACCCGGGCGACGATGTCGATGACGTGCCGGCGGTGGCGCTGTTCGAGCCGGTCGATGTGCACGCGCAGCTCGCGCCGGCGTCGCTGTCGCTGACGCCCGCGCAGCGCGAGGCGCTGCGCGGCGCCGGCGAAGAGCTGGTGCGCGCGTTCATCGCGGAAGCCGGCATCGGCGAAACGCTGGTCTACAACGGTCTGGTCGCGGCCCTCATGGCGCTCCCCGGCGTGCTCGACGTGGCGCTGGAATGGGCGCCGGCCGGCGGGCTCGACGATCCCGACCAGCCGCGGCGCAAAAACCTGGTGCCGGATACCTCGGTCCGCCCGGTCGCCGGCGCCATCACGGTGGAGGTCGGCGGCGCGCTGATCATGCTCGACGTCACCGTGACCATCGTGATCAAGGGCGTCGGTCTGCTGGACGATCCGGAAAGCGCCAAGACCACGGCGCTCGGCGAGATCGAGGCGCAGCTGAAGGAGGGCCTGCGGGCGTTCACGGGCGCGACGCTGACCACGGCCGCGCTGAAGCAGATGCTGGCGCTGTCGGAGACCTATGACGTGCCCGACCTGCACTACAAGGTCGAGTATCAGGACGCCGGCGCGCGCATCCACCAGCAGGACGTCGAGCTCGCGCTTTCCGGCCTGGAGAAGGTCTGGCTGCGCCGCGTTTCGCGTGCGGATGGAGTCGCCTGATGGGCCGCGCCGACAGCATCCTCGGCCGCTTCCCGGCGCACTTCGAGGCGCTCAAGCCGGGCAAGGTTCTGCGTTCGGCGGTCGCGGCGCTGGCGCGCGACCTCGATGTGCAGGCCGCCGAGCTCGCCGCGATCCGCCGTTCGCACCGGCTGTTCGATGCCGATGTGCTTTCCGACCTGCTGCTGATCGCGGCGCGGCACGGCATCATGGCGTCGTCGCTCGAGCTTCTGACCATGCGGTTCGAGCGCGCGCGCGGCCTGTTGAAGGATCTGGCGGCGGCCGCCGACGCGGCGGCGCGGGACGAGGCGGCTGCGAGGCTGCTCGCGCTCTGGAGCCTCGAGGGCGGCGAGCCGAAGCTTGCGCTGTTTGCCGATCGCAACGAAGACGGTTCCCCGGTCGACCTGACGGGCGAGGCCGGCGCGACGGCGACCGCACGGCTGATCGCCGCGGCCACGGAAGCGAGTTCCCGCCAAGCGCAGAACGACGCGGCGCGCACCCGCATCGCCACCACGATCCGCATCGCGGCGAGCGGCAACGCCACCGTGCGGGCGCTGCTGTCCGGCGCGGCGAACGCGCTTGACCTCGACATCGGGCCGATCAAGTCGAGCGAGGACCGCTACCTGCACGCGAGCTTCGCGTTCGACCGGCTGACGCTCAGGGCCGAGGGCGCCGATGGCCCGATCGAGCCCGCGGTCGCGCGCGAGGTGATCGGACTG
>CAVTXS010000022.1:0-68218 GCA_963738705.1 uncultured Alphaproteobacteria bacterium
AACATTGTCCTGAGCGAGTCGCTTCAGCAATTGGAGCAGCGAAGAAGAGCAGCTTCACGCTGACCCCGACTAGGATAACTGCGACGACCGCGATAACGTGATGTGCGCGCATGATGATCCCTTTCTCCTGTTGTTCTGGGCTGTTGATTAATGGCACCTGTTCCAAAACTCCGGCCGAAGCCCGTGGCGCAATTAAAAAACGCGCCGCTTGCCTTCGAGCGTCGCGGGCACACTGATCCAGCCTTTCAAGATGAGGCCACACCTCCCGTCCAAGTTCGGACAGAGGGCAATTCACGCGGTTGCGGTGGAACAATTGTCCACCAAGTTCCTCTTCTAGTCTTTTGATCGCATTGCTTAATGATGGCTGCGAGACACCACAGTGTTTGGCTGCACGAGTAAAATTCTTCTCTCTACAGAGAGCCAGAAAGTAGCGAACCTGATGCAATTCCATTGACGCACCTGTCGATTCTCGTTGCGGCTCTTCAAGCTGCTGGCCGGCATTTGCGAGAAACGCGACGTGGTTGCCCCGTTTTTCAAAGTCGCCACCAGCCTAAATTGCTCAGACCGGCCTAGAGGATCAAAGCAGAGACAACCAGATACCCGAAGAGTCCCAACCAGATGGTCGCGAACAGCTTCATCGTGGGCGTCACCCCGTTTAACGCCAATTGCTCTTCCACGACGACCTCCCCCGATTTAAAGAGATCGATCCTAAACCCGATGTTGCAATCCGAAAAGTGAGGGTTCCTGTCCTTTTTGGCATATTTCGGGGTCTCATGTGGGAAATTGAGGCCAGCGATTGGTCGGATGTACCCCACGACCACGGACCCCTCCGGCCGGCGTTTCCTCGCCCGCCTCGCCATTCGTGCCCGAAGCTAAATTAGTTCATCGAGCTCACAAAGCCGACGCTCCGCGACCGGCCGCAACTCGTTCTCGTACTCCGCTACATACGCCGTGACCAACACCCGAAGTTGCGCCACCGGTCCATCGCCGAGACTTTCGCCAAATCGGCCTTGCTGAGGCCCCCCGGCGAGTGGAGGAGGGTGTCCGCATCGCGACAAGCTTATCGAGATCGCCACCGAGGCGGCGCCCACTGGGCATATCTCGGCAGAACGGATGGCGAAGTTGCTCGGGTCGCGAAAGTAGACGCGGGCAACCGCGTCCGACGCGCCGGCCGGATCTCCGGCGACAATGGAGGATCGAACATGACACCGGAGCAATGGCCGCTCTTCAAGGCCGCGGACGAGCGCACGAAAGCGACGCAGTCCGGGACCATACTTTGAGCTCTTCAGAAATCATGACGTAGCAGAGGCACCGGGGCGGCTTCATGACTCGGATCTCGACGGCAATTCCCAGCCCATTTTTCCTACTTTTACCACGGCCTCGGTGCGGCTCGTTACGACAAGGGCCTTGAGGACGGCCGTGATGTGGTTCTTCACGGTCGGCAATGCCATATTGAGGGTCTTGGCAATGACCTTGTTGCTTTTTCCCTTCATCAGGAGCGCAAGCACTTCAATCTGCCGATCGGTCAACCCGAGACCTTTGGGAGAGTTGCAGCTCGTTGGCTTGTTTGTAAGCCGCGGAGCCGCCGCCTCCTCGTGGTCCAGGATTTCCGACGGGATATAAATTCCGCCGGAGAGCACCAGCTGAATGGCGTTGAGCATCACGTCACGTTCGGTGGTTTTCGGGATGAACCCCAGAGCGCCAAGTGTGAAAGCGCGCCGGACCGTGTCTTGACCACTGGAGGATGAGAGGATGATAATCGCAATGGTCGCATAGCGGTCGCGCAATTCGCGCAGGACAGAGAAGCCATCGCGATCAGGCAAAATAAGATCGAGCAAGACGAGGCTGATGTCGGGGTGTTCCTCGACGATCTGCATTGCCCGACCGCTGTTCGAGGCTTCAAATATGACGGCGTCTCGCTTCACTTGTCGCAAGACGGCGTGCAGCGCCTCGCGAATCAATACGTGATCGTCGACAATGAGGACTTTCATAAAATTAGTGGCCTTTGCGCCTTGGCGGTTCTCAGCGGGTAATGGCGAACTCCTCAATCTCGCGACCTCCTTTTAGAAGGGCCTGCAGCCATCGGGGACGAACACCTCTGCCCGCCCATGTCTCAGATTTGTTCGCCGGGTTGCGATATTTCGGGGCAACTTTCAGACCCTTGAGGGAGCCACCGCCGCTCCGGGTTTTCCGTTGCGGTCCGCCGCCAACGTACCTGCCTAATCGAGCAAGCTGCTTTTCAATCGCCCTTCTCTGCGCCGACGCACGACTTCTAATGAGCTGTTCTGCATCTTCACGCAGGGAGATCAACGCATCGAGAATCATGGTTGCCAAGCTCGTGCTTCCTCGCGGCCTGCCGAGTTTCCTGGTCTTCTGAGACGACTTCCGCACGGACCTTGTCGATTTTCCCCGTCGCGATTTGGTACTGCGGTCTTTGGCTGCCATCATTCGCTCCTTCAACGACGCGCCCCATGCGAACTAATACGCCACTAACTTTACTGAGGCAAAAGCCACGCCGGCCACGAACAATGGTCAGTGGAACAGGTGAATGGACTGCGGTCGTCGCGCTGTGAAGCGAGTGGCATTGGATCCGGAGGAATGCGTTCAGTATCGAAATGCTGCGCAGCGGTGTCGAACAGTGCCATGACTACGTGCATCCGCGAACCAAGTTAGACCGCCCGCATAAGAGGAGACAGCCTCACTAACGTCGTCGGCCCGGCGCTGTCCTCGACACGGTGCTTGAAGTATACGCTCGATCGCAAAAACCTACTGCTGATAGCCACATGTATCCATGTCATGATAGCTTTTCTATCGATTTGCTCCGCCGCATTATGACGATCTATTATAGCTAAGGATATATTGACTCTATTTACATCTAAGATTTACATCCGTTCGGAAGGTTTGGACATCTGGGGGAATGGGGTCCGTTCCCTCGGCAACATCGCAGCTTGCCGCAGCCGGCGCCGCTTTCGCCTGCCGGCGAAGCCGACTGCCTTAATGATCTAGCTTCGCGCAGGGAGAGCGATATTCCTAGGGTGGGAGCATATTCCTAATGAGCATTCCAACGAGCCAACCCTCAACGTAATCTCAGACCGCTTCCCACGAAACACTGCGGAAACCAACTTGTGGGATAAAGATGAGACTTGTGGGATAAAGATGAAATAAGAGTTCGAAAGACCGGCGGACGGCCGGCTTCGATCGCGCGGAGGGGGTAGCATGCTTCCGGTGCCGGAGACGGTGTCCGACGCGTTTCATCACGGCGTCGCGCCTGAATCGCCGAACGGGGGGTCTCTAGCTGGGCAGCAGAGTTACGGTCCGTCTTTGAGAGTCCTCATCGTTTCGGACGTCCGTTTCTTCCGCGAGGGGCTGTCCGAAGCTTTGCCCCACCTGTCCGGCATAGCGGTCGTGGCCACGGCAGAAGATGGTGATCAGGCTTTAGCCCGCGCGCTGGCCCTGAATCCCGATGTAATCCTGCTCGACACGGGTCTGCCCGACGGCCTCGGCATCGTCGCCAGCCTCGCCGGCGCCGTTCCCGCCATCCCAGTCATCGCCCTGGCCGTGGCGGAGACCGAGCACGCGATCCTGACCTGGGTGGAAGCTGGGGTCGCCGGCTATGTACACCGCTCAGCCTCGATCATTGAGCTGATCGACACCGTTATGCTGGCCACGCGCGGCGAGCAGGCGTGCTCCACCAAGGTTGCCGGAGCCATGCTGCGACGCCTGCATCAGCTGGCAGCGACCGGGAGACAGGAGCGATACAGTACAACCGAAACAACCGAAGCCAGATTGACGCCGCGCGAACGAGAGGTTGCGCAACTCGTCGCCGACGGCCTTAGCAACAAGCTGATCGCCCAGCGCCTAAACATCGAAGTTGGGACTGTGAAGTGCCACATACACAACATGCTCGACAAGCTGAAATTCCATCGACGCAGCGACCTGGCGCTCTGGGTCTGCCAACGCGCTCCGGATCCCGAGGCTCTGTTGTCGGTGGCCGGACGGCAGTCGGTTGGCAATGAACTTAATCCGTCCTGAATGCGAAGTACGCCCCCGGGATCCTTTCCGCCTGCCTCGTCCGTCTGACACGCCTCCGGCTATCCTCATTAGTCGGAGCCGGTCGCACCAGGGCGCGGATCATGCTCGTGGCAGTGCCGCCGCTGAGCGGCCCGGACCATGGTACCAGGGATGCGAGTCGGAAGCTGATGCCGCCCGGCCCTTGTGCCGGTCATCAACCTCTTTCGTCAGCCGGTACGACCAGCAGGACGCGATCGCCGAGACAACCCACGCAGTCGCGGTGGCGATTATTTGCGACAGTCGGAAGGTGATCATGCAGTGCCCCTTTGCATGGGGCGCTCAGTTGTTGATGCCGCGAAATCCGTGTCAGCGTCACGTTTTCCTTTGGTCCTCGTTCCCGCACTTGCTAAGATTGCGTTAGCTTTGCGTGTTGCAATGTCCCCGCGTCCCTGCGCTCGAGGCCCGATGATCCAACGTCTGCTCTGGCATATCGCGGGTGTCGACCGCGCAACGCTCGCCACCTGTCCGGTGACCGACAAGGTTTGGGGCGGGCACCTCGGCTTCTCGCTCGTCCTCTCGTTCGTCGTGGTGCTCGGGATTTCCTTCCACGCCACCGGCTACGTCATCGCGGACCCGTGGGTGCGGCTGCTCGCGGCCACCGTGGTCGCGCTCACCGTGTTCATGTTCGACCGGGCGCTCTATCAGTCGGACTGGTTCTACCAGGGCATTCTCCAGCGCGGTTTTGACCCGGCCGGCTCCGACGAGCGCCCGCGATCGCTGGCGGTCCTTGCGCCGCTTCTTCCGCATCACCATCCGGTTGACGATCTCGTTCGGATTGGCGTGGATCATCGCGGTTTTCCTCGAACTGGCGATCTTCTCGGATACCATCACCGAGAAGGTCAAGCGCGATCACCTCACCGGCAATCAGCCGATCTTCCAGAAGATCGACGCCTACGAGGCGCAGCTCGACCGCGAGATCGAGCAGCGCCGGCAGCAGCTGGTCGCCGCCGAGGAGCTCTACCGCCGCGAGCTCGGCGTTGCGCTGCCGCCGGAGACGGCGCCGCCCGCGCAGCTCGACGACCTCGAGCAGCAGATCAAAGGTCTCGATGCGCAGGAGCAGGAGCTGCGCGACGAGCTGCGGCAGATCCAGGAGCAAGATCACCGGCTATGCGGAGGAGATGAACGCCGAGGAGGTCGGCCGCAGGCTCAACCCGACCAGCAGCGGACGGGCGGGGCCGGCCCGCGCTATACGTTCGCGAAGCAGCAGAGGGAGGTCTACGACGCGCAACGCGCCGAGCGCGAGCGCGAGCTCAACGCAGCTTGCCGCCAAGCGCGAGGAGCTGCGCGCAGCGCAAGGCCGCATCGCCGCCGATGCCGCCGCGCGCCGCAACCAGGCGCGCGAGGCGGTGCAGGACAAGCGCGACGCGCTCGAGGCCCAGGTCGACGTTGCGCGGCGCGAGCTCGCCGCGCTCGAGGCCTCGCGGCTTGCCAAGGTCGCCGAGTTCAGAACCCAGGCGCTGGCGGCGTCCGACTTCCAGAAGCTCAAGGACGATCCGCTGTCGCGGATGACCGCCTATCAGGAGCTCAAGAACGATCCGAAGGACGGCGCGACCATCACGCTGTTCTCCTGGATGACGAAGTTCCTGGTGATCTTCCTGGAGATCGTGCCGGTGGTGGCCAAGATGTTCTTCTCGCCGCCAAGCGTCTACGCGGCGCGGATCCAGGCGATGGTCAACCGCGGACGCGAGGAGGCGTTCCGGTCGCCGCCACCGCAGCCGGCGCTTGAGCCCGAGCCGAGCGCTCCGCTGCTCGATCTGTCGCATCTCGGGCGAGCAGCTGGACGAAAGGCCGAAGCCCGAGATGCGGCCGGCGGGGAGAACCGGGACGCAAGACCTCAGAAGCCTGGCCGAACGCAAGGTCGGCCGAACCGGAGCGGACGGACGCGCCTCCGACGCTCCTGCGGCCCAGGCCAGAGGCCCGACCGCCGCCCAAGCCACAGGCAGGCAGCGGGACGGAGGACTCAAAAAGCGTTGCCGAGTTCAAGTTCCCCGAGCCTGTGCGAGGCGACCCGCTTCCGGCCTCGCTCACCTTCACGCTGCAGGACGACATCCCCGAGAAGCCTTGAGGCCGTCGAGCTGTCATTCCGAGGGCGCGCCGAAGGCGCGAGCCCGGAATCCATAACTCTGTCATTCGTGCGACGATTTGCACGGCGGAGTACGATTCCGAACAGCCGCTTCGCGGCTTCCGGAATGACAGTGATCTTCGCGAAGGTCTCAACGGGGCGAGCGTGAAGAGGCGGTGTCCAGTGCACCAGCATGCGAGCGCCCGCCTAGCGCAGCGCCCTGCTACAATCGACCGCCGGCCCGTTGTGCTACAAGGTGATACACGCAAAAGCCAATCACACAACGGAGAGGGACATGCCGGACAACAAGGTCAAAGTGCACTACGTGCGAAAGTTGCAATCTCGGCAAGTTCGGATCCAAAGGGGTGGCGCTGAAGATCAACTTTGCGATGAGCGCCGACACGCTGAAGAAAGGTCCGCATCGCAGCGCCGTGTTCGGGTTGACGCCCGAGCTTGCGCGCGGGCTGGCGAAGGCTCTACCGACTGTATCTCGACGAGCCCGCAAGGGCGGAACAAAGCCGTCAGTAAACTGATGGTCGAAGCTGAGCGCGCCGTCGAAGCGGCGCGGCACCCAGTCGAGCAGCACGATGGATGCCCCGGCTGCAGCATCGGGACCTCGGCATGACGTTGTCGAGTGGCTCCGCACGCATCAGATCGATTGCCCCGATCCACCGCTCGAGACCGTGACGGTGATGCGCTGGATCTCGGTCTTGCCGTTGGGAACCTTGACCTCCAGGCTCAGCGTGTCGGTGCCGGAGAAGCCCGCGCGCGACCGATAGAACGCGACCAGGCCGGGCACCTGCAGAGACGAGGCATTGCTTGAAGTTGGTGGCGCCGATGTTCGCTCGCTTCACGACCACCCGGCCGTTCGCCGGGCGGGTCGCTCAGCCGGATGGTCGGCAACGGTCCGGAGGTGCAATCCGGCTGCACGTTCACATAAACGCCGACCCGAACGTCCTTGTCGGCCTGGGCTTTGACCGAGCGCTCGACGGTCGGCGCCTGGGCGAAAGCCCAGGAGCTCGGCCCGGCAGCCAGCAGAAGCATGGCCCAGCACAATGTTCTCACTTGGCCTCCATACAACGTGACGAGCTCTGGACTTCGCGGCCGCGTGGGCCACGGCCGGGGACCGAGCGGGGAGAAGAACGGGCAACCCGACGCCAGGTCCGCCCTGTTCTGCCCGGCCGGCCCCAGATCAACGCACCGGCCGGCACCGGGATGTTACCACGACCACGGTTTTTTTCGGCAAAATCGGCCAGGTCCGGCAGCTCGCGTGAACCGACTGGCGCCGGCGCAAGTCAAAGCAAGCGGAACTAGGTACTCGTCCGAATGGACCACGCGCGGGGTCGTAACTATAACCAAAGATATACTTTAAGCTCTTGTTTGTTTTTATCGTTAGCGGTACAACAGTTTCATTCGATAAGAAAGTATAGCCCGCAGGCGGGCCGCCTCCCTTGGTCGGCCGGTCGGAGGCGCTACATGCGCGTCTGTGCGGTCGAAAGGGCAAAGGAGGCGGGGCTTCCCGGCTGACGGTGGCGGCAAAAGCGAAATCGGACGAGCTTCGGCGGGTGTTCCGGGCGTGCAGGAGCTATTTCGTGATCGCGCTGCTGTTCAGCCTCGCGATCAACCTGCTCTACCTCGCCGCGCCCGCTCTACATGCTGCAGGTCTACGACCGGGTGATCTCGAGCGCCAGCCACGTGACGCTGGTGATGCTGACGCATCGCGCTGCTGCTCGCGTTCGTCGCGCTCGCCGGCCTCGACATCGTGCGCGCCCGCGTCCTGACCCGCGCCAGCGTCCGCCTCGACCGTCTGCTGGCCGGCCGCGTGGTTGCGGCGACCGTCGAGCTCTCGATGGGCGGTGCGGCGCGCAGCCAGCCGCTGCGCGATTTCGACACCTTCCGGCAATTCGTCACCGGCCCGGGCATCCATGCGATCTTCGACCTGCCCTGGGCGCCGATCTATATCGTGGTCATTTTCGTGCTGCACCCGGTGCTCGGCTTCTTCGCCTTCGGCGTCGCGCGGTCGTGCTTGTCGCTGATGGCGCTGATCAACGAATGGCTGGTGCGCGAGCCGCTGACGAAGTCGAACGAGGCGGCGTCGCGCAACTACAGCTTCACCGAAATGAGCCTGCGCAATGCCGAGGTGGTGCAGGCGATGGGCATGATGGGCGGCCTGCTGCAGCGCTGGGGCCGCGACCGCAACCGCGTGCTCGAGCGGCAGGTCGACCGCCAGCGATCGCGCCGCCACGATGCAGAGCATCATCCGGTTTCTGCGCCTGTCGATGCAGTCGGTCATCCTCGGGCTCGGCGCCTATCTGGTCATCGAGCGCTCGGCGACGGTCGGCGCGATGTTCGCCGCCAGCATCCTGCTCGGCCGCGCGCTGCAGCCGGTCGAGCAGATCGTCGGCTCCTGGCGCGACCTGGTGGCGGCGCGGGGCGCCTTCCGGCGCATCAGGGCGCTGTTGCCGGCGACGCCGCTGCGCGATCCAGCGCTCGCGCTGCCGCGGCCGACGGCAAGCTTTCGGTCGAGAGCTTGAGTTACGCGGCTCCGGGCAGCTCGCGACCGATCCTGCGCAGCGTCTCGTTTGCGCATCGAGCCGGGCGAAGTGCTGGGCGTGATCGGGCCGTCGGGCGCCGGCAAGTCGACGCTCGCCCGCCACATCGTCGGCGTGCTGACACCGACCGCCGGCGCGGTGCGGCTCGACGGTGCCGAGGTGTCGCAATGGCCAAGCGAGTCGCTCGGCCAGCACCTCGGCTATCTGCCGCAGGACATCGAGCTTTTCGCCGACACGGTCGCGGCCAATATCAGCCGCTTCCAGACTGGACGACGACGCAGAGGTCATGCAGGCGGCGCAGCTCGCCGGCGTGCACGAGATGATCCTGCGGCTGCCCAACGGCTATGAAACCCAGGTCGGCGAGGGCGGCGCGGTGCTGTCGGGCGGATATCGCCAGCGCATCGGGCTTGCCCGCGCGGTGTACGGCAACCCCAGTCTCGTCGTCCTCGACGAGCCGAGCTCAAACCTCGATTCCGACGGGGACGCCGCGCTCGGCGACTGCATCACGCAGCTCAAGCAGCAGGGCACGACCGTCGTCATCATTTCGCACCGGCCGAGCACGCTCGACGTCGTCGACAAGATTCTCGTGCTGCGCGACGGGGTCGCCGAAATGTTCGGGCCGCGCGGCGAGGTCATGGCACGCCTCACGCGCTCGGTTCCGGTCAAGGCGGTGCCTTCCGCTGCGCCGGCTGCTGCGGCGGGCGCGGCGGCGGTTGGAGGCTGAAGATGGCGCAGGCGCTCACAACGTACAACGCGCACGCTCTGATGAAGCAGGACGAGGAGCGCGCCCCGAGCGATTCGGCGGTCGGCGCGATCGGCGCTGGCTTGGCGATCCTTGTGATCTTTTTCGGCGGCTTCGGCACCTGGGCCGCGACCGCGCCGCTCAATGGCGCGGTCGTCGGCAACGGCGTCGTCAAGGTCGAGGGCAACCGCAAGAGCGTTCAGCATCTCGACGGCGGCATCGTCAAAGAGCTGCGCGTCAAGGAAGGCGACAAGGTCAAGGCCGGCGACGTCCTCATCGTGCTCGACGACACGCAGGCGCGGGCCGAATACGAGGTGCTCTCGCAGCAGTTCGTCGTGCTGCGCGCCACCGAGGAAAGGCTGCGGGCCGAGCTGACCCGCGCGCCGCAGCTTGTGCTTCCGAGCGACCTGCAGGCCCGCCGCGACGATCCGTATGTCAGGAGCATCTGGGACGGACAGGTCAGGCAGTTCGAGAGCCGTCGGGCCGCGCTCGAGGGGCAGCGCAGCGTCATCCGCGAGAAAGATCGCGCAGCTCGAAGTCCCAGATCGACGGCGGCGAGGCACAGGTCAAGGCCTACAACGCGCAATTGGCGTCCGTGGTCCAGGAGCGCGAGAGCATCAGGCCGCTGGTCGACAGAGGACTGATCGCGCGTCCGCGTGTCCTGCAGCTCGAGCGGACGGGGTCCGGCCTCGAGGGCCAGATCGGCGAAACGACCAGCAACATCGCCAAGGCGCGGCAGGCGATCGCCGAGAAGATGCAGCAGGACCTCCAGCTCGACAACGACCGCATGACGGAGGTGACGCGGGACCTGCGCGACACCCAGGCCAAGATCGTCGAGGTGATCCCGCAGGCTGATGAATGCCACGGCGGTCCTCGGCCGCATGGAAATTCGCTCGCCCTACGCCGGGCCAGGTGGTTGGCTCTGAACATATTTTCGGTCGGCGGCGTGATTGCCCGCGGCGAGAAGATCATGGATGTCGTTCCCGACCGGGACTCGCTGGTCGTCGAAGCGCAGATCGCGGTCGACGACATCAGCGATCTGCAGCCGAAGATGCGCGCCGACGTCCACCTGACCGCCTACAAGCAGCGCATCATTCCGATCGTCCAGGGCGACGTCATTCACGTCTCGGCCGACCGGCTGACCGACCAACGCACCGGCAATCCTTATTACACCGCGCTCGTCCGGCTGAACGCCGAGGATCTCGCGGCGGCGCCAGGATATTCAACTCTATCCCGGGATGCCGGCAACCGTGATGATCCCGACGGTCGAGCGCACGGCGCTCGATTACATCGTCGGCCCGCTGGTGCAGTCGTTCAATCACGCCTTCCGGCAGCGCTGATTAGGCCTTCGGTGCGCCGGCAGGTGCTTCGGAGATCGAGAAAACTCAGGCGCGAGATCGCCCACCTGCGCGCAGAGCGTTCTCAGCGGGGGGACGCCACGGGCATTCGAAGCAACGAGGCGGGCGCCCAGGACTCCCGGTCGGGAGGCATGGCCGACGCGGTCAGCGCCTAGCGCGCTAGGTCCTGTTGACGGTCAGGGAATTCACGCCGGATTCGAGTTGTTTCAAGACTGCAAATTCGGAGGAGGCAGTCTGCCAGAGAGATTCGGCGGGTTCTGAGCGAGGGGCAGTGGAAGCGCATCGAGAAGCTGTGTGTTGGCAAGCCGGAAGACCCGGGCGGCACCGGCGCGGACAATCGGATGTTCGTGGAGGCGGTGCTATGGATCGCCCGCACGGGTTCGCCGTGGCGCGATCTGCCGGGCGTTTCGGCAAGTGGAACAGCGTGTTCGTGCGCTTCAACCGTTGGAGCGAAGGGGGCGTCTGGCAGCGCATCCTCACCGCGCTCGCGGACGACCCGGACTTCGAATATCTGATCCTCAACTCCACCATCGTGCGGGCACACCAGCATGCAGCTGGCGCAAAAGGGGACTCAAAATCAGGCCATCGGCCGTTCTCGCGGCGGCCTGACCAGCAAAATCCACCTGGCCGTGCGCGGCTCGGCCTGCCGGTGCGATGCCTGCTCACGGCAGGCAGCGCCACGATATCACCGAAGCAGGCTTGAATGGTGAGCGGGCGAACGGAGACGCGCCGCATGAACGTCGCGCTCGGGCTGCAATGACGTTCGCGGCAATCGGCAGCACTGGCGAATGGCGGCAGACCAGGCAACGGCGACGGGAAGCCAGCCAGCCCTGACACGGAATTTCGATGATCGAAAGCTGCTGGCAAGAGCAGAAGCGCTGGTGCGTCAGCGTGACATCGTGGGGGCGCGGATATTGCTGGAGCACACTCTTGCCAAAGGCAGCGCACGCGCCGCCTTCATGTTGGCCGAGACGCATGACAGTCGGATGCTTCGCTCCTCGGGGGCTTACGGGATCAAAGCGGATACCGACAAGGCGCGCGAGCTGTACGCGCGGGCCGCGGCCGCGGGCATCGACGCGGCGAGGCAGGGGAAGCTTGAGCGCGGAAGCGAGTGGCCCGTCGCGTTGAGAAAATTGAATGCTGAAGGCCGCAAGCGCGAGCTTTGAAAAAGCGAGCCGTGATGTGACGGGTCGCGTGCCGCATCGGTGCGCACGGGCGTTGAAAGGCTCCTCGCGATGTCAGCCGTGTTCTACCTGCTGCCGGCCACGGCCGCCGCTTACGTTGATTCACATGCGCGATGCGTGAGTGTCACTAAAATCGGTGGTTGTAGAGGCGGTCGACGATGAGGAGGCGATTGCTCCTGATGGTGGTCGCTGTTATGGCAAGGAGCCGGACCGCGTTCCAATAGATCTCGGTCGATCGACGCGCCAGGAGGCACCCATGATCTTCCGCCAATTGTTCGATCAGTCCTCCAGCACCTATTCCTATCTGCTCGCGAGCCGTCGCGGCGGCGAGGCGATGATCATCGATCCGGTGCTGGAGAAGGTCGACCGCTACCTCCAGCTCGTGCAGAGAGCTCGATCTGAAGCTCGTCAAGGCGGTAGACACCCACCTGCACGCCGACCACATCACCGGGCTCGGCGCATTGCGCGACAAGACCCAGTGCATCACCGTGATGGGCGAGCAGACCAAGGCCGACGTGGTGTCGATGCGGCTCGCCGACGGCGACAAGCTCACGATCGAGGGGCTTGCGCTCGACGTCATCTACACGCCCGGCCACACCGACGATTCGTACAGCTTTATCATGCAGGATCGGGTGTTCACCGGCGATACGCTGCTCATTCGCGGCACCGGCCGCACCGATTTCCAGAACGGCGATCCCCGGGCGCAATACGAGTCGATCTTCGGCCGGCTGCTGAAGCTGCCCGACTCGACGCTGGTTTATCCCGCGCACGACTACAAGGGCGACACCGTCTCCACGATCGGCGAGGAAAAGGCCTACAACCCACGCCTGCAGGTGAAGTCGGTCGAAGAATACGTCGACGCTGATGAACAACCTGAAGCTCGGCAATCCGAAGATGATGGATGTCGCCGTGCCGGCCAACATGAAAGTCGGCCTGCATCAGGAAGAGATCGCGCGCCGCGGCTGGGCGATGGCCGCCCAGCAGGCGCTCGGGCTCGTCGGCAAGCCGGATGTCGCGCTGATCGATCTGCGCGAGCGCTCCGAGCGCGATCGCCACGGTACCATCCCGGGCTCCCTCCACGTGCCGTATCCGAGCCTGCAGGAAAACATCAGCGCGGGCGGGATGCTGAACGAGCTCGCGAAATCGACGAGCAAGCGGCTGCTGTTCTACTGCGCGTTCGGCGAGCGCTCCGCCATGGCGGTGCAGGCCGCCCAGGATGCGGGGCTGTCGTCGGCCTGTCACATCCAAGGCGGCATCGACGCCTGGAAAAAGGCTTCGGGACCGCTCGCCCGGTGAATGATGCGCCGCTGGCCAAGCTAATTCGTTGCCGGTCTGGCGGCCTGCATATCGAGATTGGATCCAACGAAATCTACCGTAGATGGCAACTTCGTAAGCACCCCCTTGACGATATCTTCGTATAGGATGCCGAAGTGCTGACTGTGAGCGCGGTCGATTATTTGACCGGCGCGCACATTCAACACTTGGTTGAACGGCGGCGGCAAGCCCATCGAGAACGCCGAGCCGGCGCATAATTATTAGAGCTACCGGGGTGCGTGATCATTTGAGCCTCGACCCCGAATTCATTTGAGCCTCGAACCCCGATCACGACGCGGCAGCCAAACTCGCGCCCGAAGACACCGACGAACTGGAAGAGTTGATCAGAAGGCTCGCTACGACCGGTGCCGTAAGGGGACAAGTTGGGAGAGAGTAATTGGCGTGCATCTTCTATTTAGACGAGATTCGTGTAATATCTGCAACCTAAAAGTTGTTCCGCCTGAGCGCGTTCAGCAAAACGAACCCAATTTTGTGTAGGTTATATCGACACTTAGGTTTTCGGCGCTCCCGGCGCAGCGTCAGGAGGTATGTTTGAGGCGGAATGCATGCGAGCTCATGCCGTTCGATCTTCTGCGCATCAACAAGCTCAGAGAAGGAAGCCTTGCCAATGCCGACGAGTACGCGGCCGGCGCCACCAAGCTTCTCGGTGTGCCCGGACCCGGAAAGTCGAACACCTCGCCGATGCCCGGGATGATGCTGAAGCCGAACGACAGCTATTGCTTATCAAACACCGCGAGCCGCTGGATGCAGAGCTTCTGGCGCAGCACATCGCTCATGCCCGTCGCGAGGATTACCAGGTCCGCCACAATGCAATGGCCATTCGCCAAAATGACGCGTTAGCGGTGCGGTCCGGCCGGCAGGTCGACGACCCGATCTAGGATGAATTGAACCGTGGCTGGGAACTGCGCGCGCACCGCCTCGACGATGTCTTCGTACGGAATACCGAAATGCGGCGACGCCCATGAATGGCGTCGCCATCGCCGCGCTGACGGTGCGCCCTTGTAGACCCCATTCCCGTGCAGGCTGAACGTCGGCGTGCCGACCGACGCCCCGTGCGATTTGACGTTGGCGTTGAACACCTTCGCGGCGACATTTGTCCAGTTCGTGGTGCCGTCGCGCGCGCCCGCCAGCCGGCTGTGCCCTCAGCCGTCAGGTTCGCGGTTTTGCAGTGGTGCGCAACAGGCCAGGAAGGACGCGGGCATCCACAGCTCTTTCAAGCTCGAGCGTGAGGTCCAAGAGGCGCCGGGTCGACTGCGTGTCGAACACCAGTCCGGCCAATTCCTCGAACTTCGAAGTGAGATCGGCGTCGCCCACTTGGTTTTCCGGAGATCCGAGCGGCGCACGGGTCAACTCCTCGATCTTGCTGCCGTTCGATAGTTCGATCCTTACCATCGACCTGTCGCTCGCCGTAACGTTTTCATCGATATCGATGAAAATTCGATCGATCATCGCCCGAAGAGCCGGATCGCTGCGGCGGGCCGCGGAATAGGCCGAGAGGCCGGCGGAGCCGAATACGGTTCGCGCGGCGACGGCATAAGGCAGGCTCATTTGCGCAGCCGGCAGGCTGTCCACCTCTCGCCCACCCACCATGGCGGCCAGGAAGGAGTTGGCCCGAACACGGATTTCCGCCACGTCGCTTGCTCGCAGTCTCTGCCGATCGATGACCCGCCCCACCGCGTCCACGGCCGCGTGGGTATCCCGGCATGAGGCGTACGGTTTGATGGCGGCCCGGCTGATGCGCCACGCCGTTCCGAGCTCGCGTGTCAAAGCTTCGGGGTCCGGGGTGGCGGCCGCAAATGTCTTGAAGAACCCTCCCCAAGCATCGTCAAAAACGTGCATCGGCCCGGTGATGCCCCTGGCCGCCAGCAGGGCGGCCAACAGGCCGCCTTCGGCGGCACGACCGGCGTGCACGCGTTTCGCCATTGCGCCATCGTGGATGAAGGCCCAAAGGCCGCTCGAGAAGCTGGCTGCGAGCCCGATCGCCGCGGCGACAGGCCGCGCGTCCAGCTTGAGGATGGCGACGGAGGCCGCTGCGGCACCAAAAGTCCCGCAGGTTCCGGTCGAATGCCAGCCGGCCTCGTTGTGCGGCTTGTAGCCGCCAAAGCCTTCGAGCACGCGGCGCCCGAGATCGTAGCCGAGCACGACGGCGGTAATGACATCGCGGCCCGACACCGGCCGCTCGGTAGCATCGAGCGCCGCGATCGCCGCCGGCAGCACGACCGCGCCCGAATGATCACAGCCGCCGGTGTCGTCGAGCTCGAAGGCGTGGGCGGCGATTCCGTTCACCAAGGCGGCATTGCGCGGAGAGAAGGCTAGCGATGTTCCCCATGCGGGCGACCGGCCGGGGCCATCGGCGGCAACGAGCGCCTCGCTCGTCTTCCTTGCCTCGTCGGATGTCGCGCCGGCGAGTGCCGCGCCGAACGTGTCGAGGATGTGGCGCTTCGCTTTGGCGACAACCGCGGCCGGCAGGTCGTCGAACCGCGTGCGCGCGATGAAGCGTGCGAGGTCGTCGATAAAGGTCGCAGCGGTCACGTCGGTTGTCTCATTGCCAAAGCCCGGCCGTCATTCTGGTCAGCATCAGGGACGACCGCAAGGACGCAACCCAAGCGTCATTGAGGGCCAAACCGGAGGACGCCTATAGTCGTGGGACACGTGCGAGCCGACCGCAACCGTGACGCTTGCGTTTCCGGGGGGATTTTTCGTGGGGCGTTTGGTCGTCAGGACCGAGTGGACGATCCGGACGGTCGGCAACCGGCAAGTGCCGGTGAAGGACCACGCGCTGGTGATCGAGGACGGGCGCATCGCCGATATCGTCCGCGATCCGCCGTCCGACTGGCAGACCATCGATATTCCGGGCGGCATCGCCTTTCCGGGCTTCATCAATCTGCACAACCATACGATCAACGCGCCGCTGTTCCGCGGGATCGTCGACGATCTGCCGCGCAGCGCCATCGGCGAAAGCAAGGTCTATTCGATCCTGATGCCAATGGGTGCGCTGGCGATGACGTTCCTCGACGACGATGATCTCGAGGCCGTCGTCGCGCTCGGCCTGCTCGAGGTGGCAAAGAGCGGCGCAACCACGCTGGTCGATCAGTTCCGGCCCAGGCAGCGGGCGATCCTGGAGCTGGTCCGGCGCTGGGGATTACGGCTCTACGCGGCGCCGTATCTGTTCTCGCCCGCGCCGCAGGTCGGCGACCGGCAAGTGGCCGCCGCCGCCCAGGGCAGCGTCGAGGGCGAGACCGGGTTCGCGGCCTTCGAGCAGCTGTTTGCGGAGTACGACCAGGGACCGCGGGGTAGGATCCGGGTGATCCTCGGCCCGCATGCGGCCAACTCGTGCGCGCCCGACCTCCTCGCCGCCGTCGACCGGACCGCGCGCGAGCGCGAGCTGCTCACCACCATCCATCTGGCGCAAAGCCAGGGCGAAGTCGACCGCGTCAGGGCGGAGCGCGGGATGAGCCCCGCCGCGTACATGCGATCCGTCGGCCTGCTGCGTGAAGGGGTCGTGTTCGCGCACGGGACGCACCTCACCGACGAGGAGCTCGAGCAGGTGAGCGGTTCGGGCGCGGCGATCGCGAACTGCGCCAGCGTTTTCCTGCGCGGCGGGAAGTCGCCGAATTTTGCCCGCTTCAAGTCGCACGGCGTGCGGGTGGGACTCGGCACCGATGCGGAACGCATGGATTTCTTCGCGCAGATGCGCGCGACCGGCTTTTCCTCCAAGCAGGCCTTCGGCGCGGGCGACGCCGCCACGGCGGCGGAGATGTTTCACGCCGCCACGATCGGCAGCGCCGACATCCTGCGCCGGCCGGACCTTGGCCGGCTGGAGCGCGGATGCACCGCCGACATCGCCGTGGTCGACGCGCTCAAAGCCCACCTGCAGCCGATCCGCGACCCGATCCGCAGCCTGGTGTGGTACGCATCCTCGGCCGACGTCGACACCGTGATCATCGACGGAACGCCGGTGGTGCGCGGCGGGCGGCTGCAAGGCGTCGATGAGGCCGCGATCGTGCGAAGGGGCGGGCAGGCGACGTGGCGGCTGTGGGAGGAAGCACGACGCCGCGGCTATTTCCCCGCCGAAGCGGAGCCCGTTCAATGACCGGCGTGCGCGACACCTTGCTGGCGTGGATCGACGAGGACCGCGACACGATCGTGCAGTTCCTTTCCGAGTTCGTCGCCACCCCGAGCCCGAACCCGCCGGGCGATACGCGCCGGGCCGCCGGATACCTGCATGAGCGCATCAAGGCGCTCGGTGCGCCGGTCGAATACCGCACCGCCAAGCCGGAATGGCCGAACGTCACCGGCTCGTTTGCGTGCGGCGCCGGCGGGCCGCACCTCGTGCTCAACGGGCATATCGACGTTTTCCCTGCCGGCCCGCCCTCGGACTGGTCCCGCGATCCTTGGAGCGGCGCCGTCGCCGACGGCAGGGTGCATGGCCGCGGCGTGGTCGATATGAAATGCGGGACCGCGGCCTCGGTTTGGACGTACCTCTATCTGCATCGCCTGCGCGAACGGCTGCGCGGCCGGCTCACGCTGACCTGCGTATCGGACGAGGAGACCGGCGGCACCTGGGGCGCCAAGTGGCTGGTCGACACGTTCCCCGACGAGTTTCGCGGCGATTGCGTCCTCAACGGGGAACCATCGACCCCCGGCACGATCCGCTTCGGTGAGAAGGGCACGCTGCGTATCGTGATCGATGTGCGCACGCCGGGCGCGCACGCCGCCTACACGCACATGAGCCGCAATGCCATTCGCATCGCAAGCGAGATCGTGCGTGACCTCTACGCGCTCGAGGACATGGACGTGCCGCAGAGCGAGGACGTGCGCGCGGCCGTCGAGCGCGGGCGGGCCGCGATGGATGCGGCGCTGGGGGAGGGGGCCGGCAGGATCCTCGACCGCGTCACGGTCTCGGCCGGCGTCATTGCGGGCGGCGTGAAGATCAACGTGCTGCCGGGGCATTGCCGGCTGGAAGTGGACATCCGGCTGCCGGTCGGTCTCACGCATGCGGCGATGATGCGTGAAGTCGAACGCATCCTCGCACGCTATCCCGAAGCGACGCTCACGCCGGTGTGGACGCATTCGGCCGAGCCGAGCGTGTGCGATCCGAACCACCGCGATGGTCGGCATCATCCAGTCGACGGCCGCGAGCCTGACCGGACGCACGCCGGTTCCTGTCGTCAGCCTCGGCGCGACCGACTGCAAGCATTGGCGGCATCGCGGCGTGCCGGCCTATGTGTACGGCTGCACCCCCAACAATATGGCCAAGCCCGACGAGTGGGTGGATATCGAGGAGTATCTCCATATCGTGCGCACACACGTGCTGTCGGCCGCGGCCTATCTGGGAGGCTAAGGGACGTGCCGCTTGCTCACGAACGCCTTGTTCCGCGGGAAACCGCGCCCGGTTTGCCGCCGGGGCGCTGTGCCTTCGCGACGGGAGTCAGAGCCGGCGAGCGCGTATTCCTGAGCGGCCAAACCGCGCTGAATGCGGCCGGAACCGTGGTGGGCCTTGGCGATGCCGCGGCGCAGACCGAGGCCGCGCTCGACGCAATCGAGGCGGCGCTCGCGGCGGCGGGCGGGTCGCTCAAGGACATCGCCAAGCTCACGACCTCGATCCTCGATCGCGATCACCGCAAGGCCGTGTACGAGACGATCGGGCGGCGGCTCGCCGGCGTCCATCCGGTCAGCACCGGACTCGTGGTCGCCGGTCTGGCGCTGCCGGAGCTGATGGTCCAGATCGATGCCGAGGCGGTCGTGCCGGCCGCTGGCGCCGGCGCCGCCGCCGCGCCGGTGCGCCGCCACCGCACCTTCGACATGCGGGACTGGTTCGGCCAGACCATCGCCTGGCAGGGCGCCATGGTGGTGACGAGCGCGGAGGAGATTTTCATCCGCGGGCAGACCGGCTCCTCGCTCGACGGTAAATCCATGGCGGGCCTCGGCCGGCGGCCCGAAGATGCCGCCGCGCAGGCCGACGCGGCGCTGAGCAATCTCGCCACGCTTCTCGCCGAGGTGGGAGCGGACATGGACGACGTCACCAAGATCACCGTCTACATCAGGGACCGCGCCTACCGGCCCGCGGTCTATCCGGTGATCGGCAAGTATTTCCGGGGCGTGCATCCGGTCTCGACCGGCATCATCGTTCCGGGATTTGCCCGGCCCGAAATTTTGTTCGAGATCGACGTGCAGGCCGCGCCGAAAGCGGACGGCGCGCCGCATCTGCGCGTGCGCCCCTATCACTCGAAGAATGCGCGCTACGGTACCGAGCAGCAGCCGCTCGATTGCGATTTTTGCATGGCGGTGCGGGCGGGCCGGCGCGTCATCCTACGCGGCCAGACCGGCGTCGACTTGCATGAGACCCTGCAAGGACGCGGTGACGCGGTGGCGCAGGCGCGCCAGGCGATGGACAACGTGGAAGTCCTCCTCGGCGAAGCCGGAGCGCGGCCCGCGGACGTGGTGAAGGCGACCGTGTTCGTGACCGACCGCGCGTTTCTGGCGGGCGTCAGCGCCGTCGTGCTCGACCGCCTCAAAGGTCACGTGCCTGCCTTCAGCGCGCTGATCGTCAAGGGCCTGGCCAGTCCCGAGCTGCTGATGGAAGTGGACATCACCGCGGTCATTGCGGACGATCGCCCATGACCTTTTCGCTCGTCGGACGCTGCGCGCGCACGGGGATGCTGGGCGCGGCCGTGACCACCTCGTCGATCGCGGTCGGCTCGCGCTGCCCGCATGGGCGCGCCGGCGTCGGCGCCGTGCTGACGCAGCACCGGACGGATCCGCGGCTCGGTCCGCTGGCGCTCGACCTGCTCGTGCGCGGTTTCACCGCGGAAGAGACCAGGAACGCCATCGTCGCCGGCACGCCGCACCGCGACTGGCGGCAGCTCGCCATCATCGACCGCGAGGGGCGGACGGCTTCGTTCTCCGGCGCGCAGGTGCGCGGCGAGAAGGGCGAGGCGCACGGCGTCGACTGCGTCGCGATCGCCAATATCGTGCGTTCGGCCGAGGTGCCGGTCGCCATGGCCAAGGCGTTCGAAACGTCGCATGCTGCGCCGCTCGGGCGCCGGCTTGTCGATGCGCTGCGGGCAGGGGAGGCGGCCGGCGGCGAGCACCAGCCGGTCACCTCGGCAGCCCTCCTGGTGGTGCACCGCGAGCCGTTCCCCTATATCGACTTGCGGGTCGACGATCATGCCTCGCCGATCGAGGAGCTGGCGCGACTGCTCGCCGCCTATGAGCCGGAGGCCGACCCCTATGTGGTGCGCGCCATCGATCCCGACCGCGCCACGCGTCCGCCGGGCATGAAGTGAGGTTGGAGTGACACCAACGGCAACACCCTCTGACCGTCATCCTGAGGCGCTCGGCGCGGAACGCGCCGAGCCTCGAAGGATGCTGGTAGGCACGGGCCGTCGCCCTTCGAGGGCCGCTTCGCGGCCACCTCAGGATGACGGTTCATAGGTCATTCGCCAAACGACGCTGGTATACAAATCCACGCGCCCGAGAGGGGCAGATCAGGGGAGCGCAAGATGAAACGGGTTCTTTTCGCCTTTGCGGCACTTGCCATCGCAACGGCATTTGCGTCCGAGGCGGGCGCGCAAGGCACTATCCGTCTCGCGGTCGGCACCACGCTCAATCAGCTTGATCCCGCCAAGACCACGATCGGCGACGAGTACATCTACGTCCACCTGGTGTTCAACGGCCTGACGCGGATCGACCGCGACCTCACCACCAAGCCCGACCTGGCGGTGAGCTGGACCGCGTCCGAGGATTTGAAGGAGTGGACCTTCAAGCTGCGCGACGGGGTGAAGTTCCACCACGGCCGCACGCTCGATGCGGACGACGTCGTTGCCACCATCCGGCGCATCCTCGATCCCGCGACCGGCTCGCGCGCCCGCGCCAACCTGACGATGGTCGAGAAGGTCGAGGCCGTCGATCCGTTGACCGTGAAATTCACGCTCAACATCCCGTATGCGGGCTTTCCCGACATTTTCGGCGAGCGGCAGCTGCGCATCGTGGCCAAGGACCGGGCCGATGCGCTGTCCACGGCGCCGGTCGGCACCGGCCCATTCCGGTTCGTCTCGTGGGCGCCGGGCGACCGCATGGAGCTGCAGAAGAACGCCGACTATTTCGAGACCGGGCTGCCGAAGCTCGACGCCGTGACCATGCGCATCATTCCGGAGGCGGCGGCGCGCCTTGCGGCATTGGAATCGGGCGCGGTCGATATCCTGTGGAACCTGCCGTACGAGGCGGTCGACAAGTTCAAGAACCATCCGAACGTGCGCGCCGACTCCGTCGCGACGGCCACGTGGGACGGGGTAATCCTCAACAACGAGCGGCCGCCGTTCAACGACATGCGCGTCCGCCAAGCGCTGGCCGCAACCATCGACAAGGAGGCGATCGTCGAGCTCGCGATCTTCGGCCAGGGCGCGCCGACCCACAGCCCGATCCCGCCGAGCCATCCCTATTTCAACAAGACGCTGCCGTTCGCCAAGCCCGACATCGCCCGCGCCAAGAAGCTGCTGGCCGAGGCCGGCCTCGCCAGCGGCTTCGACGTCACCCTGCAGGTGCCGCAGGAGCGCGAGCAGCGCGTCCGGCTGGGCGTCGCGGTGCGCGACATGGCCCGCGCCGCCGGCATCCGCATCAATATCGAGCGCGTGCCGTTCGCCTCCTACGCGGCGCAGGTCGCCGGCAAGGCGCAGATGTATGTCGACGGCTACTTCGCGCGTCCGACCATCGATACCGCGCTCTACCCGTTCTACCACTCGGCCGGCAGCTGGAACCGCCAGCTCTGGCTGTACAAGAACGAGAAAGTCGACGAGCTGCTCGACCTCGCGCGCAAGACCAACGACGAGGGCAAGCGCAAGCAGATCTTCGACGAGTTCCAGAAGATCGTCGACGAGACCGTGACGAGCATCATCCCGTACTCGGCCGCGCACGTGAACGGCGTGCGCAAGGAGGTGGAAGGCTTCCGCTCGACGCCGATGCAGTGGCTGGAGCTCAAGGAGGTGACGCTGAAGCGGTGAGGGGCTTCGCCTTCGACTCGCAATGACGGTGCGCGTCCGTCATTGCGAGGAGCGAAAGCGACAAAGCAATCCAGATGCGCACCGCTGTCCTGGATCGCTTCGCCTTCGGCTCGCAATGACGGGCCGCGCTTGAGCGCTCCCTCAGCGCAATTTGCTTGGCGTTCAGCTTGCCTTCGCGCCCGAGAACTTCACGACCTTCATCCACTTCTCGGTTTCGTCGGCAAGGAGCTTGCCGAACTCCGCCGGCGGGACGGGGAGCGGCACGCCGCCGAGATCGATGATCCGCGCGCGCAGGGTGGCATCGGCCAGGCCGGCATTGACCTCGCGGTTGAGGAGCCGGACGATCTCGTCGGGCGTGTCCTTGGGCGCGCCGAGGCCGGCGAACGCGATGGTCTCGAATCCCGGCACGAACTCGCTCAACGTCGGCACGTCCGGCAGGAAGTCGAGGCGGCTTGGCGTGCTCACCGCCAAGGCGCGCAGCCGGCCGGCCCGGATGTGCTCGATCGACGAGGGCATGTTGTCGAACATGACATGGACGTGGCCGCCGATCAGATCGGCCAGCGCCGGCGGGGCGCCGCGATAAGGCACGTGCTGCATGTCGATGCCGGTCAGCATCTTGAACAGCTCGCCGCTGACATGGGCGACCGATCCGACGCCGGCCGATGCGAAATTGAGCCTTCCCGGGTTCGCCTTGGCGTAAGCGATGAATTCGGGAACGGTCTTTGCCGGAAACGCGGGATTGACCTCCATCACCTGCGGCACGCGGTAAATCCCTGCGACCGGCACGATGTCCCGGATCACGCTGAAACTGAGATTGTCGTAGAGCGTGGCGTTGATCGCGTTGTTGGCGCCGATGACCAGCAGGGTATAGCCGTCCGCGGTCGCGCGCACGACCGCCTCGGCGGCGATATTGCCGCCGGCGCCCGGCCGATTCTCGATGACGAATTGCTGGCCGAGCCGGTCCGACAGCCATTGGCCGATCAGGCGCGCGAGAATGTCGATCGCCTGGCCGGCGCCAAATCCCACCATCAGGCGCACCGGGCGGGCCGGGTAGCCTTGCGCCTGCGCGACGCGTGACCACGCCGGCAAGAGCGCGGCACCCGCAGTCATCTGCAGGAATTCGCGGCGGAGAATTTTCATCGGCTGCTCCGAACTGGGCGGCCCAGCATGTTAATGCGCAACAGTATTGGTGCAAGACTGACGCCCCCGGAACAAGCCCTGCCGCGCCCGACGAACCAGCGCGCAGCGAACGGCTCGAACGGGCTCGATGGGTGCCGCTGTCCTGGATTGCTTCGCCTTCGGCTCGCAATGACGGATCGTCTGTGTGGCGCGAAGTCATTCGTCACAGCTCCCTCTCGGCAAGCTCGCGGAACGCGTCGGGAACCGAGCGGGAGGCGCCCAAAACCACCGACGCGTATCCGACCGCCTCCCATCCGAAGCGATCGCGGACCGCGTCGACGGCGCGGTCAGCGAGCCAGCGCGCCGCGCCCTTGTGCGCGCCGGGACGGCGCGCCTCGTCCGCAAGGCCGAGCGGGAGCTCGAGCTGCAGCGCCGGCCGATTGTCCAGATTCGACACCGAAATCGCCAGCAGCGAGATGGTCGCTTCCTCGGGGTGATTTGCGAGCACGCCACGCACCAAGTCCTCCGCGACTTCCGCAAGGATCGCCGTCGCCGAAACCGGCGCCGGCAGCGTGAGCGAGCGGGTGACCGAGTGGAGATCGGCGAACCGCACGCGCACCGTCACGGTGCGGCCGAACCGCAGCTTGGCCCGCAGCCGGCTGCCGATCCGGTCGGCGAGATGACGAAGCGCCGGCCGAAAGACGCGCTCGGCCGCCGGCTTCCTGCCGAGCGCCGATTGCGCTCCCGCCGAGTGCGCGCGCCGATGCGTCCTGATTTCCCGTGGATCGCGATTTAAGGCGAGCGCGCCGAGCTTCTCCGAAGCTGCCGGGCCGAGCAGCCGGTCCAGCGCGCGCGGCGAGGTTTTGGCCAACTGCCCGATCGTGAGCACCCCGATCCCGGCCAGCCGCGCCTTGGTGGCAGGCCCGACGCCCCACATCAGCTCGACCGGCAGGTCGTGCAGGAAATCGAGCTCGGTCAGAGGGTCGACGACGAGCAGCCCGTCGGGCTTGGCCACTTGCGACGCGATCTTCGCGAGGTGCTTGGTGCGCGCCACGCCGACCGAAATCGGGAGCCCCAGCTCGGTGCGCACGCGGTGCCGGATCGCCTTGGCGACTTCGGCCGGCGGCCCGAACAGATGCTCGGTCCCCGCGACGTCGGCGAAGGCCTCGTCGATGGAGATGCGCTCGACCAGCGGCGTGAAGTCGCCGACGACCCGCATGGCGGCATCGCCCAGCCGCTGATAGTCCTCGAAATGGCCGCCGACGAAGATGAGGTCCGGACAGAGCTCGCGCGCCCGCCGCCCCGGCATTCCGCCGCGGACCCCGAAGGCCTTGGCTTCGTAAGACGCCGCCAGCACCACCCCACTGCCGACCGCGACGGGCTTGCCGCGCAACGACGGGTCCAACAGCTGCTCGACCGAGGCATAAAAGGCGTCCAGGTCCGCATGGAGGATGGTGGCCATCGCGTCCATCCGAGAGATTCACACTGGCAGTAGCGCCTCGATCGGGCAGCCAGCCACGCCCCCGCGTGCCAAGAACATAACGAGAACACAAGTCGCCGGAGATTGTCAAATCAAGTCAGCGGGGCCCGCAACGTCTGCTTGCCCGTCATCGCCCTTGGATTTGGTTGGCGAGGCGACAGGCCGCTTGCTCACCCAGTCCTCGGCTGGGGAAAAACGAAGCGTCCCGTCATTGCGAGGAGCGGAGCGACGAAGCAATCCAGATGCGGCGCCGTTGATCTGGATTGCTTCGCCTTCGGCTCGCAATGACGGGCCGCTACGCAGCGATGCGAACCGGCAGCGTCGCGTAGCCGCGCACGAAGCTCGAATAGACGCGCGTGGGTTCGCCGACCACCTCGATGCGCTCGAAGCGTTTCAGGATTTCCTGCCAGATGATCTTCAGTTGCAGCTCGGCGAGCCGCATGCCGACGCAGCGGTGGATGCCGAAGCCGAACGACAGATGGATCCGTGGCCGGGCGCGGTCGATGATGAAGCTGTCGGCGTCCGCGATCACCTCGCTGTCGCGGTTGCCCGAGACGTACCACATCACCACCCGGTCGCCCTTCTTGACGCGCTTGCCGCCGAGCTCGGTGTCCTGCGTCGCCGTGCGACGCATATGCGCCAGAGGGGTCTGCCAGCGGATCACTTCCGGCACGAAGCTGTCGATCAGGGCATGATTGTTGCGCAGCTTGTCGTACTGGTCGGGATTCTCGTTGAGCGCCAGCACGGAGCCGGTCATCGAGTTGCGCGTGGTATCGTTGCCGCCGACGATCAGGAGAATGAGATTGCCGAGCAGATTGTCCCGATCCATGTGGCGGGTCGCGTCGGCGTGCGCCATCATCGATATCAGGTCGCTTCGCGGCTCGGCATTGACGCGCTCGTTCCACAGCCGCGTGAAGTAGTCGCCGCATTCGGCGAGCTCGGACATGCGTTGTTCTTCGCTTTCGTAGAGCATGCTCTTCGGCAAGGCGGTGGCAAGATCGGACCATCGCGTGAGCTTGCGGCGGTCTTCCCATGGGAAATCGAACAGGGTGGCGAGCATCTGGGTCGTCAGCTCGACGGAGACCCGATCCACCCAGTTGAAGATCTCGTTGCGCGGCAGGTTGTCGAGAACCTCGGCCGACCGCTCGCGGATCAGCACCGCCAGCTTGTCGAGATGGGTCGGCGT
Source organism: uncultured Alphaproteobacteria bacterium (assembly GCA_963738705.1). Classification (GTDB taxonomy): domain Bacteria; phylum Pseudomonadota; class Alphaproteobacteria; order Rhizobiales; family Xanthobacteraceae; genus CAVTXS01. Next base: position 26,092 of record CAVTXS010000022.1, read on the forward strand.
GAACAGCGGCGACACCGTCTTGCGCTGCGGGCCGTGTCTGGGCTCGTCCATCGCAATGAAACTCGGCCACTGATACTCCGGCCCGGGGTCGCGCAGCATGATGCCGCCGAGCTTGAGGTCCGACGAGAAGATCGCAGGATTGGTCTCGACATGCATGATGTCGTTGTATTTGGTCACCGACCAATAATTGCCCACCGGGCTCGTCGAGCAGAAATGGACCGGCTCCTCCTTGCGCAGCCGCTCGAAATACGGCCAGAGCGTATCAGTGTGGAAAAGCTCGGGGCTGCCCGGGTGAAATTCGGACAGCGGTGTCGCGTAGGCCTTCTCGCGCGCTGCTCGTTGCCGCTCATCCGACGCGGCGCTTCTTGTCCCGTGCATTTTCGCTCCTGTTCGGGTTCATCTTTCACGCTCGGCTCGCTGCCTGCAAGGGGCGCGCATCAAGATACGTCGGCCATCGCCCTGTCGGTCGGGAGCGGAAGACGTGTGGGATGGGTTGAGCCCTAGCCCATCGCGCCGATGCTCGTACACCACAATGATGGGTTTCGCTCGCGCTCGACCCATCCTACGTTCACTAAACAACTGATTGTATTTGCAGTTATCGGGCCTTCACTTTCTAATCTCCTCGGGGAGAGGTGCCCGCGCCCGTCATTGCGAGGAGCGTGAGCGACGAAGCAATCCAGATCCGGCGCCGCCGTGCTGTCTCACCTCTCCGACGGTGAGTGTTCGAGGGCGTCGCTTTCAGCTCTCCCGGAAGGACGAGAGGTCAGGGTGAGGGGGAAGATGGATCTCAAACTGAACGCCACCAAGCGGCGAGGTCGCCATGGCCGGCTATGTGATGCGGCGGCTCGCGCTGGTCGTCGTTGTCCTCATCGCGGTGTCGTTCCTGGTGTTCGCGATCACCGCGATCCTGCCCGCCAACGTCGCCTATCTGATCCTCGGCCCCTTCGCGCCGCCCGAGCAGGTCAAGGCGCTGGAGATCAAGCTCGGCCTCAACGATCCGGTGCTGGTGCAATACTGGCGCTGGGCATCGCGCTTCATCACCGGCGATTTCGGCGAGTCGATGCTGATGAACCGGCCGATCGCGCCGATCCTGAGCGAGGCGATCCAGCGCTCGCTGGTGCTCACGCTCACCTCGTTCGTCCTGATCGCGACCATCGGCGTCACGCTCGGGGTCGCCGCGGCGCTGCGCCACAACCGGCCGCTCGATCACGCGGTGTCGGTTGCGACCTATCTCGGCATCGCGGTGCCGGAATTCTTCTGGGCGATCGTCGTGATCCTGGTGTTCGCCTCCTATCTCGGCTGGCTGCCGGCCTCCGGCTACGAGCCGCTCGCGGCCGGGTTCTGGGTGTGGGCGAAGCACCTGATCGCCCCGACCATCACGCTGGTGTTCGCGCATCTCGCGCACGTGTCGCGGCTGACGCGCTCGAGCATGATCGAGGTGCTGCAAAGCCCCTATGTCACGGCGGCGCGCGCCAAGGGCCTGCCGGAGCGCGTCGTCGTCGTGCGGCACGCGCTGCGCAACGCGCTCTTGCCGACCATCACCGTGCTCGCGCTCGATGTCGGCCGGCTCATGGGCGGCATCGTCGTGATCGAGACGGTGTTCGGCTATCCGGGACTGGGCCGGCTGCTGGTGTTCTCGATCCAGCAGCGCGACATCCCGATGCTGCAGGCCAGCATCGTCATGGTCGCGGCCGTCTACGCGCTCGCGAACCTTGCTGCCGACCTGCTCTACGCCTGGCTCAACCCGAAGATCCGCTATGGCCGCAGCGTCGCCTGAGATTTTGGAGGCGCCCGCGCGCCGACCGATGCCGGCCCAGCTCAAGGCCGGGCTCGTCATCGTCGGGACCATCGCGGTTCTGGGCATCCTGGCTCCTTGGATCGCGCCGCATCCATGGGACACCATTTCGATCCGCACGCGCTTCCAGCCGCCGAATGCGACCTATTGGCTCGGGACCGATGAGTACGGCCGCGACGTGCTCAGCCGCCTGCTGATGGGCACGCGCCTGTCGCTCGCGATGGGGCTCGGCGCGACCTTGCTGAGCATCTCGATCGGCGTGCCGCTGGGACTTGTCGCCGGGTATTTCCGCGGCAAGGTCGACGAGATCTTGATGCGCGCCGCCGACGTCCTGATGGCGATCCCGGCCATCATGCTCGGCCTGCTGGTCCTGGCGCTGACGCCGCCGGCACTGTGGAAGACCGCGTTGGCGGTCGGGTTCGTCTACATCCCGCTGATTGCGCGCGTTGCCCGCAGCGTCACGCTCGGGCTTGCCAACGAGGACTTCGTCCAGGCGGCGCGGGCGCGGGCGGAGAGCACCGGCTATGTGCTCTTCCGCGAAATCCTGCCGAACGCCTGGCCGCCGCTCATCGTCGAAGCGAGCCTGCGCGTCACCTATGCGATCCTGCTCGGCTCGGCGCTCAGCTTCCTCGGGCTCGGCGCGCAACCGCCAAGCTCCGACTGGGGCCTGATGATCGCGGAGGCGCGCGCCTTCGTCGATCGCGCGCCCTGGATCGCGCTCGCGCCGGGCTTTGCCATGTGCCTGCTCGTCATCGGCATCAACCTGATCGGCGATGGCTTACGCGAACGGCTCGATCCGCGCCTCAAGGGGCGGATCGAGAAGGTGTGACGATGATAATCCACTGACTCGTCATGCTGAGGGTCGACCGAAAATGAGCAATTCCAGCGAACTCCAACGCCGTCATGCTGAGGTGCTCTCCCGGACGAAGTCCGGGAGAGCCTCGAAGCACGCGCTGGCGGCGCCGTTGGGGACTTCTGGAGCATCCTTCGAGGCTCGGCGCGTGCCGCGCCTCGCACCTCTGGATGACGGATTATTTTTCGGCCAGGCCCTCCCCGAAGGACGGGGTTGGGGATGACGCTCGCCATCGAGCACCTGAGCATCCGCTACCGGATACCCGGCGGCGCCGTGACCGCGCTCAGCGACGTTTCGCTCTCGCTCGGCAAGGGCCGCACCGTTGCGGTCGTGGGCGAGTCGGGCTCAGGCAAGAGCACGATCGCGCTGGCGGTGATGGGCCTGCTCGGAGCAGAGGCGGACATCGCGTCCGGGCGCATCCTGTTCGAAGGCACCGACGTGCTCGCTCTCGGCGCCGAACCGCGCCGGAGGCTGCGCGGCGCGCGCATGGCTATCGTCTTTCAGGACCCGTTCTCCGTGCTCAACCCCTCGCTGCGCATCGGCGAGCAGATCGGCGAGGGTCTCGTCTACCACAAGGGCCAGACTCCGGAGGCGGCGTTCACCCGCTCAATCGAGCTCTTGCGCGAAGTCGGCATCGCCGAGGCGAAAGCGGTGGCAAGCGCCTATCCGCACGAGCTCTCGGGCGGCATGCGGCAGCGCGCGCTCATCGCCGGCGCGCTTGCCGCCGAGCCCGACCTGCTCATCCTCGACGAGCCGACGACCGCGCTCGACGTCACGATCGAGGCGCAGATCCTCGACCTGCTCGAGGAGCTCCGCGTGCGTCGGGAGTTGAGCATGCTGTTCATTACGCACAATCTGGGCGTCGTCCGCCGCATCGCCGACGAGGTGTCGGTTCTTTACGCCGGCGAGGTGGTGGAGAGCGGCGCGAGCGCGGAGGTGTTTCGAGCGCCGCGCCATCCTTATACCAAGGGCCTGCTGGCCGCGATCCCGCGCCTCGACGCCCGGCGAGAGCCGCTCGCGAGCATTGCCGGCCGGATTCCCGACATGCGAAACCCGCCGCTGGGCTGCCGCTTCAAGCCGCGCTGCCCGTTCGCCGAGGATGCTTGCGCGGAGCCGCAAGCGCTGGCGTCGATCGAGGGCCGGCTCGTGCGCTGCTGGAAGGCGGCAGGGCTCGCCGGCGCACCCTGGCCGAAGCCCGCGCAAGGCGTGCCGCAACGGCGCGCGCGCGCGGCCGAGGCCGCAGGGGCGCCCATCGTCGAGATCGAACGGCTGTCGAAGACCTACACGCTGACGCGTGGGCTCGCGGCCCTGTCGTTCGAGGGCTGGCGGCCGGTGCTCAAGCCGGTGCGGGTGCGCGCGGTCGACGATGTCTCGCTGACGATCGGACCCGGAGAGGTGGTGGGCCTCGTCGGCGAGTCGGGGTCGGGCAAGACGACGCTCGGGCGCGCGATCCTGCGTCTGGTCGATTCCGATGCCGGCACGCTGCGCGTTGCGGGCGAGGACGTGACGCGCGTCGCCGCAGGCCGCGCTCGGCCCGATGCGCCGCGTCGCGCAGATCGTGTTCCAGAATCCCGATTCCTCGCTCAATCCGCGCAAGACCGTCGGAGAGATCATCGCCCGCCCGCTGCAGCGCTTCGGCATCGTGCGTGCCGCGCGAGGTCGGCAAGCGGGTGCGCGAGCTGCTCGACCTCGTGCGCCTGCCCGCGCATTACGCCAACCGCTATCCGCACCAGATGAGCGGCGGCGAGAAGCAGCGGGTCGGCATCGCCCGCGCGGTCGCGACCGAGCCGCGCTTCATCGTGTGCGACGAGCCGGTCTCGGCCCTCGACGTGTCGGTGCAGGCGGCGATCGTACGGCTGCTCGCCGAGCTGCGCGACCGCATGGACGTCGCCTACCTGTTCATCTCGCACGACCTCTCGGTCGTGGCGCATCTGGCCGACCGGATCGCGGTGATGTATCGCGGGCGGCTGGTGGAGGTCGGCACCGCTGACGAGGTGCTGCGGCCGCCGTTCCATCCGTACACGGAAGCGCTGCTTTCGGCCGTCCCGACCATCGAGGGACCGGTGACGAGCCGCATCCGCCTGCCGCTCGAGGAGCGGCGCAGCGTCGCCGACGTCGGTTGTTGCTTTGCCGGCCGCTGCCCGCGGCGCATCGGCGAGATCTGCGACCTCGAGCCGCCGCCGATCCGGCGGCCGAGCGCGACGCACACCATCGCCTGTCACCACGAGCTCGCGACGCTCGCCGCTTCGTTCGACAGCGCAACACCCGAGGCGCGTGGCCCGGATTGAGCGCCAGCGAAATCCGGGGCGTCCTGGCGTTGCCGTCATTGCGAGCCGAAGGCGAAGCAATCCAGTACGGCGGGTGCGGCATCTGGATTGCTTCGTCGCTACGCTCCTCGCATTGACGGACAGGCCGGCCCCGGACTTCGCTCCGCTCAATCCGGGTTGCCGCGCGCGACGCGGGCGTCAGCGGCGCGCAAAATAGTTCGCGCGCACTGCCATCCCGATCAGGTTGACGATCAGCCGCCCGGCGGTGATGCAGGTGATCTGGTTGACGTCGTCTTTCGGCGTGATCTCGACCACGTCCATGCCGACGACGCGGCCCTTGTTGACCAGGCCGTGGATCAGCTTGCGGGCCTGCACGAAGGTGACGCCGCCCGGCATCGGCGCCGCGACCGCCGGCGCGATCGCCGGGTCCATGCCGTCGAGGTCGACGGTGATGTAGTAGCGGCCGCCGTCCGGAATGCGCGCCAGGACCGCGTCGATGCCGGCGTCGTGCAGCTCGTAGGCGGTGATGATGTGAGCGCCATAGGCGCGCGCGGCTTCGACTTCCTCGGCGCGCGCGCTCCCCGTGGCGCGGATGCCGATCTGGAAGATCTCGCCGATGTGCTCCATCTCCGAGGCGCGACGGATCGGACTCGACAGGCCGTCGCGCACGCCGTTGACCTCGTCGCGCCAGTCGAGATGCTGGTCGATGTGCACGAGCGTGATGGGCCCTCGCCCCTCGAACGCGCGCAGCACCGGGATCGGAATGGCGTGGTCGCCGCCGAGCACGATCGGAAGGGCGCCGGCGGCGCAGGATCTTGCGCACCGCCTGCTCGGCGCGGCCGACGTGGCTCTTCAAGTCGTGGACGTCCGCCCGGACGTCGCCGCAGTCGACGGCCTTGATGTCACGGCCGTCGTAGAGCGGGCCGCCGACGTCGAAGTCGTAGCGCTCGAGGCTGCGCACGATGCGGTCGCTCGCCTGGCGCAGCGCCGTCGGCCCGTTGCTCTGGTCGTTGGTGATGTCCGCCACCGAGTAGGCGGAGCCATAGGGGATACCGAGAAAGGCGATGTCCGCCTGCAAGGTGTCGAGGTCGGTCGCGAGCTCCGAGAACAGGAACGTTCGATGTCCGTGCTGCGGCGGCGACGTCAGTCGCTCTGTCATGAATGGTCTCGCGGGCTACTGTGACTGACGGCGGAGCCTAGTCGGAATGCCGAGATGCTGTCACGTGCATCGGGGTCGGAAGGTGGCGCGGTCGGCGCCAACGTGCGAACCGCCGGTCACTCCGCATCAAGTCCAGGGCAGGTCTTCGCCGGAGAATGCTTTAGACGATCAGGAAATCGGAGGCGCTCAGCGCCGGGAGGTTGGTCAGGAACGCGATGCTGACCGCGGCATTCCCGCCGGCGCCGTCGGCATCCCAGGCCAGCGCACCGTTGTCGGTGTCGTAGAGGAAGACGCCGTCCCCACTCACGACCGGCATGGGATCGGAGCCGGAGATGAACCGGTCGGCGGGGAGCGTGCCGGACGCGAGCCCACCGCCGAAACCGATGGAGTCGATATGGAATTGATCGCCTCCGGGCGTGAAGTCGGTGATCACGTCGGGCCCGTCGCCCGGCTCGTCGAACTCGAAGATGTCGCGTGACGCGGACCCCGCGCAATATCGCCGTCGATGGCGGCCACGATCTTTGCCTGGTCCTCAACCGCGGCCGCTCGCCGATGGTGTCCGTCCACCACGACCAGGAGGCCACGCTCGCGCCGGGAGGAGCCGCGCTATACAGCGACTGCGACTTCGCGGACCTTCGCGGCGAGGCCGAGAATGCCGTGCTGTTCCTGCCGGTGCCGCGCAGGCAGCTGCCGTGAATTCGTCGCCAACGTGGAGGACCTGGCCGGCACGGTGTTCGACCCGTCGTTTCCGGCGCTGCGGCACCTCCGCCGCTACCTCGACATCATCCTCGAGCCGGACGGGATCGGGGACGATCCCGCGCTGGTGGAGCATATCGGCGCGACGCTTCTCGATCTCATCGCGCTTGCGCTCGGTGCGGCGCGCGACAGTGCGCAGATCGCCGGATTGCGCGGCCTGCGGGCGGCGCGGCTGCAGGAGATTCTCGCGGAGGTCAACGCGAACTTCGCCGATCCCGGGTTCACGGTGCAACGCGTCGCCTTCAAGCTCGGCCTGTCGCCGCGCTATGTTCAGGACCTGCTGCAGCAATCCGGCTGGAGCTTCACCGAACGCGTGCTCGAGCTCAAACTGCAAAAGGCCCGCACGATGCTCGGCGACCGCCGAGCCGACCGCATGAAGGTGATCGAGATCGCGTACGCCTGCGGCTTCGACGCGATATCCTATTTCAACCACCGCTTCCGCGGCCGCTTTGGCGCCTCGCCGACGCAGTTCCGCGGCGGGAACGGCCAAACGGTCGCTTGGTGAGGCGAGGCTGGCCCGGGCCGAATGCACCGCGACAATGCGACCGGGCGAACAGGCGGAATTTCAGTCGAATTCTATAGCCTCGCGGTCGCGACCCGAATTAGTCTTGGTTTCGAGGCCTGTCGGCATGTTCGGCCGATCGGCCCTGAACGGCGAAGGCGGTGATCGCCATGAGCAAACCCCAAAGCGTGCTCGTCGTCGACGATGAGCCGAACATCTTGCTCTCGTTGCAATTCCTCATGAAGAAGAGCGGCTATGACGTGCGAACCGCCAGGGACGGCGAGGAGGCTCTGGCGGAGATTTCGCGATGCGGCGCCCGATCTCGTGCTGCTCGATGTCATGATGCCGAAGATCGACGGGTTTTCGATTTGCGAGCGGATCCGGGCCAACCCCGAATGGCGGGACATGCGCATCATCATGCTCACCGCCAGGGGCCGCGACGCCGAGCGCGAGAAAGGATTGGCCCTCGGGGCCGATGACTACATCACCAAACCGTTCTCGACCAAGGATGCGATAGCCCGCGTCGAGGCCGTGCTCGCCAGGTCGCCGAAGGCGGATAGTCGCTAGAGGTTTCGATGCAGACCCCCAGCCGCGCGCGCGAGCTTCTCGTCGCCCTGTTCGTGCTCGGGGTCGTGCTGTTGGCCCCGCCGCTGCTGATCATTTTCAACAAGGCCACCCGCGTTCTCGGCGTTCCGACGCTCTACCTTTATCTGTTCGCGGTCTGGGCGGCGCTGATCGCGCTGGTGGCCCTTGCGGTCGAGAGGCGAGACAGCGCCGAGGATGTTGCCGACACTGCTGCCGAGACGCGGGGCAGCGAGCCTGCGCAAGCCGGGGGCTCGGCCGATGCTTAGCGGTCCCGTCGTCATAGCCGTCGCCTTCCTCTATCTCTGTCTCTTGTTCGCCATCGCCTATTACGGCGACAAGCGTGCCGATCAGGGCCGCAGCCTGATCGCGCGCCCCTCGGTCTATGCGCTGTCGATTGCGGTCTACTGCACGTCTTGGACGTTCTACGGCTCAGTCGGCCGGGCCGCCTCCACCGGGGTCGACTTCCTGCCGATCTATCTCGGCCCGACGCTCACCTTCATTCTGGGGTGGTTCGTCATCCGCAAGATCATCCGCATCAGCAAGGTCAACCGCACCACGTCGATCGCGGATTTCGTCGCCTCGCGCTACGGCAAGAGCTTCCAGCTCGGCGGCCTCGTCACCGTGATCGCGGTGGTCGGTATCCTTCCCTACATCTCGCTGCAGCTCAAAGCGATCTCGACCAGCTTTTCGGTGCTGCTGCACTATCCCGAGATCGTGATGCCGGCCACCCCGACGAGCGCGCTGTTTCTGCAGGACACCGCTTTTTACGTCGCGTTGATCATGGCGGTGTTCGCAATTCTGTTCGGGACGCGCCACATCGACGCGAGCGAGCAGCACGAAGGCATGGTTGCCGCAATCGCGTTCGAGTCGGTGGTCAAGCTGGTCGCGTTCCTCGCCGTCGGCCTGTTCGTGACCTTCGGCCTGCTACGGCGGCTTCGGTGATATTTTCGCGCGCGCCGAGGCCTCCGGCGCGCTCGACTCGCCTCTTCACGATCAACGGGCCTGCGGCGCACACCAGTTGGATCACCCTGACGTTGCTCGCGATGGGGGCAGTCGTCGTCTTGCCGCGCCAGTTCCAGGTTCTCGTGGTGGAGAACGTCGACGAGCGCCACCTCAAGAAAGCGATGTGGCTGTTCCCGTTGTATCTCCTGCTCATCAATATTTTCGTATTGCCGATCGCGTTCGCCGGATTGCTCATGTTCCCGCAGGGGGGCGTCGACGCCGACACCTTCGTGCTCGCGGTGCCGATGGCCGAACGCCAGCCGCTGCTGGCGTTGATCGCTTTCATCGGAGGTCTTTCGGCCGCGACCGGCATGATCATCGTGGAAACGGTCGCGCTGGCCACCATGGTCTGCAACGATCTCGTGATGCCACTGCTGCTGCGGGTCGGCCGCCTGCATCTGTCGGAACGCCGAGACCTTGCCGGCATCCTGCTGACGATCCGCCGCGCCACGATCATCCTCGTCGTGCTGCTCGGCTATGCCTATGTCCGCCTGATCGGCGAGTCGTACGCGCTGGTGACGATCGGCCTTGTCTCCTTTGCGGCGGCGATGCAGTTCGTGCCGGCGATCGTCGGCGGCATATACTGGAAGGGCGCCACCAAGGCGGGCGCCGTCGCCGGGCTTAGCGGCGGGTTCTTGTTGTGGATCTACACGCTGCTGCTGCCGTCGTTCGCGCGCTCGGGGTGGATCAGCCAGGCCTTCGTCGAGGACGGTCCGCTCGGCGTGGCCTTGCTCAAGCCCTACGCGCTGCTCGGGCTCGAGGGCCTGGATCCGATCGCGCATGCCACGATCTGGACGATGCTGGCAAACGTCGGGCTTTTCGTCGGCGTCTCGCTGCTCACCTCCCAGTCGATCATCGAGCGCGGCCAGGCGGTGCAGTTCGTCGATATTTTCAAACGGTCCGCCGAGGCCGGGCGCGTCTGGCGCGGCCGCGCCACCATCGGCGATCTGCGGCAGTTGCTCGTGCGCTTCATGGGCGAGGCGAGGGCCAATGCGGCATTCGCGCGTTTCGAGCGCGACAACGATCGACGCCTGCACGATCCTGGTCCGGCCGACTCCGACATTGTCTCGTATTGCGAGCGCCAGCTCGCCGGCGCCATCGGCGCCGCCTCGGCCCGCATCATGGTTGCGTCCGTGCTGCGAGAGGAAATGCACGACATCGACCAGGTCGTGCAGATTTTGGACGAGGCGTCGCAACTCGTCGTCTATTCGCGGCAGCTGGAGCAGAAATCGCGGGAGCTCGAGGTGGCAACAGCGGACCTGAGGGCCGCCAACGAGCGCCTCAAGGAGCTCGACAAGATGAAGGACGATTTCGTCGCGACGGTGAGCCACGAGGTCCGCACTCCGCTGACCTCGATCCGCTCGTTCAGCGAGATCCTGCGCGACAATCCCGACCTCGACCCCGATCAGCGTCAGGAGTTCGTCACTATCATCGTCCAGGAGAGCGAGCGGCTGAGCCGGCTCATCAACGACATTCTCGACCTCGCCAAGATGGAGGCGGGCAGGTCGGAATGGTACATGGCGGACCTCGCTCCAAAGGCCGTGATCGAACAGGCGCTCGCCGCCATGGCCGGTCTCTTCGCCAAGGCGCCTCATATCTCGCTCGAGGCCAGGATCGCCGACGATATTCCGGCGATCCGGGCCGATGCGGACCGCCTGACCCAGGTGATCGTGAACCTGGTCTCCAACGCCGTGAAGTTCTGCGCCAAAGACAACGGATGGATCCGACTCGAAGCGTGGCAGGAGGCCGGGTTCCTGCGCGTCGACGTCAAGGACAACGGCGGCGGCATCGCCAAAAAGGACCAGGCGAAGATTTTCGAGCGGTTCCAGCAGGCCGCCGACATCCTCACCGACAAGCCGCAGGGCACCGGGCTCGGGTTGCCGATCTGCCGGCAGATCCTGGAGCGGTTCGACGGCGCCATCTGGGTGGAGAGCGAACTCGGCCGGGGTGCCACATTCTCGTTCCGCATTCCGCTTTCACAGCCGGCGGCGCACCCAGCCGCGGTGGCATCCGAGGCCGCGCAATAGGTCAATTGTAGGGTGGGCAAAGGTGCGCGGAGCGCACCGTGCCCACGTGGTTCTCGACCGTCTTCCTTCAATGGGGCGCGCGCCGCCCCCACACCAGATGGCCGGAAGGCGTCATCCGTCGAAGCGGCACGGCGAGAGGGCGATATGGCTAGGCATACCCGCTTTTGACTGCGTGGGCATGCGCCGCTACGCGGCGCTTTGCCCTCCCTACGAACTGCGATTTTAGACCCAGCATCACTCGCCGAATCGGCCGGGCAGGTCACCCCACGTCGCCGCCCCAGTCCACCGGCGACAGGCCACGCGCGACGAAGCGGTGAAAACTGCTGAGCGGCCAATCGCAAACGCGAGATACGTATCCGTGCTTCACTGGATTGAAGTGGATGTAGTCGACATGGCGCTCAAGGTCGGCATCGTCGCGAATCGCGTGCTCCCAGTATCGCCGTTGCCACAGACCCTTCTCGCGTTTGGCGAGCTTGCTCGGCGAGGGTGAACCTCCGGCATCCAGCCCGCGCGAAAAGCCACTCTTGATCAGGCTCCAGCGGGTCGGAAAATCCGCGTCATCGGGAGGCAAGGCCCAGATAGCGTGCACGTGCTCGGGTAGAATGCAGATCGCCACGGTATCGAATGGACGATTCCGCTGAACGGATGCGTAGACGCGCCGCAGACGGTCGACATGCCGAACCAGCAGATCGCTCGATCGATTGGCCAAAGCCACGGTGAAGAAAAAGACACCACCCTCGATCTTGGCACGGCGATAACGCGACATGGCTAAGCATCTGGCGCTTCTGAACGCGTGGGCACGGCGCGCTTTGCGCGCCTTTGCCCACCCTACAACCTACCGCGGCGCGACCGCTACGACTTTAGTCCACGAGACTAACCTCCTACGAACAAGAGCTAAGTCGACGGCATCACCGGAAAGCGCTATTAATCGCATTGCACGCGGGGGAGTGGGCACCGCTGGCCTGATCTGCACCCGGTCATGTGCCCCGTCTTACGATCAGTGTCCGACAAGTCGGTTGTCGGCGGCACCTCTGCGGTGCGCGCCAGCGCGCGCCGTTGCCACTTAGGGAGAATCAAATGTCTGTTCAGGCAACCACCATGGATGATGTGGCGGTGCGCAGCCGTCCCATGAGCCGCGAAGAGAAGCGCGTCATCCTCGCTTCCTCGCTCGGTACCGTCTTCGAATGGTACGATTTCTACCTCTACGGCTCGCTGGCCGCGATCATCGGCGCCCAGTTCTTCAGCCAGTACCCCGAGGCGACGCGCAACGTCTTCGCGCTGCTGGCGTTTGCCGCCGGCTTCCTGGTGCGCCCGTTCGGCGCGCTGGTGTTCGGCCGCCTGGGCGATCTGGTCGGCCGCAAGTACACCTTCCTGATCACCATCCTGATCATGGGCATGTCGACCTTCCTGGTCGGCTGCCTGCCGAGCTACGACACGATCGGCTTCCTCGCGCCGGTCATCCTCATTGCGCTGCGCATGGCCCAGGGCCTCGCGCTCGGCGGCGAGTACGGCGGCGCCGCGATCTACGTCGCCGAGCATGCGCCGCCCGGCAAGCGCGGCTTCTTCACCAGCTGGATCCAGACCACCGCGACGCTCGGCCTTCTGCTCTCGCTCATCATCATCATGTTCACGCAGATCTACGTGAACGCCAACTATGCCGAGGTGACGACGGCGGCCGGGGCGAAGATCACGCCGTTCGCGGCCTGGGGCTGGCGCATTCCGTTCCTGGTCTCGATCGTGCTGCTCGGCATCTCGGTGTGGATCCGGCTGCAGATGCACGAGAGCCCCGCCTTCAAGAAGATGAAGGAGGAAGGCTCGCTGTCGAAGGCGCCGCTGACCGAGGCCTTCGGCCAGTGGAGGAACGCCAAGATCGCGCTGCTCGCCCTGTTCGGCCTCGTCGCCGGCCAGGCGGTGGTCTGGTACACCGGCCAGTTCTACGCGCTGTTCTTCCTGCAGAACATCCTCAAGGTCGATGCCTTCACGGCCAACGTGCTGATCGCGTGGTCGCTGCTCCTCGGCACCGGCGGCTTCATCGTGTTCGGCGCGCTCTCCGACAAGATCGGCCGCAAGCCGATCATCCTCGCCGGCTGCCTGATCGCGGCGCTCACCTACTTCCCGCTGTTCAAGCTGATGACCAAGACCGCCAATCCGGCGCTCTACGCGGCGCAGGAGAAGGCCCAGGTCACCATCATCGCCGACCCGGCGGACTGCTCGTTCCAGTTCAATCCGACCGGCACCGCCAAGTTCACGAACTCCTGCGACATCGCCAAGGCGCTGCTCGCACGGAGCTCCGTGAACGCGACCACGGTCGATGCGCCCGGCGGCACCATCGCCAAGGTTCGCATCGGCGACAAGGAGTTCGCCGCCAACGATCCCAACTTCACCAGGGACGTCGGTGCGGCGCTCACCGCGGTCGGCTATCCGGGCGCCAACAACCCGACGGTCGTGAAGATCCCGATCGATCCGAAGGCCGGGCTCGCCAACTTCGCGCAGATGTTCGACATCTTCACCGCCCAGAAGCTGATCCTGATCGCGCATCCTGACGATCCTGGTGATCTACGTGACCATGGTCTACGGCCCGATCGCGGCGGCGCTGGTCGAGTTCTTCCCGACCCGCATCCGCTACACCGGCCTGTCGCTGCCCTATCACATCGGCAACGGCTGGTTCGGCGGCCTGTTGCCGGCCACCTCGTTCGCGATGGTGGCGCAGACCGGCGACATCTACTTCGGCCTCTGGTATCCGATCGTGGTCGCGGTGATGACCGTCGTGATCGGCGCGCTGTTCGTGCCGGAGACCTACAAGCGGGACATCTTCAAGCAGTAGCCTCCTGCGGCTCGCAACGGCGGGGCCGGAGCGAAAGTTCGCTCCGGCCCCCTACACAAGGCGGCTTTGAAAGCCGATGATCGCCGAAGCGTGAGCGGCTCGACTGGGACGCTCACAAGCTCTTGGGGGGAGAGCGAAATGACACGGTTTCAACGCGTCCTGTTGCTGAGCCTTGCCTGCGGCGCGATCGCCATCGGCATTGCCTGGCTTATTCTTGTGGTCCTGCGCTGACGTGCAAAATGTAGGGTGGGCAAAGGCGCGCGCTTGCGCGCCGTGCCCACGCGGACGGCACAACGTGGGCACGCGCCGCTTCGCGGCGCTTTGCCCACCCTACAATTCTAAGCCCGTGTTACAACACCGAGATGCTGATCGCGCTCTTTGCCGATATCCATGGCAACCGTGAGGCGTTGACGGCTTGTCTTGCCGACGCCGAGCGCGCCGGCGCCGAGCGCTATGTTTTTCTTGGCGACCTCGTCGGCTACGGTGCGGATCCGGCGTGGGTCGTCGATCGAGCGGCCGAGATGGTGGAGGCCGGCGCGGTCGCGGTTCTCGGCAATCACGATGCCGCCGTTCTCAATCCGAGCGAAGGCATGAACGCCGCCGCCAGTGCGGCAATCGATTGGACGCGGACGCGGCTCGACCATGGGCAGCAATCGTTCCTCGCGGAGCTTCCGCTGACTGTCGAGGAAGGCGACCGGCTGTTCGTCCATGCGAGCGCCAGCGCGCCGCGGTACCTGGATCTACGTGTTCAGCCCGCGCGAGGCCTTCCAGAGCTTTCGGGCGACGCACCACCGCCTCACCTTTTGCGGCCATACGCACTTTCCGGCGCTGTTCAACGAGAGCGTCAGGACGCTGCCGCAGCAGCCACGTGCCGGCGGACGACAAGCCGATTCCGCTGCTTGGGCCAGCGCCGGTGGCTCGCCGTGCTCGGCGCGGTCGGCCAACCGCGCGACCGCAACCCGGCGGCCTGCTACGGGCTGTTCGACGATGCGCGCAACCGGCTGACCTACGTGCGCGTGCCCTATGACGTCGAGCTCGCCGCGCGCAAGATCCGCAAGGCGGGGTTGCCGGAGTTTCTGGCCGAACGACTCACCATGGGGATCTGACCGCGTGGCGAAAGCGCAGCTGACGGCCGGCATGACGATCGACGGCTTCCGGCTGCAGGAGCGGCTGCATCGCGGCGGAATGGCCGATATCTGGCGCGTCGGCCGCGACGACATCGACTTTCCCATCGTCATGAAGGTGCCGCTGCTCGACTTCGAGGGCGACATTTCGCTGATCGTCGGCTTCGAGGTCGAGCAGATGATCATGGCGGAGCTCAAAGGCCCGCATGTGCCGCGCTTTGTCGCCAACGGCGATTTCGCCGTACAGCCCTACATCGTCATGGAGCACATCCCGGGGCCGACGCTGCTGAAAAGGAGCTTGGATCGGCTCCTGCCCGTCGATGAGGTGGTCGCCATCGGCGCCGAGGTCGCCGCCGCCCTGTCGGATCTGCATCAGCAGGACGTGCTGCATCTCGATCTCAAGCCCGCCAACGTGCTGTTCCGCCCCTCCGGCGCTGCCGTCCTGATCGATTTCGGCCTGTCGCGTCACCTGCATCTACCGGATCTCATGGAGGAGCAGTTTCACCGGCCGATGGGAACGACCGAATACATGGCGCCCGAGCAGCTCTTGCGCGTGCGCTCGGATCGGCGCAGCGACATCTTCGCGCTTGGCGCGATCCTCTACCAGCTGGCGACCGGGCGGCCTCCGTTCGGCATCCCTGCTCGCATGCGCAAGGTGCGCCGGCGCGTGTGGCGCGATCCGGTGCCGCCCCGCGCCCTGCGGGACGCGATCCCGCCTGCTCTGCAGGAGATCATCCTGCGATGCCTCGAACCGGTGCCCGATGCTCGTTACGCGCGCGCCGAGGACCTGATGTTCGACCTGCGCCATCCCGACCTGGTTGTGCTCAGCGAACGCGCGGAGCGCCTGCAGCAGGGCGACTTTCGCACGACGTTCCGTCGCAGGTTGCGGGCCGCAAAGACGATGCGGGAAATCCTCGCCAGCGCGACCAGGTCGCCGCCGCGAGCGCCGATCATCCTGGTTGCGGTCAGTCTGCGTCCCGGCCTCGAAGCGGTCAGGCAGGCGCTGCTCGAAGCCGCCGCATCGGTGCTCGCCAACATGCCGGGCGCGCGCCTCGCCTGCGTCAATGTCATCCCCACCTCACTGATCGCCGTCGACGAGAATGTCGACGCCGCGGGAGACAACATTCACGTGCAAAGGCTGGTCGAGCTGCGAGACTGGGCCCGGCCGCTGCAGCTCCCGAAGGGAAAGATCACCTACCATCTGCTCGAATCGCGCAACGTCGCCGGCGCCGTCCTCGATTTTGCTCGGTCGAACAAGGTCGATCACCTGATCGTGGGCGCACCGATCGCCGCCGGCTCCTCCGCCAAGGTCAGCGTCCGGATCACCGCGGAGGCGCCCTGCACCGTCACGGTCGTGCGCCGCGACAGCAGTCACGCCGATGAGGTCGAACTGGCCGTCCGCCGAACCGGGCCGCCGCAGTTTTGCGGAATAGATCACGATCGGGCCCACTCGCGCCCTTCACGCCTTTCGGGTGCAAGACCCGAGCGTGGTTTCGATACGGTCGATCACCAGGGCGGGCGGGATCGCCCGCATGCAAGCGTGGTCGTACGGGCAGCGCGAAAGCCGCCGCAGATAGCAGGGCGCGCAGGCGAGCCCTGCCTGCAGCACCGCGTCGGCTCGCCCGTAGGGCCCGACCCAGAGCGAATCGGTCGGGCCGAAAACGCTGATCGTTGGCCGCCCGAGCGCCACCGCGAGATGCATGGCCCCGGAGTCGTTGGTGACCGCGATCGCCGACAGGCTCGTCAGCGCCGCCAGCTCGCTCAACGTCGTCTGCCCGCAAAGGTCGATGACGCCGGGCGCCTCGGCGGCGACGCGTCGGCAGATCGCCGTTTCGTTGGGCGATCCGACCAGCACGACGGTTCGGCCGCGCCGCTGGCAGTGCTTGGCTACCTCGGCGAACCCGGTGGCGGCCCATTGCTTCGTTTCCCACACGGCGCCCGGTGCCAGCAGAACGATGTCCGGCCGATGGCCGTCGATCGCAACGCCGTGCGCACGCAGAAGCGCCTTGGCGCGATCGAGCGCCGCCACCGGGATCGCGAAGGAGAAGTCGGCGACACCTTCGGCGATGCCCAGCATCGCGCCGACGCGCAGGTAGCGGTCGACGGCATGCATGTCCAAGGTGGGAATACGCAGACGGTGCGAATAGGCGATCCACGAGCCTTCGCGCGCGCCGGTCCAGCCGTGCCGATAGGCGAGCGCCGGAAGCTTGCGCGCCGACGCGCGGCGCACCTCCGCGCGTGGACGATCGAAGCCGATCCGCACCGGCGCACCGGTCAGTAACGTGCAAACGGCCGAGCGGATCTGACCGTGCATGTCGACCACCAGGTCGTAGCGCGGCGCGCGCAGGTCGGAGACCAGCCGCGGGACCGAGCTCAGCCAGCGGCCGGCGCTCGTCCAGGGCGCGGCCGCATCCGGATGCGGAAACTCGATCACGTTGCTGACCGCAGGATGGTGCCGGACGAGCTCGGCGATGGCCGGTTTGAGGAGCCAATCAATCCGCGCCGACGGATACCGGCGCCGGAGCTGGTTCAACAGCGGAATCGTGTGCACCACATCGCCGACGGCGGACAGCTTGATCAGCAGGATGCGGCGAAAGTCGTGGGTGCGAAGCTCGGCGGAATTCATGCAACCCACTGAATTATCACGATAACCGTAGTTTTTCACAGCTGGCCTGTGGCCGGGCGTTGCAGACAGCCGGCCACCAGGAACTCGGCGAGGTCGCCGCCGCGGAACAGATGGCCGCGTATGCCGGCCGCGCGGGCGGCTTGCAAGTCGGTTTCTTTGTCCCCGACCAGAAAGCTGCCGGGCCGGTCGACCGGCCAGGTCCGCATCAGATCGAGGATCATGCCGGGCGCCGGCTTGCGCCAGTCGGATACGCGACGATAGGCCTCGACCGTGGCGTCGGGATGATACGGACAGTAGCGCACGTCGTCGATGCGCGCGCCCTCAGCCGCCAGCGCGGCAAGCATGAACCGGTGCACGGCCTCGACGTCGGCTGCGGTGAAGCGGCCGCGCGCCACGCCTGACTGGTTGGAGATCAGGAAAACCAGATAGCCGAGCTCGTTGAGATGTCGGACTCCGCGCGCGGCGCCGGCGATCCAGCGAACGCGGTCGACATCTCCGACATAGCCGTCGTCGTGGATCAGAACGCCGTCCCGATCGAGAAAGGCTGCCGGCCGCGGCGGCGACATCGCGATCAGGTCGCTACTGCGAGGCCGGTGCGCGCGAGCGCGCGTGCGACCGCGTCCATCACTTGGACGGCGGGGATATCGCGCATGCAGCGGTGATGCACGACCCGGCAGACCGGCCTATGGCAAGGCCGGCACGGCACGTCGGTTGAGGTCTCGATCGTCTCCGCCAACGGATTGAGCGGCGCCCAAAGCCGCGGGCTGGTTGGGCCGAAAATCCCGATGGTCGGCGTGCCGATGGCGGCAGCGACATGCAGCAGCCCGGAATCGTTTGACACCGCGGCGTCGGCCGCCGCCAGCGCTACGATCGCGTCGCGCAGGTTGCGCCCCGTCAGATCCCGCGTGTGCGGACCGGCTCCGTTCGCAATTGCAGCTGCGACCTGGCTCTCGTCCGGCCCACCCAGGATCCATACCGAGAAGCCCTGGTCGGAAAGCTGCCGCGCCAGTTCGGCATACAACTCGGCAGGCCAGCGCTTGGACGGCCCGACCGCCCCGGGCGCGAGCGCAACGACCGGCCGGCCGTCTTCGGCGAGCGACCGGCGGGCACGCCATGAGGCGACCTCCGCTTGCGGAACCCGTAGCTCGGGACGAGGCCATTCGGGCGGCAACGGCGCGCGGTTCGGCAAGGCGAGGGCGGCGCACTGATCCACCATGCGCGGCAGCTTGCGCTCGCCCCATCGGGCCTCGCTCAGCAGCACGAAACGCGCCTCGCCGACGAATCCGATCCGCTCCGGGATGCCGGCCAGGAATGGTGCGAGCGCCGCCTTCCACTTGCGCGACATGATAAGCGCCGTGCCGTAGGCTTCGGCGCGCAGGCGTTTTGCCAGCTCCCAGTTGCGCGCCGCCGCAAGCCGCCGGCGCGGCAATTCCCCACGCACCGCCTTGCGCACGCCCGGCATGTATTCGGCGAGCGGTGCGTTCAATTCCGTCGCCAACAGGTCGACCGGCCGATCCGGCCAGCGGGCCTTGAGCAGCCTGACGACCGAATGGCAGCGCACGAAGTCGCCGATCCACATGTAGGGTACGAGCAGGATCGGCCGAGCGTCGGTTGTGCCGCATCCGGTTGCCGAACTGTTCTGATCGGGGCCGGCATTCATGGCCAAGGAACGGGATGTCTCCGGTTGATCGTGGCGGCCTAACGCTCAACCGAAGTGCTGTCCAGGGGCCAACCACGGGGGTGGGCCCCACTGATCTGCGGCCGGGGGCCCTAACTGCTGCCACAGCGCAATATTGCGCCTGGGGGCCGCCTGGGGCAAAGGTTGCGCGGATTTCGGGCCTGCCAAGCCATGCGAGGCGGTTTGATGCTGTTGGTGACCGGCGGCGCCGGGTTCATTGGATCGAATCTGGTCGCCGGCCTCAACGAGGCGGGGCGCGCCGACATCGTCGTCGCCGACGCGCTCGGCTGCGGCGAGAAATGGCGAAATCTGCAGAAGCGGCAGCTCGCCGACGTCGTGCCGCCGGCCGAGCTCATGCGGTGGCTCGAGGGCCGCAAGCTCGACGCGTTGATCCATCTCGGCGCCAACTCGGACACCACGGCGACCGATGCGGACGCGGTCGTCGCGGCCAATTTTCGGACTTCGCTGGCGCTGCTCGACTGGTGCACGACGTCGCGCACGCCGTTCCTCTATGCGTCGTCGGCCGCGACCTATGGCGACGGTTCCGCTGGATTCGAGGACAACTGGTCCGTCGATGCCCTCAAGCGGCTCGCCCCACTCAATCTCTATGGTTGGAGCAAGCACCTGTTCGACCAGGCCGTGGCCGAGCGCTCCGCCAAGCGCCAGGATTTGCCGCCGCAATGGGTGGGCCTGAAGTTCTTCAACGTGTTCGGGCCGAACGAGTACCACAAGGGTCGGATGATGAGCGTCGTGGCGACGGCCTTCGACGATGCCCACGCGGGCCGCTCCGTCAGGCTGTTCAAGTCGCACAAGCCGGGGATAGCCGACGGCGAGCAGCGGCGCGATTTCGTGTCCGTCGACGATGCGGTGGCGGTGGTGCGCTGGCTCCTCGAGACGCCGTCGGTGTCGGGCATCTATAACGTCGGAACCGGCAACGCGCGCACTTTTCGCGATCTCGTCCTCGCGCTGTTCGGCGCGCTCCGACGCGAGCCCGCCATCGAGTATGTCGACATGCCGGCGGCGATTCGGGATCGCTACCAGTACTTCACCCAGGCGACGGTCGAGAATTTGCGCAAAGCCGGCTACAACGCCGGCTTCACCCCGCTCGAACAGGCGGTCGAGCGATACGTGACCGGGTTTCTTGTTACGACGAACCGCTATCGCTAGAGCGGTCCTGACCGAAAGGCACGATAGGGCGGCCGGATGCTGAATTTCGAGGAGGTATTGTCGCGCCTCGACGGGCAAGTCGTGCTGTGCGTCGGCGACTTGATGCTCGACCACTTCGTCTATGGTGATGTGGCGCGCATTTCGCCGGAGGCAGCGACCCCGGTGCTCGCCGTGACGCGGCAGGAATCGCAGATCGGCGGGGCCGGCAACGTTGCGCGCAACATCGCAAGCCTTGGGGCGCGCTGCATCTTCGTCGGGGTCGTCGGCGACGATGCGGAGGGGCGCGAGCTCGCCACCGCGTTCCTGGCGGAATCCCGCATCGAGCCGCACCTGATCGTCGATCCCTCGCGGCCGACCACGCGGAAGGTCCGGTTCGTCTCCGAGCACCACTCGACCCATCTGCTGCGCGCCGATTGGGAGGTCGCACGGCCTGTCTCGGCGGACATCGAAGCGGCCGTGCTCGAGCGCGTCCAGGCGTCGCTCGAACGCGCCGGGGCGGTGGTTTTATCCGACTACGCCAAGGGAGTGCTGACGGCACGCATCGTGCGCGCGACCATCGAGGCGGCCCGCCGCGCCGGCAAGCGCGTGATCGTCGATCCAAAGGCGCAGGATTATTCCGTCTATCGCGGCGCGACGCTGATCACGCCCAACCGCAAGGAGCTCGCGGAGGCGACGCGGCAGCCCGCGACCACGGACGATGAGATCGCCGCGGCCGCCGCGACGCTTGCCGAGATCGTGGGCAGCGATGCCGTGCTGGTAACCCGCAGCGAGGACGGCATGATGCTCCACCTGCGCGACGCAGCTCCCGTGCACGTGCCCGCCTACCCGGTGCGGGTCCGCGACATGTCGGGTGCCGGCGACACCGTGGCGGCGGCGCTCGGCACGCTGCTGGCGATGGGAGCGGGATTCGAATCTGCGATGCGCGCCGCCAATGCGGCCGCGTCGGTGGTGGTCGGCAAGCGCGGCACCGCCACGGTTTCGGCGGCCGAGCTGCGCGCCCGCATCATTCCGCACGCTGCGCTCGCGTCCGAAGAGAAGATCGTGTTCGATCGCCGCGTGCTCGACGATGCGCTCGGCTCCTGGCGCCGGGCCGGCCTGCGCATCGGTTTCACCAACGGATGCTTCGACCTCCTGCATCCGGGCCATGTCAGGCTCCTGACCGAAGCGCGCGCCGTCTGCGATCGCTTGGTCGTGGGATTGAACAGCGACGCGTCGGTCGCCGCCCTCAAAGGCGCGGGACGACCCATTCAGGATCAGCAGGCGCGCGCCGAGGTGCTGGCTGCGCTTGAGGCGGTCGATCTGGTCGTGATCTTCGACGAGGATACGCCGCTCGAACTGATCGGCCGCGTGCGGCCGAGCATCCTGGTCAAGGGCGCGGATTACCGCGTGGATCAGGTGGTCGGCCGCGAGCTGGTCGAGGCGAGCGGGGGCGAAGTCATGCTGGTCACCCTGGTCCCGGGCTACAGCAGTACCCGCCTGGTCGATCAATCGCGCAAGCGCCAGCACCGGTGACGGTGTTGGCCGTAGAGGCGCCTTAGCGGGCGCCCTGTGGCGACCGGAAGGGCAACCACAAAGATTGCCCCTACGGTTTCCCGGTGAGGGGGGCGAGCAAGAAGCGGGAGTCCATATGGTCGATGGGACGCACGGCGTTCTCCAGGCAACGCTGACACGCGCCTCTCTGCCGCGGCTGGCGGATTACCTGGTGGTGGCGGTTGCGGTGTCGCTGCCGTGGTCGACGTCGGCCACCAGCGTCCTGGTGGTCCTCTGGCTGCTTGCGCTCGTTCCCACGTTCGATTTCGCGGCACTGCGGCGCGAACTCATGACCCCGGCCGGCGGCCTGCCGGTGCTGCTATGGATGTTTGCCGCCATCGGCATGCTCTGGGCCGACGTGCCGTGGGGTGAGGCCCTTTACGGCTTGCGGCCCTATCACAGGCTGCTCGCCATTCCGCTGCTGTTCGTCCAGTTCCGGCAATCGGACGCCGGATGGTACGTCCTCACCGGCTTCCTCGCGTCCTGCACGGCCCTGCTGTTCTGCTCCTGGGTGCTCGCACTGTGGCCGGCGCTGAATTGGAATCCGCTGCGTCCCCCGGGCGTTCCGGTGAAGGACAAGATCGTTCAGAGCACCGAATTCATGATCGCCGCGGCCGCGCTAGTTCATCTGGTCTATGCCGTCGACGCGCGCCGGCGCTGGCTCGCCGTTGCGCTGGGGGGACTTGCGGTTGTCTTTCTCGCCAACATCCTTTTCGTCGCCACGGCGCGCACCGCCCTGGTCGTCCTGCCGTGCCTTCTCGTGCTGGTGGGGTTCCAGCGTTTCGGCCTGCGCGGCGCGGGCGCGCTGCTGGCGGCGGGCATCGTCCTTGTGTCTGCCGTGGCGCTGGCCTCGCCCGGCCTGCGCGAGCGCCTCGCCAGCGCGTTCGAGGAGGCGGGCGCCTTCCGCTCCCACAACCCGGTGACCTCGGGGGGCTTGCGACTGGAGTATTGGCGTCAATCGCTGGGCTTCATGACCGAAGCGCCGTTCATCGGGCACGGAACCGGCTCGACCCGCAATTTGTCGATCGAGGCGATCAGGGAGGAGGGCGTGACCCAGCGGGCCGCAATCCCTCTCAACAATCCGCACAACCAGGCGCTCGCCGTCGGCGTTCCGCTCGGCATGGTGGGAACGACGCTGCTGTTTGCCATGTGGCTGTCGCATCTTG
The DNA here is from genome assembly GCA_963738705.1 of uncultured Alphaproteobacteria bacterium. Taxonomy (GTDB): domain Bacteria; phylum Pseudomonadota; class Alphaproteobacteria; order Rhizobiales; family Xanthobacteraceae; genus CAVTXS01. The sequence goes on from CAVTXS010000022.1 coordinate 49,153, forward strand.
CCCTGTTCCGCGGACAAGGGCTGATGCCGTGGCTCGGCGTCATCGTGGTGTTTCAGAACGTGGCCGCATCCGTGTTCAATTCGCATCTGTTCGATTTCACGCAAGGTTGGTTTTATGTCTTCGGGATCGGCGTGCTCGGCGGCATGATGCGAAGTGCACAGGTGCATGCGTGGCGCCGCCGCTGAGCTTGCGGGCCGCTGAAAAAGCTATAGAAGCGTGCGGAGCGCGGGCCCTCTGAGTCCCATTTGACCGGCCGAGCCGCTGCGGCTCCAAGCCTTTCCGGCAGCGATGGATGCGATGAAACTCAACGAACTTACCGTCAAGCTGTTCACCGACGGCGCCGACAAGGCGCAGATTCTCGACATGGCCGGCAAGCCGTGGATCAAGGGCTTCACCACCAATCCCTCGCTGCTCAAGAAGGCTGGCGTTGCCGATTATGCGGCTTATGGCCGCGAGCTGGTGGCCGCCGTGCCCGACCGCCATATCTCGTTCGAGGTCTTCTCCGACGACATTTCCGAAATGGTGGCGCAGGCGCAGGTCATCGCGGCGTGGGGTCGCAACGTTTATGTCAAGCTGCCGGTGACCAACGACGCGCGGAGAGGCGCTCTACGAAGCCGTGCGCGCGCTGTCGCGCGATGGCGTCAAGATCAATATGACGGCGATCTTCACGCCCGGCCAGGTCGCGCGAGCAGTCGAGGCGCTGGCGGGCGGCGCGCCCGCCTGCGTGTCGGTATTCGCCGGCCGGCTGGCCGATCTCGGCATCGACTACCGCCCAATCATGACGGACGCCGTCGAGCGCGCGCGCTCAACCGCCAACGTCGAGATCATCTGGGCCTCGACCCGCGAGGTGTTCAACGTCGTCGAGGCCGACGCCATGCGCTGCCACATCATCACGGCGCCGGCGGATGTGCTCAAGAAGCTTCCGGCGCTCGGGACCAGGACCGGCGCCGAACTGTCGCTCGACGCGGTGCGGGCCTTCCGCGAGGATGCCGTGGCGGCCGGGCTCGCGCTCGCCGCTCCCGCCGGCGCGCGCCGCGGAGTAGCGGGGGCCGCTTCATAAGCCCCTGATGCAAAAAGTGTTTGTATCCCTTGCTGGCCCGTCGCCAACACCCTCTGTCCGTGTTAGGGATCATGACTGATTTCTGAGGCGAGCGGGCAGCCCGGCAATGTCGCATCGCGTCAAGCGGAATGGGGACGCCTTGCGCGTCGGCGTCGTCGGCGTCGGCGTGATGGGAGTCAACCATGCGCGCGTGTACGCCGATGTCCCGGGCGTGCATCTTGTCGGCGTTGCCGATCCGGATCGCCAGCAGGGCAACCTCGTAGGACGGCCGCTCGGCTGCGCGGCGGTCGACGGATCTCGACGCGTTGCTCGCGCTCGGCGTCGATGCGCTCTCGATCGCGGCGCCGACCCATCTGCATCACGACTTGGCGATCGCCGCGATCGAGCGCGGTGTCCACGTCATGGTCGAGAAGCCGATCGCGTCGAATCCGGACGAAGGCCGCGCCATCGTGGCCGCCGCGCGCGCCGCCGGCGTCACGCTCATGGTCGGCCACGTCGAGCGTTTCAATCCCGCGGTCGAATCGATCAAGGATGCGCTGCGCGGCGAGGACATCCTGTCGATCGGCATTACGCGCGTCGGACCGTTCCCGCCGCGGATGTCCAACGTCGGCGTCGTCATCGATCTCGCCGTCCACGACATCGATCTGATCCGCTGGTTCACCGATTCGGAGATCGCCGACGTTCAGCCGATGCTCGCGAGCGCCCGCGCCAAGAACGAAGACATCGCGTTGCTGCAGTTCCGCACCGAATCGGGCGTGCTCGCCCAGATCACCACCAACTGGTTGACGCCGTTCAAGGCGCGCACGGTGCACGTCGCGACCCGCAAGAAATACGTCATTGCCGACCTGCTCACCCGGCAGGTGACGGAGTGCTTCGGCTTCCAGCCCGACGGCAGCTATTCGATGCGGCACCTTTCGGTCGGCCATGCCGAGCCGCTGCGGGCGGAGCTCATGTCGTTCGTCAGGGCGATCCGCGACGGCAAGCCTCCGGCTGTTTCCGGCGAAGAGGGCGTCGCCAGCCTCGAAGTCGCGATCCGCTGCCTTGCGAAGGATTCCGAACGGCCGGCGGTCGATGCCGATGGCCGAGGCGCGTCCGTTCGCGAAGGCCGGCCGCTGATTCTGCCTCGCCATTGCGGTGCTTGACCCGCGCGTCCAGCTGAAAAAGAGTCGATTCAACGGGATGGATTGCCGGGTCAGCGCGGCAATGGCGATGGGAGAGCGTCGCCGCAACGGCCCCTGGTATAACTCGGGCGCATGACTGACGAATCGCAGGAGGCGGGCGCTCACCGCGGCATCCACGGCCGCATCGCGTCCGTCGGCGGGCTGACGCTTGTCTCGCGCCTCGCCGGTTTCCTGCGCGACGTGATGCTGGCCGCCGTCCTGGGCGCCGGACCTGTCGCCGACGCGTTCTTCGTCGCGCTGCGGCTGCCCAATCATTTCCGCGCGATCTTCGCCGAGGGCGCGTTCAACGCCGCCTTCGTGCCCGCGTACGCGCGGCTACGCCAACAGGGCGGCGCGGACGCGGCCGGCGTCTTTGCGGACCGGGTGTTCACGCTGCTGTTCGCCACCCAGCTCGCGTTGCTGGCGCTGGCGCTTGCGTTCACCCCATGGGTCGTCCGCCTGCTGGCGCCGGGCTTTGAAGGCGATGCGGCGCGCTTCCCGCTTGCGGTCGATCTGACCCGCATCACGTTTCCCTACCTGCTGCTGATGACGCTGGTGACGCTGTTCGGCGGCATGCTCAACGCGATCGATCGCTTCGCGGCGGCGGCCGGCGCGCCGATCCTGCTCAATCTGTCGATGATCGTCGCGTTGGCGCTGGCGGCCTTCTTCCCTACCGCAGGCCATGCCGCCGCGTGGGGCGTGCTGGTCGCCGGCATCCTGGAGTTCCTGCTGGTCGCCGGCGACGCGAAGCGGTCGGGCATCATGGTGAAGTTCCGCTGGCCGCGATTGGACGCAGGACGTGCGGCGATTCTTCGCCGCGCTCGGACCCGCGACGGTCGGCTCGGCGGGCGTTCAGCTTGCGCTGTTCGCCGATACTATCATCGCGAGCTTCGCTATCGGCCGGCGCGCTGTCGGCGCTCTACTATGCGGATCGGTTCAACCAGTTGCCCATCGGCGTCATCGGCATTGCGGCCGGCACCGTGCTGCTGCCCGAAATGGCGCGCCGGATCGCCGGCGGCGACGAAGCCGGCGCGCGCCACGCGCAGAGCCGCGCGATCGAGCTGACACTGTTGCTCTCGATTCCCTTCGTCGTCGGCTTCTTGATGATGCCCGAACTCATCATGCGCGCGCTGTTCCGCCGCGGCGCATTCACCGCAGCGGATGCCGCGGCCGCCGGCGCGACGCTGCGCGCCTATGCGATCGGGCTCCTTCCGTTCGTGCTGATCCGCAGCCTGGTGGCGACGTTCTTCGCGCGCGGCGACACCGCGACGCCGGTGAAGGCCTCGCTCAGCGCCGCCGCCGTCAACATCGCGCTCAAGATCGCTGCTCGATCGGCTCGCTGGCGCAGGTCGGACTGGCGCTGGCGACCTCGGTCGGCGCCTGGATCAACGTCGCCCTCATCGTATGGTTCGCCGTTCGCGCGCGGCTGTTTGCCTTCGAGCCGGCCTTGATGCGCTCGCTGGTCAAATTCGCGGTCGCGGCGCTCGTGCTCGCGATCGGCCTTTGGGCCGCGGAACGGCTGGCGGTCGCCTTGGTTGGCGGTTGGAGCAACCTGCGGGACGCGGCGATGCTGGCCCTCGTTATGGCCGCGGGCGGCCTCGTCTATGGCGGCTGCGATCGCGGCCTTGTTCGGCTCACAATGGCGTGCGTTGCTCCGCCGCACGCGGCGCGGTAGTTGAAGCCGACAACCGATGTTGCGAGATCCTGATGCCGACGCGCAGCGCGGCGCGCACGACCGCTCTCGGACTGCCGGTTGCGCTGGCGCTTGCGCTCGCGGGCTGCGGCGAGCAGCAGCGTCCGCCCGCCGCCGCCGCCGCCGCCGGCGGTGACGGTCGCCAAGCCGGTCCAGCGCAGCATCGTCGACAAGGACGAATATGTCGGACGCTTCGTGGCGGTCGACGCGGTCGAGGTTCGCGCGCGCGTCTCCGGCTATCTCGAGAAGGTGCATTTCACCGACGGCCAGCTGGTCAAGCAGGGCGATCTCCTGTTCACCATCGACCGCCGCCCGTTCCAGAACGCGCTCGACCAGGCGCGCGCCAACCTGGCACAGGCGAGGGCCAACCTGGCCTATACCGAGGGCGATCTGACGCGGGCTCAGCAGCTCGTCCGCGACAAGACCATTTCGGAGCAGGTGTTCGAGCAGCGAACTCAGGCCAAGCGCACGGCGGAGGCTTCGGTCGCGGCGAACGAAGCCATCGTGCGCCAGGCCACGCTCGATCTCGAATTCACCGAGCTGCGCGCGCCGGTATCCGGCCATATCGGCGACCGGCGCGTTTCGCCCGGCAACCTGGTCACCGGCGGCACGTCGGGCAACACCACGCTGCTGGCGAGCATCGTGTCCACTGATCCGATCCGGTTCGAGTTCACCTTCGACGAGGCCTCGTATCTCCGCTACACGCGCGTCGCCGGCATGGGCAAGGACATTGCCCGCCAGGGCACTAAGACGCCGGTCGCGCTCAAGCTGCTCGACGAGCAGGGCTTCCCGCACCAGGGCTCAATGGACTTCGTCGACAACGTGATCGACCGCGCCTCCGGCACGATCCGCGGCCGCGCCGTTTTCGCCAATCCGCAAGGCCTGTTCACGCCCGGCATGTTCGCCCGCGTGCAGGTTCCAGGCTCCCCGCCGTACGAGGCGCTGCTCGTTCCCGACGTGGCGATCGGCACCGAGCAGGCGCGCAAGTACGTGCTGGTGGTCGATGCGGAAAGCATCGCGCGCCAGCGCTACGTCACGCTCGGTCAGGCGGTCGAGAGCTTGCGCGTGGTCAAGGAGGGACTCGCAGCCGGACGACCGTGTGGTCGTCAACGGGCTGATGCGCGCGCGGCCGGGGCAGAAGGTCACGCCGGAGGAGGCCGCCCCTGCCGGCGAACCCGCAGGCCAGGGCCGGGTGAGGCGCGAAGCCGATGCGCCTTTCGCATTTCTTCATCGACCGGCCGATCTTCGCCTGGGTCGTCTCGATCGTGATCGTAATCCTGGGCGCGGTCTCGTTCTTCCGTCTGCCGATCGCGCAGTACCCGGAGATCGCGCCGCCGATCATCAACGTCTCCGGTCAGTATCCCGGCGCCAGCGCCGACGTGGTCGCCACCACCGTGGTCGCTCCGATCGAGGAGCAGATCAACGGCGTCGAGGGCATGCTCTACGTGTCGTCCAACTCGACCGCCGACGGCCGCTTCTCGATCGCCGTCACCTTCGACCTCGGCACCAACCTCGACATCGCCCAGGTGCAGGTGCAGAACCGCGTCGGCATCGCGCAGCCGCGCTTGCCGCAAGAGGTGCGCCAGATCGGCGTGACCGTGACCAAGAGCTCGCCCGACCTGATGATGGTCGTGCACCTGTTCTCGCCCGACAAGTCGCGCGACACGCTGTTCATCTCCAATTACGCCAACCTCGAGATCAAGGACGTGCTCACGCGCGTCGACGGCGTCGGCTCGATCACCGTGTTCGGCAGCCGCGACTACGCGATGCGCATCTGGCTCGACCCCGACCGGCTGCAGTCGCTCGGCCTGACCGCAGGCGATGTGGTGCTCGCGCTGCAGGGGCAGAACGTCCAGGTCGCCTCCGGCGTGCTCAACCAGCCGCCGGTCGAGGAGCCGCGTGCATTCCAAGTCGCCGTGCGCACGCTCGGCCGTTTGGCCGATCCGGCGGAATTCGGCCAGATCGTGGTCAAGACCACGCCGCTGGCAGTGGTCCGCCTCAAGGACGTGGCGCGCGTCCAGCTGGCGGCCCAGGACTATTCGTCGAACTCCTATCTCAACCGCGATCCGGCGGTGGCGCTCGCCGTTTTCCAGCGGCCGGGATCGAATGCGCTGGCGACCGCCGACGCCATCATCAAAACGATGGAGCAGCTGGCGACGCGACTTCCCGCCCGGCGTCAAGCACGCGATCGTCTACAATCCGACGCAGTTCATCCAGCAATCGGTCAATGCCGTCATCGAGACCATCTTCGAGGCGATCCTGTTCGTCGTGCTGGTGATCATCCTGTTCCTGCAGACCTGGCGCGCCGCGGTCATTCCCATCCTGGCGATCCCGATCTCGCTGATCGGCACCTTCTTCCTGATGGGCGCGTTCGGCTTCACGCTCAACAACCTCACGCTCTCGGGCCTGGTGCTGGCGATCGGCATCGTGGTCGACGACGCCATCGTGGTGGTCGAGAACGTCGAGCGCAACATCGCCAACGGACTTTCGCCGCGCGACGCGGCACGCCGCAGCATGGACGAGGTCGGCTGGGCGCTGGTCGCGATCGCGCTGGTGCTGTGCGCGGTGTTCGTGCCGGCGGCGTTCATCACCGGCATTTCCGGCCAGTTCTACCGGCAGTTCGCGCTCACCATTGCGGGCGCCACCGTGATCTCGCTGATCGTTTCGCTGACGCTGTCGCCGGCGATGTGCGCGCTGCTGCTCAAGCCGCACGAGCACCGCCGGCCGCGCTTCTGGGAATGGCCGCTGCAGGCGATCTTCCGCAGCTTCAACTTCGGCTTCGAGCGCTTCGCGCGCACCTACGGCTGGGTCGCGCGCAAGGCGGTGCGGTTCGCACTGCTGATGGTGCTTGCCTACGCGGCGATCCTCGCCTTCGGCCTCAACGAGTTCCGCAAGGCGCCGCTCGGCTTCATCCCGCAAGTCGACCGCGGCTACCTGATCGTCGTTGCCCAGCTGCCGCCCGCTTCCTCGCTTCAGCGCACCGACGCGGTGCTGCGCCGCGCCGTTGATCTGTCGCTGGGAACTCCCGGCGTGATGGGCGCGGTCAACATCGTGGGATTTTCCGGCGCGACCTTCACCAATGCGCCGAACTCGGGCGCCATCTTCCTGGTGCTCGAGCCATTCCAGGACCGCGCCCGCGACCCGCGCAAATCGATTGCCGGCATGCAGGCCGAACTGCTGCGGAAATTTGCCGAGCTGCGCGAGGCGCTCATGATCGTGGTGGCGCCGCCGCCGGTCGCCGGCATCGGCAATGCCGGCGGCTTCCGCATGATGGTCGAGGATCGCGCCGGCCGTGGGCCGGAAGCCTTGCAGGGCGCGGTCTTCGCGATGATGGGCAAGGCGGCGCAGACGCCCGGGCTCTTGCAAGTGTTCTCGCTGTTCGAGACTGCGACCCCGCAGCTCTATCTCGATATCGACCGCACCAAGGCGCAGATGCTCGGTATCAATGTGGCCGAAGTCTTCGCCGCCCTGCAGACCTATCTCGGCTCCTCCTACGTCAACGATTTCAACCTGTTCGGGCGCACCTTCCGGGTGGTGGCGCAGGCCGACAGCAACGACCGGCTCGATACCGCCGACGTCCTCAAGATCCGCGTGCGCAACTCGACCGGGGACACCGTGCCGCTCGGCTCGTTCACCACCGTGCGCGACGTTTCGGGCCCCTATCGGGTGCCGCGCTACAACCTCTATCCGGCGGCCGAGCTCGACGGCGCCGCCGCGCCCGGCTACTCGCAGGGGCAGGCGATCGAGATCATGCAGCGCCTGGCGGCCGAGACCTTGCCGGACGGCTTCAGCTACGAGTGGACGACGCTCGCGTTCCAGCAGCTGCGCGCCGGCAACACTGCCATGTTCGCGTTCGTGCTCGCGGTCGTCTTCGTCTTCCTGGTGCTGGCGGCGCAATACGAGAGCCTGACCTTGCCGCTCGCCGTCATCCTGATCGTGCCGATGTGCCTGGTGGCGGCGATTGTCGGGGTCGTGCTGCGTGGCCAGGACAACAACATCCTGACCCAGGTCGGCTTCATCGTGCTGATCGGATTGGCGGCCAAGAACGCGATCTTGATCGTCGAGTTCGCGCGCCAGCTCGAGGACCAGGGGCGCGACCGCTTCGAGGCGGCGGTCGAAGCCGCGCGGCTGCGCATGCGGCCGATCGTGATGACGTCCGTGTCGTTCATCCTGGGCGTGGCGCCGCTGGTGCTGGCGATCGGCGCCGGCGCGGAGCTGCGCCAGGCGCTCGGCACCGCGGTGTTCTTCGGCATGATTGGCGTGACGGTGTTCGGCCTGATTTTCACGCCCGCCTTCTACGTGCTCTCGAGCGGCCTCGGCCACCGCCTGAGCCGGCGTCGCGCCGGTCCAGCCGGCGAAACCACCCAATCGCAGCCTGCGGAGTGACGCGATGCAGCCGTTGAAGTTCGGTTTCGGCCAGCCGGTGCGGCGCCGGCTGACCGCTCCCTTCACCGCATTGCATACCGGTGCGCCGCGTCTCATCAACGCTAGATAATCCTTGCGTTACGCGCTTCTTCGCATATCGTGGCGTTGCATCTGGCAACACCCAATTGCGCGAGGATTGTTGCCAGCGCGTTGCCAAGGGAGCCACGACCTTGCCGAAACGCAATCTGACCGACCGGGGGCTGCGGGCGTTGAAGCCTGCCCCGCCGGGCCGACACTACGACGTAATGGATACCGGCGTGCCGGGCTTCGGCGTGCGGGTCTCCGACACGGGGAGGCGGACGTTCATCGTGATCGCGCGCTATCCCGGCGGTCGCAACCCGACACGGCGCGCGATCGCCGAGTTCGGCGTGCTCTCGCTGGAGGCAGCGCGCAGTAAGGCGCGCGACTGGCATGAACTGATCAAGCGAGGGATCGACCCGCGCGACCACGAGCAGCGCGCGCGGCTCGTCGAGCAGACCAAACGGCGGAACACATTCGCCGCGGTTGCGGCAGATTTCATCGCCGAGAAATTGCCGGGCGAACGGAAGGGCCACGAAGTCGCGAAGGATATCAAGCGCGAGTTCTTGCCAAGATGGGCAGACCTGCCGATTAGCGAGATCACCGATCTCGACGTTCTGTCCGTCATCCGGGCGAAGAAGCGCTCGGCGCCCGCGGCGGCGCGGAATCTCCTGGGCGTCGCCAAGCGATTGTTCGGCTGGGCGGTGCACCAACGTGTCTACGGCCTCGCGGTCTCGCCGGCCGCTGGCCTCTTGCCGACCGCGATCATCGGCGAGAAGCCACGGGTGGATCGCGTTTTGTCGAATGCCGAGCTTCAGGCGCTGTGGCGGGCGGCGAGTTGCATGGGGTACCCATACGGCCCGGTCTATCAATTGCTGATCTTGACCGCGCTTCGCCTGAACGAAGCCGCTGACGCGTCGTGGGCCGAGTTCGATCTGACCGGCGAGGTGTGGACGATTCCAGCAAGCCGCATGAAGGGCAAGAACAGCAAGGCGCGCGCACACGCCGTTCCGTTGACGAGCAACATCCTGGCGATCCTAAAAACTCTGCCGCGGTTCAAACGTGGCCCGTTCTTGTTTTCGACCTCGTTCGGCGAAAAACCGGTCTGGGTGGCGAACAGGGTCAAGCGCAAAGCGGACGCGCGGATGCTGCGGACCCTGCGAGCCCTCGCGCGGGTGCGCGGCGACGATCCGGACGCGGTTGAACTCGAACCCTGGACCAACCACGATATTCGCCGCACAGTGCGGAGTAATCTTTCCCGGCTGCGTGTCACCGAAGAGGCGAGGGAGGCCGTGCTTGCGCACGTCCGACCGGGGATAAAGGGTACGTACGACCACCACGACTACCTCGACGAAAAGCGCGAAGCCCTTGAGCTATGGGCCGCACGGCTGCGGACGATCGTCGAGCCGCCGCCCGCCAACGTGGTCACCCTGGCAAGCGCGAGGGCGCACCCATGACGCTCAGTAAGCGGCATTCTGCGCTTTGGAACGCGCTTCTCTACCTCTGCGGACAGCCTCTGACGCCAGTCGAGAATTGAGAGAAGGCGCGCCAGATACGCCAAACGAGCAACAGATCATACGCCGAATGGTATTGCGCGATTCTACGGCTCCCAAACGGCGAACAGCAAGCCAGTCAGTGGGTAGCTAACCGCGTTACCGCCTCCCGTGCCGACCCGACGCCAGACCAAGAGCTGCGGGAATTTTTCGCTTTCTTGCTTGTGCGGCGAGCGTGGATGCCGGACCCGGTTCGAAACCTCGTTGTCGAGGCATTGGCGCGCGAGCCGATCGTGCCTCGTCGGAGGCCTGGTCCGAGTTGCGATGATCGCACGTTCAGGGACATTGCGATTGTAGGGGCGGTCGCCTCAATTGCAGATCAGTACGGTTTCGCCGCGACAAGAAACCGCGCCTCGCGCGACAAGAACGGCGCCGACTGAGCGTGCTCGATTGTGACCGAGGCGCTTTCGATGCTGGGCGTCGATCTGTCGGAAGACGCGGTCGAAAAGATCTGGGGCTCACGTCGGAAAAATTAGCCGCGGATTTTCTCGTACGACGCATCGCTTACCGGGCGTTAATTGTCCGTCCACGCCGCTTCATGGCGTTGAGGACAGATCATGCGGAAGCGACTGTTGTCTCGCGACGACCTCATAAACAAGGGCATCCCCTTCTCCAGGGTGCACCTCTGGCGGCTCGAGAAGGCCGGCAAGTTTCCCAAGCGAGTACCGATCAGCGCCAGCAGGCACGGCTGGGCCGATGACGAGATCGACGGCTGGATTGCTGATCGCATCCGCGAACGCGCCGCCGAACGTCTTGCACTTTCAGCAGGACCGGCGGTCGCCGCGTCAGCGGCCCCCGCTAGGTTTCGATCAAGGTCCGCGTCGGACAATGGCGCGGAAGAAATGCGCAGCGTCCCCGCGGATGGCGACGATGCTCGACATATGAAGAAAAGGGCCCAGCGCGAAGGCTGAGCCCTTTTTGCCGTTTCGGCCGGGGCTGACCCTCCGCGGCTGAAAAGTCGGTTTTCTCTGGGCGAGAACTTCCGGCTGCGTCCCTTAGGGTCGGGAGCGCATAAATGCTTGATACCACTTCAACTACGTTACTCGCAAGCCGTCCGTCCTTCACCAACCGTCGAGCCGATGTCACCGTTGCGCGCGTCTTGGGCCGCGACATCGAGACCAGGAGCCGGGCCGTCCTGAGGAAGGTCGGTGCGGCCAAGTATGCGGCTGACAAAACGACGGAAGTTTTGTGTGTGACGTTTGCCGTCGACGACGGCCCCGTGCAGCTGTGGCGACCGGGGGCCCCGATTCCGGCGGAATTCCTCGAAGCTGCGGCGGATCCGAGCCGGATCGTCTATGCACATAACGACGCTTTCGAAACGGCAATTGAGCAGCATGTATTGGCGCCGCGGTATAGCTGGCCGATCGTTCCACTTGAGCGGCACCACTGCACCATGGCGGTGTGTTTGGCGCTCGGGCTGCCCGCAAAGCTGAGCGCCGCAGCCGATGCGTTGGAGCTGGTAAATCGCAAGGACGCCGCCGGCGAACGGCTGATGCACCAGATGTCGCGGCCGCGGAAGCCGCGTCAGGGCGAAGATCCGGCGGGCACATACTGGTTTGACGACGACGACCGGCTGCAGCGGCTCTATGGCTACTGCAGGCAAGACTTAGAAACAGCGCGCGAGCTGTATGGCCGGCTGCCCCCGCTATCGGCTGCGGAACAGGCGCTGTGGGTACTCAGCACCCAGATCAACGCGCGCGGCTTTCAGGTTGATCGGCAATTCGCCGAAGCTGCGCGTCGGATTGCACAGGCCGCAGCACCCGAGATCGACGCCGAGCTCGCCGAGCTCACCGGCGGCGCCGTCACCGGGATCAACCAGGTCGCCCGGATGCTGCAGTGGCTGCAGCAGCAGGGCTGCACGGCAAAGAAGCTTGATCGCAAAGCAATCGAGCGGCAGGTCGACAAGGAAGAGCTGTCGTCGCCAGTGCGCCGCGTGCTCGAGCTCCGGCTCGGCGGCGCCCAGGCTGCCGTCAAGAAGATCGACAGCTTGCTTGCCCGCGCCGGTGACGACGATCGCGTGCGTGGCGCCTTTCGATATCACGGTGCCGCCACCGGCCGCTGGGCCGGAGAAGGTTTCCAGCCGCAGAACCTGAAGCGCCCTGTTGTCGAGGATCTTGATGCTGCCGTCGCCGCAGTTGCGACCGGCGACTACGCGCATGTGAAGACGCTTTATCCGCGGCCGCTCGCTGTCGTGGGCGACTGCAGCCGATCAATGATCGATGCGGCTCCCGGGCATGTGCTGATATGCGCCGATTTCAGCGCGATCGAAAGCCGCGTCCTGGCGTGGGTTGCTGGTGAAGGTTGGAAGCTCGACGCCTACCGCCAATTCGATGCGACCCGTGACCCACGCGACGAGCCGTACTGCGAGACCGCGTGCAAGATCTTCCGCGTGCCGTCCGGCTCCTACGCAAAGGACGCACCGGAGCGCAGTGTTGGCAAAGTTTGCGATTTGGCTTTCGGGTATCAAGGCGGTCTAAACGCTTGGCGGAAATTCGAGCCGGAGAAATTCACCGACGCGGAAGTTGAGACGCTCAAAACCGAATGGCGGGCCGCGCATCCGGCCATCAAGCGCTTCTGGCACAACATCGATCGTGCGGCACTACTTGCGGTGCGCGAGCGTGGCCAGATCGTGCGCTGCAGCCGTATTGACCTGAAATCTACCGGTGCCTTCCTCCAGCTGAAGCTGCCGAGTGGCCGCAAGCTCAGCTATCCGCAGCCGCGCATCATCACCGAAGGCGACAAGCATCGTGTCGTGTTCGCCGACAACGCTGCTGGGCGATTCGCCGATTGTCGCAACGGTCAAGGCGGCTATGGCGGCCTGTGGGTCGAGAATATCGTCTCCGGCATCGCCCGCGATCTGCTTGCAGCGGCGATGCTGCGCGTCGAAGCCGCAGGCTATCCGATCGTGCTGCATGTGCACGACGAGCTCGTCGCCGAAGTGGCTGACGGCTTCGGCAGCACTGAAGAATTCACTCGCTTGATGACGTGCAAGCCGGCTTGGGCGCTGGAGCTGCCGATCGCAGCCAGTGCCTGGACGGGGCCGCGCTACTGCAAATGAAAGGAGAAACGCTGCCGTCCATATCGGCTGACGACCGAGCTGCCAACGCAACTGAACTGCAACTCAAACACATGAGGTAAGCCATGAGTTCGTTGCTCGCGTCTGATTACGACAAGTCGAAATACTTCAGAACTGAAGATCAGAAGCAGGAGAAAAAGCTCCGCAACAAAGAGGTCACCGAAGCGGTCTTCGAGAGGGACGGCGACAAGCCGGAGAAGAAGCCTGTGCTTTGGTTCACCAACGATGAGCGGGGTCTGGTGCTGAACAAGACCAACCTCCGGATCCTCCGCGACGCGTTCGGTGACCGCTTTGCCGACTGGATCGGCAAGATCATCGTTGTGTATCCAACGATGGAGCCCTTCCGCGGCAAGATGGTCCCCTGTTTGCGGGTGCGTATCCCTCCGCCAAAGCAGGCCACGGTAGCACCGCAACAGCCGGTGACGTCGGGCAATGGCGCAAATGCACCAGCGCCGACAGGAAATGGTGCAGCAGCAGCTCTGCCTGCTGCGCCGCCAGTTGCAGCAGCAGCACCGCCTGCCGCGGCGGCGCTGGCTGCTGCGGATCCGGAGCTTGAGCCGGATCCGGTAAAGCCGCTCCGCGAAGACCTGGACGATGAGATTCCGTTCTAGACCAGCCGGGGGCGGCGAACTGCTGTGGATCAGCTCGCCCCCTCCATTCTTACCAAGGGGCAGCGGTGCAAGACAACAAACCTGCCACGCACCAGGGCGATCTGACAAAGCTGCCGCGGGCGTTGACGCCGCTGGTCGAGCGGCCGCAATGGTGCGTCTGGCGTTGGACACAGCAGGGCAACGGCCGCTGGCAGAAGCCGCCGTATCAGGCGCTCGATCCGCAGCGGCACGCCAGCACCAAGGATCCCGACACCTGGAGCGACTACGCCACCGCCCTGGCCACGGTGCAGGCCGGGAAGGCTGACGGCATCAGCTTCGTGATGACCGAGGCTGATCCGCTCGCTGCGATCGACCTGGATAACTGTCGGCATCCAGACACACACTCGATCGACATCTGGGCACAGAATTTTCTCGACGTGGCTCGTCATACCTATGCCGAAGTGACGCCGTCAGGCGCGGGCTGCCGCATATGGGGGTCGACCGGCAACGATACCGATCCGGTAAATAGAAAATTCACGTTGGAGATTGACGGCAAACAGATTGCCGCAGAGCTATTTCGGCGCACCCCGAAAGCACTCACCGTTACTGGCTATCGACTCGACACTATCCGGGAGCTGTCGAATCTCGATCGGGCGTTTGACTGGGCCGTTGTCTGGGGAGAACGCCGCAAAGCTGCTGCGGCAGACGCGGCTGCCACACAGATCAATGGCCACAGCTTCAATGGTGGCGGCCACGACGTCGACCACATTGAGCGGATCGTGCGCGAAGGTGCTTCGGACGGCGCCAACCGCAGCGACACGTTCCACATGGTTGTCGGCCATTACCTTGGTTGCGGCTGGAGCGTGGAGCGGATCTACGAGCACCTGCGGCAATTCCCGGACGGCATCGCCGGCCGATACTTCGGCGAGGGCCGACTTTCCCGTGAGATCGCTAGGAGCGCCAGCAAGTACAAAGATCGTGCGTTGCCGCTGTTCGACGTCAACGGCTGGAAGGCGCCCGAGATAAGGGTCGAAACGCCGCTGCGGGAGCTGCCATCCCGGGAGATGGATCCTCCCGAGCTCGAGCGGCCGATATCGCCTGAGACGCCGTCGCCGGATCCAGACGAAGACATTGACGACGATCTCGACGAGCTCGAGGACGAGGAGCCAGCGGCGAATCCAAAGCTGCCGCCGCTGTACGCCCACGGTGATCCCGACCCTCGCCCGTTAAAGAGCTGGCTCGTGAAGCATCTGATCCCGATGACCGGGCACGGGCTGCTTAGCGGTCAATGGGCCACCGGCAAGACCTTCGTCGTATTCGATCTCGCGGCGGCGCTCTGGACCGGGCAGCCGTTCCTGGGTCATTCGGTGAAGCGACAATGTGGTGTGCTGCTGATCGCGGCTGAAGGCGCCGGCGAGGTGCGACTGCGACTCGAAGCAGTGGTCCGCAACAAGTGCGGCAGCATGGAGCGAGCTCCGTTTCGCTGGTACGAGACCACCCCGCTGCTGCTGCAGAAAGGCGCGGTCAAGACGCTGATCGCGATGGCTCGGCAGGCCGACGATTCGCTGCAGCAGGAATTCGGGCTGCCGCTCGGGCTCATCGTCATCGACACGGTCGCGGCCTGTGCCGGTTACGCTCGGGCGGGAGACGAGAATGATCCGGCAGCTGCCCAGGCCGTGATGAATGTGCTGAAGGCTCTGGCACATACGCTCGGCTGCTTCGTGCTGGGCGTCGATCACTTCGGCAAGAACGTGGAAGCCGGCACCCGTGGCGCCTCCAGCAAGGAAAGCGCCAGCGATCTGGTGCTGGCCTGTCTCGGCGATAAATTGCTCAGCGGCAGCGTCTCCAACACAAGGTTGGCAGTGCGGAAGCACCGGGGCGGCCAGCAGGGTCAGGAATACCCTTTCACCCTGCGCGTCGTGGAGGCGCCGGAACCCGACGAAGACGGTGAGCCGATCACCACCATGGTGGTGGATTGGCAGCCGAGTACGCCAGGCGGAAATCAGGCTCGGCCGGGCCCTGATCCATGGGCACAAAGCCGGCGGCAAGATCAGCGCGCCGCCGTGTTGCGGCTGAAGCGGGTGTTGATGGGCGCCATGGCCGAGCATGGCGTCGAACGGGAGATCCCGCCGGACGGTCCGGCGGCTTGGATGATCGACCAGGAGGTGGTCCGCGAGCTGTTCTATGCCCAGACCCCGGCGGACGGCACGCCGAAACAGAAGGCTGATTTCCGGCGCCAACAATTCAATCGGGCGCGGGACTGGGCCGAAGCCCAGGAACTGATCGCCAGCCACGAGATCAACGACGTCGTCTACCTGCGCCTATGCAGCCATAAAGCGGGGGGTTGTCACCCAGGAGGCGAACATCCCGCAGCTGGTCAAAGACACGCCATATGCGGTGATGCCGCAGCGCGACTTCTACCGGAGCCTCATCGTACATGAGGTGATCCACGTTGTGATGCACCAGAACCTGAAGCGGCCCGCGGTAACCCACGCGGCGTACGAATACCCGGCGTATGCGCTTCAGATCGAATCCCTTGCGCCGGATGTACGCGACGCGTTCCTGCGATCCTTCGACCAGGCCGCAATCGAAGCCGAAGCCATTATGTTCAACGATCCCGTTCTCTTCTTTGACCCCTACTTTTTCGCTGCTCGCGCTTATCACCACTTCAAGACTTCAGCCAATGGATGCGCGCATCTTACCGCCCTACTGGAAGGCCAGGTCGACTTTATCGCACTATCCCGAATGTAGCCGGGGTCGAGCGCTCGGACGGCCGACATAGATGCAAGCCGTCCTAACCACTTGACCCGGCAGCGGGCTGATTGACCCATCCTCGACCACGGTGTCGTTGCGGGGGGACGACTGCATCCTCAAATGCGCGACCGAATTGGCAATCGATCCGTGTACGTCGTCTGCCTCGCGGCTGCCTGCACTGAGTGAGGCGAAAGAGACGCGTCAGAGCTTCTACCCGCCGCGATGTTTGCAGCCACTTCAAGCCGGCGTATTATCGTCGGCTACGATCGAGCCTTTCAGGTTGCAGATAGAGGAGTCATGATGGCGGCAGAGGGCAATGCCAATTGCGCGAAGGCGGCCGTTGCTGCACTCATCGCTCGATTTGGCGAAAGGATAACAACGTCTGAGGCGGTGCGTCGACAGCACGCCAACAACGAAATTTGGTATCCGAATGAGCCGCCGGATGCGGTGGTCTATGCCGCATGCACGGAAGATGTGCAGGCCATCGTCTCAATATGTGCGGAGCATCGCGTACCGATCATTCCATTCGGTGCCGGAACCTCCCTCGAAGCGCAGATAAACGCGCCGCTCGGGGGCATTTCGATCGACCTCATGGCGATGAACCGTATTCTGGCGGTCCACTCGGCGGATCTCGATTGCATCGTCGAGCCCGGCGTCACTCGCATGAAACTCAACGAGTATCTAGAAGACAAGGGCTTGTTCTTTCCGATCGATCCGGGAGCGGACGCCTCGCTAGGCGGGATGGTCGCCACCCGCGCGGCCGGGACTAATGCCGTGCGCTACGGTACCATGAGAGACAACGTCATCGCTCTCAAAGTTGTGCTGTCAAATGCAGAAGTCGTGACAACGGCGCGGCGCGCACGGAAGTCTTCGGCGGGCTACGATCTCACGCGACTTTTCGTTGGTTCGGAGGGCACTCTTGGAATGATTACCGAGATCACACTCAAGCTGCACGCCATTCCCGAGGCAATCGCGAGCGGCATATGCGCGTTCTCAGCCGTTGCAGCAGCTTGTGATGCGGTCATCGCCACCATCCAATCAGGCGTTCCGATCGCGCGTATCGAATTGCTTGACGAGGTGCAAGTGCGTGCTTGCAATGTTTATTCCAAGCTCGATCTGCCCGAAATGCCTCTGCTGTTCTTTGAATTCCACGGCAGCGATGCGGGCATCGCCGAACAGTCCGAACGTTTCCGCGAACTTACACGCGAGTATGGTTGCGAGTTGTTTCAATTGGCGACCGACCCAGAGGAACGCGCAAATTTGTGGCGGGCACGGCATAATCTGTTTTACGCCAACAAGTCCCTTCGCGCTGATGCCAAGGCGGTCGTGACAGACGTCTGCGTGCCGATCTCCCGACTTGCAGAATGCATCGCCGAGACGAAGCGGGACATCGAGAAGACCGGTCTCATCGCCCCGCTATTCGGTCATGTTGGCGACGGCAACTTTCATACTGTGCTGTTGGTGATGATGCACGACAAGGAGGAGGTCGCCCGCGCCCAAGCCTTTGTCGACCGACTGACTGAGCGTGCCCTCGCCATGGAGGGGACTTTTACGGGCGAGCACGGTGTTGGTCAGGGCAAGACGAGATACCTCGAAGCGGAGCACGGCTCTCTTGCGGTTGAGGCTATGGGTGCGATCAAGCGGGCCCTTGATCCCCACGGCATCATGAATGCTGGAAAAATTGTCCCACCCAGCGAACTATTGCGTGCAGCCACAGCCTGATCGCGGCCGGCGTAGAGAGGGCTGTTACTCAAGCTTCTTTGTCGTTGGGCGATCGTCGCGCGAGTCCGCTGGTGGCACAAAGCGCCGGTTCGCTGCGCCGCAGCGATACGTCGGGAGTTGGGGGTGAAGCCGACATGCAAGGGATTTCGCTCAAGCGACGCGATTGACCCAACTGAGACATGGGCGACTCTGGCTTCTCGCAGCGCAAAATTAGACATTGCACCCCATTTCGCTGGTCGCAGTTTCTTCTCAACCCACATGACGCACGCGAATCTGCGTCATTGACTCGCATCTGCCAGCTCGGCAATGCGATTGTCGGCGCGGCGGAGCCGCCGACAAAGCTCGCGGTTGATATTCTGCATCACCATCACATACGCGTAGATGTCGGCCTTGTAGTACGTGTAGAGGTCTCGGGCCGTGAGCTCGTACAGCACGGTTGGGCTCTCCGCGACGACGGTGGCTGATCGGTTCTGCATTTCGATGAGCGTCATTTCGCCGAAAAAATCACCAGGCCCGAGACCCGCCATGCGAATCACGCGCCCCGACTCCCCGAGCTTGCTCACCACGAGCTCGCCGGAGTGAACAATAAACATTGA
Organism: uncultured Alphaproteobacteria bacterium; assembly: GCA_963738705.1. Taxonomy (GTDB): domain Bacteria; phylum Pseudomonadota; class Alphaproteobacteria; order Rhizobiales; family Xanthobacteraceae; genus CAVTXS01. The sequence continues at coordinate 67,800 of CAVTXS010000022.1, forward strand.
GCGCCCCGGTTCTCCTTCCGCTACGACAGTGGCACCGACGTCGAAGCGGCGCTCGACCAGCATTGAGACCAGGAGATCGAGGCTTGCGTCCGAGAGGCCACCGAAGAAAGGTGTGGCGACCAAGAACGCTTTCAGATCGGGCGAGCTGACAGCCATTGACTAATATACTCCCGCTCCCGGGACTTGACAGCACCTTATCGCCTTCGGCTGGCGGCACGCACACGCTATCCCCCGCGGTCCATGGGCGCTTACTTATCCCGAAGTCGGCGGACTGATGAGCTATCGGAGCAGGCCGGCTGGATTGCACATCGGTCAGGCCGGCTTGCGCTCGCCTCTCTCGATCATGCCTGCCTCGATCATCGTCCCGACGTTTCCGCGACGCTCGCGACCATAGCTTTCGACCACAGCCGTTCGCGGTG
>CAVTXS010000023.1:0-76563 GCA_963738705.1 uncultured Alphaproteobacteria bacterium
TGCCCGGCGGCGAGCGGCTGACCTTCAGCGAGGACGGCCGGGTCACGCTCGGCGAGGACGATGTCACCTCGTCCGCCTTCGCCTGGCAGGGCGCCTGTTTCGCCGATGCAGCTACGCCTCACGTCAACGACTATGTTTTCACCGAAGAGGCGGACGCGCCGCGCGCCGCGGCCTTTGCGGTTGCATTCCCGGCAGGCGCGCTCGACTCCGACTTCGTCTTTCCGCATGCCGGCGACAGTCTGCCGATGCCGGGAGTCTCGATCGGCCGCACCCGCTTCGCCTTCTTCGTGCAGGAGGCGCACGCCTCGCTCGGCCCGACGCCGGGATCGCCCGGCGGACGCCGCGTGGCGCCGCGTCCGGCGGTCGGATTCCTGGACGGATCGGTGTTTGCGCCGGGTCCCGACGAAACGCGCGAGCCTTCGGCGCTCGTGTCGCTGTCCTGGCTCGAACGCCGCGCGCATGCGGTGCGCATCCTGATCCCGGCGCGCTTCCGCGCGCTCGAGGATGATTCGGAAGCGCCCGAGGTGCGTCGCCGCCTGGTCGAGGCGGTCGGACGTTTCAGGCCGGTCGGCATTCTGGTCGAAGCAGCATTTCTCGACGACCGCTGGACGCTGGGCGAGGGCGCGATAAGCGCCGCCGCGGCCGACGATCCGGTCGAGGCACTGCGCGGCAGCACCGTGTTGTGGTCCGCGCCCGAACAAGGAGGGACATAGCCCCATGGCACTGGAACCGTTCATCGCCAAGCCAGTCAACCCAGGTGAGCCCGTCACCTCCCAGGGCTGGAACGAGATCGTCAACGGCCTCGCCAATGTCGTGGCGTTTCTGCAGGCCACCGCCGGCACCAGCGTTCACGTGGTGATCAGCAACACCGACGCCCGCCTCGCCGAGACGCGGGTGGTCGCGATCGCCGCCAATGGCGACGTGACCGACGCCGCCCGTCCGGTGGGCACCGCCAAGGAGTTCACCCTGCTCGGGCTTGCCCCGGGCGCCTACACGATCAGGGCGGAGAGCCCGGGCTTCGCGCCGGCCGAGGCGAACGTGACGCTTCCGGTCGAAGCGCCGGTGACGCTGTCGATGGCCAAGGCCGCCCCCTTCATGCCCGATGTCTTCGGCCAGGAACTGCTGACGGCGCTGGCCGCGCTCAAGACCAGCAACATCGTGGTCTCGCGCGTCGTCGACATCACCGGCCGCGAGGTCGCGCCGGCAAATCCCGGGGCCGAGTTCGGCTCCACCATCGTGCTCGCGCAACTGCCGCCCACCGGCCAACCGGTTGCGCCGGGCAGCACGGCACAGCTCGTCGTGAGCGCTTCGCTCGAAGTCGAGGCGACGGTTGAGATGCCGTCGCTGGCCGGACTGACGCTCGCAGAGTCGCGCACCGTGCTCGAGGAGCTTGGACTCGTGCTTGGCAAGGTGACGACGCGCACCAGCTAAAACCAACAGGAGCAATCCATGGCGACCGTACCGCGTGATTTCAGAGCAACCTCCGCAGCCTCCATCAGCGCCCCGGGTGGCCTGAAGGTCATCGACGTCAGCGACAAGCCGCTGAAGTCGAATGTCGTGCGCCAGGGCAAACAAGTGCCGGCTGTCGCGCTCGACCAGAAGATCGTCGACACCTTCGTCACCCCGGACGTGATCGTGCCGCCCACCCTGGCGCCGCGGGTGGTGTCGCAAAGCATCGCGCCGGGCGTCAAGGTGGCGAAAGGGGCCGGCGTTGACATCACGCTGGCGCCGCGCAACACGATTCCGATCGACGTGATCGTCGGCGTCCATGAGGGTTTCCGCGGCCGCAATGTCGGCGGCGTGGTCGACACCATCCTGGCGCGGCCCGAGGTCGTCAGCGCGGTGCTCGATTTCGAGACGGCCGAGGAAGTGCCGGCCCCGCAGCGTGCCGTCATCGAGGCGGCGCTTGCCTCCAACGATATCGGCATCGTGCCCGACGATGTGAAGCGGAATTTCGATGCGGCATTCCGCACGCTCAAGGGAGCCGCCGCCTTCAAGTAGCGTTCAGGAGCGCGCCACGATGGCCACCATCACTCAACAGCTGGAGAATGTGGGTGTCGGCGGCACTACCCTTGGCGTTGGATACGCCGAGCAAGTGCTGCTCGGCGATTTCACCTACTACTACGTCGGGCAGGTCGACACCTACGGAGCGGTCCAGCATACCAGCGGGGTCGCGCTGCCGCGCAATGCCCTGGTCGAGGAATTCGATGTGCTGGTGACCGCGGCGCGGGCGACCGCGGTCCGCGCGAATGTGGTCGCGCAGGTGCGGGCCGGTCCGTCGAGCGACACCGCGATCAGCGACAACGGTCTGTCGGTGGTGGTGGATTTCGGCACGCCGCGCACGGTGAACGCGGTCAGCGTGCCGAGCCCCTTCCAGATCGCCGCAGTGAAGATCTGGAACGGCGCACAATTCGTCCAGCCGGGACTCTACCGCGCTTCGGTAGAGGGTCTTGTCGTAACACCGGCCAACCCGACGTCGACGCCAGGGCGTGCTGTGCTCCCGGCCGAGCCGCGGACCGAGCGTCTGCTGATCGAGGTGGCCAGCTCGACCGGTGACCCCGGGCCGCTGATCGAGGAGCTGAGCGTGGCTTTGCCGGACTCGCCGGGCGATCTGGAGCTGCGCATCAATGGCGGGGCGCCGGCGTGGTTGCATCCGGGCCCGGTGGCGCCCGGGCCGGATACGACGCCGAGCGAGACCGCCTGGAACGACAAGGCGGAGCGCATCGTCCCGCTCGCAGACGCGTTCAGCGCGCTGACCGGAGATCCGACGGCGAGCGACGATGCCACGTTCGAACTCAAACTCACCAGCCGGTCGCCCGGGCTGCTGAAGGTGGAGGAGCTTTCGCGCCAGATCAAACGCATCCGCCGCGCAATGTTCGACGGCCGCGCCACCACCACGATCGGGTTCGACGAGGAGGGCGCGGTCGATCTCGCGCTCAATGTGCCCGGGCTGCCGTCGGACACCACCGTGTCCGAGATACGGCTGACCATCGAGGGCGATTTCGAAAAAGAGCGGATCTTGCCGCCGATCGGTCCCGAACCATTCCCGACCGTCGATCTCCGACTCGATCAGGAGCGTGCGGTGCTGATCCGGCTCGCCGCCGCCGGCCTGTCGGAGCTCACCGGCCTGCGGTTGCCGCTGGCCGCCGGCGACGATGGCGCCGAGCTCCGGGTGGTGCTGTGGTCGAACGCCGAGCCGGACGTGGCTATGCCAGCGGCGCCGATGGAGGATGCCACCAGCGAGCCGCTGGTGCTCGACGCCGGTTCCGCAGATGCGTTCCGCACGTTCAGCTTCGAGGCACCGGTTGCGCTTGACGCCGAAAACCTGCCCTGGGCCGCGATCCTGGCCACCCGTGGACAGGCAATCCTGTCGGTGGCGCAGAGCACAGGCAATTCCGATCCACTGGCGGCACAGATCTTCCGGCTCGGTCCGCACGCCGGGCCCTGGATGTTGCCGCCGGCGGGACTGCGCGCCGGTGCGCTCGCGGCGGTGCGGGCACGCGCGCGGATGATCGGAACGGCGCCCAAGGACGCCCCGATCGCTCCGGTTACGGCGGAGGTTGTCGGCGCCAGCGGCGGAGCGGTCGAACTCTTCCCGGCGCGCAAGGCCGCATCGCTCACGATTCCAGGCGGTGCGGGCGGCACTGCGACGCTGCGTTTTGTCGCCCGCGCCGTCGGCACTCTCACCCTTCGCGACGTGGACATTGTTTCGGCGGAGTGAGCCATGGCAGGCGATCCCAGAACCGAATTTCGCGATGGCATGCGGGTCACTTCGGACCACATGCGCCACATGCAGGACCGGTTGCGCGAGGCGGTCCTCGACGTCCGCCGAACCATCGGCCTGGGCAAGATCGGCTGGGGATTGCGGGCCACCTTGGCCGACCGTTCGGTCAACGTTACGCCTGGAATCGCGTTTTCGCCGAGCGGCCTGCGCCTTTCGCTCGACAGCGCGGCGGCGGTGTCGCTGCCCGATGGCGATGGTCCGTTCCGTGTCACGCTCCGCGCCGAGCACAGTGACGTGGAGGCACTCAGGTCCGCCGGCGAACCGACGCTGTTGACGGTCGTGACCCGGCTGGAGGCGGCCGCGGACGACGACAGCCGAACTCGGCGGTGATGCTATCGCGGTCGCGCGGGTGACGGCCGGCGCGGACGGCCTCGCCCTCGTGCAGGACCCCAGTCGGTTTGTTGCAGCCGGACACCACACCCATACCGGAGAGTTTTTGCAGGACGCCGAAGGGCGCTGGCACTTTGACGGAGCTCCGCTCACGGTGGATGCAACGGTCGGGCCGCCAGGTCCGCCGGGACCAACGGGAGCACCGGGTCCGGCTGGGCCGCAAGGTGCGCCGGGAGAGCAGGGCGCGCCGGGATTGCCGGGGCCCACCGGGCCCGCGGGAGAACCGGGCGCATCGGGAGCACCAGGTCCGGTTGGGCCACAGGGCGCACCCGGAGCGCAGGGTGTGCCGGGGTTGCCGGGATTGCCTGGGCCGACCGGGCCACCCGCGGAGCACCCGGAGCATCGGGACCACCGGGCGCGGTTGGGCCACCGGGTCCGCAGGGCGCGCCGGGTGCCATTGGACCACTCGGGCCCGCCGGGCCGCCAGGTGCTGCGGGACCACAGGGAGCGCCGGGGCCCGTCGGGCCCCCCGGGGCCTGGCGGGACCGCAGGGAGAAGTGGGTCCACGCGGCCAACGTGGCGCCACCGGGCCGACCGGCCCAGGGCTCGATCCGGACTGGCCCTTTATTGCCAAGGTGAGCTGGGAGCAGGGCCGGCGCGAGCCTCTAAATCGTACGCTGACCCTGCTGCGCGAAGCCCAGGTCTCGCTCTCGCAGGCGGTTCACGCACGCACGGCGGAGACCCAGCCGGCCTGCGTGCAGGTCTGGTACGAGCCTGAGGTCCGCGTTGTCACCGGCGGCGCGACAATTCGGATTCCGGCGGCCATCCTCAACTTCCATGTCGACGTGAAGGTCGACGGCAATCTCATCGTGTTTGCCGTCGCCGACGCCGAGCCGCAGCTGCGCGAGGTCATGCGGCAGGGCGGCCGCGTCCTGATCCGCATTCACTGCGGCCACCTGTTGGCGGCCGACGAGCGTCCGTTCTCCGCATCGCTCGACGGGATCATGGGAACCACGTCCCCGCATGCGCCGGGCGGCGTGCATGAGACCTGGTTTTTCGTGACGGCCGGGTGAGGCACTGCCGTGGCGGACGAGGACGATGCCAACGCATTCCTATCCGACGACGCCCGCGCGCGCGGCGAGGACGATGAACGCAGCGCTGTCGCTGAAGGGCACTTTTCGGGGCTGTATCGTGCCGCCGCCGAATTTGCCGCCGATCCGATCCATGGCGACGTACAGTCGGCGAACCTGCCCTGGGTGGAGCTTGGGCCCCGCAATGTGGGCGGACGCATCCGCTGCATCGCTCAGGATCCGATCAACACCGCCACGCTCTACGCCGGCAGCGGCTTGGGCGGGCTGTGGAAGACGGAAAACCGTGGCGATACCTGGCGGTCGATCAGCTTCTTTCTGCCGTTCCACCCGGGCAGGGAAATCTCGCCGCCGATCGGCGCCATCGGGATTTGCCACCGCGCCCCATCGACCGTGTATGTCGGGACCGGCGAGCCCGTCTCCTACATGGTCTCCGGCACCGGGCTTTACCGGTCGATCAATGGCGGCGATGCGTTCGACGAACTCGACCAGGCGGGCGTCGCCCCGGGCGTCGCCTCGATCGGCGCCGACCGCTACGAACGCATCCTGGTCGACCCGTGGGATCCTGACCGCGCCTGGGTGGCGTGCCCCGTAGGCCTGTGGCGCTCAAGCGCCGCGCCACCCACCGTGACGCTCGCCCAAGACATGATCGCGACCGCCGCCGGTGTCGTCGCTGCGGCGCAGGACGTGACCGATGTGGCGATCGATTTCGGCGACCGGTCGGCGGTGGCGGCACCGGCAACCTTCACGGTCTACGCCGCGATCCGCAACGACGGAATCTATCGCGCCGTCTTCGACCCCGCGACGAACGACTATCGCGATCTCAACGACGCCACCCATCCGTTTCAGGTGGCGGGCGCCGCCGGCGTCAAGTGGAAAAAGCTCGCGGGGGATTTTCCCAATCCAATCGAAGGGAGCCAGCGAACACTCGGCCGCATCAAGCTGGCGCTATGCGAGCGCCATCCGAGCAACGTCTACGCCATATTCTGCCTGAAGGATGAAAAGGCCTCCAAAGTCTTTGTCTCGACCAACTCGGGCACCACCTGGGACAAGACCAAAGACCGACGCGGCGATGACGGCAAACAGGCGAGCTACGACCTCGTCCTGGAAGTTCACCCCGATCGTCCCGAAATTTTCGTCGTCGGCATCGTCGACCTGTTCCTGACCCTCAACGGCGGCGCAGACTGGACCAAGATCATCGACTGGCTGAACTATGACAAGGGAGACCGTGCCCAGCACGCCGACCAGCACGGCTTCCTCTTCGATCGGGCCGACCCGCGGGCGATCTGGGCGAGCAATGACGGTGGCATCGCCTACAGCACCAATTTCGGCCGCACCTGGCGCAAGCGCAGCCACGGAATCCTTGCCACACAATTCTACGACATCACCGGCCACCCAACCTATCCGCACATCTACGGCGGCGGCTTTCAGGACAATGGAACCTGGGTGAGCTACGGCGGTCCGACCTGGTACCGCGTGGGCGGCGGCGACGGCGGCGCGATGGCGTTCCAGCACGGCGAGGCGCATCGCTTCCTGACCACGTGGCAGGGCCGCGACAACAGCAGGCGTAGCCTTGACCGGGTTACGGTCAGCTCGCAATCCGACCCGCGCCCAAACGCTGGGACCGCCTCCTATCTTCCCGACGTGCCGGGCACAGGTGCCGACGGCGGGCCACCGTTCCTGAAATATGTCGCAACGGATAAGGATATCAAAGATGACTTCCAGCTGAAGCATCGCGGCATATTTGGCGGCAAGCTGCAGGGACACCCGACCGATCCCAACCACTGGATCATGGCGCGACGAGGCGCTGCCTATGTCAGCAAGGCAGGGACGACACTGGGATCCAACGATGGCCCGAAATTCGAGAAGCTCGACTTGCCGGACTATTTCGACATGTCTCCGGACAACGACCGCCTGGTCGAGACCACCGCCATCGCCTATGCTCCGTCGAATCCTGACAATGAATGGTGGATCGGCACCGAATACGGCGAGGTGTTCCGCACCGACGACGCCGGCGGCACCTGGCACAGAATAGACATCGGCATCCCGGGGCGCCTGCGCACGACATTCATAAACCAGTCGATCAACGCGGCTGCCGGCATTTCTGCGACCGGCGCGGTGGACGTTGCGATGGGTGACCTTGTTGTCGTCAACTATGCCACGCGCGGCGCCGTAGCTGGCCTCCGCTTTACCGACAATCTCGGCAACGCCTACAGGCAGCTTAAAGCAGCCACGGCCGGCAACGGAATCGTGCAACCTTTCTACACGGTCGTCAGGACACCTGGTAACCTCAACTCGGTTAATGCGGTGCACGCGGCCACAGGCAACCACGCCGCGTTGGTGGTCGCAATATTCGAGGGACCGTTCGACGGCTTCCAGGTCGAAGTCCAGCGAGACGAGCCCGGTAAGCCTGGCACACAGTTGGACTGCCTCGCGGATTCGAATTCGCCCTACATCTGTCCGGAGACGAACAAGCTGAAGCAGGCCAAGGAGCTTGTGGTTGGCTTCGTCGCGCAGGGCGATGGCGCGGCCGCCTACAATGCGGTCCCGCCCTATGCCCTCGCCAACTCCGCCACGTCCGGCGCTGGCGCGAATACGGTCAGCGGCGCCATCAGCTACCGCCTGGTCACGGAGACAGCCAAGCAGACACCGCGGTTCACAACCGCAACGGAGACCAGTGGATCGACCGGCACCGCGTCCTTTACGCTGGCGGAACGGTGGATCGCGGAAATCAGCGTGCATCCGCAGAACCCCAGCATCGTCGTCCTGGCGGTCGCCGAGCAGTTTCACCAGGTCTACATCACCGGCGACAAGGGCGTGACCTGGCGCGACGTGACCGGCCCCAGCCCGGTCGGCGTGGGCCACGGCATGTTCCGCGTCGCCGCCACCAGCGTGGTGATCGACCCGCGCGGACCGGCCACGACCGGCGCTGCCGACCTGCAGACGCTCTATCTCGGCTCGCTGGCCGGTGTTTTCATCTCCCGCAACATCACGCCCGACCCGGCCGGCCCCTCACCGGACTGGCGCACGCTCAACACCAGTCTGCCGCTCATCCTCATCCGCGACATCGAATACGGGCGATACGACAACCCACCCGGCACACTGGTGCGGCACTTCCTGCGGGCGGCAACGTACGGGCGAGGCGCGTTCCATCTCGAGCTGGACACCGGCGCGCTCGGCGCCGTGCTTGCGGGACCGACGACACCCCCTGTGCGCCTGCTCATCCGTTCCACGCCGATCGATGATGGCCAGCAGTATGCCGGCGCCGCGCGGCTCACCAACGATCCGCGCCTGCGCGATCCGGAGACCGAAGCGCTGACCGCACTCACGCCGCACATCGCCTGCGACATCCGCATCGACGCGCCGCCGTTCACCTTCTTCGACCGCGTGCTCGACGGCGCCGAGTTCGACGAGGACTTCCGCTCCGATAAACTCGTGATCGGCGAAACCAACCTGATCAACGTGCAGGTGCACAACACCGGCTTCGAGATGACGCCGGCACCTGGAGTCGGCCCTCCGGCGGGCGACGTCATTGTTCGCCTCTATTTCGCCGACGCAGCCGCGGGCACGGCGCCCGATCTCGATGCGGGCTTCTGGGCGACGTTTCCGGCGACGCCCGCGGCCGGCGCGACCTGGCAGCAAGCCGGAGAGGTCCGGGTGCACTCCGTCGGGCCGGCCCAGCCGCGCGTCGTGCGCTTCGAGTGGCTCCCGCCGATCACGCTCGGCAATCGCGTTGCGCTCCTGGCGCTCGCCTCACAAAGCCTCCACGACGACCTCTCGATCGCGAACAGCGGCAACCTGCAGGTCGATCCGCAGACCCACGGCGACGCCGCCCTCGTCATCGAGGAGCGACGCGCGGCGCTTCGCATCGTCGATGCGGTGGAGTTCGTCCCCGATCTCTATGTGCGCAACTCGATCGACGATACCGGCGCCCGGGGCGCAGTGGCATGGGGTGCGCGGGCCAGCGACATCATCGTGGTCGGCACCGCCGAGGCAGACCCAACAGCAACCTTCACGAATATTTCGGACCCGCGCGAAGCCGACGTCATTCGCGGCCAGGCCGTCGGGGCGGCGGCGGATGTCGAGAATTTCATCTACGTCCGGGTGTGGAACAACAAGAGCGTGCCGCTGTCGACGACGGTCAGGCTTTATTATGCGCCTTTCGAGAAGCTGTCGTCTCCGGCCGATTGGACCGAGGTCCAGGACGCCACCGGGAGCGCCGAAGTTCCTGTGAACGACATCTCGCCGCACGGCCACAAATTCTCAGCCGAGTTCCAGCTCACCAATCCGCCCGATCCGGCCCCAGGGCACGCGTACAAGGCGGCGGCCCTTATCGCCGTGGTGAGCACGGCAGAAGACACCACACCCAATGTCAACACGATCAACGACCTGAAGACGTTTTGGGCGTTCTTCCTCGGCACCGAAAGCGCCAACAATGCGTCGTTCCGCGGCGTGCGCTACGTCGTCCAGCCCTGAGTAGGCGTAAGCGTCTTCCGGCGGCTGCCTTGTTTTTGCGGGTGAGTCCGTCTAGTCCAGCGAAAAGCGGCGAAGGTCAGCCGCCCGTCACGCTCATGTGGCGCGCGAGGGCAGGGCGCTTGTGCCGGCGATCGATCACGAAGTCGTGGCCCTTGGGCTTGCGCGCGATTGCCCCGTCGATCGTCGCGTTGAGCAGGTCGTTCGCCTCCGATGCGCGCAACGGAGCGCGCAGGTCGGCCGCATCCTCCTGCCCCAGGCACATATAGAGCGTACCCGTGCAGGTGAGGCGCACGCGGTTGCAGCTCTCGCAGAAATTATGCGTCAGCGGAGTGATGAAGCCGAGCCGCCCGCCGGTCTCCTTGACGCGCGCGTAGCGTGCCGGGCCGCCGGTGCGGTAGTCGATCTCGTCGAGCGTGAAGCGATCCGCCAGCCGCGCGCGAACCATCGACAGCGGCAGATACTGCTCCAGTCGATCTTCGCCGATGTCGCCGAGCGGCATCACCTCGATGAAGGTCAAATCCATGCCGCGGCCATGCGCCCATTCGACCAGGGTCGCAAACTCGTCCTCGTTGACCCCTCGCAACGCGACGGCATTGATCTTCACCTTCAGGCCCGCCGCCTGCGCCGCATCGATGCCGGCCAACACCTTGTCGAGCTCGCCCCAACGGGTGATGGCGCGGAACTTGTCGGCATCGAGGGTGTCGAGCGAGACGTTGATGCGCTCGACCCCGTTGGCCTTGAGCTCGGCGGCGTATTTCGGCAGCTGGGACCCGTTGGTGGTCAGCGTCAGCTCGTCGAGCGCGCCCGAAGCGCGATGGCGCGAGAGCGCCTGCACGAGGTTCATGATCCCGCGCCGCACCAGCGGCTCGCCGCCGGTGAGCCGCAGCTTGCGCACGCCGCGGGCGATGAAGGCGGTGCAGACCCGGTCGAGCTCCTCGAGCGTGAGCAGATCCTGCTTGGGGAGAAACGCCATGTTCTCGGCCATGCAGTAGACGCAGCGAAAATCGCATCGGTCGGTGACCGACACCCGCAGATAGGTGATCGATCGTCCGAACGGGTCGATCAAGGGAGGCGGCCGCACCGAGGCGGCGCGATCAAAATCCATAAGCATCGTTCCTGCGAGGCTCCGGCGTCGCCGGATTGCCTCCCTTATCCCCCTCAATATGAAAGCCGCAGGCCGAAAATGGAAGGGGTTCAATCTGATAGACTTGTCGGCGGCATCCAGGGCGGAGCAGACCATGAGCAACTCCCAGACACCTGTGGCCGGCCGCCCCTGGCCGGCCGAGATCAAGCTGCACAAGGACCGCAAAACGCTGACCGTGGCGTTCGACAACGGCGAGGTCCACGCGCTCCCCGCGGAGTACCTCAGGGTCAAGAGCCCGAGCGCCGAGGTGCAAGGTCACGCCCCGGAGGAGCGCAAGACGGTTCCCGGCAAGCGCAACGTGGCGATCCTCGAAGTGCATCCGATCGGCAACTACGCCGTTCGTCTGGTGTTCGACGATATGCACTCGACCGGCATCTACAGCTGGGACTACTTGCTCGAGCTCGGCCGCAACCACGGCGCCTATTGGCGCGACTATCTGGATGAGCTCGCGGCCAAAGGCTTGTCGCGCGAGCCGGCGGACAGACGACGGACGACAGACGACGGAGGACGGAATGTCGAGTGACCGGCGACGGTCTGCCGTCCGACTCGTCTCTGCGCCGTCCGTCGTCCGTCCTCCGTCGTCCGCTACCGCAGCACGATCACCTTGGCGCCGACCCTGGTGCGGTTGTAGAGGTCGATCACGTCCTCGTTGGTCATTCGGAAGCAGCCGGATGAGACCGCCTGGCCGATGGTCTCCGGCTCGTTCGAGCCGTGAATGCGGTAGAGCGAGGAGCCGAGATACATCGCGCGCGCGCCGAGCGGGTTCTCCATACCGCCCCGCATGTGCCGGGGCAGGTCGGGACGCCGGCGCAACATCTGCGCCGGCGGCGTCCAGGCCGGCCATTCCCTCTTGGCCGAGACGTGCTTGACGCCGGCCCAGGTGAATCCGATGCGGCCGACCCCGATGCCATAGCGGAGCGCGCGACCCTCGCCGAGGACATAGTAGAGCCGCCGCTCCGAGGTGTTGATGATGATGGTGCCGGGCGCGTGCCTACCCGCGAGGCTCACGGTCGACCGTGAGATCGGGCCGGAGCCGCCCATGAAGCCGCCGCCGCCCATGAAGCCCGAGTTGCCGCGCGCGCTCGTAGGCGCGCCGCCGCTAAATCGGTCTTCAGGATCCCAACTGTTGGCGTGACCCGCGCTGGGGGCGGCTGCAAGCAATCCAGCCGAGAGTGCAAGTCCAGCGATCAGGCGAGCAAGCATCGCCAACCTCGTGCCGTTGGTCGTAACGTCAGACGAGCCCTGAGCCGAGCCGCCAGGCGCGGCGAATCCCAAAAAGGCCACAAAACCTGTGATCCGACAACGCGGAACGACCGTCGGCGGCGCGTTGCGACGCTTGTTTTCGTCGAAGTGTTGCGGCAACGACACGCCCGTCGCACGCGCGCGTCACTGTGCTGGGGGAGGTTGCGGCGTGAACGGTATCAGGATGGTAGGCGCGGAGGACATTCTAGCCGCGCGCATTCCAATCCGGTTGGCCGGATGCCAACATGCCGGAAGCGCAGAGCGAACGACAGGTGAGGACGCATATGAGCACGCTGGTCGCAGGCATCACGCTGGCCGGATCCGGCAAGGCCGGTTCGCAGGATGTCAAATGGAACATCCTCGGCCATGTCTATTGGCTGAAAGCCGAGAGCGAGGATTGTTTCGCGTTCGAGACGCTCGATCCGCCCGGCACCTTCGTCCCGCCGCACGTGCATCCGGCCCAGGACGAATTCATCTACATGCTGGAGGGCACGTTCGACCTTTATCTCGCAGGGTCATGGACTAAGGCCGGCGCGGGCGACCTCGTGCGCATGCCGCGCGGCATCCCGCATGGCTACTACAATCGCAGCGAAAAACCGGCTCGCGCGCTGTTCTGGGTGACGCCGGCAGGGCGGCTGCGCGCACTGTTCGACCAGCTTCACGATCTCGGCGATGTGGAGGAAGTGGTGCGCCGCTCGGCCGCGCACGAGGTAGATTTTCTGCCGCCGGGGAGCGTGCCGGGGGCCTAAAATGCCAACGACTACGAAGGCGGCGGTGCGCGTACACCGCGGCGCGGACAACACGCAACGCATTTGATCGGCGTCGTCCAGCCGATGATTTCATGCAATTTTGACTTCCCGCAGGGGGTGCGGTCGCGACGCGGGCGTCACTAAAGAACGGCCGGTCCGGGATCCGCTCGTAGAAGAGCCCAACTCAACTCGCCGGCTTCTTCTCCGGCGCGAGACAATGGTCAAACTTATAGTATCCGGCCAGTTCCCACTCCAGAGACGATTTCGGGTGGTGCTTCAGCGTGTGAAACTGCGTACCGAGCCCGTTGTAGGTCCCCGAGGAGTGCGTCACCGTTACCGTTATGCCGTCAGCGAACGGGTTCAGCAGTTTTCCGTCGATCATGGCGACGTGCCGGGTTCCGGATGCGCCTTCACGGGAGAGGATGTCGCCGGGGCACACCTCGGCGAGGTCCGTCCGCTTTTTCAGCTTGCTGTCGAGATAGTTGATGTGATCGTTCGGCCCGATCCCGAGCTCCGGATAGAAGGTCTTTAGATAAGCTCCCGTGAAGCCGTTGCAATCTATCCCAAGATACCATCCTGCATACTCGGCAAGGGTCACTCTGCGGCTCCAATGCACCGATGACAGGCGCATGTCGGCGTAGAACAGGTAATAGTCGATGATCGTCAGCGCGTTCTTGAAATCATCGGGCGTTCCCTTGCCGTAAAAGGCCATCTGCAGCTGCTCCCAGCTCATCGGCACGTGGAGCCATTCCAGGAAGTACGAGGAGCCGCTGAGACCGTATGCGTCGAATCCGTGCTCCTTGTGCCAGAAGTGATGATCCGCCCCGTGCGCCCCGTCCTTGTATCGTTCCTCCTGGACGAGGAAGCAGCGCAGATCCCACAAGACCGCCTTGTTGAACGTCTTCTTCCAAGGCGAGCCGGAGAGATAGCTTTTTACGTCGACGTGCTGGGTACCCGAAACCCCGTGCACGGTGATCGGAGTAAAGCGTTTCGCGAAAAGGTACGGGCGTTCAGGCATCGGCGTGCGACCAATAACGATGCTGTTGCCGATGACACCACAAAGAGCCATCGCCGTGCAACAATGTTGCCAGGGCGGCTCGTTCCGCCGGGCCGGCTTTGAACGACAGGCCAAGTCGAAGGCGAACGGGCCACGCTCCCAGCCGACGACGACCAAGCCGCTGCGAGATCGGAATGCCCCGCGTTCCCAGCCCGCCCGTGCGAACGTGTGCGGCGCCGCCATCAGCCGCGGCTGCCAGATAGGCCGATCAGCTTGGCGAACGCCGGGTTGCCGCGCCGCTCCGGCGTTTTCCTGTTCGTTATGATCCAGGTCGAGATGCCGGTGTTGTAGAAGAGACTCGTCCGGCAGCGCGATGATCGCCTCCAGCCAGTCGTTCTCGATGATCCAGCGCCGGATTTCGCTCTCGCCTGAGCCGGCCCATCCGGTGAACAGCGGCGAACCGTTGAGCACCACCGCGAGACGCAATGCGGCGTCGCCCCGGAACTTCGACATCATGTGCTGGACAAACAGAAGTGAGCCGTCTGACACGCGCGGGAGGCCCGCGCCGAACCGGCCAGCGTACCCGCGGTCGGCCTCCTTGCGGACTTTTCCTCGAATTTCTTCCACTCAACGCCGAACGGCGAATTGGAAAGCATGTGGTCGAAAGAGCGCCCCTCGAAGCCGCCCTCGGTGAACGAGTTGCCCTTCACGATGCGCGTCGGGTCGCCGCCCTGGACCAGCATGTCGGCGGTGCAGATGGCGAAAGTCACACCGTTGATCTCTTGCCCGTAGCCGGTCAACGTCGCGTCCGGTGACCCGACAACGTGGGACGACCGTCGGCAGGGCGTCGCGACGTCTGTTTTCGCGCCGGTGTGACCGCAAGGACACGCGGCGGCGACGCTCTCCAGTCCCGCCGCCAGCGCACACAGATCCAGCGGTATCGGGGATGGTGGGCGCTGTAGGGATTGAACCTACGACCTCTCCCGTGTGAAGGGAACGCTCTCCCGCTGAGCTAAGCGCCCGTGCCGTTCAAGCGGGATTTAATGGGCATTCGCTACGAGGGTGTCAAGGAAACGGCCGCACCCGTTGTCATGTCGGTCGGCGGCGGCGACCCTTGGATCAACGCAGCGGTGGCGGAGGCGCGACCCATGTGTAGCCTCCCCGGGCAGCCGTTTGCATCGCGATGTCCGTCTGCTAGCGACCCGTGAGGACTATGGATGAAGCGGCTTTCAGGGCCTCTGCGACGGCGTTTTCGCGCGCTTTCTCCAACGGCAAGTCCTTGGTACTGAGGTAGGCTGCTCGGGCGGCATTCTCGATCTCAGGGCGGCAAAGGTCGATCATCACCTGAACAAGCCTGTCTCGGTCGACCAACCGGCCCCTCTGCACTTCCCCTACGGTTTCGAGACACTGACGCAACTCTTTGCCGACGCCAGCGGGTTGACTGTCGGTTGAGGGTCGAACGCGGTCTGAACCGCTTCCTGCGCTGGCCGCACGGGCCCGAACTTGAACCGCCGACGTAACCACCGACTCACGAACCGCGGAGCGAAATCGGCCGCGAATTTCATTCAGAGCAGCCGAACTGTAGTCTCCGATTCGTCTCTGCGTAAGTTCCGCACGCGCATCGACCGCGGCGTCTACTTCGCGGCGGCAGATATTCATCGCCGCGGTCGCAAGGACGTCCGCGGATTCGGAGGACCGAACCAGCTTCTCGAGTTCCGCCTCCGTGCACTCGTACATTCGATCACGGAGTGTGTTGGCAGTTCGCTCCTCCCGATCGCGCTCTTCACGCCTTTTTGCCTCCTCCCGCTCTTCCTCCACGCGCCTTCTTGCCTGCTCCCTCTCCAGCTCAACTCGTCTAATCGCTTCCGTCTGTGCGGCGGCTGCAATTCGACGATCCATTTCCGGCTTCAACCGGACCATGAGAACTCGGTCGAGATCCCTGCGGTAAGACTCCTTGAACAAAAGCATTTCCGGTGCCCTCGCCGTAAAGGCGGTCGTGCTCCAAGGCTAAGTGAGTAAATTGATCAATGCATTCGGGCGCAACAGCTCCGATCACCGGTCCTAGCGTCTCGGTTCGATAAGCTTCAAGGATGCCAGGATGCGCGAGGCTTTTTTGTGCCAGGCAGTCAGTGGCGGCGCGGATAATGGGGACCATGAAGAGGCGCTTTTGAGCATCGCTTATTTTCCCGCCGGCGCCGGCTGGCGGGGAAATATTCAGTTGAGCGATCGCCGGCTCGGCAGCGAACGTCATTAACAAAATCAGTGTAAGCCTTGAGCGCACGCCTCACCCCCGGGGCGGATATTGTATCCCACACGTTGAGCTTGAAAATTGGCCGCATTTGGACCCGCGGGGCCTGCCGGAGTGCCAAATTAACGGAAGCGGATTGCCGCCTTCGCACACCATCGCGCGCGGGCCTCTGCCGGAGGGTGGGAGTGGGGCCGGCTCGGCGCGTGCGCGACGGCCTCGCGGCTAACGGGCCACACCACCGCGGACACCGCACGACCGGGCAACTCGGCTGTCATCTCGGTCGGCAGCGATGACGCTCGAATCAACGCTGCGGTGGCGTCGGCGGCGGACGTTGCGCGCCGCGTTTTGGCGGTGGCCGGCGGCGCGCCGGGGGCGGCTCCTGCTCCGGAGCGACCGCGACCGAATTGGGGATGAGCTCGACGCCGGGTGCTGCGTCCGGATCGACCCGCGGATCAGCGGAAGCCTGACCTTCACCGGAACCGTCTGGGGGATGAAGCCGGCCAGCGTGAACGTGACGCTTTGACTGGCCGCCGGCACCACCACGGCGCATGGTGTGCGGCAGCCTTGGCCCGTCGACGTCCTGGCCTCCGCGCCGGGAGGGTCCAACTCCAACCGCAGTTCGGCCCCGCCACCGCCCCTGCTGATGCCGAGATCCCAGCTCGGCAGCCATCCGGAGCATCCACCGAGCGCGCCCGCGAACCCCGGCACCGAGCGCATTATGACGCTACGCATGCGCGGCCCGCGACCTCTGCTCCGTACGCGGACCATACGAAGGGCCCCGTTTGTGCGCAACGGGCCGTCAGCCTCGCTGCCGTCACCCTCGCGGCGCCCTTCGGCGATTTTCGCTCGGTCCTCGCATCAGCTCAGCCACCGCTGCCGGCAGCGCGTCGAAGTGGCTGATCACGCGGTCGGGGGCGAGCAGCGACACCGGCGTCTCGGTATAGCCGAAGTCGACCGCGATCACCGGGATGCCGGCCGCCCGGGCGGTATCGATGTCGGTCGCCGAGTCGCCGACCATGATGGCGCTAGTCCCGCTGCCGCCGGCCTTGGCGATGGTCCGGCGCAGCATTTCGGGGTCGGGCTTCTGGATACCGAAGGTGTCCTGCCCGCATATCGCGGCGAAGCGCTCGGCGAGCCCGAGCGCCTCGAGCAGCCGCACCGACAGCCACTCCAGCTTGTTGGTGCAGACCGCGAACCGGCACCCTTGTCCGGCCAGCCGGTCGAGTGCCGTTTCCAGGCCGGGAAACGGGCGCGAACGGTCGGCGATGTGGGCAGCGTAGCGTTCGAGATAGCCGTCATACAGGCGATCGACATCGGCCGGCGTGAACCGGACGTTCTGAGCCCGCAGGCCGCGTTCCAGCAACACCTTGACGCCCCCGCCGATCAAGCGCGCGCGCCTCGTCGAACGCGATCTGAGGGACATTCTGCTCGGCAAGAACGACATTCAGGGTCGCGATCAGGTCGGGGGCGGTGTCGACCAGGGTCCCATCGAGGTCAAAAACGATACGTGGCGGGGGGCATGCGGCATCGCTACCCGGGCACAGGGGCCGGTGCAAGCGCACGCCCGGCAGCGTGAGCCGTCGGCAGCCCTTCCCGCCGAATTGATCCCGCTGTAGACAGCGCGCCCGATGGACGCCGAAAACCAAAAGCGCCGGGCGGCCGCCAGGGCGCTGGACGAGGTGCGGCCCGGAATGCGGCTCGGGCTCGGCACCGGCTCGACCGCCCGGCACTTCGTCGAGCTCCTGGCGGAGCGGGTGCGGGCGGGCTCGAGCTCGTCGGCGTGCCGACCTCGGAAGCGACCCGGCAGCAGGCCGAGCGCCTCGGTGTGCCTCTGACCACGCTCGACGAGACGCCGGAGCTCGATCTGACGGTCGATGGCGCCGACGAGATCGGCCCCGACCTCGCGTTGATCAAGGGCGGCGGCGGCGCGCTGTTGCGCGAAAAGATCGTGGCGTCGGCGTCGGCCCGCATGATCGTGATCGCCGACGAGTCGAAATGGGTGCCGGTGCTCGGCGCCTTCCCGCTGCCGGTCGAGGTCGTTCCGTTCGGACTAACGGCGACCATGCGCGCGATCGAGCGGGCGGCCGCCGCCGTCGGCGCCCCGGGGCCTTGCCGGCTGCGGCGGGTACGACGGCCATCCTTTCGTCACGGATGGCGGCCACTTCATCCTCGACGCCGCGCTCGAACGGATCGCCGACCCCGTTGCCCTCGCCGCTCGCCTGTGCTCGATCCCCGGTGTAGTCGAGCATGGGCTGTTCATCGGACTGGCCAGCATGGCGATCCTTGCGGGCGCGCAAGGTGTAAGGGTTGTCGAGCGTTCGTCGCGCTCAATGTGAACGAGCTCTTCAGGGAAGCCGAGCAGAGCGCGGCCGGGGTAATGGAAATCAATCGTCATCGGTTCGCCGGAGGACTTTAGACATGTTGCTCAATCTGCCTGCATCGATCGCACACGGCACCGGAGCGAAAGGATCGTCTTTGTCGCCGCAATGCTTGCCGCGCTTGCTCATGCCGGCCCCGCGCCGGCGCAGGAGCCGTCCCCCGGCGCGGTCGCGGCGGCAAAGGAACTGATCGAAATGAAGGGCGCCATGAACATGTTCGAGCCGCTGGTTCCGGGCGTGATCGAGACCGCCAAGAACGCGTTCCTGCGAACGAACCCCGGCCTGTCGAAGGACCTCAACGAGGTCGCGGCCGCTCTGAAAACGGAATATGCCGGCAAGCGCGCGGACATCGCCAACGAGATCGCGCGCACTTACGCCGCGCAGTTCACCGAGAAGGAGCTGCGCGACGTGATCGCCTTCTACAAGACGCCGCCGGCAAGAAGGTGATCGACGTCGAGCCGCGCGTGCTCGAGCAGAAGCATGACCCGGGTGCAAAGCTGGGCCGAGAGCTTTTCCGACGACATGATGAAGCGCTTCCGCGTCGATATGGCAAGAAGGGCCATAACCGTCGGCTAGAACCTGGCCGACCGCGACGTCGACCTGTTCGTCATCGGCGCCGGCTCGGCGGCGTGCGCGCGGCGCGCATCGCCGCCGGCCACGGCGCCAAGGTCATGATCGCGGAGGAATACCGGGTCGGCGGCACCTGCGTGATCCGCGGCTGCGTGCCGAAGAAGCTGCTCGTCTATGCGTCGCGCTTCGCCCACGACTTCGACGATGCGGCGGCTACGGCTGGAGCGTGATCGGACGCCGTCGTTCGACTGGCCGACCCTGATCGCCAACAAGGACCGCGAGATCGCGCGGCTCGAGACGGCCTACACGGCCAACCTGGACAATGCCGGAGTCGAGATCGCCAAGAGCCGCGCGGTGCTCGAAGACGCGCACACGGTCCGCCTGCTGGCAAGCGGCGAGCGCGTGCGCGCCGGCCACGTCCTGATCGCGACCGGCGCCGCGCCCTACCCGGGCGAGACCATCCCGGGCATCGAGCACGGGATTTCGTCGAACGAGGCGTTCCACCTCGCCGAGCTGCCGCGACGCATCCTGATCCAGGGCGGCGGCTATATCGCGGTCGAGTTCGCCTGCATCTTCGCCGGGCTCGGCTCCGAGGTGACGCTGGTCTATCGCGGCGAGAACATCTTGCGCGGCTTCGACGACGACGTGCGCACGCACCTGCGCGAGGAGATGAAGCGGCGCGGCATCGACGTGCGCTGCGGCCACACCGTGATCGGCATCGACCAGACGCCGCTCGGACTATACGGCGCACCTCTCCGACGACAGGAGCGTGATGGTCGACCAGGTGATGTTCGCGACCGGGCGGCGGCCGAACGCCGCCGGCATCGGGCTCGAGGCGCGCGGGCGTCAAGATCGCGGCCAAGGGCGGCGGGATCGCGGTCGACAAGTACTCGCAGACCGCGGCGCCGCACATCTACGCGGTCGGCGACGTCACCAACCGGGTCAACCTCACGCCGGTCGCGATCCGCGAGGGCCACGCCTTCGCCGACACCGTGTTCGGCGGCCGAGCCGACGCGCGGTCGACCACACCAACGTGCCGACGGCGGTGTTCTCCGAGCCCGAGGTCGGCGTGATCGGCCTCACCGAGACCCAGGCGCGCGAGCGCTTGTCCGCGGTCGACGTCTATCAAGACGTCGTTCCGCCCGCTGAAGGTGACATTGTCGGGGCGCAACACGCGAGCGCTGATGAAGCTCGTCGTCGACGGCGACCAGCGATCGCGTGGTCGGCTGCCACATTGTCGGGCCGGACGCCGCCGAGATGATCCAGATGGTCGGCGATCGCGATCAAGATGGGCGCGACCAAGGCCGATTTCGACGCCACCATGGCGGTGCACCCGACCGCGGCCGAGGAGTTCGTCACCATGCACGAGCCGACCGCGCGGCATCGCCGCGAGGCCGCGGAGTAGAGTCGGAGAAGCTTAGCGTTTGTTGCAAGGCAAGCAAAGCCGCTCTCAGGGTTGGCAAATCGTTCACGACGACGCTCCAAACGACGTGAGAATTCACGGCAAAACAGGTGTGTCTCAACGCATTGCCGAAGTCAGCGACCTGTGGCCACGGTATATCCAATCTGGTCTTCTTCAACTCTTCGGGGATGTGACGACTTGCTTCCGAAATGATTTCGAGGGAACGTTCGACACTTTGTTGTGTATCGCGATCGGCCTGAAACTCGACCGCTGAGAGCTGGTCGAGCGTTTCCAAGATTCGAAGTCATATCAGGCGGCCTTGTTGAGCTTGTAGGACCAGGTGTGAACGACGGGGTTTTGGTTGCAGTAGTCCATGGCCGCCATGATGCGATCCTTGAGTTCCTGTTTGGAGCCGACGCGGATGTGGCGCAGCACCGATCGGGCGAGCTTGGAGAAGAAGCCCTCGATCAGGTTGAGCCACGAGCCGTGCGTGGGCGTGAAGGTGAACTCGAAGCGGCCTGGCCGGGTGGCAAGCCAAGCCTTGGTTTCCTTGGAGATGTGGGCGGAATGATTGTCGAGGATCAGGCGGATCGCCGTATGCGCCGGATAGGCGGCATCGAGCAGCTTGAGGAACTCGATGAACTCGCGGCTGCGGTGCCGGTCCTTGACCAGGGCATGCACCTTGCCAGTGATGAGATCGATGCCGGCCAGCAAGCTGACGGTGCCATGGCGCTTGTACTCGAACTCGCGCGTGACCGTCGCGTGCAGGCCAGGCTCGGGCGGCAAATCCGGGGCGGTCGTGGCGATCGCCTGAATGCCCGGCTTCTCGTCATAGGAGACGATCGCCACCGCGTCGCTCGGCTCTTGCCGTTTCTTGATCGCGGTCGCGGCCGCCTTCTTCAGCACCTCGACCTTGCGGTAGACGCACAGAACCTGCGCCATCTTGGCTTTGAAGGCGGGGTCACGTCGTTCCAGGTAGTAGCGGACCTTGTGGGGTTTCACTTCCTGGGCGTCGAGGATCTTGCACACCGTGCCCTGGACCAGAGTGCCCAGGCAGTCATGCCCAGCCTGCGGCCCATGCGCTCGCGCATGGCTGGCCAGAAGTCGCGTCGTCCACAGCTCATGCGGATAGCCGAGGTCCTTGGCCTTGCGGCAGGCCAAGGCCACCACCCACGCCTTCGCCTCCATCGTGATGCCCGGCTCCTTGCCGGGCCGAGGGCGATCGTCCAGCGACGCCATCACGCCAACCTCTTCGGCCCGCTCAATGCACCGCCGAACGGTTTGATAGCTCATGCCCAACGTCTGGCTCACCGCATAGAAGGAAGCGTCGGCCCTATAGGCCAACAGCACCCGCGCTCGATCCACGCGGCTTGCGGCTTCCGTCCGCGAGCGCGAGATCGCCTCCAACTCCGCCACATCCTTCCTTCGAAACTTCAACTCGACCATCCGCCGCCGTCCCGACATGCGGCTCTCCTCGCCGACCGAATCAACGATCAGGCTACAAGGCTACAAACCCGGTTTGAATCCCCAAGACATGCGACCAGATTCATGGAATCGATCGTCTAGCCAACCTTGGCAAGGACGTAGTCGATGTGATCGAGCATCTCGTCGATTGTCGTCGAGATGTCCCTCGGCCGTTTCATAAGACACGGACAGCTTCGGCCAGAAAATCCCATCCCTCAGGCGAGGATGTAGAGAATCGCGCGTGGTAATGTCTACGTCGCGGCCCACCTCCTCCATAACGATCAGCCTGATGCCCGACATATTCAGCAACGAGAAGCGACTATTGGGATCATAGTCGACGAATACATCGATATCGCTCTCGGCGTTCGCCTCGTTGCGCGCGATCGAGCCGAACAAATAGAGCGCAGTGGCGCCTTGCGCACGAATGGCGTCCGCATGCCTGCGGATGCGCGAAACGATTTCATCACGCTTCATTGGAGCGTCCATGCTTGATGATTTAGCACAAGTTCAAGCGTTCCATCAAAGAGGGTGCGCGATCCGTACCTGCAGCCCACGATTCGCTCTTGCGTGCGTTGCGCCGGTCACAGCGATCGTTAGGCTCGAGCAGCCAGTCCGCCGCGTCGCGCCAGAGCACATCCCGGTGCTCGGGGCGGAAGAAGCCGAAGTGACCGATCTTCCTTGCTCCGATGTCGCGCGGGGCGATTTGTTTATGCTCGCGCCGCGCGCCCGTGAAGCCGGCAAGCAGCATGTCGATTGCCGGCGCGGTTGCCCAGGAATCGTCGGCGAGGCCGATCGCGCGCAGGTCGCCGGTGAAGCGCGGAAAATTTGCCAGCGCATCGAGCGTCGGGTCGTCGAAGAAATAGCGCGGCTTGCCGACCCAGCCGGTCCATTCGAGGAAGACGCCCTTCGGCAGGTCCTCGCCGATGCCGAGCCGCCCCGGCGTGTAGCCGAGCATGTGCGTCACCGGCACGCCGATCAGGCGCATGAAGCCATAGGCCCGATAGTTCTCCGGCGGGGTGAACAGCCGCCAGTAGCCGGCCTGCGCGGCGATGAACAGCGCGCGCGACACGAGGGCGTTGTTCGGCGCCAGCCCAAGCGCCTGGCCGCCGAAGGAATGTCCGACCAGCAGCAGCGGAACGCGCGGCCACACGTGGCGCACGTGGTCGATCGCGGCGGCGACATCGAGCGCCGCCCAGTCGCGCATGGTGGCGCAAATCCTTTGAGCGACGGCGGTCGCGAGCCGCCGATCCCGCGGTAGTCGTAGGTGACGGCGGCGCAGCCGCGCTCGGCAAGGTATGAGGCGAAGCCGCGATAGATCTTGCGCGGCACGGCGGTGGCGGAGTTGATCAGCACGGCCGCGCGCGGCGGCGTCGGCGGTGCGAACACGGTGGCGCCGAGCGGGTAGCCGTCGCGAGCACCGAATGTCGTGTCCTGGACCAGGACCTCCCCGCTCAAGGCCCGCTCCCCCGCTTCGGCGGCCGGCGCCACAGCCGCCACATCACGAACAGCACGAGCGCGAAATGTATGGCGCCGTTGTGGGCGAACAAGGCGGCAGGCGCGGTGCGCGTCATCAGCGCGGCGGCAAGCGTCGGACCGGCGATCGCGCCGATGGTGTAGGTCAGCAGCAGGCCGGTCGAGATCTCGACCATGTTGGCGCGGCCGGCGAGGTCGGCGGCGTGGCCGGAGGCCAGCGGATAGAGCACCAGCGTGGACGCGCCGACCGCGGCGGCGAGCAGGATCAGGATGGCGGGACTGCTCGTCGCAAACACGACCAGCGTCGCTTCGGCCGCACAGGCCACCGCCATCGCGCACAGCATGACGAAGCGCCGATCGGCACGGTCGGCGAGCCGTCCGACCGGCCATTGCACCAGCGCGGCGCCGAGGATCGTCGCGGTCATGAAGGTGGCGACGCCGGCGGGGTCGAGCCCGCTCGCGGCCGCAAAGACCGGACCGAGCGACCACAGGGTCCCGTTGGCGGCGCCCGCCGCCAGGACGCCGATCACCGCGACCGGGGAAAGCTGGTAGAGCCAGGCGAGCCGCAGGCGCGGCGCCGGCGGAGGGGTCGGCGGGTCGGTGCGGGTGAAGGCGAGCGGCAGGACCGAGAGCGCGAACGCCATCGCGGAAGCGGAGAACAGCGCGAACGACCCGGGCGGCGCCAGCCGGATCATCTGCTGGCCGGCGGCGCTGCCGACGTAGTGCACGATCTGGTAGAGCGCCAGCACCTGGCCGCGCACGGCGTTCTCGGCCTTGTCGTGCAGCCAGCTCTCGATCGTGGCGTAGAGGCCGGCGAAGCAAAAGCCCGTCACCGCTCGGATCACCGCCCAGGCCACCGGCTCGGGCATCAGCGGATGGGCGAGCGCGGTCGCGGTTGCGCAGGCGGCGAGCGCCGCGAAGGCGCGGATGTGGCCGGCGCGTGCGACGATGCGCGGGGTCGCGATGCAGCCCAGGAACATGCCGCCGAAATAGGCCGAGCCGATCAGCCCGATGGTCAGCTCGGAGAAGCCGGCGGTGATGGCGCTGAGCGGCACCAGCGTCGAAAGCAGGCCGTTGCCGGCGATCAGCACCACGACGGCGACGAGCAGCGCGGTCACTTGGGCGTAGGCGGGATGCAAGGGCATTGAGGATGTGGCCGGGGTCACGGGATCTGCCGCGCAGCATCGGCGTGCTGCGCGGCGCCGGGACAGGCGGGAAGGTGGCATCCCCCGGCGGGTGTCGTGTATAAGCCGAGCCGCGGCCGTGCAATATGCGGCGGCGCGTGCGCAGGGGATTGAGTTATGTCCGAGCGTTGGACGCCCGACAGCTGGCGCGGCAGGCCGATCGTGCAGGCCCCGCAATATCCGGACCGGCAGGCACTGAACGAGGTCGAGACGCTGATCGCGACCTTCCCGCCGCTGGTGTTCGCCGGGGAGGCGCGCAACCTCAGGCGGACGCTCGGCCGGGTAGCGGCGGGCGAGGGTTTCCTGCTGCAAGGCGGCGACTGCGCCGAGAGCTTCGCCGAGCACCATGCCGACAACATCCGCGACTTCTTTCGCGTGCTGCTGCAGATGGCGGTGGTGCTCACTTACGCGGCTGCCTCGCCGGTCGTGAAGGTCGGGCGCATCGCCGGCCAGTTCGCCAAACCGCGTTCCTCGGCGACCGAGACAGTCGACGGCCGCGAGCTGCCGAGCTATCGCGGCGACATCGTCAACGACTTCGCCTTCACTGAAGGTGCGCGCACGCCGGACCCGCGCCGGCAGATCGAAGCCTACCGGCAGTCCGCCGCGACGCTCAATCTACTGCGCGCGTTCGCGCATGGCGGCTATGCCAGCCTCGCGCGCGTGCACGAATGGATGCTCGGCTTCGTCAAGGACGCGCCGCGCTCGCAGGACTACCAGGAATTGGCCGACCGCATCTCGCAGTCGCTCGATTTCATGCGCGCGTGCGGGCTCGATCCCGATAGCCATCCGGAGCTGCGCACCACCGATTTCTACATCAGTCACGAGGCGCTGCTGCTCGGCTACGAGCAGGCGATGACGCGCGTCGAATTCCACCTCCGGCGACTGGTACTGCACGTCCGGTCACATGGTGTGGATCGGCGACCGCACGCGGCAGGCCGATCACGCGCATGTCGAATTCTGTCGCGGCATCAAGAATCCGATCGGGCTCAAATGCGGTCCTTCGCTCAAGCCCGACGATCTTATGCGGCTGATCGACATCCTCAATCCGGAGAACGAGGCGGGACGGCTGACGCTGATCTGCCGGTTCGGCGCCGACAAGGTCTGCCGAGCACCTGCCGGCGTTGATCCGCGCGGTGCAACGCGACGGCAAGGTCGTGGTATGGTCATGCGACCCGATGCACGGCAACACCATCACGTCGCCGCTCGGCTACAAGACGCGGCCGTTCGAGCGCATCCTGCAGGAGGTGAAGAGCTTCTTCGCCGTGCACGCCGCCGAGCGCACCTATGCGGGCGGCGTCCATCTCGAAATGACCGGCAAGAACGTCACCGAGTGCACCGGCGGCGCGCGCGCCATCAGCGACGAGGATCTCAACGACCGCTATCACACCTTCTGCGATCCGCGGCTCAATGCCGAACAGTCGATCGAGCTCGCTTTTCTGCTCACCGAGCTGCTCAAGCGCGAGCGCGCCGGCAAGGCGAGGCCGCTGCCGGCGGCGGCGGGGCTGTAACGCAGTACGGCCGAGTTTGGCGCGCAGCAGGGCCGCCTCATACCTCTCCCCGCCCGCCGTGTCCGCCTGGGCGCGGACAATCCAGTAAACTCTTAGCGCATCGAGCTATCTGTTCGCACGCTAACAGAAATCTGCTTGAGGCTGGCCTCGCTGAAAAAAATCTTCATCGCGATCTAAGGCGCTCGGCCGCGTTCCGCGGCCGAGCCTCGAAGGAGGATGTAGAGGTAGCCATCGGCGTCACTGCGCGTGCTTCGCTCTGAGCTCACCATCGCAACAGCCGCGCTCCGGCGAGCGCGCCGATAATGGTAACCAGCGCGATCGCGAGGCCGTACCACGTCGCCACGAACAACGGTGAATCGTCGACGCAGTGGGCGGCGTAGAGCGCGGCGCCAAGGCTGCCGGCGAGCAGTCCGGCGACCGCGCCGGCAATCGCGGGCTCGGTCGGGGCGCCTTGCCGCAGCGCCAGCACCAGTGCCGCCAGCACCGGCGTCGCCAGTAGCGGAATGCTCGCCAGGCATAGCAGCGAATTGCTGCCGATGAGCCTCGGCCACCAGCCCGATTGAGGAACCGAAAACAGCTCCAACATGATCCCGAGAGCGAGCAAGGTCGGGCCGAGCAGCAATGCGAGCAGCCAGGCGCCGCCGGCGGCGCCCGGCCGCGCGAGCCGCAGCACCAGCCCGGCCGCGGCCACCGCAAGGACGAGGGTGACCACGAACTTGAAGATGAACGGAAGCATGGCGGCGGCAGCCGCGATATCGGAGCGCGGGCCGAGCATCAGCCAGAACAGCACCGCGGCGACCGCCAGCCCCGCCGCGAGCGCCGCCGCAAAGCCCGCACCGAGCGAGGGCAACCGGCCCGGCCGATCGGCGGCCAGCGCGCGGATCAGTTGCTCGGTATTCATGCGACCCCCTGCTGCATGATCGCCGCCAGCGCCGCGACGCCGCGATGCAGCGCCACGCGCACGGCGACTTCGGTGATCTTCAGGGCTTCCGCCGTTTCCCGGATCGACCGTCCATCGAGCCCGATTGCCTGAATGACACTGCGCTGCCGCGCCGGCAGCCGATGCAGGTGACGTTCGAGATCGTGCCGCGAGTAGTCGGTCGCGGCCTCTTCGGCCGGCAGGATGTCTTCGATCTCCTCCACTGAAATCCGCACGTGGCGCCCGCGCCGCCGCAGCGCATCGATCAGCTTGTGGCGGACGATCGCGCGCATCCAGGGCCCGATCGGCGCGCTCTCGATCCAGGTATGGCGCTTCAAGTGGATCGCGATCAGCGTTTCCTGCACGACATCCTCGGCCTCGACGTTCGATCCGGTGCGCGCGACCGCACCCCGTGCGAACGACCGCAGCGCCGGCAGGATGATCCGCAGGAACCGCTCGTAGGCCGCGGCGTCCCCGGCATTGCTCGCCCGCAGCAGGGCGGCCCACTCGGCCTCGTCCCATTTCACCGCGTACGCATCCTCTTTCGTTGCGACCGACGCAGTCGTTACCGCAAAGGGACCAGAAATTACGCGGGCGTGATAGCGGAAATCGTGCGGCGACACATGGCGGCGAGACCCGCAAAGGGCGGCGGCGTTGCGCGAGGTCTGACCGGGTTACGGCCCTGGATGCAGGGTCCCCCGTCCGGTGTTAGGGTAGCGTGGGCGGCGGCTGCGATCCCGGCGCGGCGCTGTCCGGGCACAAGACACCGAGGATCTTGGGAGGACACCCATGCAGCGCGGTCATGCGCAATTATCGGCATTCGCGGTCGGGCTTCTCGCTCTTCCGCTGTCGGCGTTCGACGCGTCGGCGCAGCTCGCCGTTTCGGCCAACGACTCCAAGGCTGTCCTGGTCGACGGCGTCAACACCGTTCCGGCCAATCCGGCCGGCGACACCGTGAGCATCATCGACCTTAACGTCTCGCCGCCCAAGCTGGTGGTCGAGATCAAGGCGCCGACCAGCGTGGTCGGCCCGCCTTCCAGCGTTGCGGTCGCGCCGGACGAGTCCTTTGCCCTCGTGACCGCCGCGACCAAGATCGATCCGGCCGATCCCAAGAAGACCGCGCCGGACAACAAGGTGTCGGTGATCGATTTGAAGGCGTCGCCGCCCGCCGTCGTCGCCACCATCGAGTCCGGGGCGGGCGCCGCCGGGGTCGCCATCAACCGCGCCGGCAACCTCGCTTTGGTGGCCAACCGCTCCGAGGGCACGGTGTCGGTGTTCACCATCTCCGGCAAGACGTTGACGCCGGCCGGCAAGATCCAGCTGGGCGACAAGACGTCGGGCCCGAGCGCGGTCGCCTTCACGCCGGACGGCAAGACCGCGTTGGTCAGCCGTGACGGCGATCACAAGATCTCCGTGCTCACCGTCGACGGCAACAAGGTCGAGCATTCGAAGCGCGATATCAACGCCGGACTGCGCCCGTACCCGCTCGACATCAGCTCGCGCGGCGATGTCGCCGTGGTCGCCAACATCGGCATCGGTCAAGGCGATGCCGACACGGCGAGCTTGATCGATCTGCAGGCCAAGCCGCCGCGCGTAGTCGACACCGTGACGGTCGGCCAGACGCCGGAAGGGCTGAAAATGTCGCCGGACGGCCGTTACGTAGCGGTCACCGCGATGAACGGCTCCAACAAGCCCAAGAGCTCGCCTTTCTTCAATGACCACGGCCTCGTCGTCATCCTCGACACCAGCGGCAAGAAGCTGACCAAAGTGGCGGAAGGCAAGGTCGGCCATTGGTGCCAGGGCGCCGCCTGGAGCAAGGACGGCAAGACGCTGCTCGTTCAGTGCATGGTGGAGAACGAGGTCCAGGTCCTCGGGTTCGACGGCAAGGCACTGAAGCCTGGTGCTCCCATCAAGGTAAGCGGTGGCGCCGCCGGCATCGGAACGGCAGATCGGTAACGGCAAGCGTCGCTTCATCACCCGAGGAGATCGGCGAACGGGCGCGGCGGCAGCCGCGCCCGTTTGGCGCCAAGACCGGAGCAACCTCGTGCAACGTATTCTGCGCGCGACCCTCAATACCTGGAACGGGCTGGTCGCGGCCGCTCGCAGTGAAGCCGCCTTCCGGCAGGAGATCGCGGCATTGGCGGTTGCGGTGCCGCTCGCCTTCCTGGTGGCGACCGAACCGTGGAAGCGGGTCATCTTGATCGCCGCCGTCCTGCTGGTGCTGGCGATCGAGCTCCTCAACACGGCGATCGAGAAGCTCTGCGATGAGATGACGACCGCAACCAATCCAGCCATCGGCCGCATCAAGGACATGGGCTCGGCCGCCGTCGGCGTCGCGCTGGTGCTCGCTGGGCTGACCTGGCTGGTCGCGCTCGGCGAGCGGTTCGGTTTCTGGTAGGCCGCCTGGGTGATTGCCGTCTGCCAGGGCAGCCGTTAGATCAGTTCCATGAACGCTCGCTTGGCCGACCATCTCGCGGTTGCGCTCGCCCAGCTCAACCCCACGGTCGGCGATGTCACCGGCAACGCGGAAAGGGTCCGCCGCGCTCGCGCGCAGGCGGCCGCCGACGGTGCCGACCTCGTGCTTTTTCCGGAATTGTTCATCGCCGGCTATCCGCCCGAAGACCTTGTGCTCAAGCCGGCGTTCCAGGCCGCCTGTCGCGCGGCGGTCGAAGCGCTGGCGCGCGAGACCGCCGATGGCGGCCCGGCGGCGCTCGTCGGCACGCCGTGGGTCGCGGACGGCAAGCTCTACAATGCGGTGGCGCTGCTCGACGGCGGCAAGATCAGCGCGCTGCGCTTCAAGGTCGACTTGCCGAACTACGGCGTTTTCGACGAGAAGCGGGTGTTCACGCCCGGCCCGCTGCCGGGACCGTTGAACTTTCGCGGCGTGCGCATCGGCGTCCCGATCTGCGAGGACATCTGGGGCCCTGAGCCGGTCGAGTGCATCGCGGAGACCGGCGGTGAGATCCTGCTGGTGCCGAACGGCTCGCCGTATCGCCGTGGCGCGGTCGACGAGCGGCTCAATGTCGCGGTGGCGCGCGTGACCGAGGCGGGCCTGCCGCTCATCTACGTCAATCAAGTGTGCGGACAGGACGAGCTGGTGTTCGAGGGGGGGTCGTTCGTGCTCAACGCGGACGGGTCGCTCGCGGCGCAGCTTCCGAATTTCCGCGAGTGCGTGACGACAGTTCGTTGTTCCCGCGGCGAGCGCGGCTGGCGCTGTGAAGGCGTGATCGTTCCGGCACTGGAAGACGACAAGGCGGACTATGCGGCCTGCATGCTGGGCTTGCGCGACTACGTCAACAAGAACAGCTTCAAGGGTGTCGTGTTCGGGCTCTCCGGCGGGATCGATTCGGCGTTGTGCGCCGCGATCGCGGTCGATGCGCTCGGCTCCTCGCGCGTGCGCGCCGTGATGCTGCCCTATCGATACACGTCGACGGAATCGCTCGACGACGCGGCCGCGATCGCCAAGGCGCTGGCGATTACCTACGACATCGTGCCGATCGCGGCGCCGGTCGAAGGCTTCGAGACCGCGCTCAAACCGCTGTTCGCCGGCACCAACCGCGACATCACCGAGGAGAATCTGCAGGCACGCACGCGCGGCACCATGCTGATGGCGATCTCCAACAAGTTCGGCCTGATGGTGGTGACGACCGGCAACAAGTCGGAAATGTCGGTCGGCTACGCGACGCTCTATGGCGACATGAACGGCGGTTTCAACCCGATCAAGGATCTCTACAAGACGGAGGTGTTCCGGCTGTCGCGGCTGCGCAATTCCTGGAAGCCGGAGGATGCGCTCGGACCGGACGGTCCGGTCATCCCGCAGAACGTGATCGAGAAGCCGCCGACCGCCGAGCTGCGCGAGAACCAGAAGGACCAGGACACGCTGCCGCCTTACGACGTCCTCGACCAGATTCTGGAGCGGCTGGTCGAGCGCGAGCAGCCGATCGCGTCGATCGTCGCGGCAGGCTTCGACCGCGACACCGTCGTGCGGGTCGACCGTATGCTCAACCTCGCCGAATACAAAAGGCGGCAGGCGGCGCCCGGCGTGAAGGTGACCTTGCGGAGTTTCGGGCGCGATCGCCGCTACCCGATCGTCAACCGCTTCCGCGACCCCGGCACGCCGCTGCCGGAGCCTGACGCCGTCTGTCCTGGCGACCCCGGTCGCCGTCAAGAGCGAGGCGTTCGATTTTTAGCGCAGATCCCGCTCAGCTTGCACTCACGCCGTCATGCCCGGCCTTGTGCCGGGCATCCACGTCTTGCTTCACGATTTGCAGCAAGAAAGACGTGGATGGCCGGGACAAGCCCGGCCATGACGGTGAA
Organism: uncultured Alphaproteobacteria bacterium; assembly: GCA_963738705.1. Taxonomy (GTDB): domain Bacteria; phylum Pseudomonadota; class Alphaproteobacteria; order Rhizobiales; family Xanthobacteraceae; genus CAVTXS01. Next base: position 31,274 of record CAVTXS010000023.1, read on the forward strand.
GGGAGGTCAACGTCAGCGATAGGCGCTGACTGAGAGCGCGGCTCTCGCATTTGATTTGCACACCGCGGCGAGCGCTTTGTACCGGCACTCACTCAGCGATAGAACTGCGGGCCCACGCTGCGCGGCCTGTCGGTTGCAGTCGGTGGCGGCGCGGCGGCCGGCAGGCTCGAGGTGCCAGGCGGCGGCAACGGCACCGCCGCCGTTGCAGGCGGCATGGCCGGCTTGGCGCCGCGCTGGCGGGGCGTTGCTGCGTCCGCGGCCCGAATCCTGCCGCGGCTGCTGCTGGCGGGGCGGAGGCTCGACCTTCGGCTGCGACAGCGCCTTCGCCTTCTCGTCGGTGACGACGATATCGCCCCGCTGGACCGTGTCGTCCGGGGTCACGCCCAGCGCCGTTGCCCAGCTTTCCCCTGCGCGCCTGCAGCTGCAGGCCGCATTGAGCTCCTGGCGGTAACGGAATGCGTTCGGCAATTCGCTGTAGGGCCTGCCGTTGATCGCGACGGCGCGGGTCATGTCCTCGCCGGTGGTGCGGTGCGCGTAGAGGGCGACCTCGGCCGCCGGACACATGCGCTGGCAGGTCTTCTCGTCCTCGCCGAATCGGGCCGGCGTCGTCGAGTAGGAGATCGGGAAGTAATAGCCGTCGCAGGTGCGCACGCAGACGGTGCGGAACGCCCCCGACGGTGCCAGCGTCCCTTCCGGCAGGTTGCCGTCGGTGGAATCGGGACTGCCGAATAGGGACTCGAACAGTCCTCGTGCTCTCGCCGGCTCGGCGACCCGATATTGCGGTCCACATCCATTCTGTCCGAGCGCGATCAAGATCGCGCGGCGCTGTTCGTCCTGGGCACCGCCACCGCCCTGCAGGCGGTTCAGGCCGGCGAGCATCTGGTCGAGGTTGGTGCGCATCTGCCGGATCTGCGCATTGAGGGGGTCGCATTGCGGGTGCTGGGCGCTGCGGAACAGGAAGAAGCCGCCGCTGTCGCAACCCAGCCGCCGCGACTGCGCGATGGCACGGTCAAGCTCGGCTTGTTGTTTGTTCGCGGCATCCTCGTGGCGCTTGATCTGCTCGGCGCGACCGTCGGCGCCGCCGGCGCCGCGGTCGAGCGACGCCAGTTGCCCTTCCAAGCGCAGGCACAGCGGAGGCCGCCCGTCGGAGGGGGGCCCGGGAGGCGGCGGCAAGGGGCCGCCCTGCGCAAGCGCGGCGGATGCGGTCACGACGAGCGCAAACGCACTGCTCAAGGCGCGAAGCGGCAAACGGCGGCTGTGCGTCATCGGTACCCCTTGGCTCCAGTGTACCCGCGAACGGAGCCTGCGGCCAAGCGCCTCCGGCAACTTAGCTGCGCCGCACCCCACCGCGCGCCTCGGCCCGCAGATTCCATACGATTCCGGCAATGATGAGTCCGGCGCCGACGAAAACCAGGGGGTCGAGGGCCTCGCCGTAGAGCACCCAGCCGACGAAGGCAATGAGCGGGACGCGCAGGAAATCGAGCGGGACCACGACCTGGGCGTCGCCGGCACGGAAGGCATTGGTCAGGCAATAGTGCGAGGCGAGGCCGGTGAAGGCCATGGCGGCCGCCGGCAGCGCGTGCGCGCCGTCGAGGCGCATGACGAACCACGGGTCGGCGCCTACGAGGTTCATCGGGAACTGCATCAAATTCATCCAGAACAGGATCGCGAACGTGCTCTCCGTGCCGGTGAGTTTCTTGGTCGTCACCATCATGACGGCAAAGCCCAGCGCGGCCGCAAGCGCCAGCAGGGCACCGGGCTGGAGGCTTTCGAGCCCCGGACGAAGAATGACCGCGACGCCGGCGAGGCCAAGCAGCACGGTCGCCAGGCGGCTCGCGGTCAGCCGCTCGCGCAGGAAAATGGCCGCCAGCAGCACGACCCAGGCCGGCGTGGTGAATTCGAGCGCGAATACGGTCGCGAGCGGCAGCAACGTGATGCTTTTGGTCCACGCGACTTGCGAGCCGAAGTGCAGCGTGTTGCGCATCGCGTGCCAGCGAATGGCGCGAAGGTTGAGCTGATCGCGCAGCTCGGGCCGGATAACCAACAGGAAGACCAGGAAGACCACGCCCGACCCGCTGCGAATGCTCAGGATTTCGAAGGTGTTGAACGCGTCCGCCAGCCCGCGCACCGATACGGCCATGGCCGAGAACGACACCAGCGCGCCGGACATCCAGAATAGGACTCGGCCGGTGTTGTTCACGCGAGGTTCTTAGTGAGTGGCGAGTGGCGAATGGCGAGTGGCGAATAGCGAATGGTGAGTGGCGAAAGCGGGCAGGGGACAAGTGAATAACGAGCAAGGCCTGTGTCAGCGAGTTGGCGCTCTCCTCCATTCGCCATTCGCTATTCGCCACTCGCTACTCGGCGTCTGGCTGGTTTTCCGGGCGCGCATGGTCGAATGCCTTGAGCTTGAGGCAGGCGGCGTCGACCGCGACGATCTTGGGAAAGCCCTCGAGCGGCACGTTCAGCCGCCGCGCATTGGCGACCTGCGGCACGATGCAGATGTCGGCGACGGTCACGTGCGAGCCGAACGCATAGGGGCCGGGCTTGATCAGCGCCTCCACCGCCTCGAAACCCTCGAGGATCCAATGTTCGTACCACGCCTGGACGGCGGCTTTGTCCTGGCCCATCCGGTGGCGGAGGTAGTTCAGCACTGAGGTGTTGTTGAGCGGGTGGATGTCGCAGGCGATGATCTGCGCGACCGCGCGCACGTGGGCTCGTGCAAGCGCGTCGGCCGGCACCAAGGGTGGTTCCGGATGGACCTCGTCGAGATAGTCGATGATGGCGAGCGATTGCAGCAGCACGTCGCCGCCGGACAGTTCCAGCGCCGGCACCCGCTTCTGCGGGTTGACCGCGCGGAATTCGCGGCTGAACTGGTGGCCGCCGTCTTTTGTCAGGTGCACCGGCAAGGTCTCGTAGTCGAGACCCTTGAGGTTGAGCGCGATGCGCGCCCGGAAGGCGGCCGACGAACGAAAATAGGAATAGAGCTTCACCTTGGCCTCCCGCGGTTCTTGGTCCGTAGCGGCGACCCTTGGGGTCGCCTTGTTCGGATCGTCGTTGAGGGCGCCCACGAGCGGCGCCCCTGCGGCGCCGGCGCCCTGGTCATGTCCGCGACTTGCAGCTAACCGCGGCCACGACGCGGTGCAGCCTCCATCGCCAGTGCGGACGAACGCTTGATCAACCGGTCGATGGCATGGTCGAGGGCTTGGTGTTCGGACACACTCAGTTCGCCGGTGAGCTTGCGGGAGAATTCGAGCGCGATCGGCGCCAGGTCCTCGTACATGGCTCGGCCGGCAGGCGTGAGCGAGAGCAGGTTTTCACGCAGGTCCGCGTTGTTGGACTTGCGCGTCAGGAGCTTGCGCCGCTCGAGCAGCGGCGACGGCGCGCGACACCTTGGTCTTGTGCATGTGGCTGTGCGCGCCGATCGCCTTGCCGGTCATGACGCCATATTGGCCGAGCGTGACCAGGACCCGCCATTCGGGAATCCCGATGGCATGACGTTCGACGTAAATCTTGGACAGCGCCTGAGAAACGAGGGTCGCGACCACGTTGAGCCGGTAAGGGAGGAATTCCTCGAGCTTCAACGGTGCGTCCCGAGCCGCTGCCGTATCCTCGGCGGCCTTGCGTTCGACAGACCCCTCCTGGTCCATGCTCCTGCCGCGCCACGTCGTTGCAGGCGCGCTCCCATGCCGGCAGCGACCATGGCGGAAGCGCGCCAACTCGGCAAGAAACCCCCTGCGGATCGCGTGCTTGACGTTGGTTACATTTGCAACTAAATTCCCGTCATGACGTCAGGATACATGTCCGGCTTCGGCAATACGTTCGAAACCGAGGCCTTGCCGGGTGCGCTGCCGGTCGGCCGCAACTCGCCGCAGAAGGTCAACTACGGCCTCTACGCCGAGCAGCTCTCGGGCACGCCGTTCACGGCGCCGCAGTCGACCAACGAGCGGTCGTGGCTCTACCGCATCCGGCCGACGGTGCGCCACACCGGCCGCTTCGCGCGCGTCGACCGCGGCAAGATCAGGACCGCGCCGGAACGGGACGAAAGCACCCTGCCGATCGGCCAGTTGCGCTGGGGGCCGATTCCGCTTCCGAGCGACGCGCGCACATTCGTCACCGGCCTCACACCATGACCACGGCCGGCGACGCCGAGGCGCATGACCGGCATGGCGAGCCATGTCGTGCTGGTCACCACGTCGATGGAGCGCGAGCATTTCTTCAACGCCGACGGCGAACTGCTGATCGTCGCGCAGCAGAACAAGCTGCGCTTTCGCACCGAGTTCGGCGTGATCGAGATCGAGCCGGGCGAAATCTGCGTCATCCCGCGCGGCGTCATCTTCCGGGTCGAGCTGATGGACGGTCCGGCGCGCGCGTATGTGTGCGAGAACTACGGCGGCGGCTTCACGCTGCCTGATCGCGGGCCGATCGGCGCCAATTGCCTTGCCAATCCGCGCGATTTCCTCACCCCGGTCGCGGCTTACGAGGACCACGAAGAGCCGTGCACGCTGTTCGTGAAATGGGGCGGCGAGCTGTTCAAGACCGAGGTGGCGCACTCGCCGCTCGACGTCGTCGCCTGGCACGGCAACTACTCTCCCTACAAGTACGATCTGCGGCGCTTCTCGCCGGTCGGCGCCATCCTGTTCGACCACCCGGATCCGTCGATCTTCACGGTGATGACGTCGCCGTCCGAAACGCCCGGGACCGCCAATATCGACTTCGTGATCTTTCCGGAGCGCTGGGGTGTCGCCGAGAATACGTTCCGGCCGCCCTGGTATCACCGCAACATCATGTCGGAGTTCATGGGCCTGGTTTACGGCGTCTACGACGCCAGGCCCGAAGGGTTCGTTCCGGGCGGCATCAGCCTGCACAACACGATGCTGCCGCACGGCCCGGATGAGCAGGCGTTCGAACATGCCAGCAATGTCGAGCTCAAGCCGGTGAAGCTCACCAACACGCTCGCGTTCATGTTCGAGACCCGGTTCCGCCAGCGCGTCACCAAGTTTGCGGCCGAACATGCGGCGCTCCAGCACGATTACATCGATTGCTGGAGCGGTCTCAAGAAGCACTTCGACCCGAACCGGCGGGAGCCGGGCTAAGGCACGCGACGCCTGCCCCTTCCGTCATTGCGAGGAGCGCAAGCGACGAAGCAATCCAGATCGGCGTTGCAGTACTGGATTGCTTCGCTTCGCTCGCAATGACGGCACTCTCCTTTCAAATGAGGGATCACGCCCGGCTGCGCATGCGCGACCATGAAGGCGTCGAACGAGAACTCGCCGACCTGCCACCAGGGCAACTGCTCGGCGCGGAAGCGCCATGTACGAGTTCGAGCGCCTTCTTGAAGTTCGGGTTGGTGGCGGCGATCTGATCGTAGAGCTCATGCGCCGCCTTGTAGGAGGCTTCCATGATCGGCCGCGGGAACGCCTTGCAGGACGGCGCCGCCGGCGATCAGCCGCCGCAGCGCCGGTGCGTTTACGGCGTCGTACTTCGCCGAGCATCCAGTTGTTGGCGGCTTCGCACGCGTCCTGCACGATGCGCTGGTAGTTCTTCGGCAGCTTGTTCCACTGCTCGGTGTTGACGACGAGATGCATCATCGCGCCGCCTTCCCACCAGCCCGGGTAGTAGTAGTACTTGGCGACCTTGTGGAGCCCGAGCTTCTCGTCGTCGTAGGGGCCGACGAATTCGGCGGCGTCGATCGTGCCCTTTTCGAGCGCCGGATAGACGTCGCCCGGCGCGATCTGCTGCGGCACGACGCCGAGCTTGGCCAGCACCTGGCCGCCCAGGCCGCCGATGCGGAACTTGAGGCCTTTGAGGTCCTCGAGGTCGTTGAACTCCTTGCGGAAGAAGCCGCCCATCTGGCAGCCGGAATTGCCGCACGGAAAGCCGATCGCATTGAACTTCGCCAGCACCTCGTTGATGATCTCGCCGCCGCCGCCGAAATGCCACCAGGAATGCTGCAAGCCGCGCGTTGAGTCCGAACGGCACGCCGGTGCCGAACGCGAGCGTCGGGTCCTTGCCGAAATAGAAGTAGACCGGCGTCTGCGCGCACTCGACCGAGCCGTTCTGCACCGCGTCGAGCGCCTGCAGCCCGGGCACGATCTCGCCGGCCGGAAACGTCTGGATCTGGAACCGGTTGTCGGTCGCCTCGGCGATGTATTTGGTGAACGTCTGCGCGGTGCCGAAAATGGTGTCGAGGATGCGCGGGAAGCTCGACGTCAGCCGCCATTTGATCTCCGGCGCGCCTTGCGCGATGGCCGGGCTCGCGACCGCGCCGGCCGCCAGCGCGGTCGCGCCGCCGGTAAGGAATTGCCGTCTCTTGAGCGTCATGGGAGAACCTCGCTGTTGAACGTGAGGCGCCTTCGCGGCGCTCGAGGTTCTGGTGCGGAGGCCGCTTCCGGCCCCGGTAACCCGTAGATGCGGTCGCTATGGCATGAAGGGTGCGTCGCCGAAAGAGGCTCGTGCCGGGTGCCCCGCCGGCGTAGTGCGCGATTTGTCGCGGGGGAGGGTGCGATACGCAAGGCCGAGCGATTTCGGGGCCATCGATCGCGGGTTCAGGAGCCTGGGCAAGGGAGGATGACATGACTGAAGTTGCAACGTCGCGGCTGATCATTCCGGCACTCGGCGGCATCTATCGGGTATTCGCGCCCTATACCGAAACCTTGATCCGCATCGTCGCGGGGCTCTCATTCGTGCCGCACGGCTATCCGAAACTGTTCATCAATCCGGTAAGCTCGGCCGCCTTCCTGGAGGAGAGCGGCTTCCGGCCGGGCATGTTCTGGGCGATCCTGCTCGGCTGCACCGAGGTCTTCGGCGGGCTGCTGTTGGCAGCCGGCTTCCTCACGCGGCTTGCCTGCATCCCGATTTTCATCTTCCTGCTCACGGCGATCACTCACCACTGGCCGAACGGTTTCACCTGGATCGAGCGAAGGCTTCGAATATCCGCTGTTCTGGGCAATCGTGGTGTTCCATTTCCTGATCCATGGCGGCGGACGCTATTCGGTCGACGCCATGCTGGGGCGGGAAGTGTGATGGCGATCGGGCGACCGGACTGCAGTCGCATGACGCCGTACCGCGCTCGACGCCGGTGATCGTCGGCCTCGATCACGTCCAGCTCGCGATCCCGCCGGGCGCGGAAGAGAATGCCCGCGCGTTCTACGTCGGCGTTGCTCGGAATGACCGAGCTGCGCGAAGCCGCCGGCGCTGGCCGCGCGCGGCGGGCTGTGGCTGCGGAGCGGCCCGGCCGTGATCCATCTCGGCGTCGAGAAGGACTTTCGCGCCGGCGCGCAAGGCGCATCCGGCGCTCACGGTCGCCGACCTCGACGCGCTGGCGGACCGTTTGGCGGGCGCTGGTTTCGAGCTCGCCTGGGACGATGAACATTCCCGGCACGCGCCGCTTCCACGTGTTCGATCCGCTCGGCAACCGGCTGGAATTCATCGCCGGCAATGAGGGTTAAGCATGGCTAAGGCCGACGTTCGCGTCCACCGCCGACACTGCCGAGAAGAAGGTCTCGTTCGACGAGATCGGCCCCGGCCTCTACGCCTATACGGCCGAGGGCGACCCGAATTCCGGCATCATCGTCGGCGACGACTGCCGTGATGGTGATCGACGCGCAGGCGACGCCGGTGATGGCGCTCGACGTGATCGCGCGCGTGCGCCAGGTCACCGACAAGCCGATCAAGCTACGTGCTGCTGACGCACTACCATGCGGTGCGCGTGCTCGGCGCCTCGGGCTATCAGGACGCCGAGATCCTCGCGTCCGACGCGACGCGCAAGCTGATCGTCGAGCGCGGCCAGCAGGACATGGAATCCGAGATGGGCCGCTTTCCGCGCCTGTTCCGCGCCGCCGAGTCGGTGCCGCGGGCTGACCTGGCCGACGATCACGTTCCCGGAGCAAATGACGGTGTGGCTCGGCAAGCGCGAGGTGCGCATCCAGCACATCGGCCGCGCGCACACGGCCGGCGACGTCGTCGCCTACGTGCCGGACGCCGACGTGGTGTTCTCCGGCGATCTGGTCGAGTACCACTCGGCCTGCTACTGCGGCGACGCGCATTTCACCGACTGGCCGGCGACGCTCGACCGGCTGGCGGCGTTCAACGCCAAGCGCGCTGGTGCCGGGCCGCGGCGCCGCGCTGGCAACGCCCGACAAGGTCGCCGACGGCATCGCGATGACGCGCGATTTCCTCTCGACGCTCTACGGCTCGGTGTCGGCGAGCGTCGCCAAGGGCTACTCGCTCAAGCAGGCGTTCGACGCGGCGCGCAGGGTGATGGACCCGAAGTTCTCGTCGTTCGCGATCTACGAGCACTGCATGCCGTTCAACGTCTCGCGCGCCTACGACGAGGCGCGCGGCATCGACTGGCCGGTGATCTGGACCGCCGAGCGCGACCGCGAGATGTGGGCGGCGCTGCAGGGGTAGAGGATGCGGCGAAATTCGTAGCCGGCGGGTTCAGGCGACATCGCGTAGGGACCCGTCCTGCAGCGCGTGCCGCCTATCGGTCGGATACCGCTTCCAGCGCTGAGGTCTTCGACCCACGCACGGCTCACGGAGTTTGGGCTCGGCTCGCAATCGAGTCAGCGATACAGCGTAGCAGGCCTGTCGCGGTCGCAGCAGGTGCTGCCGAGCGCGACGACAGGTCAGTGATTCAGGGTCCGGCTCGCGCTACGCGCTCGGCCGGGATGACAGCCGGTGGGAAGAACGACGGCGTTGAGACATGCGCAAGACGCTCTACCACTACGCCTACCGCCGCTCGCCGACCAGGACGCGCGCACGCCGGTCCACCATCCGGTGGTCGTCGTGGGCGCCGGGCCCGGTCGGTCTCACCGCCGCGATCGATCTGGCGCTGCGCGGCGTGCCGGTCGTGCTGCTCGACGATGCCGACCGCATCGGCGAGGGCTCGCGCGGCATCTGCTACGCCAAGCGCACGCTGGAGATCCTCGATCGGCTCGGCGTCGGCGAGCGGCTGGTGGCGCAGGGCGTCACCTGGAAGCTCGGCAAGGTGTTTCTCGGCGACGCACTCGCCTATTCGTTCGACCTGCTGCCGGAGGACGGGCACAAGATGCCGGCCTTCATCAACCTGCAGCAATACTATCTGGAGAAGGCGCTGGTCGATCGCGTCGACGAGATCGGCAGCGATCGATCTGCGCTGGAAGAACAAGGTCGTCGGCATCGATCCGCGCAACGACGATGTGCGGCTCACGATCGAGACGCCGGACGGGCGTTACCGGCTCGACGCCGACTGGGTGATCGCCGCCGACGGCGCGCGCTCGACGGTGCGCGACCTGCTCGGCCTCGGCTTCGAGGGCGTCACCTTCGAGGAAAAGTTCCTGATCGCCGACGTGCGCATGGCGGCGGATTTCCCGACCGAGCGGCGGTTCTGGTTCGACCCGCCGTTCCACTCCGGCCAGTCGGCGCTGATGCACCGGCAGCCGGACAATGTCTGGCGCATCGACCTGCAGCTCGGCCCCGATGCCGACGTGGCCGAGGAACAGAAGCCGGAGCGGGTGCTGCCGCGGCTGCAAGCGCGTGCTCGGCGACCGCGACTTCGAGCTCGAATGGGTATCGATCTATCGCTTCAACTGCCGCCGCCTCGATCGTTTCGTCCACGGCCGCGTGATCTTCGCCGGCGATTCCGCGCACCAGGTGTCGCCGTTCGGCGCGCGCGGCGGCAATTCCGGCGTGCAGGACGCCGAGAACCTCGCCTGGAAGCTGGCGGCGGTGCTGCAGGGCGAGGGCCGGCGAGCGGCTGATCGAAAGCTACGACGTCGAGCGCGTGCAGGCGGCGGACGAGAATATCGGCCACTCGACGCGCTCGACCGATTTCATCGCGCCGCGCTCAGAAGCCGAGCGGCATTTGCGCAACGCCGTGCTTGCGCTCGCGCCCGCGGCCGAGTTCGCGCGCCGCATGGTCAATTCCGGGCGGCTTTCGATCGCAACGGTTTACGACTCGCCGCTGTCGACGCCGGACGAGGCGGCGTTTGGCGGCACCGCGAAGCTCGGCGCGCCGGTGCCGGACGCGCCGATGCGCCGTCGCGATGGCCGCAGCGGCTATCTGCTCGAGCGGCTCGCCGGCGGATTCGAGGTGCTTCACGTGCCGGATGGCGCGCGGCCGGACGTGCCGGCGGAGATCAAGCTCACCGTCATCGGCGAGGATCTGTCGGACGACGAAGGGCTTTTCGCGCAACGCTTCGATGCGACCCCGGGCGCGACCTATCTGCTGCGGCCGGATCAGCACCTGTGCGCGCGGTGGCGCGCCTTCGATCGTGGAAAAGTCGACGCCGCGCGTGCGCGCGCCCTCGGCGGGTGAGAGCGATGTCCAAGCTGATCACGACGTCACGGTTCGCGAGCCCCGACGAGGCCTACGTCACGCTGGTCGACGCGCATCGGGACCGAAACGCCGAGCAGAGCGCCGCGCTCAATGCGCGGCTCGTGCTCATTCTCGCCAATCACATCGGCGACCTCGACGTGCTGAAGGAGGCGATCGCGCTTGCCGGTGCGTCCGATCCCGCCGGCTGACCTCTCGCGCGCAGCGCCGGTCGTTCCCATATGCCTGCGGTCCGACGAGGAGCTTTTGCCATGGACCAGTCAGGGCCGGGTGCCGGCTTGCGCACGAGTTGCTGGGCGGCGGCCGCGCTTGCTTGCATTATTCTGGTTGCGGCGCCGCTGGTGCCGGCAGCCGTCGCGGCGGAAGAGCCGGATTTGATCTTCAAGCGCTCGACCGTGTTCAAGTGGCTTTCGCCGAACGACAAGCTCGCGACCTATGGGTTGGACGATCCGGGCGTGGAAGGTGTCGCCTGTCACTTCACGGTGCCGGAGAAGGGTGGCTTCAAGGGCTGGGTCGGCGTCGCCGAGGAAGTGTCGGACATCTCGCTCGCCTGCCGGCAGATCGGGCCGATCAAGTTCAAGGCCAAGTTCGAGCAGGGCGAGGACGTGTTTCGCCAGCGCCGCTCGCTGTTCTTCAAGAAGATGCAGATCGTGCGCGGCTGCGACCCCAAGCGCAACGTGCTGGTCTACATGGTGTACTCGGACCGGCTGATCGAAGGGTCGCCGAAGAACTCGACCTCGTCGGTTCCGATCATGCCCTGGGGCGCCGGCGGCGAGGTGCAAAAGTGCGCCGACTGGGTGGAGAAGTAATGCGCTAGATGCGATGCGCGTCAGTCATTTTCTTCGTCATGCTCGGCACCCGGGTGCGGCCTTTTGGACGGCCCGGGCGTGAACCTTGTGCCGGGCATCCACGTCTTCTTTTCTCGACGCTGCGGCACGCAAGACGTGGATGGTCGGGACAAGCGCGGCCATGACGGCTAAAGCGTGATGGTTTCATGTTGAGTCGTCATGCGCGGGCTTGACCCGCGCATCCATCTGCTTGAAGAGGGATGGATTGCCGGGTCAAGCCCGGCAATGACGACGGTGCTTCGACCTGAAATCATCACGCGCTAGCGTGTGCACTCGATGGCGACGAACGCTTCGGGGCGGGCACGCCAGCTCGATTCGGTGACAGTCGGCACGGCGCCGGTGACTTCGGTCGCTTCGGCCTTACGGAACGAAGCCGCCTGTCCAAAACCCTGCGCGTCGCAATAGGAATTCGCTATTGTCTGACCGCAGCGCGCGCCCGATGCGAGGCATTTGTCGATGCCATAGCCATCGGGCCAGTTGGCGATAATGAACGTTCGGGTATCGGCCGCGGCCACGGTCGAGAGCAGGACGTAGAGAAGCCCGAGGAGGGTGGCGAAGCTGCGCATCGTCGGCATCCGGTTCAACGGATACCGACAATGTGAGCCAATCCGTTAAGGGCTCGTTAACCGCGGCTAGGGGGTGTGCCTCCAGCTAGTGCAGCGTCCAAGCGCGGCTGCGGCCGAACATTGTCCAGCCGTCGATCCACCGGCGGGGACCTGGCAGCCAGATCGGATCGGTTCGCCCAAAACCGGGGCGTCCCACCAGCTCTTCAAGCGTCGGCAGCAGGACGTAGACGCAAGCGCCCTCGCTGGCCTGGGCTGGCGCCGCCACCGGCCGCAGCTCGAGCTCGAGGAGAGGTTTCGGGCGCATCTTGTGGTCCATCGCAGAGGCCAAAGGCGTCGCGGTTTGGATAGTCGCGGCTCACAGGGTTAGTCTCTCGCGAGGAGAATGCGGTTCATCGCGCCAATGTTCCTGAATCATCGAAAATTCCATCAAACCGGCGCGTTTGTGGGCGGCGCGATGGCGAATTGGTGGCAAGGCGGCAGAGTGGTAACCGGGTCGGTTTGCGCTTGACGGCGGGCGGCGGCGCAAGCATTGTGCCGGCCATGAGCGGCCTTAATCGCCCGTGCGGCATTTGCCGGATTATTTGCAGCTAGCGACCATCGCTGGCTGAGGCCCCTTTTTCTCTCAATCTTCTGCAGAAAACGGATGCCCGGCCAGCAGGCAGGGATGTCCCATGGAGCTCAAGCTCTACAACACGCTGACGCGGAGCAAGGACGTCTTCCAGCCGCTCGACTGGAGGGCAGGCTCAGCCGTGCCCGAGGCCGAGCGGCGGGTGCGCATGTACGTCTGCGGCCCGACCGTCTACGACTTCGCCCACATCGGCAATGCGCGGCCGGTGATCGTGTTCGACGTGCTCTTCAGGCTGCTGCGCTACCTCTACGGGGATCGGGTCACCTACGTGCGCAACATCACCGACGTCGACGACCGGATCAACGCACGGGCGGCGGAGCGCGGGATACCGATTCGGCAGCTCACCGAAGACACCTACGCCGACTTCAAGCAGGACGTGGCGGCGCTCGGCTGCTTGCCGCCGACGGTCGAGCCGCGCGCGACCGAGCACATCGCCGAGATGACGGCTTTGATCGAGCGGCTGGTCGCCTCCGGCCACGCCTACGTGGCCGAGGAGCACGTCCTGTTCGGCGTGCCCTCGATGCCGGACTACGGCGCCTGTCGCGCCGCCCGCTCGACGAGATGATCGCGGGCGCCCGCGTCGACGTCGCGCCCTACAAGCGCGACCCGATGGATTTCGTGCTGTGGAAACCGTCCAAGCCCGGCGAGCCGGCGTGGCCGTCGCCTGCCGGCATCGCGGCGCCCGGGCGGCCGGGCTGGCACATCGAATGCTCGGCGATGGCGTGGAAGCACCTCGGCGAGACGTTCGACATCCACGGCGGCGGCATCGACCTCGTGTTCCCGCATCACGAGAACGAGATCGCGCAGTCGCGCTGCGCCTTCGCCACGACCTCGATGGCGCAGGTGTGGATGCACAACGGCTTCCTGCAGGTCGAGAGCGAGAAGATGGCGAAGTCCCTCGGCAACTTCGTCACCATCCGGGAGCTGCTGGACGGATGGCAAGACTACGCCTGGCCCGGCGAGGCTCTGCGCTTCAACATGCTGCGTTCGCACTACCGTCAGCCGATCGATTGGGCGCTCGCTAACCTCGATGAATCTCACAAGATTCTGTGGGAATGGTACGAGCGTGTCGAGAACGTGCAACCGGCGGCCGACATTCCGCCAGGAATTGTCGATGCGCTAGCGGATGACTTGAATACGCCGCAAGCCATTGCGGAGCTTCATAAGCTGAACCGGGACAATGAGTATCTGCGGCTGAAAGCAGCCCTTGGCTTCCTCGGGTTTTCCGGCGAACGGAAAGCTATTGCGCGGCGGCACATCGTCAACGTGGAACCCGCGCAACTTCGCGTAAGCGGTGGCGAGGTGCGGGTTCGCGACACCGGGAGGCAGCTGGATCCGCCGCTCGATCCGGTAAGCATCGACAAGCGGGTCGATGCCCGCAATGAAGCTCGCAGAGCGAAAAATTTCGCCGAAGCCGATCGCATCCGCGACGAGCTCGCCGCCATGGGCGTGGTGCTGAAGGATTCCAAGGACGGCACCACGTGGGAGGTGGCACGATGACCAAGCCGCATGCACCAAGACACGCTCCCATAAGGGCGACCTTGCAAAACCGCTGTCATCCCGGCCGAGCGAAGCGAGAGCCGGGACCCATGGAACACCGATCTCACAGAATGTGCCGAAAGCCTATGTTCCATGGATCCCGGATAGCCGCCTGCGGCGGCTTCCGGGATGACAGCCGAAGTTTTGCAACGCCTTCACAAGGGCAGCGGGCGAGGGAGGTGGGACGATGAGCGAGCCCAAGCCCGACACGCCGTTTCCGCGCCACCGGTACTACTACATCGCGCTCAAATTCGTGGTGCTTGCCGCTGCGGTCGTGCTCGCGATCTATGTCTTCGGCCGGTTCTGGTGAGGCGCGCCATGGCCAAGGAGCGCCTCTACCTGTTCGACACCACGCTGCGCGACGGTGCGCAGACCAACGGGGTGGATTTCACGCTGCACGACAAGCTGGCGATTGCCGGCATGCTGGACGAGCTCGGCATCGATTACATCGAGGGCGGTTATCCGGGCGCCAATCCGATCGACACGCAGCTGTTTGCGCAGGACCGCAAGCTCGGCGCCACCTTCACGGCCTTCGGCATGACGCGGCGGCCCGGCCGTTCGGCGTCCAACGACCCCGGTCTCGCGGCCCTGCTCGACGCCAAGGCCGACGCGATCTGCTTCGTCGCCAAGGCCTGGGACTATCACGTGCGGGTCGCGCTCGAGACCACCCCGGACGAGAACCTCGCCTCGATCCGCGACAGCGTGCGCGCCGCCGCCGCCAAGGGCCGCGAGGTTTTGGTCGACTGCGAGCACTTTTTCGACGGCTACAAGGCCAATCGCGATCATGCGCTCGCCTGCGCAAAAGCAGCGCATGAAAGCGGCGCGCGCTGGGTGGTGCTGTGCGACACCAATGGCGGCGCGCTGCCGCACGAGATCGAGGCGATCGTCGCCGAGGTCGTCAAACACATCCCGGGGGGCCAAGTCGGCATCCACGCCCATAACGACACCGAGCAGGCGGTGGCAAATTCCCTTGCCGCGGTGCGCGCCGGCGCGCGCCAGATTCAAGGTACCCTCAACGGCCTCGGTGAGCGTTGCGGCAACGCCAACCTGGTCTCGATCATCCCCACGCTCAAGCTCAAGCCGGAATTTGCCGGCCGCTTCGAGATCGGAATCTCGGACGCGAAGCTTGCAAGCCTCGCCCACGTGTCGCGCGCGCTCGACGAGATGCTCAACCGCGCGCCCTACCGCCATGCGCCCTATGTCGGCGAGAGCGCGTTTGCCACCAAGGCCGGGATTCACGCCTCGGCCATCCTCAAAGAGCCCGCCACCTACGAGCACGTCGATCCAGGCGCGGTCGGCAACACCCGCAAGCTCCTGGTGTCCGATCAAGCGGGCAAATCGAACGTGCTGGCGGAGCTGGAGCGGGTCGGCATCCGCGTCGACAAGAACGATCCACGCGTCGGCCGGCTGCTCGACGAGGTCAAGGAGCGCGAGGCCACCGGGTATGCGTACGAGGCCGCCGACGCTTCGTTCGAGCTGCTGGCGCGGCGCATCCTTGGCAAGGTGCCGGATTATTTCGCCGTCGAGCGCTTCCATGTCAGCGTCGAGCAGCGCTACAACGCGGTCGGCAGGCTGGTGACCGTGGCCGAGGCGGTGGTCAAGGTGAAGGTCGGCAACGAAATTTTGATGTCGGTCGCGGACGGCAACGGCCCGGTTAACGCGCTCGACCTGGCGCTGCGCAAGGACCTCGGAAAGTACCAGCAGTATATCCAAGGCCTGAAGCTGACCGACTATCGCGTGCGTATCCTCGACGGCGGGACCGAGGCGGTGACGCGGGTGCTGATCGAGAGCCAGGACGAGACCGGCGAGCGCTGGACCACGGTCGGGGTCTCGCCGAACATCATCGACGCCTCGTTTCAGGCGCTGATGGATTCGATCGTCTACAAGCTGGTCAAGGCGGGGGCGCCGGCGTGAGACGGGTCGAGAGGGGGAAGTTGGCTATGTCCTCCTGCACGCGGCGAGCGGCGATGATCGTCCTTGGAGCCGCTGCCGCCGACGCGGGGACGCGCACGGCTGCGGCCGCCGAAAGCGAGCACCGGCCGTTTGTCGAGGCCGCCATGGCGATGAAGGAAAAGGCGATCCAGGCTGGCGACCAGCCGTACGGTGCCGTCGTGGTCCAGGATGGCCGCATCGTCGGATACGGCCCGAGCCGGGTTGTGACGAACAACGACTGGTCGGCGCATGCCGAGCGCGAGGCGATCCGCGACGCCCAAGCGCGACTGGGTACGGCCGATCTTTCGAGCTGCGTGATGTATTCGACCTCGCGGCCCTGCTCGAATTGCGAGCTCGCAGCCGCCGATGCGAGATTGGCGCGCATGTTCCACGGCGCCGCGCCGATCGATGCCGGCGCGCCCCGCCGGTTGTGAGAATGCGTTCAAGCGTGGAAAGCAGTTGCCCGTGCTTCGAGACGCGCGCTTCGCGCGCTCCTCAGCATGAGGAGGTTTGTGTGCGCCATACACCAGCTCCTCATCCTGAGGAGCGGTCCGAAGGACCGCGTCTCGAAGGACGCAACGAGCGATCCGCAAGCCGATTGTCACATTCTCAAACAGGCTCCTAAGCCGCATGATCGACCACGTCTCGATCGGCGTCGCCGATCTGGCGGCCAGCACCGTCTTTTACGAACGCGTCCTCGGGACGCTCGACCATGCCAAGCTCGAAACGCGGCCGAGGACGGTCGGCTTTGGAAAGAAGTATCCGGAGTTCTGGCTCAACCTGCGCCGAAACATGCCCCCCGTCGGCGTGGACACAGGCGCGCATGTCTGCCTGCGCGCCGGCTCGACGGCGGCCGTCAATTCGTTCCATGCCGCGGCGCTCGCGGCCGGCGGAACGAGCGATGGCGCGCCCGGCCTGCGGCCACACCGCACCGGCGGATACTATGCGGCCTTCATCCGCGATCTCGATGGGAACCGCATCGAGGCGGTGACCTTCGTGACGGGGTAGTTCCGGGCTACATGCTCACTCTCCAATCGTCATGGCCGGGCTTGTCCCGGCCATCCACGTCTTGTCTGTCGTAGCGTCGGAAGAAGAGACGTGGATGCCCGGCACAAGGCCGGGCATGACGGATGAGAGTTTGGTGCCGCTGTCGGTCACATCCGCTCGACCACGGGCGCCGCTTTCCTGGTTTCGAGGCAATCCGGCGAAGGTGGTGCTGCGGCGGTGACCTTCGGCAGAATGTCCTCCACCGTGTCCGCGACCAGCAGGTTGATCGTCAATTCCGGTCGGATGAACGCGAGCTTCTGCATATGGTCGAGCAGCGCACAGAGCGGATCCCAGAAGCCCGCGATGTTGGCGATCAGGATCGGCTTCTGTGGCGCCCGAGCTGCGCCCAGGTCATCTGCTCGACCAGTTCCTCGAGCGTGCCGATGCCGCCCGGCAGCGCCACGAACGCATCGGCGCGCTCGAACATGATGCGCTTGCGCTCGTGCATGTCGTGCGTGACGACGATTTCCTGCGCCTGCACGAATGCCTTTTCGCGGCCGGTGAGGAATTCCGGGATGATTCCGGTCACGTGTCCGCCGTGCTCGACCACCGACTTGGCGAGCGCGCCCATGAGGCCGAGCGAGCCGCCGCCGTAGACGAGGCCCACGCCGTTTTCGGCCAGGATGCGGCCGAACCGGCGTGCCGCTTCGGCGAATGCCGGACTGTTGCCGGGACCAGAACCGCAATACACGCAGATCGTTCGAATCGTTGCCATAAGGGGCGATGTGGCATCGGCTCAAACCAAACGCAAGCGGGAGGGCAGCTGCGCTCGCCACGCCACACGAGCGCCAACTATCGCCGGATCCTGAGAAATCGGCCTAGCTTGGAACGGTTATGGTATGAAGCGGCTTGATGGTCCGCGTCCGAGCCATATCTGTTTCGAAAGTCATCGATGCCTGATTCCCCGCCCTCGACCGCATCCGGCCGCGTCCATGCCGACCGCGGCGCCTTGCTGCCCACGTTGAAGAATCTCTGGCCGTACATCTGGCCGTCGGATCGCCGGGACCTGAAATTACGGGTCGTGGCGGCGATGCTGCTGCTGTTGGTGGCCAAGCTCGCGACGATTGCGGTCCCGTTTGCGTTCAAGTGGGCGACCGATGCGTTGGCCGGCCACCCGACTGGGCCGTTCCCGATATCGGGAGCCGGATACGCGGTTGCGGTCCCGATCGTCCTGACCATGGCCTACGGCGGCATGCGGCTGCTGATGGCGCTGCTGACGCAGGCGCGCGACGGGGTGTTCGCCAAGGTCGCCATGCACGCGGTGCGGCGGCTTGCGATCATGACCTTCAAGCACATGCACGAGCTGTCGTTGCGCTTCCATCTCGAGCGCAAGACCGGCGGCCTCACTCGCGTGCTCGAGCGCGGCCGCAACGGCATCGAAGTGATCGTGCGCATGGTGATCCTGCAGCTGATGCCGACGATCATCGAGCTCGGCATGATCGTCGGCGTGCTGCTCTATGCGTTCGACTGGCGCTACGTGCTGGTGATCGTGGTCGCAGTCGCGCTCTACATGTGGTTCACCTACTGGGCGACCGAGTGGCGCATCGGCATCCGCCGCCGCATGAACGACAGCGATACCGACGCCAACACCAAGGCGGTCGATTCGCTGCTCAACTACGAGACCGTGAAGTATTTCGTCGCCGAGGAACGCGAGGCGCGCCGCTACGACCGGTCCATGGAACGCTACGAGAGCGCCAGCGTGAAATCCTACACGTCGCTCGCGGTGCTCAATTCCGGCCAGGCGCTCATCTTCACGGCCGGGCTCACCATCACGATGGCGATGTGCGCCTATGACATCATGGCGGGGCGCAACACCGTCGGCGACTTCGTCATGATCAACGCCATGATGATCCAGCTCTACCAGCCGCTCAATTTCATGGGCATGGTCTATCGCGAGATCAAGCAGGCGGTGACCGATATCGAGACCATGTTCGGCATCCT
Source organism: uncultured Alphaproteobacteria bacterium (assembly GCA_963738705.1). Lineage (GTDB taxonomy): Bacteria > Pseudomonadota > Alphaproteobacteria > Rhizobiales > Xanthobacteraceae > CAVTXS01. The sequence continues at coordinate 50,090 of CAVTXS010000023.1, forward strand.
CGCCCGCGATCCGGAGATCAAGGACCTGCCGGGCGCCCGGCCGCTGCAGGTGTCGGATGGCGCGATCCGGTTCGAGAACGTGCGATTTGCCTACGAGCCGGAGCGGCCGATCCTCAACGGCATCAGCTTCGAGGTTGCGGCCGGGAAGACCGTCGCGATCGTCGGCCCGTCGGGTGGGGGGAAATCGACCATTTCGCGCCTGCTGTTCCGGTTCTACGAGATCACCGGCGGCCGCATACTCATCGACGGGCAGGACATTCGCGACGTCACCCAGGCGTCGCTGCGCGCCGCCATCGGCATGGTCCCGCAGGACACGGTGCTGTTCAACGACACCATCCGCTACAACATCCGCTATGGGCGATGGGAGGCCGACGACGGCGCCGTCGAGGACGCCGCCGGGCTGGCGCAGATCGATGATTTCATTCGCGCGGCGCCGAAAGGCTACAACACCGAAGTCGGCGAGCGCGGATTGAAACTATCGGGCGGCGAAAAGCAGCGGGTCGCGATCGCGCGCACGATCCTGAAGTCGCCGCCGATCCTGCTGCTCGACGAGGCGACGTCGGCGCTCGACAGCTACACCGAGAAGGAGATCCAGGACGCGCTCGACCGCGTGTCGCGGAACCGCACCACCCTCGTGATCGCGCACCGGCTTTCCACCGTGGTTGGCGCCGACACCATCATCGTGCTCGACAACGGGCAGATCGTCGAGCGGGGCACGCACCAGGAATTGCTCGCGCAGGGCGGCCTCTACGCCGGCCTGTGGAACCGGCAGCGCGAGGCCGAAGAAGCGCGCGAGAAGCTCGCCCGCGCCGACGAGCAGCGCACGGCGCCGAACCGCAATCCGCCGCCGGTCGCCGAGAGCGTGGCGGAGGCTGTTGAACCGAGTAGCCTGGCGGCCGACGCCGCGGAGTAACCTCGCCTCGGACCCTGGTCGACACCACATCCTCATCCTGAGGAGCGGTCCGAAGGACCGCGTCTCGAAGAGCCTGTCCTCGGACTTGATCCGAGGAATGCTCCAGAGGTCGCCGGCGGCGCCGCAGTGCGTGCTTCGAGGCATTCCCGGACTTCGTCCGGGAATGCACCGGATCAAGTCGGGGCAGGCTGAGGACGTTGGCGTGGCCCATGCGGTTGTCCTTTTTGGCGGCCGGTTCTGTGGTATCGAGCCGGGCGCCCACAAGGGGCGCCCTACGACGTAGGTCCCCATGTCCATTCTGACTTCGATCCGCTCCCAGTTGGCTCCGATTCATCGGGAGGGTTACGCGTTCATCGGCGCGTTTGCGTTGCTTGCGCTCATCCTGTTCCTCATCTGGTCGCCGCTCGGCTGGATCGGGCTGCTGTTGACCGCGTGGTGCGCTTACTTCTTTCGCGATCCGCCGCGCGTCAGCCCGTTGCGCGACGGCCTCGTCGTCTCGCCGGCCGATGGAACGATCAGCAAAGTGACGACCGCGATACCGCCGGCCGAGCTCGATCTCGGCGTCGGGCCGTTGTGGCGGGTCTCTATTTTCATGAACGTGTTCAATTGCCATGTGAACCGCAGCCCGGCGAGCGGCCGCATTGCGCGGATCGTCTACCGGGCCGGGAAATTCATCAATGCGGACCTCGACAAGGCGAGCGAGGACAATGAGCGAAACGGGCTTGTGGTCGAGACCCCGGACGGCAAGATCGGCGTCGTGCAGATCGCCGGGCTGGTGGCGCGGCGGATCGTGTGCTTCGTGCGGGAAGGGGACCGGATCCTGATCGGCGAGCGTTTCGGCCTGATCCGGTTCGGCTCGCGGCTGGACGTCTACCTGCCGGAGGGGATCAAGCCCCTGGTCGCGGAAGGGCAGACGGCCGTCGCCGGCGAAACGGTCATCGCCGATGTGCGGGCGCCCGATCGCGAACCGGCCTTTCGCGTGAGCTGAAGCATCGCGCGCGCGCGCGCTCGCTTTGCGCCGCAATCCTTAACGACCGTTAAGCGATTTCTTTCGATCCGGTTAACGCGATCGATTCAATTGATCCGTAAAGTGGACGGTGGCGGACGTACAAGCCCCGTGCACGACCATGAGCAGCGATCTTCTCCAGACCTTGCAGCGCGATCTCGCGGACGGCGCCGTTACGCTCGATGAGGCGGTGATCCGCCTCGCCGACGCCGACCGCGACCGGGATATCGCCGCGCTCATCGGCACGCGCCTCTCGGTCGAGGCCGATATCGTCGCGCGCGCCCTCACGGCTCACTGGCAAGAGGCCGCCGCCATGCTCTGCCGGACCGCCGGTCTCGGCGCCAACGGCTATTCGGCGGTGTTGCGGATGCGGCGCCGGGCAGGCCGCATATTGGATGCGTCTCCGGCCGCGCTGTTGGCCGCCTATGTGCAGCGCCCAAGGGCAAGCCGGGAGGAGTTGGCCGAGGTTTTGCATGTCTATGCTCGCCCAGCGGTCGAATAGGCCGCCGCAGGGCCGAGGCGCGCCGAGCCCGATGGGGGCATGTCGGTAGCTAATCGAGTTGTCCGGTTTTGGTAGCACATCATTTGTCCGCTTCTGTTTGTTTCTGCTGCTGGCTTGTGGGGCTTGTGGGCGACGCCGCTTGCGTCGTCCACAAACCCACAAGCCATTGAAGTTGCGCGTCGAAGCGGGTCACGCGGCGGCCTTCAAGTCTCCTGCTGCAAGCGGTTGGCCGGCGGCGTCGTAGCGCGCCAACAAGCGTGGCCCATGGAACACGGCGAGTGCGCCGTCCGGGTATTCATGCACCTTGACGCGGGCCTTGACGTAATGGGCTCGCGCCCGGCTTTGCGGCAACTGCAGCCGCATGCCCGCATAGGCGACGGTGTTGTCGCGGGCGACGACCCGCTCCTCCTCGACGCACAGGATCTCGGCAAGGCCGGCCGGATCGGCGACCGACACAAAGGCGCTCTCCGCGATCGTCGGCGGCTTGGCGAAACGGGCATTGTGCGCCGGCAGATAGACCTCGCGAATGAACCGATTGGCGGCTGCGATGTCGCTGATGCCCGCAAGCTTGAGCTCCTTCGGCAAGCGGTCCTGCAGCGTGCCGAACATGCGCTCTGAGCGTCCGCGCGCTTCAGGCGAATAGGCCGGGATGTGCTCGATCCCCAGCCGATCAAGCGCCCGGCCGACCTGGGTGAGCCGGTCCTTATCCACCGCCTCGCCCGCCTTCGGCGTGTGGAAGTAATGGCTGCCGCGATCGGTATAGAGGCTCGACGGCAGGCCGTGCGCGCTGAACACGTCCAGCAGCGCCCGCAACGTCGAGGCGGTGCCTTCCTCCTCGACCAGAAATGCCGAATAGATCGTACTCGTCGCGTCGTCCATGGTCACGATCAGGTCGAGCATCGGCTCCCCGTCCAACCAGGCCGCGCGCGAGCCGTCCTGGTGCAGCATCATGCCCGCGCAGGGCTTGCGTTCGCGCTTGCGCCGGTGCGCGCCGCGCCGCTTGGCCCGATCGACCAACCCGGCCGCCTGCAGCTGCGTCTTCACCCACGTGTAGCCCCACTGGAAGTTATGGTCGCGCACCAGATGCTCGTGAAAATGCTTCACGTTCCAGCCCCGGTAGCAATCCCGGTATAGCTCCAGCATCAGCCGCACCTCCCGCCCCGGAACCCGCTTCGGCGACGGCTTGCCGAGCCGCCGGTCGACCAGCCCCTCGAGCCCATCCTCATCGTAGCGCTCGCGGTAGCGCCGGAATTGCCGCTCCGACATCCCCAAGAGTTCGCCTGCCTCCAGCATCGACAGCTCACGCCGCTCCCAGCGGCTCAAAACATCCCGAAACTTCTGCATCCTGCGGTCCTGTAGCCACGCCGTCCGGTTCATCGTCCCTGCTCCTGCGCAGGGAACAAAACCGGACAACTCGTGTGCTACCTAACCCGGACAACTCGTGTGCTTACGACACGAGCCCGATGGGGGCATGGCGGCATGGCGAGCCTTTCGCTATATTGATGCAATGATCTTTCCGCCTTTCGATCCGGAACGGGTAGAGGCCCGCCGCGCGCGGTTTCGGGCCATTCCGATCCGCCTGCTGGTGCCGAACCTGATCACGCTGCTGGCGCTGTGCGCCGGTCTGACCGGGCTTCGCCTCGCGATCGAGGGCAAGATCGAATACGCGCTCTATGCGATCGTGTTCGCGGCCGCGCTCGACGGCATCGACGGCCGCATCGCGCGCATGATCAAGGGCACGTCGCGTTTCGGCGCCGAGCTCGACAGCCTTGCCGACTTCGTCAATTTCGGCGTCGTCCCGGCGTTGATCCTGTATTTCTGGGGGCTGCACGAGCTCAAGGCGCCGGGCTGGATCGCCGCCATGGTGTTTGCGATCTGCGCCGGCCTGCGGCTCGCTCGGTTTAACGTCGCGATCGACGATCCCAACAAGCCGGCCTGGTCGGCCAAGTTCTTCACCGGCATGCCGGCACCTGCGGGCGCGATCACGGTGCTGCTCCCGATCTACGTCCACCTGCTGGGGATCCCGCGCGTCGGTTTCCCGGTCGTGGTCACGCTCGTCTATACGCTCGCGATCGCTTTCCTGATGGTGTCGAGGTTGCCCGTGCTGTCGGGCAAGAAGATCGGCAAGCGCGTTCCGCCCGACATGGTGGTGCCGGTCTTCCTCTTGGTCTTGCTGTTCGTCGCGCTGCTGATCGCCTATCCGTGGGAGGTTCTCACCATCGGTACCGTCCTGTACCTGGCGAGCCTTCCATTCGGGTTCCGGGAATATCGCCGTTTGGTGCAGGTGGATGCCGCCGCTGCCGTTTCGGCGGTGCCCGCCGGTCATTCCGCCGGCGCACCCCACGCACCGCCGCCGGTTGCACCGCCGGCCGCGCCGGCGACTGATCCGGATCGACCCGCGCGGTTGAACATAGGGCGCGTACCCATAAATCCGGTTCTGTAAGCGCGGCTCGCTGAAGGTCCGCTTCGCTTTGAAAGCGACCGAACTGCTGCGTCGCCGCGAAACGACGCAATGTGCCAGGAGCAGACATGAGCCGTAGGTGGTCAATCATGCTTCGCCAGAGGCTTCGCAATCTCTCGGGCGCGCGCGATGAAGCGCTGTGCCGCCGGGCTTATCGTCCGACGTTTCAAGGTGATGGTTCCGACCGGACTGGGCGGCACGGGCACCTTGAGCGGCAACACCTTGAGCCGAGGATAGTTGCCACCGAAGCGCACCAAGGTTCATCACAGTTCAGCCGGCGGTGACTCCAACGATGATCCCGCCCCAGGTCGTGAGCAGGATGTTCGATACTGGATATGCAGGCGTGTAGCCCAGCACCGCGACTGGACTTCCTGAGCGTTCCTGAACGGCGGCCATCGCCGCCGTCGCCGTCTGCGCCCCCGTCAACCCCCCGAGTAGAAGGATCGGGTTCATCCGCAGCACGAAATGGCCGAACAACAACCCAATTATCTGCGGCAGCAAGGTCACCACCACGCCGCCGAACAGGATCCAGATGCCCACTTCCCTTAGAGCCGAGAGGAAGATTGGCCCCGCGTGGATCCCCGTGAGGCCGACGAAAGCCGCCAGCCCGAGCGACGTCATAAAGGCGACGGCGCCGTCAGGAATCCGCCGAACAGCGGATAATGAGTGCGGAGATGGCCGACCAGAAGGCCAGCGAGCAGCGTGCCGACGCTCGTGCTCAGCGAGATTCTCACGCCTCCGACGGAAAAGGTTGCGAGAACACCAATGGCGCCGCCGAGGAAAATCGCGAGTCCCAACACAACGAAATCGATACTCGCGCCGGGAGTGACGATGCCGCCGATCTTCGCGGCCGCCCTCTGCACCACCGGCTCCGGGCCGACGATGCGAAGCACATCGCCGCGCTGCAGCGCGACGCCGGCCGCGACGGGGATGTCCTGACCGCCGCGGCTTATCGATCGCAAGTAAAGGCCACGCGTCCAATCCTCCCGCGCCGCGTCCTCGAGATTCCTGCCTGCAAGCTTCGGAGTCGTCAGCAGGACATCGGCGGTCGTGACCGGGACGTCGAGGAGCTCCCTGTCCTCGACTTCCTCGGCGCGAGGTCCCACCTCGACGATGATCTGGCGCGGCCCAGAGAGCGCGATTACGTCGCCCGCCTCGAGCGTCACACCGGGCTCTGCTTCGATGATGCGTTCGCCTCGCCGCAGCCGGTGAATGAACAGCCGGTGTTCAGGCACACGCGCTTCTGCAGCGGCGATCGGTGAGTCCGGCCAGGGGGGATCCGCAGCCAATCGATAGGCGCGCAGCTCGAATTTCCGCCAGGCGGATGCCAGGCCCGGTTTGGCGCGGGTCATTCCCAACGCCTGCTCGAGCCTCAGTGCCTCCGTTCTCAGATCGATCTGGAGGAGCGCCGGAGCAATCAACGTGCAGAAGATGATCACGCCGGCATAGCCGAAGATGTAGCAGACCGCATGTGCGACGGCGATGTGGGCAACGAGCGCTCCACGGTCCGCCTCGGGCAACGGCAGCGCGTTCACCGCGTCCGTTGCCGTTCCGATGGCGGCGCTCTGGCTTAGGGCACCGGTCATGAGCCCAGCCGCAAAGCCCGGATCCAGCCGCAGCACTCTGGCAACGAGGATCGAAGCCGCAAGACCAGTGATGCACACGACGAGGGCCAGCAGCACCGGCTTCGGCCCATCGCGTTTCAGTGCCTGCAGAAACTGCGGGCCGACCGAGTAGCCGATCCCGAACAGGAACAGCAGGAACAGGAAGGATTTGGTCATGTCCGAAACGGGCACATGTGCGAATTGCCCGACGAACAGGCCAGCAAAGAGAGCGCCGGTGACCGGCCCGAGGCTGAACGCCCCAATCTTGAAGCTTCCAATCCAGTAGCCCGCAGCGATCACTAGGAAGAGCGCGAGCTCCGGATAGCGGACCAGGAACTGCTCCAGCCAGACTAGCATTACGGCCTGCACCCCAGCTGGCGCCGCGGCAGCGAAGGTCCGGCCGTGTGGTTGAGACCATGTCCAGACTGTCCGCCACGATGCGATCGATGAACTTCATTTTGCGAGGTTAAAGCGTGATGGGTCCGCAACGCTTTGTCCAACGCCTTTGTGTGCTCGGCCGGGAGCTACCAGCAGCTCCCATCTTCGATCCGCAGCATCATGCCATCGCTCGCCTGTCTGTCGCCCGGTGCCTGCCGCCTGTCCCGTCGAGGTGATGATGGCGCGGTCGTGGTCGCCGACCTTATTTCGGAAGGCATTCCACATTAAAGGCAATGATGATCTGCGCTGGGTCAGCCTTACCTATGCTTTTCAAGTCTTCTAAGCCACTTCTTAGCTTGGCTCCCGCCTCCTTTAAGCTTTCCTCAAGTGTCGACTTGGCCGCCCTGCATCGCTCTTCATTCGAGAACTCCTGGAACACCACGGTTGGGAGGAGCCTCCATTCCGCCCTGTCGTTTGTAGCGGCCGGACTGACTGAGTAGGAGAAGACGTACATCAGGATCCACATCGGCATGCTCCACTTGTGGCAGACGACACCCCGGCCACTGCTGCCAAGGATTGCTCCGGTCATTGCGCCTCTGTCCGGTCGAGGGACGCGCGTCGCAGACAGGAACGTGCCGCGCGTCCCCCGCGGTCGCCGGGGCAAGGGGGGCGAAGGTTGCGACCGCAGATCAGCGTCGCACCACGGCGTGCGGCGTGATTTGATCTGGATCAGGATCTGCTCGCCTACGTGGTGTCCACGAACGTCAAGCGGCGGCACTTGCACTTCGGCCGGGAAGGCCATCGCCGCTGCCGAGGCGTGGGACATAGCCTCCCCTAATAGTGCGGCAAAGCATGGGCGCGCCGATGGCAGGAGCGACGGTGTTTCGTTCGGTGAACCGAACGGCCGATGTCTGCAAGGGGTCATTCACGACCGGGGTCGAGGCAGCAGCAGGTCCTGCCACGTCGGGTGTGTCCCCGAAAGCGGAAAAGGTGGCGTGACCAGCACCCCGAACACCCGTCAGTCATCTCTCCGGGCTTGACACTTCGCTCGCAATGACGACGCGGGCTAGGCGCCCGGGTCCGGTCCACCTTTTCCCGAAATCTGGCAAGGCGTTCGGTTTGCCGGCGCTTGCCCGGCGGCCGATTTGCCATTAGCGAAATATCAGCGTTGCGGCCGCGCTCCAAGCATGCGGCCGTCGCCGAATGAACCGGGGCCGCCGAAGCGGCCTCATCAGGGGAGGAACCGATGAAGCTTGCCCGCCGCCAGTTCCTGCAATGGACCGGAGCCGCGGTCGCGGCCCCGGCGGTCGCGCGCGTCGCCTGGGGCCAGACGCCGCAGGTCACGCTGAAGATGCATCACTTCCTGCCGCCGGTCTCGAACGGCCACGCCAAGCTGCTGGCGCCGTGGGCCAGGAAGGTCGAGGCCGAATCCGGCGGCCGCATCAAGATCGACATCTTCCCCTCGATGCAGCTCGGCGGCACGCCGCCGCAGCTGTTCGACCAGGCGCGCGACGGCGTCGTCGACTTCGTCTGGACGCTGCCCGGCAGCACGCCCGGCCGCTTCCCCGGCCATCGAGGTGTTCGAGCTGCCGTTCGTCGCCGCCAAGCGCGCGCGTGCCGAACGCCAAGGCGGTGCAGGAATTCTCCGAGGCGCAACCTGCGCGACGAGTTCAAGGAGGTGCATCCGATCTGCCTCTGGGCGCACGACCACGGGCTGATCCACGCCAACAAGCCGATCAAGACCATGGACGACCTGAAGGGCCTGCAAGCTGCGCTCGCCGACGCGGCTGGCCGGCGACGCGCTGAAGGCGCTCGGCGCCAACGGCATCCCGATGCCGATCCCGCAACTGCCCGAGGCGCTGGCGCAGCGCGTGCTCGACGGCTGCGTGATCCCGTGGGAGGTGGTGCCGGCCGTCAAGGTGCACGAGCTGCTCAAGTTCCACACCGAGATCCCGGGCTCGCCGACGCTCTACACGGCGACCTTCATCCTCGCGATGAACAAGGCGAAGTACGAAGTCGCTGCCGGCCGATCTGAAGAAGGTCATCGACGCCAATTCCGGCCAGTTCGCCGCCAACATGGCCGGCCAGATGTGGGACGATCAGGCCGGTGGTCGAGGACATGGTGCGCAAGCGCGGCAACACCGTCAGCGGCATCTCGAGCCGAGGAGGCCGCGCGCTGGCGCAAGGCGACCGAGCCGGTGATCGAGGCCTGGATCAAGCAGGTGAAGGACAGCGGCATCGACGGCGGCAAGCTGCGTGGAGACACGCGCGCGCGCTGGTCGCCAAGCACGAAAAGGCCTAGGATCATCGCCGCATGGCCGAGGCGGGGGAGGGGGCTGGCGGCCGGTCCGTCGACAACGGGCCGCTCGTCGCCGTAACGCGGCCGCTCGCGATCGCGGGCGGCCTCGCTCATGCTCGCCGCCGCCATCATGGTGGTGGTCAGCGTCGCTGATGCGCTGGCTGATCAGCTGTCTCGGTCGCCGGCGACATCGAACTGGTGCAGATCGCGACCGCGCTCGCGGTGTTCTCGTTCCTGCCGCTGTGCCAGGCGCATCGCGGCAACATCATGGTCGACACCTTCACGACTCGGCTGCCGGCGTCGGTGCGCAACGCGCTCGACGCCTGTGGGACCTCGTCTACGCCGGCATGGCGGCGATCATCGCCTGGCGGCTCGCGCTCGGCGCGTGGGACTCGCTGCGCAGCAATACCGTCTCGATGATGCTGGGCCTGCCGATCGGCTGGGCGATCGCCGCTCTGCGCCGTGATGGCGGCGCTGCTGGCGGTCGGTCGCGCTCGGCGACGGCGCTGCGCGCTGCTGCGGGGCGCGCCGATGAGCGGCGCCGCGATCGCCGACGTTCGGCTTCGTCGCGATGCTGGTGCTGATCGCGCTCCGCATGCCGGTCGGGCTCGCGATGCTGGTGACCGGCAGCGTCGGCTACATCTATCTCGCCGGCTTGGCGACGCTTCCTCAACTACATGAAGTCGACGCCCTATCACCTGTTCGCGAACTACACGCTGTCGGTCATCCCGCTGTTCATCCTGATGGGCGCATTCGCGGAGCGCTCCGGGCTCGCGCGCGACATGTTCGCGGCGGCGCGCGCGGTGGTCGGCCACCTGCGCGGCGGGCTCGCCTATGTCGGTGATCGGCGCCTGCACGGTCTTCGGCGCGATCTGCGGCTCGTCGGTCGCGACCACCGCGACCTTCGGCGCGCGCCGCGCTGCCCGAGCTGCGCCGCTACGGCTACGAGCCGGGCTTCGCGACCGGCACGATCGCGATCGGCGGCGTGGTCGATCTGCTGATCCCGCCGTCGATCATCCTCGTCGTCTACGCGATCGTCACCGAGCAGAACATCGCCAAGCTGTTCCAGGCCGCGCTGATCCCCGGCCTGATCGGCGGTCGCGTTCTACTGCGTCGTGATCGCGCTCGTGGTGCGCGTGGAAGCCGGCGCTGGCGCCGACGCTGCGAGAAGATGCGCGCGGCGCGACCGCATGCGCTCGCTGGTCGGCGTCTGGCCCGCGCTCCTGGTCATCCTCGTCGTGATCGGCGGCATCTATGCGGGCGTCTTCACGCCGACCGAAGCGGCCGCGGTCGGCACGGTCGCGATGCTCGCCGTCGGCGCTGCTGCAGCGCTCGCTCGAGCTGGGCGCGACTTCAAGCAGAGCCTGATGCAGACCGCCGAGACCTCGGCGATGATCTTCGCGATCCTGCTCGGCGCCGAGGTGTTCGATGCGTTTCTCGGCGCTGTCGCAGATGCCGCGAGAAGGCCGCCGAGTTGGTCACCGGCTTCGGCCTGCCGCCGTTCGGCGTCATCGCCGCTGCTGATGCTGTTCTACATCCTGCTCGGCGCCGTGATGGACGAGCTGGCGATGATCCTGCTCACGCTGCCGGTGTTCTTCCCGATCGTCGTCGGCGCTCGATTTCGGCATGCCGCCGACGAGGTCGGCATCTGGTTCGGCATTCTGGTGCTCATCGGTGGTCGGCATCGGGCTCACCGCGCCGCCGATCGGGCTCAACGTGTTCGTGGTCTCGGCGATCGCGCGCGACGTGCCGATCGCGGCGACCTATCGCGGCGTGCTGCCCTTCGTCGCCGCCGACGTCATCCGGCTCGCGATGCTCACGGCGTTCCCCGGCATCTCGCTGCTGCTGGTGCGCTGGTTGAATTAGTCGACGCTCATCCGGCGTGGCACTGATCGCGGCGGCGCGGAGAATGCCGTGGCTGAGTCCGCTAATACTATTCCCTCAGACCAGCCATGCCCAAACCTTCCAGGAAACGGCTCATCGGCTCAGATGTGTACGGCACCGAATGTCGGACCCAAGAGATCGAAAGATTTGGCTGCAATTGCCGAAGTATGCTCAGCGCGACGTTAGCTTGCTCCATCTCTCCAGCCTGTGCCAAGCTCGCGCACAGGATACGATGTCCGCCGAGATGGCCCGGTCGTAGCTGCACGGCTTGACGCGCCATTTTTATTGCATCGCGATACCGGCCTGCCAGATAGTGCGCAGCTGCCATGCCGACGAAGAAGAAGCTGTTGAATGGATCGCGTGGACTCATCCGGATCGCTTGATCAAAATAGCGAAGGGCATCATCGGATCGGCCGTCCAGCGCCAGGGCAAAGCCGACCGAACCGGCGGCGGCGGCAAAGTTCGGGTTGAGATCGAGCGCCTCCCCAAAATGCCGGACTGCCTCATCCGTTTGGCGTCCGAAGAAGGCGAGATAGCCAAGCGCCAAGTGCGCCCAGGGATCGCTGTCGTCAAGCTCCGCTGCACGATGCGCAACGTGTTCGGCAAGCTCCCGACTGCTTCCAGCTGGATTCCACCCCACGTAAGCTGAGGCAAGCAGCGCAAAAGCGAGTATGCTGTGCGCTGGCGCATAATTCGGGTGGCGCTGGACCGCCTGCCGCAGGATAGAGATTGCAGTTTCGCTGTCAGCGGCGGTCAGCTTCCAAAAATGGGACAGAGCGCGCGCCACAAGGTCCCAAGCATCCAGATCGCCCGTGGATCGCTTTTCGACGCGTGAAGCCTCCGCCGCTAAGAGCTTCGGTTCGATGGCCGACGTGACGCTCGCCGTGATCTCGTCCTGAAGTGCAAAGATATCAGCCAGCTCGCGGTCATACCGCTCGGACCAAATGTGATTGCCGGTGAGCGCGTCGACAAGCTGGCTGGTGATGCGGACTCGCTGCCCGCTCTTGCGCACACTGCCTTCAAGCACGTAGCGGACGCCGAGATCGCGTCCTACCTGCTTGACGTCCGTCGCATGGCCCTTGTAAACGAACGTCGAATTGCGGGCGATGACGAAGAACCACCGCAGCCGCGACAGCGCGGTAATGATATCCTCCGTAATGCCATCACTGAAATATTCCTGCTCGGTGTCGCCCGACATATTAGTGAACGGCAGAACGGCGATCGAGGGTTTGTCGGGAAGCGGAGGCGCGTCGTTCGATGCCGCTGCCGGCCGAGGGGACGGCGCGATTGAGCCGGTATCGGTCGAAAGAGCCTCATTCTCGCGAACCTCGCCTACAAATCGGACCCCTTTGCGCGCGACGGTCCGGATCAGCCGTCCATCTGCGCCGCTGTCGCCGATGGCATGACGGGCGACCGTAAGCCGGCTGGTGAGCGTTGAATCCGAAACGATGCGCCCGTTCCACACGTGCGCGATCATATCATCCTTGGTGACCACGCGCCCGCGATTGCGGAGCAAATAGTGCAGCAGATCGAACACCTGAGGCTCGACCGTGACGAGGTCGCCACCTCGGCGCAACTCCTGCCGGTCGACGTCGAGCGAATAGCTGTCGAAGAGGTAGATCAAACGCTTCTCCCAGGGTCACTATAGCAAGGCCGAGCGCAAAATCAGGAAAAACTCAGGGACGCGTCAGGCTCGCCTCAAGGACCGCGACCGGCGTTGGCGGCACCATTCGCTCCCACGACGATCCTCGTTCAGGACGTCCGCACCAAACGGGAGGGGACCATGACGTACGCCGCTCGCACCACACTTCTCGCAGGAATCTGCCGGGAAGCCGCCGGCTGGCTCAAGTTGAGTGGCGCGCCCGCACGGGCGACGCCGCCGGCGTCGGCGATCGCGATGAAGGTGCGCAGCTGCCGTAAGTCCATGGCTGATAAGGATGTATTCAAGCAAGTTTTGGTCTGCGTCGCCCTTTTCAATTTGAGCATGATCGGTTCCGCCGCGGCCCAGAAGCCGGATCAGGACCGGTCGTCGATGCCGCCGGCCATCGAGTGGCCACGCGAGCGGACCGCTGAAGGACCCGGAATCAACTACGCGGTCGTCTTTGGCCGGCCCGAACTGCAGCCCGTGGCCGCGGGCCCCGCGCAAGCGCTGCTGACGGCAATCGTCCCTTGGCTTGCGGCGAACTTCGAGCTTCCGCCCAGCTACCAACACCCAAGCATCAAGCTCGTCCCAGCGACGGAGATCTTGTTCCTGCGCTATCGGGCCTTCACCGCGGAGAAGCAACGGGAAGTTCTCAACGCCATCCATGGCAGCGCGGCTTCGCCGGGGAATGGCCGCAAGGCGGTGGCGATCTATGATGATGTGACCCGGACAATCTTTCTGCCCGAGGGATGGACCGGCCGCACGCAGGCGGAACTATCGGTGCTCGTTCACGAGATGGTTCACCATCTCCAGAAGGAGGCCCGTTTGATCTATCCGTGTCCGGGGGCCAGCGAAAAACTCGCCTACGAAGCGCAAGAAAAGTGGCTCGGTTTATTCGGGCTCGATCTTGAGAGCGAGTTTGAAATCGACCCGTTCACCCTGCTGGCGACTACTGCATGCTCGTTCTGACCCATCTCATACTTTGCGCGCGCGCCCCGACGCGGGCGGCGACGGCGACACGTTTCAATTGGTGTCACGCGAGCGAGCTTTTGCGACCAACTCTCCGCCGGTCGGACGGCCAGTGAACTAGGCCGTCGCAAACCCAGTCAAGCCATCAGGAGAAATGCCGTGAAAACCATCGTATCCGCCCTCGCCCCGTTCACCGCCATAGTCGTCGCAATCTGGGGCGCATCGACCATCTTTGCGCACACCACGAAAAACCCGAATGCTGCTACGGCGCAGAGTTCAATCGATGTGATGCAGATGACGAAGGAGGCAAAGAACCTTCCAGAGGAACATTTCGATGCGCATTGAGCGGGTTGAGCGGGTCCAATCTCAATGACTGCTTTGTGGCACTTTTCGGGCGTGTCTACCGCGTTGCTCAATTTCCGGTTTCGGGGCGAAAGCAGCCAGACCCCCAAGGCGCGGCCGGCATCGAAACAAAACTGTGCAGATCGCGGATTACCCTAGATTTCCCGGTTCGAGTTCCGAATAGTGCTCGATCGAGAATCGGGAGGAACAACATGCCGAAGACGATGACGAAGTCAGAGTTGATTCAGAAAATCGCTGACCAACACTCGGACCCTGACGAAGAAGGACGTGAAGAGTGTGATCGAGGGGTTGGCTACCGTGGCCTACAAGGAGCTCAAGAAGACCGGTGTTTTTTTACTTCCCGGCTTCGCAAAATTCGTCGTTATCAAGAAGCCTGCCACCAAAGCACGCCCTGGCATCAATCCATTCACCAAGGAGCCGACAGTGTTCAAGGCGAGACCGGCTCGGAAAATTATTCGGGCACGCCCGGTGAAGGCTGCGAAAGACGCGGTATGATGACTATGACTGAGCGAATTACTCCTGCTTCTTCGCCGACATTTTCATCCCACCAATCATAATTATCGTCACTATTGGTGAGATTGATCACTTGTGTCATGGCGGCGGCGGCCCCCTTGGCAGATGGCGGTCCATTGCGAGATCGTCACGCTTGGCAACGGCTCCGCTGTGCACTCGACCGATTTCTTCTTTCGTGTGATCGCATCGTCGCGCAGCGATTGCAGCGGCTCGCCATCGAGGGGCACGACGGCCGAGCGAAGGCGGCGCGACCAGCGGTTTCACCGGCCGGGTGGCAGTCGCGGATTCAAGGACGTGCGCCGGTCGCGTTCAGGGCGAGCGCTACCCGATCACGTACAACGGCTTGAAATGGCACTGGCGGCGCCTTCAGAGGCCATTTCGAAAGGGGTTGAGTGGCTGGAGTCGACCTGATTCCAGGAGTCACGGCCAGCCCGCCGCGCGCCGCGTGCTTCCCCTGTCGGTGACATTCGACCATCGGGTGGTCACCGGCGGCGAGGCCGCGCGGT
This sequence comes from uncultured Alphaproteobacteria bacterium, assembly GCA_963738705.1. GTDB lineage: Bacteria > Pseudomonadota > Alphaproteobacteria > Rhizobiales > Xanthobacteraceae > CAVTXS01. Next base: position 65,130 of record CAVTXS010000023.1, read on the forward strand.
TCCTGGTGGCGCTAAAGGCCGACCTCGAGCGGGCGGGGTGACGCCGATCGGCTTCGCGCCCGCCAGCGGCTTGCGTTTCCCGACCAGAATGTCGTGCACCACGTCGAACACGCGCACGCCTTGCTCCTGCGGCATCGGCCCGAGCCATGGCGAGGCGAGCAGGGTGGTGCGCGCATCGGAAAGGCCCTGCTGCCAGCGGGCGTCCATCGTGGCGCGGCTGAACTCGTAGTCTTTCTGTGCGCCCTGCGGCGCGAGCGGGCGGTAGATCAGCTGCACGATATCCATCTCGGTGACACAGCCGAACTCGTACAGCCGTCTTGCCTGCGCGGTGTTCGCGAGCTTCGGCGGCAGCAACTCGTAGAGCTCGTTGATGGCGTGGCGGACGTCGTGCTTGTCGCGCAGCATGCTGGTGGCTGTCTTCGTCCGGCTGGAATAGCGACCTGAGATTTTACCGGCCAGAACTGAACGAAAGTCAGGGAGGTGCGCGTGACGCGAGCCCGGCCCCGTACAAAATGCAATCCTAAGCCCAGAAAAGTGAGGTTTCCTGCCGTTCTGTGGGATTTTTCGGGAAAAAGAGTCGATATCTCTACTTATCGGATATTCTTCAGTATCATACTACCGAGAATAAGTCATAGTACGACAGCTGCCTTCGAGACGGGTCTGGCCGACGTCACCGTTCGGAAAACGGGCGGCAATCAGCCTTCGGCAAGCATTGCAACCTCAATTCGGCGTCGTCTCCGGCGCCGGCGGCCGCCTGTTCGCGCAGCGCTGCTGCGGAAACGCGACCATGACCACGATCACCCGCATGGGCGCTCGCTCGGTCGGAGCCGAGTCACTGTTCGACGAAAACGGCAGGCCACAAGGGGCCGCCATCTGCCAAGGAGGGCGCCATGACACAGGTGATCCATCTCACCGACGGTGATGACATTTATGAATGGTGGGATGAAAATGTCGGCGAAGAAGCGGGGCTGATCTTCGGCCACGCAGGGCGCGACAGCATCGAGGGCGATGCCGGCGATGACATCATTTATGGCGAGGCGGGTCGAGATACGCTGTACGGCGGAGCCTACGACTTTGTGGACGACCCCTTTTGGTGGGAAATTGGCCTGCTCGGATACTGGGGCAACGACTACTTCGTCGGTGGAGACGATGACGATTCGATGGTCGGTGGTACCGGAAACGATACCTTCGAGGGCGGGAATCATGCAGACTCCATGCATGGCGGTGGCGGCGACGACAAATTCTTTCCCGGCGACGATAGTTACGCAGATACTGCCTATGGCGGCGAGGGTAACGACATTTTCTACGCCGAAGGAAACGGGCATTCCACGTTCAATGGTGGGAACGGCATCGACTGGGTTTGGTTTGGTTCCGCGGTGACCGTCGATCTCGTCAATCAGGCGCAAAATACCGGCGTGGCATATAGCTCTACGTACACGCTTGTCGAGAACTTGCACGGCTCGTTTGGCGACGACACATTCAGGGGAAATGACCTTGCTAATATCCTCGAAGGTAACTCAGGCAACGACACGATTTCGGGCCGGGGCGGCATCGACATCCTGAGAGGAGATAACGGCGACGACAACCTGATCGGCGGCGCCGGCGCCGATGTCATCGACGGCGGCGAGGGCAGCGACTACGCCAATTACTGGGATGCTCCCGCCGCGGTCACCGTCGACTGGATCTGGGGCACCACGGCAGGCGACGCGGCCGGGGATAGCTACCACTTCGTCGAGAACCTGTACGGCTCCTTCTACGGCGATGGCCTCGGCGGCGACCACAACCCCAATATTATTCACGGCTATTATGGCAACGATGTCATGGGCGGCCGCGGCGGCGGCGACCAGCTGTGGGGCGAGGACGGTGACGACATTCTCTATGGCGACGCCGGCGGCGATTACATTGATGGCGGGCCGGGCAATGACTGGGCAAGCTACATCTAGTGCTCCGGACCGGTGTTGTCGTGGATATGGTGTTGCAAGGCGACAATGCTGGCAGCGATGCCGCAGGTGACCTGTTGGATGAAATCGAGTACCTGCAAGGCTCACAATTCAGCGATTATCTGTACGGCACCGATGGCGACAATATTATCGCGGGGCTGGACGGCCATGATCTTTTATCCGGCCGCGGAGGGAATGACACGCTCGTCGGCCACGGTGGCAACGATCAACTCTTCGGTGGGAACGGCGTGGACCTCGCTTCCTATGTGGACGCGACGCAGGCGGTCGTGGTCGACCTGCCGGGTCATATCGCGCTCGGCAACGAGATCGGCACCGATACGCTCAGCAGCATCGAGAACGTCACCACCGGCAGCGGCAACGACGCGGTCGCCGGTGACGGCGCAACCAACGTGCTCGACGGCGGCGCCGGCATCGACACCGTGAGCTACTATGCGGTGTCCTCCGGCGTGGTGCTCGACCTCGCCGCCCAGATCGGCGTCGACGGCACCAGCACCGACACGCTGCTCAACTTCGAGAACGCCAACGGCACCGGCTTCAACGACGCGATCTCCGGCACCGCGGCCGCCAACGTGCTCAACGGCCTCGGCGGCATAGACACGGTCAGCTACTACCTCGCCAATTCGGCGGTCGTGATCGACCTCGCCGGCAAGGTGGCGGTGCAGAACGGGATCGTCGATACGCATCTTGAACTTCGAGAACGCCAACGGCTCGGCGTTCAACGATGCGGTCTCCGGCAATTCCGGCGCCAACGTGCTGGACGGGCTCGGCGGCATCGACACGCTCAGCTACTACGCCTCGTCGCAGGGTCTTGTGATCGACCTCGCCTTCACGGTGGTGGTCGAGGGCGGGGTGACCGACATTGCGCGCAATTTCGAGAACGCGAACGCGACCAGCTTCAGCGACGCCGTCGCGGGCAATGCCGACGCCAACGTGCTCAACGGCCTCGATGGCAACGACACCATCAGCTACTACGCCGCGACTCAAGGGGTGACCATCAACCTCGCGGCCAGCACCGGGATTTCCGGCGGGGTTACGGATACGCTGCTCAACTTCGAGAACGTCAACGGGTCCAACAATGCCGATACCCTCATCGGGAACGGGGTCGCGAACGTGCTCAACGGCCTCGGCGGTGCCGACACGCTCACCGGCGGCGGCGGCTTCGACCTTTTCGCAACTCGCCGCCGGCCAGGCCAGCGGCGACGTCATCACGGACTTCACCGGCAATGGCGGGGTCGCGGGCGACGGGATCAAGCTCGTCGGCTTCGGCACCGCCGCGCAGGGCGCGACATTCACGCCGCTCAACGCCACGCAGTGGCAGATCCACTCCGGGCTCGACGGTCACAACGAGATCGTCACGCTCAGCAACGGCGCCGCCGTGCACGCGAGCGATTTCTTCTTCGTGTGATCGCAACGTGATTGCAGCGGCTCGCGCCATCGAGGGCACGACGGCCGAGCGAAGGCGGCGCGACCAGCGGTTTCGCCGGCCGGGTGGCAGTCGCGGATTCAAGGACGTGCGCCGGTCGCGTTCAGGGCGAGCGCTACCCGATCACGTACAACGGCTTGAAATGGCACTGGCGGCGCCTTCAGAGGCCATTTCGAAAAGGGTTGAGTGGCTGGAGTTCGACCTGATTCCAGGAGTCACGGCCAGCCCGCCGCGCGCCGCGTGCTTCCCCTGTCGGTGACATTCGACCATCGGGTGGTCACCGGCGGCGAGGCCGCGCGGTTCCTGGTGGCGCTAAAGGCCGACCTCGAGCGGGCGGGGTGACGCCGATCGGCTTCGCGCCCGCCGGCGGCTTGCGTTTCCCGACCAGAATGTCGTGCACCACGTCGAACACGCGCACGCCTTGCTCCTGCGGCATCGGCGCGAGCCAAGGCGAGGCGAGCAGGGTGGTGCGCGCGTCGGAAAGGCCCTGCTGCCAGCGGGCGTCCATCGTGGCGCGGCTGAACTCGTAGTCTTTCTGTGCGCCCTGCGGCGCGAGCGGGCGGTAGATCAGCTGCACGATATCCATCTCGGTGACACAGCCGAACTCGTACAGCCGTCTGGCCTGCTCGGTGTTCGCGAGCTTCGGCGGCAGCAACTCGTAGAGCTCGTTGATGGCGTGGCGGACGTCGTGCTTGTCGCGCAGCATGCTGGTGGCTGTCTTCGTCCGGCTGGAATAGCGGATATCCTTGGCGCGCTCGTCGACCTCGTCGAGATTGTGCGGCACCCGGCCGTAGGCCGCGAACAGGTCGACCTGGAAGATCAGCCGGCTGCGGCGTGGCGAAAAGTCGATCACGTATTGCAGCGGCGTGTTGGAATAGAGCCCGCCGTCCCAATAGTGCTCGCCGTCGATCTCGACCGGTGGGAAGCCGGGCGGCAGCGCGCCGCTCGCCATCACGTGCTCGGGACGGATCGTCTGCCTCTCGCTGTCGAAATAGGCGAAGTCGCCGGTGCGCGCGTTCACCGCCCCGACGCTCAGGCGTATTTGCCGCGGGTCGTTGATGCGGTCGAAATCGACCAGCCGCTCGAGCGTGCCCTTGAGCGCGGCGGTGTCGTAGTAGCTCACCAGTCGGTGCGGCGACAACCAGTCCTGCGGCGTACGCGGGGTGAAGAATCCCGGCTGGCCGAACATCGCCGCCGTCCAGGCGCTTGCCCTCTGCTGCCAGGCCGCCAGCGGCCCGCCGAGCGCCGACGGCCAATGCCGCGTGGGTGCGGTCACTCCCTCCCAGAAATCGCGCAGACGGTCGATGCGGTGTTCCGGCGCATTGCCGGCGATGATCGCCGCATTGACGGAGCCGATCGAGATTCCGGCCACCCAGTCGGGCAGGTATTCGGAAGAACGCCAGCGCCTCATAGACACCGGCCTGATAGCTGCCGAGCGCGCCGCCGCCCTGCAGCACAAGGCCGACCTTCTTGTCGTAGGCGGGCGGGCGCGGCGGCGGTTTTTGCTCGGTCATCGGGCGTCTCTCCGAGGGAAGGTTATGCTGCCACCCGATCGATCCGGCAAGCGATGCCGCGCCGGATGATCCCCTCGCCTTGGGGCGCAACGAGTACGCTCATCCCTCGGGGCGCACTGGTTGAACCGGTCTATGGCCCGTCGCACAGTTGTCCCATGATCTGCTTGAGAAAAGCCGACCGGAATGACATGTCGCGGCTGACCGAGATCCGCATGGCGGTCACCGAGAACGTGTTGACCGATCCGAACTCGGTCACGCCGGCCGACGTGATCTGGTTCCTCGACAACGCCGCGATCTGGCTGCTCGAACTGGACGGCGTGGTCCGCGGTTTCGCCGCCGGCGATCCACGCGATGCCTCGGTCTGGGCGCTGTTCGTGCAGCCGGGCTATGAGGGCCGCGGGTTCGGGCGCGCGCTCATGCGGCGTGTCTGCGATGAATTCGTCGACAATGGAATCGAGGAGGTTTGGCTGCGGACGGGCGCCGGCACCCGCGCCGATCGCTTCTATCGGCGCGACGGCTGGGTCGAGGACGGCATCCACCCGACCGGCGACTTGATCTTCCGCAAGCGGCTTTCGTGAATGCCCCAGGAGGCTGGACATGACCTCGATCATCGAATGCGACGGCCCCGTCAGTCGCTCAATGCCTGGTACAACACCGAGGCCGGCGAGCGGCGGCTGTTCAGCCGGGTCGACGTCGGCATCGCGGTGGATACCGAGGGCGGCCTGATCGTGCCGGTTCTGCTAACGTCGGCGAACGCGAACCACGACATCTGCGCGCGGGACTCGACCGCATGCAGGCTGACGCCGCGGCGCGCTCGATCCCGCCGGACGATCGGCATTTCGCCCGGTCTGGCTCCCTTGAGAATCCAGTCTAGGTATCTCGGCAAGCGCACGGGGTGTCGAGAATGCTCGCTCCGGCGTCCGATACTATCCGGTCGGCTTTGTTGGTTAATCGGACCTATAACGTCCGATAGATAGACATACGCTTCAAATTACCTCAAAACTTCACATGTTCTGTGGTCCCGAATCGCTCGCAAGAAGCCTGAGGGGCTGAGGGGTCTGGGAGAGCTTTCGCTAAACCGAGCCGCGGAACAGGGCCGTCCTTGCTGGGCCGGCCAACAAGGGGCGCTTGATCGCGCCCCGTGCGCGAATGCGCGTTGCCGCCTGGATGCCTACGCGGCCACACGCGCTGAGAGCCCTCCGAGAGGGTTCTGAAAATCGGCGGGTTACGACACGGCCGACGCCACGCGCGTCGATCGGCGAGAATTTCTTTGCGCACGTTGCAGGCGGTGGGTTGCGTTGATCCGGACCCGGTTTTCGTACGCAGGAAGGCAGAAGAAAGACCAACATCGATGATGACGGCCCTCGTGCTGATCTGCTCGCTTGCCAAAACGCCCCTTGCGATGGACTGCGGCACCGACAGCGCCGTCGACGTGCTCAGGGTGCCGGGGGAGTACAGCTCGCTGGTCACGTGCTTCACCCGCGCGCAGTCGTTCGTTGGGGAGTCGCGATACGAGCTCGCTGCTGACCACTACCTGAAGGTGGTCTGTGGGAAGCCACGTCTGCCGGCGAATGTTGGTTAGGCGGTGTGACGGGTTAGGGGCTCACCGAGCCACCCCATCCACTACGAAGGTGTCCCATGCAGCACGGTCGCATGGACGGGCCGGGCGGCGGCCCTCGTCGATGCCGAAGTCGAGGACGCGCGAACTCGACGGCCCCGATCCGCAACAAACGGTCGCGATCCGATCACACCGACGACGTCGCAAGATCGAGCTTTTCGGCGAAGTGACAACGGACGAAACGCCCCGGCGCCACCTCGCGCAATGCGGGGGTTTCTTGTTGGCAGCGGGCTTCGGCGAATTTGCATCGTGGATGGAAATAGCATCCGCCAGGGGGATTCGCGGGGCTCGGAACTTCCCCCTTCAAGCTCGCCTCTGCGACAAGAACGCGCGGATCGGGAACCGGTACCGCGCGCATCAACGCGGCAGTATACGGATGGCGGGGATTGCTGAACAAAGCCTTGGCCGGAGCCAATTCGACCAGCTGGCCGACATACATGACCGCCACTCGGTCCGAGATGTGGCGTACGACCGACAGATCGTGCGCCACGAACAAAAATGTCAATCCCAGGCGCGATCGCAGCTCGAGCAACAGATTGAGAACTTGCGCCTGCACCGACACGTCCAGCGCCGAGACTGGTTCGTCGGCGACAATCAGACGCGGATTGGTCGAAAGCGCGCGGGCGATGCCGATGCGCTGTCGCTGTCCACCGCTGAACGCATGGGGAAAGCGGTGCATGAACTCCGTCCGCAATCCGACGAGCCGCAGCAGTTCGGCGACGCGATCCGTCCGCTCCGCCCTGTTGGTCATGCCATTGACCAACAGCGGCTCGCCGACATTGTCCAACAGGGTCATGCGCGGATTGAGCGAGCCGAACGGGTCCTGGAAGATCATCTGGATTTCCGCTCGCAATGGCCGCAGCTCGCTGCGCGTCATGGGAGCGAGATCGACAATCTCCTCGTTTTTTCGGCGAAACAGGATCTGGCCCGACGTCGGCTCGATGGCGCGCATGATGCAGCGCGACGTCGTCGTCTTTCCGCAGCCGCTCTCTCCGACGAGGCCGAGCGTTTCCCCGTCGTAAACGTCGAAATTGACGTCGTCGACGGCGCGGACCTGCCCGACCGCCCGGCGAAAGAAACCGGCGGTGACGGGAAAGAACTTGCGCAGATTCCTGACCTGCAGAAGTGGCTTGGCCGCAGCCCGTGCAACAGGCAACGTCATCGTGCGTCCGATGGATCTTGATGCAGAAAACAGCTCACCCCCTGTCCGCCGGCGAGCGATTTCAGTTGAGGCACGCTCGCTGAGCAGACCGGCCCCATGATCTCGTCGCAGCGTGGGTGAAACGGGCATCCGGGCGGCCGATTGAAGGGATGCGGCAGATTTCCCGCGATGGTCGGCAAATCGACGTGCGTCTCACCGACGATGCTCGGTATCGAGCGCAGCAGCGCGCGCGTATAGGGATGCTTCGGCGCATGAAAAATGGCATCCACCGGCCCTTTTTCCACCACCCGACCCAGGTACATCACAACGACATCATTCGCCATCTGCGCGATGACGCCGAGATCATGGGTGATGAAGATGATCGCGGTGCCGTGCTTGCGCTGCAGGTCCCGCAACAGCGCCAGGACTTGCGCCTGTGTCGTCACGTCGATCGCCGTCGTGGGCTCATCGGCGACCAGCAGGCGCGGTTTGCAACTGAGCGCCATGGCGATCATTGCCCGTTGCCGCAGGCCGCCCGACAACTGCCAGGAATAGGCATCGACCCGCCGCTCCGGCATGGAAATGCCGACGTCGCGGAACAGGCCGACCACGATCTCGCGCGCGTCCTGATAGCTCAATTTGCCGCCGTCCGTCCGCCACTGGCGATGATGCAGCAGGATGGCCTCGATGATCTGATCGCCGACGGTGTGAACCGGACTGAAGGCGGCCATCGGCTCCTGCGGGATCAGGGCGATCTCGGCGCCGCGGATGGCGCGCAACCGCGCGCCATGGCGCGGCAGCTTGCTCAAGTCGATGGTTTCGAAGCTCCTGCCGTCGGCAGCACCGGTGCGGCATTCGAACAGTATTTCGCCGCTCTCGATGCGGCCGGGCTCGTCGATCAGCTGCAGGATGGCCCGCATCGTCACGCTCTTGCCGCAGCCGCTTTCGCCGACGATTCCCGTGACGCGGCCGGGCATGACGTCGAAGCTCACGCCGTCGACGGCGCGGACGAGCCCTTCATCGAGGGCGAAGCTGACGTGCAGATCGCGCACGCTGAGCAGTGGCGATGCCGATGGGACGTTACTTGCCATAGGGATCCGAGGCGTCGCGCAGACCGTCGCCGACCAGATTGAAGGCCAGAACGGTGACAATGACGAGCAGTCCGGGAATCAGCAGCCACGGCGCAAGCGCCAGGGTCTGGATGTTCTGAGCCTCCTGCAGCAGCACGCCCCAGCTGATGGCAGGCGGCCTGATGCCCAATCCGAGGAAGGAAAGCGACGTCTCGTTGATGATCATCGCCGGGATCGCGAGCGACGACGTGGCGATGATGTGGCTCAGGAAGGTCGGCACCATGTGTCGCAGGATGACCCGTGCGCGGCTGCATCCGGCCAATTCGGCAGCCATGACGAAGTCCTCCTCGCGCAAGGCGAGGAAGTGGCCGCGAACCTCGCGTGCCAAAGTCGTCCATCCGATCAGGGACAGGATCACCGTGATCGCGAAGAAGACCTGCACCGGGCTCCAGTCCCGCGGCAACGCAGCCGAGAGAGCAAGCCATACCGGGATCGTCGGCACCGATTGCAGCAGCTCGATCAGCCGCTGGATGAATTGATCGACCCAGCCCCCGAGATAGCCCGAAATGCCGCCAAGAACGATGCCCAGGATCACGCTGAGCGTCACCGCAACCAATCCGATCGTCATGGATGTTTGCGTGCCGTGCATGATGCGCGACCACTGATCGCGCCCGAGCCGGTCGGAGCCCAACAGGAAGATTCGCTGGCTTTGATCGAGCGCGCCGACCAGATGCCGATTGGCGGGGATCAGCCCGAAAAGCTTGTATGCCTTGCCCGGCACGAGAAAGCCGATACGAACCTTCTTCGAAGGATCGGTGCGCCATTCCATGCGCAATGTCTCCGGATTGCGTCTGCCGACGATCGCCGGGACCCAGGGATCGATCCGTGCACCATCGAACAGATGGATTCCTTGCACCGGAATGAACGCCTGTCTCGCCTCGGTGAGCTCCGGATCCTGCGTGCTGAAGAAATCCGGACACAGCACGACCGCATACAGAATCAGCAGGATGACGCTGCTGATCATCGCAAGGCGATGCTTGCGGAAACGCCACCACACCAGCGTCCAGTTGGAGGCGACCGAAATGCGCTCTTCGGCCGCCTGATTCGCCGCGGTCGACAGTGCCATTCTATTTCTCCATCCGGATCCGCGGATCCATGACGGCGAGCAGAATGTCCGAAAGCAGCGTCCCCACGATCGTCAGGAAGCAATAGATCAACAGGATCGCGCCGGCGAGATACATGTCCTGATTGACCAGTGCGCGAAGCAACAGAGGGCCGATATTGGGCAGGTTCATCACGGTCGCAACGATCAGGCTGCCCGAGAACAGTTGCGGCAGGTACCAGCCGACCGTGCTGATCAGCGGGTTGAATGCCAGCCGCACCGGATAGCGCATCACGACGCGCCATTCGGACAGTCCCTTGGCGCGCGCGGTCATCACATAAGGCTTATTGAGCTCGTCGAGCAGGTTGGCGCGCATCACGCGTGTCAGGCGCGCGGTGCCGGCAATCGCGAGCACCAACGAGGGAAGCCAGATATGTTTCAAAAGGTCGACGACCTTGGCGGCGCTCCATGGCTGGCCCGCCATTTCCGACGAGAACAATCCCGTAATGCCGATATCGAAGTAGGAGAATGCAAGCCACATCAAGACCAGTGCCAGCAGGAAATTGGGCGTGGCGACGCCGACATAATTGAAGACCGTCAGCACATAGTCGAGCCACGACCGTTGATGGGTCGCCGAATAGATGCCGGCAGGGATTGCAATCGCCCAGGTCAGCACGAAGCTGAATGCAGCCAGCGCCAGCGTGAGTCCGAGCTGCTCGCGAATCAGGTCGATGTTGGGCCGCTGGTATTCGAGCGACAGGCCGAGGTCGCCATGCAGCAGGTTTGCCATCCACCGGAAGTACTGGACGGCGACAGGCTGATCGAGGCCGTACTGCGCTGCGCAGGGCCTCCAGCTGCTCGAGATTTACCGATGAGCCCGATGACGCCAGTGTGGCCGCATATGAGGTCAGGAAGTCACCGGGCGGGGCTTGAACGATCGCGAAAACCATCACCGAGAAAATGACCAGAAGCAGCGGCAGCAACATCAGGCGATGGACGATGAAACGCGCCATTTGATCTCTCGGCAGTGATCGGATCAGGGATCACGCACGCGCCTAAGGCGCGTGCGTGAAGCTCGCGGATCAGCGCTGGAAGAAGAACTGCTCCGGGCGCGCATTTCCCGGCGTCCGCAGCGGCCAGTCATTTCCCAGCCGCGCCGGAACGTTCCTCATCCGGTTGTTGACGACCACCACACCCTGAATCATGGGGGTGAGGCCGACGATCCCGATCTCGTAGACCTGGTCCGCCCAGATCTTGAACAGCTCCTGGGCTGCCTTGATCTGGCCTTCCGTTCCAACGGTGCGGGCGGTGTCGACCAGCTCGACGATCTTCTTGACCTCTGCGGTAGGCTCGACGCCTTCCTTCCCCTTGCTGTTGTACCATTGGGTGAACAGCGGTCCGAGCGTCAGGATCACCGAATTGCGCACGTCCACCTTGGCATTGCCGGTGAACGGGAAAGCCGTCGTGTCGTCATTCCAGATTTCCGTCATGAGATCGTTTGAATCGCGCATCTTGAAATGCAATGCGCGTTCACGGATCTGCACGATGGTCTTGATGCCGACCTTTTCCCAATCCTTGGCCACGAGTTGTGCCACGTCCGGCCAG
>CAVTXS010000024.1:0-63121 GCA_963738705.1 uncultured Alphaproteobacteria bacterium
TGTTATGTATGATTTGCTCGACTAAGTACCGTATTGCTATCACCGGTCCGGGCAGCCCCTCCGTGCTCACCAACATGCTTCCGACGATCGAGCATCATGTCGATTGGATCGCCGACGGCCTCAAATACATGTGCGACCGCCGCCTGCGCCGGGTCGAGCCGCGCCTCGAGGCTGAGGACAATTGGGTGGCCCACGCCAACGAGATGGCGGGTCGCACGCTGCGCTACACCTGCGGCTCGTGGTATCTCGGTGCCAACATCTCCGGCAAACCGCGCGTGTTCATGCCATATATCGGCGGATTTCCGCGCTATGTGCAAAAGTGCGCCGAGGTCGCGGCAAAGGGATACGACGGGTTTGCCTTGAGCTAGATCAAGGCGCCCGCTTGGCGATGCAAAAACGGCGCCTATCTGTCGCCGCAGGACCAGTGCGCCGCCATGCTCGAACGCCCAACGCCGCCGCAAGAGCCTCGCGCCGAAAAGCGGCCGGTGACGGCCGCGTGGCATGGCCTCACCCTCACGGACGAGTTCGCTTGGCTCAAGGCCGAGAACTGTTCGGCAGGAGGTGCTGCGCGATCCGAGCAAGATCGATGCCGACGTCCGCGCGCACCTGCAGCCGGAGAACGCCCATGCGGAGCGCGTCCTCGCCGATACCGTTGCGTTGCAGGAGCGGCTGTCGCGGAGATGAAGGGCCGGATCAAGCAGGACGACTGGACGCCCCCGCGCCCGGACGGCGCGTTTGAATCTGGTCGGAACAATCAGGGTCGGCGGTTCGGGGGGGTCGCGGGTGTTTCTTCGAGCGTTATGCCGAATACCCGGCTAATCACGAGCTCTTGAGACATATCGCTCCCGTACGCGCTTTGGAAAGTCAGAAAAGCAGGGCGAAAATCTCCCGGCAGATAGTTAAAGCTGTGATGAAAAATCCCGGGTATCGGGATCGGGAATGGAAATTCAGCCCATCCACGCTCAGCACGAGCAATGTCTATTGCCGAATCTGCCGTCCGCAGCTGGATGTGCGTCACCTGTGTTTGCCAGGAAGGATTTCCCGGTGCATTTCCATCAGTCAAAACCTCAAACCAGGGGCCCTCGAATGAAGCCGCCTTTTGCCCCACGATGCACCGACCTTCGGCCTCCCACTGTTTAAAGACTGCGCGAAGATTCCATACATGCGGCGGCGTAATCGTTTGACATCCAGTGCGCTCGTCGGCTGTGTAAACGCGGAAATATGGTGTGAACTTCTTGTCCTGAGAGTCTGACTCAAAATGATATGCGTGTTTTCAGGCCCTTGCGAGGCGGCGGGAGAGCAGGCGGACGCTGGCGATCAGGAACCAGGCCTCGGCGCTGGCGATGGAGCGCTCGAAGTCCTTGGCGAGGCGGCGGTTGCGTCCGAGCCAAGCGAAGGTGCGCTCGATCGACCCAGCGTTTGGGCTCGGGCTTGAAGGTGCCGACCCGCTCGGATCGGGTGACGATCTCGATGGTCCAGCGGCCGAAGTCGGCGATGGCGTTGCGCAGCTTGTCGCCGCGATAGACGCGATCGGCGAAGATGTGCCGCAGCTTGGGGAAGGCGCCGCAGCGACTCGAGCAGCGGCACCGCGCCATGACTGTCCTGGATGTTGGCGGCGTGCACCAGGAGGGCGAGCAGAAAGCCCTGGGTGTCGGTGACGATGTGGCGCTTGCGTCCCTTGATCCGCTTGGCGGCATCAAAGCCGCGCGGGCCGCCGCTTTCCGTGGTCTTGACGCTCTGGCTGTCGATGACGCCGGCCGAGGGATCGGCGTTGCGTCCCTCGCCGCTCGGGCGCGCCGGACCAGGGCGAGATTGATCCGCCGCCAAATGCGCTGGTCGCGCCAGAGATAGAAGTAGTACTGCACGGTCGAGCGCGGCGGAAAGTCCTTCGGCAGCGCGCGCCACTGGCAGCCGGTCGCCAGAACGTAGAGGATGGCGTTCACCACCGCCCGCAGATCGACTTCGCGCGGACGGCCGAGCCGGCACGGCGCGGCATGAAAAAACGCCAGCAAGAGCCATTCCGCATCGGTGGGGTCGCTTGCATAGCGAAGGCGATCTCGCCGATATTGCGCGCGGGTGATTTCAGTCCAAGCCATCGTGTCCTCCATCGAATCTTCGCAAATCCGACGGAATCACAAAGGGCTGAAATCACCCAATCTTTTTCGGCCAGGCTCTGAGGGTCTTTGCTCCTCTCGACCGAGACCGCGACACGATCAAAACGATGCCCAAAGAGAAGCTTGGCGCAAAACAGATTGCAGAGCTCGTCTCGTGATTCGCCCTCGGTGCGGCCGATCACGATGGTTCGAACACCCGTGGACGGTTTCGAGTAGACGACGGTGTCTCGAAAGTCCGTTCGCGTTTGTCGAACGCATACTTGCGCAGGGACTCCTTCATACGTCGTATAGGCCAGCGAAACGAGAAAGATGGCCGCCCACGAGATCGCTAGAACTGGATGGGCTTTTCTTTTCCGGAGCGCGAGCAGACCGATGGCGTAGAACGCGATCGTCGGAAAAACCGCGATCGGCGGAAAAATCAGGAACAAGCCAAAAAGCAACAATTCCAATCGGTCGAGCAAGGCCCCACCCTTTCATTTCGTGTCAGCGCACGAGGATGACGCAAAAGCGCCTTTGTATCCTCCCCACTCCCGATTAAATCTTCGTCAATCGGCTCAAGAGCCGGTCTAAGCTAGATCGGCCAGCAACTGCTGCGTCCCTTCGCACGATTGTCGAGATTTATCTCAGACCGCCGGTTGGCGCGGCACGACCGCCGTCCTGATCTGTCGGCGCAGCACCAGCCCGAACGGCGCCGCCCATGCTTGAACGACCCGCTCAGCCACAGGAACCACGCGCCGACAAGCGTGCGGTCACCGCGACGTGGCACGGCGTCACGCTCGCCGACGACTTCGCCTGGCTCAAGGCCGCGAACTGGCAGGAGGCGCTGCGCGAGCCTGACAAGCTCGACCCCGCCATCCGCGCCTATCTGGAGGCCGAGAACGCCTATGCGGACGCACGTTCTCGCCGACACGGTTCGCGCTGCAGGAGCGGCTGTTCGCCGAGATGAAGGGCCGCATCAAGCAGGACGACTCGAGCGTCCCGAGCGCCGGACGGCGCCTTCGCCTATTTCGCGCGCTATCGCGATGGCGGCCAGCATCCGCTGATCTGCCGGCAGCCCCGCCTCGGCGGCCCGGACGAGGTCCTGCTCGACGGCGACGCGCTTGGCCAGCGGCCAGGCCTTCTTTCCATCTCGGCGGCACCCGCCACTCGCCCGACCACCAGCTGCTGGCCTGGTCGTCCGACAGTCGCGGCGCCGAGTTCTACACCGTTCGCGTGCGCGACTTGCGACACGGCGCCGATCTCGCCGACGCGGTCCGGAGGCGATCCGGATCGGCCGGTCGTGTGGACCGCCGATGCGAGCGCCTTCTACTACGTGCGGCTCGACCGCAACCATCGCCCGTCCCGCGTGTTCCGGCATCGTCATGGGCACGCCGGCCGAGGACGACGTGCTGGTGTTCGAGGAGCAGGATCCCGGCTTCTTCGTCACCGTTTCGCGCCTGCAGTCCGGCCGCTTCGCCGAGATCTCGGTGCACGATCACGAGACTTCGGAGTGCTGGCTGCTCGATCTCGCCGAGCCCGATGCCACGCCTTCGCCTGGTCGCGCGCGCGCGAGACCGACGTTCAGTACGAGGTCGAGCATCATCCGGATCTGTTCGGCGAGCCCGCCCTGGTGATCCGCACCAATGCCGACGGCGCCGAGGACTTCAAGATCGTCTGGACGCCGCTTGCGAGCCCGCGCGCGCGCAGTGGCGCGAGCTGTCCCGCATCGCGCCGGCGTCTACCTGCTGTCGACCATCGCGCTGTTGCGCGACTGGCTGATCCGGTTCGAGCGCGAGGACGGGTTGCCGCGCATCGTCGTGCGCCGGCTCGCGACCGACGACGAGCACGCGATCGCATTCGATGAAGAAGCCTATTCGCTCGGGGTCGACCCCGGCTACGAGTTCGCGACCGACACCATGCGCTTCACCTATTCGTCGATGACGACGCCGGCCGAGATCTGGGACTACGACCTGGCGACGCGCGCGCGCGTGCTGCGCAAGCGACAGGAGATCCCGAGCGGCCACGATGCTTCCGCGCTACGTCACCCGTCGGCTGTTTGCGCGCGCCCCCGACGGCGAGACCGTTCCGATCTCGATCCTCTATCGCAAGGACGTGCCGCGCGACGGCAGCGCGCCGTGCCTGCTCTACGGCTACGGCGCCTACGGCTGTCGCCATCCCGGCCGCGTTCAGCGCCAACCGGCTCTCGCTGGTCGACCGCGGCTTCGTCTACGCGATCGCCCATGTGCGCGGCGGCACCGAGAAGGGCTGGCGCTGGTACCGCGAGGGCAAGCTCGGCAAGAAACCCAACACGTTCTCCGACTTCGTCGCTGCCGCCGAGCATCTCGTCGCGGAGCGAATGGACGGCGCGCCGGCCGCATCGTCGCGCATGGCGGCTCGGCCGGCGGAATGCTGATGGGCGCGGTCGCCAACATGCGGCCGGATCTGTTCGGCGGGATCGTCGCCGAAGTGCCGTTCGTCGACGTGCTCAACACCATGCTCGACGACACGCTGCCGCTCACGCCGCCGGAATGGCCCGAGTGGGGAAATCCGATCACCGATCCGGCGGCCTTCGCGACGATCGTCGGCTATTCGCCGTACGACAATGTGCGCGCCCAAGCCTATCCCGCCGATTCTGGCGATGGCCGGGATCGCCGATCCGCGCGTGCTGTACTGGGAAGCCGGCCAAATGGGTGGCACGGCTGCGCGATCGCCGGACCGACCGCAATCTGCTCGCGCTGCGCATCAATATGGACGCCGGACACGGCGGGCGCCGCGGGCCGCTTCGATCGCCTCAAGGAAGTGGCGCTCGCCTACGCGTTTGCCGTCAAGGTGACGGGCGGCGAGCTTGCGGTCTGATGCGCGCGGCACCCGTCATGGCGAGGAGCGCAAGCGCGAAGCGCGATCCAGGACGCCACCGCCGCACGGATTGCTTCGCCTTCGGCTCGCAATGACGTGCCCTCCCGTTATTGCGGGATCGAACCGGTTGCCTACCCGATTCCACGCGACGCGAAATGCATACGCAGGTCCCTGAATGACGTGAACCTCTGCGTTCCTTCAGCGAATTCGGCCTCAAAGGACCCATCGCTGTACGCTGTGTAGGCTATGCCTTCGATCACGCCGGACTTCAGGATTGTCGGTTTGGCCGCCGGAGGCGGTTGTTCTGCGTCCGCTGTTTGCGGCTCCGCGGCGGGCAACGGTCGGATAGCCCGTCCCCCACGGCGGGCGTCTCGGCCGGCGCCGGGGCCGTCGCCTGCGCTTTCGGAGGCGAAGCGGTCCGCGGCTTCGACGCGTGGCCACTCCGTCACCGGGCGCTCGCGCGGCACCAGTCTTGCATGCCTCTTCGCGCGACGGCGTCGACAGCTTGCGGTCGATGGAGCCATGTCCACCCTTTCGGGGTGGGCCGCGGTTTCGGCCGCTGGCTTGCGGGAAGGCTCCGCCACTAACGGCCTGCGCGAGGTCGGGAGCCGCAGGGGCAGGCATCTGCGCTCGCCGCCGGCGCGGAGCGTTCGGGTCTCGATCGCCTCGCGGATGCGCCGCAGCTGCGAGATCACGCGAGCCGAGGCCGATCAGCATCAGACCACCGATGATGGCGACCGTTCCGCGCAGCATCAGCGCATTGCGTTCGTCGAAGGGATAGTCGAGCCCCCACACGACCGGGGCGAGGCCGGCGACGATGCAAAGCACGCCGAGCGACCAACAAAATCAGATGCATAGGCTAGCCTCCGTCCCGCGGCCCGCCGCCGTCAAGGCTTCGGGCCGCGCCCCACGGCCGTTGCCCCAACGCTACGCCCGGCCTATCTAGATGTCACCCCGCCCGCGCGCCCGCGCTGGTCGGGCCGGCCCGAAACTCGCCGATCGCAGTGATCCAGGAGGACGCGATGTCATTCACCTTGCCCGATCTTCCTTACTCCCATGATGCGCTTGCGCCCCACATGTCGCGCGAAACCCTCGAATACCATCACGACAAACACCACCAAGCTTATGTCACGAACGGCAACAATCTGCTCAAGGGCACCGAATGGGAGGGCAAGCCGCTGGAGGACGTGGTCAAGGGGTCGTACGGCAAGAACCAGGGCCTCTTCAACAATGCCGGCCAGCACTACAACCACATCCATTTCTGGAAATGGATGAAGCCGGGCGGCGGCGGCGACAAGATTCCGGGCAAGCTCGAGAAGAAGATTACCGAGGACTTGGGCTCCGTTGCCAAGATGAAGGAGGACTTCATCCAGGCCGGCGTCACCCAGTTCGGCTCCGGCTGGTCATGGCTGGCCGTGAAGGACGGCAAGATCGTCGTGACCAAGACGCCCAACGGCGAGAATCCGTTGGTGCACGGCGGCACCCCGATCCTCGGCTGCGACGTCTGGGAGCACTCCTACTACATCGACTACCGCAACCGGCGGCCCGATTACCTGAAGGCCTTCATGGATCATCTGGTCAACTGGGACCACGTCGCCGAAATGTACGAGGCGGCGGCGAAATAGCGGCGGATGAGCGAAGCGAGATTGGGGACCCCTCTCCAGCAAGGGAGTCCCGGATTTCGCTTGCGCTCAGGTGGGCCCCAGGCGAATGGGCCAGCGCGCGCGCTCTGGACGCTCTCGCAATCCTCATCCTCGCGCTCGTTGCCGTTGTCGCCGCCCTCACCTTCCGCAACTATGGCCTTGGCTGGGATGACTATGCGCACGCCGAGATGGGCGAGCTCCTGCTCGCTCTTTACGGCTCCGGCTTCCGCGACACCCGCGCGTTCTCCTTCGTCAATCTGTATATGTACGGCGGCGGCTTCGACATGGCGGCCGCGTTGCTCGCCAAGCTCCTGCCGTTCGATCTGTTCGAGACGCGCCGCCTGGTCGGCGCGGCATTCGGCCTCATCGGCCTGTTCACAACCTGGCGCATCGGCCGACAGCTGGCGGGGCCGCTGGCCGGACTGATGGCGTTGGCCTTCCTGGCCACCTGCCCGCTCTACTACGGGCACATGTTCATCAACGCGAAGGACGCCCCGTTTGCCGTCGCGATGGCTTTCCTGCTGCTCGCTCTCGTGCGCTTGTTCGATGCGTATCCGCGACCGACCACCGCGAGCATCGTCCTGCTCGGCGTCGGCATCGGCGCGACGATCGGAACGCGCGTCATCGGCGTCATCGCCGCGCTCTACGGGGCGGCCGCCCTGTCGCTCGTTGTCGCCGTCGAATGGCGTCGGCTGGGCGTGAAAGCCGCACTCGCAAGGAGGCACGCTTCTTGTTGTGGCTGCTTCCCGCCCTCCCGCTTGCCTATGGGGTCATGGCCCTGCTGTGGCCGTGGGCCACGCTGGCGCCGCTCAATCCGCTGCGGGCGCTCGAGTATTTCTCGCATTTCTTCGAGAAACCGTGGCGGGAGCTGTTTGCCGGTGCGCTCATCCCGGTGCCGAACATGCCGTGGCGTTATCTGCCGACGCTGATGGGGCTCAAGCTGCCGGAGGGCTTCATCGCCCTCGCCCTCGGCGGCACTGCCCTGGCTGCGATCACCGTCCTCAACCCTGCGGCCACGAGCTCACGGCGCGCGGCGCATCTGACCATTCTCGCCGCCGCCCTGGTTCCCTTGCTGGTGACGGTCATCACGCGACCGGCCCTCTACAATGGCATCCGGCACTTCGTCTTCGTTCTGCCCCCGCTCGCCGTGCTGGCCGGGATGGCGGCGGCGTGGCTGCTCGAACGGCTCGCGCGGCGGGGCCGTATCGCGCTCATTGCCGGAGCGGCCGTCGTCAGCGCGGCGGTCGCCTTGCCGCTCGCCGACATGCGCCGTCTGCACCCATACGAGTACACTTACTTCAACCGCATAGCGGGTGGAGTTGCCGGCGCCAGGGGCCGCTACATGGTCGATTACTGGGGCTTGGCGCTCAAGCAGGCCGCGCAGGAGCTGCGTTCGGTCCTGACCGAACGCATGGAGTCGGCGCCCTACGGTCGGGACTGGAAGATCGCGACCTGCGGTCCTCACCGGGGCGCCGCGGTCGAGCTGGGGCCGGAGTTCGAGACCACGTGGGATCCTCGGGGTGCGGATTTCGCGCTGATGATTGGGGAATTCTACTGCGTGGCCCTTAACGCGCCCATCCTCGCCGAAGTCAGAAGGGGCGGCGTCGTGTACGCGCGCGCCTACGACATCCGCGGCCGCTCAATCGTGAATCTCCTGGCCTTCCCTCCGCCCTAGGCAACATTGTGCCGCCATTCGTATGCCGAACGGCCCGATAAACGGTACGGCAGGTGCGGTACATCCGTCCAATTTAGCCCCCTCTGGTGTGAATCTCAATTCAAGGGCGCATGAGCGGCATCCTTGAGGCGACCCCGACCATGGAGCCGATCAAACATCCCTCAAGGGCCTCGAACCCGTTCGCCGAACAGTCATTTGGGTAGTCGGCGCCCCACGCCTTGCGGGTCACGCGTGCGCAAACTCCCAATAGAGCTGGCGCGCCTGGCGATAGAGCGGACCGGGCTGCAACGAGCGGTCCCCGATCCGGATCACCGGCATCACCTTGATGTAGTTGCCGGACGAGAAGACCTCGTCGGCGGTCTCGAAATCGCTGTAGCGCAGCGCGCCTTCGACGACGGTGACGCCGGCCCCCCGCAACAGCTTGATCACCCGCTGGCGGGTGATGCCGGCGAGGAACGTGCCGTTCGCAATCGGCGTGTGCACGACCCCGTCCTTGCCGAGAAAAATATTGGCGGTCGCGAGCTCGGCGATATTGCCGAGCGTGTCGCACAGCAGGCAGTTGTCAAAGCCTTGCGCCCGCGCCTCCATCAGCGCGCGTGCATTGTTGGGATAGAGACAGCCGGCTTTGGCATCGACCGGCATGGTCTCGTAGGTCGGCCGGCGGAAGCGAGACAGCATGATCGAGATGCCGGCCGGCTTCGGAAGCGGCGCCTCGTACAGGCACAGGCACCAGGTGGTGGAGTCCGGATCGGGCGGCACCGACAGCGGCCCGTTGCGCTCCGCCCAGTACATCGGACGGATGTAGAGCTCGGCATTGCGGTCGAAGCGCTTGAGCCCATCTGAGATCAGGCCGAGCCAGGTCTCCGCGCTCACGGCCGGCTTGAGCCACAGTTTTCTGGCCGAATCGTTGACGCGCTCGCAGTGCAGATCGAGATCGGGTGTGACGCCTTCGAACGCCCGCGCGCCATCGAACACCGAGGAGCACAGCCAGGCGGCGTGGGTGCGCGGCCCCATGATCGGAATGTTGCCCTCATGCCAATCGCCTTGAAAAAAGGTCCAGGTCTTCGACCAGTTCTCCATCGCCATTGCGGTTCTCCGTGGGCTCGCACCGCAATGCCCGAAAAGACCCGTCGTGACAACTCGCGCGGCCGCCGTCGCCCGGGTGCGGCGATATCGTGCGCGCGCCAACCTACTCGGCCTATCCGATGAAGGGCGATGGGGTTATCCGGCATGACAGGTGGCGCTCACGCCGCCAGCGCCGCCATGACGCGGGCCCAGCTTCGGATGCCTTTGTGGAACGAGACCAGATCGTACTTCTCGTTGGGCGAATGCACGCGGTCGTCGTCGAGCCCGAAGCCGATCAGCAGCGAATCCATGCCGAGCACACGCTTGAAATCGCCGGCGATCGGAATCGAGCCGCCCGAACCGACCGTGACGGCCTTCCTGCCCCATTCGTCTCCGAGCGCCGCCCTTGCCCTTACGAGCGCCGGATTGTCGAACGGCAGCTGCAGCGCGGGGCTGTGCGCATGATTTACGAACTCGACCGAGCAATCGGCCGGCACGCGCGCGCGCACGAAAGCGCGGAAGGCGTGCTGAATTTTTTGCGGGTCCTGATCGCCGACCAGCCGGAACGATATTTTGGCGGAGGCTTCGCCAGGGATGACGGTTTTCGCGCCCTCCCCCGTATAGCCGCCGACGATCCCGTTGGGATCGCAGGTCGGCCGCGTTGAGATTTGCTCGATCACCGGATAGTCCTTTTCACCGGCCGGTATCTTCAACCCGACCGGACCGAGGAAATCCTTGGCCGTGAGGTTGAGCACGGCCAGGTCCGCCTTGATGTCGGGCGGCAGTTCGCGCACGCCGTCATAGAACCCCGGGATCGCGACCCTCCCCTCATCGTCATGCAGCGCCGCGACGATCTTTGCGAGCACACGGATCGGATTTTGCGCGGCGCCGCCGAACAGGCCCGAATGCAGGTCGCGGTCGGCGCAGCGGACCTTGACTTCCTCGTAGAGCAGCCCGCGCAACGAGGTCGTGATCGCCGGCGTCTCGGCATCCCACCTGCCGGTGTCGCAAACGAGCGCGAGATCGCAGCGAAACTCGTCGGCGTTGTCGCGCACGAAATCGAACAGGCTCTTCGAGCCGCACTCCTCCTCGCCTTCGACCATCATGGTGATCCCGACCGGCAAGTTGCCGGTCACCTCCTTCCAGGCGCGGCACGCCTCGACGAAGGTCATCAACTGCCCTTTGTCATCGCAGGCCCCACGCCCGACGATGATCTTGCGCCCCCCGTCGATGGTCGCGATCCGCGGCTCGAACGGCGGCGTCTCCCACAGCTCCAGCGGATCGACCGGCTGGACGTCGTAGTGGCCGTAAAACAGCACATGCGGCCGGCTGCCGTTCACGGCCTTGCCGACCACAACCGGATGGCCCGCGGTCGGGCGGACGTCGGTCGCAAAGCCGATCGAGGCAAGATCGTCGGCCAAGTGCCGGGCGGCCGCACAGCAGAAATCCTTATAGGCGGGGTCGGTCGAAACTGACGCAATGCGGAGGAAGGCAAACAGCCGCTGCAGGCTCTGATCGAGGTCGGCATCGATCCGGTCGAGAACGGCAGCGAGAGCATTGGAGGCCACAGTCATTATCAACTCCGTTTGAAGGGGTGGTATCCCGCGCGGCTGGTCCGCGCCAGTGTAAGGTCAACGTCGCAAAATGCCGCCGAGCGCACCGCGGACGATGGCGCGGCCGACCGAGCCGCCCATTGCGCCACCAAGGGATTTGCCAAGATCGGCGGCGATCTGCCCGGCGAGCCGATTGGTCACGGTGCGGGTGACCTCGCGCGCAACCGTCTGCCTTGTCGTCAACCGCTCTCCCCGTTTGCGCGCCGTGCCGAAGATCGTGCCCAGCACGCCGCCCAGGCCGCCGAGATAGCCGCCGGCCTCGGCCGCCTCCGGCGTCCCGGCAGGGGGACCTGGTTCCGCCTTGGTTTCCACCCGCTTCTGCAGTTGCTCGTAAGCGGATTCGGAGTCGACGGCTTGCTCGTATTTTCCCTTGATCGGGCTGCTCGCCTGAATTGCCTTGCGCTCCTCGGGCGTGACGGGTCCGAGACGTGCGCTCGGCGGGCGGATCATCGTCCGCTCCACCATTGACGGCGTCCCATTACCTTCCAAGAACGAGACCAAGGCCTCGCCCTTGCCGAGCTCGGTAATCACCGTCGTGGTGTCGAGCTTGGGATTTTGGCGGAACGTTTTCGCCGCCGCGTCGACCGCTTTCCGATCGCGCGGGGTAAACGCCCGCAGGGCGTGCTGCACCCGGTTGCCGAGCTGCGCCAAAACCCTGTCCGGAACATCGAGAGGGTTCTGCGTTACGAAATAGACGCCGACTCCCTTCGAGCGGATCAGGCGCACCACCTGCTCGATCTTCTCCATGAGGGCTTTGGGAGCGTCGGTGAACAACAGATGAGCCTCGTCAAAGAAGAACACGAGTTTCGGCTTGTCCAGATCGCCGACCTCGGGCAGCTCTTCGAACAGCTCGGAGAGCAGCCACAACAGGAAGGTCGCATAGAGCCGCGGGTTCTCCATCAGTTTGTCGGCGGCCAGGACGTTGATGACGCCGCGGCCATCGCGGTCGGTGCGCATGAAGTCCTTGAGCATGAGCGCCGGCTCGCCGAAGAACAGCGTCCCCTTCTGGTTCTCCAACACCAGAAGCTGCCGTTGGATGGCGCCGATCGACGCCTTCGAGACGTTGCCGTAGGTAGTCGTCAGCTTGGCGGCGTTCTCGGCGATGAAGCCGAGCATCGCCCGCAAATCCTTGAGATCGACCAGAAGCCATCCCTGCTCGTCGGCGACGCGGAACGCGATATTGAGAACGCCTTCCTGGGTGTCGTTCAGATCCATAAGCCGCGACAGCAGCAGGGGGCCCATCTCGGAAATGGTCGCACGGATCGGATGGCCCTGCTCGCCGAACACATCCCAGAACACCACGGGATATTGATCGGGCTGATAGTCGAATCCCATGTCCTTGGCGCGCTTCACGAAAGCGTCCTTCGCTTCACCCACGGCCGCGATGCCGGAGAGATCGCCCTTGATGTCCGCGGCGAAGACCGGCACGCCAGCGTTGGAAAAGCCTTCCGCCAGCACTTGCAGGGAAACCGTTTTGCCGGTTCCGGTCGCGCCGGTCACCAGCCCATGACGGTTGGCGAAGCGCAATGCCATGTATTCGGGCTTGACACTCTTGCCGACGAAAATCTTGTCGGCCTCGTCGAGGCTCGCCATTTCGGTCTCCGTTGGTCGACGGCATCCGCGGGCCGTCTCATGGGCGCTCCTTATACTGAGGAGCTTCGCCACTTTCCATCGGGCTCGCCGCACCGACGAACGCTATCAGCCGTGGCTTCATGATCACAGCTGGAAATGAAAGTGGACGACAAGCGCCGCGGCTCTTGCTTGTTTGCTTCGCCGGTGCCGTACTATGAGGAAAAGGCGGCGGAAGAACTGCGGGGGGCGCGTCCATTCCATGTCCTATCCTTTGACGGACATCAACGGCATTGATGCGGACGTCGCCCGGGCACTCAAGCGCGTCGGCGTCCGCACCACGGCGGCGCTGCTCGAGGCCGCCAAGGATCCGAAGGGCCGCAAGGCGCTGGCGGGCAAGACCCAACTCGATGAAAAGCTCCTGCTCAAATGGGCCAACGTCGCGGATCGGATGCGCATCAAGGGGATCGGCGCGGAGTATGCGGAGCTCATCCACGCGGCCGGCGTCGATACCGTGCGGGAACTCAAGCACCGCAACGCCAAGAGGCTGGCGGCGGCCATGAAGGCGGCAAACGAGAAGCGCAAGCGGGTGCAGTTCTTGCCTTCCGACAAAGCCGTCGCCAAATGGATCGACCAGGCCAAGAAATTGCCGCTGAAGATCAGCTATTGATCCGATCCATGATGCACCGCCGCGGCGGGCAGCCCGTTTCCCAAGCGATTGAGGGCCCCGCGCCGGTCCATCCACTGACTATCGCCCTTGCGCGTGGCCGGCCGCTCGTCATGGGGGTGCTCAACGTCACGCCGGATTCGTTTTCCGACGGCGGGCAGTTTTTCGGGACCGCCGACGCGATCGATCGAGCCCGTCGCATGGTGACGGAGGGCGCCGACATCCTCGATGTCGGTGCGGAATTGACGCGGCCTTATGGCGGAGCGACACCGGTGTCGGCCGAGGAGGAATGGAGTCGGCTGCAACCGGTCCTTCCCGCCGCGCTGGACCTGGGGGTGCCGGTCTCGATCGATACGATGAAGGCCCCGGTCGCGGCGAGGGCGCTCTCGCTCGGCGCCGCGATCGTCAACGACGTCTGGGGCCTGCAGCGCGATCCCGATATGGCGAAAGTCGTTGGCGACTACGACGCCGGCCTCGTCATCATGCACAACCGCGACAAAGTGGAGCCCTCAATCGATATCCTGGCCGACATCGAGGCCTTCTTCGCGCGCTCGCTCGATCTGGCCGACCGCGCAGGGATCGCCCGCGACCGCATCGTGCTCGATCCCGGCATCGGCTTCGGCAAGACCGCGGAACAAAGCATCGTGGCGCTCGGCCGGCTCGATCGCTTGACGGCGTTCGGCCTGCCCCTGTTGATCGGCCTTTCCCGCAAGCGCTTCATCGCCTCGATCTCCCCCTCCGAGCCGCACCAGCGCCTCGGAGGATCGATCGCCGGCAACGTGCTGGCGGCGCTCTCCGGCGCCGCGATCGTGCGCGTCCACGACGTCGCGGAGACCGTGCAGGCGCTCCGCGTCGTCGCCGCCATAAGGGGCGCCCGATGAGCGACAGCATCTTCGTCACCGGCTTGGTGCTGCACGCCCACCATGGCGTGGGTGATGACGAAGGCCGCATCGGCCAGCAGTTTCTCGTCGATCTGGTGCTCGATCTCGATCTCGCAGCCGCGGCCGGTTCCGACAAACTGGTCGACACGGTCAACTATGCGGAGCTTGTCGACACCGTGACTACGGCGTTTCGCGCCAAGCGCTATCGTCTGGTCGAGGCCGCTGCGGGTGCGATCGCCGACGCGGTCCTGGCGGCATTCCCCCGCGTGGCGCGCTTGCAGGTGACGGTGCACAAGCCGCACGCTCCGATTGCCGCGGTCTTTGCCGACGTCGGCGTGACCCTCGTGCGCGCGCGCCATGGCTGAGGTTTTGGTCGGCTTCGGCGGCAATGTCGGCAACGTACGCAAGACACTCGATGACGCGGTGCGCGCTTTCTGCGACGGCCAAGAGGTTCGGCTGCTCGCGCGCTCGTCCGACTACCGGACGCCGCCCTGGGGCATCACGGACCAGCCAGCGTTCATAAACCTGTGTATCGCCGCTGCGACCGACCTCTCGCCCCGTGCTTTGCTGGAACGTGCGCTGGCGATCGAGGCAGCGGCCGGACGTAACCGGGCCGCCGGGCGCATGTGGGGACCGCGCCCGCTCGACCTCGACCTGCTTGCCTACGATGACCGGTGGTGAATGAGCCCGGACTGACATTGCCGCACCCGCGCTTGTTCGAACGGGCCTTTGTGCTGGTCCCGCTTCTGGAAATCCGCCCCAACCTGACGATCGGCGGCCGGCGCATCGCCGACGCGCTGCAGGGGCTGGATACGAACGGAATCGAGCGCTTGGCATCCGCAACCGGCCGGTGATGGGAGCCGGCAGCGGCCGGGGCTAGCGGTGCGGTCGCGTTGCCATGCCGCCGCCGCCTGCTCTATGACCATGTGCAATGGCCGATCGATCCGCCGACCACCTCCCGCTGGGCGCGGAGTTCGCCGCCGCAAGCCGCGAAGACTGGCTGCGTCTGGTCTCGGTCGTGCTCAAGGGTGCCCCCTACGAGCAGAAGCTCGTCGGCAAGACCCGCGACGGCCTGCGCATCGACGCGCTCTATGAGCGCGCCGCACAGGCGCGGCCGCTGCCCGGCCGTGCGCCGGCCGCGCCATGGCAGATCCTACAGCGCGTCGACCATCCCGATCCTGTCGCGGCGAACGCGCAAGCGCTGGAGGATCTCGAGAACGGCGCGACCGGACTGACGCTGGTGTTCGCGGGCGCCGTCGGAGCCCGTGGCTACGGCATCGACGCCACTGGGGCGGTCATCGCCCGGGTGCTCGACGGCGTCCATCTCGATGCCGGCATCGCGCTCGAATTCGACCTCAGTCCGCAGACCAAGGATGCCCCCCATCGGGTTGCCGCGCTGTTGAAAGCGCGAAAGGTTTCCCCCCACGCGGTCGACATCCGCTTCGGGTACGATCCGCTCGGCGCGCTGGCGGCCGCGGGAGCGGGTCCGCCGCCTTGGGGCGAGATCGCACCGCTCTTTGCCAAGCGCATCGCCGAACTCGCCGCCGAGGGTTTCAAGGGCCCGTTCGCGGCAGCCGATGCGCGTCCGGTGCACGCCGCCGGAGGCTCGGAGGCGCAGGAACTTGCCTTCGCGCTCGCCAGCGCAGTGGCCTATCTGAAAGCGCTCGAGGCAAGCGGCATCGCGCTCGACGCGGCGCGGCGCATGATCTTCTTCCGGCTGGCAGCGGATGCGGACCAGTTTCTTACGATGGCAAAATTCCGCGCCCTACGACAGCTGTGGGCGCGCGTCGAAGAAGCGTGCGGCCTGGCGCCCGCACCCGCTTTTGTCTCGGCCGAGACGGCGTGGCGCATGCTGACCAGGCGGGATCCGTGGGTGAACATGTTGCGAACGACGGTTGCGACCTTCGCGGCCGGAATCGGCGGCGCGAACGCCATCACGGCGCTGCCGTTCACCGCGGCGCTCGGCTTGCCCGACCGCCTTGCTCGGCGCATTGCCCGCAACGCGCAGCTTATTCTGCTGGAGGAATCAAACCTCGCGAAAGTGAGCGATCCGGTCGCGGGCGCCGGCGGCATCGAGGATCTCACGGCGCAGCTTTGCCGCGCGGCGTGGACGCTGTTTCAGGAGATCGAAGACGGCGGGTGGCACGGCGGCCGCCTTGGAGCGCGGCCTGATCCAGCAGCGGGTTGCGGCCGTCCGCGCGCAACGCGAGACGGCCGTCGCCACCCGCAAGGATGCGCTGACCGGCACGAGCGAATTCTCGCATCTCGCCGAAGCGCCGGTGTCGGTGCTCGATGTCGCGCCAGTCACGCCGGAGGCACTCCCTGCCGCGGTCACCTTCGAGCCGTTGCGGGCGCATGCGGTTGGCCGAACCATTCGAGCGGCTGCGCGATGCCTCCGATCGCGTGCTGGCCGCGACCGGAGCCCGGCCGAAGGTCTTTCTGGCCAACCTCGGCATGCCTGCCGACTTCAGCGCCCGCGCCACCTTCGCGAAGAATTTCTTCGAGGCCGGCGGCGTCGAGGCCGTGACGAGCGAGGAGCCGGCGAACCCGGACGCCCTGGCCGCCGCCTTCGAGGCGTCCGGAGCAAAGCTCGCCTGCCTGTGCTCGACCGATGCGGTCTATGCGCGCGAGGCGCACGCGGCGGCCAAAGCCCTGGCGGCGGCCGGGGCGGCCCACATCTACGTGGCGGGACGGCCACGAGAGATTGAGGTCGCGCTTCGGGACGCCGGCGTGCAGTCGTTCGTTCACGCTCGGCTGCGACGCGCTGGCGACCTTGCGGGCAGCGCTATGATATTCTGGGCGTAAGGTGACCGAGCTCTTCCGCGGGAAGAGGAAAGCTGCGGGCTGCGCTGATCGATGAAGGCGGTGAACCTGCGCTCCGATCTCGCTCAATTGAGCGACGACGAACTTGCGGCGCGCTTGCAGAATGCGTGGCAAGCGTACGACCAGGCCGATAAAGGGTGGGGCTGGTCGCGTCCCGTCATGTCCGGACGGGGACCGGTCCGCCACCCACGCGCCTATCGTTTCCTGGCCGCGTTGAGTGGCGCAACCAACGGGCATTGGATCGACCTGCTCCTTGCGGCGGCGTTCAGCGGCAAGGCAACGGAACGGTTCCTGCGGAGTGCCGATCCGGGCGTCGACCTGCACTTGACGCTTTGCGAAATCCACGATCTGACGGACGAGCTTGAACGCCGCGTGGCAAAGCGGCACCGACGGCCATGACAACCGATTTACAGTCGTTCAGCTGTTGCGGCGGGTTCGTAGCGGGTGCCCTCCCGATCCGCGCAATCCGCGAGCTGCCGCGATGACCCAAATCCCGGATTTCGCCCGCGTCGAACTCGCTGGCGCCGAGCCTAAACCAGCGGGCCCGGTCCGACGCCTGGCTCACGCCCGAAGGCATCCCGATAAAGCCGGTTCTACGGCCCCGACGACGTCGCCGGGCTCGATTTCCTCGACACCTATCCGGGCATCGCGCCCTACCTGCGCGGCCCGTACCCGACCATGTACGTCACCCAGCCGTGGACGGTCCGGCAATATGCGGGCTTCTCCACGGCGGAGGATTCCAACGCGTTCTACCGGCGCAATCTCGCGGCCGGCCAGAAGGGGTTGTCGATCGCCTTCGATCTCGCCACCCACCGCGGCTACGATTCGGACCACCCGCGCGTCTCCGGCGACGTCGGCATGGCGGGCGTGGCGATCGACTCGATCTACGACATGCGCACGCTGTTTGCCGGCATCCCGCTCGACCGCATGACCGTGTCGATGACCATGAACGGCGCGGTGCTCCCGGTGCTGGCGCTCTACATCGTGGCGGCCGAGGAACAGGGGGTGCCGCCGGAAAAACTCGCCGGCACCATCCAAAACGACATCCTCAAAGAATTCATGGTGCGCAATACCTACATCTATCCGCCCACGCCTTCGATGCGGATCATCTCCGATATTTTCGCTTTCACGTCCGAACGGATGCCGAAGTTCAACTCGATCTCGATCTCCGGCTACCACATGCAGGAGGCGGGCGCGACCGCCGACCTCGAGCTCGCCTATACGCTTGCCGACGGCGTCGAATACGTGCGCGCGGGCCTGGCCGCCGGCCTCTCGATCGACCGGTTCGCGCCGCGGCTGTCGTTCTTCTGGGCGATCGGGATGAATTTCTTCATGGAGGTCGCCAAGCTCCGCGCCGCCCGGCTGTTGTGGGCGAAGCTGATGAAGGTGCACGCGCCGAAGGACGCGCGCTCGCTATCGCTGCGCACGCACTGCCAGACCTCCGGCTGGTCGCTCACCGCCCAGGACGTGTTCAACAACGTGGCGCGCACCTGCGTCGAGGCAATGGCGGCGACGCAGGGACACACCCAGTCGCTGCACACCAACGCATTCGACGAGGCGCTCGCGCTGCCGACGGACTTCTCGGCCCGCATCGCGCGCAATACGCAGCTGTTCCTGCAGCAGGAGAGCGGCACCACGCGCATGATCGATCCCTGGGGCGGCTCGTTCTTCGTCGAGCGGCTGACCTACGAGCTTGCCCGCAAGGCGTGGACGCATATCGAAGAGGTCGAGGCGCTCGGCGGCATGGCGAAGGCGATCGAGGCCAGCATCCCGAAGCTGCGCATCGAGGAGGCCGCCGCCAAGGCGCAGGCGCGCATCGATGCGGGGGTCCAATCGGTCGTCGGCGTCAACAAATACCGGCCCATCAAGGACCTGCCGGTCGACGTGCTCAAGGTCGACAATTCGGCGGTGCGCGAGTTGCAGATCGACAAGCTCAAGCGTCTGCGGAGCGAACGCGACGAGGCCGAGGTTGCCGCCCGCCTAGATGCCCTGACCGCTTGCGCCAAGTCGGGCGGCGGCAACCTGCTGGCGCTCGGGATCGACGCCGCGCGCGCCAAGGCGACCGTCGGCGAGATCTCCACTGCGCTCGAAAAGGTGTTCGGACGCCACCGCGCCGAGATCAAGGCGGTTTCCGGCGTCTACAGGCGAGAGGTCGGCACCATGTCTGACGCTGCGGCCCGCGTGCAAAAGCTCGCCGAGGAGTTCGAGGCCAACGAGGGACGGCGGCCGCGCATCCTGGTCGCCAAGATCGGCCAGGACGGCCACGACCGCGGCCAGAAGGTGATCGCGTCGGCCTTTGCGGATCTCGGCTTCGACGTCGATATCGGCCCACTGTTCGCAACCCCCGGCGAGGCTGCGCGTCAGGCGATCGAGAACGACGTGCACATCGTTGGCGTATCCTCGCTCGCCGCCGCGCATCTCACGCTGGTGCCCGAGCTCAAAGCGGAGTTGGAGCGCCAAGGCCGACCCGACATCATGATCGTGGTGGGGGGCGTGGTACCGCCGCAGGATTACGAGGCGCTGCGCTCCGCCGGCGCGGCTGCGATCTTCCCGCCCGGCACGGTGATCGCGGAAGCCGCCGAGGAGCTGATTGGGCAGCTTAACCGCCGGCTCGGGCACGCGCGGGCAGCGGCGGAGTGATGATTTACAAGGCACGGCTTTAATGACTTCCGCTACTGAGGCGAATTGCGCAACCATTGTCTCAAGCCTTCTTCGGCTTGAGCATGCCCTTCGGGCGGAGGGCGTCAGCGGGCTGGCAATCTTTGGGTCTCGTGCACGCGGCGACCACAATCCGAGCAGCGATTTGGACGTTCTAATTGACGTCACTCAGGAAACCAAGTTTTCGCTTCTCGACCTGGTTGGAGTTTCTCACATAATTAGCGACGAACTAGGAATTCCCGCCAACATTTTTATGCGCCGAAGCCTAGCACCGCCGATGGCCAAGACCATTCAGCCCGACATCGTCGAAGTGTTCTGATGGCCGATCGCGCATACTGACGCCTGACGGACATGAAGGCGGCCATAACGGACATCCGCGCGATCCTGGCTGACAAACAATTCGAGAGTCTGCACACAGATCGTGTTACGCGTGCCGCGTTCGAATGATTCCTCGAAATTTTAAGCGAAGCTTCGCGCCACGTCCCGGATAGTTGGAAGAATGAGTTTCCCGAAATACCGTGGCGACGCGTCGCCGACCTCGGCAACCACGTGCGGCACGCGTATCACAGCTTGGACCTCGGCATACTGTGGGCAATTTATGAGCATCAATTGGACCCTCTTGAGGAAGTAGTCGATGCGTTGATAGAACGAGCTACCAAGCAGAAGCCAACTCATGAATAGTGCCATCGGATTGCGTTTGCAGGCTGTCCCGCAGTCATCGCTCCCTTAAGATCCTGCGCGCATGCGGCATCACGTGATCGGAGACGACCGCGTGTCCCTGCGCGGTCGGATGGAAGGCGCCGCTGTAAAGCGTGCCCGAGCTCAAAGCGGAGTTGGAGCGCCAAGGCCGACCCGACATCATGATCGTGGTGGGGGGCGTGGTGCCGCCGCAGGATTACGACGCGCTGCGCTCCGCCGGCGCGGCCGCGATCTTCCCGCCCGGCACCGTGATCGCGGAAGCCGCCGAGGAGCTGATCGGGCAGCTCAACCGCCGGCTCGGGCACGCGCGTGCGGCGGCGGAATAGACCAGCCTGTCAGCCGATCGCGCTTAACCGGATCGCGAATCCCGGGAGCGCCGGCGTCGTCAAGGTCTCGTCCGACCTGCGCTCGATGATCGAGCCCCAGCCGTGATCCGCTGGATCGGTGTGAACCCAGGTCACGCGCTCGTTGGCGTCGATGACCCAGAACTCACGGACGCGATGACGCGCATAGAGCCGCGCCTTGAGACCCTTGTCATAGGCCATGCTGGAGTGCGCAACCTCGATCACCAAAAGAGCATCCGCCGGTTCGAGGTTGGCGAAGCCGGAAACCGGGTAGTCGAACACGCGTCTTGGAAAGATCGCGAGGTCGGGCTCGAGCAGCGTCTTGGCTGTGAGCCGCAGTGAAGTTTCAATTCCAAGTATGAGATCGTCCGGTAGCGCACGAGCAATAGCAACATTAAGCGCCGACTTGATCCGCTCGTGCGCTATCCCTTTCGCCGCCATCACGACGAGTTCCCCCTCGACCAACTCGAAGTTCTCATCCTCACCGAAAATTCCCGCCTCGGTCATGCGGCGGATGTCTTCCACAGTGAATTCACGCCGTGGAAGGCCTTCGGCAGCCTGAGTGAATGCAACGTTCATGGCGAGGCTCGCAGCCTGATCGGCGTCGAATATAGCACTTGGCTCGGAATTTTGCAGATTGGATTTGGTCGGCCTCACCGCCGATCCAAGATCCGACGCGCATGCGGCATGACGTGATCGGCGACTACCGCGTGTCCCTGCGCGGTCGGATGGAAGGCGCCGCTGTAAAGCGCCGCGATCGCCGGCTGTAGGATGTCCAGCAAGGGGATCTGGCCGCCGGCATGCGTGTGCGCGGTGAGGAACGCGTCGTTCGGCGTGCGGAACAATCGCGCCCGGGACGCATAGGGGCGGTATTCGGCCGGCGATGACGGCGAAAACTCGGTGGCGCCAATTGCTATCCGCGGCATGCGCGTCGTCAGACCGCCGAGGTCGGAGGGGCCGAGCGCGCACACCCCGCGGCGCAGAAATTCCGGCTGGTGCTCGGTGACCAGCGTGAACCGCGTACCCGCACCGGTGCGGAGCGTCTGCGGACAGCCTTGCCGCCGCTCGGTCATGCACTGCAGCCGCGCGAACAGCTTGTCGACGAAATCGGCGACTTCCCGCGTGCGCACGGCGTTGAACCTGAATTTCGCGTGCACGTCCATACCGATGGTCGCGCGCACCGGATCGCTGCCGCACAAGCGCTGGCCCTCGTCATACTGCACCGGCTCATAGGAGACCTGGATGACGCGCGCGGGGCTGACGCCGAATCCCGCCTCGAGCGCCTTGCTCATCGCGTCGAAGCGCAGGTCGAGGGCGTCCAAGTAGGTTTCGGCGACTTTCGGACCGAACCGCAGCCTGCCCTCGCGGACGCGCGCGAGCGCGGCGAGGTCGCCGGCACCCTCAAGGAACGTATAGGCGGCCAGCGCACCAAAACCAACGTCGTTGCCGCCGATCGACAGCAGGACCAGATCGATGGCCCGTTTGCGCTGGGCCGGCGGGCACCATTTCATCCGCACGGCTTGATCGACGCGGCGCGTATCGCCCGCCTCGAACATCGGCAACGTATAGGGCGCGCCGTCGATCCGCCCAGCACCACGGCACAGCAGATCGGTGAGCTGGTCGAATTGCGCCGGCACGACGGCGGTCTTCGTCTTCGCGGGATCGAAATGCTCACGCGCCTCCATGGGGAGGAACAGCCCCCGGGCGACTTCCGCGCCGGAACACGAGAGGTGAACCAGCGTGACGGCGCGACGGCGATCCTCGAGCGCGAGCTGCAGCGCCGCCCGGAACGGGGCCGCATACTGCGAGCGGTGGCAGTCGGGGCTGAGCCAGAGCTCGGATTGCGCCCAGAATGCGCGGCGGAACTGCTCCGACCGCGGATCGTACTGCTCGCCCTTCTGCTCGTCCTCCATGAGGCGCCTGGGAAGCACATAAGGATCGTATTTTCTGTCGTCGGCGAGCGCGAACGGCGGCTGGCGCATGCGCCCGCGGCCCCGCCCCTCCATCGACGCGACCACCGCCTCCGGCGGCGGCAACCGGTAGTCCATCGCCCGGCCGGCACTGAAGGTCACCGGCCGATCGGGATTTCCTTCCCCTGAACCGAAGGAATCGCCAAGCGCCACGACCAACAGGTCGTCGACAACGACGTCGGCGTCGGACAGCGTCCGGCCGTCGGGCAGCGTGACTTCCACCGCCACCCCGGAATTTGCGCGATCGCGCGAGTACGGGGCGCGCGGGATGACGAAGCGTTCCTGGCAGGGCCGTGCGGCCGGCGGCGACCACTGGCCGCCCGCACGCGGCTTCCACCGCCAAGTGCACGCGCCGTCGGCGGCTTCGCGCAGGCGCTCCGGGGCGAGCCCGATACTCACCGCGTGGGCGGCAGGCAGGATGTAGTCCTCGCGCACGAGCTCGCGGCCCGCCTGGCGCTCGCAGCTGTCGCGGTATCGGCGCGGACGTGCGGCCCGGTCGTAACACGTGTCGTCGTGCGCGTGCGCCGCCCACCCGAGGCGCAACGGCTGCGATCGCGACCGTTCGCGCGCATTCGCCGCGCAGGCGAGTGGGGTCGATCGGCCGCGAGCATCGGGATCGTTCAGGCACTGTTCGACGCGCTGAATGACGTCGTTGGGAACAGGATCGCGTTCCCCGCCGCGCACGGTCTTGAAGGCGTCCTCGTGGAGCTTGAACGACCGCGCGTGCCTATAGAGGCGAAACGGATTTTCCACCTCCCACACCAGATCGGCCGCCCGGACAGGGCCGTCACTCGACACCACCAGCACGGCAAAGAGCACGAAAGCTGCCACTCCGACCGTCTTGACGCTCGCGCTCGCACGCATGCTTGAGACCTTGATCCCTGATTTGAAGGACGAAGCTAAATGTTATGCGGCCCGCAAACAACGCCAGGAAGCCAAACATCGCGACATTGCGCGCCTTGTCACCGCAAGGCGCGCCGCGCTAGCCTTCGCGCATGTCGAAACCGCCGGAGGTCAATTCCGGCTGCCCGGGAGAGAAGAGCATGACCAAGCTGACGCGACGGACCTTTGCGATTTCTGCAGCGGCCACGGCCGCCGCAGCCGGCCTCGGCGCCCGACCCTCCCTCGCCCAAGCAAACTATCCGACGCGCCCCGTTACGATCGTGTGTCCATGGGGCGCGGGCGGCGGCACCGACGCGACCGCCCGCATCGTCGCGGCGGTACTGGAGAAGGAGCTTGGCCAGCCGTTCAATGTCGTCAACCGCACCGGCGGCTCGGGCGTGGTCGGCCACTCGGCGATCGCGACGGCTGCGCCGGACGGCTACACACTCGGCATCATCACGGTCGAAATCTCGATGATGCACTGGCAAGGCCTGACCGAGCTCAAGCCGACGAGCTATACGCCGCTGGCGCTGATGAACGAGGATCCGCCCGGCATCCAGGTGAAGTCGGATTCGCCCTACAAGACCGTGAAGGAGCTCGCCGATGCCATCAAGGCGGCGCCCGCCGGCAAGTTCAAGGCCTCCGGCACCGGCCAGGGCGGCATCTGGCATCTGGCGCTGGTCGGCTGGCTGACCGCAATGGGGCTCAAGGCCGACCAAGTCGCGTGGGTGCCTTCGAACGGCGCCGCGCCCGCGATGCAAGACCTCGCCGCAGGAGGCTTGGACCTGACAACGTGCTCGGTGCCGGAAGCGCGCGCCATCATCGAGGCCGGCAAGGCGCGCAGCCTTGCCGTCATGGCGCCGGCGCGCAATCCGATTTTCCCGAACATCCCGACGCTGAAAGAGGCCATGGGCATCGACTACTCGACCGGCGCGTGGCGCGGATTTGCGGCCCCGAAGGGCGTGCCGCAGCCGGTCGCCGAAAAGCTCACCGCCACCTTGAAGAAGGTGTACGATTCCAAGGACTACAAGGATTTCATGAGCTCGCGCGGATTCGGCACGATCTGGGGCGACGCAGCCGAGTTCGCCAAGTTCATGGACGAAGGCAACCGGAAGATGGGTGAGGCGATGAAGGCCGCGGGCCTCGCCAAGGCCTGACGCTTTCCTCCGCGTAGCGGCGGGCGGAATGCCCGCCGCTGGCCC
This sequence comes from uncultured Alphaproteobacteria bacterium, assembly GCA_963738705.1. Taxonomy (GTDB): domain Bacteria; phylum Pseudomonadota; class Alphaproteobacteria; order Rhizobiales; family Xanthobacteraceae; genus CAVTXS01. The sequence goes on from CAVTXS010000024.1 coordinate 24,641, forward strand.
TGCGTCCCAACAGGATTGGCATGCGCCTGCCGGATCGGTTCACTGGTCTTTTTCTCGTCGGTCTCGGTGCGTTGGCCGCCTATGGCGGATCGCGGCTGCCGCCGGTTCCCGGACAGCCGGTCGGCCCGAACGTCTTTCCCATGGTGGTCGGAATCGGGCTCTGCCTTTGCGGCCTCATGATCGCGTTCGGCATCGGACACCGCTTCGAGGAGGAGGCGGAGGCCGATCTCGCCGCCCACACCAGCCATTCGCCTGAAGAAGACAGACCCCGGCACCCGATCTGGTACATGCGCGCGCTGATCCCGCCGGCGCTGCTGCTGTTCTACGTCTTTGTCGTCGACCGCCTCGGATTCATCCCAACCGCCGCAACCATGGTCCTGGTCACCGCGCTAACGCTGGGAGCCTCGTTGCGATTGGCCATTCCGCTGGCGCTGCTTGCCCCGGTCGGCGTTCACCTGATCTTCTACAAATTGCTGCGGGTGCCGCTGCCCGAGGGCCTGCTGCCGATGCCGTGGTGACCATGGATACGTTCATCGAAGCCATCCGCCTCGTCGCCGCAACGGACGTCATCATCGCCATCCTGGCGGCTTCGATCTACGGCCTCGTGGTCGGCTCGCTGCCGGGCCTCTCGGCCACGATGGCGACCGCCTTGCTGGTGCCGGTCACGTTCTACCTCTCGCCAATCGCCGCCATCGCGACGATCGTGTCAGCGTCGGCGATGGCGATTTTTTCCGGCGACATCCCGGGAGCGCTGCTGCGCATTCCCGGCACGCCGGCCTCCGCCGCCTACACCGATGAAGCCTACGCGATGACCCGCAAGGGGCAGGCGGAGCTGGCGCTCGGCGCCGGGCTCTGGTTCAGCGCATTGGGAGGCATCGCCGGCACGATCTCGCTGATCGTACTGGCGCCGCCGCTCGCCGAAATGGCGCTCAGCTTCTCCACCTTCGAATATTTCTGGCTGGCGTTCCTGGGACTGATGTGCGCGACGCTGGTGGCGCGCTCGTCGCCCGTCAAGGCGATTGCAAGCATGCTGCTCGGCCTGCTGATCGCCTGCATCGGAATCGAGAATCCCGGCGGAGTACCGCGCTTCACCTTCGGATTCACCGATTTGCTGGGCGGCATCGAGGTGATCCCCGCACTGGTTGGCGTGTTTGCGGTATCGGAGGTGATGCGCGCGATGCTCACGCCCCCGCCCCCACCGCTGCCGCGGCGCAAGTTCGGAAGCATCCTGGCCGGCCAGTGGACGCTGACGAAAAAATACCCATGGCCGCTGATGCGCGGCAACATCGTCGGCATCATCATCGGCGTGCTACCCGGCGCCGGCGCCGACATGGCGGCCTGGGTCAGCTATGCGATGTCGAAGCGCCTGTCGAAGGAGCCGGAAAAATTCGGCACCGGCCATCCTGAAGGCTTGGTCGAAGCCGGCGCCAGCAACAATGCAAGCCTCGCCAGCGGCTGGGTGCCGTCGCTCTTGTTCGGCATCCCCGGCGACACCATCACGGCGATCGCCATCGGCGTTCTGTACATGAAAGGGCTCAATCCCGGTCCGACGCTGTTCACCGAGAAGGCGTCGAGCATGTACGCGATCTACATCATGTTCATCATCGCCAATATCATCATGATCCCGCTCGGCATCGTGATGATTCGTGCTGCGAGCTACGTGTTGCGCGCGCCGCGCGCGTCGATCATGCCGGTGATCATCTTGTGCTGCGCGGTTGGCGCGTTCGCCACCGGCGCCAATCTGTTCGCGGTGGCGACCGTCGCCGCATTCGGCGTGCTCGGGTACGTGATGGAGGCGAACGGCTATCCGGTCGCCGCCATGGTGCTCGGCATCGTCATGGGTACGATGGTGGAGCAAAGCTTCGTCACCTCGCTGATCAAGTCGGACGGCAGCGTGCTGCCGTTCTTCGAGCGGCCGGTTTCGGCCGTGCTGGCGGCGCTGACCATCGGCGCGCTGCTGTGGCCGGTGTTCATTTGGTTGAAGCGCAAATATGGAGCGCCGGCGGCGGCGCGGGCTTCGTGACGGCATCTTCAACGTCCGCGGATCCCGTCGCGCTTGCCGCCAGCATTCGCGCCGGCGATCGCGCGACGCTCGGCGCGCGCGATCACGCTGATCGAGAGCAAGCGGGCCGATCATCGGGAGGCCGCTCACCGGCTCGTGCAGGATCTGCTGCCGCTCACCGGCAAGGCGGTGCGCGTCGGCATCACCGGCGCGCCGGGGGTGGGCAAGTCGACCACCATCGACACGCTCGGCACCTTCCTGACCGAGCAGGGCCGCAAGGTCGCGGTGCTGGCCGTCGACCCGTCCTCCAGCCGCACCGGCGGCTCCATCCTCGGCGACAAGACGCGGATGGCGCGGCTCGCCAATGACCCGCATGCATTCGTGCGCCCCTCCCCGACTGCCGGGACACTCGGCGGCGTCGCGGCGCAGACGCGCGAGACCATGTTGTTGTGCGAAGCCGCCGGCTACGACGTGGTCTTGGTCGAGACCGTCGGCATCGGCCAATCGGAGACCACGGTGTCCGACATGACGGATTTCTTCCTGGTGCTGATGTTGCCGGGCGCCGGCGACGAACTGCAGGGTCTGAAGAAGGGCGTGATCGAGCTTGCCGACATGCTGGCGGTCAACAAGGCCGACGGCGACAATTTGCAGCGCGCCAAGGCCGCGGCCGCGGAGTACAAGGCGGCTTTCCACATCCTGAAAGCCCGCTCGGCGAGTTGGGCGCCGCCGGTCATCACCTACTCGGCGCTCACCGGCGGCGGCATCGCGGAGCTGTGGGGCAAGGTTTTGGAGCACCGGCAGCGCTTGACCGCGTCGGGCGAATTCGCGGCGCGCCGGCGCGAGCAGCAGGTCAAGTGGATGTGGACCATGCTGGAGCAGCGGGTATACGCGCGCTTGCACGCGGATCGCCCGACCAAAGCGAAGCTGAAGCAGATCGAGACCGCCGTTGCCGAGGGCCGCCTGTCACCCGCGCTCGCCGTGGAGCAGACCGCCCAGTTGTTGGGGCTTTGACGCAGAAGGGAGTGACCGTGCGCAAGCGATATCCTGTCATGGCGCTCGCCGTGATATTGCGCCTCGGCTGGCCGAGCGAGGGCCGCGCCGCCGATCTCGACGAGCTGTCGAAATATCTGGCCTTCATCGAAGGTTTTCAGCACCTGTTCGAATTCTGCCAAGCGGAAGCCAAGCTGCCAGTCACGCAGGTCAAATATGCCAGAGATCACATTGGGAACCGTCGGGCCCTGATCTTCGCAGGATTGAGCGAAAACGAGCGAACGAAGATCTCGGCTGACGCGGCGGCCAAGAAAAAACAGATGCTCGAGGGCATCATGCAGCATGCCGCGAAAGAACAGCCGAACAAGAAACTGAAGGATCTGTGCAAGGAGGGTTTCTTCGAAGGCGTGATGGAATCGGAGCAAAAATCCGAGGCCAAGGAGACCGCGGCCATCCGCAAAGCCAAGAATTGATTCGACCGCCGGCCGTGGCCGGCTTGGCCCAAAAGTCGCGGCGCGCCGCTTGATGCGGTCGCGCGCCGATCAAACCGATCAAATCAGCGAGGCGACCTTTTCGAGACCCATCGAACGAGCGAGGTTGCGCGCTTCGCGCCTCTGGTCCTCGCGCAGGCTCATGATCAGCGGACCCGCGGTCCAATAGAGACGCTGGGATACCTCAGCGCTGATCATGACGCGGTTGCGGCCGCCATTCTTTTGGCTTGCCACATCCCTGGCAATTTCCAGCAAGGCCTGCTCGACCGGGCGCCAGTACTCCTCCTGATCCGGGGTCAGCCGCAGGTTCGTCTTGATGCGCGCCACTTGCGCCACCGTGAGACCCCCGGATTCCCTGCTATCAATCAATTTTCTCGCCTGCGGCGCAGGCGGCGGGCAGCGGCCGGGGCGGGCTCGGCGCTCACGCTGGGCGCCTGGTATGCGGCTGTCAAAGTTCCACGCGGCGCCGGCTCGACGTGCATAGGCTGTGGATTGAGAAGCGAGAGGTCGACCAAATGGGCCGCGCTGGCCGGCTGCGCCGAAGGAATTCGGGCATGGACCGACACAGCCGGCGCCGCCATGGCCACTGCCGGTGGCGCCACCGCGTCGTCGTTGGCATCGATGGCGGAAACGTTCCAATTGCCGATTCCGGCGGCCGCCCACCCGGCAAGTCCCAATCCCCCGATGAGCGTGGCGAAAGCAACGACGGCGCGCAACCGCATGGCGTCCCCTTGGCTCGTAGCTGCTGGTCAGCCTCGAACTAGAGTCCTCCAGGTAAATAAGGCGTTATTGCGCCCGGATTTCAGCCCCTTCCGGGCAAGTATATTCGGGGCTGCACCTCCGGCAGTCGAGCCGGCCGCAGGCCGCCGCGACGGCACGAGGATGCGGTCGGGGATCGCCCCTTGACGGCGCGGGCTGGCAAGCGTTTCGAGGAGCGACGCGCCAGCTGCGGGAATGAAAGGCATTGAGCGCCATGGATGCGATCACCGGGGGCAACCTGCAGGCGGCAGCCGGGCGGCTTGTTCGGCCAGGTAAGGCCCTTCGCGGCCGCCGGCCGTTGACCGTCCTGGTCACCGGCTTTGGCCCGTTCCCGGGGGCGCCGTTCAATCCAACGCGCGCCATTGTGGCTGGGCTCCTGCGCCGCCGTCGGCCGGCGCTCGCCGGCTTGCGGCTGATCGGGCATGTTTTTCGCACGAGCTATGCGGCGGTCGATGCCGAGCTGCCCGAATTGATCGCGCGGCATCGACCCCAGGTGCTGCTGATGTTCGGCCTCGCGGCCAGGACGCCCTACATCCGCATCGAGACGCGCGCGCGCAACCGCCGCTCGCTGTTGTTCGCCGATGTCGCGGGGCACCTGCCGGCCACTGCGGCGATTCGCCCGGGCGCCGGGGCAACTTTGCCGGGACGCGCGCCGTTCGCGCGTCTGTTGACGCAGGCGCGCACCGCGCGAGTGCCGGTCCGCCTCTCCTGCGACGCCGGCCGCTACCTCTGCAATTATGCCTATCGGCAGGCCCTTGAGCTTGAGCCCGCGCTGCGACGCGTCGTCTTCGTTCATGTGCCCAAGGTGCGGCGCTGGCCGATCGCTCGGCGGCATGCGAAGCAACGCTCGCTCGCCGTCGCCGACGTCGTCCGCGCCGGCGAGGCGGTCCTGCTCGGGCTCATCGCGGGCGTCAGTCCGCGTTAACCCCGCCTCCCGTCCCGTTCCGACAAATCAAGTGGCCCGAGACTTGAACGGCGGCGGAGGCAGATTCTTTCGGCCAAGGCCCTCTATGACGATCGACCGCCGCTGGCTCCTCGCGATCGCGGCTGCCGGCGCTGCATCCGGCATCCCGACGCATGCCATTGCGGCGCCGGCGACGGCCGCGGTCGCGCCATCGGGCGTCTCGATGGAGCTCGATGCCCATGCCGTAGGCGAAGCGCGAGCAGGCCTCGATCGATGCGCGCTCGCGTCCATGCTGAAGCACGCCGCACAGCCGCCATCATGGCGCCGCGGTGTACGCTCATCCCATGGACCGCCGCCAGCGGAAGCTCCGAACGTGATGCTTTCGATGGTCCTTCGCCCAGCGCAGCAGGCCCGTTGATCCGGTCTGGTCCAGTCCGCTGCCGACCAAGTTGGATCCAAACCGGCCGGACTCACCCCACTGGCGGTCGAAGTTGATGCAGTCGGACTCTGTGTAGAATTCACGCACGGAGAAGATCGTGTCATCGGCGGCAAGGTCGACGCGTCGCAGCTTGTCCTTGCGGATTGCAAGCACGAAGCCTTGCGTGTCGGCTGCTTCGTTGCGATCGAGCACACAGAACAGTTCCGGGCCCCGCCGCCGCTCGAACGAGATGTCTCGGCTGGGAGCCCAGATCTCGGTCGCTACGAAGCGAACCTTTCCCGCAAGGCTCGGGTCGGCGAGATATTTCGTCGTCCAGGTCCGATTGTTCCTGTCGTTCCACGGCAATCGGCCAAAGGAGAGCCATTCGTCGTGGTCTCCGGACTGGCGTGGGTGAATGACCGCTTCCGTATCGATCCCCGAAATCACCGCTTTCAGCGGCGGCATGATCTTCAACCAGTTTTCCCAGGTCCACAGCGGGCGCGAGAGGCGTCGTTCCACCACCACACCGATGCGATAGCTCTCGAACAGGCGTAAGGACTGGACCCGTTCGAGCCACCGACCAAAGACACCTCCTTGGCGGCTACCACGATTCTGCTCGAGCCATCGTTCGTTGTGCGGGTGCATGATGAAGGTTGCAAGCTCGCCTTCGAGCGATCCGTCCTTCAGTTCTTTGATCTGCTCCGGAAGCTCATCGAACGATCGGCAGAGCGTGCTCGGCTCGCGAAAGTCGGGATGGTAGCCCTCAACGACGGACCCATAGTTTGGCGATGCTCGATCGACGCACACGGCCAAATAGGCATAGTCGCCTTGGACCGACAGAAGGATCGGCAGATGCGCGTTCCAGAAGGTACGGATTTCGGCGCTTGTCTCGGGGTCGGCGTCCTCGCTTTCGAGCGTCTCCCACTCATTCCACGCAAACGAAGACCCGCTGTCGCGGGCATAGTCGGCGGAGGTGAGAAACCACACCTTCTCATCGTCGCGCACGCACGTCTCGATGTGTTCGAGGAACGAACGCAGCGATGATGAAATCGCGGGGTAGCGATCGTGGATGGCTGGAGGCAACGATCGCGGTTCGCTTGCCGCCTGCACCGTCCATCCAAGCGTGCGGAGTGCGTCGATCGCGGTCCGTGCACTATCAGCGAGCATGAGCCCTCATCCCCCGGTCAGGCGGCAACCATGGACCGATTGCGTTGAGAAATCCTGATGCGCAGCGGACGCTCGCCATGGCGGACGTCGTCCGCGCCGGCGAGCGATCCTGCTGGCGCTGATTGCAGGGAGTACGCCCGCGTTAACCACCGCGTCCACTCCCGTCCCGTTCCGACACACCGTGGTGGCCCGAGACTTGAAACATGCTAGGCGGATCCATCTGCCGAGGCCCCCCCATGACTATCGACCGCCGCCGCTTGCTTGCGATCGCCGCTACCGGCACGGCTGCCGGCATCCCGACGCTGGCGGCAGCCGCCGCGGCACCGCCGGCGGCCAACCCGTCTGGCGTTCCGTTTCCGCTGTCGGCCCTGGGCGTAGACGCCGCCCATCTCGGCGTTCACAGCGGCAGCTCCGACGACCAGACCAAGGCGTTGCAGCGCGCGATCGACCAGGCGGCCGGCGCCCGCGTTCCGCTTGTGCTCGCGCCTGGCGTCTACCGGGCCGCCAATCTCAAGCTCCAGACCGGGACGCAGCTCGTCGGCGTGCGCGGCGCCACGCGCCTGCTGCTAACCGACGGGCCGTCCCTGATCACGGGGAACTTCGCCGATCGCGTCTCGCTGACCGGCCTTATCCTCGATGGCAGCGGCAGGCAGCTGCCTGAAAACCGCGGTTTGCTGCAGCTGACCGCCGGCCGCGGCATCCGCATCGCCGATTGTGAGGTCACCGCCGCCGGGCGGCAGGGTATCGCTCTCGACAACGTCGAGGGCGAGGTGCGAGGCAACATGATCACCGCCGCGGCAACCGTCGGGCTGTTCTCGCTCAACGCGCGTGGGCTGGTTGTCGCCGGCAATACGATCAGCGGCTGTGGCAACAACGGCATCCAGATCTGGCGCACCGAGCCCGGCGACGACGGCAGCCAGGTGGTCGGCAATCGCATCCAAGACATTGCAGCACGTGGCGGCGGGTCCGGACAGAACGGCAATGCCATCAACGTATTCCGCGCCGACAATGTGCTCGTCGGCGACAACCGCATCAGCGGCGCGGCATTCTCGGCCGTGCGCGGCAACAGCGCCTCGAACCTGCGCGTAACCGGCAACAACTGCACTGGCTGCGGCGAGGTCGCGCTCTACGCAGAGTTCGGCTTCGAAGGCGCGATCATCGCCCACAACATCGTCGACGGCGCGGCGATCGGCATCGCGGTCACAAACTTCAACAATGGCGGCCGGCTCGCCGTCGTGCAGGGCAATCTCATCCGCAATTTGCTGCCGAAGCGCCCGGCCGGCACCGACCCGAACGACGGCGCCGGCATCGGCATCGGGGTGGAGGCCGACACTTCGGTCACCGGCAACGTGATCGAGAACGCGCCGACCACCGGCATCAGTGTCGGTTGGGGCCGTCACCTGCGCGACGTGACGGTGACCGGCAACGTCATCCGCAAGGCCGGCGTCGGCATTGCGGTGTCGGTGAGCCCCGGCGCCGGCGCCGTCGTCATCGCCAACAATCTGATCGCCGACACCCAACGTGGCGCCATCGTCGGCATGGAGCAGAAGCGGCCGGTGACCGGCGACCTCGCCAAGGACGGAGCGGGCCGCTACGCGCAACTCGCCATCAGCGGCAACCGCGTGCGCTAGGGCGTGCACTCATGGTGCGCAGCCACAGCCTGATTGACGCAAGCTGAACGAATATGAGTCGAAGCGCGTTGCAGGCCAGCGATAATCCTTGGTGGCCATCCACCCGAAAGCGGACCCGTTGCGCGCCGTTCGCATCTTGTCGGTATTGACCGAGCGCGAACATGCGCAAAATCAAGTGGCTCGATGGCGCTTCGCGATGGTTCGGACCAAGTTGAGGAACTGTCCAAGCACAGGCGACGGATCACCCCTTCGCCAGGCAAGCCCGAGAAAGGCTTTCGGAGCGGTGCCCTGTAAGCGCCGATAGACTACCCCGGCCATGCGCACGCTCTGCATCGTCGACGGCACCAGGGCGATGCCGAGCCCAGCCGCGACCAGACCAAGCGTCGACGTAATTCGCGGCGCCTGCTGGCCAAGCCGCGGTACAAAGCCGGCCGCGCGGCAGGCTGCGACAGTCTCGTCATGCAAAGCCGTCCCCGGCGGACCGATCAGAATAAAAGGATCGCTCGCCAAGCTTTTCAGCGGCACGGCCTTAGATCTGCCGGTTCTCGCTATTGGGTGCCGGCTTGGCAAAGCTGCGACCATCAGTTCCTCCTGCAGGGGCGTCACCACGACCCCGTCTGCATGGATTTGCGGCGCACGCACGAACGCAACATCCATTTGATCATTGTTGAAGCGGGCAACGACCTCGTGGCTCAAACCCTCCTCAAGAACCAGCGAGACCAGTGGAAAGGCTTCACGAAACGAGCGAATGGCATTGGGAACGAGCGGATTGAAAGGCGCGGTTGGTGAAACGCCGACGCACAGGCTGCCCTGTTCCCCGCGTGCGCTACGGAGAGTTGTCTCAAGCGCGCGATCACAATGCGCCAGGATAGCCTTGGCCTCACGGAATAGCGCTTGGCCCGCGCTGGTTAGCTCGACACCACGAGACAAGCGGCGAAAAAGCTGCACGTTCATCTCTCGCTCCATCAAACCGATCTGCCGGCTCAAGGGTGGCTGCTGCATGTCGAGCCGCTCCGCGGCGCGCGTGATATGTCCCTCCTCCGCCACCGCGACGAAATACCGAAGCCGCCGTAGGTCCATCGTCATACCGAAAAGGTATCACTTTCGTTTACTGCATATCATAGCTCAAGCCCCGCCAAAACGCTATGCGCTGAGTACAGGCCCGCTCATGGCAGTGAGCGAGGTCGCTCCGGGACGAAGGGGTGCGACATGCATATCCAACGGCGGCAATTCCTGCGTCTGACGGCAGCCGCAATCGCTGCGCCGGTCCTGCCACGGGTCGTAGCGGCTCAAGACTATCCGTCCCAGCCGGTACGGCTCTTGGTGGGATTTCCCGCGGGCGGAGCGGTCGATATCGCTGCCCGCGTCATTGCCCCGTGGTTGGCGGAACGATTTGGCCAGCCCTTCGTCATCGAAAATCAGCCCGGCGAGAGCGGGAACCGCGCAACCAGATCGGTCGTCAGGGCGCCACCCGACGGCCATACGCTTCTCATTTGCGGCCCGGTGAACACGATCAACACAACCCTCTTTAAAGATCTCGATTTCAGTTTTGGCCGCGATATCGTGCCGGTCGCCAGCCTTTGGCGGGTCCCGCTCGTAATCGAGGTGCATCCCTCCGTTCCGGTGAGGACGCTTCCGGAGTTGATCAGCTACGCGAAAAACAATCCCGGAAAGCTCAGGGTGGGGTTTGCGGGCCACGGCAGTCCGCAGCACGTTGGCATCGAGCTGTTCAAGATGATGGCCAGCGTCGACCTGACACTGGTGCCCTATCAGGGCTCGGCCCCCGCGCTTGCCGATCTGTTGACTGGCAGCATCGACGCCATGTTCGATCCGATGCCCTCGTCGATACAGCACATCAAAAGCGGCAAGCTGATCCCGCTTGCGGTCACGACGTCGATCAGGTCAGAAGCCTTGCCGGATGTCCCAGCTGCGGCCAATTCTGTGGCTGGCTACGAGGCAGGATCGTGGTACGGCATAGGCGCACCGAAGGGAACGCCCAGCAACGTCGTCGAAAAACTGAACAAGGAGGTCAATGCCGCGTTGGAGAACGCAAGCATCAAAGCACGGCTTTCGGAGCTTGGTGCAACCGCAATTCCGGGATCACCGGCTCAGTTCGAAAAGTTCATCGCCCAGGAAACCGAGAAATACGCAGGTGTTATTCGTTCGGCGAAGATTGCAGCCAAGTGACGCGTTTCTCATGCATCACCCTCATAGCGGACATTCAAGCGCGCATGACCCAAGCGCCGCGATTGAGTCCACGGCCCAAATTGACCAATCCCTCACAGTTTGATCGACGGGAGGCGCAATACGCTCGTGGGTCTGGTGACGCTATGATTACACCTGCCCTCTCGATCGCTTGGGCGACAGGAGCGTCGAGGTCGGCCGCAGCTCGCCGACCTCAATGCCGTTCCAGTTGCGCAGCTTGGGATGGACAAAACGGTCGAGCACGGCGCGATCGGCATCGGAGAGCGGCAGCAGGCGCGCGACGACTGCCGCCATCATCACCTCGGCTGCGCGGCTCGCTCCGTCATCGCACTTGATCGCGATACCGAGGCCAAGCTCCGGCAGCGCGCCGCAGAATACGCCCTCGGCGCCGGTCTTCGCGAACACACGGGTTTGGAAATGCTCCATCACCACGGTGCAAAATCGCCCGGTCCCGGCCACGAACCACGGTTGCGCCGCGCAGGCGGCGCGCAGCCGGGCGGCCGCCTTGGCCCGCTCCGCACCGAGGGTTTGGCCGGTGGCGAAACGCGCGAAGGCCCACGCCAGCGCCGCGAGCGGCACTCGCCAGTTTGGCGCCGAGCAACCATCGACGGCGGGCGTATCGGAGATTGCCAGCCCGGCGAGCGCCTCGATCGTCGCTTTCACGGCGCGCTGCACCGGATGAGCAGGGTCGACATAGCGCCGGTGGTCGGCACCGGTCGCGCAGGCGACGCACAGGAAGCCGGCATGCTTGCCGGAGCAATTGTTGTGCAACGCGCTCGCGCTTCCGCCGGTGCGCGCCAGTGCTTGGCCCGACGGCTGGTGCAGGGGCCAGTGGGCGCCACATTCCAGGGCGGCGGCGTCGAGCCCGGCCCGCGCCAGCATCCGCCCCGCGGCCGTCACATGGCCCGGTTCGCCACCGTGGGATGCGCAGGCGAGGGCCAGTTCCTCGTCGCCGAACCCGTAGCGCCCGGCGGCGCCGGATTCGACCAACGGCAACGCCTGCAGTGCCTTCACGGCCGAGCGCGGATAGATCGGTTGCGCGACATCGCCAAGGGCGAGCACGGTCGCGCCGTCCGCGTCCGTCACCGCAACGCTACCCCGGTGACGGCTCTCGACCCGCCCTTCCCGCACAACCTCGACCAGGATCGGATTGCTCATGGCCTGGGAATTCGCTTCCGTCGCCCGGGATACGAGGAACACGTCATATTTCGGTCGAAAACCATGCCTTCATTGCGCGCGTCATGCGAGCCCGCGTCAAGTTGATCATCATCGTCATTCTCGCCCTGTTCCTCATTCCGATCGCCGCCCGTGCCGCGCTTTTCATGGTCGAGGACCGGCCGCGCAGCTGGCGCGATGCGGACTGGTCGAGCGTCGGCATGCTGCCAAAGCCGGCCGAGCACCCGGAAGCGCGCCTGCTGGTATTTTCCGGGCGGACGGGCGGCCTCAAGGGCCTGATCGCCGTCCACAGCTGGATCGTGCTCAAGCGCGAGGGCGCACGCACGTGGGCGCGCTACGACGTCGTCGGGTGGGGCAGCCCGGTACGCCTGAACGGCTGGGCGGCGGACGGACGCTGGTATGGCGACATCCCCCACATCGTGGCCGACATACGCGGTGCGCAAGCGTCGGAGTTGATTCCGAAGGTCGAAGCGGCGGTCAAGGAATATCGCTATGCCCATGCGGGCGACTACCGCATGTGGCCGGGGCCGAACAGCAACACTTTCGTCGCCACCATCCTGCGGGCGGTGCCGGAGCTTGGCGTCGCCCTGCCGCCCAACGCGATCGGCAAGGATTTCCGCGACGAAGGCTTTTATCTCGGTCTCACCGACAGCCGCACCGGCGTCGAGTTGAACCTGGGGGGCCTGTTCGGGATCAAGCTCGGCTGGGTCGAAGGCTTCGAGGTCAACGTGCTCAGTCTCGTCGCCGGGCTCGACCTGCGCCAACCGGCGCTCAAGCTTCCCGCCTTCGGGCGGGTCGGGTTCGGCCTGCCGGTGGCGGCCGCGACGCCTTGACGTCGCGAGCCCGTCTTGGCGCCGTCGCCCGGGGCCTGACAATCAAGATCGACGGCACGGCCCCTGGATCGTAAAGGCGCAGGTAGAAATACCCGATGCCGGCAAGACCCAGCATGAGGTTCGGCGTTTCGCCGCCGCCGGGCACGCCGCACGGCCAGGGCAGATCGTTGCGGCGAAACGTCTCGATGCCCTGACGGCCGACCGCCTCGGCGGCGGCGCGCGCGGCTTCGTCGCCCAGCGTCTCGCCCGCATAGATCAATAGATCAGCGTTGCCGGCGCGGCCGTGACACAGGGTGAAATCGCTTTGCGGTCCGAGGGCCGGATGGCTCATCAGCCGCGTGGTCGCACGGATCGCCGCATCCGCCTCGCGACGCATCGTGTCGTCGCCGAGAAGCTCGCAGGCGCGCACGCGCGACAGCCCGATGCCGGGCGCGCCGTGGCACCACGCCATGGCGTAATTCAGCGTGTGGCCGCTGCCGCCGGCGGGCGCCGCGATCGAGCGGAAATCCGGCCAGTTCTCGTGCTCGGGGCTGAACCATTGCCGCTCGTAGGCAAAGCCTCGCTCGGCCGCATCGCGGAAGCGCGTCTCGCCGGTGGCGGCGAACAGTTCCAGCAGGGCCCATGCGATGCCCGACGCGCCATGTGAGAACCCCGTCAAGTCGTGGGTGCTCTGACCTTCGAGCGTGTTCCACGACCAGCCGACATCGCCCTTGCGCGCCGTCGCGAGAAGATGCTCGCCGAGCCGGACCGCGATCGCGATCAGATCGTCGCCGTACCCGCGCCGGTTGAGGTCGATCAAGGCCGGGATCGCGCCGGCCGCTCCACCGATCACGTCGAGCCCGGGACTTGCGCCCGCGTCGCGCGCGGCGGCGGCAATCAACGCGTGGACCTTGCCGGCCGTGCCCGGCGCCTCGAACGCTTCGCCGACCGCGGCGAGCGCGTAGGCGAGGCCGGTCCAGCCGGAATAGAATGCCATGCGGCTGGTCGGAGGAATCTCCTCCGCGCGCGACAGCGCATGTGCGATCGCCCCCTCGGCGGTCAGTTTAAACAACGGCTCGCCGGTCAGGCGATGGAGTGACGCCAGGAACGCGGCGATCCCGCTGGTGCCGCCGTAGAGATCTGGTCCAAGCGCGCGATGCACCACGCTCCACGCCGTATCCACGACCTCCATCGAATCGCCGAGCCAGTTGCAGCGCTCGCCGGCCCACAGCGCGTCGCGGCACAATCGCCGCCCCAGAAACGCCGCAGCCTCCAGAAAGGCCTCGTCACGAACGGCCGTCATGCTGCGCGGCGCTCCTCGAACGCATACCGGTCGGCCGAACCCGGATTGAGGTAGGGGCGTTCGAGCGTGAGCCCCGCAGCCGTAAACGTGGCGGCGACTTCGTTCAATCGCGCCTCGGCGGAATCGACCCCGCGCCGATGGGCGCTGCATACCGCCTCCGCCACCAGGCGGCAGCGGCTGGAGCCGAAGCTTTCACCGGTCTTCGGATCCTCTGCGAAGCCGAGACCGTCGGCCAGTGGCTTGGAGAACAGCGGCGTCGTGCTCATGAGGGACGGACGCACGGCGCGATAGACATCGGCCAAGAGCGCGGCCGCTACGCGGTAGTGCCGTTTGGCGATGTACAGGACGGCCGCATCGGTGCGGTCGTACAGGTCGGGCAGCGACGGGCACTTGAAGCGGAACGGGATCGCGAACCGGTTGAGCGCCCGCGTCAGCGCGCCGGTGAGCTCCGCCGCCCCACCCGCGGTGACGTTCCAGTACAGCCGGACGATGCCGAAATCCTCCTGCTGATCGGCCGGCGCTTCGCCAAACGCGAAGTAGAAACCCGGCTGCATGGTTCGGGATTCTTTCGGCGCAAACAGATTGATCTGGCTGCCCGGACTCGGCGGCGTCCCCGGCGGGCCGCTGCCCGAGGAATTCGCCGGGCCAGACCATGCGGATCATGGCGCCCTTGGCGGCGACGATCTGGCCGCTCGGCAGCGTCTGCTGGATTTGCCAGCCTACGTCCCAGCGCTCGCGGCTCACGTTCGCGGCCGACAGCGCCTCGACGAAGCCGGGGTTCGGTGCCGGCGCGGCGACGCGCTCGGGCGCACCCGCGCCGAAGCGGCGGCAATAGCAGGAGTCATACAACAGCTGTTGCAGCTGCATGACCACCGGATCGCCGGCAGGGCCCATGCCCGGAACCTGGCCCGGCGCGCCGGCATACGGCGACGCACGGCCCGCGAGCGTGACCGCACCGGGCGCCGGGAACGCCACCGCCCCCAGGATGTTCAGCAACTCAGTCCTCAACCCGCCCTGCATGCACGAACCTCACAACCCCAATAGATGCGTTACGGCTTCTTTCGGATCCTTCAGGACATTGAAGCTGACCTGCAGAAGGGCGAGCGCGTTGGGCGCAATCTGCGGGGAATACTGCATCGACTCGTACGCGGTCTGGATCATGCGCGCCGCCCCGTATTTCGTGCTGCGGACGAGCAGCGTTCGCGCCTCGGCGGCTTCCAGTCCTCTCGCCGCCACGTAGGCCTGCCAGAAGGCGCGGATCGACGGGCGCATCTTCTCGATCGGATAAAGCGCGGTGTCGGCGATCTGCGCCGGCAGCATCTCGCCGCTCATGCGCATCGACAGCACCCAGAACGAAATGTAGGCCTGCAGCAGGCCGCCGAGGTCCCAGGCCGCGTCGCCGACGTCGGCAAGCTCCCAGTCGACGACCTTGTGGGCGAGGGCGCCGTTGCCGCTCTCGCGGTAGACGACGCAGTTGTCCCACTTGACGTCGCCGTGCACCAGCCGGTCGGCTTTCCAGTCGGCGCGCAACTCGTCGAGCGTGCGCTGGAAATCCGGATAGCTCTGCACGATCTTCAGCAGTTGCGCGTTCGCGCCGCTGAGCGCATTGAACAGACTCGCGCCGTGCTGGTGCGCCAGCAGGATCCACGGGTGCTGCCGGCGAAACGCCGACGCCTCCGGACGTCCCTCGAGCGAAGGCATCGGCTCGCGGTGCAGGCGGCCGAACTGCGTGCCAATCAGTTGCGCCGGCTCGGGCGGGAACGCGTTGAGACGGCGATGGTGATCGGACAGCGTCTCGCCGTCCAGCAGCAGTTCCGTCACCAGCACGTGGCGCTGGGTGTCGAACAGGAAGTCGCGAGGCACCAGCTGCGCAAGCGTCGCAAAATCCGGCCCGGTGCGCGCGAGCCGGTAGCAGGTCGCCTCGGCGGCGAGCGCCGCGACAGTCTGGGCGTCCCAGATCTGGATCTGCTTGACGAAATAGCCCTGCTGCGTCCGGCGGATGACCTTGAAGTTGCGATTGCGCCGGCTGGCGTCGGCAACCATCAGGTCGCCGTCCACTACCGAATCCGGCGCGATCAGGCCCTGCTCGGCGAGGTAATGGACGACGTTGCTTCGCGAGAGGATCATGTGGATGAACGCGCGGCACCTCGACGCAACTCACACACGGCGCGGCGCCCGGTCAAGGTCGGCGTCGTGGACCGCACGCATCACGGGGATGCTCGTTGCGCAAGACGCGCATCCGCCAGGCGCGAGACGCCTGGCGGACGATAGCGCGCGCCGGGTTCAGCCGCCGAAGCCGCCGCCCGGGAATCCGCCGCCGCACACGGCCGACGGGATTGGGCAGTTGGCCGTGAAGACATGCCAGGCAAGAGTACATGGCGCGGTAGGACAATGCGGCTGGTTTTCGGTCGGGCACGTGTCGATGACCGAGTGACAGCCCAAGGTGACGTTGCAATTCAGCGGCAGCTGCGTCTGGCAGATGGCGAGCACCGAGGGGCAGTTCAGCCGTGTCGGACAGTGGAAATGGAACGTCGGCCGACAATGGAACTGCAGGGTTGGAAGGGCCATCACCGTCCCCACGGCGCACCCTCCGCCACAGTTGTCCACGAAAGACGTCTGGCACGCGGCCAGGACGAACGTGAACGGGGCGGCCCGAGCGGCGGCCTGCGGTGGTGCGGCGGCGGCCAAATCGGCCGGCTGCACCACCGGTCCGCCCGGCCCACCCGGGCCGAACGGCCCATCTGGGCAGAAGCCGACCGACGGGCAACCGGCGAGCGACGGGCACGGTCCGAAGCTCGGGCAGGCATGCGGCGCCGAAAGGATCGGGCAATGCGGCTGCAAGGTCGGCGGCGGGCATCCCGGCCCGAACGTGCATTGCGGCGTGATGCAGGGCGTGATCGGCGTGCGGTGGCAGATCGCCGGCAGTGTCAGGCACGGATGGTGTAAGCTCGGCGGGCACGCCGCGACCGGCGTCCGGCAGTGGACAAAAGCGCTCTGGCAGATGACGACGACGGAAGGCTGGCACGCCAGGTGGAGCGTATTCGGAATCGCGGCGGCGCCGCCGCCTCCGGCCGCAGCAGCAGCAGCTGCCGCAGCCGGCATGTGCGCCTGCATGATCGGGCCTTCGAGGAACGTGCCCTTCGGGCGCTCCGATCCGGCCGGGCCGTAGATCAGTTGTGCGTCTTGCCTGATCCACACATGCGTCGCGCCGAGCCCGCCTTGCGCCGGCACCTCCTCGGTGTGGAGAATCGCATCGTCTGGAATCTCGACGTAGTTGCTCAGATGCGGATCGAAGTAGAGACGGGTATGCCCCGGCTCGGAGGACGCCCCCAGGAAGCCCGTGAGCATCACGGTTGCGGGTGGATTCTTCGGATCCTTGACGATCTTGGCGACGAAATCGGCGCCGCGGGCCGGTGACTTAGCCATGGGTCTGACCTCCGCTGCAAAACCTTCGCCTCGCACACGCGCGGTCTTTCATCACCGCGCGTCCGGGCGTTCGACTGTCACTGCGGCGGCTGGCCCGCCGTGTCGCTTTCCCGGCCGCTCACGGGCTCACTGAAGATTCCGCGCGAAAGCGGCCGCATTGAACGGCGTCAGGCGCGCGCACGCGTACGCCTGACGCGGCTGTGTCTGTCAGCCGCCCGGGAAGCCTCCGAACGGGCATCCAGCGGTTGGGAACGGGCATGCGATCGTCTGGATCGGGCATGCCGCGGTTTGGATCGGGCATACGGCGGTGACCACCGGACAGAATGGAGTTGGGCGCGGACAAAACGCCGTCTGCAGCTGACAGTTGATCGGCTGTTGCGTCAGGCACGCGTCGATCACCGACGGACAGCGCACCACGGTGACGAGGTTGCAGACCGCGGGGTGGGTCGGGCACACCGCAACCACCGACGGGCAGTGCAGGCCGCCTGTGGGCCCGCACTGAGGCAAGGTGGGAAAGGCGACAAGGGTGCCGCCGCAACCTCCGCCGCAGACGCCTGCGAATGCGGTCCGGCAGATGTGCGGGACTGCAGTGAAAAACTGCAGCTCGGCTCCCCCGCCGGCAGCTTGAGGCGCCGCGGCCTCGAAAGCGCCCGGCTGCACGACTGGCGTCCCGCCCGGGTCGAACGGACAGCCGCCGATCGTCGGGCAGCCGGCAATCGACGGGCACGCTCCGAACGTCGGACAGGCGATCGGGGCCGACAGAATCGGACACTGCGGCGGCAAAGTCGGCGGCCGGCATCCCGGCGGGAGGGTGCACTGCTGGGTGACGCACGGCAGGAACGGCGTGCGCGGACAGAACGGCGTACGCGGCGGACAGAAGTGCACCGGGAACGTGCAGCACACCGTCGCGGCCGTGATGCAATTCGGCTGGTGGGTGTGACACTGAATAAACGCGCTCTGGCAGATGGCGACGACCGACGGTTGCAGCACGCACGCCGGGCCGGCGGTGTTCGGGATTGCAGCAGCGGCACCCACGCCTCCGACCGCCGCGGCGGCGGCCGCAGCCGGCATGTGCGCCTGCATGATCGGGCCTTCGAGGAACGTCCCCTTTGGGCGCTCCGCTCCGGCCGGGCCGTAGATGAGCTGCGCGTCGCGCTTGATCCACACATTCGTGGCGCCGAGCCCGCCTTCAGCCGGCACCTCCTGGGTGTGAAGGATCGCTTCGTCGGGAATCTCCACGTAAGTGCTCAGGTGGGGATCGAAGTAGAGCCGCGTGTGCCCATCCTCCGAGGACGCACCGAGGTAGCCCGTGAGCATCA
The DNA here is from genome assembly GCA_963738705.1 of uncultured Alphaproteobacteria bacterium. Lineage (GTDB taxonomy): Bacteria > Pseudomonadota > Alphaproteobacteria > Rhizobiales > Xanthobacteraceae > CAVTXS01. The sequence continues at coordinate 43,244 of CAVTXS010000024.1, forward strand.
CGGTCGCGGGTGGGTTCTTCGGATCCTTGACGATCTTGGCGACGAAATCGGCGCCGCGTGCCGGCGATTTAGCCATGGTCATGACCTCCATGCAAAACCGGCGCTCCTCACCCGCGCAGCCTGTCGTCGGCCGCGCAGCGGAGCGTCTTCACCGTCCCTTCAGCGGTTCACGCCGCCTTTTGTTCTGACTTCGCGAGGCTCAACGGCGGCACTGAATGGCGCGCGGGAATGTGCGCGGGTGCCAATTGCAGGATAAGCAGCATCGCATGCTCGGTTGTCGATGTCAATTTCACTACCGTACAATGAGTGTCGAATGCGCTTAAAGAACGCGCGCTCGTTTCGCCCGAGGTTGTACAATCCCCGTGCGTCCGAGCGATGACATGCGAATTTCGCGAGGCCGCGCCTCCGACGTGACCACAACCGACGCCTGGGCGGTCATTTTTTTGAGGCCGGGGTCCGGCGCAACGACGACACCGGGTGAGGAGGCGTTCATCTTCTTGCGTGCTGGGCAGGCCGACTCGGCGCATGCTGTGAGGCGCGTCGGGGCCGGTGGCCACCGGCCCGTTGCGGAAAAAAATGTGCGAGAGGTTTCCCAGTCACGATCGCCATGTCCGCGCTTTCCATCATCATTCCGGCGCTCGATGAAGCAGCCACGATCATCGAGACGCTCACGCGCCTTGCGCCGCTACGCGCGCGCGGAGCCGACGTGATCGTCGTCGACGGCGGCAGCCGCGACGGCACGGCTGAACGCGCACGTCCATTGGCCGAGCAGGTCATCGCCTCAGCGTGTGGGCGCGGCGCGCAAATGAACGCAGGGGCCGCCGGCGCGCGCGGCGACGTGCTTTTGTTTCTGCATGCCGACACGCGGCTGCCGCCCGAGGCCGACCGGCTGATCCATGAGGGGCTTGCGCGCTCCGGCCGCGCGTGGGGCCGTTTCGACGTCGCGATCGAGGGGCAAAGCCCCCTGCTTCCCCTGGTCGCGCTCGGAATGAACCTGCGCTCGCGCCTGAGCGGCATTGCGACCGGCGATCAGGCGATGTTCGCGACGCGCAAGGCATTTGACCAGGCGCAGGGTTTTCCCGACATTGCGCTGATGGAAGACATCGTTCTGTCCCGCCGTTTGAAGCGGATTTCGCCGCCGCTCTGTCTGGCGCCGCCGGTCGTCACGTCCGGGCGGCGGTGGGACGAGCGCGGAGCGTTGCGCACCATCTGGCTGATGTGGCAGCTGCGCCTTGCCTTTTTCTTCGGCGCCGCGCCCGACGCGCTGGCTCGGCGATACGGCTATGTCCCCCGACAGCCCTGAATTGGTCGCGATCGCGATCCTCGCCAAGGCGCCGGTGCCCGGCGCGGTCAAGACCCGCCTTGTCATGATGCTGGGGGTCGACGGCGCGGCGTCGCTGCACGACCGATTTGTTCGCCGCACGGTCGAGACTGCCGCGCAAGCCGCGACCGGTCCCATTACCCTATGGACCGATCCGAACGAGCGACATCCCGTCTTTCGCGCGCTTTCGCAGCGCTATTCATTGACGCTGGCGCGGCAGCCGTCCGGCGATCTCGGCGGCCGCATGCTCGCCGCAATCGTGCACGGCGCCGGCCCGACATTGGTCATCGGCACCGATTGTCCGACCTTGACGGCGGTCCACCTGCGCGATGCGGCCGATGCGCTCCGGAGCGGCGCCGAGGTGGTGGTGATTCCGGCCGACGACGGCGGATATGTGCTGATCGGAATGCGCAAGCCAACACCGGACCTGTTCGCCGATATGGCCTGGGGCACCGACGGCGTGATGACGGAGACACGCAGGCGCCTCACCCATCTCGGCCTTTCGTGGCGCGAGCCCGCGCAGCTGTGGGACGTCGACCGGCCGACCGATGTGCGCCGCATGCGGCGCGAAGGCCTAACCGACCTGCTCGCCGGCATCGACCGCGAGCCCGAGCCGCTGCGGTAGCCATCGCTTCACACTCCGCTGTCATCCCGGACGCGCCGAAAGGCGCGATCCGGGACCCATATGTGTACCTCTGCAAGGCCGGGGTTCATAGGTCCCGGCTCTCGCTTCGCGCGGCCGGGATGACAGCTGTGGTGTGGAGTTCACAGCCTTCCCGTCAGCGCGGCGTCGAAAATCCGGCGGGCACCGCCGGCGTCGAGCGGCACCGGGTTGCCGCCGGCGGTCGGGTCGTCGGGCGCCATGCGGGCGATCTCGCTTGCATGCGCATCGGTGACGTTCAAGCCGGCGAGCGTTGGCGGCACGCCGATCTCTTCCCGCAGCATCAGGACCCAGTCCAGAAAGGCGTCGAATGACGCCGGCAAGCCGATATAGACCGCGAGCCGGCCGATCTTCTCCTCGATGACCGCGCGGTTGAATGTCAGCACATACGGCATGAACACGCCGTTGGTCAGCCCGTGGTGCGTGTCGTGCAGCGCGCCCACCGGATGCGAGAGCGCGTGGATCGCGCCGAGCGCTTTCTGGAACGCGGTCGCACCCATGGCAGCCGCCGCCATCATGCTGGCGCGGGCCTCGAGGTCGCGGCCGTCCTTGACGGCACGCGCGAGGTTCTCCTTCACCAGCCGGATGCCCTCGATCGCGATGCCGTCGGCGAGCGGGTGGTAGAACGGCCCGCAATAGGCTTCCAGGCAATGCGAAAACGCGTCCATGCCGGTGCCGGCGGTGATGATCGGCGGCATGCCGACGGTCAGCTCCGGATCGCAGATCGTCAACGTCGGCATCATGCGCGGATGGAAGATGATCTTCTTGGTGTGCGTCGCCACGTTGGTCACGACCGCGGCGCGTCCGACCTCGGAGCCGGTGCCGGCCGTCGTCGGCACAGCGACGATCGGGGCGACGGCCGCAGCATCCGCTCGGGTCCACCAGTCGCCGACGTCTTCAAAGTCCCACACCGGCCGCGTCTGTCGGTGCATGAACGCGATCAGCTTGCCGGCATCGAGCCCGGAGCCGCCGCCGAGCGCGATCACCCCGTCATGGTCACCGGCCTTGAACGCCGTCACGCCGGCCGCGATGTTCGCCTCGACCGGGTTGGGGCGGATGTCGGAGAACAGCTTGGCCGGGATGCCGGCCGCCGCGAGCAAGTCCATCGCCTGCGCGATCATGGGCAGCTTGGCGAGCATGGGGTCGGTCACCACGAGCGGCCTCGCCATGCCGGCGGCGCGCGCGGCCTCGGCCAGCTCTGCGATGCGTCCGGCGCCGAAGCGCACCGACGTCGGGTAGTTCCAGTTTCCGCGCATCTGCATATTGTTTCTCCGTCCTCATCCTGAGGTCGCGCAAAGCGCGACGTATCGAAGGATGGCGGCAGTGTACCCGGCCGTCCTTCGAGACGCGCCCTCGCGGGCGCTCCTCGGAACGAGGGTTGATGTCACACCTCGCGCAGATGAAAGCTCTTCGGCCGGGTCAGCGTCTCGTAGCCGATCCGCGACAGCGTGGCGCCGCGGCCGGTGTCCTTGACGCCGGTCCAGGCCAGTCCTGGATCGAGATAGTCGCAACGATTCATATAGATCGTGCCGGTCTCGACGCGCGCGCCGACGCGCTCGGCCGCGGCAACATCCTTCGTCCATATCGAGGCGGTCAGTCCATAGGGCGAATTGTTCATCAGGCCGATCGCCTCTTCGTCGTCCTTCACACGCATGATGCCGACGACCGGACCGAACGTTTCCTCCATCATCACCCGCATGGAATGATCGACGCCGACCAACACCTGCGGGGCGACGTAGGTCGAGCCGGATGCGTCCTTCTTGAACGCCTTGGTGTCGATCAGCGCGCGTGCGCCCCTTGCCAGCGCCTCCTCGATATGCGCGCGCACGGTCGCGGCGAGCCGCGGCTGCGCCATCGGCCCAAGCGTCGTCCGCTCGTCGAGAGGATCGTCGAGCACGTACTGCCGGGTCAGCTCGACGAAACCCTCGACGAAGCGGTCGTAGACGTCGGCGTGCACGTAGATGCGCTCGATGCCGCAGCAGCATTGGCCGGAATTGAAGAACGATCCGTCGACCAGATTCTCCACCGCGTGCGCCAGGTCGGCATCGGCGCGCACATAGCCCGGGTCCTTGCCGCCGAGCTCGAGGCCCACGCCTGCGAACGTGCCGGCCGCCGCCCGCTCGATCGCCCGCCCGGCCGCTACCGAGCCGGTAAAGCAGACCTGGTCGATGGCGCCCGAGCCGATCAGCTTGATCGTATCGTCATGCGACAGCGTGAGCGTGCGGAACAAGCCGGCCGGCAGTCCGGATGCGTCCATCGCGCGTTGGAAGCGGTCGCCGGCGAGCAGCGTCTGCGCCGCGTGCTTGAGAATGACGGCATTGCCCGCCATCAGCGCGGGCACGACCGAGTTCACCGCCGTCAGGTAAGGATAGTTCCATGGTGCGACCGTGAGCACGATGCCGAGCGGCTCACGCTTGACGTAGCGCGCGAAGCCGGGCTGCGCCTCTGGCACCACGGGCGCGAGCGCGCGCTCGGCGATCGCGATCATGTGCCGCGCGCGCTCCTCAAAACCTTTCAGCTCCCCTGCCCCGAACTTGACCGGCCTTCCCATCTGCCAGGCGAGCTCGGGCACGATCTCGTCGCGCATGGCGAGCATGGCGTCGACCGCAGCAGTGAGCAGCCGCGCGCGCTCGGCGATCGGCACTTCCCTCCACTCCGCTTGCGCACGGCGCGCGGCGGCGACCGCACTCTCGATCTCGCTTGCGGAGGCTGATGGCCGGCGTACAACCTCGCGGCCGTCGACCGGAGAGATGCAGACGATGTCAGGCATCGAGGAAAACCTCTTGCACGCCGTCGGTGCGGCCGCACGCAGACGCTAGATGATCTCGAAATAGCGGGCGAGCTCCCAGTCGGTGATCGCCTTGCGAAACTCGCGCTCCTCCCATTCGCGCGTCGCCGCATAGTGCTCGACGAATGCGTCGCCGAACAACGCGCGCGCCGGCTCCGAGGCCTTCAGCCGCTGCGCCGCGTCCCACAGCGTGCGCGGCAGCTGCCGCTTCTCGGGGTGGTTGCGTGCGTAGGAATTGCCCTCGATCGGCGCATCGGGCTCGATCCGGTGCTCGATGCCCCACAGACCGGAGCCGATCGCAGCCGCCAGCGCGATGTACGGATTGATGTCGGCGGCGGCGATCCGATACTCGACCCGCTGCGACTTGGGCGATCCGGGGATTGCGCGCAACGCGCAAGTGCGGTTTTCGATTCCCCACGTGGCGTCGGTCGGCGCCCAGAAACCCGGAATCAGCCGCGTGTAGGAGTTCACGGTCGAAGCCACCATGGCCAGCAATTCAGGCATCAGCGCCTGCTGCCCGCCGATGAACCAGCGCATTTCGTCCGACATCTGATCGGGTTTGCGCGCGGCGTGGAACACCGGCTTGCCGCGCCGGTCCTGCAGTGAGATGTGCAGATGGCCGGACTGGCCCGGCCAGTCGCGTGACCATTTGGCCATAAAGGTCGCCATCAGACCGCGCCGTTCCGCAAGAATTTTCGTAAACGTCTTGAACAGCGCCGCGCGGTCGGCGCCCTCCAACGCATTCGAATAGGTGATCGCCGCCTCCAGCACCCCCGGTCCGGTCTCGGTGTGCAGGCCCTCGAGCGGGAAGCGCATCTCGTCGCAGAGCTTGAGCAGCGCGTCGTAGAATTCGGCATGCACCGAGGCGCGCAGCACCGAATAGCCGAAGAACCCCGGCGTAAGATTCTTCAAGACCGCGGTAGTTCTTCTCGCGCACCGAATGCGGCGTCTCGTCGAACAGGAAGAACTCGAACTCGGCCGACGCGAACGCCGCATAGCCCATGTCCTCGCCGCGCTTGAGCACGCGCTTGAGCGTCCCGCGCGGACAGAGCGCCTCGGCCGGCTCGGCGAACTCGGCGAGGAAGAGCAGCATGTCGCCTTCGAGCGGCAGCGCCCGGCAGGTCGACGTAACGATGCGGCATTGCGCGTCGGGGTAGGCGGTATGCCAGCCGGTAAAGCTGACATTGTCGTAGAGCTGATCGTTGGAATCCCAGCCGAGCACCACGTCGCAGAACCCGAACCCGCCTTCCAGCGCCGAGAGAAACTTCTCGCGGCTCATATACTTGCCGCGCAGCACTCCGTCGGCGTCGAACACGCCAAGCTTGACGTGCGACAGGCCGCGCTCCTCGACGACCTTCTTCGCCTGCGCCGTGGTCTTTACTTCATGCGGTTGCATTCAGCCCCCTCACCACTGCCGTCGTAGGTGGGCAAAGACGCGCGTCAGCGCGTCGTGCCCACGCGGATCACGATACCCCGCTTGCTCGCGTGGGCACGGCGCCTTTTCGGCGCCTTTGCCCACCCTACATGTCCAGCGCCTTCTCCATGAACACGCTGAGCGGATCCGGACGATAATCCCCGAACGGCGGGCAGTCTCGGTAGCCCGCGCGGCGGTAGGTCGCAAGCGCGCCCATGCTGTGGATGCCGGTTTCGAGCCGCAGCAGCCGCAAGCCCTCGGCGGCCGCGATGCGCTCGAGCTCGGTCAGGATGCGCGCGCCGATCTTTTGGCCGCGCGCCTCGGCGGTAACGAACATCCGCTTGATCTCGCCCCAGCCGCGCGGGTCGCGCAGGATGGCGCCGCAGCCTATGGCGCGATCGCCCGCGCGGGCGACCAGGAACATCACGGCGGGTTCGCAAAGCGTTGCAATATCGACGAAATGGTTGCTCTCGGCCGGATAGAGCGCATTCGCGAATGCGTCCGACGCTTCGATCAGGGCAGCCACTTCGGGCTGATCCGCCCGCTCCCGTTGGATCGCAATTTCCGCAATGCCGGTCACGGAGTTGCGCACTCCCCGAGGCAAGCGTCCAGGATATCGAGCGCGCGGTTCATCTCCGCCTCGGTGATCGTCAACGGCGGGGTGAGGGTGAGGACATTGCCGAACGTGGTCTTGAACGAGAGCCCTCGTTCGAGCGCACGATACATCACCGCCTCGGCGGCCGCGTTTGCGGGCAACTTGCTGGCGCGATCCGTGACGAGCTCGACGCCGATGATGAGCCCGCGCCCGCGCACGTCGCCGATCAGCTGGTGACGCTGCTGCATTTCCCGCAGCCGTTCGAGGGCGAAAGCGCCGACCCTGGCGGCATTGGCGACCAATCCCTCCTCCTCGATGATCTCGATGGTGGTGAGCGCCGCACGGGCGGTCACCGGGTTCTTCTCGTGCGTATAATGGCCGAAGGCGTAGGGCGCGCCGACGTCGAGCTCGGCCCGCGCGATTACGGCCGCGATCGGCAGGATGCCGCCGCCGAGCGCCTTGCCGAGCACCAAAATGTCGGGAACGACGCCGTCATGCTGGCAGGCGAACATGCGTCCGGTCCTGCCGAGGCCGGTCGGGATCTCGTCGAACACCAGGAGCGTGCCGTGCCGGTCGCAGGCTTCGCGCACCTTGCGCCAGAAACCCGGCGGCGGCACGTAGGGAACCGCGCGGATCGGCTCGGCAACGAAGGCGGCAAAGTCGCCTTCCCGGCCCAGCACGTATTCGATCATGCGCGCGCAGGCCTCGCCCGACTCCTCGGCGGTTGCCCCGCCATACGGGCAGCGGTAGCTGCCGAACGGCGCCACGTGCTCGGCGCCCGGCATCAGCGGCCCGTGCGCGCTCGCGCGGAACAGCGCCTCGCCGCCGACCGCCGCCGCGCCGAAGCCGGCGCCATGGAAGGCGTCCCAGAACGACAGCGTCTTGTAGCGGCCGGTGGCGGCACGCGCGAGCTTGATCGCGACCTCGACCGCGTCCGACCCGCCGGTGGTGAACAGCACTTTGCCAAGCTCGCCCGGCGCGATCTCCGCCAGCTTGCGCGCGAGCGCGATCGCCGGCTCCGACGTATAGCGCCGCGGGGTGAACGGCAGTGCGTCCATCTGCTGCGCGATCGCCCGCTTCAAGCGCGGATGCCCGTAGCCGATGTGATGGACGTTGTTGCCATGGAAATCCATATAGCGGCGGCCGGCGGTGTCCTCGATCCAGATGCCTTCCGCCTTGACGATGGCGTTGAGGCACGGCGTCGAGACCGACTGATGCAGGAAATAGCGCGCGTCCTCGGCGAGCAGCGCCTTCGCCGCGCCGTCGAGATTGCGCTCCGCCCAACGCCGGCGCGCCGGCGACAGGTTGGTGTCGCTTTCGGATTGGGCAGGTGGAGACCAGTGCACACATAGAAGCAATCTCAACTGTCATCCCGGCCGAGCGCGAAGCGCGAGAGCCGGGACCCATGAATCACCGACCTGCCCATCATATCGGCAGCGTGTCCCAGTCTGGCCCCGCAATAGAAGGCCATAGATCGTGCCAATCCTCATTTTGCTTCTCGATGAGCTCGACCTTCCACCTGCGCAGCCAACGCTTTATCCGCTTCTCTCTTGCGATTGCTTCGTTAGTATCATTATAAATCTCGAAGCACACGAGACGATACACCTTGTATTTCCGCGTGAATCCTGCAACGGCGTCGGTACGATGCTCGTACACACGGCGAATACGATCGTTGGTCACACCGATGTAGATCGTGCCGCGGCGGCCACTCGCGAGAATGTAAACGTAATACTGCATCCGGGGAATCCTTCGGGCCTCTTGGCGCCTTCATGACTCTCCGCTGGGATACATGGGTCCCGGCTCGCGCTCGCTGCGCTCGCTTGGCCGGGATGACATGTCTTGGATTATCCTCACGCGTGACTCCGCTCACCGCTTGCGCCACGCCTGCAGCCGCGTGAACAGCACGCGGTCCAGCAGGATGTGCAGAAGCTTTGCACCGAGCGCGGTGGCGACGATCATGGTCGCCATGGCGGCGGCGGCCGCGGTCGAGCCCGCCTCGTCCATGTGCACGATCGCGACCGAGGCGAGCTTGGTGTCCGGGCCGTAGAGGAAGATCACCGCCGACACGGTGGTGAGCGCGTTGACGAACATGTAGATCGCGATGTCGAGGATCGCCGGCAGCGAGATCGGCACCGTGACGCGGGCGAACGTGCGCCAGAACGGCACCTTGAGCGAGGCCGATACCGACTCGAACTCCGGGTCGATCTGCTTGAGCGCGGTCAGCGCCGTGATGTGCGCGACCGTGTAGAAATGCGCGATCGAGTTGACCACCAGCACGGTCAGCGTGCCGTAGAGGATGTTGAGCGGATTCCAGCTGGCGTTGATGAAGAACACGTAGCCGAGGCCGAGCACCAGGCCCGGCACGGCCATCGGCAGCATCGCGAGCAGATGCGCGAACGATGCGGCCGGCGGGCAAGACCTTGGTCTTCTCGACCAGGTAGGCGCCGGAGAACACGATGGCGGTGCCGAAGACCGCCGCCAGCGCCGCCATCGCGACCGAGTTGAAATACGACGACCAGCCCTCCGGGTCGTAGGTCGAGAAGTCGTAGTTCTTCAGCGTCAGCGACAGATTGTAGGGCCAGTAGGTGATGAACGACGCCCACACCGACGACCGCCGAGCACGACCGCGATCAGGCCGCCGACCACGAGGCAATAGCCTGCGAGCGCGGCGTCGCCGCACGGCGTGCGGCTTCGGCTGCAGCGGCACCGCGCGCGCCGACAGCAGCGCCACCTGGCGGCGCTGCATCACTGCGGTCGATCACGAAGGCGAGCACCGCCGGCGTCAGCAGGACCATGCCGACGACGGCGCCCATCTCGAAATTCTGCTGGCCGACGACCTGCTTGTAGGCGTCGGTCGCCAGCACGTTGAACTGGCCGCCGATCACCTTGGCGATGCCGAAGTCGGTGACCACGAGCGTGAACACCACGAACATCGCGTTGATCAGGCCGTACTTCGCGCCCGGCAGGGTGACGGTGCGGAACACGCGCAGCTTCGAGGTGCCGAGCGCCTCGGCGACCTCATAGAGCCGCGCGTCGGCAAGCGCGAGCGCGGCGACCAGGATGATCAGCGCATGCGGAAAGCAGTAGAACACCTGCGCGATGACGATGCCGATCGGCCCATAGATCGAGGCCCCGGCCAAGCAGGTCCTTGAGCAGTCCCTGATTGCCGAACAGGTAGATCAGCGAGATCGCCGACAGCAGCGAGGGCGCGAACAGCGGCAGCAGCGCGAGCGCGTAGAACAGTCCCTTGAACGGCATGGTCGAGCGGGTCAGCGCGAAGGCATAGACGAACGCCGCCGGGATCACGATCGCGGTGGTGAGCACCGCGACCCAGACGCTGTTGAAGATCGAGCCGAACAGCGCCGGGGTCGAAAAGTAGCGGACGTAGTTGGCAAGCCCGATGAACTGGCCGTCGGCATTCTGGAAGCTCTTCGACAAGCAGCGCCCACAGCGGCAGCGCGATGCTGAGCGAGCAGCCAGCAGCAGCAGCACGCAATGCCGGCGCGCAGCCACCCATTCGTCGCGGATGATGCGCCCCGCCGGTTGCGCGTCCGGCAGCGCCGAGGGCGCGACGGCGACGGTCATGCGCCTTCCTCAGCTGTCATCCCGGCCGATCGCACCAATCACCCCTTCGCGAATACGCGCAGCGATTCCGGCGGCAGCGCGACGGTCAGCGTCTGGCCTTCGGCGACGCCGAGGTCGCGCATCAGGTTGGCCGAGAAATCCGCCAGCAGCGCGACGCCGGGCGCGGCTTCCAGCTCGAGCCGCGCGCGGCAGAACGGCCCGAGGAAATCGATCAGGCGCCACTGTCGTGGCAAGCTTGTTCGGCGTTGCGTCCTCGATGTTGCGCACGCGGATCTCCTCGGGGCGCAGGCCGATGCTGCACCGGCGTGCCGCGCTGCAAGCCGCGATCGTCCGCACAGGCGATCTCGACGCTGCCGACCCGCAAGCGCTTGGAGCCGACGACTTCGGCGTCGAGGAACGTCATCGCGCCGACGAAGTCGGCGACGAAGGCGCTGACGGGGCTGCGATAGATCTCAGCCGGCGTGCCGACCTGCTCGATCACGCCCTGGTTCATCACCACGATGCGGTCGGCCATGGCGAGCGCCTCCTCCTGGTCGTGCGTCACCATGATGGTGGTGACGCCGAGGCGGCGCTGCAGCGACTTGATTTCGTCGCGCAGCCGCACCCGCACCCGCGCGTCGAGCGCGGAGAGCGGCTCGTCGAGCAGCAGCAGGCCGGGCGAGGTCGCGAGCGCGCGCGCCAGCGCGACGCGCTGCTGCTGGCCGCCGGACAGCTGCACCGGATATTTGCTGCCCTGGTCGTGCAGGCCGACCAGCGCGAGCAAGTTCGCGCACGCGCCCGGCGATCTCGGCCCTCGGAGCGGCGCCGGTTGACGAGGCCGTAGCCGACGTTGTCGGCGACCGTGAGGTTGGGAAACAGCGCGTAGGACTGGAACACGATGCCGAAGTCGCGCGCCGCCGGCGGCAGCCGCGACACGTCGCGGCCGGCGATCTCGATCGTGCCCTTCGTCCTGCGGATCGAGGCCGGCGATGGCGCGCAGCAGCGTGGTCTTGCCGCAGCCGGACGGCCCGAGGAAGCAGACGAACTCGCCTTGCTTCACGTCGAGCGCGACATCCTTGAGCGCAGTGAAGCCGCCGAAGCGCTTGACAAGGTCGCGGACGCGCAGAAACGGCGCGCCCGCGGAGGCGGCGCCCCCGCCGTTCGCCTTCACGGCTGCGGCATTCCCCTCCTTGCTCATCGCACGCTCCGTGCCCCGCACGCCGTGCGGCGCCCGCGGAATCCGCCGCTTCGCGCGGCCCGAGGCAGGCTCCGCGGTGCACCGCGAGATGCGGAACCCCGGTGTCTTCCCTCGACAAGAGCAACCGGGGTCCCGGGTCTGCAGCGCACCATTGCGTGGCGCGCCGCCCCCGGGGCACGAGGCTCAGTTCTTCGGCGCGGCCTTCGACTCGTAGCGCTTCGTCCACTCCGCCAGGATGCGCTCGCGGTTTTCCGCCATCCAGGTGAAGTCGTTCTTGATCATGAGCTTCTCGGCGTCGGCCGGGTAGTTCGGCGGGTAGTTCTGCGACGCCCGGCATCGCCACGACCGCGTAGGTCTTGGAGTAGAGCTCGTTCGCCTCCTTGGTGGCGACCCAGTCGGCGATCTTCTTGGCGGCGGCGAGGTTCTTGGTGCCCTTGACGATGCCGGACGCTTCCATCTCCCAGCCGGTGCCTTCGGCCGGGATGATCGACCTCGAGCGGCGCGCCCTTGGTCTTCTCCGAGGCGCCGCGCATGTCGAGCGCGATGCCGGCGACGCGCTCGCCGCGCGCGGCCTGCACGCAGGGCGCCGAGCCCGAATGGGTGTAGACCGCGATGTTCTCGTGCAGGCGCGTCCATGAACTTCCAGCCTTCGGCCTCGCCCATCATCTGCAGCCAGCCGCCGACCATCAGATAGCCGGTGCCGGACGAGGCCGGATGCGGCATCACCAGCTTGCCCTTGTAGTGCGGGGTTGAGCAGGTCCTTCCAGGAGGTCGGCGCCTTCACGCCGACCTTGCCGGCCTCGGCGGTGTTGAAGCAGATGACGCCGAGATAGGCGTCCATGCCGGTCCAGGTGTACGGCTCCTTGGTGTCGCGGAACACCGGCTTGAGCGCGTCGACGCCCTGCCGGCTTGTAGGTCTCCAGCAGGCCCATCTTCTCGAACAGCAGCAGCGCGGTCGCGGCGTGGCCGAGCACCATGTCGGCGCGCGGATTGTCCTTCTCGGCGAGGAAGCGCGCGGTGATGACGCCGGTCGAATCGCGCACCCACACCACCTCGACCTCCGGCACCGCGGCCTCGATCGCCTGCTTGAACGGCCCGAGCTGGTCGTTCTCCAGCGAGGTGTAGATCGTTGACCTTCGCGCTCTGCGCCGCCGCCGGGCGGCAAACGCCAGCGCGGCCGCCAGGCCGAGCGCGGCACCGGCCAATGATCCAGCTGTCTTCATGGACTGCCCTCTGTCACCTGATCGCGTCGCTCGATCGGCCGTGCCCGTCACATGCGCCGGTGAAGGATGCGATGACAGCCTTCGCCGGCCCTTCGAACGAGTCGTGCCAGCTTCAGGCCGGCCAAGGCAGCGAGTAGGTCTTCACATTGGTGAAGCTCTTCATCGCTTCGACCACGCCTTCCTTGTAGCCGAGCCCGGAATCCTTGATGCCGCCGAACGGCGACATCTCGATCCGGTAGCCCGGAACCTCCCAGACGTTGACGGTACCGACTTCCAGCTCGTTGATGAAGCGGGTGATGTAGTCGAGCCGGTTGGTGCAGACGCCCGAGGACAGCCCGTAGGCGGTCGAATTGGAGATGCGGATGACCTCGCGCGATGTCGTCCGGACAGCGGATGATCGGGATCACCGGCCCGAACGTCTCCTCGTGCACCAGTTCGCAGTCGTACGGCACGTGGTCGACCACGGTCGGCGGAAACAGCGCGCCCTCGCGCTTGTTGCCGTGGAGCAGCTCCGCGCCCTGCGCGACCGCGTCGTCGACGCGGCGCTCGAACAGCGCCGCCGCCTCTCGTTGATCACGGTGCCGACGTCGGTCGCGGGTCCATCGGATCGCCGGCCTTGAGCTTCTTCGCCTTCTCGACGACGAGCTCGACGAACGCATCGGCGACGCTCTCGACCACCAGGATGCGCTTCACCGCCGTGCAGCGCTGGCCGGAATTCTTGGTGGCGCCGGCGACCGCCAGCTCGGCCGCCTTGTCGAGGTCGGCGTCCTCCATCACGATCAGCGGATCGTTGCCGCCGAGCTCGAGCACGATGCGCCGGTAGCCGGCCTTGTCGGCGATGTATTTGCCGACCCGCACCGAGCCCGGTGAAGGTGATCAGGTCGCAGTCCGGATCGGTGATCATGGCGTCGCCCATGGTCGACGGATTGCCGGTGACGACCGACAGCATTTCGGGCGGCAGCCCGGCCTCGTAGAGCACGTCGGCGAGCGCCAGCGCGGTCAGCGGCGTCAGCTCGGTCGGCTTGAGCACCACGCGGTTGTTGGTGGCGATCGCCGGCGCGAGCTTGTGCGACACCATGTTGAGCGGATGATTGAACGGCGTGATCGCCGAGATCACCCCGCCGAGCGGCTGGCGCGTGGTGAAGATCTTGCGCGCCTTGCCTTGCGGAGAGATGTCGCAGGAATAGATCTCGCCGTCGTCCTTGATGGTGAGCTGGCCGGCGAACGAATAGACGTCGTAGGCGCGGCCCGCCTCGTAGAGCGAATCCTTCCAGCACAGGCCGGACTCCGCGGTGATCAGGCGCGCGAATTCCTCCTTGCGGTCGCGCAGCATCTCGGCCGTGCGCAGCAGGATCTGCTGGCGCTCGTAGCGGGTGAGCTTCGGCTTGAACGCCTTCGCCTTGGCGAACGCCTCGCGCACGTGCTCCGGCCGCGCCGCCGGCACCGTGCCGACCACCTGCGTCGTCGTACGGGTTGAAGACCTCGATCCGCTCGGCGGGATCGACGCGCTTGCCGGCGATGCGCATCGCCTCGTGGCGCACGGGCGCGGCGACGGGCTTGGTCTGGATGTTCATGGTCGATTCCGCAGCCTCGCTCATGAGCCGGAGCCTGCCGAGCGGCGTTACGAGCCGGCCTCACCTCGGACGCGCCTTCGGCGCTCTCAGGATGAGGACTCGCGACATGGTTGAGCGCGACGTCGAAGACGTCGAAATTGCGCAGGCGGCGTCCCTCCGGCAGCGCGACCTTGCGGTTGACGATCATCGGCACCGTCTCCTCGGTGAGCCCGCCATGCGAGCGCAGCGGCTCGGTGCAGGCCCGGAGAGATCGTGGCGGTCGCGGCTGGTGCCGAGCACCTTGTGCACGGTCGAGATCACGACGATGTCGCCGATGCGGTCGGCCGGCAGCTCGAAGCGCCCGCAGGCTTCCGTCGCGGTCGATCGCGACGTCGACGCCCTCGACGGTCGCGCAGGCGCTCCGATGCAGCTCGCTGGCGCGACGCCCTTCGGCAGATAGACGGTGGCGAACGAGCCGAGCGCGCCGTGATGGACGACGTACGGGTCGGTGATCGGCAGGATCACACGCGCGGCGTCCTTGCCGAGCCAGTCGTCGAACAGGTCCTGCAGGTAGATCACGTCCGGCTCGCCGTTCGGCAGATGCTTGTCGTTCATGCCGTGGTCGGCGGTGAGCGCGAGCACGCAGCCGAGCGCATCGAGCTCGCCGACATAGCGGTCCATCATGGCGTAGAAGTCGTTCGCCAGTCGGCGTGCCGGGCGCCGCCTTGTGCTGCACGTAGTCGGTGGTCGACAGGTACATCAGGTCGGGCCGCTCGCGCCTGAGCAGCGAGACGCCGGCCGCCATGACGAACTCGGAGAGGTCGCGCCGAATAGACATCCGGCAGCGGCATGCCGACGCGCGTCGAGCACGTCCGTCGATGCCGTTGTCGGCGAGCGTCGCCTTGTCGGCCTGCTCGGAGGAGAACGCGATGGCGCGGCCGCTCGCGAAGTCGAGGCCATTGCCGAGCAGCGTGCGCAGCTTGTCCTTGGCGGTGACGACCGCGACCTTCGCGCCGGCTTCGTGGAACGCCTGCATGATGGTCGGCGCGCGCAGGAATTGCGCGTCGTTCATCATCACTTCCTGGCGCGTGTCCGGGTCGTAGAAGTAGTTGCCGGCGATGCCGTGCACGCGCCGGCGGGCGGCCGGTGATGATCGAGATGTTGTTCGGGTTGGTGAAGCTCGGGATCACCGACAGCGCGGTGAGGTTTGCCCCCTCCGCCATCAGCCGCGCGAAATTGGGCGCCAGCCCCTGCTCGATCGCGCGCTCGATGTAGCCGGGCTCCGAGCCGTCGATGCACACGACCACCGTCGGCACGTTCGGCATGCGATAGTTGCGGCCGTTCGCGGTGACGACTTCCGTCCGGGACGGATTGTAGTTCATGCGCGCTCCGTCATGCCGCCGCTTTGGCCGGCTTGAGCGAGCTTACGCCCATTTCGCGCAGGATGTCTGCCGACCGCCGCGACCGCGCCCCGCATGTGCTCCGGGTAGAGCCGGCCGATGCAGCCGATGCGGAAACGACTCGGCGACCGTGAGCTTGCCCGGATAGATCACGTAGCCGCGCTCTTTCAGCCTGTCGTAGAAGGCCTGGAAGACGAAGCGCGGGTCTGCCGGCATGCGGAAGGTGACGATGATCGGCGCCTGCAGGCGGTCCGGCAGCAGCGGCTCGAAGCCGAGCGCGCGCATGCCGTCGATCAGGACGCGGCAGTTTTCGGCGTAGCGCCCGCCGCGACCGGCGACGCCGCCCTCGGCCAGAAACTCCTCCAGCGCCTGATGGAACGCCACGATGACGTGGATCGGCGGCGTGAAGCGGTACTGCCCGGTCCGCTCGAAGTTGCGCCACTGGTCGTGCAGGTCGAGCGTCAGCGTGGTGGCGTTGCCCGGCGGTCTCGGCCAACGCCGCCTTGCGGCAGATCACGAAGCCCAAGCCCGGGCACGCCTTCGATGCACTTGTTCGAGGACGCCGCGACCGCGTCGAACGGCAAGTTCGCGCGCATCGAGCGGCAGCGCGCCGAACGCGCTCATCGCGTCGATCAGCAGGCGCTTGCCGTGGCGCGCCGCGAGCGCCGCAATCTCGTCGATCGGATTGAGGATGCCCGGACGTGGTCTCGCAATGGACCGCGAAGACGTGGGTGATCGCAGGCGTCGCTCGCCAGCATCCGCTCGACCTCGGCGAGATCGGGCGGCGTGTCCTCCGGCGTCTCGTGCACGATCACGCGTGCGGCCGGCGATCTCGCAGATGCGCTTGGCGCGCTGGCCGTAGGCGCCGTTGATCAGCAGCAGCACGCTTGCCGTCCCGCGGCACGAAGGTCGTCAGCATCGCCTCGACCGCGAACGTGCCGGAGCCCTGCATCGGCACGGTGACGAAGTCGTCGCCGCCGTGGACGACGTCGCGCACGCGCGCCAGCACCTCGTCGTTGATCCGCAGGAAGGTGGCGTCGCGCGAGCCCCAGTCGTGCACCATCACCTCCTTGACGCGCTTGCGACGTGGTCAGCGGGCCGGGCGTCAGCAGGAGCGGGTCGCCGGTCTCGGAGGCGGCGGGGTCGTCCACGGTCATAGGATCATTCCTATTGAGCGAGGCCACAAAATACCGCAAAATCGGTCAATAACAAGCCAGAAGAGGACGAAACGCTCATTGGGCCTGATACGATCGGCTTTTCAAGGCGCCTCAACGACGCGCCGCAAGGCTCCCCGATCCGGAGGTCGCGATGTCCCTTGGCCCCTACGAAGTCCTCGACGAGCGCTTCCGCGCCTGCTTCAACCGCACCGCGCAGCTCGAGAAGCTGTGGACCGGCGCGCGCTGGACCGAGGGCCCGGCCTATTTCCCGGCGGCGCGGTGCCTGGTGTTCTCCGACATCCCCAACGACCGCATGCTGCGCTACGACGAGTGCGACGGCCATGTCAGCGTGTTCCGCCAACCCTGCGGCTACGCCAACGGCCACACGGTCGACCGCGAGGGCCGGCTGGTGAGTTGCGAGCACGGCGGCCGGCGGGTCTCGCGCACCGAGCACGACGGCCGCATCACCGTGATCGCCGAGCGCTACCAGGGCAAGCGGCTGAACAGTCCCGAACGACGTGGTGGTGAAGTCGGACGGCTCGATCTGGTTCACCGATCCGCCGTTCGGCATCCTCTCCGACTACGAGGGCCACAAGGCCGAGAGCGAGCTCGGCAAGAACTACGTCTTCCGCGTCGACGCCGCTAAACGGCACGCTCAGGTCCCGGTCGCCGACGATTTCGTGCGCCCGAACGGTCTCGCCTTCTCGACCGACGAGACGCGGCTCTACATCGTCGACTCGCATCCCTCCCAGCGCAACATGCGCGTCTACGACGTGGCCGATGACGGCACGATCCGCAACGGCCGCGTGTTCGCGACCTGCACCGCCGGGCGCTTCGACGGCTTCCGGCTCGACGAGGCCGGTCGCATCTGGACCTCCACCGACGAAGGCGTGCACTGCTACGACCCCGACGGCACGCTGATCGGCAAGGTCCGGATGCCGGAGGTCCTGTCCAACGTCTGTTTCGGCGGCTTCGAAGCGCAATCGCCTGTTCATCACCGCCACCACCTCGCTGTACGCGGTGATGCTGACCGTCAACGGCGCCAAGACCTTTTGAAACCTGCGGGGTGGGCGCGGCGCGCTATCGCGCGCCTTTGCCTACCCTCCAATGGCCAGTTCAGGTCCGTCCGCGCCAAAGCGCCGCGTAGGCGCCGTTTCGCGCGAGCAGTTCATCATGCCTGCCGCACTCGACCAGCCTGCCGCCGCCGAGGACGAAGATGCGGTCGAAGCTGACGACGTCCTCAAGACGATGGGTCACAAAGATCACGGTGCGGTCGATAGCGATCCGGGCAATCAGATTGTTTATCGCCGCGGCGGCCGGTGGGTCGAGCGATGACGTCGCCTCGTCCAGGACAAGCACCGACGGATCGCGGATCAGCGCCCGCGCGATCGCGACGCGTTGCCGCTGTCCGCCCGATAGGCGTGCACCGCGTTCGCCCGCGATGGTGTCGTATCCGGACGGTCCCAGCGCGGTTTCGTCGAGTTCGGCGGCCCGCGCCACGCGCTCGACGTCGGCGTCGGAAGCACCCGGCCGTCCCAGTCGGATGTTCTCCCGGATACTGGTGTTGAACAGGAAGTTCTCCTGAAAAACGATGCCCATTTGTCCGTAGAGCGTTGGCAGACGCGCGGCGCGCAAGTCGATACCGTCGAACAGCACGCGGCCCTCTTGGGGATCATAGAAGCGCATCAGCAGGTTGACGATGGTGCTCTTGCCGCTGCCGCTCGGGCCGACAAAGGCCACCTTGCATCCGCTGGGAATTTCCAGGGTGACATCGGTGAGGTTGCGGTGAGGGGGCGCGTAGCCGAACCCCACCCTGTCGAACACGATGCGCTCTGTCAGCCTCGGCAGCGGTCGCGCCAACGGCGGTTCCAGGATCGCGGGCCGTTCGGCAAAAATCTCGTTGATGCGCTGCATGCCGCCGGCCGCCTGCAACAGGGTGGGCACCGCCGCGGTCAGCGATTCGACATAGGTGCTTACCGTGACGAACAGCAGGTTGAATGAGACCAGCGCGCCGACGGTCATGCTCCCCTCGAACGCCATCAGGCCGCCGCCAGCAATGATCACGATGCCGAACGCGAGCATGGCGATATTGGGGCTGCGCTCGGCTACCGAGGTGAGGAAATTGAAACGGCTCGCGAGCGCCACCACCCGGGCGGCTTGATGGCTTAGGCCGGCGCCGACCACGTCCTTGAGATCGAACGCCTTGATGACGCGTTGGGCGCTGATCTGCTCTTCGATGGTGCTGGCGAGCGCCGCCTGCTCGGTGCGGAAACTGTAGCCGGCCCTGACCGCCGGTGGACCGAAGATGCGCGGGCCGATCAGGCACAACGGCAATCCGATCAGGACAATGATTGCGAGGCGCCATTCCAGTACGAAAAGGACGGAAAGGCTGACCGCAACGTGCAGGAACGCATAGAGGAACCCCGGCAAACCGAACACGATGGCGTTTTCCACCGCGCCCAGATCGGTCGAGAACCGCGCCAACAGGTCTCCAAGCTTCTTGCGGGCGAAGAAGTCGAGCGAGAGGATCTGCAAATGCTCCAAAATGTCGGTGCGCAGGTCGTTGAGCACGCGCGCACCCAGCCAGGCATACAGATAGTCGCGCCAGATCTGCGAAGCCGCCACCGCGACAAAGCCGACGGCGAGGCCGACGATGATGATGACCAGACCGCGCCTATTGTTCGGAATGATCGCGAAATCGATCACGAACTGCGGGCTGAGCGATAGAACGGTGTTGAAGGCGACATCGAGCACGATCAGCAAAAAGACGACGAGCGCGGCGCGGGGATATCGCCATACGTAGGCAAGGATCTGGCCGAGCGCCGCCCGGACGCTGGTCGTGGCGGTGCTGGTCTTGCCGTCGGCCTCCGTCACCTCGTCCTGCGCCCCATGTCTTGCCACACCCCCGCTCCGCTTTGCTGTGACGTCACGCGCGTTATCGTACCTCGACGAGCATCAGCGAAATCCTGGAACCGCGTTGCCGAAAGGCGAATTCCGGATTTCG
>CAVTXS010000025.1:0-85710 GCA_963738705.1 uncultured Alphaproteobacteria bacterium
AAGAAGCAACCAGCTTAAGATTAGCGGGGGCGCCTCAGCCCCACTCCGCGATTAAGGTCAGTTCTAGTCGGATCTCCTTTCCTCTACCTCCAACCTCCTTCTATCTGCCTCCCCACGCACTATCTCCCGGCACCGTTGATGGGCGCCAGAGCTAGCGCCGGGCGCCCGCCGAGGACCGAAAGCAAATATTGTCGTTCCTCCTCCGATAGAAGGAGACCTGTTTGTCTCATCGCAGCCCCATAACGAACACGGACCTCCTGAGTGACCATCTTCCCCTAGTGCCCGGCCCCGAGAGGGCCTTTTATGTACAATTTGCCCCACGCATTCGGTACTACGAAACAGGGCCGATGTAACTCCTAGTAAATTCACTAAGCTCAGCGCTTTCGGATTACTCGACTGCCCTTAGGGAGTACCAGCCTAATCCTTCTGGCGTGCCAAGCCGAACGCGAGACTGGACACGATCCTGCTCGTTGCCGGAATTTCATCGGGGAGAAAGTATCGGTTCACAAAAATTGTTTTCATCGTTTCCATCAGCTGCTTAGCAGTCCTCCACAAACTTCCGCTCGGCGGTTAGTTCATATGCTTACCGGCCCGCAGGGCGACGCATGGACGCGTGGGTCGAAACCCACATCATTGTCGCGACGAGCCAGTGCTCGAAGCAAGGTACGCAAAGGGCGTAGCTTGGAAGTCCAGGCTGTGGGAGCTATTCCTCGTTTGGCGGAGGCCACCCAACAAACCATGCTCAAGTGGTTGAAGGCTTCGAAGGTTAGTCGGCCTGCCTTGCCCTTGGGACGAGTACAGGCTTAGCATCGTTTGAGCTTTGGCCCTGCGGTGATCCGCGAGAGGTCGGCATCAGGTCGGAAATCTGCCGGGGCTTCCGCAGCCCACTGTTCAGCGGCACGCCGGGCTGCCATGCCGACCGTCACCTCGTTGCACGCATCGAAGCCGTCTGAACCTGTCCATGTCGGGGCGCCCAGTCGGCGGCACGCCACGCATGTCATCTCAACCGGCGGGTCGCACTGGCGGATCCCGTCGACCGGTTGTTCTGCGGTCGTTAGCTGACGTCTATTTTAGACGACGCCTGTACGGCGCGCGATGTCGAGCCCAAGCTGTCGAAATCCATTGAATTCACGACAGTTAGCGCGACACGCTCAAAAACTTACTTGAAGCGCATATGTTCGGCCGCGGCGGAGCGAACCGATTTCCATAGAGCAACCCTCCAGCCGGTAAGCGCGTTCAACTCACGCGGGGTGACGCCATTTGAACGGGAGGTCAGCTTGAGCATCCTCGCAACCATGCCACGAGGGTGGGCGGAACGGCGTTACTCGTGACACAAGACCCATGTCGGACCATGTGTCGGCCCGGCACCGACGCCGGCGCGGAGACATTCCGGAGCGCGAGATCGGCCGCTCCTTGCGGATCACGTTCGGTGCCGGCGGCGTCTCCTCCTCGCGAGCGACAACCGACGGCCGGGCGGCGCAAACGTGGCGCAAGCCCGGCTGTTTTGCGACGATCAAGCAGTGGGGCCTGGAAGATCACGCGTCAGCAGCACCAGTAGGCCAGTGATAACCGCGCCCGATACCCAAGTGAACAGGATCGCGCCCGTCCCGAGGATGCGTTCCCGTTGCCGTCGGCGGCATTCCCGCCAACGGATTCCAGTAGATTACCAAAAACACGACCATGAACGCGTTGATCGCCAGAAAGATCAGCAGGAACAGCCAGCCGAAAAAGCCGGGCCCGGCTTCGCGCGTCACCACTCGCCTCGCCATTTCGTGTTTTTCCAGGCCGCGTTCAGTTTGAAATCCGGTGGCGCGCGGTGCTTTTAGCCATGCGTCCATCATGGCCCGGGCCAACTTTTCGCGCGTGGACGTCCCCCGTAGAGACTCTTTCGATTGGCTCAACGCCTTGGGATGAATGGCCACCGCTCACTGATCGCGCTCTATCCGAGTGCGGTCGTGTATCGGACGCCTCTGTACTCCACTTGCCTACCTCGAGGGCGCCCGGCTTCGCCGCCGCTTTTGCCGGGCACCGGGCGAACCTAGTAGTCTAGCACAAGCAGATTACCTTTCGATCTTGGCAATCCCCTCAGCAAGTTCAACAAAGGCTGTTCGCACTGACCGGTGACGAAGCTGATCGTAAGCCTTGATGAGCCGCAGCAGTGGCTCGCGCGCCCACGCGCGCGTACTGCGCAGCAATCCGCCAGTACAGCCTCAGTTCGGTCGCCAGCGTGCCATCTCACTGCGATTGCGACTTGATAGACTGCATCCGAGCGTGGTAGGATGATGGCGCTTCCTCTCCCCGAGGAGTGTCTCACAGAAACGGCCGGGTTCCCCCTCAGGGCTCGGCCGTTTCGCGTCTTGGACCGAATTTCCAGAAGATCAAGTTTAATCTCGCTCCCACGCGGGCCGCAACCGAGGGTACAGGGTGTCCACAATGGCGGCAGGTGGCCCTACGATTTTGCCCCTGACGCGCGATCGGGGCTATCGCGAGATGCTCGCGAACCTCTTGTGTCCATCTGATCGCTTCGTCGCTTCAGCTACGCGGCTCGCAATGACACCTACCGCACGGGCTTGGCAGACGTGGTAGCGGATTGCGTCGGGGGCCGTTGTCCCGCGCGCGGCAGTGCGGCACGGGCGGACGGCGCCGCCGCCGGCCGGGTTGCGGCTGTCGCGACCGGTTCCGGCGGCTCGATCTGGTTGTCGGCGACGCCATCGGTGCGCGGCCAGGCAAAATTGTCCGCCCGACCGCTGGGTGCTTTGACCGGCTCGCCCTTCATTAGCACGCGCGCCGCAACGGGATCGACCGAGACGGTGTCTTGCCCGGCACTTCGCTGCGGAACGGCCTCGAGCAGGCTGAATCCGGAACTTCCGCGACAATCGCCGCAAAGCTCATCCCGGCCTCCATCCAGGGTGTCGCATGTCTCCGGTCAGATTCGTCCGGTCGGCGTCGCTGTCCGCACTGGTGCCGAATGTGTTGCAAAACTCGACGGGCAGTCGCTGCATAGCAAGATTCGAATCAGCACAAGCAGCTGCGTAAATCGACGTTGCGCGTGGGCGCTTGATCTTGAATCAATATTGCTCGCTCAAACGCTCAAAATTGTTTTGCAACACATTCGTGTCTCAAGCGGCTCGGCGCTCCATTCTCCAAGGAACCTCAATAGCAACCGTGCAGAGGTGCGAATTGGCCAACCCACCATGAACGGCATGATTACTACAAGCCGCGCTGCAACTTGTTGCGCCCACGCGACCTCAAGAACGATTTCCCGGACAACAAGCGTCCACCCATTTCGGGTTTTTTCGCCGGCCCTTTTTAGGAGGCGCCCTATCCAAATTGACCCCGGCCTTCGTTGCCTGAACTAGTTGATCGGTCGCCCGTACGAGAACTCGATACGATTTCAATTCTTCAAAGTGCATGATCCTGGTGTGAAAGGCCGCACTCTGATAAATGCAGGAAACAAAGCCATACGCCAAGGCAGCTTTGAGCAAGTCATAGATCGTCCAAAGGAACCTCAGGAGAGACACCAGCATCGCGGCGATGACCACCAGAGCGGCGGCGGGAATGATGCCGAAGACCAGGACGGAGATCGCGTGCACCTGAATCGATTCACCGGTTAGGACGCCCGATAATGCCGCTGTACTCACGAGCAGTACGCCTATCGACGTTGCTGTCTCCCGGATCATTCGGCTACACCGGACACGCAATGAAACAACTAAGTCTCCAAGTTGGGAATCTGCCATGTTGATCCTCAAACCTGTGTGTCACCTTGCTTTCGAATTCTGCTGCACGCGCGATTGGCAACGTCCTTCGTTCCGATCAAACGTAGGAACGAAATGACATGCATAATCAGCCAAGTAACTGAGCACAGCATCCAGCAGTCCGGGGTCGGCCGGCCGAAGGAAATTCTGTGGCTGCAATGTGGAAGCGATCGAAGAGTGCCAGATAGGGTTAACGCAGAAGCGTCAAGGACCCGCAGCGGCCCTTGGCCCGCCAGCCATCACAGGCAGGAGCAAGTTCAGCTCCGCGCGATTCACGAACTGCCCCCGGCAGAGTTTTTCCATTGGCCCATCGAATCGGTGATGATCTTGACCGACGAGAGGGCTGCCTGCGCCGCCTGGGCGTAGTTGGTGAGCTCGCGCTGCACGCGCTCGCCCTCGGCCATCAGGAAATTACGCACTGCCTGCGATTTCGGCGATCAGGTTATCGATTTCCTTCACCAAGGTGCCAGCAGCGCGCTCGATCAGAGAATTGAAGTGGTCGGCACTGATCTCGGCAGGATCAGGGCGTCGACGCAGGTCACGCCGCACGACGTCGCGTATTTTGCCCTCGACCGCGGTAGTAACGGTTACGGCCTCATGGGCCGAGCGTTCGGGCTTAGCGGTTGCGTTCATTCAGGGTCCCCTCTGAACGGAATGCTTAGGTCTGCCGCACTTATGATTTTGATCGTATTGGAATTTGGCGTTGCAATTGAGTCCGCCTGTGGACAATTCTAGGGCGTCACGTGATAGAAGCCGCCTGACGACGGCGACGGGATGCGCACCCTCGCATTGGGGCGTGACGGGACGTCTCTCTCAGAGCACCCAAATCGAGGAGGCATATGCGGAGATTCAAGCGTGCGGCCGGATGCACTTGATTCCGGGGTTGATGAGCTTGGACGATACTACTCATGGCCAGGTCGCCGAAACCATTGGCGACGATCTGATCTACTGCGCAAATGAAACGAGCCAAGCGGCGGCAGCGGGACTGGTCAGCCAAGCTGACGAGGAGATTGACCCTGAAAAATGGTGACAAAATCGTTACGCTGGCTGATGCGCGCGCCATCGTAGTTCGCCACTTCAAACCCAAGATCGAAGGCCGGTCCGTCGCGCTTGCCATCGAGCGACTGCTGAAGGCGGCAGAGACCAGCGCCTTTGCAGACCGCAAGGCCGCGACAGAGTTGGCCTCGCCCGCAATGACGAGGCGAGGGACGGTCCCGCCCGGGTTTTTGCGGGCCGGCCCTCGCTCACCTTGTCGGCGGGCCACTCGGGGGCTTGGGTTTTCCGAGGCCCGTTGGCAGCGCCCATTAGGGAGCCCAAGGGCGCAGCCAGAGTCTCTGCGCCGCGCGCGACGAAGCTTTCTCGCAGCCGTACCGGCCGCGTCGGCTTGATGTACGGCGCGCACCGACTCTGCCGAGAGCTTGTGCCTGCACTTCGCGCATCTCATCTGGCGAGCCAGCTCCAAGAAAGTTGTGGTTTCGGTGATGGTCCCGCGCGTCCGCATTAGAAGGAACGACGTGAGACCGGTAAAGCCGCATTCCGTGCAACTGGTCTGCACGTGTGAAATTCCGAGGCGCTCCAGCTCCGCGATCGCGCCCTCGAGTTGGCGCTCGGTCAGACTTGGGGCTTTCACCTCGCCGCTGTGGTCGGCACGCGGTCCACTCCCTGCCATCTTTCATCACCCCCCTAGATCGGGCGCGGGTCTCACGTGAGGCGCAGCGCCCGCCCGCCGCCGAACTGATGCGCGAACTCATCGGCATGAGCCGGGTCTGCGAAGCACCAAGTCGTGTATACGCGATGATCATCTCGCGCGCATCGACCGCGGCGAGGCTCGATCCTTCGCTTGCCTCCGTTTGTCAGGGCCAGGATCACCGCAAATCAGATCGAGCTTTGTGCCGAAGCCGCCGCGCGGCAAGGCTCCAGCGACTGCATAGGCGGGGAGCGGTCGGCGATAAGCCAAATTTGAGTTGCCGGCTCTCACCTTCGTACGCGTTGCGCTGATTAGCCGTGACGGCCTGCTCCTGTTAATGACGTGAACGATGATCCTGATGCGGGACGGTGCTTCGTTTTAACTGGGGAATTCTCTTAGACAGCCTAGCCCGCATAGCAAAGAGCCCCGGCGGTACATCCGCGCTCGGGGCTCTTTGGACCGACGAGCGTGGCATGAGGATGCCGCGTCAGTCAATGACATGCATCAACGTGCTCCTGGTGCGTCAGTTCCGCGCCAGCACGGATCGTACCTGCCCCGATCCGGAGCCTTCGCCGAGCCGATAAAAAGAACAATAGCTAGTCCTCGGCCCGGTCACGCCATCGCCAAACCAACTCCTCGCGCTGCGACCGTCGCACCAATCCCAAGGCGGGGGATCGGGGACGGCACTGCCTTTTCCGCCACGGCACCTCAGGGCGGCCCTGGGTCACCCGGCCTTAGGATCGTGCGCGTATGGTGTTGTAATTTGCGTTCTCCCACAAGGCATTCAAAAGAGGCAAACGCGTTCTAGTTCTTTTGATGATTGGCGTCCCTTCGGCGGTGGTGGGTGTCGAGCCTCTTCAGGCGGCGTCCTGGTGCGACAGCGCTGATTGTAGTTCTCCATGCAGTCCGTCGAAAACGGCCCGGATCTCGAACGATGGGAGTCAGCGCAATCTGCCCTCGGCAGTGCTTCGCTTGAGGGTTACATGCCGGCTGGCGCGATCAAGTTTTACGATTACCGCAGGGGGTTTGGCTTTATCGTCGCAGAAGACGGCTCGGACGTTTCCTGCACGCGACTGACCTAGCCGAAGGCGCCAGCCTGCTGGTTCCGGGGCAGCGGGTGACATTCGAGACCGCGGTCAACCGGCGCAACGGGCGGACTAAAGCCGTCAATGTGAACCTGGTGGCGGGGGATTGAGATGCGATGGCTTCGTCGTGGGGTTCAGCGTGGGGCTTGTGTGGGGCGTCAGTTGGGGCGCGCCGTCGCCGCACAGACTCAGCGTCCGCAGGTTCTCGGCTTCCCGCCCATGGTGCCGGTGGCGGTCAAGGGCGTCGCTTGCGGCATCCTGCCGGGGCTATGGGGCGAGGCCCACGGCATTGTCGGCGTCGCCGGTGCCGGCGAGGTCATGTTGCCGATCGTCGCCGCGGCAGCGGGTGAGGTTGATGTTTGGCTCGACGATGCCGAGCTCGCGTTGCTGCTCATGATCGCGGCGTGAAAAGGCGAGGGACGGTCCAAGCTGGAATTGGCCGCCCTCGCCCTAGCTGCCGGCAAGCTTGGGGAGTCTCCTTCGGAAGAGATAGAGCCTACCGACAAGCACGAGGATTTTCTGCGCTGCGCTTGATTCTCTCAATCGGGGAAAACCCTGAGTTTGCGCCTCAATGTTGACGTCCGCGCGGTACGCCCGGCGAGGTGCCGACCGCGTCAGTTGACTGCTTGGAAGGCAAGCCACAACACGCCGACCAAGCCGACTGCGATCGCCAACAGGCCGAGGCCGTATATGAGCCGGTCGCTCATGCGGCAACTGTTCGCCTAATCGGCCTGTCCGTCCATTGGACCTGAAGTCGCTCGGGGTGATGCTGCCGCAACGCCTCCACAAAGGCGTTGTTGCGGTTGATGCGATCCATCTCGCCCCTGCGCTCGGCGCTGAGGTCGTCGAGCCACTCCTTGGCCAGCACGCGGTTTTCAAAAGTCTCGGGGGGCACAGTAAATCTCCACGCTTCAGTAGATGGTGTGGCCGGTTAACCGATAGGTCATATGGATTTTAGCCAGGCGGCGTCTTGTCTTCTGTCGCCATTCGTTTGCTCGTACGCGCCATTCGCAGGAGCGCCGGTCTGAACCGCCGCGAACGCGAGCGCCGGTCGCCAACGCAGCGAAACTGACGTGGATCATTGTATCGGATCGAGAGGCGCGGGATGCTGCTGATGCATTGGGCCGACGCGCGCCAATGCTCCTGCCCGATGCCGTCATGATGGCCCCGACCGAACACCCAACCCCGCTTCGGGAAGGGCCGTCAGCGGGCCGCCCGTCATAGCTAAAACGTGGGAGAATTTAATGATCAGGTTGATCGCTGCTGCTGCCTTTGCCTTAGCCGCCGTAACGTCGGCGCAGGCCATGTCGCCCGCGCCGCTTCCTCAGGCGGACGGCATGACTACGCAAGTCGCCTACGGATGCGGAATTGGTAGGACACGAGTTGCTGGTGTCTGCATGGTCGCGGAATCGCTCGCGTGGCCCTGACGGAGCCGTTCTTGCTCAGCGGCAGCCCTTGGCCCACGTCACGGAAACGGCGCGCGCCGGGTCATTTGGAGCTTTACTAGTCGCTCGCTTCAACCAATTTGAAAGGATTTGGTGATTCGCTGCCATCGCGACTATTGGCGATGGGAGGCAATCATGGCTGTGACGGAGATTTCGGTAAAGACGTATGTTGTGAGGTTGGGCGGCGAGGAGCGCCAGCAGCTTGAAACGCTGGTTCGGAAGGGAAGGAGCCCGGCGCGCCGGCTGCTGAAGGCCCGGATATTGTTGAAGGCCGATGTCTCGGAGGCCGGTGAAGGTTGGAGTGATAGCCGGATCATTGAGGCTCTGGATGCCAGCCCATCCATGGTCTACCGGGTGCGCAAGCAACTGGTGGAAGAGGGCCTCGAGGCCGTGTTGAGCCGCAAGCAACGCGCAACGCCGGCTGTTCCGCCCATTTTTGACGGTGAGAAGGAAGCCAAACTGATTGCGTTGGCGTGTTCCAAACCTCCTAAGGGACGCGCGCGCTGGACCTTGCGGCTATTGGAGAACAAGGTCGTGGAACTTGGCATCGTCGATCGCGCCAGCGACAGCACGATCTGGCGGACGCTCAAAAAAACACTCTCAAGCCCCATCGCCGACAGCAATGGGTCATCCCGCCGAAGGCCAGCAGCGCATTCGTAGCGGCCATGGAGGACGTGCTGGCCGTTTACACGCGGCCGCGCGATGGCGAGCGTCCGCTGGTTTGTCTGGACGAGACCTCAAAGCAACTCATTGCCGAAACGCGGGTGCCGATCCCGATGAAGGCGGGGCGCCCGGCTCGTTTCGACTACGAGTACGAGCGCAACGGGACCGCCAACCTCTTCATGATGTTTGCTCCGCTCGAAGGCCGGCGCCATGTGAAGGTCACCGATCGCCACACCGCGGTGGATTACGCTCACGTCTTGAAGGAGCTGGCCGATATCCACTTCGCCAACGCCAAGACCATCGTCTTGGTCCAGGACAATCTCAACATCCACAGCAAGGCTTCGCTTTATGAAGCCTTCCCTGCCGCCGAAGCTCGCCGGCTGGTCGAGCGCTTCGAATGGCACTACACCCCGAAGCACGGCAGCTGGCTCAATCTGGCGGAGTCCGAGCTCGGCGTCCTATCGTCCCAGTGCCTCGACCGCCGCATTCCCGACAAACAAACTCTCATCGACGAAATCGCCGCCTGGGAACAGGACCGAAATGCCCGACACACCAAAGCCAACTGGCACTTCACAACCGCCAACGCACGGATCAAACTCAGGCACCTGTACCCTTCAATCTGACTGAATCAGGCGACTAGCCGTTCTGCTTCTTGGTTCGGCGAGTGCGGAAACCGCCTGCCCCAAGTACCGAGAGGGATGCGTTGACTTGGCGGGACGAGGCGATGCGGCGCAGTCGAGTCGAGTTCATCCCGAACCAGACGGCAGATGCAGTTGCGCGTGCGAAAGTTGCGTAGCCAATGGCCCAACTCGCCGCAGCGGTGGCTATGTGGGCAGCGTTGGCCCTAGTCGGCGCGGTGGTCCTGCGGCTGCTTTAGGGCCGGCCTTCGGAGGCGTCGACGTGCGCCCGGGCCTCGTCACGTTGCCGATCATTGGCGCTGCGATCGGCGAACGCGAACGGCCGCTCCCACCGACGACGAGTCGCGCTGTCGCTTAATGATTGCGGCTTGAAAAGGCGAGGGGCGGGTCCGGCCCGCTCGCTCAGGCTCACTCGGAGTGCCGGTAAGACCATGGGGAACTTGGGGCATCAATAGGTCCTGCCGGCGCGTAAACTTCTCGGCGATGCGCCTGAGGTTGTCAACCCCCGGGGAGCCCCCGCTCAATACCTCTTTCGATCATTGTGATTTCCCACAAGGCTCCGATGCACGATCAGGATCGCCGCGCAGATCGTCGCCGAGACGGCTGCGGCCATGAACAAGTGCTCGATCATGGCGGATCGCGCTCCAAAAGCGCTTAAGTCTGTACCGCTATCGAACTGCGCCGGAGGCTGGCCGTCAACCGCGTTTATCGTACCGCTTTCGCGGTACACATCACGATGATGGGGGCGCGGATGTTTCCGCAGCACCAGCGTTCCCCGCCGCACCGTATACCTCTCGGCCGATGCTTCACCACGCGACCAAACTCAGCGTGGGCATCGGCTGGCGTGGCTGTTTCCAAGATCGTCCTGATGACGCGAGCGTAATCCTTAGACCACTGCTCAAGTTTGAACGGACGCTCCATGCGGCGGCCCGCAGCTACGTCGAGCCTGCCGGGAGGGTCGCCTGCGCGTCGAGCTTGCCGTTTCCCAGGATGAGCGCCAGCATCACCTGCTTGCGGCCGCCACGACCGACCCATTGCGCTCGGCGGCATCGAGC
Source organism: uncultured Alphaproteobacteria bacterium (assembly GCA_963738705.1). Taxonomy (GTDB): domain Bacteria; phylum Pseudomonadota; class Alphaproteobacteria; order Rhizobiales; family Xanthobacteraceae; genus CAVTXS01. Next base: position 10,329 of record CAVTXS010000025.1, read on the forward strand.
AGCAATTCGGCGACATGCCGCCACGTCTCCAGGTTTTGTCGGCCCGAGTCGATGGCGTCCATGTAGGCGACGATGTCGCGCAGCACCGTCATGCGCTCGCCATCGAGCGGCTTGATCGAGTGAGGGAGCCGACGCGACCAGTTCGACGGGCGCACCATGGCGAAAACGCTACACGAACGCGGTTAGGGCGAAGGCGAGGGACGGTCCGGGGATGTGGGCCGCCCGCTCGCCTAAGGTGGCCGGCAAGCCAATAGGGAGTTGGGGAATCTACTCGCCGGCAAGCGAGCTTCTCTGCGCCGCGCCCGGTGACCGTCAATCAGGGAAAACCCGGATTTACTTACCGTAGATCGTTTGGGATATGGACGAACCTTGGGCTCGCTCTCAAAATGCAGCCATCGGCAGTTGAATCCAAGATGCTGGAGGGCTTCTCGGATATGGAATCTGATCCGATCGATAGACACCACCTTCGCGACCACATAAAGCAAGTGCTCTCTCGGCTCAAAGGGCATCTCGATGCCAAGGAGCAAGCGAAGGAAGACGCAAGCTTGGCCATCAACCCGACCAAAAGGAAGGAATAACGCGCGATCCAGACACTCGCTGCCACGAAGAAATGGCCAGGTAGCCCGCCCATCGCATCAGACGCTCAAGTCCTCTATGTCATTCAGATCGACCGTCATGACGACATTCCCAGTCGCATCGGTCACTCGCACTTGCCATCCCGCGCGCTCGGATATGTTTAGCTGTTGCTCGCGCTCCATTTCCTTTAGGACCTCCACCAGAGCAGCACCAACATCATCGAGCTGCTGCACTTCCACGCCTTTCCTATCCAAGATGATATTATTGGCGTGGTGTAGATGTAGGAAGTAGTGCCCGCTCATCTCAATGAAACCTCCTTGTCCAAGATCGCCGCAGATCACCCTGGCGCCGAATCCCTGAGATTCTGACCTATGGGCCAGTATAAGCTTGCCCAGGCGGCTGCTCTTGTCTTCTGCCGCCATTCGTTTGCTCCTGCGTGCCATCTCACCAGGAGCGCCGGTCTGAATTGCCGCGAACGCGCGCCGGTCCCGCCGAGCTTGGCCCGTTATTGCCGATAGCGGCGACCTTCGGGCAGACGGCGGCGAGGATCAGGCGAAGGTCCACCATGTTGTGATCCGGGCCGTAGCGCTCGATCAGCGTCGCCTTGCGGTACTGGTTGCGTCCGGACCATTTGGCGCCGGATTTCAACTTATTGGCACAGAATAACAAACGCGCTGCCTGCTGTTCCCTGTAAATCCAGGAAAACCTTTTGGCCGGGGCACATTGGCGCGGCCATTGTCCAACAAGGCGCGCTCGCACCTTGTGTAGCGAGGTGTGGTCGATGGAATGGCATGACTGGTTGTTGTGGGCCGTCAACGTGGCCCTGGTGGCGGTGGCCGCCCTCATCGGGGTGTGGGTTTGGTATTTTTGATGACCAGTCCGGCTCTCATAGGCTGCCTGCGATCCTGAGGGAGGGATCGCCGGGTGGCGGGACGGCCGGGCGATCGGCGGGGGCGACGCCTGGCCGTTTCGCTTTCTCATCAGCCGACGCGCGATCCGGGTAGATCACACCGCACAAATCCATGACCCAGTTGGCCGCGATCTTCGGGCACCCTGTGCCAGGACGAGCCGCAAGTCGACCATGTTCTGATCCGGGCCGTAGCGCTCGATCAGCGTCGCCTTACGATATTGGCCGCGGCGCTCGCATCGGGTGCAAGCGAGCCGAACCATTACGGACGGGTGCTCGGCGAGGGTGACGTAGGGGCGGGCCATGCCGGCATTTTACCAGGTCCGAAACAGATGTTAGCGTGGCGTTAGCGTGACGCCGCGCGGCGTTTGCCCAAGCTTTTGATAGCGCGGGACAAAACGCGACTTGACAGATTGTGCGAAGCGAAATCCGGGATTCACCCCTTGCGGCAGCGTGGTCCTCGCATTTCGCGGAGCCTGTCCTCAGACGGCGCGAAGCGCCGATCCGAGGGCTCATGCGGGCCGCGGCTCACTACCGCGGCGGGATCTGGATCAGCTCGGTGATCTGCGCCGCGCTCAACGGCGCGGCGACGTATTTCAGGCTGACCGCGTCCGGCATGATCACGTCGAGGCCGACGATGCGGTCGGGATCGAGCGCGGCCTTGGGGAAGAAATCGTCGCGCGAGCGCTTGGCCAGCGCGTCCGAGATGCCAACGAACTCGGCGTAGATCTTGAGCGCGGCTGGGTCGGCATACATCCAGTCCACGGTCTCGCGATACGCCTTCATGTACCGTTCGAGCATGCCCTTGCGCGCTTGCAGCGTCGCCACGTTGGTGATCAGCACCCGCACGGTCTGCCCACGGAAGATGGCCGCGTCGTTGCCGCCGGCGATGATGCGGATCTTGCCCTGATCGAGCAGGTCGAGCCCGAACGGCGGCGCCGACCAGCCGACGTCGATCTGGCCCGACATGACCTGCGTGAGCGTGGAGGCCGGCCCGCCGGTCGCGACCGGCTTTGCTTTCAGTGCGTTCTCCTTGACGAACGCGTTGACGATGCCGTGCGTCGACGATCCGTTGGTCGAATACGCGATTGTTCTGCTGTCGGTGTCCTTGAGCGTCTTGATCGGCGAATTCGCCGGCACGTACCAGAACAGGTCGGCGCCGCCGGTCGCTTCCGCCCCAATGATGCGCACCGGCGCACCCTTCGAATAGGCGCTCAGCACCCCCATGATGCCGCCCGCGACGCCGACGTCGACTGAGCCGGAGATCACCGCCTGCTGGGTCTCGCCGCCGCCTTGGGTGTAGAGGAGCTCCAGCACGAGACCGTGCTTCTTGAAGATGCCGGCGCGCTGGCCGAGCTCGGACACCGAGGTGTCCCAGTTGCCGCGCTGGCCGACCGCGAGCTTGAGCGTGTCCTGGGCGGACGCCGCATGCACCGCGGCAAGAAACAGGGACGCAGCCAACAGCAGGCAGCCAAAAGCCTTCGGCGGCTTCATTCGTTGCTCCCCCGTTCGCTCCCGCAAGTGTCGTCCCCGCGAAAGCGGGGACCCAGTAACCACAGACCTCGCGAATGTCTACGGCGTTTACTGGATGCCCGCTTTCGCGGGCATGACAGTGGACAGAAGCCTTTGTTCCAAGCCACGCGTTCCTCGTGCCGGGCGGACGAAAGCCCGTCAACCAGGCCGAGCGTACGCCAATCAGCGCTCTTCGGCACGATCCCTTCGAACGAGCGGAGCGTTGAGTGCGCGGCGCGCCCCGTGCCGGTGCCGAGCGCAGGTCCGCCGTCGCGCATCGTGCGCGCCGCCTGCACCATGATGCGCCGGAATTCCACCACCGCGAGGTCGCTCGCGCCGAGCCGCTCCTTGCTGCGGTCGGCGATCGGGCCCATCGATTCCCACATGGCGATGTCCTGGTTGGGAATGCCGCGAATGCCGGTGAAGTCGCCGAGCTTCATGGCGTTGCGGTCTTGCCGATAGGTGTTGGCCCGGGTGCGGACGTTGCCGAATTGACTGTCGAGGTCGATCCCGACCTGCGCGACGTTGAATTTGCGCCACGCCTCCTGGTCGATGCCGGGCTTGTCGCCGGCCGTCCAGGCGAGGAAATGGAACATAGTAGCGGCGTCGTCGATCGGTACGATCACGCTTGCCACGTTGTACGCGTTGTTTGGTGGGATCAGCGCGGTGAACGGCGCGATGTAGACGGTCGTGCGCACATAGTCGTGGGTGTTGGCATTGACGATCGGCCGGCGGATCGCCGCGTAGCGGAAGCCGAAGCTCGACTTCTCGAATTGCAGGCGCGGAGCCTTGTCGGTCGAAGGCCGCAGCCAGGCGGAGTCGGTCGCCTTGGCGCCGTCGACGCGGGCGGGGCGCATGTCGGATGAATGCAGCGTGGAGCTGTGCGCGGAGTCGATCTGGCCCTCGAGCACCTGCGCCCAATTGCACTCCACCCGGATCTTGACGATCGCGACCTTGACGTCGGGGATCGGTGCGAAGGCCGGCGGTTCGAATTCAGGCATCTCGTCGGCCGGGCCCATATAGGCCCACACGAAGCCGCCGGTCTCGCGTGCCGGATAGGCCTTATGTTTGACCTTCGCGGCGAGCCCGCTCTCCGCGGGCTCCGAGGCCATTTCGAGGACGTTGCCGTCCACGTCCATCTTCCAGCCGTGGTAGAGGCAGCGCAGCCCGCATTCCTCGTTGCGCCCGAGCGCGAGCGAGGCGCGCCGGTGCGGACAATGCTCGTCCAGAATCCCGAGCCGGCCGTCGCTGTCGCGGAACGCCACCAAATCCTCGCCCAGCAGTCGCAGCTTCACCGGGGCGCCGTCTGGCTCCGCCACTTCCTCCGACAAGCAGGCGGGAATCCAGTGGCGTCGCATCAGCTGTCCCATGGGTGCGCCACCCTCGACCCGGCACAAGAGATCGTTTTCCTCCGCCGTCAGCATGGGTTCCTCCACCACAGCGGCCTCGGCCTGGCGGCTCTTGCGGCCGCATTCTTAGGCATCTAAGTTAAAATGATACTGGCTGCGAATACCGCTGTCGAGGGCGAGGTGGTCGCACTGGTGCCGAGCAGGCAGCATGCCGTCCGAAGGTCCGATCGCCGAGTTGATGCCGGTCCTCGTCGCCGCGCGGGAGCGGATCGCGCAGGATATCCATGTGTTCGAACTGGTCCCTCCCGGTGGCCGCCATTTGCCCGCGTTCGCGCCCGGCGCTCATATCGCGGTGCGCGCGCCGAACGGCGAGATGCGCAAGTATTCGCTGTCCAACGATCCGAACGAGCCGGACCGGTACGCCGTCGCGATCAAGCGGGAGGGGAGCGGCCGCGGCGGATCGATCGGCCTGATCGACGCGACCGCAACGGGCGACCGCTGGCTGATCGCGCCCCCGGTCAACAATTTCGCGCTCGATGCACGCGCGCCGGGCTATCTCTTCATCGCCGGCGGGATCGGCATCAGCCCGATCATGTCCATGATCCGGCATCTGCGCGCGACCGCCGGCAAGCGCTTCAAGCTCGCCTATTGCGCGCGTTCGCCGGAGGCGACGGCGTTCCGCGAGGAGCTCGGCGCGCCCGAGCTTCGCGGTCAGGTGAGCATCCACCACGATGGTGGGGATCCGGCGCGCGCGCTCGACCTGTGGCCGTTGCTGGAACGGCCGACCGGCGCGCACCTTTACTGCTGCGGGCCGCGCGGCATGATGCAAGCGGTACGCGACATGACCGGACACTGGTCGGCCTCGGCCGTGCATTTCGAGAGCTTCGCCGATGCGGCGGCGACGCGGAGGCCGGACGACGAGGCGTTCTCGGTCCGGCTGGCACGTTCCGGCGACGTGGTGGAGATCCCGCCCAGCCGGTCCATCCTGGAAACGCTGCGGGACCACGGTCATGCGCTGGCGAGCTCGTGCGAGAGCGGCAGCTGCGGCACGTGCCGGACCAGACTGATCGAGGGCGAGGCGGATCACCGCGATCTGGTGCTGAGCGATGCCGAACGCGGCAGCCACATCATGATCTGCGTGTCGCGCGCGCGTTCGGCGGAATTGGTGCTGGATTTGTGATTGATGACCTCGATGGCAAACGACATCACTCACGTCCGTCATCCTGAGGTGCTCGGCCGCGGGCCGAGCCTCGAAGGACGCACAACAGAGAATCTTCTGGACCCTCCTTCGAGGCCCTCGCTTCGCTCGGGCACCTCGGGAATGACGGTATTGCATGGTGACGGAGCGTGACTGAGCGCAAGCTTCGACTGGGCGTGGCCGGGCTCGGCCGGGCGTTCACCCTGATGCTGCCGGCCTTCGCCAACGATCCGCGCATCGCGCTCGTGGCCGCCGCCGATCCGCGCGAGGAGGCGCGGCGAAAATTCGCGCGCGATTTTGCCGCCAAGGCCTATGCGTCCGTCGAGGAGCTGTCCGCGGATCCGGAGGTCGAGGCGGTGTATGTGGCGACGCCGCATCAGGATCATGTGCGCCACGCCTGCCTGGCGGCGTCGAACGGCAAGCATGTGCTGGTCGAGAAGCCGATGGCGCTTACGCTCGACGACGGCCGGGCGATGATTGCGGCCGCGCGCGCGAGCGGCGTTCGCTTGATCGTCGGCCACAGCCACAGTTTCGACCGTCCGATTGCGCGGGCGCGCGAGATCATTGCGAGTGGCGAGGTCGGCACGGTCCGCATGATCGCCGCCTTGAACTTCACCGACTTTCTCTATCGGCCACGCCGCCCCGACGAATTGGATACCGCGCAGGGTGGCGGCGTGCTGTTCAGCCAGGCGGCGCACCAGGTGGATATCGCGCGCCTGCTCGGCGGGGGACAAGTCCGCAGCGTACGGGCCGCCACAGGGTCATGGGATCCGGCACGCCCGGCCGAGGGCGCCTATGCGGCGTTCCTGAGCTTCGAAAGCGGCGCTGCGGCGTCGCTCACCTATAGCGGTTACGCGCGCTTCGACTCCGATGAGTTGTGCGGCTGGGTCGGCGAGCTTGGGCAACGCAAGGATCCCTCCGGGTACGGTGCAGCACGGCGGATGCTGCAAGGCGTGAGCCCGGCCGGCGAAGGCGTGCTGAAAGCAGCACGCAGCTACGGTAGCGCGGCGAAGGCCACTGCCGAGCCGGCGGATTTGCTGCATCAGCATTTCGGACTGCTCCTGGTCTCCTGCGACCGCGCCGACCTGCGTCCGCTGCCGACCGGGGTCATGGTCTACTCCGACGAGACGGCGCGTCTCGAACCCCTGCCGCCGCGGCCGGCGCCGCGATCGGAGGTGGTCGACGAATTGTACGATGCGATCGCTCTCGACCGCCCGCCGGTGCACAGCGGGGAATGGGGGCTTGCGACGCTCGAAGTGTGTCTCGCGATGCTCCGGTCGGCGCGCGAGGGCAAAGAGATCATGCTGGAGCACCAGGTCGGAGTGCCTGCCTCATGCGGCGGAGCGGCGCCGTGAAGCGGCCCAAATCGTCCGCCGCCGGCAGCGGCACGCAATCGATTCTGCGCCATTGGCGCGAGGCGGTTCCCGACGACCGTCTCGCGCATCTGGTCAAGGATGCGACGCGGGCGCTCGTGCGTGCGCTGCAGATGCGACTGTCGGCGCATGCGGTGCCGTTCGGCCACTGGACGTTCTTGCGCATCCTCTGGGAGAGGGACGGGTTGACCCAGCGGGAGCTCAGCGAGGAGGCGGGCGTGATGGAACCGACCACGTTCACGGCGCTCAAGGCGATGGAGAAACGCGGCTACGTCGTCCGCCGGCAGATCGCGGGCAACAAGAAGAACGTCTATGTCCACCTCACGCCCAAGGGGCGGCTGCTCAGGGGCAAGCTGGTGCCGTTGGCCGAGGAGGTCAACAATGTCGCGGTGCGTGGCGTGAAGGCATCCGATATCGCCGCGACCCGGCAGACGTTGCTCGCCATCATCGCGAATCTCGCGGAGGACGAAATGCGGTCGGCCGGCAAGCAGCGGCGCCTGCCCTTGGTCCGGGAACGAGCTCGGAAGCGCTCGCGCCCGCGCGGGCCCGAGCGGGCATGACCCCGATATGAAGTATATTGCACGGCACTTTGTTGTAGCATCTAATGATTGGGGGAATTTCCGCATTCCGTGCTGGCCGTCCAATCGAGGCCAACGCGTTCCTGGGAGGACAACAATGACGAAAATGTCACCGCACCTGTCTCGTCGCCGCGTGCTGACGCTTGCCGCCGGCGCGGGCGCGATCGGGATCGCCGGCCCGCTGATGCGGCCAGCGATCGCGCAGGCGCGACCGCTCAAGGTCGGCGTGCTGCTTGCCCTATACCGGCACGTTCGCGCAGCTCGGCGAGGCGATCACGCGCGCGATGGAGCTTTACGTCAAGCAGCAGGGCGGTGCGCTCGCCGGGCGGCCGGTCACCTTCGTCAAGCTCGACGACGAGTTCGAGCCGCCGAAGGCGCCGGAACTTACCACCAAGCTGGTGCAGGGCGAGAAGGTCGACGTGTTGATCGGCACCGTGCATTCCGGCGTCGCCATGGCGATGACCAAGATCGCGCGCGAGGAAGGCGTGCCGACCATCGTGCCGAATGCCGGCGCCAACGTGATCACCCGCGCGCAGTGCGCCAAGAACGTGTTCCGCACCTCCTTCACCAACGGGCAGGTGGGCTTGGCGACCGGCCAGGCGATGGCCGAGGCGGGTATCAAAAAGGTCGTGACCTGTGCGTGGAAATACGCGGCTGGCGACGAGTTCGTCCAGGGCTTCCGCGACACGTTCGGCAAGGGTGGCGGCCAGATCGTCAAGAGCATCGACGTCCCGTTCCCCAACGTCGAGTTCCAGTCGGCGCTCGCCGAGATCGCCTCGATCAAGCCGGACGCGGTGTACGTGTTCTACGCCGGCGGGGGAGCGCTGAAATTCATGAAGGACTACGCGGCGGCGAAGCTCGGCGACACAATTCCGCTGTGGGGATCAGGCTTTCTCACCGAGGGCGTCGAAGCGGCCGCAGGCGCCGCCGGCGACGGCGTCAAGACCGTGCTGCATTACGCCGACGACGTCGACACGCCGGAGAACAAAGCCTTCCGGTCGGCCTTCCAGGATGCCTACAAGGTACCGCCCGACGTCTACGCGGTGCAGGGCTGGGACACCATGCAGCTGCTGGATATCGGGCTGAAGGCCGTTGGCGGCGATGCGTCAAAGCGTGACGCACTCAACGCCGCCATGAGCAAGGCGTCGTTCAAGAGCCCGCGCGGGCCGTTCCGGCTGTCGGCCGCCAACAACCCAATCCAGAACTTCTATCTGCGCGAGCTCAAGGGCGGCAAGAATGTGCTGGTGAAGACGGCGGCGACCGACTTCGCCGATCCCGGAACGGGCTGTCGACTTTCATCGTGAGTTGGCAGGGGAGAACGCATGCGGGTCTCAATCCTTGGCGCAGGACCCGCGGGACTCTACCTTGCCTATCTCCTGAAACGGCGCGATCCCGCGACCGAGGTCCGGGTGGCTGAGCAGAACGCGGCCGACGCCACGTTCGGCTTCGGTGTCGTATTCTCCGACCGTGCGCTCGAATTCCTCAATGACGATGATCCCGAGACTTACGCGGCGATCTCGCCGCACATGGAATCCTGGGAGGAGATCGGCATCGTTCACCGCGGCGAGCGCGTCGACATCGATGGCGTCGGCTTCGCCGCGGTTGAACGGCTCAAACTTCTGCGAATACTGCAGGAGAGGGCGCGGTCCGTCAGAGTGGAGCCGATCTACGAACGGCCGATAACCAGCCTCGACGAGCTCCCGGACAGTGATCTCATCGTCGGCGCCGACGGGGTGAATTCGCTCCTGCGTCGGCTCCGCGCGCAAGATTTCGGCAGCAGCGTCACGTATTTTACCAATCATTTCGCCTGGTTCGGCACCACCAAGTCGTTCGACCGGTTGACCCAAACTTTTCGGGAAACGGAGCTCGGCCACTTCAATGCGCACCATTACCGGTATGCGCCAGGCATGAGCACGTTCATCATCGAGGTCGACGCGGCGACATTTCGCCGAGCGGGGTTTGATCGGATGCCCGAAGCGCAGGCCCGTGCCACGTGCGAGCGCGTATTTCAGGACGCTCTCGATGGCCATCCCTTGATTTCCAATCATTCGATTTGGCGTCGATTCCCGCAAGTACGGAATGAGCGCTGGTCGCACGACAAATGCGTCCTCGTCGGAGATGCGCTGCACACCGCGCATTTTTCCATCGGCTCCGGCACGCGCCTCGCGATGGAGGATGCCATTGCGCTCGACAAGGCGCTCGCCTGTTCGGGCGACGTTTCGTCGGCGCTGCGAGCCTACGAGGCCGCGCGTCGGCCGATCGTCGACAAGCTGGTCGTGGCCGCCACGGCGAGTGCTGCTTGGTACGAGCATTTCGCCGAGCACATGCGCATGGCGCCGATCGAATTCGCGATGAGCTATGTGACGCGTTCGGGTCGTGTCGATCGCAAGCGGCTGCGGCTTGCCTCGCCGCGCTTTGTCGCGCGTTACGAGCGCGAGCACGCCGTCACGTCGCATGGCTGAGACGATCGGAGAGACTTGAGGGGCCGACGTGAGGGCAGCGCCAACGAGAAAGTCATCGACCCGGTCTCGGACGACGCCACCGGAGCCCGCGAGATCGGCTTTTCACTTCCGCAACGCTACAACGCAAGTGCGATCCTGTTCGAGAATCTGACGCGGGGAAACGCCGATCGACAGGCAGTCATCGGGCCGTCGGGCGCGCTCACATACGATGCGCTGTGCCGACTCGCGAACCGTGCCGGCAACGCCCTCCTCTCCCTCGCGCTGAAGCCCGGGGAGCGCGTGATCCTTCTGCTCGATGACACGCATGTCTATCCGGCTTTTGCCTTCGGCGCACTTCGCGCCGGCCTGGTGCCGGTGCTTGTCAGCACATTGACGTCGTCCGAGCTGCTGCGGTTCTACCTCATCGATGCGAATGCCCGCGCTATTGTGATCGACGCCGATGTCGCTGCTCAGCTTTCACCCGACGCGGTGCGCGGAACAATGCTCGAGAGCGCAGTGGTCGTGAACGGGACCACCGACTTGCCGCACGTTGCGCAAACATACGAAGCAATGTCGTGGCTCGAGCGCTTTGCGGACTCACTTGCGCCCTGCGACACGCATCGCGACGATATGGCCCTTTGGATGTACTCGTCGGGTTCGACCGGGCGGCCCAAAGGCATCGTGCATTTACAGCACGACCTGGCCTACACGGCCGAAAGTTACGCCAAACACATTCTCAAGCTCCAACCCGACGACGTGTGCTTCTCGGTGCCGAAGATCTTCTTTGCCTATGGGTTCGGCAACTCGCTGACATTTCCCTTTTCGGTCGGAGCCTCAAGCGTGCTTCACCACGGCAAGCCGGAGCCTGCCGCCATCTTTGCAGCTATCGCCAGATACCGCCCAACCGTGTTCTTTGGCCTGCCGACGCTCTACACTTCGCTCGCCAAATCGCCGGCGGCCGCGTCGGCCGATCTCGCAAGCTTTCGGCTCTGCGTCTCGGCGGCCGAAATCCTTTCCGGCGAAATCAGCGCCGCCTGGAAGGCGCTGTGCGGTCTCGAGATCGTCGAGGGTCTGGGTTCCACCGAGATGCTGCACATCTACCTGTCCAACACCGAGGGCGACAAGCGCGCAGGCTCGGCGGGCCGCCGCGTGCCCGGCTTCGAGATCAAGCTCACCACGCCGGATGGCCGTGCCGTCGCCGACGGCGAGGAAGGCATCCTCTCCGTGCGGGGGCATTCGAGCGCGCCGTGCTATTGGAACCGCCCGGACAAGACCGACGAGACCATGCGCGGCGACTGGATCTACACCGGCGACCGGTTCGTGCGCGATCGCGACGGATTTTACTTCTTCCGCGGACGCGCCGACGATCTGATCAAGATCTCCGGCCAGTGGGTCCTGCCGCTCGAAGTGGAGCTCTGCCTGGCCGATCACCAAGCTGTGCGCGAGGCCGCGGTCGTTGCTCTGCAGCTGGCCGACAAGCGCATGACGCTCAAGGCCTATGTCGTACCCATCGACACCGCCGCCGATCGTGAAGCGCTCAAGGCGGAACTACAGAATTACGTCAAGCAGAAGCTCTTGCCCCACAAATACCCGCGCATCGTCGAGTTCATGTCGGAGCTGCCGAAGACCGGCACCGGCAAGATCGATCGCCAGGCGCTCATCAAGCGCGACGCACACGAAACGACGACGTGACCGCGGTTCGGGCCTCGCCTTGCGGCGTACCCGGCGACATGGCACCATCTTTTCCCCGCTCGCGGGGAGAGTCGGCGCGGAGCGAGCCGGGTGCGGGGGCCTATCCAAGCGCCGCGACATCGCCAAAGTGTCCCTCACGCCGAGCCTCTACCCGCCGAAGCGGGGAGAGGGAGAAGGCCGCATGGAACTCGTCCTCATCCAGATCCTCAACGGCCTGCAGTACGGGCTTTTGATCTTCCTCACCGCCAGCGGGTTGACGCTCGTGTTCGGCATCTTGGGGATCATCAACCTGTCGCACGGCTCGTTCTACATGCTGGGTGCGTACCTCTCGCTGACGCTCACCGGCGTGCTCGGCGACGTGTTCTTGGCGCTTGCGTTCGGCATTCCGATCGCGTTCCTGTTCGGTGCGGCGATCGAATGGCTGTTCATCCGCCATCTCTACGCGCGCGATCATCTGCAGCAGGTCCTGCTGACTTTCGGGCTGATCCTGATCTTCAACGAGCTGCAGCGCATGATCTGGGGCACCCGCCCGCACAGCGTGCCGATCCCGTCCTATCTCTCCGGCAGCGTGAAGCTCTCCGACGTGCTCAGCTACCCGATCTATCGGCTCGCGGTCGCGGCGCTGTGCGTGCTGTTGGCGCTCGGCATGATGTTCGTGATTGGGCGCACGCGCGTCGGCCGGATGATCCGCGCCGGCAAATCGAACCGCGAGATGGTCGAGACGCTCGGCATCGACACGCGCATCCTGTTCCGTTTCGTGTTCGCGGCGGGCGTCGCGCTCGCAGCCGCCGCCGGCATCGTCGCGGCGCCGATCGAGAGCGTCTATCCGGGCATCGGCGAGCGGGTGCTGATCATCTCGTTCGTGGTCGTGGTGATCGGCGGCATCGGCAGCATCCGCGGCGCGTTCGTCGGCGCGCTGCTGATCGGGCTTGCGGATGCGTTCGGCAAGGTGTTCCTGCCGCAGTTCGCGAGTGTCATGGTCTATGGGTTGATGGCCGCGGTGTTGATCGTCCGCCCCGGCGGGCTGTTCGGGCGCGCCTGACGTGTTGCCGCGCCCAAACCCCGTCGTCGTTGCCGTGCTCGCGGGGCTCATAGTCGCGGCGCTCGTGCTGCCGTTTTTCGTCGGGACCTACGGGGTCAAGTTCGCGACCCGCGTGCTCGTCCTGGCGATCTTCGTCGTCAGCCTCGATTTCCTGATCGGCATCACCGGGCTGGTGAGTTTCGGCCATGCCATGTTCTTCGGCTTCGGCGCCTACGCGATCTACTTCGTCTCGCCGGCGGATGGGCCCGCCAACGCTTTCATCGCGTTTCCGCTCGCCATGCTGGCAGCCGGCGCGCTCGCCGCCATGATCGGCGCGGTCGCGGTGCTCACGCGCGGCTTCTATTTCATCATGGTGACGCTGGCGTTCGGCGAGATGATGTTCTCGTTGTTCCACGACACGCGCTTCGCCGGCGGCTCGGACGGCGCATACATCAACGTCAAGCCGGAATTCGCCCTCGGTGTGTTCAGCCTCATCGATCTCGAGCATCGCGTCAGCTTCTACTACCTCTGTCTCGGTTTGTTGGTTGCCGCCTATCTCGCGCTGCTCGCGCTCGCGCGCGGGCCGTTCGGGCGGGTGCTGCAAGGCATCCGCTGGAACGAGGCACGCACCGGCGCGCTCGGCTTCAACACCTACGCCTACAAGCTCGCGAGCTTCACGGTCGCCGGTGCGGTCGGCGGGCTTGCCGGTGCGCTGTTCGCGACCATCGACGGCTATGTGACCCCCGACCTGTTCGGCTGGCGCCAGTCCGGGCTCGCCATCATGATGGTGGTGCTCGGCGGGGTCGGCACCCTGTTCGGGCCGATCCTCGGCGCCATCCTCTATGCCGCGGTTGAGGAAGTGCTGAAGACGGGCAGCTGGGTCGGCAAGATCGCCGACCATTGGTCGCTCGCACTCGGCATCTTTCTCATCGCGGCGGTTTTGGCGGCGCCGCGCGGCCTCGCGGGATTTTTCGGAACGCGAGGGCAAGCAGGCCGCGCCGCGCCGGCGCTGCCGTCGGCGATCGTAAGGCCTCGATCGGAAGCGTCCGGAAAGGCCATTGCGGTCGAGGGCCTGACTCGCCGGTTCGGCGGGCTGGTCGCGGTCGACGGGGTGACGCTCGACCTGCCGCCCAACCGCGTGCACGGCATCATCGGGCCGAACGGCGCCGGCAAGACCACCTTCATCAACATGCTGTCCGGCACGATGCGGCCAACCGCGGGCCGCATCGTCCTCGATGGCGAGAACGTCGCGGGGCAACCGGCCCATACAATGGCGCGGCGCGGCATCGGCCGCAGCTACCAGATCACCAACGTGTTCCTGCCGTTCACCGTGTGGGAGAACTGCCTGCTGGCCGCGCAGGCGCGGCGCCCGAGCCCATTCCAGCTGCGCTCCCGCGATCAGGCGGCGCAGCATGCGGCGATCGGCCATGCCCTCGCGGCCGCCGGGCTGGAGGCCCGCGCGGATGCGGTCGCGGCGCAACTGAGCCACGGCGAGCAGCGGCAGCTCGAAATCGCGATGCTGATCGCGTCCGGCGCGCGGCTCTTGATCCTCGACGAGCCGCTCGCCGGGATGGGGCCGGAGGAAACCGCGCGGGTGACGAGGCTGTTGCGCGCGCTCGCTGCCGACCACACCGTGATTCTGATCGAGCACGACATCGACGCGATCTTCGCTGCGGCCGATACGTTGACCGTGCTGGTCGGCGGGCGGCTCTTGGCGCACGGCCTGCCGGACGAGGTGCGGCGCGATCCGGCGGTACGCGAGGCCTATCTCGGCAACTACGGCCAGACCGGAGCCGCGGCGTGAGCACGGGTCCTGGCCGTACTCTCGTTGTCATCCCGGCCGAGCGCGAAGCGCGAGAGCCGGGACCCATATGTGGACGGCCCCCGGCTTGCAAGAGAGATGCGGCGCGTGAAGCGAAGCGATTGCGATCATATGTACGGTCTGTTGATGCGGCCGCACGCGACCGCTGCCAAGATGGGTTCCGCGACGCGAGGTCCAAACACGTAAGCGATGGTTGCCCACCAATGGATCCCGCGGAGTGTCTCGCGTCTTGGGATCGATCGATCACGCCATCTGCCTTTCTCGAGCAAGCTTCGGCTCCAGCGCAGGGAGAGAGGCCCCCCGCACTGAACTGGGGTTGGTCAGATTACTGGAAGGTCATGACCGGTATCCTCCTTCGTTCCGACGGCGGCTCTGGAAGCGCCGGGCGCAAGCCTGGTCAAGGCTGGCCGTCAGGCCACCGCCGAAGGCGGCGCGCAGCGGCCTTGACGAGGCGAGCACGGCGCTATCCTGCCGCTCAGGGGAACGAAGCGGCTTGGCGCCCGCTGCGGGCTGTATCGTTGGCCGCTGACCATGAGCTTCCAGGCGATGCGGGCGGTCTTGTTGGCAAGCGCCACGGCGGCGAGCTTGGGCGGCTTGCGGTTGATGAGCGCGAGCAGCCAGGGCGAGGGTCGCCCGCGTCCGCGTCGGGCCTGCTGGATCACCGCGGTGGCGCCGACCACCAGCACCCGGCGCAAGGCCTCGTCGCCGGCGCGCGTGATCACGCCGAGCCGCAGCTTGCCGGCGGTGGAGTGATCCTTCGGGGTCAGCCCGAGCCAAGCCGCAAAATCCCGGCCACATCGGAACCCATGCGGATCGGGGGTCTTCATCGTCATGAGCGCGGCGCCGATCGGCCCGACGCTGGGTATCTCCGCCAGCCGCCGGCTCAGCTCGTTCGCTCGATGCCATGCCATCAGTTTGCCGTGCAGGCTGCGAAGCTCACCGGTGACCTGTGCATACTGCCCGCCAAGGCCGGCAAACAGCTCCCTGGCCAGCGCCGGCAGGCTCTCATCCGCCGCGATCCGCGCCAGCAGCGGCTCGATCTTGTCGTGCCCCTTGGCGGCAACCAGCCCGAACTCGGCCGCATAGCCGCGGATCGTGTTGCTCAGCTGCGTGCGCCGCCCCGTCAGCTGGTCGCGCAGCCCAGCCAGCATCAGCGCCGCCTGCTGCTCGGCGCTCTTTGCCGGCACAAACCGCATCCGCGGCCGGCTCATCGCCTCGCAGATCGCTTCCGCGTCGGCGGCATCGTTCTTGTTGCGCCGAACGTAGGGCCTCACGTACTGCGGCGGCAACAGCAGCACCGTGTGCCCCAAGCCGGTCAGCTCGCGCGCCCAGTGATGCGCCGCACCGCAGGCTTCGATCCCGATCCGTGTCGGCGGCAACTGCGCAAACAGTCCCATCACTTGCCGACGTCGAAGCTTCTTGCGCAGTACCGGCTGTTCGGCCGCATTCACACCGTGCAGCACAAAAACACTCTTGGACGTGTCCACACCAATTCGGATAATCTCGTTCACGGACGGCTCCCTTTGTTTGAGATCTCAACACGACCTCATCCTGGCACATACGATGCCGTCGGGGGCCGTCCACCCCAACATGGAACCACCGGGGCACATGGGTCCCGGCTCGCGCTCCCCCGGCTCATGGCCGGGGTCGCTTGGCCGGGATGACAGCAATGTTGAGGTGCGCGCATGAGCACGGCGCCGGCGCTTAAGGCCGAGAAGCTCAACGCCTACTACGGGCAGAGCCACATCCTGCGCAATCTCGACTTCCATGTCATGGCGGACGAGACCGTCAGCCTGCTCGGCCGCAACGGCATGGGCAAGACCACGCTGCTGCGCACGCTGGTCGGGCTGGTGCGCGCGCGCTCAGGCCAGGTCCATTTGAACGGCGCCGACATCACCGGCGCGCGCACATCCGCGATCGCCACGGCCGGTCTCGCCTTCGTGCCGGAAGGGCGCGGCATCTTTCCCAACCTCACGGTGGAGGAGAATCTCACCTTCGCGGCGCGCCGCGGCCAGGAGGGGGGTGAAGGTTGGACGCTGGAGCGGATCCACGCGATGTTCCCGCGGCTGGCGGAACGCCGTTCGCATTGGGGCAACCAGCTCTCCGGCGGCGAGCAGAAGATGTTGGCGATCGGCCGCGCGCTGATGACCAATCCGGGCATCCTGCTGCTCGATGAGGCGACCGAGGGCCTCGCGCCGAAAGTGCGCGACGAGATCTGGGCGACGCTGCGCGCGATCCGGACCGCCGGCATCGGCACGGTCGTGGTCGACAAGAACCTCGACGATCTGCTCGCGCTCGCCGACCGCCACGTCATCCTGTCGAAGGGGGAAGTGGTGTTCGAAGGCTCAACCGCGGCGCTGAAGACTGACGAGGCGGTGATCCACCGGCACCTCGGCGTGTAGGGTGGGCAAAGCGTCGCGAAGCGGCGCGTGCCCACGTCTTCATGTCCGCGTGGGCACGGCGCGCGTTCGCGCGCCTTTTGCCCACCCTACATCGTTACAACAAGCGCTCCACCAACTGCGCAAGCTCCTCCCCGCTCGCCTCAGCGGTCTTTCCCGCGGTGTCGAGCGTAACGTCGGCCTTGGCGTAGAGCGGCTCGCGGCTTTTGAGGATCGCGAGCAGGTCGTCCATGGCGCGGGCGCCGTCGGCCATCGGGCGAAGATCGCCCTGCGCGATCACTCGGCTCATATGCGCTTCCGGGTCGGCGCGCACCCACACCGTGAGGCAGGACGCCAGCAGAAGCTCGAACGTGCCGGGCTCGGTGACCAGGCCTCCGCCGGTTGCCAGCACGAATTTGTCGTGCGTCCGCAGGATGGCTTCCAGCGTCCGCCGTTCGGCGCGGCGAAAGGTCTCCTGCCCGAACATCTCGAACATTTGCGCAAGCGCCATGCCGCTCGTCGTCTCGATCTCGCGGTCGAGCTCGACGAAGGGGGTGCCGAGACGCTTTGCCAACAGGCCGCCGATCGTCGACTTGCCGCCGCCGCGCAACCCGATCAGCGCAATGCGGTCTCGGCGCTTCGCGCCCGGCGAGCCGCCGAACCGCGCCAGCAGCAGATCGCGGGCGTCGGCCCACTGTTCCGCGGCGAGAGGCGCTCCAGAAGGTTGTCGAGCAGCACTGCGTCGAGCGGCCGGTCGCGCTCTTCGACCAATTCGGCGAGCGGCACGCCGAGTGCGTGGGCGATCCGCCACAGCAGCATGATGGAGACATTGCCTTTGCCGGCTTCGAGCTGCGCCAGGTAGCGCTCCGAGACCTGCGCATGGTGGGCGAGCGCCTTGCGCGACATGCCGCGTCCGCTGCGCACGGTGCGCACGCGCTCCGCCAGCCGATGGAGGATGGAATGCCCCCGTTCCGGGTCGATGGCGGGTCCGCAGAGACCTGCTGCGGCTGCGGTCCATCGAACTCCTCGCAAGACTGAAATATAATGCATGCTTCCGTACGGTACGACAACCGGCGAGTATCATTCCGATCGCCCCGTCGATCTTGGGACAAGCATGGCGGTTCCGATGCGAGGACTTTTCCCGGCGGCGGCCCTACAACGCCGTCGATCGATTTCGTCGACTCGCAACGTCGCGCAGGGCCGCGGCGACAAGGTCGCCTTCATCGATCCGGCGCGCAGCCTCACCTACGGGCAACTGCAGGCCGACGACCTGCCGCTTCGCGCGCGGCGCCCTGTCGCTCGGGCTGCGGCAGGAGAGCCGCGTGCTGCTGCTGATGCTCGACACGGTCGACTATCCGATCGCGTTCTGGGGCGCGATCCGCGCCGGCATCGTGCCGATCCCGCTCAACACGCTGCTGCGCCCGAGCAATACGCCTACATCTTCGCCGACAGCCGCGCCGAGGCGATCGTCGTCTCGGCGCCGCTGCTGCCGGCGGTCGCGTCCGTGCTCGGCACTGGCGCCGCATCTGCGCACGATCGTGGTGGCGGGCGGCGAGGCGGGCGCGGACGCCATTCCGGACGGGCGCACGGCCTGCCGCTTCGACGATGTGCTCGCACGCGGGGCGCCGGACGTTTGGACGCGCCGACGACCTCGTCGGACGAGGTCGCGTTCTGGCTCTACTCGTCGGGCTCGACCGGCGAGCCGAAGGGCGTGCGGCACGTCCACACCAGCCTGATCGCGACCGCGCAAGCTCTACGGCCAGGGCGTGCTCGGCATCCGCCAGGACGACGTGGTCTATTCGGCCGCGAAGCTGTTCTTCGCCTACGGGCTCGGCAACGCGATGACGTTTCCGATGTCGGTCGGCGCGACCGCGGTGCTGCTGCCGGACCGGCCGACGCCGGACGCGGTGTTCGCGCGTGATGCGCGCAGCACCGGCCGACGATCTTCTACGGCGTGCCGACGCTCTACGCCGCGCTGCTGGCGCACAAGGACATCGGGCCGGGCGCCGGCTCCGACCGGCTGCGGCGCTGCGTCTCGGCCGGCGAGGCGCTGCCGGCGCACGTCGGCGAGCGCTGGCGCGACGTCGTCGGCGTCGACATCCTCGACGGCATCGGCTCGACCGAGATGCTGCACATCTTCGTCAGCAACCGCCCGGACGACATCCGCTACGGCACCTCCGGCAAGCCGGTGCCGGGCTACGACGCGCAAGATCGTCGACGAGAACGGCGCGCGAGGTCGCGGCCGGCGAGATCGGCGAACTGGTCGTGCGCGGCCCGTCGGCCGCCGACGGCTACTGGAACCAGCGCGCCAAGAGCCGCCGCACCTTCGCGGGCGAGTGGACCTATACCGGCGACAAGTACGTCCGCGACGCGGACGGCTACTACGGCTACTGCGGCCGCACCGACGACATGTTCAAGGTCAGCGGCATCTGGGTGTCGCCGTTCGAGGTCGAGGCGGCGCTCGTCTCGCACGAGGCCGTGCTGGAGGCCGCCGTGATCGGCCGCGAGGACGAGCGACGGGCTGATCAAGCCGAAGGCGTTCGTCGTGCTCAAGAACGGGCTCGTGCCGCGGCGAAGCACTGTTCGAGGCGCTGAAGGCGCACGTGAAGGAGCGCGCCGGCGTGTGGAAATATCCGCGCTGGATCGACGTGCGCGACGAACTGCCGAAGACCGCGACCGGCAAGATCCAGCGCTTCAAGCTGCGCGACGAGGACGCGCGAGCCGGTAGGCGCATGACGAACGCTGACGTCGCCGATCGGTCGGCCGCCGCATCGAGGCGGCATGGCACGGGCCCGCCGCCCGATCGAGGCGCCGACGCTGGTGCTGCTGCACGAGGGCCTCGGCTGCGTCGCGATGTGGCGGGACTTTCCGCGCAGCGCTCGCCGCGCGCACCGGCTACGGCGTGCTGGCCTATTCGCGCTTCGGCTACGGCAAGTCCGATCCGGTGCCGCTGCCGCGGCCGCTCGACCTACATGCACGACGAGGCCTTCGAGGTGCTGCCCGCCGTGCTCGACCAGGCGGACGTGCGCAAGGCGATCCTGGTCGGCCACAGCGACGGCGCCTCGATCGCGACCATCTATGCCGGCGGCCGGCAGGATTTCCGCGTCCGCGGTCTGGTGCTGATGGCGCCGCATTTCTTCGTCGAGGACATTTCGGTCGCGCAGCATCGCGGCGGCGAAGGCAGGCCTACGAGCAGCGGCGACCTGCGCGAGCGGCTCGCGCGCTATCACGGCGACAATGTCGACAACGCCTTCCGGGGCTGGAACGGCGCCTGGCTCGATCCCGCCTTCCGCGCCTGGCGCATCGACGATGCGGTCGCGCACGTGCGGGTGCCGATCCTGATCATCCAGGGCAAGGACGACCAGTATGGCACGCGCGGCGCAGCTCGAACTGGCCGAGGCGCGAGGCCTATTGCCCGGTCGAGACCATGCTCTTGCGACGACTGCCGGCACGCCCCGCAGGTCGACCAGCCGGACGCAACTCTTGCGGCCATTGCGGATTTTGTCCCATCGCCTGATCGTGGCACGAGGGGCTCGCGCCAGCCGCCTGAGATCCGACTTCGATGCATTTTAATGCACTGGCCAGGCGATCGCGGTTTTATGCAATATAATTCATGGACCCGACCGAGAAGAGCATGACCCGCATCGACTTCCAGACCGATCCGAGCCGTTACCGCCACTGGCGGATCGAGATCGACGGCGAGTCGCGTCGCTGATCATGGACGTCGATCCGGCCGGCGGCCTGCTCGACCGACTATGAGCTCAAGCTCAATTCCTACGACCTCGCGGTCGATATCGAACTCAACGACGCGGTGCAGCGCCTGCGCTTCGAGCACCCGCAGGTGCGCGCGGTCGTGCTGCGCTCCGGCAAGGACAACGTGTTCTGCGCCGGCGCCAATATCCGCATGCTCGGCCAAGGCGAGCCACGGCCACAAGGTGAACTTCTGCAAGTTCACCAACGAGACGCGGCTCGCGATCGAGGACGCCAGCGAGCATTCGCGGCAGTTCTACCTCGCGGCGGTGAACGGCAGCTGCGCCGGCGGCGGCTACGAACTCGCGCTCGCCGCCGACCACATCATGCTGGTCGACGATCGGCGCTCGACCGTGTCGCTCCCGGAGACGCCGCTGCTCGCGGTGCTGCCCGGCACCGGCGGCCTCACCCGCGTCACCGACAAGCGCAAGGTGCGCCGCGATCTCGCCGACTTCTTCTGCTCCACCGAGGAAGGCGTGCGCGGCCAGAAGGCGGTCGACTGGCGGCTGGTCGACGAAGCCGTGCCGAACTCGAAGTGGAAGGACGCGGTGACGGCGCGCGCGCGCGAATCTCGCCGCGCGCTCGGATCGGCCGCGAGGCGCGACCGGGCATCGCGCTGACGCCGCTCGAGCGGCGCATCGAGGAGGATCGCGTCACCTACACCGCATGTCGACGTCGCAATCGAGCGCGATCGCGCCGGCATCGCGACCGTGACGGTGCGGGCGCCCGCCGAGCCGGTGCCGGCACTCGCTCGAGGCCGCGCACGCCACAGGGCGCGCAGTTCTGGCCGCTCGCGGTCGCGCGCGAACTCGAGGACGCGATCCTGCATCTGCGCGCCAACGAGCCGGCGATCGGCTCGTCGTGTTCCGCACCGAAGGCGATGCGGAGACGGTGCTCGCTCACGACGCGTTCCTCGCGCACGCGGACGGCGACTGGCTGATGCGCGAGATCCGCCACTACCTCAAGCGCGTGCTCAAGCGCATCGACGTCACGGCGAAGAGCTTCGTCGCGCTGATCGAGCCCGGCACGCTGCTTTGCCGGCACGCTGGCGGAGCTCGCGTTCGCGGCCGACCGCTCGCTGATGCTGATCGGCACGCGCGACGGCGACAACCGGCCGCCGGCCGCGATCATGCTCGGCGAAGCGAATTTCGGCCTCTATCCGATGGGCAACGGGCTGACCCGGCTGCAGACGCGCTTTCTCGGGGAGCCCGAAAGCGTCGACGCGCCGAACGCAGAAGATCGGCGAGCCGCTCGACGGCCGAGGATGCGCGCGAACTCGGTCTCGTCACGTTCGCGTACGAGGATTTCGACTGGGACGACGAACTGCGCGTGCATGCTGGAGGAGCGCGCGAGCTTCTCGCCCGATGCGCTCGACCGGCATGGAGGCGAATCTGCGCTTCGCCGGCCCGGAGACGATGGAGACGAAAATCTTCGGCCGGCTGACCGCGTGGCAGAACTGGATCTTCCAGCGGCCGAACGCGGTCGGCGAGCAGGGCGCGCTGAAGCTCTACGGCTCCGGCGTGCAGCCGACGTTCGACCGGGAGCGGGTTTAGCTGGGGTGTAGGGTGGGCAAAGGCGCGCGCTTGCGCGCCGTGCCCACGCGGATGCGGTGCCTGACGGTGGGCACGCGCTGCTTCGCGGCGCTTTGCCCACGCCTACGGTGCCGCGACAAGAAGGGTGCAAGCAATGAACGACATCATCAACGTCGACTACGACGGCCTGATCCCCAACAATGTCGACCTCGGCGGCGACGCGCGCGTCAAGCGCGCGCTGGAGAAGTGGCATCCCGGCTACATCGACTGGTGGCACGACATGGGGCCGGACGGATTCCAGCAGTCGCTGGTCTATCTGCGCACCGCCGTCAGCGTCGACCCGAAGGGCTGGGCCAAGTTCGACTACGTCAAGATGCCGGACTACAAGTGGGGCATCCTGCTGGCGCCGCAGGTCGAGGACCGCAAGATTCCGTTCGGCGCCCACAAGGGCGAGAACGCCTGGCAGGAGGTGCCGGGCGAGTATCGCGCCATGCTGCGCCGGCTGATCGTGATCCAGGGCGACACCGAGCCGGCCTCGGTCGAGCAGCAGCGCCATCTCGGCAAGACCGCGCCGTCGCTCTACGACATGCGCAACCTGTTCCAGGTCAATGTCGAGGAAGGCCGCCACCTGTGGGCGATGGTCTATCTGCTGCAGAAATATTTCGGCGCCGACGGCCGCGAGGAGGCCGAAGCGCTGCTGCAGCGCCGCTCCGGCGATGCCGATACGCCGCGCATGCTCGGCGCCTTCAACGAGGAGACGCCGGACTGGCTCTCGTTCTTCATGTTCACGTTCTTCACCGACCGCGACGGCAAGATGCAGCTCGAGGCGCTGGCGCAATCGGGCTTCGACCCGCTGTCGCGCACCTGCCGCTTCATGCTGACCGAGGAAGCGCACCACATGTTCGTCGGCGAGACCGGCGTCGGCCGCGTGATCGAGCGCACCTGCGAGGCGATGAAGACCGCCGGCATCGAGCGATCCGTACGACATCGAAGCCGTGCGCAAGCTCGGCGTGATCGACCTGCCGACGCTTGCAGAAGAAGGCCAACCTGCACTTCTCGCTCACGCTCGACCTGTTCGGCAACGAGATCTCGACCAACGCGGCGAACGCCTTCCACGCCGGCATCAAGGGCCGCTTCCGCGAGGACAAGCTCGACGACGACCACCAGCTCGAGAGCGGCACCTATCCGGTGCTGCGCCTGGTCGACGGCAAGATCGCCAACGCAGGACGTGCCGGCGCTCTCCGGCGCTCAACATGCGGCTGCGCGACGATTACGTCGCCGACTGCAACGCCGGCGTCGGCGCGCTGGAACCGCGATGTTCGAGAAGTACGGCATCGCGTTCCAGCTCAAGCTGCCGCACGTCGCGTTCCACCGCCACATCGGCGAGTTCTCCGGCAGTCAAGGCCGACGCCGACGGCAACATCTTGAGCGACGCGGAATGGGAGCAGCGCAAGGACGAATTCCTGCCTTCGGCCGAGCGACCGCGCCTACATCGAGAGCCTGATGAAGCCGGAAGTCGAGCCGGGCAAGTTCGCCCGCTGGATCGCACCGCCGAAGGTCGGCATCGACAACAAGCCCGGCGATTTCGAGTATGTGAAGATGGTGTAAGCGGAGGACAGACGACGGAGAACGGACGACAGATCAAAGGACAAGCACCAACGGCTCTGCGTCGTCATGGATCGTCCGTCATCTGTCGTCCGTCCTCGTCCTCGGATCTAATGACCGCACCGGTCAAGCAGCACCTGATCGACCCGGCGGTGTGCATTCGCTGCAACACCTGCGAGGCGACGTGCCCGGTCGGCGCGATCACCCACGACGACAACAACTATGTCGTCAACGTCGACAAATGCGAATTCTGCATGGACTGCGTCACGCCCGTGCCCGACCGGCTCGATCAATCACTTCGTGATGGTGAGCCGGCCGTTCTCGCTGGAGGAGCAGTTCTCCTGGACCGACCTTCCGCCGGAGAGGGGAGAGGGGAGCGACGCCGAGGTCGAGGCGCTCGACGAGGAGGCGGCGGCGCTGCTTGCCGATGCGCACAGCGGCACCGGCGGCCGCGTCAAGGCGCCGATGTCGTCGGCCAAGCCCCGCATCAATCTCTATACCCGGGCAAACCCGGTGCAGGCGACGGTGACCGGCAATTTCCGCCTCACCGCCGAGAACGCCAGCGCCGACATCCGCCACATCATTCTGGATTTCGGCAACAAGGGCTTCCCGGTGCTGGAGGGGCAAAGCATCGGCATCATTCCGCCCGGCACCAACGCGCAGGGGCGGCCGCACGCGTTGCGGCTCTATTCGGTCGCGAGCCCGCGCGACGGCGAACGCCCCAACACCAACAACCTCGCGCTCACGGTGAAACGCGTGGTCGAGGCGCGCCAAGACGGCAGTGTCCATCACGGGATCGGGTCGAACTACGTCTGCGACCTCAAGCAGGGCGACGTGGTGAGCGTGGCCGGACCGTTCGGCGCGACCTTCCTCGATGCCGGACGATCCGGCCGCCGACATCGTGATGATCTGCACCGGCACCGGCTCGGCGCCGTTCCGCGGCTTCACCGAACGCCGCCGCCGCTCGATGCCGAACGCGCCCGGCAAGCTCTATCTGTTCTTCGGCGCGCGCAGCCCCTCCGAGCTTCCTTATTTCGGCCCGCTGCAGAAGCTGCCGGCCAAGCTGCTCGACCGGGAGCTGGTGTTCTCGCGGCTCCCCGACAAGCCGAAGGAATACGTGCAGGACCGCATGCGCACGCGCAGCGCCGACATCGCCGCGCTGCTCGGCCGCGGCACGCAGCGCACATTTATGTCTGCGGGCTGCGCGGCATGGAGACGGGCGTGGAAGCCTCGTTCGCCGCGATCTGCGAGGGCCACGGCCTCGACTGGCACAGCGTCCGCGACCGCATGCGCGAGGAAGGGCGCTATCACGTCGAGACGTATTGAGCTTCGTAGGGTGGGCAAAGCGCCGCGCGGCGGCGCGTGCCCACGCGTACGGCAGCGCGGTATGCTCTCGCAATGTCTCGCTATCGTCGTGCGAAGATCAAGGGCGGCGTCTTCTTCTTCACAGTCGCGCTAGCCGACAGACAGAGCGACTTGCTGGTTCGGCAAATTGACCGTCTGCGGCGAGTCTACCGCTCCATCAGGCAGCGCCATCCGTTTGAAACGGTGGCCATCTGCATCCTGCCGGATCACATGCACGCCATCTGGTCCCTTCCAAAAGACGATGCGGATTTCTCGTTGCGCTGGAGCTTGATCAAGAGTGGTTTCTCACGCGAACTCCCGTGCGCCCATCCGGTCTGTGAGCAAATTGGCCAAGCGCGAGACCGGACTATGGCAGCGGCGTTACTGGGAGCACGCAATTCGCGACGATACCGACTTGGCGCGCCATGTCGACTACATCCACTTCAATCCCGTGAAGCACGGACATGTTGCGCGGGTCTGCGATTGGCCACGCTCAAGTTTTCATCGTTATGTAGCGCAAGAGATCCTGCCACTAGATTGGGGTGGAGACATGCGCGATATCACGGGTGCGTTCGGGGAATGATGCGCGTGGGCACGCGTCGCTTCGCGACGCTTTGCCCACCCTACATTCTGGAGCATCCCTCGAGACACGTCGCTTCGCGACGGTCTCAGGATGAGGGTATCATGTCCGCCCAGGCTCAGGGGCTACGCCGCTTGCGCCGCCTTGGCCTGTCTGCTGCAGCACGAAGTCGTACCGCACCTCGTAGAACGGCTCGCTCAAGCGTCTCGCCGGTCGGCGCCTTGCCGCCGGATTTCTTCACGAAATCCACGATCAGAGGCTCCTTCACCCCGAACACCACGTCGGTGTCGATGTATTGGTCGCCGCGCTGGAACAGGTGGGTTACGACCTCGTGATAACCCGGCGCCTTCAGATGGAAATGGATATGCGCCGGGCGGAAATGGCTGATGTCGGTCTTTTCCATCAGCTGGCCCAGCGGCCCGTCCATCGGGATGGTGTAGCCGATCGGCGCCACCGTGCGGATGGCGTAGGACCCGTCCGCGCCGGTGCGATAGAAGCCCCGCATCCATGGGCCGTCCGTGTCGCGCTGGGCCTCGTACAACCCCTCACCGTCGGTCTGCCAGATGTCGAGCACGCAGCCCGCGACCGGCTGCCCGTCGGTCGAGCGCACCGTGCCGGTGACGATGCAGGGGATGCCGGGCGCGCCCTCCGCCATGTTGCCGCCGCTCGCCACCTCGGGCGAATCCGGGATGTGGAACGGGCCTTCGACCGTGGTCGGCGTCGCGCCGGTCGACGAGCCGGTTGTTGATGGCGTCGACCAGCATGCTCACTCCGAGCACGTCGGAGCACAGGATGAACTCCTGCCGCTTGTCGTCGCATTTCTGGCCGACCCGCGTGAGGAACTGGATGGCGGCGAACCATTCGGCCGGCGTCGGCTCGATCTCGCGCGTGAACTCGTGCAGGTGCCGCACCAGCGCGGTCATCACCTGCCGCAGCCGCGGATCGGGAATGTTGCTCCAGCGCTCGACCGCGAGGTCGGTCAGGTTGTCTTCGGTGACGTACGGCATCGGCTTTCTCCAAATCGTAGGGTGGGCCAAGCGCCGCGAAGCGGCGCGTGCCCACGTTCACTGCACGGCATCCGCGTGGGCACGGCGCGCCTTCGCGCGCCTTTGCCCACCCTACATGTTACTTCTTCGCCTCCGCGTACGGGAAGATGATCTCGCCGGTCTTGAGATTCGCGGGCGCCAGGATCGGCTGCTTGCTCATGTCCTTGAACTCGTTGATGTCGGTCGACTTGATGTTCTGGTACTGGATCGTGAGCATCCGGGTCTCCGACCACTCGCCCTCCTTGTCGAACTTGATGTCGCCGACCACGGTCTTGAACGTCGCGTTGCGCATGTAGTCGGCGAGCTTGGCGTCGTCGAGGCTCTTGGTCTCGTTCACCGCCTGCTCGACCACCTGCAGATACGCATAGGCCCACGGCGGCATGTAATAGCCGAGCGGGTCGACGCCTTCGGCCTGCGCGCGCGCCTGGTATTTCTCCACCACCTGCATGACGCCCGGGTACTGGATCGTCTTCGCCGGGATCCAGGTCTCGTAGTTGACGATGCCGTTCATCAGCGGCCCGAGCTGCATCTTGATCGCGGTCGCCTGGATGCCGACCATGGCGCCGCCCAGCATCTTCGGCTTGTAGCCGATCTCGTTGATGGCGCGGACCATGCCGACCGAGTCGAGCGGATACGAGCAGATGACGACGATGTCGGGGTTCGTCGCCTGGATCGCGCGGATGATCGGCGCGAAGTCGGTGGTCGCCGGCGGGTAGGTGCGGTCGTAGACGATCTTCAGGCCGGCCGCCTTGGCGTTCTCCCGCGCACCGTCGGAGACGTTGCGGCCGAACTCGGCGTCGGCCGCGGCGATCGCGATCGTCTGCGGCTTCGGGTTCTGCGCCAGCGCGACTTCGAAGAATCCTTTGGTGAAGGCCGGCTTCGGATTGGATCCGGTGGGGAGCATCGAGAAATAGCGGTCGTACTTGAACGGCTCGTTGATGCCGGTGCCGAACAGCGAGACGAACACCCTCTTCTTCTGCATCACGACCGGCATCGCCGGGGCGATCATGTTGCTGGCGTAGCCCGAGACCACGATGTCGACCTTGTCGACGTCGATCAGCTTGGTGTAGATGCCCGGCACCGTCGAGGGATTGCTCTGGTCGTCGTAGAAGATGAGCTTCACCGGCCGGCCGATCAGCCCGCCCTTGGCGTTGACATCGTCCTCCCACACCTTCATGGCGACCAGCGACGACTTGCCGTTGGCGGCAAGCGGACCGGTCAGCGACATCCCGAACCCGATCCGGATCGGTTCCTTGGTTTGCGCCAATGCGGCGCTGGCCAGGACGGTCGCGAGCGCGAGCCCGGCGGCGCCGGCGATCGTCGTGCGACGATCAAGATGCTTCATCGTTTCCTCCCGTTCGCGACGCCGTGGACGCCGCTTGATGGGTTGAGCAAAGCGAAGCCCATCAAGCCCAATACAATTCGCATTCTACTTCAGCGCCGCATCATAGTACGTCGCATCGTAATACTTCGCCGGATCGGTGAGCGTCTTTTGCGGCTGGCCGTACTTGCTGCGCAACGCCAGCACCCGCCTGATGCCCTCGACATCCACGCGCGCCTTGGGCGTGAAGCCCTTCGGTCCGGCGAGGAGACTGTAGGTCTGCTCCGCGAGCTGCGGCGTCATCTGCGGCAGGTTCTTGCGCAGGATGGCAATCGCCTCGTCCCGATTGGCCGCGTCCTGCAGCCAGTCGACGGCGGCGACGAAGCCGCGGATATAGGCCTCGACTTTCGGCCGATTCTCCTGCGCCCAGGGACGCCGCGCCGCGGCCACCAGACCCTGATAGCTGCCGTAGAGATCGATGGCGTATTGCAGCACGTTGAGCCCGGAGGCCTTTGCGGCCAGCTCGAAGGGGCTGAGCAGCATCGTGCCGGCGTGCTTGCCTTCCTTCAGCGCTTCAAAGCGGCTGAGCACCCCGCCCGCGCGCACCACCTCGTAGTCGCCCTTCTTCAGGCCGCCGCGCTCCAACAGATCGAACAGAACGAACGCGTAACCGGTGGTCATGGCGTCGACCGAGACGGTGCGCCCTTTCAGGTCCGTTACGGTCTTCACCTCGGGCTGCGCCACGAGGCTGAGGAACCCGTTGTCTGAGCCCATGAACACGATCAGGTCAGGCTGGGTGGTGACCTGGGCCTCGCCCTGGCCCTCCATGTAGGCCACGACGTTGTCGATCGCGGTCATGCCGATGTCGAAGCGCCCTTCGATCAGACCGGTGAGCTGGAACACCGAGTTGGGCGTGTTGGTGAGCTTCACCTCGATGCCGCCGCGCGCGAACAAGCCCTTTTCCTGCGCGATCCAGATCGGCCAGTTGAAGCCGCCCGGGAAGACGATGACGGAGACCGGCTGGAGGTTCTGCGCGCGAACCGGACAATAGGCGCCAAGCAGCGTAGCAACTGCCGCGCCCGCAATGATGCCGGCGGCACCGATGAGACGGCGCATGTGGCCCTCCTCCGGTCGGCCGCTTTGTCGGCGGCGCTGCGGCGGAATGGGACATGAGTGGCGTCGGATGTGTCAAGGCCAAAGGCGGGGCCACACGCCACCCGTGTCCCGGGCGCAGCGCAGCACGAGGTGATGCGCTGCAGGCCCGCCCCGGACCCCGTTTGCTTCTGCAACTCTCCGCAGCCGGGGTCCCGCATTGCAGGACACGTGGGTTGAGTGTCGGCCGCCCTCAATTCCCGTGCTTCTTGAACTCCATCCTGGCGATGGCGCGGTTGTGGACTTCGTCGGGGCCATCGGCGAGTCGCAGGGTGCGGATGCCCGCATAGGCTTTGGCGAGGCCGAAATCAGTGGTGACGCCGCCGCCGCCATGCGCCTGGATCGCCTCGTCGATGATCTTGAGCGCCATCAGCGGCGCCGCCACCTTGATCATGGCGATCTCCTGGCGCGCTTCCTTGTTGCCGACCTTGTCCATCATGTCGGCGGCCTTCAGGCAGAGCAGCCGCGTCATCTCGATGCCGGTGCGCGCTTCCGCGACCCGCTGCTCCCAGACCGAGTGATCGGCGATGCGCTTGCCGAACGCGGTACGGCTCAACAGCCGTTTCACCATCTTTTCCAGTGCGGCTTCCGCCACGCCGATGGTGCGCATGCAGTGGTGGATGCGGCCGGGCCCAAGCCGGCCCTGCGCGATCTCGAACCCGCGCCCTTCGCCGAGCAAAAGGTTCTCGCGGGGCACCCGCACGTTGTCGAGGATCACCTCGGCGTGGCCGTGCGGCGCGTCGTCGAAGCCGAACACCGGGAGCATGCGCACGGTCTTCACGCCGGGGGTGTCGAGGGGGACCAGGATCTGCGACTGCTGGGCATGGCGCGGCGCGCTCGGGTCGGTCTTGCCCATCACGATCGCGATCTTGCAGCGTGGGTCGCCCATGCCGGACGACCACCACTTGCGGCCATTGATGACATAGTGGTTGCCGTCACGGCGGATCGAGGTCTCGATATTGGTGGCGTCCGAGGAAGCGACCGCCGGCTCGGTCATCAGGAAGGCGGAGCGGATCTTGCCGTCCATGAGCGGTTTGAGCCACTGGTCCTTCTGCTCAGGCGTGCCGTAACGGTGGAACACCTCCATGTTGCCGGTGTCGGGCGCCGAGCAGTTGAACACTTCCGAACCCCACGGGATGTGGCCCATTTCCTCCGCGCACATCGCGTATTCCAGATTGGTGAGGCCGGCGCCGCGATAGGACCCGTCGTCGTGGTCGGGAGAGGGCGGCAGGAACAGGTTCCACAGGCCTTCCGCCCTGGCCTTGGCTTTCAACTCGTCGAGGATCGGAGGCACCTGCCAGCGGTTCTCGCCGAAACCGGCCATCTGCGCGTTGTAGGTTTCCACGGCCGGATACACATGGGCGTGCATGAATGCGGCCACGCGGTCGCGCCAATGGCGCTGGCGGTCGGAAAGCGAAAAATCCATTGTGGTACCCCTTTATCATCGCTGGGCATCAGTCTAGCAGGAATGGAGCGCTCCGGGACCACTGCGCAGGGCACCCGCTGAGTAAACCGCACTGCGAAACAGGCCGCGCGGCACGTTCTGCACAGTCGACTTGCGCGGCGGTTGAAGTCAATGTGTGACACGCCCCTTCGGCGCAGGGCCAAGTCCACGGGAGGAATGCGTGAGTCAAGTTGTCGAGCTTTCTCGCGACGGCGATGTCGGCATCGTCACGATCGACAGTCCGCCGGTGAACGCCCTGAGCCACGCGGTGCGCGCGGGCATACAGGAGGCCTTCACGCGGGCGAAGGATGATGCGGCGATCAAGACGGTCGTGCTGGCCTGCAAGGGCCGCACCTTCGTGGCGGGCGCCGACATCACCGAATTCGGCAAGCCGCCGCAACCCCCGAGCCTGCGCGACAACATCGAGCTGATCGAGAACCTGCAGAAGCCGGTGGTGGCCGCGATTCACGGCACCGCGCTCGGCGGCGGGCTGGAGCTCGCGCTTGCCTGCCATTTCCGCGTTGCGGCGCCGGATGCGCGTCTGGGCTTGCCGGAAGTGAAGCTCGGCATCCTCCCGGGCGCCGGCGGCACGCAGCGGCTGCCGCGCGCGGTCGGCCCGGAGAAGGCGCTGCGTATGATCGTCACGCGGCGAGCCGATCCCGGCGCGCCAAGCGCTGGCCGACGGGTTGGTCGACGAGGTCGTCGAGGGCGACCTGGTCGCGGGCGCGGTGGCGTTTGCCCGCAAGGCGGTTGCCGAGAAGCGTCCGCTGCGGCGCCTGCGCGACGAGGAGGCCAAGCTTGCCGCAACCCGCGCCGACCGCAGCAAGTTCGAGGAAGCCGGCGGCGCGCTGACCAGCCGGGCGCGCGGCTTGCGCGCGCCGGTCGCCTGCGTCGAAGCCGTGAAGGCGGCGCTCGATCTGCCGTTCGACCAGGGGCTCCAACGCGAGCGCGAGCTGTTCCAGGAACTGGTCACCGGCGATCAGTCGAAGGCGCAACGCTACATCTTCTTCGCCGAGCGCGAGGCCGCCAAGGTGCCGGGCGTGACCGCAGCCGACAAGCCGCGCGAGGTCAAGCGGGCGGCGGTGATCGGCGCCGGCACCATGGGCGGCGGCATCTCGATGAATTTCGCCAACGCAGGCATTCCCGTGACCGTGGTGGAAACCGCGCCGGAGGCGCTCGAGCGCGGCCTCAAGACCGTGCGCAAGAACTACGAGAACACGGCCGCGCGCGGCGGGCTCAAACCCGAAGACGTGGAGCGCCGGATGGCGCTGTTCAACGGCACCACGGATTTCGAGAAGGTCGCCGACGCCGACATCGTGATCGAGGCGGTGTTCGAAGAGATGCCGATCAAGAAGGAGGTGTTCGGCAAGCTCGATCGCATCACAAGGCCCGATGCGGTGCTTGCGACCAACACCTCCTACCTCAACGTCGATGAGATTGCGCAGACCACCAAGCGGCCGCCGTCGGTGCTCGGCATGCACTTTTTCAGCCCGGCCAACGTCATGCGGCTACTCGAGATCGTGCGTGGCAAGGAGACTGCGCCGGACGTGCTTGCGACCGCGGTCGCGGTCGGGCGCAAGATGGGCAAGGTGCCGGTGGTGGTCGGCGTATGCCACGGCTTCGTCGGCAACCGCATGCTCAGTGCGCGCGGCATCGAGGCGGAGCGCATGCTGCTGGAAGGTGCGCTGCCGCACGAGGTCGACGGCGCGCTCACCCAGTTCGGTTTCCCGATGGGTCCGTTCGCCATGGGCGACCTTGCCGGGCTCGATGTCGGCTGGCGCATCCGCAAGGCGCTCGGCAGCAAGGCGGAGATCGCCGACGCGATCTGCGAGATGGGTCGATACGGGCAGAAGACCGGGCGCGGCTACTACATCTATCAGCCGGGCTCGCGCACCCCGCAGCCGGATCCCGAGGTCGAGGCGCTGATCGTCAAGGCCTCGCGCGAGCGCGGCATCACCCGCCGCCCGATCGACAAGCAGGAAATCCTCGAGCGGCTGCTGTATCCGATGATCAACGAGGGCGCGCGCATCCTGGAGGAGGGGATCGCGTCGCGGCCGAGCGACATCGACGTGATCTGGGTCTACGGCTACGGCTGGCCGGTCTACCGCGGCGGCCCGATGTACCACGCCGACAGCGTGGGCCTGGCGCAAATCCGCGATCGCCTCTCGCACTACGCGACCCAGTCGAAGGACGACCGGCTCAAGCCGGCACCACTGCTCACCCGGCTCGCAGCCGAGGGCAAAGGGTTCGCGTCGCTGGCAGCCGCCAGCAAGGCGGCGTGACGGCGCGGTCCGTCTTTATCGATTTCAGAGCAAGAGGCACACCATGCACGAAGCCGTCATCGTCTCCACCGCCCGCACCCCGATCGGCAAAGCCGGCCGCGGCGCGTTCAACATGACCCACGGCGCCACCTTGGGCGGCCACGTGATCAAGCACGCGGTCGAGCGTGCGAAGCTCGATCCCGCCGACGTCGAAGACGTGATCATGGGTTGCGCCATGCCGCAGGGCGCCACCGGGCAGAACATCGCGCGCCTCTCGGCGATCCGGGCCGGCATGCCGGTCACGGTGTCGGGCGTGACGGTCAACCGGTTCTGCAGTTCCGGTCTGCAAACGATCGCGATGGCGGCGCAGCGGATCATGACCGGCGAGGCGAAGACCATCGTGGCCGGCGGCCTCGAAAGCTGCAGCCTGGTCGGGGACCAGCGCGCGCCGGTCTACGAGGACTGGCTGAAGGAGCACAAGCCGGAAATGTGGATGCCGATGATCGAAACCGCCGACATCGTGGCGGATCGCTACGGCGTCTCGCGCGAGGCGCAGGACGCCTTCGCGCTCGAAAGCCAGCGGCGCACCGCCGCCGGGCAGCAGGGCCGCCGTTTCGACCAGGAGATCGTCCCGCTGCCGTCGGTGAAGAAGAACGTCAACAAGGACACCAAGGAGGAGTCGTTCGAGCAGGTCACGCTGACCAAGGACGAAGGCAACCGGCCCGACACCACGCCCGAAGGCCTGGCCGCGCTCAAGCCGGTGCGCGAGGGCGGCTATGTGACCGCCGGCAATGCCAGCCAGCTGTCCGACGGCGCCTCCGCTTGCGTCGTGATGGAAGCCAAGGAGGCCGAGCGGCGCGGGCTTGAGCCGCTCGGCACGTTCGTCGGCTTTGCGGTCGCGGGCTGCGAGCCCGACGAGATGGGCATCGGGCCGGTATTCGCGGTGCCGAAGCTGCTGCAGCGGCAGGGCCTCGCGATCGACGACATCGACCTTTGGGAGCTGAACGAAGCCTTCGCCAGCCAGTGCCTGTACTGCCGTGACCGGCTCGGCATCGATCCCGAGATCTACAACGTCGATGGCGGCGGCATCTCGATCGGCCACCCGTTCGGCATGAGCGGCGCGCGGCTGACCGGCCACGCGCTGATCGAGGGCCGGCGGCGCGGCGCCAAGCGTGCGATCGTGACCATGTGCATCGGGGGCGGCATGGGTGCCGCCGGCCTGTTCGAGATCAACGCGTAGGGTGGGCAAAGCGCCGCGCGAGCGGCGCGTGCCCACCATTCGAAGAACGACATCCGCGTGGGCACGGGGCCCTCGGCCCCTTTGCCCACCCTACATGGGGACCTGCCATGGACCTGCGCTTCACTCCCGAAGAGATCGCGTTCCGTGACGAGGTGCGCGCGTTCTTCCGCAGCGCGCTGCCTGAAAGCATCCGGCGCAAGCTGGTCGAAGGCCGCAAGCTCACGAAGGACGACATCGTCGACTGGCAGCGCATCCTCAACGCCAAGGGCTGGGCGGTGCCGCACTGGCCGGTCGAGTGGGGCGGCACCGGCTGGAGCGCCGTGCAGCAGTACATCTTCCAGGAGGAGATGCAGCAGACGCCGGCGCCGCCGCCGCTCGGCTTCGACGTCAACATGGTCGGTCCGGTGATCTATACGTTCGGCACCGAGGAGCAGAAGCGGCGCTTCCTGCCGCGCATCGCCAATCTCGACGACTGGTGGTGCCAGGGCTTTTCGGAGCCGGGCGCGGGCTCCGATCTCGCCTCGCTCAAGACGTCGGCAAAGCGCGACGGCGACCACTACGTCGTCAACGGCCAGAAGACCTGGACCACGCTCGCCCAGTACGCCGACTGGATCTTCTGCCTGGTGCGCACCGATCCGGCGGCAAAGAAGCAGCAGGGCATCTCATTCCTGCTGATCGACATGAAGACGCCCGGCATCACGGTGCGGCCGATCGTGACCATCGACGGCGGACGCGAGGTCAACGAGGTGTTCTTCGACGATGTGCGGGTGCCGGTCGAGAACCTCGTCGGGCGAGGAGAACAAGGGCTGGGACTACGCGAAATTCCTGCTCGGCAACGAGCGCATCGGCATCGCGCGCGTCGGCATGTCCAAGGAGCGCATCCGCCGCATCCGCGAGCTCGCCGCGATCGAGCGCGTCGGTGACACGCCCGCTGATCGAGACGCCGCGCTTTCGCGAGAAGCTGGCCGCGGTCGAGATCGAGCTGAAGGCGCTCGAAATGACGCAGCTGCGCGTCGTTGCCGACGAGCGCAACCGCGCGCACGGCAAGCCCAACCCGGCATCGTCGATCCTGAAGATCAAGGGCTCGGAGATCCAGCAGGCGACGACCGAGCTGTTGCTCGAAGTCGTCGGACCCTATGCGGCGCCCTATCAGCCCGAACAGGAAGGCTGGAACGAGCCCCCGGCCGGACCGGAATGGGCCGCGCCCATCGCGCCGACGTATTTCAACTACCGTAAGACGTCGATCTACGGCGGCTCCAACGAAATCCAGAAGAACATCATCGCCAAAGCGATCCTCGGGCTTTAGGGGCGAATGGTGAGTGGCCAATCTGTAGGGCGGGCAAAGCGCCGCGAAGCGGCGCGTGCCCACGATCCGAAGCACGAAATTCGCGTGGGCACGGCGCGCTCGCGCGCGCCTTTGCCCACCCTACGGATCTCGGTAGATGGATTTCGACCTCACCGAAGAGCAGCGCCTGCTTAAGGACAGCGTCGAGCGTCTGCTCAAAGACCGCTATGATTTCGACAGTCGCAAGGCTTACGCCACGAGCCCGACGGCTGGAGCCGCGAGCTGTGGACGCAGTACGCCGAGTTGGGGCTGCTGGCGCTGCCGTTCGCGGAGGCAGACGGCGGCTTCGGCGGCGGGCCGGTCGAGACCATGATCGTCATGGAGGCGTTCGGTCGCGCGCTTGCGCTCGAGCCTTATCTGGCGACGGTTATCCTCGGCGGCGGTGCGTTGCGCCACGGCGGCACGGAGGAGCAGCGCGCCGCGCGTGTTGCGCGCGTCGCGGACGGCAGCCTGTTGCTGGCGCTCGCCCACACCGAGCGGCAGTCGCGTTACGACCTGCACGATGTCGCCACGACGGCAAGGCGCGACGGCGGCGCTTTCGTCCTCGACGGCGACAAGGGTGTCGTCTTGCATGGCGACGGCGCCGACGAGCTCATCGTCACTGCGCGCACGGCCGGAGATCGCCGCGACCGCAAGGGCATTGGGCTGTTCCTGGTGGACGCGAGGGCGTCCGGGGTGTCGCGGCGCGGCTACCAAACGCAGGACGGGATGCGCGCGGCCGAAGTGTCGCTCGCCGGCGTGCGCGTGCCGACCGAGAATGTGATCGGCGATCCGGAGAACGCGCTGCCGCTGCTCGAACGCGTAGCGGACGAAGCGATGGCGGCGCTGGCCGCCGAAGCGGTCGGCGCGATGGGCGAGATGCATGCGCTCACGGTCGAGTATCTCAAGACCCGCAAACAGTTCGGCGTGCCGATCGGCTCGTTCCAGGTGCTGCAGCATCGGGCCGCCGATATGTTCGTCGCGCTCGAGCAGGCGCGCAGCATGGCGATGTTCGCCACCATGATGGTGCAGGAGGACGACGCAACCGAGCGCCGCAAGGCGATCGCCGCCGCCAAGGTGCAGATCGGCCGCTCCGGGCGCTTCATCGCGCAGCAGTCGATCCAGCTGCACGGCGGTGTCGGCATGACCGCGGAGTTCAAGGTCGGGCACTATTTCAAGCGCGTGACGATGATCGATTCAGTGTTCGGCGATGCCGATCATCATCTGGCCCGGCTGGCCGAGGCCGGCGGGCTGATGGCGCAAGGAAAAAGTTAGTCTGCGAGAGCTACGGGAGGTGCACGGTGTCGCTGTTCGATCTGACCGGAAAGGTTGCCGTCATCACCGGCTCGTCACGCGGCATCGGCCGCGCGATCGCGGAGCGCATGGCCGAGCACGGCGCCAAGGTGGTGGTGTCGTCGCGCAAGGCCGCCGCCTGCGAGGAGGTCGCCGACGCCATCACGGCCAAGCATGGCGCCGGCGCGGCGACCGTCATACCGGCGAACATTTCATCGAAGGACGATCTTCAGAACCTCGTCCATGTGAGCATCGAGAAGCTCGGCAAGATCGACATTCTGGTCTGCAACGCCGCCTCCAATCCCTATTACGGCCCGATGGCCAACATCACCGACGAGCAGCTCCGCAAGGTGCTGGACAACAACATCGTCTCGAACCACTGGCTGATCTCTTTCGCGGTGCCGCAGATGATCGCGCGCAAGGACGGCGCAGTTATCATCGTCTCGTCGGTCGGCGGCTTGCGCGGATCGTCGGCCCTCGGCGCATACGCCATCTCGAAGGCAGCCGACTTCCAGCTCGCACGCAACCTGGCGGTCGAATACGGGCCGCACAACGTGCGGGTCAATTGCATCGCGCCGGGGCTGATCAAGACCGACTTCGCGCGCGCTCTGTGGGACAATCCGGAAACGCTGAAGAACTACAGCGGCAAGACGCCGTTGCGCCGCATCGGCGAGCCGGACGAGATCGCCGGCGCCGCGGTGTTCCTGGCCTCGCGCCGCGGGATCGTTCGTCACCGGGCAGAACATCGTCGTCGACGGCGGCTCGACGATCGCGTAGCGCGGCGTAGATTCCATGGGGCGATGGTCGTCCAAACGCCGCGCTCGCCGAGCGTCGACTGCGGCCAATAGATATTGCCAATATCGCGGTAGGTGGTCGGCACCAACGGCATCGCCGAGAGAGCGGACGTTATACGTCGCTCGGCCGACTTGACCCTTGTCGAACGCATTCCAGGGTCCTAGCGCCGAACTGGAGAACCGATAGAATGGCGTCACAAGGCGCTTCCTCCTGGAACCAACGCGAACCGGGCGCGGTATAAGGCTATGAGTGCTCTATCAAATTGGCCCCGCAATCGACTTTTGCTCGCCCTGCCATCCCGCAATCTCAAGCGGCTTATGCCGGAGCTTGAGCACATTCGCTGCCAACGCGGTCAGGTCCTGATGGACGCCGATAGTTCGCTCGACCATGTATTCTTTCCCGACAGCGGGGTCGTCTCGGTGGTGGCGGTCTATGCGGACGGCAGCATCATCGAGATGGCAACGATCGGTAGGGAGGGTTGCACGGGTGTGAAAGCCGTCTTCGGCGCCAAGAGTTCGTCCTTCCGGCTGCTCGTCCAAATCCCCGGAAGCGCAGCAAGGATGTCGCGCGCGGCGTTCGCACGAGCCATGGGGTCGATGCCGTCCTTCCGAAGTCTGATGTACGCTTACGTCCACGCCTTTCTCGAGCAGGTCCTGGTGTCGGTCGCGTGCAACGGCGCGCACAGCCTCAAACAGCGGCTGGCGCGCTGGCTGCTCATGATGCGCGACCGCAGCGACGACGACGCACTGCCGATCACGCAGGACCTGCTCGCCGAGATGCTGGGCGTCCAGCGGCCAACCATCACGAATGCGGCCCGGGAGCTGGAACGTGCCGGCTTGATTGCGCGCGGCCGACGGCAAGTCACGATCCGTGATCGGCAGGGCCTCACGGAGACATCTTGCGAATGCTATCAGCTGGTGCGCACGCGCGTCGCTTCTCACCTTCCCAAGACGTACGCGTAGGGGCAACCCTTGTGGTTGCCCTTCGGGGCGCCACCCTCGAGATGTCGACGGAGGGCGCCCACAGGGGCGCCCCTGACACTCGCTCCATCGGTAATGTACATTACTGACAGATTCGCTAAACTAGCTCACAATTGGCGGGCGGGCGACCGACTTGGCCTGTCGAGAAGGGGGCAGGACCCACTGCCATGCACGAAGTCGACCCACTGGATCTCGTGGAGACGATCCGTGAAGGCCTGCTCGTGCTCGAGCCCGACCTGACGGTCCGGTTTGCGAACCGTTCCTTTTGCGACACATTCGCAGTCGCCCCGGAGGACACGGTCGGCCGGAAGCTCTACGAGCTCGGCGACGGACAGTGGGACATTCCCGAGTTGCGCTCCTTGATCGAAACCATCCTTCCCGACCGTGCGACGATCGAGGCCTTCGAAGTGGACCGCGTCTTCCCGTCGATTGGACGGCGGGTGATGGTGGTCA
Organism: uncultured Alphaproteobacteria bacterium; assembly: GCA_963738705.1. Taxonomy (GTDB): domain Bacteria; phylum Pseudomonadota; class Alphaproteobacteria; order Rhizobiales; family Xanthobacteraceae; genus CAVTXS01. The sequence goes on from CAVTXS010000025.1 coordinate 49,296, forward strand.
ATGGGCGCAAGGTCCGTCGGCCCGGCAACCATACGGATCAGGTCTTGCTGGCGATCGAAGACGTAACCGAGCACAGGAGACTGGAGCACGAGCGCGCGGCTGCGCACGCGCGCATCGCGGCGCTGCTGCAAGAGCTCGGCCACCGGATCAAGAACAGCCTGCAGATCATTGCTTCCATGGTCAGCCTCGAAGCGCGGAACCACAAGAGCGGCCAGGGCAAGGCGGCGCTTGAAAGAGTGTCGCATCGCATTGCCGCCCTCGGACGGCTCTATTCCATCTTGGGAGAAACCAATTCGGTCGAGGAGGTCGATGCGGCGACCTATCTGGAGGCGTTGTGTCGCGACCTGATCGAGTCGGTGCAAAAAGAGAATGGCATCTCCATCGCGCTTAAAACCGATATCGCGAGCGAGCCCCTGCCGGCCGACCGCGCGATTCCGCTCGGGCTCATCGTCAATGAGCTCGTAACGAATGCGGTCAAATATGCGTTTCCGAGCGAGACAAGCGGCTCGGTCGTGGTGACGCTGAAGCGCATTCCGGGAGAGCTTCGCCTGACGGTCTCCGATGACGGCAAGGGGGTCGATCCTCGACGCACGGATTCTGGGGTCGGCGGCCGGTTGGTCGAGGCCTTTGCGCGACAGCTCGGCGGCCAGCTCGAGCGGGACATCAGCAGCAAGGGAACTATCGTATGTCTGACGTTGCCTTCGCGCGAAGGCTCGTAGCGATCTACGCGTGAAAGGTACCCCTCGCGATAAGGAGGGCCTGCTATCAAACGGCAGCCGCCCGCACCCTCGCGTCTGCTTCCAGGAAGCTGGAAAATCGCTACCATTCACGCCAGCTCGGGAGTCATCTGGGAAATGCCGGCTCAATACGGTCCGGCAAAGGGAGCGAAAATCATGTCGCTCGGAACCATCCTCGTTATCATCCTCATCATTGTCCTGCTCGGTGGCTTCAGTGGCCGCTTCGGCGGCTACGGTTACGGCTTCGGTCACGGCGGCGTCGGTATCCTCGGCGTCATCTTGATCGTCATTGTCATTCTCATACTGCTTGGGCGGATCTGATCTGACAGGGCGGGACGTCGGATAATGTGATGATCGATTGAATATCGGGCGCTACGGATGACTTGACAAAAACAGAGGTAAAGAACCCGCGGTACTGAGGCGGCCTTGAGGCAAGCATCGGGAGACAGAGCGCGTTCCAGCCGGTCTCAACCATTCCTGCGCCTCTCGCTTGGTTTCTGGAGCGGGAAAACGCGAGCGCAGGCGTGGCTTCTGACCTGCGCCGTTTTATTTTTTCTTTTTGCGAATCTCGGCGCAGCCCTCGCGGTCAATCGCTGGTACAAATTCTTCTTTGACGCGCTCGAACAGAAGGACACCAAGACCGTCATCCTCGGTCTTGGCCTTGTTCTGGCGCTGGCATTATTGTCAGCGGCATTTTCCGTGGGGCTCCTGCAAGCGCGCATGCGCCTGCAGCTGCGATGGCGGCAGTGGCTGGCGCGCGCATTGATTGGTCGTTGGCTCGCAGACCGGCATTTTTACCAGCTGACCATCGTGCACACCGAGGCCGACAATCCCGAGGCGCGCATCGCCGAGGACGGCAGGATTGCGATCGAGCTTCTGGTCGATTTTTCCCTGGGTGTTCTGAACGCCTTGCTGGCCGCGATCGCCTTCATCGGCATCCTCTGGGTCGTCGGCGGCTCGCTGACCGTGGCCGGCTATTCCATTCCCGGCTACATGGTGTTCGCCTGCATCATCTATTCGACAATCACCACGCTTGGCATGTTCCTGCTGGGCCGACCGCTGGTGCGCCGCGTCGAGGAAAAGGCAGCCGGAGAAGCCCAGCTGCGCTACGAACTCACGCGCGTGAAGGACAATGCCGAAAATATCGCGTTGACCGGCGGCGACGACGACGAACGCGAGCGCCTGGACGTAACCTTCTCCGATCTGGTCCAACGATGGCTCGGTGTGATCGTTTGGCAGGGTCGAATGATGTGGCTCAATGGCGCAAACCTCGTTCTGGCCCCGGTTGTTCCGCTGCTGCTCGGGGCACCAAAATATCTCGCAGGCGAGATGACGCTCGGTTCGCTCATGCAGGCTGCCACTGCGTTCGTGCAGGTCCAGCTCGCGCTCAACTGGCTCGCCGACAATGCGCTGCGTCTGGCCGATTGGTTTGCCTCCGCGCGTCGTGTGACGCAGTTGTCCGATGCGATCGACCGTCTGGACGCAAGCCTCGGCCCCATCGGCCAGGGCGAGACTATCAAGTTGGGCGTGAGCCCGGACAACCGCGTGCATCTTCGTGACCTCAACATCGCATTGCACGACGGCAAGCTGATGATCGACGGCGCGGAGGCCATTGTCTCGCCCGGCGAAAAAGTCCTGGTGAAGGGAGAATCAGGAACCGGAAAAAGCACCCTCATTCGTGCGATGGCCGGATTGTGGCCTTGGGGAAGCGGCGAAATTTTGCGGCCGGCAGGTGCCGACATCGCCTTCATGCCGCAACGCCCATATTTTCCGCTTGGCACGTTGCGCACCGCTTTGCTCTATCCCCATCCCGAGCAAGAGGTCCCGGACGAGAAAATCCAGGACACCCTCATGCGCTGCGGCCTTGAACATCTCATTCCGCGCATCGACCAAACCGAGCAATGGAGCTCGCTCCTGTCCGGCGGCGAACAGCAGCGCCTTGCCTTTGCTCGCGTGCTGATCCATCCGCCCGACATCCTCATCATGGATGAGCCGACGTCGTCGCTCGACGAGCTCAGCCAGTTCAGATTGATGGAGTACATGCGCGACCTTCTGCCTGACACGATGGTGATCCATGCCGGACACCGGCCGGGTCTCGAACGTTTTCATGATGGCGACATCCAACTCGTGCGCGAAAAGCACGGCGGGGCCACCACGACGCAGGAGCATCATCTCTCCCCATTGGATCTGGTCGCGCGCGCTCTGCAGAGAATGGGACTTGGCCGCTCAAGCTGAGCGGCACGGTCAGGTGTGGGCTTGTCGGCGGCGGCCGATCGTCGCTCGCAAGATTGTTTTTGCGGGCAAAGTCCAGATCGCAAAAGGTTGCAGTGAGCAATTTTATACGGACTTGCGTTGGTCGATGAGCGCATGGTTGCTCCAACAACGCTTCGACACCCACGATCAAGACGACATTGGTTTCTTCATGGGGTAATGTTCCTCGGAAGGAAGCGCGATCGAGACCTAGTCCTTTTTCTGCGCCTCGTCGCGGTGGCGCTCGATGTCCTCGGGTTCCTGTTGATCGAGTTTGGTGAGTTCACTACGCGCATTGCCATGCGCCCGCAGCAGCTCGTCAAGCTTCGCCTGTAGTGCCTGATTGTCGCGGTGAACCGCGCGGTGGATAACCAGCGTCATGAGCCAAGTGGCGAGCAGGGCAACGGCGTGCCAGTCAAACGTGTCGCGCTGAAGCCAAGTGGCGAGCAGGGCAACGGCGTGCCAGTCAAACGTGTCGCGCTGAAAGAAAAACCACAGGATCGCATAAACGGCGACGATCCCGAACGCCGCCGGGTGCGCGGCCAACACGCCAAGTCCCGTGAGCCCGCGCCGGATTGGATGCGCTTCCATGCGCCACCCCCCTGAGCCGAAAACGCTGCCGGATCCAGAACGCGATATTGGGCCAGAGCGGCAGCCGAGGAAAGAGCGCTGGCCGGAATTGTCGGCGATGGTTTCACCCCTCAAGAAAGTGACCGAATGCAGCCAGCGGCCGAACCCGGTCGCAGATGATCTTGGTGATCGCCAGCATGGGCACCGAGAGGATCGCGCCCGGGATACCCCACATCCAGAACCAGAAGACGAGCGAGATGATGACGACGACGGGATTGAGGGTGAACCGCCGGGCCAGGAGCATCGGCGTGACAGTCTCGCCCTCGATCAAATGAAATCCAAAGTAAAGCCCCGCAGGAAGCAGCGCTTGCCAGAGCGTGTCAAAGGTCAACAGGCCGGCGAGAAGAAAGATCAACACGCCCAAAGCCGTGCCGAGGATCGGCACATAGTTCAGCAGAAAGGCGACCGTCCCCCAGAGGATCGGGTCGCCCACCCCTGTGAGCCACATCGCCAATGCCACGGCGATACCCACTGCCGCGTTCATGATCGTGATCGTGACCAGATACGCGGAGATGTCGCTTTCGATGTGCTGCGAGATTTCGACGACCTGGCGCTTGCTGCTGAAGCGCGGCATGATCTCGACGAGGCGCTGCAGGAAGATATCGCCAGACAGAAGCAGGAAAAAAAGAAACAGCACCGTCGTGAAGAAGCCGCTGGCAAAGTTCCGGGTCCCCGTGAATAGCTTCGTCAGAAGCGTTGGGCCTCCCGCCGAGGTCGCGGCACCTGGTGATGGTCCCGCTCCTCCAAAATCTTCCACCTGCTGCAAGAACCGTTGCAGTGTATTGATGGGCTCCCGCACGAAACTCAGCCGCTCCTGCAGCCGAGGAATGCCCTCGGGAAGCTTGGCTGCCCAGGTGGCGGCGGGGCCTGAAATGGCCGTACCCAAGCCGACGATCGTTCCGAATAGCGCAAGGATCAGCAGCAGCGCCGCGAGGAGCCGCGGTACGTGCAACCGCTCCAATAGGCGCGAGGCCGGCTGTAGCAGGAGCTTGAGAACGATGGCAAAGACCAATGGCAACACGATCTCGCTCGCGACATAGGCTGTCGCCAGCAGCGCAAGGACGAATAGACCGCCAAGGAATATGACTTTCGGATCCGAGGGCAGGGGCATTTCCTCCGGCTCTTCTGCCGGCGGCAGGACCTCGGTCTCCTGATCGGTAGGTGCCATGTTCAGCACTGCATCGATGTCTGCGTGCTCACCAACGAGGGGACTGGTGACGCTTATAAAGCCTGCCTAGGCTACGAAACGGCGTCAACCGGGCGCCGATAGTCAGTGCTTGCTAGGCTGGATTGAGTTCCCCTAGAAGGACGCGGGTGCGGGCGTGGCTCATCTCGGAGGAGAGCAGGTGGCTAGTCACATTCAGCTTGCTCGTCGGCCCAGGAAAAAATCAGGGGCCCAGACCACTAAAGCAGTTGAGCGGCCCTCGCGAGCGGAAGCTGAAGATGCCGTGCGCACGCTCATCCGTTGGGCTGGCGACGATCCGGATCGGGAAGGGCTGACCGGAACGCCCGCGCGTGTGGTTCGCGCTTATGAAGAGTGGTTCGGCGGGTATGCTCAAGAACCGCGGGACTATCTCAAGCGTACGTTCGAGGAAGTTGCCGGATACGACGAAATCGTGTTGCTCCGTGACATCAGGTTCGAGTCACACTGCGAGCATCATCTGGCTCCGATCATCGGCCGGGTCCATATCGGCTATCTTCCCCGCAACCGCGTGGTCGGCATTTCAAAGCTCGCCCGCCTTGTAGACGTCTATGCCAAGCGTTTGCAGATTCAGGAAAAGATGACGGCCGAGATTGCCGCATGCCTGGATAGCGTCTTGCGGCCCATTGGCCTCGGCGTGGTCATCGAGGCGACGCACCAATGTATGACCACCAGAGGCGTGCACAAATCCGGTGTGACAATGGTGACCAGCCGGATGTTGGGATCGTTTCGGACACGATCGGAAACCCGGCATGAGTTTCTCTCCGCGCTCAATTTGAACCAGGATGGTTGAGAGAGCGGGGAATCCCAGAGGCAGCGAAACCGTTGGGATTGCTACCGCCCACCCAGAGGAAGCAAATCGCGCTCAAAGTGGGCGTTCCGCCTGACCGGCAGTTCACGCCTAGCCTTCGCTACTCCGCGGCCTCGTCGACCTTCGTGGGCCTCACGTCCATGAATTGCGCCTTGGCGAGCGCCGCGAAGCGGCCGTTGAGCGCGACCAGCTGTTCGAACGATCCGGTCTCGACCACGCGGCCGTGGTCGAACACCAGGATGGTGTCGGCGTTGCGGATGGTGGCGAGGCGGTGTGCGATCACGAAGGTGGTGCGCCCCTTGGTCACTTCCGCGAGCGCGAGCTGGACCTTGCGCTCGGTCTCGGCATCCATGGCGCTCGTCGCCTCGTCCAGGATCAGGATCGGCGGATCCTTGAGCAGCGCCCGCGCGATCGACAGCCGCTGGCGCTCGCCGCCCGAGAGCGAGCGCCCGCGCTCGCCAACGGCCGCATCGAACCCGATCCGTTCGATGAAATCGAGCGCCTGCGCGCGTTCCGCCGCGTCGCGCATTTCCTCCTCGGTGGCGGTCGGCTTCCCGACCCGCAGGTTGTCGGCGATCGACCGGTTGAGCAGCAGCGTCTCCTGGAACACCACGCCGATGTTGCGGCGCAGCGCGGCGAGCTTGATGTTGCGGATGTCCTTGCCGTCGATTTCGATGCAGCCCGACTGCGGATCGAAGGCGCGGTGCAGCAAGGCCATCGCGGTCGATTTCCCGGCCCCGGTGGCGCCGACCAGGGCGATGGTCTTGCCGGGCTCCGCCTGGAAATCCAGGTCCGCTACGGCGGGCTTCTTTCCGTCGTAGGAGAAGGAGACGTCCTTGAATTCGACGCGGCCCTGCGTCCGTCCCGGATCGACTGCGTTGGGCCGGTCGTGCAATGCCGGCGCGGTGTCCAGGACGTCGAAGAACTCCGCGAGCTTCGGCGCTTCCATCAGGATGCGGTTGGCGAATCCGACGATCAACTCCAGCCGGTGGATGACCAGGGTGGCGAAACTCATGAACATCACGATGTCGCCGAGGGTGGCAAGCCCGCGGATGTTGAGCCAGGTCCCGAGCAGAATGATCGAGAGGATCGTCAGCGTGGTGGCGGCGCGCGTCATCATGGCGACGAGTGCCCACCAGGACAGAACTGGGATCTGCGCGGCGAGCAGGCGCGCCACCAGGTTCTTGAGGTCGGTCACCTCCGCGTCGACCCGGGTGAAGCTTTGCACCAGAGCGATGTTGCCGAGCGCGTCGGAGGCGCGCTCGGCGACTTCCGAATAGCGCTGCTCGACCGAGCTCTGCAGCTTCTCGGTCTTGCTCCAGGTGAAAGCCGTCAAGAACGCGAATACGACGCAGAGCGCGATCAGAGCAGCGCCAGCCGCCAGTTGAGGAACAGCGACAGCGGCAGCAGCACGAACAACGAAACGACGGTTGCGAGATGGTCGCGGAAGAACCCGAGCCACATCACCCACAGCGAATCGGTGCCCTGCAGCATCACCTTCATCAGGCGGCCGGAGTGGGTGGCGCCGTGATAGGAGAGGGGCAGCTGCAGGACGTGCTCGAAGTAGTCGGTCAGCACGGCCTGGCGGCGTCGATGCGACAGCCGGTCGGCGTACAGCGCGACCAGCGTGCCGGAGATGATGCGTGAACAGCCCAAACGCGACCCAGGCCGCGAGCAACGACGCGATGTCCGTCCAGGCCGGAGGTGCGCCTCTGGCCTGCGCGCTCGCCAGGGTGTCGACGACGCGGCCGAACAGGACCGGTTCCGCGAACTGGGCCACGACCAGTGCCAGGTTGCCGATCGCCAGCAGGAAGCCGAGCCGCTTCTCCGGTCCCAACAGATCCAATACGCGCCCATAGAGCCGCAGCAGGTTGCGGGCACCGCTGGCGTTGTTGGGTTGGTTCTCGACGACAATCAGGGACATGGAGGCGCCGAACCGGTTCTCGCTAGCCCCGCACCATCCGCATCAGAACTACGTCCTTGCGGACGAAATGGTGGTAGAGGGCGGCGCCGATGTGTATGGCCGCGACGATCACGAGCAGGGTTGCGACGATCGCGTGGACGGTGAACATGCGTTCGGAAAACGCGCGGTCCTCCGGCCAGATTCGCGGCATCTCGAACAGCCAATACACCGGGATCGGCGCGGGGTAGGCCGAGGTGGCGATCCAGCCGACGATCGGCTGGATGATCAGCAAGGCATAAAGCGTCCAATGGTTGGCATGCGCTGCCAGCTGCATGATCGGCGGCATGTCGGCCGGCAACGGCGCCGGCGGGTGAGTGAGGCGATAGAACAATCGGAACAGCACGAGCACCAGCACGACCATGCCGGTCGATTTGTGAAGATCGTAGACCACCATCTTCCCCGGCCAGTCCCCCGTGTTCGCGATGACCGCCCCCACGACAATCAGAATCAGCACAAGCGCGGCGGTCAGCCAATGCAGAAAACGGGCAACGGGGGTATAGGCCGCCGTCGGGGCTCCGATCTGCCTGGAATCAACCACCATTCGCGCCTCCTGGTTCCAAGCGAGATGCCTGTCGAACCGGCCAGTGTCCCGATTCCGAAGCTCGCTCATCATTGCGGCAGCCGCTGTGGCGAACTTCGGAATCGAAGGAACACTAGCAAATCTACGAATCGAGTGTGGTTTTGGATTTGAAGTTCCTTGACGAAATTGCCGCGAAGATCGGCGGAACTTCAAATCCACCACACTAGACGGGAGGTACGAGCCCGGTTGCCTTGTGCTTGCTTTGATCCTCGCCCAACTCGACGAACATTCCGTCGAGCCAATGACCGGCCCGGGTGGCCTTGGCCGCCAGATAACGGCGATTGTCGGCATTGATCGGAGTATAGAGCGGCAGCCGCTCGACGATATCGATGCCCGCCTCGACCAGGCTTTCCAGTTTGCTCGGATTGTTGGTCAGCAGCAGAACCCGCCTGCACTCGAGCAGATCGAGCATGCGCGCCGCGATCTTGTAGTCGCGTTCGTCGTCGTCGAAGCCGAGGGTGGTGTTGGCGTCGACCGTATCCAGTCCCGCGTCCTGGAGCTTGTAGGCGCGGATCTTGTTGACCAATCCAACCCCTCGTCCCTCCTGATCGAGATAGAGGATGACCCCGCCGCCGGCGGTCTGCAGCCGCGCGAGCGCAAGATTGAGCTGATCGCCGCAGTCGCAGCGCCGCGAACCGAACACGTCTCCGGTGAGGCAGGCAGAATGCAACCGCACCGGAACAGGCTTGGAGAAGTCGGGATTGCCGACGATGATGGCGGTCGAGCTGCCGCCGATCACGTCTCGGAAAACCACGAAACGGGTCGAAAGGCCGTTCTGCAGCGGCACCTGCGCATCCCCGACGATCGCCAGCGAGCGGATGATCTCCCGGCGAAAGCGCGTCACCGCGTCCGCATCGACGGTGATCAGCGGGGGATTCAGAATGGCGCCGGCATCAGCTTCGACGTCGCGGATGAGCAGAGCCGGCAGGCGCTGGGCCAGCTTGGCGAGCTCGATGGCCGCGACCGCGGTACGGCCGGCCGGATGGGTCGCGATGGCACGATCGACCTGCGCGCTGGCGGCCAGGGCAAAAATCGAGTCGGCGTCGTCGGCGGCGGCCAACTCCACCAGGACCGGTGCGGCGGTCTCGATGCCGAACGCCTTGGCGCGCCGGGCAGTGATCGCCAGCCGCGGCGGCCGGGCGGGATACAACGCCTGGAAGGCCGCCACCCGTTCGTTGTCGGCGCCATCGACCGGCAGGGCCAGCACCTGCTCGCCGTCCGCGGCGAATATGAGCGGGCGGCCCATGCGGAACTCCGCAAGCCCGCGCTGGACGCCTATGTCTTGAGGGGTTCCAAGAAGGCGGTAGTCGATACGACTGTGTCCGTTCAACATACGCGGTACGTGGCCAAAGGCCCCCCACTAAACGCCCAAACTCAAGGTCCGATTGACCATTCCGGCTGCCGACGACGGTAAGTTATGCCAAGATACGGGGACAGATTGAAGGGGTTTCACGCCAGGTGACGCAACTAAAGCCCGATCCGGGTGCCAAAGAGGCGGAAAAAGCACGTCACGGGCAGGGCCCGCCCCGGCTGGTCGAGCATACCAACGCGGCGTCCTGGCCGATGGTTCCGTCCGCAATCCGCAACGGCGGTGCGCTGCCCGGACCGTGGGAGGCCCTGTTCGAGCCGATCCGACGCGGTACGGTGGACGAACTCATCGTCATCGGCCAATTCGGCCAGTCGCTCGACGGGCGAGTGGCGACCGAGACCGGCCATTCGCACTACATCAACGGGGTTGATGGGCTCGCCCACTTGCATCGGCTGCGCGCGGTCGTCGATGCGGTGGTGGTCGGGATCGGGACCGCAGTGGCAGATAACCCGCAATTGACCGTACGCCGCGTGGCCGGACCAAGCCCGGCGCGCGTCGTGATCGATCCCCACGGCCGCCTGCCGGCGACGGCGCGGCTGTTGGCGGCAGATGGCGCCCGTCGGCTGGTCGTGACGGCGGAGGGCGCGCGCCATGCGCTTCCCGACGACATCGAACGCCTGACGCTGCCTGCCAAAGACGGCGCGATCGCGCCGGCCGCCATCCTGGCCCGCCTCGCCGCCTGCGGCTTCCGCCGCATCCTGATCGAAGGCGGCGCCAACACGGTCTCGCGCTTTCTGGTGGCGGGGTGCCTCGACCGCCTCCACGTGGTTGTGGCGCCGATGATCCTTGGGACCGGCAAGCCGAGTTTCACCCTCCCGCCGATCGACCGTGTCGACCGCGCGTTGCGCCCCCCGATGCGAACCCACATCCTCGGCGACGAGGTTTTGTTCGACTGCGATCTGTCGGCTCAACGCTTGCCGGTCGGGGCGGCGAAAAAATCGACGTGACCGACGCGGATCCGCGAGCGGCCGGCGGCTACGAGCTCGCGGCGCCGGGTGAGCCACGAAACCCCATCGGCCAACGACACTTCCCCGATTTCGCGCGCTGCGCTCGCCCAGCCGGCGAGAATTTCCAGCTGGATGTCGCCGTCGCGCGGCTCGAACGACCAGTCGGACGGTCCTTGAACCACGGCGTATCCGGTTTGCGCAAACCCTGCGATGGCCGCTGCCGCGGCGGTTGGCCCGAGCGCAGGCCCAAATCCCTTGTCGGTGCGCTGGTGGCGATTGACACCCGCCACGACGGCTGCGTCGAGCGGGTCCGGCGGTTCTAGCGTCGCTCGCCCATCAAATGTGAGGGCCGCATAGACCGGAAGATTGCGGGCGGCCGTCTCGACCACGAACCGCTTCAGCCAGTCCTCTGAAACGAGGTCGAGCAGGGCCGACGTCGTGACCAGATCCAGCGGTCCATCAAGCGCCGCCTCCAGATCACGGGCGAGATCGACCGGCGTTGTCGTCACGCGCACGCCGGCCGGCGGGTCGGCAGCGCCCGCGCGCAGCAGCAAGCCGAGATCGTTGTCCACCAGCCGCCAGTTCTGGCGGGCCGGGAGGTGTGAGGAGATCGCACGCAGGGTCGAGCCGGTGCCGCACGCCAGGTCCACAACCGAGACCGCCGACTGTCCGGCAAAAGCGGCTGCCATGGCGCCCGCGACTTCGGCATTGCGCGCCTTCCGATCGTAGGGCTCGCGCAACGCCAGCCAATCCGCCCGAAAACCGCTCATGCCGGATCGTCTATCACAACGAGACAAGTGCCGCGCCGACCTCCGTTTGGTGGATCAGCCGGTGTGCGCGCAATCCCCACTGGAGCAGCGCTTTGAGAACAGGCCCGAGTGCACGGCCGCGGGGTCATGCCGGTGCGAGCGTCGCGATCACGTGATGGAAGATCCGCGCGGTGTCGCGCCAGGTCGGCAGCCGCGTCGCGGCTTCGCGCGCGCCGGAGGCGAGGCGCGCCCGCTCGCGCGCGTCGGTCGCCAGCCTGCCTAGTGCGTCGGCAAGCGCCTGCATGTCATCTGGCGGAACCAGGATGCCGGCATCGCGCGGCACCGTTTCGGGGATGGCGCCCGCGGTGGTGCCGATGACCGGCAGCCCATGCGCCATCGCCTCGGCGAACGCCATTCCGTAGCCTTCGAAGCGCGATGCGAGCACAAAAATATCGGCGTCGCGGTAAAACCGGCGCAAGGCTTCGGGAGGCACCGCGCCCGCAAGCGTCACGCGCCGATCGAGCTGGAGCGCCTCGATCTGCGCGGACAATTTTCTTGCGGTCTCCGGGCTGCGGTCGCGATCGCCCACGATGGTCAGGTGCCAGGGCAAGTGCGCAAGCGTTGCGAGCGCGGCAAGCAGCACGTCGTAGCCTTTGCGCGGGACGAGGGAGCCCACGGCCAGCAGCCCGAGCGGGCCTTCCCGGTCTTTGCGGGAGGGCGCGATCGGGTCGGTGCCCGGTAGAGCCACCGTCACGCGCTCGGGTGCGACCCCATAGTCGCTGGCGAGGATGCGCGCGGTCGACGGACTCGTGACGATTGTGTGTCGCACGTTGGCAAGCGCCGTCCTCTCGCTTTTGCGAAGGACATCGGCCTCGCCGACCGACAATCCGGTCTCGAGCGCGAGCGGATGATGCACCAGCGCGACCAGCGGACGGCTCGCGCTCAGGACCGCGGCGGCCTCCGGTAGAACGCCGAGCGCCAGCCCGTCGACGACGATGGGCCGTCCGGGCGGCGTCCGGGCGAGAAGCGCGTGCGCTGCGGCGCGGGTCTGCGGGCTGGGGCGCGGAAAGCCGGTGCCGAGATCGATGATCTCCGCCCGGCAGCCGAGCTCCGCAAGTTCGGCGATGACGCGACGGTCATAGGCATAGCCGCCGGTCGGTGTGTCGAGGCTGCCCGGTACCGCAAACGCGACGGTTACCACAACGGCGCCTCGTACCACGCGCGCGCCGTCGGCGACTTTCCGATCGTGACTCGCAGCGCGGCAATCTCGCGGCCCTCGCGGCCGAGCTCGCCGGCACGGACCGCGGCGGCGAGCTTGTCGAACAGGTACTTGGTGAGGAACTCGGTGGTGGTGTTGACGCCCTTGAACTCGGGGAAATCGTCGAGATTGCGGTAATTGAGCGAGCCCAACACCGCCTTGAGCACGTCGTTGGCTCGGCCGATGTCGACGACGATCCCGTTCGGGTCCAGTCGCTCGGCGATGAATGCGGCCGATACCGCGAACGTGGCGCCGTGCAACGCCTGCGCGGGACCGAAGACTTCGCCCCGGAACGAGTGGGCAATCATGATGTGGTCGGACACTTCGACGGCAAACACTTAGGCGTTCCTTCTCATGCAGTGGTTTAAGCTGCCTGGTAGCGGATCAGCTGGCACAGGGCGCCGCTGGTCGGCGCGAGGATGTCCGGCAGCCTTTGCGGCAGGTCACGGAAAGCGATGGCGGGCGCAAGCAGCGCGTCGAGCGCGGGATCGGCCAGCAGCGCGAGCGCAGCCGCCAGCCGGCGGCGGTGACTCCAGCGCGCCCGGTGCGACGGCGCGACCTTGCCCACCTGGCTCGACACCAGCCGCAGCCGCCGGCTGTGGAATGCACCGCCCAGCGGTACGGCCACGTCGCCGGAGCCGTACCAGCTCAATTCGAGCACGGTGGCTTCCTCGCCGGCGAGCCGAAGCGACGTCGACAATCCCGCGACGCTGGCGCTGGCGTGGACCACGAGATCGCATTCGCCCGGTGCCGCCTCCGGCGCGGCGAACCCGACGCCGAGCGCGCGGGCGAGCGCTTCGCGCCGGGGATCGATGTCGACCAGCGTGACCTCCGCGGCCGGCAATCGTGCGCAGAGCCACGCCACCAGGACGCCCAGGACGCCCGCGCCCACGACCGCGATGCGATCGGCCGGACCGGGAGCTGCGTCCCACACGCCATTGAGCGCCGTTTCCATGTTGGCGGCGAGCACTGCGCGGGCCGGCGGGACGCCGTCCGGCAACGGCACGACCGCATCGACCGGCAGCGTGAACAGATCCTGGTGCGGGTAGAGCGCAAAAACGGTCTTGCCGGCGAGCTCTGCCGGCCCGTGCTCGACCCGGCCGACAGTGGCGTAGCCGTACTTCACCGGAAAGGGGAATGTCCCGGCCATGAAAGGCGCGCGCATCCGTCCGTACTCGCTCTCGGGTACGCGGCCGGACAGGACCAGCCGCTCGGTGCCGCGACTCAGGGCCCCGTAGAGCGCGCGCACGCGGACCTCGCCGGAGGCGGGCGCATGGTCGGGCTCGGGGCGGATCTCCGCCCGGCCCGGCCCGACGTACCACAGCGCTTCGGCCGGATGCTGAAAGCTCTTGCTGCTCAACGACGTATCCCGATTGGACTTGGGCCGCCACAGTCCGTATATCTTCGCGCAACGCTATGCCAGTTTCCTGAGCTTTTACAAACATGTCCGACATTGTCGACAACTCCGAGGCCGTGCGCGCGACAGCCGGCGGCCGGCCGCTGTTCTATCGCCGCGTGGTGTTTGCCGCAGTCGTCGCGGCCACAATGATCGGCTTGCTCTGGCTCCTGACCGCCGCGCTTTCGGTGGGGGGTCTCGGCGCCACCGACACCGCGCTCATCGTCATGTTCGCGGTCACGCTGCCGTGGACGGTCATCGGTTTCTGGAACGCCACCATCGGCCTCATCATCATGCGGTTCTGCCGCGACCCGATCGCGACCGTGACCCCCGCGGTGACGCGGGTCCGCGGCGACGAACCGATCGTGGCTTCGACCGCGATCCTGGTCTGCATCCGCAACGAGCCGCCCGCGCGCGTCATTCGTCAACCTGACGCCCATGATCGAAGGGCTGGTCGCGGCCGGCTATGCCGACCGCTTTCACCTCTACGTGCTCAGCGACACCAGCGACCGCGAGATCGCCGGAGGCGAGGAAGCAGCCTTCCAGGCGCTGGCCGACCTCTGGCGCGGCCGTCTTGCCGTCACCTACCGGCGACGTCTCGTCAACGAGGGCTACAAGGCCGGCAACCTGCGGGATTTCTGCGAGCGCTGGGGGACCGATCACGAGCTGGCTCTCACGCTCGATGCCGACAGCTTCATTCCGGCCGAGGCGGCGTTGCGCCTCGTGCGCGTGATGCAGGCGAGCCCGGAGATCGGCATCCTGCAAGGTCTTGTGGTCGGCGCGCCGTCGACCAGCGCCTTCGCGCGCATCTTCCAGTTCGGCATGCGGCTCGGCATGCGCTCCTACACCATCGGCAGCGCCTGGTGGCAGGGCGACTGCGGCCCGCATTGGGGCCACAACTCTGTGCTGCGCCTCGCGCCTTTCATCGCACACTGCGATATTCCGCCGTTGCCCGAGGGCGGGGTGCTCGGCGGCCATGTCTTGAGCCACGATCAGATCGAGGCGGTCTTGATGCGGCGCGCCGGCTACGAGGTGCACGCGCTGCCGGAGGAGAGCCTCGGCTGGGAGGAGAACCCGCCGACGCTGCTCGAATTCATCCGGCGCGATTTGCGCTGGTGCCAGGGCAACATGCAGTACCTGCGTTTCGTTGTCCTACCGGGACTCAAGCCCGTGAGCCGCTATCAGCTGGTGTTCGCGCTTCTGATGTTTCTCGGCTCGCCGGCGTGGATCGGGTTGCTGGTGCTCGGGACCGCGGCGGTTGCGCTTGCCGATACCCCTGCGGCATTCATTCGGCCCGATGTCGGGCTCGTCCTCCTCATTGTCATTCTGATCATGTGGTTCGCGCCAAAGATCGCCACCGTGATCGACGTATTGTCGAGGCCGGACCTGCGCCGCGCGTTCGGCGGCACCGGGCGCTTCCTGGCGAGCGTCGTTGCCGAAACGGTGTTCTTCCTGCTGCTGTCGCCGATCATGTGGTTCGGTCACACCGTTTTCCTCGCTGAGCTGATGCTGGGGCGCGCCATCGGCTGGGTCGGCCAGGCCCGCGACGATCACGTGGTCCCGTGGTCGCTCGCATGGGCCGAACTCTGGCCGCAAACAGTGCTCGGACTAGGCTGCGTCGCCGCGCTGGCGGCGAGCGTGCCGGGCGCAATCCCGTACGCGCTGCTGATCGCCGCCGGGCTCGCGCTCGCCGTGCCCTTCGCGGTGCTGACCGCGGTTCCCGCGCTGGGTCATGCCGCCGTCCGGGCCGGACTCGGGCGGCTGCCCGAGGAGACGATGCCGTCGGCGGCCCTGCGCGCGCTCGGCCTGCCGGCGCTACAGATCGCCGCGCCGGATCGCGTTCCTCCGGCGCCAGAGTCGACCCAATGCTCGAAAGCCTGAGGATCGCCCGCGGCGTCGTTCGGTCGCTGTCGATCTACTATGGCCGGGCGCGCCAGTCGGAGGCGATGGATCGGCTCTATGGCCGGTTCGTCCGGCCGGGCGACCTCGCGTTCGACGTCGGCGCGCACGTCGGTGACCGCATCGCGGCGTTCCGCCGCCTTGGGGCGCGCGTCGTCGCGGTCGAGCCGCAGCCGGCGCTGGCGAAGACCCTGCGCCTGCTCTACGGCCGGGATACCGCAGTCACCATCGAAGCGGTCGCGCTCGGGCGGCAATCGGGAACCGTCGAGCTGAAGCTCAATCTCGAGAATCCGACGGTCTCCACCGCTTCCGACGAATTCGTGCAGGCGGCGCGCGGCGCCCCCGGCTGGGAAGGCCAGCGATGGACCAAGACCATCCAGGTCCCCATCACCACACTCGATGCCTTGATCGCGCAACATGGCATGCCGTCGTTTGCGAAAATCGATGTCGAAGGTTTTGAGGCCGAGGTGCTGGCTGGATTGACGCGGCC
This sequence comes from uncultured Alphaproteobacteria bacterium, assembly GCA_963738705.1. Lineage (GTDB taxonomy): Bacteria > Pseudomonadota > Alphaproteobacteria > Rhizobiales > Xanthobacteraceae > CAVTXS01. The sequence continues at coordinate 65,576 of CAVTXS010000025.1, forward strand.
GCCGGCGGCGCTGTCGTTCGAATTTACCACGATTCAACGTGATCTCGCGCGCGCTTGCGTCGCGCGCTGCGTTGCGCTCGGTTATGCGCGTTTCGATGCGGCGCTGGGCGAGAGCCAGACCCTGGTCCATGACCGGTGGCTCGATGCCGACGCGATCGTGCGCTGGATCGTCGAATTGCCGCATGCTGCCAATTCCGGGGACGTCTATGCGACGCTGGCATGAGCTGACCGCGTGTCGCGCAGCCGTCGCAGCCGCGCTGGCATCGGCGCTCATGCTCGCACCCGCGCGGGCCACAGAAGAGCGCGGCATGGCGATCGAGATTGTGAACGAGAGCGAGCCGACGCTCTGCGCCGAGAAAGACAACGTCTACCTGAAGCTTATCGCATCGGACGTGCGCCGGTTTACGATCGAGGCCGTGCATCCCGCCTACGTCGGCACCATCGTGGCGGACCGGGCGGCGCCGGATTTCCGCAACTGCGACATGTCGCGCGATCCGGTTCACAAGGCGGAGCCGCGCCGCGTCACCCTCTACGAGACGCTCGAATGGCAGCTGGTCGGCCTGACGTTCCCGAGTTTCTGGCGACCGAGCCAGATCCCGGTGCGGGTCGGCAATCGGGTGGAGACTGGCTTGCACCTGCTGCAGGTCTGGATGCGCTTCCAGGAGCGCGCCGAGGAAGTTTTGGTGCTTTATCCGGCCGACGGCTATTGGCGCGCGCGGCCACTGCCGCCTGCGCACCTGCGCTGGAGCGCCTATGGCTCCTCGTTCCTGGTGGGGCCGGTCGAGACGACCGGGCGGCCGCTGGTCGACATCCGCGAGATTACTTTCGATCCGACGACCCGTACGTTCCGGACGGTTTTTGCCCGCGGCGGCGCCGCGACGGTGCGGCTCGAGACCATCGATCAGGAGCGCATCGTGCTCGATGTCGGGCTCGATCCGCCGGTGGCCGCCGAGCGACCGTTCGCGGCCCTGCGCTCGATGTTCGTCACCGAGGTCAACGCCGACGTGGCGCAGGTCGGGTGGCGTCGCCGCGGGCTCGCAAAGCTGGCGGCAGGAACCGGTGATGGATTTCAAGCGGGCGAACGCGGTCGAGCTGTGGGCCGGGCGGACGGTGCCGTCGCGGCACAATTTGAGCGCGCCCGACATGGTGATCCGCGATTTCCGCTAGCGGGACCTATCAGGCCGAAACGACGGTATTATTTGGGAAGCACTTTGTAAACCGCCGACCGAATACTTGCATCAGCCTCCTTGGCTGGCGCTTCGACCCCGGCGGCGGTCGTCGCGAATACGTAGTGTCCCCCGCGCTTGCGCGCGATTGTTAGAAAGTACACGGTCAGGGCGCTATTGGCGCTCTGGCAGTTGGTGAACACGCGCGCCTGTTGGAGGCCTGTGGCCTCGTCCGGCAAGGCTCCAGAAAAGAACGTGCCTTTGCAAGCCTTCGCCATCAGTGCGATCAGGACTGGCGTGGTATCGCTCGGGGTTCTGAGCTGAGGATCCTCGAGAATGAAGAGCGCCCCTGAGACTTTTTCCGCGGTCCAAGCCACATCTGCTTTCCAACCGATCTCATCCTGTCCGGCCGGGATGATTTGAAATCCGCGCACCCCGGCTTGTGAAAGCAAGTTTGCAACGATGGCTGTTGCTTCCGCCCTGTTATCCTGGGCGCGCGCCACCGTTCCAGCCGTCGGCCGAGCATTGGGCGCGAGTTGAGCGGTTTGCATCGGGGTGGGGTTGAGGGACGCGTTGACGCACTGGACGAGCGCGGGGAGGACCTTCGATGTATCAGTTAGGTCGAAGGTGTATGAGGTACCTTGTCCGATCAGTCTAAGCGACCCTCCGCGACGGAATTTGTTGAACAGCTCCGCTGTTGGGACGAGATCAATCCGTATTGTGCCGCTGGAAGTCGCGTGGCCAGTGACTATTGTCGGCTCGTCACCGTCCAGCGATAGTCCAAGTTTGTAAGTACTACCTTCCACGAAGCCGAATTTGTCCGACATAAAGCCGACCGCCCATTGATATTTGCGCGTAACAATGAAGAGCATGGCCACGCCACTGTTATAGAGCGCCAATGCTCCGCAGTGGCTAAAACGGTTATTGATTACGAAGGCTTCGCCATTCCACGGACCGACCCTGAACTGCCGGGAATCCGCCTCTGCGGGGCCCGCGAACGCCAATCCTGCGGCGACGACCAGTGCGGCGCGCAACATCTCCCGTCCCTCCCCGGCCGGACTTATAGTCGCATTTCACCACAACCATTTGGTGAGCCCAAAGGAGGCGAATGTTTGGCGGGCTGCGGCCGCACTGCGCACCTTTGTCATGGAAGCTTGGCAAGCTTGGCCCACAGCTGCGCAACGGCTCCACCGACTGGATGAAAGCTGAAGCGGACTTGATGACGCCCGGGACCCACCGCGACGGCGCGGAACAAGACATTCGCCTTGAGGAGCTCGGCGCGCACGCCATCCACCTCTGCCCGCCACCATGGATGCCATGCATCGTTGAGCAGCAGGAACCCGCCGGCGGGCGCGTCGACGTCGACGATGATGTCGGTATTGCCATAGCCCACGATTCGGGCCGTGCCGCCGCCGGCTCCAACCGCCGGCGCGAGGACTCCCGGTGGCCGCTTCAGCAGGACGATGCGTCTTGGATCGATGTCCGGCCATCCTGAACGGAGCAACGTGTCAAAATCCGCAAGCTGCCAGCCTGGCACCAGCATGGCGCGCGGCAGCGCGCGGGGATTGCCATAGACATAGGCGTCCTTGGTGCGCCCGAGCAGATTGAGATCGCCGGGCCGCAATGACGTATCGATCGTTTCCGCCGGCACGCCGGTTGCGATCAGGCGCAGCCCGAAAAGGTCGGCGAAGGTCGAGCGGTACGACGGGAACAACGGAGCAAAACCGCGCTGATCCGGAACCGCCACGGTGTCGCCCACGCCGGTCGCCAGCGCGAACTCGCGCAGCCGCAGCGGGTTGTGGCCGAACAGGTGATCGAAGCCGTGCGCCAGGCTGGCGTTCGGCCAGTGGTAGCCGATGCCGGTCAGTTCGACCCGGTCGCGCCGGTCGGCCGCGGCCGCGGCCGTCTCGGCGAGCCGCCGCTCGATGAGCGCGATCGTCTCGTTCGGTGTATCAAGCCGCAGCACATCGTAGGTTGACGGGGGCAGCCCGGTCGACTCGTTCGGCCCGTTGTTCCAGCGGAGGTCGATCACCATAAATGCGACCAGAAGTCCCGCGGCGGCCGGAGCGAAGAGGCGACGTGCACCCACCAGCGTCGCGACGGCACCCGCGGCGAACAGGCTGCCCGTCACGAGCGGAGCCATCGCGACATCCAGCGTCCCGACCCGCCATGCGAGCCAAGCGGCCACTCCAACGAGCGCGATGGCCAACAGCAGCTCGGCGGCATGTCGCCACCGCGCTGCAGGAGACGGAGAGTGTGACAGCCAGCAATGGACCAAGTAACCCGCAAGGATCGCCGCTACGAAACCAAGCACGAAGGTGGCGTCGGCCGGGCGTCGAAACAGGCTGACCCCCGGTACCAGCTCGTAGATCGCGCGGAACGCCGGCGTGTACCATCCGAGCGCGTAGAGCAGCAGGACGGTGAGCGCGATCGAGAAGTAGCGGATCTCGCGCGACCACGCCCAGCCGCGCGCGAGGCCTAGGCCGAGGATCGCGACCAGTGGCAAGGCGCCGGCGTAGAGCTGGCCGACATTCTGGGCGTGGTAGAGCTCGACGATCCCGAACGCCGAACCCCAAGGCAGGCTCGGCGGCCCCCAATAGTCGACGGCGGGGTCGGTTGCCCCGAAGAGGTCGGCGAATGCCAGCGTCAAGAAGTGGCCCGGATGCAGCGAGCCGCGCCCGGCCGTGACAAAGTCGACGGCAGGTCGGTTGGAATCGGCCGCCAGCAGCGCCGTGAGGAGGAGGGGAATTGCCGCCACCAGCGCCGAAATGACCGCGCATGCCGCGAGCGGCTTGATGCTCGTCCTGATCCGCGCGGCGACGCCGTCACCGCCCGCCCAGTGGGCAACCACGAATCCGGCGAGCAGGTAGAGCCCGAGCAGCGCGACCTGGTCGCGGCCGACGGCGAGGAGCCCCACCGCGATGCCGGCGCATGCGCCGGCCATCCAGGACGCGCGCTCGAGCGCGCGCGCCAGCAGCCAGAGCGCGAGCGGCAGGTAGGCGAGGCTCATGATCTGGCCGATGTGCTGGATGCGCGAGGCGGCCGAGCCGCCGAACGCGAACGCCAGTGCGGCGACCAGTGCGCCGCCGGCATGCCAGCCGCGGTCGCGGAAGAACAGGATGACGCCGACGCCGCCCAGGAAGAGCATCGCGAACACGACCGCATCGGCGGCGCGGAAACTCGGCGCCGGATCAATGAGCGCGAGAAGGAAATGCGGGGGTGAGAAGATCAGCGATTGCGGGTCGGCGATCTGCGGCCAGCCGGCGAACACATGCGGGGCCCAGGCCGGCGACTCTCCCTTTGCAAGCGAGGCCGCTAGAAACTGCAGCTGCGGATGAAACTGCGCCTTCGCGTCCCACGGAATGGTGACCGCTCCCGACAGCCACGGCCATGCCAGCACGCCGAACGCCGCGACGAACACGGCAAGTACAGCGGGAAGCGGAAACCGGCTGGCACCGCCGGTGTCGAGCCCGTCGGGCATCCGTCTAGCGTGGCTCTGACATGAGGCGGGTCATCATTGACTTGAGGGCGGCCGGTGGCACACGCTTGGCCCATCCTGCTCGTTACCACACCACAAGCCAAGTCTGGCGAGCGACGGCTCAGGAGGAACATTCGTGCCCAAGATGTCCGGAAAGCGCGCGTTTCTCGAACTGCTGAAGCAGGAAGGGGTCGACATCATCTTCGGCAACCCTGGCACGACCGAGCTGCCGCTGATGGACGCGCTCGCGGTCGACAACGAGATGCGCTACGTGCTCGCGCTGCAGGAAGCGGCCGTGATGGCGATGGCGGACGGCTATGCGCAGGCGTCCGGCAAGCTCGCGGTCGTCAACCTGCACGTCGCGCCCGGCCTCGGCAACGCCATGGGCATGCTCTACGACGCCAAGAAGGCCGCGGCCCCGATCCTGGTGACGGCAGGCCAGCACGACCAGAGCTTCAACGCCACCGAGCCGATCCTGTGGGACGACCTGCCGACCATCGCCCGGCCGATGGTCAAATGGTCGAGCGAGGTGCGCCGCCTCGCGGATCTGCCGCGCCTCGTGCACCGCGCCGCGAAGACCGCGCTTGCGCCGCCGACCGGTCCGGTCTTTCTCTCGCTTCCGGGCGACATTCTCAATTCCGAAGCCGATATCGATCTCGGCGCACCGACGCGGGTCGGCGCACGCGTGCGCGGCGATCGCGACGCGATCGAAGCCGCCGCGGCGGTGCTCGCACAGGCGGAGCGGCCGCTGATCATCGCCGGCGACGCGGTGGCGCAAAGCCGGGCGCATGCCGAGATCGTGGAACTCGCGGAGCTGCTTGGTGCGCCCGTCTACGCCGAGTTCGTGCCGAACACGGCATCGTTCCCGTCCTCGCATCCGCTGTTCCGCGGGCAGCTTGCCCGCGTGACGCCGGTTTTGCGCAAGGTGCTTGATGCGCACGACGTGCTGTTCTCGGTCGGCGGCGACCTGTTCACCCTGTCGCTGCCCTCCGACGTCGAGCCGGTGCCCGGCGATCTGCGGATCGTCCACCTCGACCCCGACCCGTGGGAGCTCGGCAAGAACTGGCCGGCCGAGGCTGCGATCCTCGGCGATCCGAAGGCGACGCTTCCCGAGCTGACCGCGGCCCTCCGCGACAAGATGACGAGCGGCGCGCGCGGCCGCGCGCGCGAGCGGCTGGAGGGGGCGCAGCAGGCGATCGCCGCCGAACGCCAAGCGCTGGTCGCCAAGGCGCGCGAGCGGTCGGAGAAGTCGCCGGTCGACGCGCTGGCGCTGCTCCACGCGGTGGGGCAAACGCTGCCGCGCGACGCCGTCGTGGTCGACGAGACCGTGTCCTCGGCGGTGGGCATCCGCCACATGATCACCAGCGACGATCCGCAGAGCTTCTTCGGCCTGCGCGGCGGCGGCATCGGCTGGGGTCTGCCGGCATCGATCGGCATCAAGTTCGCGCTGCCGGACCGGCCGGTGGTCGCGCTGGTCGGCGACGGCAGCGCGATGTACACGATCCAGGCGCTGTGGACGGCCGCGCACCACCGTCTCGATATGGTGTTCATGATCTTCAACAATACGTCCTACCGCATCCTGAAGCAGCGCGTGCACGCGATGCGCGGCCACGCCGCGCAGACCGATACCTACGTGGCGATGGAACTGGACAACCCCGCGATCGATTTCGTGGCGCTGTCGCGCGCGCTCGGCGTCAAGGCCGAGCGCGCCGAGACCGTCCACGAGGCGACCGACCTGTTGCGCAAGGGTCTCGCCAACGGCGGCCCGAGCCTGATCGACGTCGCGCTCGATCGGTCATTCAAGCCGGTTTGATGCAGCCGGGTCGACGCGGTAGCGTCGCGTCGGGAAACACGAACCGCAAGGTCGGGAAACAAGAACCGTAAGGGAGGAATCGCATGGCGGGCTGGCTTCGTGCCGCGGTCACGGGCATCGTGCTGTTGGCGAGCGCCGCGGCGCACGCGCAAACCTATCCCAGCAAGCCGATCACCATCGTGGTCCCGTTCGCGCCCGGCAGCGGCACCGATACCGTTTCGCGCCTGGTCGGGCATTATCTCGGCACCGCGCTGAAGCAAAGCGTCGTGATCGAGAACAAGGCGGGAGCGAACGGCGCGATCGCGGCGACCTATGTGGCTCGCGCGGCGCCGGACGGCCACACGCTGCTGATGGCGACCAACAGCACGCATTCGGCCAATCCCAGCCTGATGAAGACGCTCGCCTACGATCCGGTGAAGGATTTCGCCGCGGTGACGCGGGTCGGCAGCTATATCTTCATGCTGGTGGTGAACCCGGACATTCCGGCGAAGTCGTTGCCGGAACTGATCGCGCACGCCAAGGCCAATCCGGGCAAGCTGTCATACGCCAGCGGCAACACCACCGGCATCGTGGCCGGCGAAACGTTCAAGCGCTGGGCCGGTCTCGACATCCTGCATGTGCCGTACAAGAGCACGCCGCCGGCGATCAACGACCTCATCGCCGGCCGCGTCTCGATGATGTTCCTCGACCTCACCGCCGGGCTGCCGCACGTGCAGGCCGGCGCGCTGCGCGCGCTGGCGATCACCACCAAGGAGCGGTCCGCCTTGCTGCCCGACCTCCCGTCGCTGCATGAATCCGGCGTCACCAACTACGACATCACCTCGTGGGCCGGCCTGTTCGTGCCGGCGGGCACGCCAAAGGAGATCGTTGCTAGGCTCAATGCCGAGATGCGTCGCATCGTCGAAAGTCCCGAGGTCAAGAGCAAGCTCGGTACCGCCGGCTTCGATGCGTTCTCCAGCGCGCCCGGTGAGCTCGACGCCTTCGTGCAGGAGCAGCTGGCGCTATGGACGCGGCTGATCAAGGACTCCGGCATCGAGGCGCAGTAGGCCGAAACGCCAAAGCGATGGACTTCGCCCTCTCCGAGCAGCAGGAAGCGATCCGCGAGGCGATCGCCCGCATTTGCGCGCGGTTCGGCGACGGCTACTGGCTCGAGCGCGACCGGGAAGGCGGGTTTCCGCAAGAGTTCCACGCTGCGCTCGCCGCCGACGGCTGGCTCGGCGTCTGCATGCCCGAAGCCTATGGCGGTTCCGGCCTCGGCGTGTCGGAAGCCGCCATCATGATGCAGGCGATCGCGGAATCCGGCGCCGGCCTTTCCGGCGCGTCCGCCGTGCACATGAACATATTCGGGCTCTACCCGGTGGTGGTGTTCGGCAGCGAGGAGCAGAAGCGCCGCATGCTGCCGCCGATCGCGGCGGGGCGTGAGAAGGCCTGCTTCGCGGTGACGGAACCGAACGCCGGGCTCGACACGACCAGGCTCGAGACGCGCGCGGTGCGCAAGGGCGACCAATATGTCGTCAGCGGCGCGAAGATCTGGATCTCGACCGCGCAGATCGCCGACAAGATGCTGATCCTCACCCGCACCACGCCGGTCGACGAGGCGGCCAAGCCGACGCATGGACTGACGCTGTTCTACACCGCGTTCGACCGCCGCTTCATCGAGGTGCGCGAGATCGACAAGATGGGCCGCAAGGCGGTCGACTCCAACCAGGTGTTCATCGACGGGCTCGAAGTGCCGGTCGACGACCGGATCGGCGAGGAGGGCAGGGGGTTCGAGTATATCCTGCACGGCATGAACCCGGAGCGGATCCTGATCGCGTCCGAGGCGGTCGGGCTCGGATTTGCGGCGCTGCGGCGGGCCACCGAGTACGCCAAGGAGCGCGTCGTGTTCGGCCGGCCGATCGGGCAGAACCAGGCGATCCAGCATCCGCTGGCGCGGTGCTGGATGGAGCTCGAAGCAGCCCGCCTGATGGTGATGTCGGCGGCGTGGCAGTACGACACCGGCAAGCCGTCGGGCCCGGCCGCCAATGCGGCAAAGTATCTTGCCGGCGAAGCCGGTTTCAACGCCTGCCAGATCGCGGTGATGACCCATGGCGGCTACGGCTACGCCAAGGAGTTCCACGTCGAGCGCTACATGCGCGAGATCATGATCCCGCGCATCGCGCCGATCACGCCGCACCTCATCCTCTGCTTCATCGCCGAGAAGGTGCTCGGACTGCCGAAATCCTACTGAGCAATGCGAAGAGCCCGAGCATGAATGAGAAAGGACGTGCGCCAGCGCAAGCTCGCGCCGAGGCCGCGCCGGCCGGTCCATTGACCGGCCTGCGCATCGTCGACCTCACGACCGTGATCATGGGCCCGTATGCGACGCAGATTCTCGCCGACTACGGCGCCGACGTGGTCAAGGTCGAGCCGCCCGAGGGCGACGTGATGCGCACCACGCCTGCCGGCGCGCAGCCCAGGCATGGGTTCGATCTACCTGCAGGTCAACCGCAACAAGCGCAGCATCGTGCTCGACCTCAAGCGCGAGGCGGGCCGCGGCGTGCTGTTGCGGCTGTGCGCTACTGCGGACGTCGTGATCAGCAACATCCGTCCGGCCGCGATGCGGAGGTTGCGCCTCGCCGACGAGGATTTGCGCGCGGTCAATCCGCGCCTGATCAACGTCAGCCTGGTCGGCTACGGACAGGACGGCCCCTATGCGCGCAAGCCCGCCTATGACGACCTCATGCAGGGCATCAGCGGGGTCGCCACGCTGTTCGTCGCCGCCGGCGGCGAGGAGCCGCGCTACGTTCCGCTGACCATGTGCGACCAGATCGTCGGCCTCAATGCCGTCAATGTGGTGCTCGCCGCAGTCATCGAGCGCGATCGCACCGGAGAAGGCCGGTCGGTCGAGCTGCCGATGTTCGAGACTATGGCGCAGTTCGTGCTCAGCAACCACCTGGCCGGGCGCTCGTTCGAGCCGCCGGTCGGCAAGGCCGGTTACAACCGCCTCTTGACCGCCGACCGCCGCCCCTACCGGACGCGCGACGGATATGTCTGCGTGCTGATCTATCTCGACAAGCACTGGCGCGGATTCATGCAAGCGATCGGGCGAGGCGACGAGCTCAAGTCCGATCCGCGGCTGGCGACGCAGACCGCGCGCGCGCGCCACTTCGACGTCGCCTACGCCATGGTCACCGAGGTCATGCGCGAGCGCACCACCGCCGAATGGCTCGACCTGTTCGAGCGGCTCGATATCCCGTGCGTGCCGCTCTACGACGTCGATGCGCTGATCGACGATCCGCATCTCGCGGCGGTCGATTTCTTTCAGATGCAGGATCACCCGACCGAGGGGCGGATGCGCTACACCGGCATCCCGAGCCGCTGGAACGGCGCACGCCTTGAGGTGCGGCGCAACGCGCCGAATATCGGCGAGCACAGCCTCGAAATCCTGCGCGAAGCGGGCTTGAGCGATGCCGAGATCGACGCGCTGGTGGCGGACGGCGTGACTAGCGACGGGGCGGGGCGGGCGGAGCGGGAGGGTCGCGAACGGGCCTGAGCGCGGGCGGCTTCGCGCACGAGCATTGCGCACGATTTTTTCCAACGACCCTGTTCGTCATGGCCGGGCTTGTCCCGGCCATCCACGTCTTCCTTGCGTGGAGTTCTTTGAAAGCAAGACGTGGATGCCCGGCACAAGGCCGGGCATGACGGTGTGAATGATCGGCGCTACGCCGCGACGCGGTCGCGCGCAAACCCGGCGAGCTTGCTCTCGTCGATCTCGACGCCGAGGCCGGGACGATCGCTTAACCGAGCGCGGCCGCGGTCCAACCGGATCGGCTCGGAAACGATATCCTGCGCGAGATACGCGCAGGTGATGCTCACGTCCCAGTCGAGCTGCGGCAGCGCTGCGCCGAGGTGGATGATCGCGGCTGAGGCGACGCTCGAATCCGCGATCTTTCCGGCGAGGTTGACGTGCATTCCGAGCGCCGCCATGCGGCGGCCGGCGGTCATCACGCCCGCAAGCCCGCCGAGCTTGATGGTCTTGAGGCTCGCTCCCCGCGCCGCCCCCAGCGCATGATGGCGCTCGATGTCCTCCAGGCTATGGATGCCTTCGTCGGCGCCGATCGGCACGCGCGTTGCACGCGCGACCGCCGCCATGCCGTCGAGGTCGTGCGCATCGACCGGCTGCTCGATGAAGTCGAGGCCGGCCGCGTCGGCGCCGGCCGCAAAGTCAAGGGCCTGCGCGCGCGAGAAGCCCTGGTTGGCATCGGCCGAGACGCGTGCGTTCGGACCGAGCGCCGCGCGCACGGCGGTGCAGCGCGCAAGATCCTGCTCGACCGCGGCGCCGGCGACCTTGACCTTGAAGGCGGCGAAACCCTCGCGGGCCATGCGCCTTGCGGTCGCCACATCGGCCGCGGGCTCGCCGGCGGCGAGCATCCAAAGCGCCGGCAGCTCGCGCCGCACCGCGCCGCCCAGGAGCTCGGCTACCGGAACGCCGCGCCGCTTGCCGGCGAGGTCGTAGACCGCCATCTCGATCGCGGACTTGGCGCCGCTGTTGCCGTAGATGGACGCATCCAGCCGCCGGCCGAAGGCAGTCACATCCTCGACCTCCAATCCTTCCAGTTGCGCGCGCATGAAGGTCACGGCGGCGAGCATGCTCTCCGGCGTTTCGCCGGTCATGAGCGGCGCCGACGCGGCCTCGCCCCAGCCGACATGCCCGTCGCGGTCTTCGACGCGAACCAAAAGGTTGTCGGCACTTGCGATCGTGACGTTTGCCATCTTGATCGGCTGCGCCAGCGGCAGGGCGATGCGCAGCGGCACGACGGAACAGAGGCGCAAAGCGTAACTCTCCCAAGGGGAACCGGTAACGTCCGCAAGCCTACACTATATTCCGCGAGGGCGGGGCATCCTGAGCAGCCGCTCTCGGTCGCGCTCCGCTGTGCCGGCGCTCGCCCTTGTCTGCGCGGCATGGCTCCGTGCGCAAGCGAGGAGTGAGCGCCGTATCGCACGCGCAAGCGTCAGATCAAGGCCAATTGGTGATTGTCGGCGGCGTCGGCCTCACGATGATAGGCGGCGGAGGGCGCGGCCGGCCAGCCGCGCAGCTGCCTGTGGAGGGAAACCTGTCCGCCGGCATCAGCCCGGGGTAGCGCGCGTCCTCGGCGCCAGAATTAGCCGTGTCCTTCCCCGAAAAATTTACGCGGCGTTAACCATGCTGGCCAAGGATCGCACATAAGCATCGACTCCAGTTTTGCGGTCACAACGACCGGCAACGGAAGCGAGGGGTGCCATGGAACCTGAAAAGTCGGCAGCTGATGAAGCCGTGGCGGCGAACATGGTCGGCCAAGGCGGGACCCGTGCTCCCGCCCACCACGGAGCATTTCGGGCGCACAAGCCGGGCCCTGACATCGGGCCTGGTTTATCGAGCGACACCATTGCGCCGCTCATTCAGAAATTCGGCGCCGAGCCGATTGCAGAGATCGAAAAACTGATCGGTGAGCTTCAAGCGGTACGAAATCACCTGAAGTCCGAAGGGGAGCGGATCCAGCGTGAGACGATCCGATACGCGCAACTCAATCAGACGGCTTCGGCATCCGTCCAGATCATCTCGGAAAGCCTGAGGGAGTGGCGCGAGGCAGGTCACCCGCTGCGGGCCGGAATGGCCGTGTGAGCGGCACCAGGACCGCCGGCACGCCGAAGTCAAGATGGCCGAGACTTGGCAAGCGAACGCGAGCACCTCGTTGGCAAGAACCCTGATCTGCCCCACGGACGGTCAAGCGTCCTGAAATCGACCCGCGAAGACTTAAAGATTTCGCCCGGGGCGACTCTGCAGCCTTTGCCGCGGCCTGCGTGCGGCGGGGCCAAACGATTACGTGCGGGCTCCTTGGCGATCCAGGGCTTGTTGGCCGCAGCCTTGCACGGTGGACACAAGAGCGGCGTTTCGCCCCATTAACTTCCTGCACGAGATTGCAACAAGGTTCGCGAAAGGAGTGGCGACTAGAGTTAGCTCAAAGTTTTAACGAATGAAAGCAGGCCACCGTGCTCGACAGACGCAAGCATGTGCGCACCGACGTATTCAAAAGAGCGCGGGTTCTTTTCGGCTGGCACACGGTTATCGACTGCACCATCTGCAATCTTTCGCCTGGCGGCGCAGGCCTTCGAATACCGACGTCGATCGACCTTCCATCCGAGCTTGATTTGATTTTTGGCAAGACCGAGGGTGCGCGCTCGTGCCGTGTGATCTGGCGCTCGGAGTTGTCGACGGGCGTTTCCTTTCAGTGAGCCCACCGGATGAAAATTAACAATCCGCCGGCGCAAGGACTTGCCTAAACAAACGAAAGACTGACGGGCCCACGCCGCCCGTGCTGCCTCAACGAATGGCCCGGGGCGCGCCGACAATGCACGCTACGGCGCGCGGGAGGTTCGCGATCGACCGTGAAAAGTCGCAAACCTCCGCGATCAAATGCGGGTATGTGAATGGAAGAATGATCGAGTTGCCGGGCGCGCAGCGCTGAAATACGGTAGCCGCCTCTGCGGGCTGGTTTCCGGACTCAAGGGTCGCACCAAACCTGCAATACGCGCCGCCTTCCAGTTGCGGCCGGATGCCGCCTTGGATGATCGGGGACTGCGCCTGAGCAGCTACGTTGAGCAGCGCCACCATAAACGCCACGCCCGCAATCCTGTGCATCGCTCTTGTCCTTTTCTTCCCGATCACCATGGCAGTGAGGCTAGCATTTTGGAGCAAGCGCATGAAACGCGCAGCGGTTGTTAACGCAGTGCTGGTCGCGATCGGTGCCAGCCAGGACGTCGCCGCCGAGGCCAAGGTGACAATCACTCCGCTCGGGCCAACGCTCGACCTTTGCGGGCCGCGTTTTGCCTGAGATGCAGGAGGACGCCACCGTGCGGGTTGACGATGCCCTGCAAGCCGCCATAAACAGGCACCTAGCAGCCATTCGGTAGCAGCAGGGTAGCAACCGCCCTACTTGCGGAGGGGCACAGTCACGAAAAGCGCTTGTGCCCCAATGGTTCGGAGAGGTGGCTGAGTGGTTGAAAGCACCGCACTCGAAATGCGGCATACGGGCAACCGTATCGGGGGTTCGAATCCCTCCCTCTCCGCCACTTCTCTGCTATCGATCACTCAAAGCGGCGGCTCTGGGTTTCCTCAAAAAAGCGCCTGCTTCACAGGCGCGAGGCAGACGCCCTATCCTGCGCCCACGGCCACCGGGATCGCCTTGTCGGTCTCGCCTCGGATCACCGCATAGCATTCGCACGCGCATTCCTCGACGCCGGCGCGGTCGCGGATGGTGATGCGCCCGCGGGCGTACTCGATCAGCCCGGCCTCCTGCAGCGCATGCGCGCAGAGCGACACCGAGGTGCGCTGCACGCCCAGCATGTGCGAGAGGAATTCCTGCGTCAGCTCGACCACGCTCGTTCCGACCATATCGTGCGATTGCAGCAGCCAGCGGCACAGTCGCGCCTCGACGCTGTGCAGCGCATGGCAAGCCGCGCTCTGCTGCGACTGCATGGTGATCACGCCCTGGAAGCGGTTGGTGAGCGCGAGCAGGGCCGGGCTCTTCCGGCATGCTTCGACGAACGGCTTGCTGGCGATCGCGAGCGCCTTGCCGGCGATCTGCACCGTCGCCTGCCCGAACGAGTGCCAGTCCCCGCTGGCGACCGATCCGCCGACCACGCCTTCGCGGCCGACGATGCCGGTCTCGATCGCCTCGCCGCTCCGCATCACGGCGAGCAGCGACACCATGCCGCTGAGCGGAAAATACACATGCTCGATGGCGGCGCGCGGCTGCAGCAGCACGTCGCCGCGACGCAGCTCGACCATCTTGAGCTGCGGCGCCAACGCCGCACGGTCGCCCCGCCCTAGCGACGCGAGAAGGCGGTTCTCCCCGCTATACGGTTTCTCCACATGCCGCCCTCCATCGCCCTTCTCGGAAGGGCAGAGACCGCGGCTGGGATACCGGGCGCGCCGAACCGCGCCTGCTGCGGAGACCAGTCCTCAATACATGGGGCAGGGGTGCGACAAACACAACACAAGTTGGGTGTCTGGACACCGTGCCGACCAGCCTTCACCCATGGCGTTGCGCCGAGGCTTGCCTATTTCGGCTGCCAGATAGACACCGGCGTCGTTCGTCATAGGCTCGCGCTATCGTCGGCAATAACAACCAAGCCTTCGGGGCCGCCGACGGCTGAGAGACGATCGCGCTCCCGCCCGATCTGCGAGGCAGGGAGCTGTCAGCATGGGTAGCGTTCATCCGTTCGCGGCCCACAAGCCATTTGATCCTCAGATGGCCGAAGCCATGGGGTTGGCCTTCGATACCGCCTGGCAGAAGCTGCTCGTGTCGGGAAGCGAGTTGGCGTCCTCCGGCTATGCGGACGCGACCCGCGAAGCCCTTGCGATGCACATCATCGACGTGGCCAAAACCGGCGAGCGCGATGTGACCCGGCTGCGCGATGACGCGGTAGCCTTCGTGTTGGACGCGCTCCAACGCAAGCACGCGTAAGCCCGAGCGAACGGCTTCCTGTACGGTCATTGCGAGCCGAAGGCGAAGCAAGCCAGGACTGCGGTACGGCTGCCTTCGTCACGGAATGTCGGAAACCCGACGGACCAGCCGCTCGCCGGCAGCGCGCAGGCGCATCACCATCCGCGACCGCGCCGGCATCGAGGAGTGCGCGTGCGAATGCTACGCGGTGATCCGCGGCGAGACCGACAAGGCGATTCCGCCGGTCATCGCCAAAGGAAACGATCGCGCGCGCGCCTGAGGCGTTCGGACGCGACCAGGCGCCGCATCGGCTGTCGACTGTTCTCGCCGCCGATCGGCAGCGTCCGTGTTTGCGCGCGGAATGGCTATTAGAGTCCGTTTGAGAATGTGAAAATCGACGTGCAGATCGCTGGTTGCGTCCTTCGAGACGCGTCGCTACGCGACGCTCCTCAGGATGAGGATGTGGTGCGTGGCATAGGCAAACCCCTCATGCTGAAGAGCGCGCAAAGCGCGCGTCTCGAAGCACGGGGCAACGGCTTTTCACGCTTGAACGCCTTCTCGAACGGTCTGTTAGCGATCCGGGATCCACAGCCACTTGGCGACCTGGAGCGCCGCGAGCGCGCCCGTCAGCTGACACAGAATGAAAGGCGCGACGCCGCCGGGCGCTGGCCCGCGGGCCCGGAACTTGCCCGCGCCGATCCTGTTCAGGATCGCCTCGGCCAGGATCGAGCGCGCCGAATTGCCGGTGCACAGAAACAGCACATTGCGGGCGCGCACGGTCATCTTCAGACCGAGGCCGTGGCGCATCCGCACTTCGCGTTCGCGGCGGCCTTCGGTTCGCAGCAGGCCGCATCGGAGCCATGGGCGAGCCGCGCGGCGTTCTCGCCGGTGCCGTCGCCATAGACCGTGGCTTCGCCGGTGGTGACGAACGTCTCCCACGCAATCCCCGAGGGATCGTCGATCCAGGCCTTCTCGCCCTTGGCGTAGCAGCAGGTGGTCTCGCCCTGTTCGATCACCGTGCCGCCCGCACGATGCAGCCGGTCATAGACCTCGTTGAGCTCGTCCTTGGTCTCGACCTGGATGCCGAGATGATCGAGGCCCGGCGCTTTGCCGCGTGTCGAGATCGCGAAATTGATGCGCGGGTCCTCGAGCATCCACTTGGCGTAGTCCGGCTTGACGACGGTGGGCTCGGTCGAAAACAGGGTCGAGTAGAAGCTGATCGCCTGCGGCAGGTTCGCGACACCGACATGCACGTGAAAACGTTTCATCACACGGTCTCCTTTGCGCGCCGGGTGGATTTCCTTGCCGGCTCGCAAGCGGCCGGGTCGCAATCGGCGCTTCCGCCACAGCAATTCTCGGTCAGGAAGCCGATCACCGCGTTCATCGTGTCGAAGCGCGCCGCGTAGATCATCGAGCGGCCGTCGCGCCGGACCGTGACGAGGCCGGCTTGCCGCAGCCGATCGAAGTGAAAGGTCAGGGTATTGGGCGCAAGGCCGAGCGAGGCGGCAACCTGCCCGGCGGGAAGCCCGTCCGGCCCGGCCTGAACCAGCAGCCGGAACACATCGAGGCGACTGTCCTGCGCGAGGGCCGCAAGGGCGGTGACGGCTTGTGCTTTTTCCATATTTCCACGAATATGGAAATATCACGCGCCCGTCAAGGGTTATTTCCATGACTATTGAAATGTCGCCCAGGACGCGGTCGGGCCCGTGGGCACGCGCGGTCGCGCAATGATGCACATCCGCGGCGTGGTGCCGCTCACCGCCGCGATGTGCGTGGGGCAGGTCGGCAACCTGCTGCCGCACGTGGTCGTGCCGGCGATCATGGCGCAGCACCTGATGCCGCTTTGGGGTCTGTCGGCCGCGCAGGCCGGGCTGATGGCGAGCGCCTATCCGTTCGGTTACATGCTCGCGGTGCCGATCCTGACGACGCTGACCGACCGGATCGATGCCCGCAAGATTTTGACGGTCGGATCGATTGTCAGCGGCCTCGCCACCATCGCATTCGGTTTGTTCGCCGATGGGCTGTGGTCGGCTTCATTGTGGTGGGGCTTGGCCGGCATCGGCTTTGCCGGCGCCTACATGCCCGGTCTCAAGGCGCTCACCGACCGGCTCCCCGCCGGCGATACGTCGCGAAGCGTGACGCTTTACACATCGAGCTTTTCGGTCGGCGTCGGCTTCTCCTTCCTGGTCTCGCAGCTGGTCGCCGACCGCGTGGGCTGGCGCGCCGCGTTCCTGGTGACGGGGCTGGGGCCGCTTGCGATGATCGCCGTCTGTCGTGCTGCTCGCGCCGGTGCAACCGAAGCCCAAGCCCGGGCGCCTGCTCGACTTTCGGCCCGTCTTCCGCAACCGGCCGGCGCTCGGCTACATCCTCGGCTACGGTTCGCACTGCTTCGAGCTCTACGGCATGCGCACCTGGATCGTCGCGTTCTGGACCTTCGTGGCGGCTCGAAATCCCGACACGGGGCTGCTTGGTCCGATCGCGGTCAGCGTCGTCGTCACGCTGCTGTCTTTCCCGGCCAGCATCCTGGGGAACGAAGCGGCGCTGCGGTTCGGGCGACATCGCGCGATCACCGTTGTGATGGTGGTTTCCGCGATCATCGCCCTCTCGATCGGCATCTCCTCGACGGCATCGCCCCTCCTGCTGCTCGCCCTTGTGCTCATCTACGGCGTCACCGTGCCGGCCGATTCCGGCGCCCTGACATCGGGCATGAGCGCGAGCGCCGTTGCCGAACAGCGCGGGGCGACGATGGCGATGCACTCGACGGTCGGGTTTGGCCTGTCGGCAGCCGGGGCCTGGGTTACCGGGGTCGCGCTTGACGCCGGCGGCGGGCCGGCAAGCGCCTCGGGCTGGCTTGCCGCGTTCGCCGTCCTGGCGGCCGGGATCCTGACCGGGCCTGTGGCCCTCTGGTGGTCGCGAAAGCCGGGCTCTTTGCAGTAGCTAATCCTCAGTGGCTCGGGCACTTAAGCCTCGATAAAACCTAAATTAAATTGGGTTCGTTTTGCTGGAAATGGGTTCTTTTAACAACTACACAATGTAGCAAAAGCTGAATGCTTGTAAAAATTGAAGAACACCCTTAGCGCGAAGGCGAAGTAAAATACAATTTGCAGCGCATCTATCGCTTCTCATTTTTTCGAACAGCTGCTGGGCTGCCCGCGCAACGCCGAGCGAGCCCGCATGAACGCAGGAGTCGGACGTTCGTTTTCTACTTCTGTGTCAGATGCTTTACCGCGCTGTTGCGTCGCGCTCGAGCCCGTTGTTCATACCGGTCCAGCTTAAGTAGTTCTGGCAAGACCCGCCGCAATAACTCGGCAGTTCTTGCGAGTTCTTGGGTGGGCCGGTCGCCATATCCGCGTGGGGATTGATCCGCGCCCGATGGAAGTAATCTCCGCAACCATGACTCGCCCCAATTGCCGGCGAGTGACCGGGCGGTGTTGCCAGTGGTCAAGTCATGCACTCAAGCGTTGTTTCGTGAACGGGGGAAGGTTGCCAAGGCGAAGCCGACAGTTGCTGGCCCTGGCCAGCCGGCCCGCGCAGTTGGCTTGACCGATCTCAGCCGCCAGTTGGAGACCTTCGCGATGGAGGCGATCCGCACGCCCATCGGCGGGCGACGAGGTCTAAGGACAGCCGCGACCGATCAGGTCCAGATCGTGCTGAGAGGTGGCGGTGCACTGACCGCATGGGCTCATAATTCAAACTGAAGGACCACCCGGATCTCGGTCCTCTTGACGCTGACCTGGAGCGGCACGCGCTAGCAGTGGAGCGCTAGAGCGGCATGGACGCGCGGGCTGCCATAGCGTCCGCCGCTGTCCCGATGGACCTGCCGGATCGCGGCCACAAGCTCACCATTGGCCGCCGCTCGCGGGCTGCGCGGACGCAAGCGCCAAGCGTAATAGCCGGCCGGCGAGACCTCGAGCACGGCACAGAGGAGCCGAACCGGATAGGCGTCGCGATGATCCTCGATGAAGCGGAAGCTCATGTCCGGGTTCCGGCGAAGATCGCGATCGACTTTTTTAAAATGTCGCGCTCCATGCGCAGCCGCTCGTTCTCCCGCCGCAGCCGGGCGATCTCCGCCGCCTGGTCCGCCGACGGCAGCGCCGCCTGCGTCATGGGGCGCCGCGGCGCCGCCGTCGGCTCGTGCCCTCCGGCGAGCTTCTCCACCCAGCGGCGCAGCACCGAGTCGCGCAGGCCGAGTTCATTCGCCACCGAAGCGACCGAGCGTCCGCTCGAAACCACCAGCTCAACCGCTTGCCGCTTGTAATCCTCCGTGAACGACCGACGTCGACGTCCTTCCATCCGACACCTCCTGGCTCTCCGAGCCTACTACAGGTGTCCACTCATTCGGAGGAGGTTCACGCCGCATGGGAGGTTCGTGATGACAACGGCTGCAAGAGGCCGCCACTGAGACGGGTTTCAAGCAGGGAGCCCTAGCCCGCATTTCTCACATTGCGGATCGATGAGGCAAGGGGCGAGCCGATTTTGCTGATTGCTGGGCAAGGGCGATAGGAGTTCGTGGCGCCGAGTGGCGCTTTGCGTGGCTGGTATTTTGTCGGGTCTCCGTGGGCCTTGGGATGACGCCGCAGGTGTACGCCGCGGCGAGGCGTGTCATGCCGGGGAGGCGCGGGCGTTTGCGGCAGCCGCGAGCCGAGTGGCAGCGCGCGCCCACTCGTCGGCCGCGGGCAGGCCGAGGCCATGGAGCCCCTAATCCTCGATCGCGAAGTAGCGCCCGGAGCGATGCGGGGCGTCGTCAATGCCGCGCGCTCGCGTTCCCATCGGAGATGCGCGGCAGCGCGCCGGTCTCCTGGGTTGGCGCTTCGATCTGCCGCGGACGGGGATCGGCGATGGCCACGGGCAACCTCCGGGGACGGGCGTGGTCAGGGCCTTGCCCGACCAATGCTCCATGGCGAATGCAAGCGCGAGGTAAAAATCGCCTGGGCGGTGGCGTCGCGCCGGCCGGCCGTCGCCGTCCTCGCGATCGGATCCGACACTCTCCGCGCGGCACGGTATCCTTGCCGCCTCGCAGCTAGCGGCCGCGGTGAAATTGGTATACACGCAGGCTTCAGGTGCCTGTGGGCTTTACGCCCGTGGAGGTTCGAGCCTCCTTGAGCCGCACTCCCTGCGCTGGCCCCGTTCGCTACCTGGGTGCCGGTGTTCCCTGCCGCCATCGTCTAGGGGACTAGGACGCTGCCCTCTCACGGCGGAAACAGGGGTTC
>CAVTXS010000026.1:0-277671 GCA_963738705.1 uncultured Alphaproteobacteria bacterium
CCGCAGCACGGGCATGGATGCGAGGGTGTTTGCGGCTCGTTGCCGGCAGCGGCGTTCTCGCTCTGAGGCTTCGGGACGGCGAGCAGTTGACGTGCTCGCGCGATGTTCTCGGCCCGTGCGCCGCCGGCAAACAGGCCGTAGTGGCGGATGCGGTGGAAGCCGTGCGGCAGGATATGGATAAGGAAGCGGCGGATGAACTCGTCGCTGGCGAGCGTCATCACCTTGGCCCGCTCACGGCCCTTGGCACGATAGTCCTTCCATTTGAATGTGACGCCGGCGTCATCGAACGCGATCAGCCGGCTGTTGGAGATGGCGACGCGGTGGGTGTAGCGCGAGAGATAGGCGAGCACCGCCTGGGGCCCGCCGAACGGGCGCTTTGCATAGACCACCCATTCGGTTCTGCGCAGCGGGGCGAGATAAGCCGCGAATGTCCGTGCCTTGGCGAGCGGAGCGTGATTGCCGAAAAACTGAAGCTGTTTGTGTGCTGCGATGAGCTTCTCCAGGAAGAGCCGGCGGAACAGGCGCGAGAGCACGCGAACCGGTAGCAAGAAGCCGGGCCGGCACGGCACCCAGCGCGATCCGTCCAACGCGATGCCGCCGCCGGGCACGATCATGTGCACATGCGGGTGATGCGTCATTGCCGAGCCCCAGGTGTGCAGCACGCAGGTGACGCCGATGCGCGCGCCGAGGTGTTTTGGGTCGGCGGCGATCGTGGTCAGCGCCTCGGCCGAGGCCTTGAACAGCAAATCGTAGATCACCGCCTTGTTGTGGTAGGCGATATCGGCGATCGGCGCCGGCAGCGTGAACACGACGTGGTAGTACGGCACGGGCAGCAACTCGGCCTCGCGCTCGGCGAGCCATTGCTTCGCTGCTGCCCCCTGGCACTTCGGGCAGTGCCGATTGCGGCAGGAGTTGTAGGCGATCTGCGTGTGCGAACACTTCTCGCAGCGCGCAACGTGCCCGCCGAGAGCCGCCGTGCGGCAGCTCTCGATCGCCGACATCACCTTCAACTGGCCGAGGCTCACATGGCCGGTGTTGGCTCGGCGCCACGCTGCCCCATGGCCGCGGAAGATATCCGCGACCTCCAGAGCCGGACGCGACATGCGCGCCGCACTTCAGGCGGGCGGCGTGGTCTCCCCGAGCTTGTGCGTGATGTGATCGAGCGGGCTCATGACCTCGCTGATCGTCTTGGTGGCAACGCGCGTATACAGCGCCGTGGTGTCGAGCTTGGCGTGGCCGAGCAGAACCTGGATCACGCGGACATCGATGTTCTGCTCCAATAGATGTGTCGCAAAGCTGTGGCGGAGCGTATGCAGCGACACGGTCTTGTCGAGGCCGGCCATCTGGGCTGCCGCATGACAGGCGCGATTGAGCTGCCGTGTCGTGACAGGGCTCACGCGATCCCGCCCTGGGAACAGCCAGCCCTGCGGCCGCGCCGCCTTCCACCAGGCGCGCAGTAGCTTGAGCAAATACGGGGAGAGCATCACGTAGCGGTCCTTGCGGCCCTTGCCCTGCTCGACGCGGATCACCATGCGCTTGCTGTCGATGTCGGATACCTTCAGCGCCACCACCTCGGAGACGCGCAATCCGGCACCGTAGGCCACACTCAACGCCGCCTTGTATTTAAGCCCGGGCGCCGCATCCAACAGGCGGCCCACCTCTTCGGGGCTCAGGACCACCGGCAGCTTGCGCGGCTCGCGCACAAACTGGGTGTGGTTCACGATGTCGCTCCGCCCGAGCGTGACCTTGAAGAAGAACCGCAGCGTCGAGACCGTCTGGTTGACAGTTGGCACACCGACGCCGCTCACCGTCAGATGCAGCTGATATCGGCGCACGTCCTCGAAGCTCGCCGTGTCGGGCGAGCGGCCGAGGAATGCGGTGAAGTTCTTGACCCTCTGCACGTAGTCATGTTGGGTCTTCGGCGCGAATTTGCGGATCGTCATGTCTTCGATCATGCGCCGGCGCAACGGGCTCATCGCCTCGTCGGTCATGGGGATGCTCCTGTCTTGAGTGAAGGTTGCAAGCCTCTCATCTCAAGACAGGACGCCCCGTCGCGCTATCGTGATGACCGTGCCGCACGCCGCAGCGACCTACCGCGAGAGCGGTTTAGTCCTTGGGTCATTCGCGACTGGGACGAGGCCAGCAGCAACTCCCGTCATGCCGGCTATGCCCCTGAAAGCGGAAGTGAAATGAGGGTATTAGCATCTACCACGATGGGCCCTTGTGGGTTGATGCCGTCGCCCGGCGCGTGATGCGGCGCCGATCCGGGGTTCCGGTTTTCTCCTTTGTGGAAATCAAGCAACCGGGGCCCGGTTCTGCAGCGCATCACGGCACTTCGCTTGTGGGCTGCGCCCGGGACCCAATACACTTGCTTCCGTGTCCAGCACGCGGTGCAGCGTTTGCGGGCAATCCTTACTCGCCGACACCCTCGATCATTCGTTTGATCCTGGAGCTGGCCAGGCCTTCGAGTCCGGTTTGCGCGCGCCGCATGGCAGCGGCGTTGATCTCGCCCAAGGCGCCCAGCCTTTCGCCGTAGGTCGATTTGAGCCACCCGTTCTGCTTCATCTGCGTGACGTTGTCGAAGAAGCTCTGCTTGTACTTCTTCTCGTACAATGCGTTCAGCTTGAGCGAGATCTCGCTGCCGAGCTCGTGGTAGAAAATGCCGTCGTCATCCTTGCCCGGCTTGGGGTACTTGGATGAGTTCGGCTCGACGTCGATGTCGCGGTTCTGGCCCCACTTGTTCTGCAGATAGTCCGCCCGCAGCACCATCTGCAGGTAGAACGACAACTCGATCTCGTCCTTCAGCGTCCCGTCGTCGACGGTCTTGGTGGGCGGGTTGAAGTACTTGCTTTGCGCGCATCTTGTCCACGAGCGCGATTTTCTCGTCGTCGCCGACCTTGGAATTGTCGCGGATATCCGCGGCGATGTTGTGGGCCTTGATCTTCGCCTCGCCGATGAAGGTCTCAAGCGTCTTGTCCATCGTGAACGCGCTCATGTTGCCCTTATCGGCGGATGGGAAGGCTTGCACCGTCTGAGACAGCGCTTCCACGGTCGTCGCGCTGACGAGCGCGGTTCCGCGGGATTCAATTTCGTCCCAGACCTTGCCGGCGATGAAGTTTGCCGTCTTGTTGGTCGAGACGAAGTACGCAACCTTGAACGCGCGCTCCATGTTGTTGTTGCAAATGACATTGAGCGCATAGTTGCCCGCAATGGTCTTGATCGCCATCGTGCCGAAGGCCGCGGTCATGATTCCCCCGCCGCACATCGACAGCGCGAGCGTCATCAGCTGCAGTTTCCAGGCGTCGGCCTTGGCCTGGTCCTCGAGCGTCTTGGTGAACGCGGCGAGCGCGGCGTCGTAGGCCATCGAGAACGGGTTGCGCGTATAGACCTTCCAGGTGTCCTCCATGTTTTCGTTGTCGTGCATGAATTCGCTGATTTTTTCTTTGGCGGTGGTCATGTCGATGCTCCTGTGCCAAGCGACGACGCAACGGATGCGAGACCGCGGGCCACGCAACGCGCCCGCGCACGAGCCTTCGGGAAGCGGGTGCTCTTTGCACCGCGCCCGGCTCCGGCCCGGAAGCCGGGCCTGCCTCCCATTGGTCGCGGCGACCCGCGGATTCGTTCACGGCCGGGAGGTGCAATTGGTCGGTGAAGCTCGAATACAATTGCATCGATCTCGGCCGCGAGCGCGTCGACCTCACCTTCGTGCCGGCGGCCGGCGGCGGACCTGCTCCCTCGGCCGACATCGACCAACGCCTGCATGTCGTGAAGGCCGGGCCGGAAAAGACGGGCGCGCAGGCGAGGACTTCAAGCCTGCGTCGATGCGTTCTCCGCCTCATTGCGAGGAGCCTGCAAGCGACGCGAAGCAATCCAGATGCCGCATCCGCCGTTCTGGATTGCGTCGCCTCGGCTCGCAATGACGGTGAGAGGCTCGGCGCGTTCCGCGCCTCGCGCCTTGAGACTCAGTGATGACGGTGATGAAATGCCGCCGACGTGAGAGGCGCCGATGGCGCAGCGCGTTGCCCGGATGAGGATCAGCCACCGTGGCCGATGAGTCCGCGCCTGACTGGCGGCAGCTCGAGACGTTCTCGTTCGGCGATTCCCCCGCGCTCGCCGACGCGCTCCTCGATCTCGTCCTGCGCGGCCGCAAGCACGCCACCTGCTGGGCGGCCTCGCAGGGCCTGCTCACGCAGGTCGGCAAGCGGATGGTGGTGCTCGACGGATCGGGCCGCCCGCGCGCCATGATCGAGACCGTCGAGCTGACGGAGCGACGTTTCGGCGACGTCGACGAATCCTTTGCCTTCGACGAAGGCGAGGGCGACCGCAGCCTGGCGTACTGGCGCGCGGCGCATCAGGAGTACTTCTCCCGCCAGGGCACGTTCGCGCCGGACATGCTGCTCTATTGCGAGCGCTTTCGCCTCGTCGAGCGCATCGCCGCCGACTGAAGCCTCGTCCCGCGTGCACTCCCCGCCGCGCGCGTGGTCATTTCGTCTTCGGGATGATCGTGAGATTGCGAATAGAGCCGTGCCGGCCGTAGCCGCCGGCTGAAAACCCTTCCAACCGATCCGACGGTGCCGTCGGCACATGCGTGACGTTGGGGACAGGCGCCGTCGCCTTCGGCGCCTCCCGCCATCGTCGCTCCGACTTCTCGAACAGCGCGTGCGCGAGTTGCCGCGCCGACCAATAGAGCTCGTCGAGCTCATTCGACAGCTGCGCGAAAGCGGCAGGGATCAAACACAAAAGCAGAAGCGCTGCGGCGCACAGGCGCAGGCCTGAATTGCTGCCTCTTCAACATGGCGGAAGCGCGAAATGACCGACAAAGAATTCCTTGTCTCGCAACTGATGAGGCTGGGTTACTCGCAGGGCGAGGCCGAAGCGATCGTTGCCCGCAACGAGATCGCCAGTTCCTTGGTGAGGCAGGGCATCCCGCTCGAGCGGGCACTCGCCATCGCCAACCAGATGGTGGGCTCGACCGCTGATACGCCGGACGGGCGCGACAGTCTGTCGACGCAGGCGGATGTCGCGGGCTTCGCACAGGGGATGCAAGCGCAGCGTGGCGAGGGAGCGCCAGTAACCGGCGGGATCGCTCCCGGAATACCCGGTCCTGCTGTCGGGCCGGTAACGAGCGGTCCGCTGGGGCCGCCGTCCGCGCCCACCTCCTTTGCTCCATCGGAACGAGGCGACTTCGCGCAGGGTATGGCGGCGCAGCGGGGCGGGCCTGAAGGTCTCGCCGGCTTTGCCTGCCGCCGATGCGCCGCGCAGCGGGGCGGGCAAACGGCAGCGCCCAACGCGCCGACGCAATCCGAACAGCGTGAACGCGTCCACCAAGGGCGACAAGGCCGGACAGCCCGGCCTCGCGCAGGCAATCAGCTGACTGATGAATGCCCCGCCGGAGGCAATGCCGAACATCGGCTTTAATCCGACTATCCCGGCCGACGCAGGCGATCGGCCCCGACATGGCGGTTGCTCCCGTCAGTCCGTCAGCGCCGAACCAGGCAACCGCAGCGCCGCTCGGCGCCCCGGACGCCCCGTTTGGAATTGGTGGCCCGACCGGACTTGCGGCGGCCAACGGCCAGCCGCCAACGCGGCGCGACCGCGGCGGCGCTCCGACCTCCGTGGCGGTATTGGTGGGCCGACAGGGCTGCGGCCGCCAACGCGGCAGCAAATGCGGCTGATCGCGGTGGCCGACCTCCGGCCGCCCCTCCCGGCATGAGCATGGCCGATCTTGGCGGCTTTCTCGGCGGCGGGCGTTGGGCATGAACATTGGCCAACAGGACACCGGCTTAGTCTCGGCGCGCTTGGTGGCGCACCCGGTGCGCTCGGCTTCGTGCCGGCGAGCCGCTCGGTGGCGGGCCTGGGCTTCGATCTCGAGACTGGTTTAAACGCGACCGGCCTGGCTCTGGGTATGGTTCCGACCGCCCTGCCCGCCAACATAGGAACGCAGCAAGCCGAACAGGCGGCGCTTAACGCTGCAATCGAGGCCGCGGTTAATCAGTCTCTTGGCGATATCGGCCACACGACATCGCAAGCAGCCATAGCGGCCATTAACGCCGGCATGCAGGACACTGGCGCTGAGACGCCGGGTCTCGCGGGCATGGCGGCATTGGGCTCGCATTCACCTGCTACGGGGACGGCTATGGGCTTGGGCGGTGCGCCGGGCGTGCCTGGCGGTCCCGGCCTGGCCCCAGGCGCCACGGGGCTCGGCGTAACCGCCATTGGTCAGGGTCCGGCTTCATTGTCTGCGGGGATGCTCGGGGCCAATCCCACCTTCGCGGATGTGGCCAACTTCGGCCTTGATATGGGTCTCGGCAACCCGACAGCTCTAACCGCTGGGTTTGACGCGATCCACGCCGGGCTGCCGTCCGAAGGGCCGACGACGCTTGGCGGGCTTGGCACGCTGGGCGGTCTCGGAGGTGCGCTTGCCGCCCAAAGCGGCGCTCAGACTGCCGCGCTCAGTGGCCAGACTGCCGCACTCGGGGGCGATCCAGACAGCGTCGCTCCTAGCGGCAACATGGGAATTGGCGGGGTGCTGGTGGGCTAGGCGCCCAGGGCAGCGAGATCCATCGGTTCTGCGCTTGGCTCCATGGCCGCCGCTGACGCTGCGCAGGCTGCCGTGGCGGCTGATGCGGCCGTAGCTGCGGCAGAAGCGCTCGGCGGCATGGGCGACGTAGGCGGGCCGGGGCTGGGCAATCCAGGCATCGGCATTGGCGGCGACGGCATCGGGCCGGGGCTCGGGGACAGCGGAGGCGGCCTCGGTATTGGCATTGGAAGCGATCGGCTCAAGCGACAGCGCCGGATGGCGGCGGCATGGGTGGGCTCGGCGGAGAAATGGGCGGCGGGCAACTAGCGAGGGCGGCCTGGGCTCAGCCGCTGACGGCAACCAAGGGTGACGCCGGGGCAGCGAGGGCAGCGCGGGAGTTGGGGCGGGCGACAGCCCAGGGGGTGCCGGCGATGGCTGGTAGGCTCTGTAACCGCCCTTGTGGCGGTTGTTTGGTTTTTGGGGCCCTGACGCTGCGGCGCACGACGTCGGTCCCGGCTCCTGGATCCGCAACGGCCACTACGTCTCGCCGCTCGACGGCGCGCACTGCTGCGGCGAGCACGATTGCTTCGCGCTTGCGGCCGATGACGTGCGCGAAACGGCCGGCGGCTACTTCATCCGCTCGCTCGAGGAGTTCGTGCCGGCGCGCGAGGTGCAGTGGTCGCGCGACGGCCAGTACTGGCGCTGCCGCAAGGCGGACGGAACGCGGCGCTGCTTCTTCGCTCCGCCGCCGGCAGCCTGACGCGCTTCCCGCTCCGCGCTGCTTCGTCTCTCCCGTGTGAAGAGAGCCTGCCCCGGACTTGATCCGGGGTCGACCGCGCTGCGTGAAGCGACGCGCGGGCGGGTGGGGAAGTTTTGACCTCGTCGATCTGCACGTTTGCCCCCTCACCCAACGCGCTTGGCGCGTCGACCTCTCCCCGACGGCGAGAGGTGAACGGAGAGAGCCGATGCTCGACAACTATCCGCGCGCGCTCGCCAACACGCTGGTGGAGGAGGGCGGCTGGTCGAACCATCCGTCGGATCCGGGCGGCCCGACCATGCGCGGCGTGATCCAGCGCACCTACGACGCCTACCGCGACCGCACGGCATTGGCGCGGCAGTCGGTGCGCCACATCGGCGAGACCGAGCTCAAGGAGATCTACTGGTCGGGCTACGCCAAGCCGATCCGGTTCGGCGAGTGGCCGAAGGGCCCGGACCAGATCGCGTTCGATATCGCGGTCAATTCCGGTCCGGGGCGGACGTGGTCGATCGCAGCGAGCGTGCTCGGCCAGGGCGCGCAGACCGACATCGTCGCGGCCGCCGCCAACGCCGCCGACAAAGCCGCGCTGGTCAAGACGCTCTGCGCGCGCCGCGCCGCGTTCTATCGGAACCTGAAAACCTTCGCGACCTTTGGCACTGGCTGGCTGCGGCGCAACGCCCGCATGGAAGCGATCGGCGTGAAGATGGCCCTGGAGGCGGCAGGGTCCTGCGCGGTCGTCGTCGATAGGACGCTGCAGGACGAACGCGACAAGGCGAAAGGCACATCCGGCAGAGCCGGCAAAGGCGCGGCCGGCGCGGCCGGCGGAGGCGGAGCGGCCGGCGGCGGCGCCGCGCAGGTCGATGCCGCCGCGTGGGACTGGTCCGCCATCGTCGCGGTCGGCTTGATCGTGCGCGGCGCTCGCGGGCGCGACCGTTCTCCTCACCTGGCTGTGGCGCCGGCACGGCGAGCGGGCCAAGGCCTATGCGTTCGCGGCGCGCGGCGAGATCGAAGCATCGCTCGCCGACATCATGCCGAAGCTCGGATCGTAGGGTGGGCAAAGCGCCGCGAAGCGGCGCGTGCCCACGTTCTGCGGCGAGGATTTACGCGTGGGCACGGCGCGCGTTCCGCGCGCCTTTGCCCACCCTACAAACTACAAACCACACGAGGCACCAATGGCTGACTGGAAGCAAATCGGCGCGCAGCTCGTCGCCGCCAACGCGCCGGCGCTTGGGCGCATCGTCGGCGAGTTCATCCCGTTCCCGGGCGGCGGGATGCTGGCCGAATGGGGCATCCGCAAGCTCGCCGAGGCGCTCGGCGTCGCGCCCGAGGACGCAACGCCCGACGCGATCGGCAACGCCGTGCAGAACATGGCCCCCGATGCGCTGGCGCAGAAGCTTGCACCGGCGGAGAGCGAGGCGGCGGCGCGTTGGCACGCCATCGCCGACATCGCCAAGGCGCATGCCGAGCAGAATACCGAAACCGCGAAGGCGATCGGCTTGACGCAGCGCGAGGAGATCGCGCGCGGCGTCTCGTGGTGGCACTGGCGCCATCTCGGCGGCTACGTGGTGGTGGCGTTCGGCGTGGTCGTGCTCGCCGGCTGCGCGAAGATCATGGTCCTCGGCGGCGACGTCGCGGCGCTCGCCGCCCTCGTCACCGCGATCACGCCGATCTTCCTCGCGCTGTGCGCCCTCAACGGCTACGTCGCCGCCGACACTACAGCCTTGAAGGTTGCGGCGATCACCGGCCAGCCGGCGCCAAGCGCGGTCGGCGCCGCGATCGACGCGGCGAAGCGGAGGCGGTGACATGCCCTGCCTCGCGCTCATCCTCGCGCTCGGCGGCGTGCCGAACGGCACGGTCGAGGTTCCGCGCTCGGCGCTCAAGGACTACACGCCGGCGCAGATCCGTTGGGCGAAGGTTTGCGCGGCGCGCCACGGCATCCGCTACCGCATCGTGGAGCGCTAGACATGCAAGATGTCCTCTCCTGGGGCGCGCTCGTCGCCTCCTCGGGCTCGATCATCGCGCTCGTGCGCTTCTGGATGTGGATCGGCGCCAAGGTGGCGAAGGCCGAAGCCGCGGCCGCGATAGCGCAGGCCGCGTTCGCCAAGGCGGACTTAACCGCCGCCGAGCTGGTGGCGCACAAGGTCGAGGCCGCCAACCGCTACGCCACCGCGTCGGCGCTCGCCGAGGCCGAGCGCGACATCTCCGCCAAGGTCGACGGCGTCGCCCGCCGCCTCGACATGGTCAACGAGCGACTCGACCGCGTGCTCGAGGCGCTGGTGGAGCGGAGGGGGTAGGGGGAACTGCTGACTCGTCATGCGCGGGCTTGCCCCGCGCATCCACGTCTTTCTTACTTCGCTGCCGCAAGCAAGACGTGGATGGCCGGGACAAACCCGGCCATGACGGATGAGAGAGTCATCGCTTTGCAAACGAAGCCCCGCCGGTCCGGCCTCACAAGCCGGGCCGGCGGGGCCTTTTGCTTTTGTAGCCCGGATTGAGCGTCAGCGAAATCCGGGGCGACCGATCCGCCACTCAGATTCCCGGATGTCGCTGCCGCTCCATCCGGGCTACTTAATATTAAACACACACAGCAGCCGGTAGCACCCGATGGCGCCGTCCACCGCATCGTCCCTGAGTGCCGCCGCCAGGCGCTCGGCGGCCGCAACGCGCGCGGTCTCGATCACGACGGCGCCGGCGGCGACCTCGTCGGGCCGCGGGCGCATGCGCGATTCGACCGTGTCGGCTGGCGCGTTGGCAGCGGCTGCGTGCCAGAGCCGCGCGGCGACAATCTCAGCCGGCTCGACCGCGCGCATGGCGGCGCGCGGCAGGTCGCCCGGCACATCCGCGGTGTAGCGGATCACCACGGCGGTGCCGCCGATGCCAAAACCCTCGCGCCGCGTTTCGACCATCGGGCTTCGCACCATCGCGAGGAAGTGCGGCATGATCGCCTGGGTCGCGGACGTCGGGTCGCCGAGGCGCGCGCAATAGGCCGGCGACGCGAGCACCTCCGGTCCGTCGACCTCGTAGAAGGTGAAGAACGGCCGGTCGGCCGCGACCGCCTCGTAGCGCCGCGCCGCGCGGAAGCCGGGCACCGCCAGACGCTCCGGGATGTGCTCGCCCATGTACCAGCGCTCGTAGTCGGCGGCGACCGCGGCGGCGCGGTCGTTCCAGATCGCCAGGATGCCGCTCATGCGTGGTCTCCTCTTCACCTCTCCCGCACGCGGGGAGAGGTTAGGGAGGCGCCGCTCGCGTGTACAATGGTATTCGGTCTGCGTTGCACGGGAGAAGGACACCATTGCCCACGCGCGTCGAGATCGAGGCTGTGCTCAAGCGGCTGGCGCCGGGGATGCCGGCGCACGAGTTCGGCGCGGTGGTCGATCACGCGCGCGACAGTGCGGGCCTGCGCGGCGCCGCGCCCGAGGAGGCGGCGTGGCTGTCGCTCGTCGCCTACGTGCGCCACGCGCTCACCGACTACGACGAGCTCCTCCGGCAGGGTTTTGATGCCGACAGCGCGCGGTTCTTCGTGCGGGACGAGATGGAGGCGGTCTTGCGCGAATGGGGTGTGCGGCGAAGGTTGACGGAAGACTCGTAGGGCGCGCAAAAGGCGCGCATTTGGCGCGCCGCGCGCACGTTCTGCGGTGCGGCTGTACGTGCGCACGTCGCGTGCTGCGCACGCTCCTTTGCGCACCCTACGGCGCTACGTGCGGCATGCGTTCACCGATTACGACGACCTCCTGCGGCAGGGCTACGACCACGACAGCGCGCGCTTCTTCGTCGCCGCCGAGATGGAAACGATCCTGCGCGCATGGGGCGTGCGCCGAAGGTTGACGGAAGAGTGAGGCAAGCGCCGCCCGAATTTTCATGCGCCGTCATCCTGAGGTGCTCGGCGCGGAACGCGCCGAGCCTCGAAGGACGCACGATAGCGCCTTATCGATCATCGCGACGATGCTGCGTTGCGTGCTTCGAGGCTCTCCCCGACTTCGTCGGGGAGAGCACCTCAGCATGACGAGGTTGGAGATGCGGCCCGCGTGACCGTTAGGGGCTAGGGGGAGCGACCTCGAGGATGATCCGGCCGCGGATGCCGCCGCGCTTGAGCGCGGCGAGCGCCGCGTGGGCTTGGCCGAGGGGGAAACGCCGCGCGACCGGCGGCGCGAGCTTACCGGCGAGATGCAGCGCGAAGATCTCGCGCTGCGCCGCCGCCACCTCCCGCGGCACGCGCTCGCGGTAGTCCGACCACTGCAGGCCTAAGACCGCGATGTTCTTGAGCAGCAGGTAGTTCGCGCGGATCGCCGGGATCTCGCCGCTCGCGAAGCCGACGATCACCAGCCGCCCGCACCAGGCGAGCGCGCGCAGCGCAGCGCCTTGCGCCTCGCCACCGACGGGATCGATCGCGACGTCGACGCCGCGCCCGTCGTTAAGCGCGGCGATCTGGTCCTTTAGCCGGTCGCGCAGGTCCGCGCCGGTAAGATCGACGACGTGGTCGGCGCCGTTGCGGCGCGCCATCTCGGCGCCCGCGTCATCGCGCACGCCGGCGATCGCGGCCGCAGCGCCGAACGCCTTGGCAAATTGGATGCACGCGATGCCGACGGCGCCCGCCGCACCCAAAACCAAAACGGTCTCGCCGGTCGCGAGTCGGGCACGATCCTTCAAGGCGAAATACGCGGTCTGGTAGGCGAGGCCGAGCGCGGCCGCTGTGGCGAAATCGATCGGGCCCGGAATCGGAAAGCAGCTTTCGGCGCGCGCCAAAACCTGCTCGGCGTAAGCGCCGTACTCGACCTGCACCGCGACGCGCTCGCCGAGCGCGACGCCGTCGACCCTCGCCCCGAGCCGAACGACGCGGCCGGCAGCGCCCTTGCCGGGCGAGAACGGCAGCGGCGGCTTGATCTGGTATTTGCCCTCGACGACCAGAAGGTCGGGATAGTTCACCTCCGCCGCCGCGACCTCGACCACGACTTCCCCCGGTCCCGGGATCGGATCTGGGCGCTCCTCGATCGTGATCTCGTCGATCGGGCCGAACGCCTTGACGATGGCGGCTTTCATTATGTTGCGTGCCTCACCGTCATTGCGAGGAGCGTAGCGACGAAGCAACCCAGATGCGGCGCCGCTGTCCTGGATTGCCTCGCCTTCGGCTCGCAATGACGGCTCGCATCACTTGCGCATGCGCGCGGCGGCCACCGCGGCGCGGCGCGCGGGCGCGTAGGCGGCGGTGCCGTAGGCGGCAAACAGCGCCGCGGTCACATCGTGATGGTAGGCAAGCCCGCCGCGCGCGACGCGCTCGATCGGACCGTCCGGATAGCCGAGGCCGAGGCGGCAAGTCAGGTCCATGTCGTGCGCGCTCGCCAGCCCCTCGTCGAGCAGGCGGAGCGCCGCATTGTATTTCGGCCGCACCAGCCGGTCGACGATGCGGCCGGACTGGTCGCCGCAGACGACAACGGTCAGGCCTGCCGCCTCGAACACCGCCCGCGCGGCGGCAATCGCGTCCTCCGGCGTCCGCGGCTGGCGCACCAGCTCGATCAAGCGCGACGGCGGGTCGGCCCCGTTGCGGTAGCGCGCGAAGCCGAGCACGTTCGAGCCTTCCTCGCCTTGCGACTCGCCGGTGTGCACGCCCAAACATTCGGTGCCGAGCTCGACCAGCACGGCCGCCTTGCCGCGGTCGGCGACCAGCGGCGTGCCGAGATGGATCGTCACCTCGGCGTCGTTCGGCGCAACGCCGCCAGCCAGGAACGGATCGCCGGCGGGGAACGAGCGGCTCTCGCCGCGCGCGATGATGGCGGCGCATGGAGCCACCGCTCCACCTCTCCCCGTTGGGGCCCTCGCGCGCTGTCGCTCGCTCAGCGCGGTCGCCCGGGAGAGGTGACGAGCGGCTCTCGGCCTGGTGCACGATCACGAGCGCATCCCCTAGTCCCGAACATGGCGTTGCCGTCGTAGGCGAAGAAGCCGCGGCCGGACTTGCGCCCCAGATAGCCCGGCCGCCACCATGCGGCGGAGCAGCGGTGGGCAGGCGGCGCGCGGCTCGAGCGTGACCGGATAGAACGCCTCGCACAGCCGGATCTGGGTATCGAGGCCGATCAGGTCGAGGAGCTCGAGCGGCCCCATCTTGTAGCCGAGGCCGACCTTGATCGCGGCGTCGATGTCGGCCGGCGCTCGCGACGCCGGCCTCGACCGCGCGGATCGGCGTCGTTGTTGAACGGCACCAGCAGCGCGTTGAGGATGAAGCCCGGCCGGTCCTGCGTCTTCACCGGGATCTGCCCGCAGGCCTCGGTCCACGCCCAGGCGGCCGCAAAGGTCTCCTCCGAGGTGAGCAGCCCGGGCGACATCTCGATCAGCCTCATCAGCTGCGCCGGCAGGCAGAAGTGCATGCCGACCACGCGGTCCGGCCGCTTGCAGCCGGCCGCGATCTCGGTGATCGAGAGCGTCGAGGTGTTGGACGCGAAGATCGTGTGCGGGGGCGCAGACCGCGTCGAGCTCGGCCAGCAGGCGCTGCTTGACGGCGAGGTCTTCGAACACCGCCTCGATCACGAGGTCGCAATCGCCAAGCGCGCCGACGTCGGTGCGTGCGTCGAGGCGCCTGAGCGCGGCGTCGCGCTCGGCTTCGCTCATCTTGCCGCGCTCGACCGACGTCGCCGAAGAACGCCGCGCTCTGCTCGGCCGCGCGGGCCAATGCCGGCGCGGACGTGTCGAAGGCGACCGTGCGGAAGCCGGCGCGCGCCGCAACGATGGCGATGCCGGCGCCCATGGTGCCGGCTGCCCCGCATACGCCCACGGTTTTGATCGCTGCCGTCATGCACACGACTCCCTCATCCTTAGGCGCGAGGCCGCGGAACGCGGCCGAGCCTCGAAGGATGCTCCAGAAGTCGCCGGCAGCGCCGCTGTGCGCT
This sequence comes from uncultured Alphaproteobacteria bacterium, assembly GCA_963738705.1. Taxonomy (GTDB): domain Bacteria; phylum Pseudomonadota; class Alphaproteobacteria; order Rhizobiales; family Xanthobacteraceae; genus CAVTXS01. Next base: position 14,153 of record CAVTXS010000026.1, read on the forward strand.
TCGAGGCTCTCCCGACTTCGTCGGGGAGAGCACCTCAGCATGAGGAGGCTGGTGATAGGCGAAAACCCCGGTCATTTCCGCACCAGGCTCCGGCCGATGAGCTGGCGGTGGACCTGGTTGGTGCCTTCCCAGATCTGCGTCACCTTGGCGTCGCGCATCAGCCGCTCGACGCGGTAGTCGCGCACGTAGCCGTAGCCGCCGTACATCTGCACGGCGTCGGTCGCCATCCGCATGGCGAGGTCGGAGGCGCGCAGCTTCACCATCGAGGCCTCGATGCCGAAGTCGGCGGCGTCCTCCTCGACCAGCCGCGCCACATGGTCGAGCCAGCACTCGGCCATCGCCAGCTCGGTCGCGAGATCGGCAAGCATGAACTGGTTGCCCTGGAACTCGACGATGCGTCGGCCCGACTGCACGCGCTCGTTCATGTAGGCGACCATGTCCTTGAACGCGGCGCGCGCGATGCCGAGCGCGTGCGCGGCGATGCTCGGGCGCGACTTGTTGAGCGAGGCGAGCAGGATCTTCGAGGCCCTCGCCCGGGCGCGCCGAGCAGGTTTTCGCGCGGCACCCGGCAGCCGTTGAAGGCGAGGGTCGCGGTCGAGGAGGCGCGGTGGCCCATCTTGTCCTCGGTGCGCAGCACCTCGAAGCCGGGCGTGCCGTTCTCGAGCACCAGCACCGAGATCGGCCGCGCGCGCGTCGTCGATCTCCGACCATTTACCGAACAGGAGGATGAGGTCGGCGACGTCGCCGTTGGTGATGAAGGTCTTGCCGCCGTCGACGACGATCGTAGTCGCCGTCGGGGCGGAAGCGCGTGCGCATGCCGGTGGCGTCGGAGCCGGCGTTCGGCTCGGTGATGCCGAGCGCGCCGAGCCCGCCGGCCGCGATCCGCGGCAGCAGCCGGCGCTGCTGCTCGTCGGTGCCGAGGTCGATCAGCGATTTGAGGCCGTTGAACGTGGTCGACCAGACGATCGCGGTCGCCGCGCACGCCTCGGCGAGGATCTTCACCACCTCGAGATAGAGCCGGTAGGACACCGGCGCGCCGCCATAGGCCTCAGGAATGAACATCGCGTTGGCGCCGAGCGCGCGCAGCGCCGCGATATTGTCGGCCGGAAACGCGCCGTCGCGGTCAAGGCGCGCCGCATTGGGCTTGATCACGGTTTCGGCCACGCGCCGAAACTGGTCGAGCACGAGGCGCTCCTCCGCCGACCAGCCGCGGGCGCGGTCGAGATTGTCGAAGACTTGCATCGGGTCAGCCTCTTACGTCTTCGCCGTAGGGGCAACTCTTGTGGTTGGCCCTCGATCGGGCGCCCATAAGGAGCGCTACGGCCCCGCCAGGCGCGGCAGCGGCTCCGGCATCAGTCCGCGCGGACGAAAGAACAGCACGAGCAACAGTCCGAACCCGACGAGAAATTCCCGGAGCGCTGCCAGTTGCTCGGCGGAAAGCCACGGGATGACGCCGATCAGGAAGCGCGTCGATTCCAGGCAGAACACCACCACGAAGGCGCCGACGACGGCGCCCCAGTTGTTGCCGATGCCGCCCGCGGTCAACGCGAGGAAGATGTAGATCGTGAGCAGCGGCACGTAGATTTCCGGCACGATGTAGCTCGAATAGTGCGCATAGAGCGCGCCGGCCAAACCGGCGACCGCGCCCCCGAGCGCGAACGCCTTGACCTTGAATTTCAGCACGTCCTTGCCGGCGAAGGCGGCGATCTGCGCATCCTCGCGGATGGCGCGCAGCACCCGCCCGAACGGCGCGGTGCGCACGCGCTCCAGCACGAGCAGCACCAGCGCGAGCAGCACCAGGCAGAAGGCGAGATAGGCGAGGTTGAAGTCGGCGCCGAGCACCGCTTTCAGCGGCTGCGGAATGCCGGAAATCCCGTCGGTGCCGCGGGTGAGCCAGATTTCGTTCTCGGCCACGATGCGCACCACCTCGGCAAAGCCGAGCGTGACGATGGCCAGATAATCGTCGCGCAGGCGCGTCAGGCCCAGCGTCGTGAGGGCAGCCATGACGGCCGTGCCGGCCATCGCGGCGGCAAAGCCGAGCGCGATCGGCGCGCCGGCCTTCACGGTCAGGAGCGCCGAGATATAGGCGCCGAACGCGTAGAAGCCCACGATGCCGAGATTGACCATGCCGGCCATGCCCCACATCACGTTGAGCGCGAGCGCGAGGATCGCGTAGATCGCCGCGAAGGTCGCCATCGAGATGAGGTAGTTGATCATCGCATCCTCAGAGGGGTTCCACGCCGCCTCAACCTCGTCATCCTGAGGCGCGAGCCGAAGGCGGGCGATCCAGAGGAGACGGCGCCACCGCGACTCTGGAGTGCTTCGAGGCTTCGCTCCATCGGCGGACCTGAGGCACGGTTGCGCCCTCACGCGGCCCTCACGCCGAGCAGCCCGCGCGGACGCAGCGTGAGAACCAGCAGGATCGCCAGAAAACCGACCGCTCCCTTGTAGGTCGCCGGGCAGCAGCAGCAGCGACAGTTCCTCGGACAAGCCCGATCGTCAGCCCGCCCACCACCGCGCCCGGAATGCTGCCGAGCCCGCCGACCACCGCGGCGGCGAACACCGACAGGATGGTGCGGAACCCGACCAGCGGGTCGATCGAGGTATCGAGCCCGACCAGCATGCCGCCGATGCCGGCGAGCCCCATGCCGACGCCGACCGCAAGGCGCGCCATGCGATCCGGATCGATGCCCTTCGAGTCCGCGAGCATCGGGTTGTCGGCGACCGCGCGCATCGCCTTGCCGGTGGTGGTCAGCATCACGAACAGGAACAGCAGCACCATCGCAACGATCGCGATGACGGCGTTCTCCACCTGCTGCGGCCCGACATGAAGGACGCCGAACGTCCAGTCCCGGCGCAGCGGAATGGCATAGTCGCGTGGGCTGCCGCCGAAGAAGAACCGGATCGTGCTCTCGATCATGATATTGAGCGCGATCGAGGCGATCGCGAGAGTGAGCGCGCTGTATCCGCGCAACGGCCGCAGCGCCACGTGATCCGTCGCGATACCGATCGCGCCGGCCGCGATGAATGCGCCGAGCACCGCGACCGTCGCGGGCAGGCCGAGCCAGACGTTGAGGACGTAGCCGGCGAACGCGCCGACCGCCATGTGCGCCGCAACCGCGAAATTCACGAAACGCAAAACGGCGTAGATCATCGTCAAACCGATGGCGGGCACGGCCAGAACTGCGCCCGCCATCAAGCCGTTGATCGACAGCTGGAAAGTCTTTTCCAGCACGTCGGATCTTCACCTCGGTGAGCTTGCCGTCCTTCACCTGCGTGGTGCGGAACGCCACCTCGATGATGTTGCCGACGTCGCTGAATTTGCACGGGCCGGAGGCTCCTGCGTATTTGATCTCTTTGCCCTCCGCGATCGCCTTGAGGCCGTCGATCGCATTGTCGACCTTCATCGCCGAATCGTTGTTGGCGATCTTGCGGACATTGTCGCGGATCGCCGTGCCGCTTCCCTCCTTGCCCTTGGCCATCGACAGGATCGCCAGGTTGACGTGGTCGTAGGCCTGGCAAATGTAGGTATCGAGCGTGTCCTTCTTCACCAGTCGCTTGAGATAGGCATAGGCCGCCGAGCCGCCGGCCGGCGACGGTTCGGCGCAGCCGTAGATGCCCTCGGCCGCTTCCTTGCCGGCGCCGTCGATGAAAGCCGGCGTGATGCCGAACGCAAACCCCACCACCTTGCCCTTGAAGTTGGCGCGGAACAGGTCCTTCGCCATGACGATATTCTCGGCGAGGTAGCCGCCCATCATCAGCAGATCGGGGCTAGCCCGCATCATTTCGTCGATCTCCGAGCGGAACGAGTTCTTCTTGTTATCGAAGATCACAGTCGTGACCTTGACGCCCTTCGGCTCGACCGTCTCGCGGATCGACTTGAAGGTCAATTCGGTGAACGGCGTCTGCGGCATCATGCAGTAGAAGTTCTTCGCCCCCATGCCGAGCGCGACCCGGCCGAACTCCTGTCCCTGCAACACGGTATGCGGCTGCGTGCGCACGAAATAGCCCTGGTGCGGCAACAGCGCGAGCAAATCCGCCGCCGAGATCGCCAGCATCATCACCTTGTTGTCCCAGCACAGCGGCAGCACGGCGGTGCCGACGGCGGACGCCCACACGCTCATGATCGCCTGCACCTTGTCGACGTCGATGAGCTTGCGCGCGGCGCGGATGCCGGCCTCGGCATTGGTCTGATCGTCCTCGGCGAGGTACTCGAGCTTGCGGCCGAGAAGGCCGCCCGCCGCGTTGACCTCATCGACCACCGCCTGATGCGCCAGCCGGCTGTTGGGACCGAACGGCGAGCCCGAACCGGTAAGCGACACCAGGCCGGCGATCCTGATCGGCCCGGCTTGAGCGAGGCTCGACGCCGGCAGCACGAATGGTGCTGCGATGGCGGCCGTTCCGGTCAGCAGTGCGCGGCGGCGCGTGATCAAAGTGCGTGCGTGAGACATGACAACCCCTTTGTGGCGAGCGCTTCACGGGCGATGATAGCAGCGATCAGCCCCCAAGGAATGCGTGGCGCACGTCGGCATCCGCGGCCAAGGCGCGCGCCGCACCCTCGCGCGCGTTGCGGCCGTCCACCAGCAGATAGGCGCGGTCCGCAATCTCAAGTGCGTCGAGCGCGTTCTGCTCGACCATAACGACGGTCATTCCTTCGCGGTGGAGATCCTGGACCAGCGCGAACAGCTCGGCGGCCGCGGCCGGCGAAAGCCCGGCGGACGGCTCGTCGAGCAGCATCAGCCGCGGCGCGGCCATCAGCCCCATCGCGACCGCGAGCACCTGCCGCTGCCCGCCGGACAGCGTGCGGGCCTCCTGCGACCGGCGCTCCGCGAGCACCGGGAAGCGGGCGAGGACGTCGCGCATGCGGCCCTTGGTGGCGCGGCGGTCGACATAGCCGCCCAACTCCAGATTGGCCTCGACGCTGAGCGAGGGAAAGACATTCGCCTCCTGCGGCACGAAGGCGAGCCCGGCGCGGGTGATTTCCCGCGGGCGGAGGCCATGGATCGGCTTGCCCTCGAAGCGAATCGTGCCGGCGCGCGGCTTGAGGAACCCCGCAATCGACTTGAGCAAGGTCGACTTGCCGGCGCCATTGGGGCCGATCAGCACCACCATCTCGCGCTCCGCGACGGTAAGGCCGATGCCCTTGAGCACCTCGTCGTGCGCGCCATAGCCGGCAACAATGTTGTCGACGGTGAGCATGGTTATTGCGGCGTTCTCTCCCGTGCACGGGAGCTATCGCATATGACCGTCGGGCGGGTCACCTGCCTTGCAGGGCGCCACGCATGGCGGGCGGCCTTCGGCCGGCGCCATTAGCCTGCTTCCCGGCGAATGCGGGCTCCCAGGCGGCCTCGCCCGTGTGGCAACTGCGGCCGAAATGCTGCCTTCTGTGCCCGTCTTCAGGAAATCTCACGAAAATCACCACACCGCCCGAAAGAAACAGTGCCGGTGACACGGTATTACGGCACATCTCGGCGGCGCGAGACACGCGCATCGGACCCCGCCGGAGCGGAGAGACACACCGATGCATAACGATCTTGCGCTGTCGCGAGCCTCTACGAAGCAGGTGTCGTTCCGAGCCGGGGCGCCATCGGACGAGGCCTTGGTCCGCCGGATTGCGGCGGGCGACCAGAACGCCATGCGGATCCTGTTCGCGCGCCATCAGGTGCGCATCTATCGCTTCGTCCAGCGCCTCCTCGGCGGTGATGCCGCCACGGCGGAGGATATCGTCAGCGAGGTGTTCCTGCTGGTCTGGCGGAAGGCCGCCGGATTCGAAGGACGCTCGCGAGTCTCGACCTGGCTGCTGGCGATCGCGCGCTACAAGGCGTTGAGCGCGCTGAAGGGCGCGCACGGCGATCAACCCGATGTTGCGACAACGGGGGAATGCATCGACCCCGGCGAGGGGCCCGAAGCTGCGGCGCACTGGAAGGACGTTGGCACCATCCTGCGCCGATGCCTGGGGCAGCTGTCGTGCGCCCACCGCGAGGTGATCGATCTTGCCTATTATCACGAACGGTCCGTCGCCGAGGTGGCGGCCATCATGAATGTTCCGCCCAACACGGTGAAGACGCGCATGTTCTACGCCCGCAAGCAGCTGGCCGAACTGCTCGCGGCGGCGGGCGTCGACAGCGCCGGATTCGAGGCTGCGGCCAGATGAGCGCCAGCGCGAGGCTCAGTCCGGACAGCCTGCTCCGCCGATCCAGCTGGCCACGACCTCGACGCTCACCGCATCGATCGCCACGATGTCGGCGCGGTAGCCGCGCGCGAGCCGGCCAAGCCAATGATCGACGCCGATAAAGCTCGCGGGATTGGTGGACGCAAAACGCGCAGCGCGACTTCCAGCGGAACCCCGATCAGGCGCACGCAATTCCTACGGCACTCTCCGCAACATTCTTGCGATTAGCGCGCCAGAACGGCTCCGGATCGAACACTCCGGTGATTCTGGCCGGAAATTGACGCGGCGCTCGAATCCCGGGCGCTGCGCTACGCGCCACTTTCCGTCGGAACTGCAATGGCCGCGGGCGCGTTCTGCGGGGTTGCTAGAGTGCGTGGGCCGGGATAGTCGTCTGAAGACGCACGCAGGGGCGCCGACCGTGCCGATGCGTCTGCGATTTCCCCAGCGCAGCCTTCAATGAGCATGGTTGCCTTCCGAGGACGAAATGCCGCGTAAGGCGACCACCAAGCGCCGATTGGCTGCAATCCTGGCTGTCGACGTCGTGGGCTACACCCGGCTCATGGGCCGCGATGAGGCCGGCACTCACGCGCGCCTGAAGACACTGCGGCGCGAGCAGATAGACCCGGCGGTCGGGCGGCACGGCGGTCGCGTGGTGAAGAGCACGGGCGACGGCGTGCTGGTCGAGTTCGCGAGCGCGGTCGAGGCGACCGCCTGCGCCATCGCGGTCCAGAGGACCATGCGCGAGCTCAATGTGCAGGTGCCCGACGACCGGCAGATCGTCTTCCGGATGGGCTTGAACGTCGGCGACATCATCATCGACGACGGCGACATCTTCGGGGACGGGGTGAACGTCGCGGCGCGCCTGCAGAGCCTTTGCACGCCGGGGGGAATCTGCATCTCGCAGGCGTTGCGCGATCAGATCGTCGACAAGGCTCCCTTTGCCTTCGACGACCTCGGTGAGCAGCGGCTGAAGAACGTTGCGCGACCCGTGCGAGCCTTTGAAGTCCGCCTGGACGCCGTTACCGATCAGCCGTCGACGGTTCCGGAGCGCTCGAACCGGGTCACTGCGGACGCCTTGCAAGAAGCGACTGCTAGACCGCTCGACAAACCGTCGATCGCGGTCATGCCGTTCGCCAACGTGAATGGCGATCCCGAACAGGACTACCTGTCGGACGGACTCGCCAGCGACATCACCACCGCGCTGGCCCGGTTGCGCTGGTTGTTCGTCATCGCCCGAAATTCGACCTTCGTCTACAAAGGCAAAGCCGTCGACGTACGGCAAGTCGCGCGGGAACTCGGCGTTCGTTATGTCGTGGAGGGAAGCGTCAGGACCGCGGGAGGGCGCATCCGTATCACCAGCCAGCTTGTCGACGCTGAGACCGGCAAGCACATCTGGGCGGAGAAGTACGACCGCGAGCTCAAGGACATCTTCGCCGTCCAGGATGACATCGCCGAACACGTGCTGGCGGCCGTGGAGCCTCATCTCTACGCCCAGGAGGGATTCCGCGCATCAAGCAAGCCGCCGGAGGGAATCGGCGCATGGGAGCTCATGGTCCGGGCGCTGACCATGCTCAACAAGGTCGAGCGCAAGCAGAACGAAGAAGCGCAGATCCTTCTGCGCCGTGCGATCGAAATGGATGCGACCTATGCGCGCGCCCATGCCCTGTTGAGTTGGGCGGTCTGGTGGGGCGCGCTGTGCTATTGGTACGACGATAGGCCGGAGGGCTACCGGCAGGCCGCCGGACATGCCCACGACGCGCTGGCCTACGATCCGAACGACCCGTGGGCCCGCATGGTTTCCGGGCTTTGCCTCAGCAGCGCGGGGGAGCACGAGCGTGCGCTCGACGAGCTCATGACCGCGCTCAGGCTCAATCCCAGTTTTGCCCTCGGTAGCATGGCGTTTGGATGGGCGCTGCTTCGCGCCGGCCATTTCGATGACGCGATCGCCGAGACTGGAAGGGCGCTACGCCTCAGCCCGCTCGACAGCTTCTCGGGATTTTACACCGCCACGCACGGCTTGGCGCTGTTGGGGGCAGAGCGTTTCGACGAGGCGCTGCCTTATCTGCGGGCCTCGGTCGCGGCATTCTCGGAGCACCCCGGGCACTTGAACACCCTCATCAGCTGCTGCGGCCACTTGGGGTTGATCGAGGAGGCGAGGAAATTCATCCCGGCGCGCAATCGCGTCGGCCCCCCTCTGCGATTGAGCGTACTCCGCCGCAACCTCGCCAAGTTCGCCCATTGCGACGTGTTCATCGAAGGGCTCAGGAAGGCGGGTGTGCCCGAATAGGCAAACCGTTGCGGGGCCCGTCGACATCACCAGCGCGGTCGTTGCCCCTACGCTCGGGCGCAGTGCGCTGGCGGCCCTACTCCGGAACGCCCGCCTTGCGCATCCCCTCGAGCAGAATATCGCGGTTTGCGAATTGGGCGGGGATGTGGTGGCGCAGGACGCTGAGGCGCAGAGCAGGCGCCATCCGATTCCGGGTCGCGATGAATCCCTGCACCTCCTCGATCAGCCCGAGATGGCCGCAGCAGCTGATTAAGGAGTTGTAGTGCCCGCTGAAATTCGAGAACGCCGCAACCGAGGCTCGCAGAAAGGGGAGGGCCTCGTCGAAACGCCGCGCCCCCAACAGGGTCAGGCCGTGGATCGAGGTGTAAAAGCCCGAAAAGCTGTCGAGGGGGCTCATGCGCACCGCGCGCCCGGACTCCGCAACGGCCGCATCAAAATGGCCCGCACGGGTGAGCGCCCACCCGAACACCATGCGACCGAGTGCAAAGCTCGGGTTGAGATGGAGGGCGGCCCGCAGCTCGTCGAGCGCGCGGTCGTGCTGCACCAATTGGCTCGACGCCAATCCGGCAGTCATCCGTGCCCACGGGTCGTTGGCATCGAGCGATACGGCCCGCTCTGCATGCACCAGGGCCTGGCGGTAACCCGCGGGCCGGTCCGCATGCCAGAAACAGTACGCGGCCCACCAGACCGCCCAGCTTAGGAGCGCATGCGCGCGTGCGTAAGGCGGATCCATTTCGATCGCACGGCGCAGAAGCGCCTGGGCTTGCTCATTCTGTTCGCGATCGACCTTGCTGGTCAGGCTCAGCGCGCGCACGACAAGGCCCCACGCGTCGATGCTGTCCGGCTGGCTGCTGGCGGCGCGAAAGCCCTCTTCGGCGTAGAGATGGGGCTCGACAGCGGCCACCACCTGCTCGGTGATGTCGTCCTGGACGGCGAACACGTCGCGCAGCTCGCGATCATATTTCTCCGCCCAGATGTGCTTGCCGGTCTCGGCATCGATCAGCTGGCTGGTGATGCGGATGCGCCCGCCCGCGGTCCGCACGCTGCCCTCCAGGACGTAGCGCACCCCGAGGTCGCGCGAGACCCGCCGCACGTCGACGGCCTGGCCCTTGTAGACGAAGGTCGAATTGCGGGCGATGACGAACAGCCAGCGCAGCCGCGCCAGCGCCGTGATGATGTCCTCCGTGATGCCGTCCGCCAGGAAATCCTGCCCCGGATTGCCGCCGAAATTTGTGAACGGCAAGACGGCGATCGACGGCTTGTCGAGCGGCGCGAGGGCCGTCAGCGGGGGGCCATCGGCGGCGCGATGATCGCGAGCGCCGGCCGACGCCGATCGCAGCGCAAGCTGCGTGTGGCCTTCGACGATCGCCAACGTCTTGTCCGAGAACAGGCCGGTCAGCAGCTTGTCGACGGTCGACTTGCCGAGCTTGGTCTTGAAGGCGAACTGCTCGCGCGAGATCCGCTCGCGCGCGAGATAGTCCCTGATGGCGGCTGCAATCCGCTTCTTCTCGTCCATTCGCACCGTTCCGCTGGATTTCGAGTTCCCGCCGAGTCGGGAAAGTTCCGGAAACTATAGGCAAGTTTCGGCGAGAGCCGCGGAAAAAATCGTGGCGTAGAACCGGCGCATTCCCGAATCTCGGGGCATTGGAACGGGAGACGAATGATGTTCAGTGTGCGCAACGCGGCGGCCGTTGTGGCCCTAGGGCTCGCGGGTATGGCGGTACAGCCGGCACTCGCAGGTGCGGCGGACCACGCGCCGAAGCTGTCGCCCGAGCTCGAACGGGCGCGGGAGGCCCTTGCCAAGTACAAAAACCCGGTGACGGCGGTACGGGACGGGTATTTTTCCACGCTCGGCTGCGTGCACTACCGGGAAGGCGCGATGGGGGTGCACTTCCTCAACCCGGCCCTGATCTCGCCAAAGGTCGATCCGGACAAGCCGCAGATCCTGGTCTACGAGCCCAAGGGAGACCGGCTCGAGCTGGTTGCTGCCGAGTGGTTCATTCCGCTGGCGACCGGCGTCGAGGCGCGGCCGACGCTGTTCGGGCGGCCTTTCGACGGCCCGATGGCCGGACACGAGCCGCTGATGCCGGAGGGGCTGCACCATTACGATCTGCACGTCTGGCTGTTCAAGGAAAACCCGGCCGGCGTTTTCGCGACCACCAACCCGAACGTTTCGTGCGCGAACTATGGTTACGCGTTGCTGGAAGAGCCACCGCCTACCGTCGCGCATCACGGCGCGGGCCACACCCGCACAAAGTAGGCGATTGGGGACGCACGGCGTCTTCGCCGGCTGCGCCTGTCTCCGAGGACATGAGCCATGGAACTCTATGCGCATCCGCTCTCGACGACGTCGCGCGCGATCCTGCTGTTCGAAGCGGAGAGCGACCTCCACGTCGACCTCCGGACCGTCGATCTGTCTTCGGGCGAGCATCTGCGCGAGAGGTTTCTATCGATAAATCCGAACGGTCTCCTCCCGGTCTTGGTCGATGGCAAGGTCCGGTTGACCGACAGCTCGGCGATCCTGAGGCACCTTGCCAACCGCACCGGCTCGTCGGCCTACCCCAGCGACCTGCGGGCCAGAGTCGACGAAGTGATGGACTGGATCAATGCCAACCTGTATCCCCGCTTCGGCTACGACGTCGTCTATCCGCAACTCTTTCCCCAGCACCGCCGCAGCGACGAGGCGCACGTTGCGCTGCTCCAGCGGGGCCTCGAAAAGTCCCGCCACTGGCTCGGCATACTGGACCGAAGCCTGATCGGTCCCGATCAGGCCTGCCTGTGTGGAAATAGAATCACGATCGCCGACTACCTCGGATCTTCGTTACTCGCCATGGGCGAGGCCATCGGGTGCGATTTCTCGGACTACCCGAACATCCGCCGTTGGCTTGCGACCATGCGACGGCTCAAGGGTTGGCCGCGGGTATTCGCGGCATTCGATGGCCTGGTCGCTTCGCCGCAGGAGAAGAGCTTCGTCAAGATTTAGGGCGAATTCCGCTCTCGTTGACTCACCTCCCAGAGGGAGAGGTAGCCCGCGCTGAGCAAAACGAAACGCGCGCGGGTGAGAGGTTTACGCCGCAGGCCCGATGAACGGTCGCGACTTGCGTGCACACCGTTATCTTTCGCCGCTCATGACGGGGCCGAGTTTCCGATTCTTGTGTAAGTCGGCTCCACTTACGGCTGGCGCCGGGGCCAGCCGTATCTCGCACAGATTGGCCCGGTGCGTCGGCGTACCGCTGATGGGATCTCGTATTGTGGCATCGACGGTCCCGTTGAAATTCGCCCCCTCGGGGCTGAATGGGTCATAGCCAGGGACGCCGGTTTCTTCACAGCCCTGCCACCAGCCGTGCTCGCCGACGACGACACGCGGATCGAGATTGGCATTCAGCCGCGCCCGCGCCCGCATCCCTCCCGCCGGCGTTTCCACCGCCACCCAGCTGCCGGCTGCGATGCCGCGCGTCGCTGCCGTGTCCGGATGCACCTCGATCTCCGGGTCGGGCGCGCGTTTGCGCAGGCTCGGCAAGCCACGATGCTGGGTTTGGCAGAACAGGGTCGGCTTTGCACACGTCAGGACCAGGGGAAAGCGGCCGGCCAAGTCCGGCCGCGCCACCGGGCCGAGCTGAGGCTCGACGAAGTCCGGCAGAGCCGCATAGCCATGCTCGAGGAAGGTTTCCGACCAGAACTCGATCTTGCGCGAGGGCGTGGCGAAGCCCCGGGCGTTCCCCTGCGCGTCGCTATCGGCGTGCTTGACATGACGGGTGGCGAGCGCGACCCGCAATCCGGCCGGCTCGGCGCGGAGCCCTTCCAAGCTCACGCCGCTGGGGCCGAGCTGATGGCGATAGGCGGCATCGATATCGCCGTGCCAGAATTGCTCGCCAAGACCCAGGCGCACGGCAAGATCGAAGATGAAATCGGTATCAGGCCGTGCCTCTCCGGGCGGAGACACGACGGCCTGGCGAAGCTGGACGAGCGACTGTGCCTCGGCGTTGATCTCGAATCCGATCCTCAACGCCTCACGCTCGAAGCACGAGGCGATCGGCAGCACGATATCGGCCAGCGCCGAAGTCGGAGTCATGAAAAGGTCGGCGTGAGCGTAGAAGTCCAATGCGGAAAGTGCCGCGCGGCCGCGGACAGGGTCGGCTTGCGCGAGCAACAGGTTGGTGCCGAAACCGATCAGCCCCCGCACCGGATAGGGCTTGCCCTCGAGCACGGCGCGATAGAAATCATGCGTCGAAACGCTGTTCCAGCGCGCCGGTCCGAGCGGGCGGTCGGCAAGGCCGATCGCTGGGGCAAGCTGCTGTGCGGCGGGCAAATCCTCCCCGGTAATCGAGGCCGCCGGTATTGTCGGGAGCAGCACATTTCCGCCGGGAGCGTCGAAGCTGCCGGTCAAGGCGTAGAGCAGGGCCATGCTGCGCGCCGTCTCGGTCGTGTTGGCGTGTTGCTCGTGCCCGCTCCAGGCATAGTAGGAGACCGGACGGGAATGCCAGATCAGGTGCGCGGCTTCCTGCAGTTGCGCCTGGGGAATCCAGCACGTCGCCTCGACGACATCCGGCGAATATCTCCGACAGAGGGCGGCGTAGCGATCGAAGACCGGCTGGCAGCCGATCACGCCGTCGGCCGTGGCGACATGATATTCGCCGTCGAGCGCAAGATCCTCGGTGGCGCCCTCGTAACTGCCGGTCGCAGGCTCGTATGGGATCGGCCGATTGGCTTGCGCGCTCCAGGCGAGGTAGCGTCGCGTATCTTTCCCGGGCCTCAGGTCACTCTCGCGCAGCAGCCGGCCCGTGTCGCTGCGCACCAGCAACGGTCCGTTGGTCCACTCGCGCACGAACCCTCGATCGTACCATCCGCGCTCTATCATCAGGTTGGCGAGACCGAGGGCCAGTGCCCCGTCCGTCCCCGGACGCACACGCAGCCAGAGATCGGCTTTGTTGGCGAGGCCGACATTGCGAGGATCGATCACAATCAACTTCATGCCGCGCTTCACGCCCTCGACCGCGGCGGTCGCGTGCGTGAGCCGTGAGAAAGAGGGGTTATAGCCCCACAGGATCAGGCACCCGGACTGGGCGATATCCGCCATGGCACCGCCGGCACTCCCGGTGGCCACGCTGCCGACTCCGAACGCGTAGCGCGTGGCAAAGCCGCGCCCCCAACCGCACAGGTCGAGCGGCCAAACCATGTTGGGCGTGCCGAATGCGTTCATCAGTCGCCGCACGAAGCCGCTGGAATCCCCGATGGCGGTGGTGGAGGGCGAAGATTGGCTGAACGCGATCGATTGCGGCCCGAACTCCCCCGCCAGGCGGCGCATCGCGGCAGCAATCTCATCGAGCGCCGCATCCCATGAAATCTCTTCCCAGCCCGGATCGGGATCGCCCTTCGGCCGCCGGCGCCGCAACGGCCGCGTCAGCCGATCCTTGTGGTAAACGAGCTCGGGCGCAGCGCGGCCCTTGGCGCAGATGGCCGCGCCGGTCGGGTGTGTCGGGTCAGGGTCGAGCCGCGTGAAGCGTCCGCCGGTCACCGTCGCAATGGTGCCGCAGCGAGCGATGCAGAGGCCACAAAATCCTCGCTTTCGGTGCACCGTCGGGACGTCCGCCGTCATGCATGCTCCTCCCCGCGCTACGTTTGCATAACCATCGTCACTGCACACCCGATGTCAACTTGATGCGTGCGACGGGAGAGCGGCGACGCGCTGCTCATGCCCGGTGGCCCATATAGGCTTCCTGCACGCGGCGGTCGGCGCGCAGCTCTGCGAAGCGGCCTTGCGCAAACGGCCGGCCCGCCACCAGCACGACCACGTGGTCGCACAGCTCCGCAACCAGTCCCATGTTGTGCTCGATGATCAGGAAAGCGATGCCGCGCGCCTTGAGCGCGAGGATGTGCGCGATCAGCCGCCGCGCCAACGTCGGATTGATGCCGGCGGCGGGCTCGTCGAGCAGGATCAGCTTGGGCTCGGCCATCAGCGCGCGGCCGAGCTCCAGGAGCTTTTTCTGACCGCCGGAGAGATCGATCGCGCGATCGTCGCCGACCTGCGCGAGGTCGAGCTCGCGCGCAACCGCGATCGCGCGCTGGCGCAATTCTTCCTCGCGCGCGCGCGCGGCGGCAGGGCGCAACACCGCCGCCGAGAACGTCTCGCCGGGCTGGTGCTTGCCGTACAGCATCAGATTCTCGATCACCGTGAGCTCGGCAAGCCCGCGCGCGATCTGGAACGTGCGCGAGAGGCCGACCCCGGCCAGCCGGTCCGGCCGCCAGCCGGTGACGTCGGTCTGGTCGAAATGCACCGAGCCGGCGTTCGGCCGCAGCGCGCCGGTCACCGCATTGAACAGCGTGGTCTTGCCGGCGCCGTTCGGCCCGATCAGGCCGGTGATGCGTCCCGCCTCGACGTCAAGGTCCGCGCCGTCGAGCGCGGCGACGCCGCCGAAGCGGTGCCGCAGACCTCTGATTTCCAACAGCGCCATGCGGTCTCGCAAGCCTCATCCCCGGTTGCCACCGAAGGATTGCACGAACAGATGGCCGGCCGCGATGCGGTCGTGGCTGAGCTGGCGAAAGTCGTCGGCGACCTTGCCGGTGGTGAGCCAGTCCGCCAGCTCCTTGGCGATCGACGGCGCGATCTTGAAGCCGTGGCCGCTGCCGCCGCAGAAGTCGGCGTAGCCCGCAATGCCGCTGCGCGGCCCGACGAACGGATACCAGTCCGGCGTCACGTCGTAGAGCGCGGCGTAGGCCTCGATCAATTTCATGCCGGCGAAGGCCGGGAAGCGGTTAACGATGCGGGCCTGCACATCGGCCACGAAGGCATCGTCGGCGGTGGTTTTGTAGTTATAGGGATCGACGTCGACGTAGTCCTTGGGAAAGCCGCGTCCGATGATGAAGCGCCCGTGTCCGAGCGGGCGCAGGTAGATCGCGTCGACGCCGTTCGAGATCGAGGCCTGCGTCAGCTCACGCCCGGGCGGCACCTGCCAGACCGTGTCCTGCTCGCGCACCGCGCGCAGCGGGAGCGCGAGCCCTGCGTTTCCGGCCAGCGGTTTCGCCCACGGGCCGGCGGCGTTGATCACGACATCGCCGGCAATCTCGCCGTCGTCGAGTTCGACGCCGGCGATGCGGTCGCCATCGCGCAGGAGCCGGCGCACGGGGGTGCGCATGCGGAACTCGCCGCCGAGGCGGCGGAAGGCCTTAACGTAAGCTTCGGTCGCCTGCACCGGATCGGCGTAGCCGCCGTGCGGCTCGTAGACGATTGCCGCGATGCCGTCGGTGTTGATGTCCGGCAGATGCTGGGAGAAGCCCGCGCCGTCGCACCATTCGTTGACGATGCCGAGATCCTTCTGCATCGCGACGTTGGCCCGCGCGCCGGCGAGCATGTCGCGCGAGAGCAGGAAGGCGTAGCCCGATTGTACGAGGCCGGCGTCGTCGCCGAGCTCGTCCTTCGCGCGGCCAAGCATCGCGATGCTGGCCCGCGCCAGGCGCACCAGCAGCGGTGTCGAATAGCTCTGGCGGATGATGGCGGCGCTCTTGCCGGTGCCGCCGCTGGCAGGCTCGCCGCGCTCGAGCAGCAGCACGTTCGCGCCGGTTTTGCGCAAATGATAGGCCGTCGCGGCTCCGCTGATGCCGGCGCCGACGACGATGAAGTCATACGCCATTTATCGCGTCTCAGTTTGAACTTTCATTGTCCCCCTCATCCGGCTCCTTGTCATGGCGAGCCGAAGGCGAAGCAAATCCCAGGACAGCGGCGCCGCATCTGAATTGCTTCGTCGCTTACGCTACTCGCAAGGACGGAGTCAGCCCGAACTCAACCGCGATCGGCGTCGGGGTCGTAGCCGTAGTGCCGGATCAGGTAGTCGCGGCTGAACTTGCCGGAGCGGAAATCTTGCGCGAGCGCTGCGCGGTCGCGCTCGCGCGGCGCACCATAGCCGCCCGCGCCCGGCGTTTCGACCACGATCGCCTCGTCCGGTTTGACCTCCAGGTTCGCCGGCTTGGTGGGCAGCGCCGCGGCCGCATTTCCGCTCAGCTTGACGAAGCGTCCGGTGCCGCCGCTGCCGCCGCCGAACAGGCCCCAGGGGCGGTTGATGAAGCGCTCGCCTTGTCCGGAGAACGTCATGGTGTGGCCGACCGGCCGGACGACGCGGCGCAATCCGAGCCCGCCGCGATACTTGCCCGGCCCGCCGAAGTCCGCGACGAAACCGTAGCTCTCGACCAGCAGCGGATATTCCATCTCGATCGATTCGACCGGCAGGTTCGAGGTGTTGGTGATGTGCACCTGCACGCCGTCCTTGCCGTCCTTGGTGAAGCGTCCGCCGAAGCCGCCGCCGAGCGTCTCGAGATAGACGTAGTCGCGGCCGTGGCGCGGGTCGTGGCCGAAGAACACCGCCGTCGTGTTGGCGCCGTTGGCGGCGCCGACCGCGGCCTCGGGGATCGCGGGCGCGAGCGCCCCGATCACCACGTCGACGATGCGCTGCGCGGTGTTGGCGCGCGCCGCGACCGCGGCCGGGAATTTTGCGTTGATCAGCGTGCCGAGCGGCGCATCGATGTCGACGAGATCGATCAGACCCTGATTGTTGGGGACGTCCGGGTCGAGCAGGGCCTTGAGCGAATAGAGCACGCCGGCTTGCGTCGCCGTGATTGTCGAATTGATGTTGCCCTTCACCTGCGGCCCGGAGCCGGTGAAATCGAACAAAACCTTGGCGTTGCTGCCGTGTGGGGGCACCACGATACGCAACTTGATCGGGATGTCGGTCGTGCCGGCGCCGTCGTCATCCATCACGTCTTCGAACGTGTACTCTCCCGGTGCGATGCGCGTGAGCGCCTCGCGCAGCCGTTCTCCGGTTCGCCGGATGATCTCGTCGAAGGCGGTGACGAGCATCGAAACGCCGCGCGCTTCGATCATCTCGTTGACGCGTCGGACGCCGAGACGGCACGCCGCAACCTGCGCGAAATAGTCGCCCCGGCGCTCCTCCGGCACCCGGGCATTGAGCAGCAGGATGTCGAGCACATCCTCAGCGAGCGTGCCCGCGCGGAACAGCCGCACCACCGGAATGCGCAAGCCCTCCTGATAGATTTCCGTGCCGCCCGCCATGCTGCCGGGCGTGATGCCGCCGATATCGGCGTGGTGCGCGATGTTGCACATGAAGCAGACGAGCTCGCCGCCCGCGAACACCGGCATCGCCATGTTGACATCCGGCAGATGCGTGCCGCCGGCCGCGAACGGATCATTGGCGATGAAGATATCGCCCTCGCGCACGTCCGACAGCGGCACCTTGGCCAGCAGGGCGTTCATCAGGCCCATCATCGAGCCGAGATGAATCGCCAGCGAATTCTCCGCCTGCACGACCAGCCGTCCGCGCCGATCGATAATGGCGGTGGAATGGTCGTGGCGCTCCTTGATGTTGGTCGAGTACGCGCTCTTCATCAACGCGATGTAGGTCTCATCGGCGATCGACTTGAGGCCGTTCGACAGGATCTCGAGGGTGATCGGATCGATGCTCATGGGGTCATATGTCCGTCATTGCGAGCGAAGCGAAGCAATCCAGAGCAGCGCGACACAGCTGGATTGCTTCGTCGCTGCGGTCCTCGCAATGACGGAAACCCGCTCATGGGGCAAGCTCGACCGCGAGATTGAGATACGGGTCGACGACCGCGCGGTCGCCGGGAAACAAGAGCGTCGTCGAATCCAGCTGCTCGATCACCGCGGGGCCGTCGATGACGTCGCCGGGGCGCAGCGCGGCGCGATCGTAGATCGGCGTGCGCTCCGCCTGTTCGGGCTCAAACCACACCGGCCGCGCGTCGTTCGCGTGCGGCGCCGGCCCTCGACGTTGCTCGCCGGGGCTCGCTGCGGGCTGGCGCAGGCGCCCGACGGCGATCAGCCGGAAGTTCACGACCTCCACCGCATCGGCCGGATTGTGGAAGCCATACGCCCGATCATGCTCGGCGAAGAAAAGCTGCCGGATGTCCTCGGCGCCGGGCATGGGCTCGGCGTGACCTAAGGCGATTGGCAATTCGAAATTCTGCCCGACGAACCGCGCATCGAGCACGATGTCGCTGATCCGGTGCGCTTCCCCGATCGCTTCGCTGACGAACCAGGTCTCGGCCTGCGCCTTCAGCTCAGCGATCCGCGCCCGGATGTCATCAAGCCGCGCCGCGGTGAGCGGCGTGACCGCGGTGCGCACGAAGGTCTCCCGCAGGTCGGACACGATCAGTCCCTGCGCGCACAGGATGCCGGGCGCGAACGGAACCAGGCAGCGGCGGATGCCGAGGCTCTTGGCGACGTCGGTCGCGTGCAGCGGCCCTGCCCCGCCGAACGGGAGCAGCGCGAAGGCGCGCGGGTCATGTCCGCGCTCGACCGAAATGGCGCGGATCGCGCGCACCATGTTGGCGACCACGATGCCGAGCACCCCGTGCGCGGTGCGCTCGATCGAGAAGCCGAGGCGCTCGGCGAGCGGTGCGATCGCCTTGCGTGCCAGGCCGGCGTCGAGCGCCATGTCGCCGCCCAGCAGTCCGCGCGGCGACAGGCGGCCGAGCACCAGGTTGGCGTCGGTGACGGTCGCGTCGTTGCCGCCCCGTCCGTAGCAGGCCGGGCCCGGCTGCGCGCCCGCGCTCTGCGGCCCGACTTTCATCAGCCCGTCGCGGTCGAACCACGCGATCGATCCGCCGCCCGCGCCGACTGCGTTGATGTCGAGCGAGGCCAGCCGTGCCGGGTAGCCCTCGATCCATTTGTTGAACGTGGTGCCGGCGCCGTAGTCGCGGACCAGCGCGACGTCCGCACTGGTCCCGCCCATGTCGAGCGAGATGACATCCGCAACGCCCGAGAGGCGGGCCATATGGATTGCGCCGACCGTGCCGGCAGCCGGTCCCGACAGGGCGGTGCGGATCGGCACGCGCCGCGCACGTGCAACCGACATCAGGCCGCCGGAGGACTGGTTGATGCCGAGGCTCGCGTTCGGCGCCGCTTTGGCGACGCGCTCGGCGAAATCGGCCAGATAGCGATCGATGACTGGCTGCAGGTAGGCGTTGAGGACCGTGGTCGAGAGCCGCTCGTATTCGCGAAACTCCGGCTGCACTTCGCACGAAGTCGACAGAAAGATGTCCGGATACGCGGCTGCGAGCGCGTCGCGGATCATCGTCTCATGCGATGGGTTGAGGAACGAGAACAGGAGGCAGATTGCGCAGGCATCGGGCTTGGCCTGCCCGATCGCCTGCACTAGTTTCGGCAGGGCATCGGGGGTGAGCGCGCGGATCGCCTCGCCGTTGGCCGTCATGCGCTCCGGCATCTCGAACCGCAGCTCGCGCGGCACCAGCGGCGCCGGATAGTCGTCCTGCAGGCTGAACACATGCGGGCGGATCTGCCGTCCGATTTCGATCAGGTCGCGAAAGCCCTCGGTCACGACCAGCGCAACTTTGCCACCGCGCCGCTCGATCAGCGCATTGGTGGCGACCGTCGTACCGTGCGAAAGCCGCGTGACGGTGGTGAGATCGATGCCGTGCCGGCGCGCAAGCTGGGAGAGGCCGGCGATCACCGCCTCGGCGGGCTTGTCCGGCGTCGAGGGCACCTTGTGCAGAACGATGCGGTCGCTCGAGTCGTCGAAGGCGAAGAAATCGGTGAAGGTGCCACCGACATCGACGCCGACCGTCCAGGCCATCCTTGACTCGCAATGAAGAGTGACTACGGGCCCTCAGTCTTTCGCATCGTGCCTTGGTCAGATCAATCAACGAAAGGTAGGGCTTACCTCTCCCCGCTTGCGGCCGAACTCGGGGTTACCCTGGGTTTACCCAAGCTCGGCCAGTCACGAGGGGCCGGAGTCGGAAACATCCGCCTTCGGCTGAGAGGTCGGCGCGGGGTGGCACGCGCGGGTTCAAGCCGCTCGAAGGCGGCGCCACGGTGCCTCCGTGCACGTGCTCCGCCGCACGGAGCCGATCGCGATCCGCGTGCTGCGGTCACTGGCAAAACGCGCGCTGAGCCGCAGGCTGCGACGGCAAGCCGCCGCACCTCTATCTTTGAGGCGCGCAACGCATGGATTTGGCGCCGCCACCATTATTCCCGCCTTAAAAAAGGGTACTGGGTCTGCAGGAAAGATATATACCCATATAAAAAGGTATATACCCTTGCGGCTTGATACCACGGCATACCGCCGCCGAAAACGGTACGCACCGGAGACGGCGGCACGGCGTTTCGTCATCCCAAAGCAGAAAAAAGCTTCCGAAGCTTATATTCAAACCATTGAATCTGCTGCGAAATTCGGCGTGGGCCCAGAGTCGTCGAGCATACCGAATTTCCCTCATCAACTATTTTAAATCGATGGACGGCGCGTCGGCCGCTGATCTTGAAAAATCAATCGTGCGCATTTTCTGCAAACTTGAAACAAAATCAGGGCGACGTGGTTGCCAATGCAGGAGGCGAGGGCCTTGCAACCATTGGAGTACCGTCCATGCACAAAATGACTCATCTGGCGCTGACGGCCATCGTATTGGCCGCATCGACTTCTCTCGTTCAGGCCCAACCGAGGGACCTTCGCGCCTACGGCTGTGAAATCCGCGGTCAAGGCGCCAACCGGCACTGGCTGTGCCCTTATGACTCGCCTGTCTTCGACCGCGGTCCGGGACGCGACCTCGGATTTGCCGGAGCGCCTGGTAGCACCGGGTCAGCAGCTGCTGGAAACGCCGGGTTCGCCGGTCCGTCTTTACGGTTTCCCGGCCGAGATCTCGGATTTCCCGGAGCGCCTGGTAATACCGGGTCAGCAGCTGCTGATGGAAACACCGGGTTAGCCGCTCCGTCTTTACGGTTCCCCGGACAAGACCTCGGATTTCCCGGAGCGACTGGGAACACCGGGTCGACAGCCGCAACCGGAAACACCGGGATAAGCGGTGGCACCGGCGCTGGGGGAGGCGGCCAAGGCGGCGGTCCCGCCGCGGGCGGGGGTAACACCGGATCGGGCGGCGGTAATACCGGGTCGGGCGGCGGTAACACCGGCGGCGGTGGCGGCAACACCGGCGGTGGCGGCGGGAACCCCGGCGGCGGTGGCGGCGGGAACCCTGGCGGCGGTGGCGGCAATGCCGGGGGCGGTGGCGGTGGCGGTGGGGGCGGAGGCGGCGGCGGCGGTGGGAGCACCGGCTCCGCGAAGGGGAATATGGGCCTCGGCAACGGCCTGGATCCAGCGCCTCCGGGCATCGCCAAACAAGGCAGGGCGCAAAATGATGTGCCGGCCGTTCCTGGCTCTCCAGCTTCCAAAGGCGGGGCGTTGAGCCAAGGCAAGAGCAGTTCGTCGGCTACCGGACTCGGTGGGGGCAAGGCCTCCGGCAGCAGTCAAGGGGCATCCAGCAGTGGCGGCGGCGGTAAGGGCGGCGGAGGTGGAGGAGCCAGCGCCAGTGCCGGTGGGGGCGGCGGTAACACCGGCTCCGGCGGCGGCAACAGCGGCGGCGGCGGCAACTCCGGCGGTGGCGGCGGCAACTCGGCGGCGGTGGCGGCGGCGGCGGTGGGGGCGGCGGCGGCGGGGGGGCGGCGGCGGGGGCGGCGGCGTCGGCGGCAAGTAGCCTCATTCGCTAGCCGGCTTCATTTGAAGAGGGACCATGGTCCCTCTTCAATCCCGACCGCAGAAAAAAGCCCAGCCCCAAAAGGCAGCAAAGGAAACGGCCCCGCCAATCGAGCGGGGCCGTTTGCGCACCTGAAGCGAGGGACCGCTCAAGCGATCTCCCGTGCATCCTGCCTGCGCACCGGCACCGGAGAAAGCTCGCCGCGCTTCACCATCTCGACCAGCTCGCGCTTGAGGATCTTCCCGCTGGCGGTGAGCGGGAAGGCGTCGAGCGCGACGAAATATTCCGGCATGTCGTAGGTCGACAGCCCCTCGGCGGCGAGATGCGCCAGCAGCGCCTCCGGCTCAACCGCACCGATGACCGCGATGGCGACGCGCTCGCCGAGGCGCTCGTCAGCGACCGGGAAGCAGGCCGCGCGCGCAACCGCCGCATGGCGGAGCGCCAGCGCCTCGATATGCGCCGGATGGATATTGTGACCGCCGCGGATGATGAGGTCCTTGGAGCGGCCGACGATCGTGAGGTTGCCGCGCTCGTCGAGCACGCCGAGATCGCCGGAGAGGAACCAGCCGTCGCGATTGTGGCTCGTCGCGGTCGCATCCTGGTTGCCGAAATAGCCGAGCATCAGCGTGGCGCCGCGTCCGCCGATCTCGCCGACGGTCCCGCGCGCGACCTCGCGGTCGGGATCGGCGGGATCGAACAGCCGCACCTCATAGGCGCGCCCGCCGCGCCCGCACGTCGTCACGATGGTCGCGCGATCGTCGCCCGGATGCGTGTATTGGTGCGAGGAGTTCTCCGTCATGCCGTAGATGTTCTGCGGCTTGATGCCCTGCCTAACGAACGCCTCCGCGACCGACGGCGGGATCGGGCTGCCGGCCATGTAGAAGGTCGCGACCGCGCCAAGCCGTTTCGCGCCGCGGCGCGCCTGCTCGGCGAGCACATCCATGGCGTGGGTCGGCACCCCCATGACGTAGGTCGCACCGGTCTCGACGATCCAGTCGAACGCGTGCTTGCCCGCCGGCGGGTCGTTGACGATCAGCTCGCAGCCGGCGACCAGCCATTGCGCCACTGCCACCCAGGCGATGTGGTGCGACAGCGGGCTCAAGGTCAGGAGCCGCGTCGCCGGCCCGTGCCGCCAGTCGCGCACCATGTCGCGCGCGTTGGCGAGCAGCGTATTGTCGGAATGCATGACGCATTTGGGCGCCGCCGTTGTCCCCGAGGTGAAGGCCAGATACGCGACCTTGTCGGCATCGGTAACCGGTGCGGCGAGCGGCTCGCCTACGCGCGCGGATGCGGGGAAATCCGGCAGCGAGTAGACGCGCCGGAGCGAAGTCACCTGGGCGAGCGCCGAGTCGAAATCGACGCGCGCGCGGTCGGCGCCCCAGCCGGGCTCGGTAACCAGGACGCGCGTCTGCAGGCGGTCGAGCAGTTGCACGATCTCGGCGCACGTATAGGTGCGGTGGAGCGACGGATTGCAGGCGTAACCCTGGCGCGAGCAGGCGAGGAAGGTGGCCACGGCCTCGATACGGTTGCCGAGCCAGAGCGAGACGCGGTCGCCGCCCGCGAGTCCTTGCGCGTAGAAATCGGCCGCGACGCCGTCGACGAGAGCTTTGAGCTCGCTCCAGGTGAGCGGCGCCTCGCGGCCGCGCAACGCGTGCGCCGCCGGTCGCTCGGCCGCGTGCCGCGCCAGCAGCGCGTAAAACGTTTCGGCCTGCCAGAGCCCGTCGGCGTAATAGCGCCGCGCCGCCGCGGGATGGTGCAGGGTGAGGAAAGGACGCATCTTGCCTAGGGCGGGATCGTCGGAAGGGGGCCGTCATTGCGAGGAGCGTAGCGACGAAGCAATCCATGCGGCGCCGGTCTCCTGGATTGCTTCGCCTTCGGCTCGCAGTGACGGCTCATGTTCTGCTCAGCGCCCGAACTTTTCCGGATCGGGCGTGCGCTTGGCCGCAAAGGCCTCGCCGAGCTCGCGGCTCTCCTCGCTTTCGAGATAGGCGCGCAGCAGAAGGTCGTGCGCCATGCGGGCAAGCCCCGCGACGCCGCCGTGACGCGCCAGGAAGGCGGTCTTGACGGCGGCGAGCGCAAAGGCGCCGCGCTCGGCGATCTCGACCGCGAAGCGGCGTGTCTCCTCCGCGAGCTTGTCGTCCGGCACCACCTTGTTGATCAGGCCGAGGGCGAGCGCCTCGCGCGCGGAGAGCTTTGGATTGTGAAACCAGATCTCCTTGGCCTTTTTCTTGCCGACCAGGTCTTCCAGATACCAGGTGCCGTAGCCGGCATCGAACGAGCCCATCATCGGGCCGACCTGGCGGAACACCGCGCTCTCCTTGGCGATGGTGAGGTCGCACACCATCTGCAGCACGTTGCCGCCGCCGACCGCGAAGCCGTTGACCGAGGCGATCACCGGCTTCTGCAGCCGCTCGATGCAACTCGTACATGTCGAGCATCGGCAGCGTGCCGGCATAGAGCGTGGTGTCCTCCATGTCGCCCTTGCGCCCGCCGATGCAGAAGAACCTGTCGCCCGCGCCGGTGAGCACGATTACGCGGGTGCGGGTCTCGCGGCGGATCGCGTTGATGCAGTCGCGCATCTCGTGGCAGATGGTCGCCGTGAACATGTTGCCGTCGTCGGGACGGTTGAGCGTGATCGTCCCGACCGGGCCGTCCTCCGCGTAGCGGATCGTCTCGTACGCCACCGGCGCCTCCCTACCGTCGTGCGCGGGCCCGACCCCGCGCATCCATTTTGAACGCGCGTCTATTTCAGGGGGATGGATTGCCGGGTCAAGCCCGGCAATGACAACTCCTCAACGTATCCGAGCTGCGCGGCTCGCCTTAGGGGCCAGCCGAGGAGGGCGGGGGCCAGACGGTCGGCAATTGCGGTTCGCGCTTACACGGTTGCGGAGTTGCCGATAGCCATTCGCATCGCGGCGATCGAAGTCAGTCACTGGCACTCGATCTACGATCCCGCCTATCTGCGCCAGCTCGCACGCATGCCGCAGGTCGTGCAACGCCTATCCGCGCCAGACCCATGAGGGCGCCCGCGCTGCGATAGGCCCGGATACTCGTGCGGCCAGTAGCCCGCACTCGCACGCTTGCCACGAGCCGTGCTACGCTTGCGCCCGCAGCAGGGAGCCCCGATGTCGCCAAGCGCGCCACGCGACCCGATCGTCGTCACCTTCCACCGGCACAGCTACGCGCCGCGGGCGGTGCTGTTCGACGCCAATCTCGACCTGCATGAGCTCGACGACCTGCGCTGTTGGGTCGAGCGCGGCATCGACTTCGTCGTGATTGACGACGAGACCGGCGAGGACATCACCCGCATTGTCTTGGCGTGAGGTCTGCGCCCGGGACAGACGTCGACGCGCTCAACGGGCGACGACCCGGAGCCTGAGGTCCTGCTCGCCGCGCACCTTTGCGCACTCTTAGGGCGCTACGCGTCGCCGCTGGCGCTCCACGCCTTCGCCAGGCACGCGAGGGCCGCATCGCGCAGCCGGCGCCGGTCGCGCTCGCCGAGCTGCGCCGCCTCGATGATGCACCTGGCCAGCATGTCGCGCACCGCATCGCGTTGATCGCTCTCGGACCGTACCCCGGCGGTCGGCAGCGAGTGCCAAGCGTCCTCGAACGCGGCGGTCATGACTTGGATGAACTCAGGATCGAACGCTCCGTCGCCGAATGGCGACCGCGGGCCGGCCATCGTGCTCTCCCCCTCGTCCGGGCGGAACTTTCGGCGTGCGCCTAAAGCGATCCAGGCCGCGCATCCCCGACAGCAAGACGGCGATCTTGCCGCAGAGGCTCGTGCCCGGCCCCCCGCCAGTCCCGATTGTGCAACGAGGGCGGCCCTGCTGTCGGTAATGTACATTACCGAGGGGGAAGAGCCTCCGGGTAGGTCCTGGGAAGGTGAAAAGCGACGCGCGTGCGAACCAGCTGATAGCATTCGCACGATGCCTTGGTGAGGCGCTGCCGGTCGCGGATCGTGACCTGCCCCCGGCCGCGCGCGATCACGCCGGCGCGCTCCAGCTCCCGCGCCGCGTTGCTGATGGTCGGTCGCTGCACGCCGAGCATCTCGGCGAGCAGGTTTTGGGTGATCGGCAGGACATCGCCGTCGCTGCGGTCGCGCATCATCAAGAGCCAGCGCGCCAGGCGCTGCGTCAGGCTGTGCGCGCCGTTGCAGGCGACCGAGACCATGACCTGCTCGAGGAAGGCATGCACGTACGCGTACATCAGATTGCGGAACGACGGCATCGACCCCATGGCGCGGGCGAACGCCGCCCGCGACATCCTGGCCGCGCTGCCCGGGATCTGCACCAGCAGCTGCACCGAGGAGCTCTTGGCGCCGAACACGGCCTGCAAGCCGGTGCAGCCCTCGCGGCCTATGGTCGCCATCTCGATGATGCTGCCGTCGGCATAGACCGCCACCACCGAGACGACACCGCTGTCGGGAAAGAACACATGGTCGAGCGAGCTGTCGGCGTCGATGAGGATCTGCCCGTGCCGGCAGCGGACGGGTTCGAGCTCCGGCATCAGCCGTTTGAGATGGCGCGAGGGCAGGGCGAGCAGGAGCCGATTGCGCGGCCACTCCGATACGGCGTTCATACCGCTTCAACCGCGCGCGCTTCGCGTTGGTTCCCGGCGCGCGGGCCCGATGTTGCGGGCGCGCGGCCGCAGCCGTGTGGGTGGCCCTCGTGGGCGCCCTTCGACGATACCACGGGGCGACTCCAACAGCCGCCCCCGCCGTGCGAGCTCGAGCGACGCACGATGTCGAGCGCGGGCTTTTCGGCTGGCGGGCGCGAGCGTGCTGGGCAGCGGCCCAAGGCACGGGCCGCGGCCCCAATCCGCACCGTGGCGCGCCAGTACGGTAGACGCGACGGGCGTCGGCGCGGAGAATGCGTCATGGCAACGGCAGCAAGCAAGGAGCATGTCGGTGCCCTGGGCAGCGCAGCATAAGCGGAACGCTGTGAGGCGGCTCACAGAACCGGGACCGCCACAGACGCCTGCGTGTTCGAAGATCCTGCAGCAGCGCTCCGCGCCGCAACGCGCGCGGGACCCGCTGGCACAATGGAGGTTTTGATGCGACTTGCGCCCCGCATACGCGCCGCGCTGATGATTTTCGGCCCGGCCGGCTGGCTCGCGTTCGGCGTCGTCGTCTCGGTCCAGGCGCAAGGCGTCTCACCGGCGGAGCTTGCCGCGATGAAGCGCGAGTACCGTCGGCCGGCGCCGCGGCCGGTTGACGATCCCGCGCTGGTCGAGCTTGGGCGCGAGCTGTTCTTCGCGCCGCAGATTTCCGCCTCCGGCAAAACCGCGTGCGCGAGCTGCCATTTCGCTGAGCTCGGCTGGGGCGTGCTCGATGCCAAGAGCCGCAACGATTCCGGCAAGCTGACCTCGCGCAAGTCGCAGCCGCTGATCGGCATCGGCCATGCCGGCAATGCCCCCGTCGGATGGGACGGGAGGAGCCCGACGCTCGAAGCGCAGGCCAAAGCCTCGATCGCGACCGGCTCCATGTCGATGCGCGAGACCGAAACGCCGGTGAAGGTCGAGGCGATCGAGGCGCGCATCCGGTCGGATCCCGCCTACGTCGTGAAGTTCAATGCCGCGCTGCCGGGCGTAGCGATCGACATCGATGCCATCGTGCAGGCGATCGCAGCGTTCGAGCGCACGCTGGAGCCCGGCACGGCGCCGTTCGACCGCTGGATCGACGGCGACGAGCAGTCGATCCCCGACGCCGCCAAGCGTGGCTTCGTGCTGTTCAACGGCAAGGCCAATTGTTTCGCCTGCCACAGCGGCTGGCGCTTCACCGACGACAAGTTCCACGACATCGGCACCACCACGACCGATGTCGGGCGTGGGCGCGTCGACAAGGAGGATGCGCTGATGCAATTCGCCTTCAAGACGCCGACGCTGCGTTCGGTAGCGCTGCGCCCGCCCTACATGCACAACGGCTCAGAGGCGACGCTCGCCAAGGTGATGAAGCTTTACGAAAAGGGCGGCATCGATCGGCCGAGCCGCTCGCCCCTGATGCAACCGATCGAGCTCACCGACGAGGAGCGGCGCGACCTCATCGCCTTCATGGAAGCGCTGACCGGTATCGGCGAGGCCGGGCCACCGGCCGGGCGTTGATCTAGCGTCGGCACGCCCGCCGAGCGAAGGGGCGGCCGACGGACCGCGAACGTTCGCAACTCGCGGTGCGCGTCCGACCCGAAGATGAAGATGCGCGCGCGGCCCTCAATAGAGGATCTGATTGGCGGCGTAGGCGAGCACGATCGCCACCAGCAAATAGGGGAGAGCCACCATCAATCTTGCCGCCATGACTACCCCTCTGCGTTCCAGCCGATCGGAATGCGCACGCGTATTGAGCCGGCCCCGGCATGGGAGGCCAAAGCCTTGCGCGCACGGATGAACGGTGCCTGGACGTTCGCCCCTCGGTGCCTCGTAGGTCAGGCGGGAGCGCAATCGCTCTCTCAGCCGTCGGCGCCTGTCCGCTTGTTGTGGTGGCCGACGATGCAGCGAGCTTGCACTCTTGCCGGCCGCATGGCGAGTCAAATCAGCAGCCCGGCTCGTGTGGTGAATTGAAGCTCCTCCATCGCGGCGGCAATCGCGTAGAGCAACGTCAAACCTAAAAACCACACCAAAAGCCACACCAAAAGCCACACTGGAACTATGGACTTGCCGGGCGTCCCTTTGATTCCGAGGCTCGCACTGACAGGGGCCGCGGCGGTGTGCAAGCTTCGGTATGGGAACACTGGCGCGCATGAACGTGCAAAGCGTGGGACCGGTCTGGATCGGAAAATTCAGGGGCATTCCATTTGCGGTTTTCGCCGCCAGCCGGTATGACCCTCGGTATCGGCGGAGACCCCCGATCGGCCAATGTCGCTTTGAGCCGTGGGCCGTACACATGCACCTTGGAGATCGTTTGATGGCTACCGGCACGGTGAAATGGTTCAACCCGACGAAGGGCTATGGGTTCATTCAGCCGCAGGGCGGCGGCGGACGCGACGTGTTCGTCCACATCTCGGCCGTCGAGCGCGCCGGCTTGAGCACGCTCAACGAGGGCCAGCAGGTCGAGTACGAGGAGGTCGCCAATCGCGGCAAGACCTCGGCCGAGAACCTCAAGGTCAAGTAAGTCCAGCCGGCAACGGGGCACCGTCTCTCGCACGCGGTGCAGCAGAAGCCCGGATTGAGGGGAGCAATCCGGG
Organism: uncultured Alphaproteobacteria bacterium; assembly: GCA_963738705.1. GTDB lineage: Bacteria > Pseudomonadota > Alphaproteobacteria > Rhizobiales > Xanthobacteraceae > CAVTXS01. Next base: position 43,299 of record CAVTXS010000026.1, read on the forward strand.
CGGCATTGGCTATTCCCCATCGAGCGCCCGCGGATCGCGGCTGGCATTCAAACAAGATGTCGACCGTGCGGATCTTTATCGTGCACGGCATAGATGGTCCAACACGGCGTTCGGCGGCCGCCGCGGAACAGATAGGCTCGGTAGGGCGCGCCCACGGACGCGACCAGACTCGGGCGCGTCGAATGGGCGCTGCTTCTATTCCTTCTCGCCGGCGCGCTCTGATTACTGATCGATCTCGGAGTGCCGCGCAACGAGCGCGGCCCGAACCCGCAGGGGTCCGATTCGGTCGGGGCGGGCGATGACGCAGCCACCGGACCGCGGCTTCATTACTTGGGCGCGAATATTCGCGACGGTTTTCATCGCCGCTTTGCTTGTGGTCGCCGTGGTTGTGATGTGGGGACGGGATCTCGGCCTCCGCCATCTGGCGTACGAGGCCTTCCGCAAGCTGGCCACGCCCGAAGTGATGCAGACGTGGGAAGCCCGAGGGGCAAACCGACGGGCATTCGCCGCGCAGCGGGAAGGCGACGCTCACTACGCGGCGCGGGACTACGAGGCCGCAGTGCGCAGCTTTTCGCGCGCGATCAAGCTCTTTGGCTCCGACAAGGCGACGGCTGCCTGGTCTTATCATCGGCGGGCGTCGGCCCTGGAAAGGGCCGGACGAAAGCAGGATGCGCTCGCTGACTACGATAAGGCGATTGCCTTGCAGCCCAATTTCACCATCAGCTATCGGCATCGCGGAATCCTGCTCTCCGATCTCGGGCGCCACGATGACGCTTTGCGGGATTTCGCGACGGCGCTGGAGCGGAATCCAAATTCCGCCGACACGCTGATCGACCGCGGGCGGGTCTTGGAGAAAATCTCCCGGCGCGACGACGCGCTGGCCGACTATGCGCAGGCGATCGTCGCCGCCCACAAGACCCACGATGGTCTGATCGCGCGCGGAGACGAGGCGGCGCGTCGCCGGAGCCGGGAGCGTGACCGGACCATTGCGCGCGCCCACACTCATCGCGGCAACGTCTTCCGCACCACGGAGCAAAGCGACGAAGCCCTGGCAGAATATGCCAAGGCCCTGGAGCTTCGGCCCGACGACGGGTTCATCTACGTCAGCCGCGGCTGGCTGCACGAGAAGCAGGGTCGCCGCGACCTCGCGCGCACGGACTACGAAAAGACAGCGTCGCTGGCGCCGCCCAGCGATTGGTTGAAACGCGCCCTGGAGCGGACGCGTTAGGTCGCCCCTACGCGTTCTCCGCTTTCGGATAGAGAGTCACCACCGCGGTGGCATCGAGCTCGCTGTTGCCGGCGGCGACCAGCAGCCGGTAGAGCGTGAGCGCCTGCGACGCCATCGGCATCGCGAGGTGCTTGGTGCGCGCGGCCGCGTTGAGCATTTCGAGATCCTTGAGCACCTGGCGGGCATAGCCGCGCGGCGCGAAATCCTCCGCGATCATGCGCGCAAAGGCGACCGGCAGCAGGTTCGAGCCGGCGTGGCCGCGGCCAAGCGCCTCCGGGATCTTGCGCGCGTCCACGCCGTGCGCCTGCGCGAGACGGAGCGCCTCCGCGAGCACGCAGAAGTTGGTCAGGACCAGGGTCTGGTTGACAAGCTTGGTCGCCTGCCCGGCGCCGACCGGCCCCATGTGGGTGAGCGTGCCGAGCCGCGCCATCGTGGGCGCGATCGTCGCGATCGCCGCGTCGGCGCCGCCCGCCATGATGGCGAGCGTGCCGCCCTCCGCCGCCTCCGGCCCGCCCGACACCGGCGCGTCGACGAAGGCGGCGCCGCGCGCGGCGAGCGCGGCCGCGATCCGCGCGGTCGCGGGAAGCTCGGTTGTCGAGTGGTCGACCACGACCTTGTCGGCGAGGTTTTGGTTCGCGATCACGCCCTGCGGCCCGAGGGTTGCGTCCTCGACCGCGTGCGTATCGATGACGGAGATGAGCACGATGTCAGCCGCCGCCGCGACCTCGGCCGCGCTCGCGGCAGGCGCGACGCCCGCCTTGGCGGCGGCCGCCACCTTCCGGGCCTCGATGTCGAATCCGATGACGCGGTGGCCGGTCTCGAGCAGCCGGCGCGTGAACCCGGTCCCCATCAGGCCGAGACCGACGAAACCGATCGTGGTTGTCATGTCCGTTCCTCCCGTTCGGCGCTCGGGCATGCATTCATTGCCGACGCGCGCTCTTTACCTCTCCCGAATGGAGAGGTCGACCGCGCTGAGCGAGGCGAAGCGCGGGCGGGCGAGGGGTTAGAGCTTCGCCGGCCAGGCACGCCGGTCACCCGGATCAAGTCCGGGGCAGGCTCTCTCCCCAACAACGGGGAGAGGTGGAGCGCCGGCAAGGCTTCGCGCTTGAGGCGAAACCCGCGGGACATTGCAATGCTGCGGCCACTGATGACAGACTGCCACGCAGGAGCCGTCGGACCTGTTCCGCACGGCCGTTCGGGGAGCTCAAACATGCTGCACCGTTTCTTGCTGGGATTGGGACTCGGCGCCGCGCTCGTCGCCGGCGCGCAGGCGCAGGATTTGCCCAAGACGCATCTCAAGGTGATCGGGCTGAACAGCCCGACGCCGGTGTCGATCCACGACGAACTGCCGTTCTGGCGCAAAACCATTCCAGAGGCCTCGAAAGGCGCGGTCACCGCCGACGTCACGCCGCTCGACCAGATGGGCATCGACGACAAGACCATGCTGCGGCTCCTGAAGCTCGGCGTCATGGACTTCGCCGCGATGGACATCTCCAAGATGGCCGGCGACGACCCGCGCTTCGAGGCCTGCGACCTTGCGGGCTTGACCCTCGATCCCGACAAGGCACGGGAAGCGTGCAACGCCTATCGCGGCGTGATCGACCGCCAGATGCAGAAGAACTGGAACGCCAAGTTCCTCGCCTTCGGGGGCAACACCCCGCAGGTGTTCTGGTGCCGCGAGGTGATCGGCGGACTCGACGGCCTCAAGGGCAAGAAGATCCGCGTGTTCAACAACACAATGCGCGACTTCCTCGGCGGCGTCGGCGCGACGGTCGTGAGCATGGCGTTCGCCGAAGTCGTTCCCGCGCTCAACCAGGGCGTGGTCGACTGCGGCGTCACCGGCAGCCTGTCGGGCAACACCGCGGGCTGGAACGAGGTGACCAAGTCGATCTACCCGATGTCGCTCGGTTGGAGCATCAACGTGCTCGCGGTCAACCTCTCGACCTGGAACCGGCTCGATCCGAAGGTGCAGCAATTCATCCTCGACCAGGCCAAGGCCTACGAGGACAAGATGTGGGCGACGATCAAGACGACGACCGCGGAGGCGGAGAATTGCAACACCGGCAAGCAGCCCTGCACCATGGGCAAGCTCGCCAAGACCACGATCGTGGCGGTCAAGCCGGCCGAGGCGGAGACGCACAAGAAGCTGGTCGAGGGCGCGGTACTGGCCGGCTGGGCCAAGCGCTGCGGCGCCGAGTGCGCGCGCGAATGGAACGACACCGTCGGCAAGGCGCTCGGCCTCAAGGCGCCGACGCCGTAGCGCCTATCCCTCCCCCTGAAAGGGGAGGGTGGCTTCGCGCGCCAGCGCAAAGCCGGGTGGGGTGATAGCGCGGCGTTCATTGGTGCCCCTACCCGGCGGGCGCTGCGCGCCCGCCAGTCTCCCCCGCTTCGCGGGGAGGGATGAAGATCGGCTTGCGGGGGCGGGGGCGCATGGACACCATAGCGGCACGCTTGCAGGGGATCGCGCACGGCGTCGCGCGCGTCGGCGCGATCGTGGGCGGCGCGATGCTGATGCTGGCGGCGCTGGCGATCTGCGTTGACATCACTCTGCGCTACGTGTTCGCAGTGACGCTCGGCGGCGCCGACGAGCTGTCCGGCTATGCGCTCGCCATTTCGAGCGCGTGGGGCTTCTCGGCCGCGCTGCTGTCACGCTCGCACATCCGCATCGACACCGTGTATGCGCGCGCGCGCGCCCGCGTGCGCGCGACCCTCGACCTCGTCAGCCTTGCCTGCTTCGCGCTGTTCATCGCGCTGGTTGCGTGGCACGGCTGGGGCATGCTGCAGCAGTCCTACGTCTCCGGCTCGCGCTCGATGAACGAGCTCGAGACGCCGCTGGTGATCCCGCAGGCGCTGTGGGTCATGGGTCTCGTCTTTTTCGTCGCGGTCGCGCTGCTGCTGCTGGCGCGCGCGCTCGCCGCCTACGTCACCGGCGACCTGCGGGCGCTGTTCGACCTCATCGGCTCGAAGTCGGCGGTGGCCGAGGCCGAGGAGGAGATCCGCGCGGTCGAGCACGCGATCGAGAGCGAGCGCAAGTCATGACGGTCGCGGTCTCGCTCATCGTGCTGCTGGCCGTGCTCGGCAGCTCGATCGCTGTCGCCGCCGGCATGGGGCTCACCGGCCTGATCCTCAACCAGCTCTACTCGCCGATGCCGCTCACCCGCGTGATGGGTGAGCTCGCCTGGGCGACCACCAACAACTTCATCCTCACCGCGGTACCCTTCTACATCATGTTCGGCGAGATCCTGCTGCGCAGCGGCATCGCCGAGCGCATGTACAACGCGCTGACCCAGTGGCTGTCCTGGCTGCCGGGCGGGCTGATGCATTCCAACATCGGCTCGTGCGCGCTGTTCGGCTCGGTCTCCGGCTCGAGCGTCGCCACCGCGGCGACCATCGGCGTCGTCGCGATCGGCGAGATCGACAAGCACAAATACAACGAGCGCCTGTTCCTCGGCACGCTGGCGGCGGGCGGAACGCTCGGCATCCTGATCCCGCCCTCCATCAATATGATCATCTACGGGGTGATGACCGACACCTCGGTGCCGAAGCTCTATCTCGCCGGGTTCATCCCCGGATTCATTCTTACGGTGCTGTTCAGCCTCACCGTGCTGATCGCGTGCCTGTGGCGACCGCATTGGGGCGGGCGCAAGGTCCCGACCAACTGGGAGGCCCGCATCCGGCTCTTGCCAGACCTTTTGCCGCCGCTCGTGCTGTTGATGGTGGTCGTCGGCGCGATCTTCTTCGGCATCGCGACCGCGACCGAGTCGGCGGCCGTCGGCATCGTCGGCGCGCTCGCGATCACGGTCTGGCGCCGGCGGCTCACGCTCGCCATGCTGATCGAAGTCTGCGAAGCCACGGTGCGCACCACCGCGATGGTGGTGGCGATCCTGGTCGGCGCCTTCTTCCTCAACATCGTCATCCAGACGATCGGGCTCACCCAGCAGCTCAGCCGCCTGATCACGGCCTACCAGCTCACGCCCGGGCAGGTGCTGGCCGCGGTGATCGTGCTCTACCTGGTGCTCGGCACCTTCATGGAGGAATTGTCGATGATGATCTCGACGATCCCCATCACCACGCCGTTGATCCTGCAGGCCGGCTACGATCCGGTCTGGTACGGCATTTTGATCGTGCTGCTGATCCAGACCGCGATGGTGACGCCGCCGTTCGGCATCAACCTGTTCGTCATTCAGGGCATCCGCGGCCGCGGGCGATTGTCCGACGTCGAGCGCGGCGCCGCCCCGTTCGTCATCGCACTGCTGCTGATGATCGCCTTGATCTGCATCTTCCCCGATATCGCGCTGTGGCTCCCGCGGGTCGTGGGGTGACTCCTGCGAGCATGAAGCGCGTGCCGGGTGGCTAGGTTTCGTTCGCCAGTCCCAACATGGCCTTGGTCTGCTGCAGACCTTGCTGGTGCGGCGTAAAGGCTCGACCGCGGATCATGCCGCCATCCACCACGATGTCTTCGCCGTTGACGAACGTCGACCGGTCGGACGCAAGCCAGCAGACGCACTGGGCGATGTCGTCCGGCATGCCTGACCGCGGGATCGGCTGCACTTTGGCATAGACGGTTTGGATTTTTGCCGCCAGGCCGTCGGCCTTGCTCGCATCCTTCATGCCCGAGCGCCTTGGCCAGAATGCCGGTCGCGATCGCTCCGGGGGATACGGAGTTGACCCGGATGCCATGCTCGCCCAGCTCCATCGCCACACACCTTGTCAGGTGAACCACCGCCGCCTTGGCCGCGCTGTAGATCATGGAGCTCGAATATCCGGCCAGATACGCCGCAACGGAGCCGTTGTTGATGATCGAGCCCGCCGCTTGCGCTTTCATGATGGGCGCGGCGTGCTTCATGCCGAGCATCACGGAGCGCACAAGCAGCGCCATCGCGGCGTCAAAGCCTTCCACCGGAACGCCCTCGATGCCGCCGGTCGGGGCCGGGCCGCCGGCATTGTTGAACAGCACGTCGAGCCGGCCGTGGCGGTCGAGCACATGGCGCATGGTGCGCTGCCAGTCCGGCTCGCTCGTTGCGTCGGCCGCCACATAGCTTGCGTTCGGACCCAGCCGTGCCGCTATCGCGTCCCCTTCTGGCCTGCGCCGGCCTGTAAAGACCACGCGGGCGCCTTCCGCGACGAAGAGCTCCGCAGTGCGCTCGCCGATGCCGCTGGTCGCTCCGGTGATGAGAGCGACCTTGCCGTCAAGCATTCCCATGGGCCCATCCTTACTGCCGGCGACAGACGCGCTCCGCCCGCCAAATCTTGCCGAGCAAAGTTTCCAAAGCCGTTGTCCGGTTCCCAGCCTATGCGCAGCTTAATCTTGCGCATAGAAATCATAATTGCGCATAGACTTCTATGCGCAACTATGAGCCTCGATGAACATGACCAGCGGCCGCAGCAATGTTGGGTCTGTGACACGCTATCCGAAAGCAATCCGGTGCCGATTCGAAGCTGCTACTGCCGATGATGGTGAAGGCGTCCGCAAGCTCGCCAGGGAGCGCACGATCGCCTTCTTCAAGAAGCACCTCGCCTGAAGGTACGCGCATGCAAACACGCGTCGCTGCAGCCGGTCTGGCGCAAGCCAGACCGTCTCGTCTTGCTGGACGCGCCCATGTGGTGCGCTACTATCGAGTCCTTGTGCGCCAAGGCTGGAAGCCCAGGGCGCGGCGGATCGCGCGCCGTTGGCCGCACTTGCGTCTTGGGGAGGAAGCAATGGGTGATCGACTGGAACGTTCACTGCTGTGGATCATTTGGCTCTGCGGCGTGACGTGGATGGCACTGCCCGCGGCCCTTGCCGCAAACCTGACCGTCGACTGTGACGCCGGCGAAAAATTTCAGGAGCGGCTCAAGGACGCGAAGCCGGGTGATACGATTCAGGTCAAAGGCGCCTGCAATGAAGGCGTCCGGATCAATTCTGAGGTCGTCCGCGTCACGCTAGACGGCGGCGGTGCGGCCACGATCAAGGCGCCGCAGGGCCGCGACCCTGTTTTCATAAGGGGTCGGGACATTACGGTACGGGGATTTACGCTCACCGGCGGCCGGGACGGTGTCCATCTGTCCGGTCAGGGCGCGGGCGCGTCCGCAGTCATCGAACGCAACATCATCCGGGAAACCGGTCGGCGTGGCATACACCTGGATCAAAGCAGCATCGCCAGGATCGGAGCCAACACGATCGAGAATGTCGCATCCGACGGCATCAACGTGGTCGAGAGCTCCAACGCGCGCATCGGCTATATTATTTTCGATCCCCTGCCGAACACGATACGCAACGTCGGCGGTCACGCCGTCGTCATCAGCGGCGGTTCGACTGCGAGAATCCTCGGCAACGTTCTCGCGGGCAACAAGGGGAGTGGGATCGTCATTAGCCGCAATTCGCAGGCCGATCTGTGGGCGAACATGATCTCGGGGAATGGTGGCGATGCCGTTGCGGTGAGTCACGGATCCGGCATCGTCGTGACCGGTGCGACCATGCCCAAGCGCGAGGGCGAAAACAGCACGGATCCCGCACACGTCAACGAGGGTTACGGCGTGAGTTGCGTGCTCGCCGGCTATGTCGACGGGCCGGTCGGCAAGCTCACCGGCAAGCGTGGCGGCAGTCAAATCGACGGCTCCTGCACCGCGCGCGGCGGCAGTTGACCGGAACGTCATTGCGAGTCGAAGGCGAGGAAATCCGGAACGGCAGCGTCCATCACAGCTCGACGACGATGTTGCCGCCCTCGTCCAACACGGCGCGGGCGCCCGGCGGCACCAGGGCGGTCGCGTCGTATTCCTCGACGATCAGCGGACCGCTGCGCCCCGGCGCGAGGTCGGCGCGGCGCAATACCGGCGTCTCGATCCAGCCGGCCTCGGCGCCGAAATAGACGCGCCGGGGCGCGCCCGCCGCCGGCTCCGCCCGGCTCGATAAGACGCGCTCCGGGACGCCGGTGCCATCGCGCAGGCCTGCGCCCACCACCTGGATCGCCACCAGCTCGACCGGCTCCTCGGGTCCGGCGCGGTGTCCGTAGGTGCGCTCGTGCTCGGCGCCGAACGCCTCCTCGAGATGCGCGACCATCGCCAAGTCGATCGGGCCGTCCGGCACCGGAACCGTGAGCTCGTAGGTTTGGCCCTTGTAATGCAGCGCCGCCGAGCGCTTCAGCCGCGCGCTCGCGCCGGAAAATCCCTCGACCTTAAGCTGCGCCGCCGCTTGCTCCGCGAGCGCCTCCCACGCGGCCTGGATGTCGGCGAGGTCGGCTTGGCGCAGCAGGCGGCGGAAGGTGCGCGCGTAGTGATGCTCGACGTCCGCATAGAGCAGCCCGAAGGAGGAGAACAGCCCGGCCGACGGCGGCACCACGATGCGCGTGATGCCAAGCGCCGCCGCCATGCCGGCCGCGAACAGCGGCCCGTTGCCGCCGAAGGGGAACAGCGCGAACTCGCGCGGGTCGCGCCCGCGCTCGGTCGACACCGCCTTGATGGCGCGGATCATGTTGGAGGCGGCGATCTGGTGGGCGCCGTAGGCGGCGCGCTCGATCACCATGCCGAGCGGCGCGGCGATTGCCGCGGCGAAGACCGCGCGCGCCTTCTCGGCATTGAGCGCGAGCGCGCCGCCGACCAGGTGCTCCGGGTTGAGATAGCCGAGCAAAACGTTGGCGTCGGTGATGGTCGGCACCGTGCCGCCCTGATCGTAGCAGACCGGCCCGGGCGTCGCTCCCGCGCTCTGCGGCCCGACCTGCAGCGATCCGCCGGCGTCGATCCAGACATGCGAGCCGCCGCCGGCGCCGACCTCGGCGAGGTCGATCGCCGGCACTTTCAGCGTGTAGCCGGCGCCGGTGAGCAGCCGCGAGCCGACCATGATGCCGGCGCCGACCGCGTATTCGTGCGCGCGCGCGACCTCGCGGTCCTCCACCATCGAGGCCTTGGCGGTGGTGCCGCCCATGTCGAAGGTGATGATCTTCGGCAAGCCCTTGGCGCACGCCAGCGCCTGCGCGCCGACCACGCCGCCGGCAGGTCCCGAACTCGATGATGTTCATCGGCCGCTCGGCGGCGGCCGCGTCGGTGGTGAGCCCGCCGTTCGACTGCATCAGCAAGAGGCGCGCCGGGATGCCGGCGGCGTCGAGGCCGGCGCGCATGGCGCGCAGATAGGTCGTGACGATCGGCATCACATACGCGTTGATGACGGTGGTGGAGGTGCGCTCGTATTCCTTGATCTCGGGCAAAACCTCGCAGGAGACGCTCAGGGGCAGCGTCGGCGCCAAGCGCTGCACGATCGCCTTGATCGCCAGCTCGTGGGCCGGGTTGGCGAACGAATTGATCAGGCAGACCGCGATCGCCTCCACGTTCTCGGCGAGCAGCGCATGGACGGCGCGCTCGGCGTCGGCCGGATCGAGCGCGTGCTCGATCTGGCCCTTGTGGTCGACACGCTCGGCCACGGTCTTGCGCAGATAGCGCTCGACGAGCGGCGCCGGCTTCACCCAGGTGAGGTCGTAAAGGCGGGGCATGCGCAGGGTGCGGATCTCCAGCACGTCGCGAAACCCCTCGGTGGTGATCAAGCCGACGCGTGCGCCCTTGTGCTCCAGGATCGCGTTCGACGCGACGGTGGTGCCGTGGCGGATCTCCTCGATCGCCGCCCCGGAAAGCGCCGCCTCGTGGAAGACTTCGGCGAGGCCGTCGACGATCGCCTGTGCGTAGTTCTCCATGCTCGACGACAGCTTCTTGGTGTGGATGGTGCCGTCGGAGCCGAGCAGCACGATGTCGGTGAAGGTGCCGCCGATGTCGACGCCGACGCGATAGGTTATGGGCATGATGCTTGGGGCTCGTATGGAATTAACGCGGTGCGTGCTTCGGGACGCGCGCATTCCACGCGCTCCTCAGCATGAGGAGGTTTGTGTGTGCCATCCACCGGCTCCTCATCCCGAGGAGCGGTCCGAAGGATCGCGTCTCGAAGGCGCGTTCCGCGCGCTCCTCGGCATGAGGAGGTTTGCGTGTGCCATACACCGGCTCCTCATCCTGAGAGCCTGGCCGAAAAAGAAGGAGCGGTCCGAAGGACCGCGTCTCGAAGGACGCACGACGGTTCTGCAAGCCATCATCTCACTCCGCCGCACGCTGCAGCGGCAGCGGGTCGTGGCGCTGCACCTTGGGGACCTCGAGCCAGCCGCGCGCCGCGCGGATGGCAGCGCGCTGCGCTTCCGTGGCGGCGGCATCGACCGTCCAGGCACGGGTGTCGACCACGACGCCGTAGTCAGCCTCCGCCTTTTCGGGCGACAGCAGCTCGTTGCGCACGTCGCGCAAGACCGCCGCCGGCTCGCGCTCGAGCGGATCGCCCCAGCCGCCGGCGCCGGCGAGCACGTGGCGGAAGACGTCGCCGCGGCGGATCGTCATCGTGAACTTGGAGGCCAGCACGCGGTTCTCCGTTTCCGGATTGAGGTAGTTCTCCGACGGCAGGCCCGGGCTGCCGCCGTAAAGGCCGAACGGGCGATGGTCGCGGCGGTCCGAGCGCACCTGCAGCACGCCCTCGTGCTCGAGGAAGCGGTAGTCGCGCCGGAACGGCACGCCGCCACGGAACTTGCCGGCGCCGGCCTTGTCGGGTACGAACTCGTAGGCGGTGAGCTCGATCGGATGCTCGGCCTCGGTCACCTCGATCGAGTGCGAGGCCATGTTGGCGAACATGTGCGAGTTGCCGTCGAGGCCGTCGGCAAATGGGCGCGCACCCCAGGCGCCGCAAGTGAAGTCAACGTAGATGAAGGGCTTGCGGCTCCCGTCGTAGCCGCCGATTGAGATGCCGGTATTGCCGCCGTCGCCGGCCGCCTTGACCCGGTCGGGCAACATCATGGCGAGCGCGCCGAACATGCAGTCGGTCATGCGGAATCCGGTGAGCCCGCGCGCCGCGCAGGCCGCCGGCAGCACTCCGTTGCCGACCGTGCCGGGCGGGCAGATCACCTCAATGGCGCGGAAAACCCCCTCGTTGTTGGGGATGCCGGGCGGCAGCACCGAGCGCACCGCGGTGTAGGACGCCGCCTTGGTGAACGAGAGCGTGTTGTTGATCGCGCCCTTGACCTGCGGGTTGGTGCCGGTCCAGTCGACCACCATATGCTCGCCGTTTTTGCGGATGGTGACGAACAGCCGGATCGGTTGGCCGTAGTCGATGCCGTCGTCGTCGATGAAGTCCTCGAAGCTCCACTCGCCGTCCGGCAGTTCGCGCAACGCCGCGCGCGTCAGGCGCTCGGCATAGTCGATCACCTCGCGCATATACGCCTTTGTCTCCTGCGCGCCGTACCTTGCGACCAGCTCGGCGAACTGCTTCTCGGCGATGTGGCAGGCGGCGAGTTGCGCGCGCAGGTCGCCGAACACCTGCACCGGCACGCGCACGTTCTTCTCGATGAAGGTCATGATTGTCTGATTGAGGCGGCCGGCCGAGTACAACTTCATCGGCGCGATGCGCAGGCCCTCGGCGTAGATCTCGGTCGAGTCGGATGCATTCGAGCCCGCGACGCGCCCGCCGACGTCGGTGTGGTGGCAGACCGTGCAGGCAAACGCCAGGCGCTCGCCGGCATGGAACAACGGCTTGAAGATGAAGATATCGGGCAGGTGCATGCCGCCGTCGAACGGGTCGTTCATGATGAAGACGTCCCCGTCCGCGAGGTCGTCGCGGAAGTGGCGCATGATCGCTTCCATAGCGGTCGGCACCGAGCCGAGGTGGGCCGGGAGCGTAAGGCCCTGTGCGGCGAGCTTGCCGTCGGCGTCGGCAAAGCCGGTGGAGTAGTCCATGTTATCCTTGAGCACGCCCGAATAGGTGGTGCGGAACACGGTCAGCGCCATCTCGTCGGCGATCGAGAAGATGGCGTTCTTGAACAGTTCGAGCGAAATCGGATCGATCATGGGTCTCTCGGCCACTGTCACCGTCATGGCCGGGCTTGTCCCGGCCATCCACGACTTGTCTGCGGCGGAACCGACAGAAGAAAGACGTGGATGCCCGGCACAAGGCTGCACAAGGCCGGGCATGACGAGTCAGAATAGGGCCACCCGTATAACCCGGAAACGCCGCCATGAGCCACCGCGTCCGCCTCGGCATGCTCACCCCGTCCTCCAACACCGTGCTGGAGCCGGTGACCTCGGCTATGCTGGCCGGCCTGCCGGAGGTTTCGGCGCATTTCGGCCGCTTCAAGGTCACCGAGATCGCACTGTCGGTTGCGTCGCTACAGCAGTTCGATGACAGCGAGATTCTGCGCGCCGCGGACCTGCTGGCGCACGCCAAGGTCGATGTCATCGCCTGGAACGGGACCGCGGCGAGCTGGCTCGGCTTCGAGCGCGACGAACGCCTCGCCGGGAGTATCACTGCGGCGACCGATATCGAGGCGGTGACCACGACACTGGCGTTGCGCGAAGCGTTCGGCCGCGCGGGCGCGCGCCGCATCGGCCTGGTCACGCCGTACACCGCCGACGTGCAGGCAAAGATCGCGGCGAACTGGGGCGCGGAGGGGCTCTCCTGCGCGGCCGAGCGCCACCTCGGCATCGCCGACAACTTCGCCTTCGCGGAGATTCCCGAGGACGAGATCGAGCGCATGATCCGGGAGGTCGTGCGCGAGGGCGCCGACGCGGTCGCTATCGTGTGCACCAACATGCGCGGCGCCGCCGTTGCGGCACGGCTTGAACCGGAGCTCGGCCTGCCGATCTACGATTCGGTCGCCGTCACGCTGTGGAAGTGCCTTGGCGTCGCCGGCGTCGACACCGCGCGCGTGCAGAGCTGGGGCGGGGTGTTCGGGCAACCATAACGCTGCCGTCCGTAGGGGCGGTCCTTCGCCGACCGTTCGTTTTGTGTGGGCCGCCCGCAAGGTGCGCCCCTACGAACGCGCGCCCGGTTGTGCGGCACCGGTGCGGTGGTAAGCTCGAAAACAAGCAAACCGACGGGGAAGACATCATGACCGCACGCAAGCGCGGCGTCTCGCGCCGCCAGGTTTTGCGCACCGGCGCAGGTCTTTCAGCACTCGGCCTCATTGCTGCGCCGGCGATGGTGCGCGAGGCCGGCTCGCAAGCCGCGTTCAGCTGGAAGCGTTTCGCCGGCGAGAAGATCGACGTCCTGCTGGTGAAGAACCCGCGCTCGGACCTGATGCAGGCAGCCGAGAAGGCGTTCACCGAGCTTACCGGCATTACGGTCTCGTCCGAGCAGATCCCCGAGCAGCAGCAGCGCCAGAAGGCGATGATCGAGTTCACCTCCGGGCGGCCGACCTTCGACGTCGCGCATCTGTCGATGCACGTGCAGAAGCGGTTGTCGGAGAAGGGCAGGTGGCTCGAGGATCTGAGGCCCTTCCTCGCCGATCCGACCATGACCGGGCCTGAGTTCGACCTCGGCGATTTCGGCCGCGCGGGCATGAATTTCTGCACCGAGGCAGGCGGCAAGCAGAACGCGATCCCGACCTTCGTCGACTATTGGATCCTCTACTACAACAAGGAATTGTTCGAGCAGAAGGGCGTCGCCTATCCGAAATCGATGGACGAGGTTTTCGCCGCGGCGCAGAAGCTCACCGATCCCGCCAAGGGCATCTACGGGTTCGTCTCGCGCGGCCTCAAGAACGCCAACGTGCCGGTGTGGACGAGCTGGCTGCTCGGGCAGGGCGCCGACACCGTCTCGCCGGACGGCAAGCTCTTGACCGACACGCCCGAGGCGGTCTGGGCGGCGGAGCTCTACAAGCGGCTCAACCGCGAGGTGGCGCCGCCCGGCACCATCGGCTTCAACTGGAACGAATGCCAGACCACGTTCGCGCAAGCGCGCGCCGCGATGTGGCTCGACGGCATCGGCTTTGCGACCCCGCTCGAGGATCCGACCAAGTCGCGCATCGCCGGCAAGGTCGGCTACGGCGTCGTGCCGGCGGGACCGAAAGCGCAACATTCCGCGATCTTCGGCGACGGCCTCGGCATCGCGGCGACCTCGCGCCGCAAGGGCGCCGCCTGGCTCTACATCCAGTACATCACCGGCAAGCCGAACCAGCTCAAGATCCTGCAGAACGGCGCCGGCGCCCCGGCGCGCAACTCGGCGTTCAAGGACGAGGAGTTGGTCCGGCAGTCGCGGTTCGGCAAGCAGTGGTTCGACTGCATCCTCGAATCGGCCCGCATCGGCCGGCCCGGCCTGCCGGTGATCATCCCGGTGACGGAGTTCCGCGACGTTTTCGGGATCGCGCTCACCAACATGATCTCCGGCGCCGATCCGGCCGCGGAGCTCAGGAAGGCGACCGAGGCCTTCAAGCCGGTGCTGGAGAAGTCCGAGCAGGGGTGACCGTCGCTGGCCGTGACCGACCTTGCCGCCGCCGATCGACCTCCGCCGCGCAGCCCGAGCGCGCCCCACGACTTCTCGCGCAAATACTGGGTATTCGTGCTGCCGGCGACGCTGGTCGTCGCCGCGGTCATCGTGTTCCCGTGGGTCTTCACGGTGTGGATGTCGGCGCACGATTGGAAGGTGACCGGCGACCACGAATTCGTCGGCCTCGCCAACTATCGCAAGCTCGCGACCGACCAGCGTTTCCTGGAATCGGTCCCGCGCACGCTATGGTTCACGGTCCTGGCGGTCGCGATCCCAATCGTGCTCGGGGTGTGGGCCGCGGTCGTCTTCCACCGCGAGTTCCCGCTCCGCGGCGTGCTGCGCACGATCTTCGTGATGCCGATGATGGCGACGCCGGTCGCGATCGCGCTGGTGTGGACCATGATGTTCCATCCGCAGCTCGGCGTGCTCAACTACCTGCTCTCGCTCGTCGGCGTCCCGCCGTTCGCCTGGGTCTACGATCCGGCGACCGTGATCCCGACGCTGGTCCTGGTCGAGGTGTGGCACTGGACGCCGCTGGTGATGCTGATCGTGCTCGGCGGGCTCGCCGGGTTGCCGAGCGACCCCTACGACTCCGCGCTGATCGACGGCGCATCGAACTGGCAGATGTTCCGCTACATCACCTGGCCGCTGATCCTGCCCTACGTCATGATCGCGGTCGTCATCCGCACCATCGACTCGCTCAAGGTGTTCGACACCATCGCGGTGATCTCGCAGGGCGGGCCGGGCACGGCGTCGGAGACGCTCAACTATTTTCTCTACCTGCAGGCGTTCCAGTTCTACAATCTCGGCTATGCCTCCGCAGTCGTGATCATCTTCTTCGTCATCATCATCGCGCTGTCGCTGCTCTTGCTCTACGTGCGCCAGCAGACGAAGTGGAGCGGGTGATGCCTTCTGCATTGTCATTCCGGGGCGCCGCGCAGCGGCGAGCCCGGAATCCACACTCCGCAGCCGTGCTTATGGATTCCAGGCTTGCGGCGTTCGGCCGCGCCCCGGAATGACCATGTGGAGGACACGCGCCATGGAACGGCGACCGGCGCAGGGCGCGGTGGTGCAGCAATCGCTGCTGTCGCGCATCGGGTTCGCGCTCTCGCTCATCTTCCTGATCTCGCCCGCCGTCCTGGTCTTCCTGTGGATGCTCTCGCTCTCGCTCAAGACCGAAGTCGACAACATCGCGTTCCCGCCGGTGTTCATTCCGAACCCGCCCACGCTCGAAAACTACGTGGCGGTGTTCGAGAAGAACAACTTCGTGCTCTACCTTCTGGAACTCGGTGCTGGTGACGGGCGGCGCAGTGCTGTTCGGGCTCCTGGTCGGCGTGCCGGCAGGCTACGGCATCGCACGCTCGCGCGCCGCCAAGGCGGCGGTGCTGATCCTGATCGCGCGCATGACGCCGGCACTCTCCTACCTGATTCCGCTGTTCCTTCTGTTCCAGTTCGTCGGGCTCGTCGGCACCATCGCGGCGCTTGCGATCACGCATCTCGTCATCACGGTGCCGATCATCGTGTGGGTCATGATCGGCTACTTCGAGAACATCCCCGTCGAGCTCGAGGACGCCGCATTGGTCGACGGCGCGAGCCCTTGGCAGAGCTTCTGGCACATCGCGCTGCCGCTGGCGCGGCCCGGCATCGTCGTCGGGGCGATCCTCGCCTTCATCTTCTCCTGGAACAATTTCATCTTCTCGGTGGTGCTCGCCGGCAAGAACACGCGCACGCTTCCCTCGGCGGTCTATAACATGCTCACGTTCGAACAGATCGCGTGGGGCCCGCTGGCGGCGGCGGCGCTGCTGGTCACATTGCCGGTGCTGCTGTTGACCGTGGTGGCGCAGCGCGAGATCGTCGCCGGGCTCTCCGCCGGGGGGTTGAAGGACGGCTAGTGTCCCGATTCCGACGTTCGCAAACACCCCCGGAGCATGCTTTCATGCGAACTATCGAGTGTGGTTTTGGATTTGAAGCTCCTGCAGAAAGGTTGCCGCAATAATGGCAGGAACTTCAATCCACCACATTATGTCCTTGGCCGAGTGCTGCTGCCGAGTTTCCGTACCGTAGGAACTTCCGGACCACACGGCGCGTTCACTTCGCAAACACAGGAGGCCACTTCCATGGACGGACGACAGGATTTCACTTCCACTGCCGGGCGGACGACCGGCGCATCGCGCGGAGATGCTCAGGCGACGGTGAGCAGCCAGTCGCCGAATTCGCCATTGAAGCCGCCGCCGAGTTCAGGCACCGGCGCGCCGGCAAGCTCGCCGTCGTCCTCTGGCCTGCGCCAGCAGGCCGAGCAGGTCAGGAGCGAGGTCGGCGAGGCGCTCGACCGCGGCCGCGCCGGGATCGCCGAACTCGGCGTCGGAAGCGCGCGACAACCTGGCCGACGACATGAGCAAGCTACGCGACGACGTCGCGGGCCTGAAGGATACCCTGGCGCGTTTCGCCTCTCAGGCGGGCAGCGAGGCGGGCCAGACCCTTCGCCAAGTCGGCCAGACGGTCGCCTCGCAGGTCGGGACCGCCGCGAGCGGCGTGGCCGAGGCCGGCTCCGAGTTGGCGGCTTCGGCCAAGGAGCAGGCGAAAACGTTTGCGTCCGAGCTTGAAGCCGTGGCGCGACGCAATCCGCTCGGGTCACTTGCGGGCGCGCTGTTGGTCGGCGTGCTGATCGGGATGATGTCGCGGGGCCGCGGCTGATGTTCGGCAAGCTCGTCGACCTCGCGCGGGCCGATCTCGATCGGCAGATCGGCTGGGTGAAGGGCGAGATCAGGCGGCAGGGACGCTATGCGGCGTTGACCGCTGCTCTTGCCGCGGCCGCCGCGCTCTCGGCGCTTGGCGCAGTCGTAGTCGGGTGCATTGCGCTCTATTCGTGGCTGGCGATGCGCTATGGGCCTTCGGTCGCCCTCGCCGCGCTTGGAGGCGGCTTCGCGCTGCTCGCCTTCATGCTGTTCGTGCTGGCCTTCGCACGGCACCGCCCGAAGGTGCGCCACGCGCCGACACTGCAAAGCACCCGGCCGGCGACGCTGGTCAACACCTTCAAACAAGCAGGCTACGGCGACGCGGTCGCGGCCGGCGAGCAGGTCTCGAGGATGACGATCGACAACCTGCGCAACGGATCGCGCCAATCTCTGTTCGGAACCCTGGCGCTGGCGGCATTGGTCGGCGTCATCGTCGGGCGGCGGCTATAGCCCACGCGGCGCTTGATGAATACGACCGTCGCCAAGGCACCGGGACGCGGCCTTCCGCCGGCAACCTGAAACCCTACGCATTCTCGCGCAAAAGGCTCCAAATCCAACCCATGAAGGTCATCACAAGGACGGGATAGGCGTAGAACGGCAACGGTGCCGAGGTCGGCAACAGTTGCTCACCCCAGAAAATTCTTGCCGCGATGCTGGCAAAGAGGATTGCGCTCACAAGGCCCAGGAGGCGAACAAATAGCGCGAATTGCCTCGCAAGGCTGATGAGCAGGAGGGCAACTGCCCACAGCGCCGTACCGGCAGCGAACGCGGGCACGCTTGCGGCGGGGCCGGCGGCCGTTCCCGACATCAACACGGCCTCCGCGATCGCAAAGACCAAAAATCCGGCTGCGACAACATCATGCCCCATCCTCGAATACTTGAGGGTGAGCAGCGCGGCCGCCATCACGAGGCCCGCGCCGTCGATCGCCCACAGCAGCGCCTGTAAGTTGGGTTGCGCCACGAAGGTTCCTGCCATGCCCAACACCGCGCCGAGCGCAAGGCCGAGAGCGGCCACGATATTGATCGGGTTCTTGGAGGTGACCATCCTTGTCGCCGATTCATGACTGAGAATGCACATCAGTTTGGGAAGCAGCAAACGGCCAACGCAGACCCTGACAGTTGCCGCTCGGTCGCCCCCCATGAAGTCCAGAAGGGGCGCTCCTACGATCGCCAACAAGGAACTCTGGCTCGGGCGCAGCGCATTGCTGCGCTTCGCAGTGGGCGCTTGCGGCCGGGACACGTGGAACCGGACGGTATCAGATTCGGTTGTCGAACAATCGAACTCCGCATCCGACGTGAGGTGAAACCATGGCAACCTGTGAAACCTGCGGCAACGACTACGACAAAGCCTTCCAGGTCGTCCGCGATGGGAAGACGCACACGTTCGACAGTTTCGAGCGCGCGATCCATGCGCTTGCCCCGACCTGCGAGGTCTGCGGCATCCGCATCGTGGGTCACGGGCTCGAGAAGGACGGCACGTTCTTCTGCTGCGACCACTGTGCCGAACGCGCCGGCGTTTCCGGACTGCGCGATCGCGTGCATGCCTAAGTCGTCGTAGGGGGCGCCCTTGCGGGATCCGGGCGCGTCGCAATCCAACCGTCACGGATAACGCTCCGCCACCCAGTCGAGCAGCGCGCGGTCACGGCCGCGCGGCGCAATCAGCGACAGACCGATCGGACAGCCGTCGATCGTCGCCGCCGGCAGGCTCAGCTGCGGCAGGCGCGCGAGGCCGGCGATCGCCAAGAGCACGAAGGCGCGGGCGCGGAACGGCTCGAGCTCCTGGCCCGGGGTCTTGAGCTTCGGCGCGATGCCGGGCGCCGCCGGCAAGCAGATGAGCGCGTCGTCGCCAAGGAGCGCATCCATATGGCGCGCGACCGCCTCGCGCTTAGGCTTGGCGGCGGCGACCTCCGAGGGATCGATGGCGCGCGTCCATTCGAACCGCTCGTGCACGCCCGGCCCGAAGCTCGGGTTGTGCGCCTCGATCCAGGCGCCGTGCTGGGCGGCGACCTCAGCGCCCTGCAGGATGCGGAACAACTGCGCCCATTCGGACGGATCGCCGGTATAGACGCGCGCCTCCTCGATGGTCGCGAATGCGGCCTTCAGCCGTGCAACGCTGTCGCGCAAAGCCTCGGTCACCGCCTCCCCTGCGGCCGCGAACGCCTCCGGTGCAAGCAGCAGCCGCGTGGGCGCCCAGGAGGGCGCGCGCGGCAGCAAGACGTCGCCGACGCGCCGCATCAGGTCGGGCTCGCGCGCGAACCAGCCGACGGTATCGAAGCTCGACGCCAGCGGCACCACGCCGTCGGCCGGCACCAGGCCGTGGGTCGGGCGCAGGCCATAGAGGCCGCAATAGCTCGCGGGCAGCCGTACGGATCCGCCGCAGTCGGTGCCGAGCGCGAAATCGACGAGCCCGCCCGCGACCGCGGCGGCGGAGCCGCTCGACGATCCGCCCGGGATGCGCCCGGGCGCGACCGGGTTCAACGGAGTGCCGTAGTGCACGTTCTCGCCGTTGAGGCTGTAGGCCATGTCATCAGTATGGGTCTTGCCGACCAGGCGGGCTCCGGCGTCGAGCAGGCGCCGCACTGCGGATGCGGTGCGTGTCGCTGGCGGATGGGTCGTAAGCCACACCGGGTTGCCGTTGCCGGTGCGCTGCCCGGCGATGTCGAACACGTCCTTGGCGGCGAAGGTCAGCCCGAGCAGCGGGCCGCCGCCGCTGCCGGGAAGCGCGATGTGCGTGTGCCGGCAGAAGGCGTTAAGCGGATCATGCATGATCAATTCGGCCGGTGCAGCACCGGGGGCGCGCGCGAGACGGTCTTGCGCCCGCGCTTGAAGGCGTAGAGCACCGGCGCGAGCTCGGCGACCGCCATCTCCGGCTCGCTGGCGTCGAGCACGACCAGGTCCGCGGCCTTGCCGACCTCGAGGCCGTAGTCGGCGAGCCGCATCAGCTGCGCGGGCCGGCGCGTGATCATGTCGAAGCAGGCAGCCATGTCGGCGCCTTTCCCGACCTGGCAGATGTTGGCGTAGAGGTTCGCCATCCGGATCAGCGAGCAGTCGCCGAACGGCGTGAACGGGTTGAGCACGTTGTTGCTGGACAGCGAGCAGTTGACGCCGGCCCGGATCAGCTTGTGGGCCGGCACCACCCCGCGCGTCGCGTTGTGATCGTGGGTGTGGTGGCGCCCCATCAGGTAGAGATCGGTCGAGGGCAGCACGGTGAGCGCGACTCCGGCGTCGGCCAACCGCTTCGCCATGGCGTCGAACTCGGGCGTCGCAAGGCTGGTCGCCTTGGTGACGTGGCCGATGGCGACGCGCCCGCCGTATTTGTGCTGGTCGGTGCGGCGGCAGACGTGCTCGAGGTCCATGCCCTCCGCGGTCGGCCCGAAGTCGAGATGCATGTCGATGTCGACGTCGAACTCGCGCGCGAGCGCGAACACGCGGTCGATCTGCCCGGGCGGATCGCTGTCGGTATAGGGTGCGGCGCCGACGGTGCGGCAGCCGCGCTTGAGCCCCTCCACCATGAGCTCGTCGGTGCCCGGATTGTTGAGCAGGCCCTCTTGCGGGAACACGCAGATCTCGAGATCGATCGCCCAGGCATACTGCTTGATCAGCGGCAGCACGCCTTCGAGCCCGCGCAAGCCGACGCCCGGATCGACCTCGAGATGCGTGCGCATGTGGGTGGTGCCCTGCAGGATCGCCTTTTCCAGGGTACGGGTCGCGCGCGCGTAAACGTCCTCCGGGGTGAACGCAGCCTTGGCCTTGGAGGCTTCGCCGATCGCCTCCTCGAGATCGCCGCGCGCGGAGCTGCAGCGGTCGAGGATGCAGGACTTGTCGAGATGGATGTGGGTCTCGATGAACCCGGGAGAGACCAGCCGGCCGTCGAGGTCGATGATCTCGCCCTCGGCGTTAAGCGCAAGGCCGGGCGAGACCGCCGCGATCTTGCCGCCCTCGATACCGATATCGACGAGATCTTGTCGGCCGACAGCGCGCGCGTTCTTCAGAATCAGATCCATGTCAGGGCGCCCTCGTTCGAGGTTGGTCCATGCCGTCGACATCCTCCGTCGTCACCGTCCGCACTCGAATCCGGCCTTCGGCCGGCCCGAGTACAGGCTCCAGCGGACGACCCAGTAAACCCCGACGACCGCAGTGACTACTGGGTGCCCGCTTTCGCGGGCATGACAGGTTAGTGTTTCATGCGGTGTGGTAGACGTCACGTTGTCGCCTCGTGGCCGCCGAGGTAGGCCCGCAGCAGGGCGGGATCGTCGCGCATGTCGGCCGCGGCGCCGGAATGCGCGACGGCGCCCGACTTGAGCACGTACGCGCGATCCGCGACCGTGAGCGCGAGCGTCGCCACCTGATCGACCAGCAGGATCGTGGTGCCTTCCTCGCGCAACTCCGCCAACAGATCATACAGCTCCTCGAGCAGCTTCGGGGCAAGGCCGAGCGAGGGCTCGTCGAGCATGAGCACGCGCGGCCGCGCCATCAGGCCGCGCGCGATCGCCAGCATCTGCTGCTCGCCGCCCGACAACAGGCCGGCGCGCTGATGCGCCCGCGCCCGCAGCGGCGGGAAGCGCGCTAGCTGCCGCTCGACCGCCGCGGCGGTGCCGGCTGCGCCGTGCGCAAAGGCGCCGAGCCGCAGGTTGTCGAGCACGCTGAGCTCGGGAAACACCTGGCGGCCTTCCGGCACCAGAACGAGGCCGAGGCCCGCGATGCGGTTGGCGCTCGCGCGCTCAACCCGCTCGCCGAGGTAGCGGATCTCGCCGGTCACCGGCCGGTTGAGTCCGCTGAGCGCGCGCATCAAGGTCGACTTGCCGGCGCCGTTCGCGCCCAGCACGCCGACCGCTTCGCCTTCGCCGACGCGGAGCGCGACGTCGCGGATGACCGTCGAGGCGCCGTAGCCGGCGGAGAGCGCGCGGGTCGCCAGCAGGGTCTCGCCCGCCGCCGGCAGGGGCCGCCGGCGCGCGCGGTCGACGGGCCTGCCCTCGCCGAGATAGGCCTTGAGCACCGCCGGCTCGGCCGCGACCTTGGCGGGCGGGCCCTCGGCGATCTTCGCCCCGGCATCGAGCACGACCACGTGGCTGGAGACGCGCATGACCAGCGCCATGTCGTGTTCGATCAAGAGCACGTTGAGGCCTGCCGCCGCCACCTTCTGCAACAGCTGTCCGAGCGCCGCCGTATCGGCGACGTCGAGGCCAGCCGCCGGCTCGTCGAGGATCAGCACGCTCGGGCGGATCGCGAGCGCGCGCGCGATCTCCACGAGCCGCTTGTCGACATGGGCAAGCGCGCCTGCCGGCTGCTCGAGCGCGCCGCGATAGCCGACGAAGGCGAGCAGACTTTCCGCCATGGCTCGCCGTTCGGGGTCGCGATCGGGCGCCATCAGCGTCGCGACGCCGAGCCTTCCCTGACGCATCGCGATCAATATGTTGTCGAGCACCGTGAGCGTCGCGAACAGCTGGCTGGTCTGGTAGGTGCGCGCGATGCCGGCGCGCGCGACCTGGTGCGATGACATGCCGGCGACCTCGCGCTCGCCGAGCCGCACGCTGCCGGCATCGGGGCGATAGAAGCCGCAGATCAGGTTGAGCGCGGTGGTCTTGCCGGCGCCGTTCGGGCCGATGATGCTGGTGATGGCGCCTGGCCGCGCCTCGAAGGTGAGATCGGCGAGAGCGCGCACGCCGCCGAAGTTAACGGAGAGGCGCTCGATCGTGAGGCTTTCGCCCGTCTCGCCGGACGCGAGGTAGCGGAGCGCGTCGCGCGCGAGCTCCGCGGTGCGGGCCGGTTTGGGCCGCTCGAACAGCGGGGCGGCAAGGCCCACCACGCCGCTCGGGGCGAGGCGGAGCACGACCAGCATCAGCGCGCCCACGAACAACAGCCGGTATCCGGCTAGGAACGACAGAACTTCCGGCAGCAGCACCACGATCGCAGCGCCGACCAGCGGCCCGAACACGCGGTCGGCGCCGCCCAGCATCACGACCAGCAGGAAAACGATCGACTGGAAGAATGGAAAGGATTCCGGACTGATGAAGCTGCTCAGCGACGCGAACACGCCGCCCGCGATACCGGCAGCGGCCGCCGACACCGCGAACGCGGCGGTGCGGATGCGCGTCGGATCGAGCCCGATCGACAGGCTCGCGGTCTCCGAATCGCGCACCGCGCGCATCGCCTTGCCCCAAGGACTGGCGCTCAGCCGGGCATAGAGCACGAGCGTCACGATGGTGAGCGCCAGCACCAGGAACGCGGTGTCGCGATCGGTGAAGTCGTACCCGAGCAGCCGCGGCGGCGGGATGCCGATCAAACCGTTCCAGCCGCCGGTGAGCGCGCTCCATTCGGCGGCGCCCTGTTCGACCACGAACCCGAACGCGATCGTCACCATGGCGAGATAGGGTCCGCGCACGCGCAGCGCCGGGATGGCCAGCAGCGCACCTGCCAAGGCCGCGAGGGCGCCGGCGGCCGGCAGCGCCAGCCAGAACGACAGGTCGAGCCGGGTGGTGAGGATCGCGACCGCGTAGGCGCCGATGGCGTAGAACGCGACATGGCCGAGCGAGATCTGCCCGCTCAAGCCGAGCAGCACGTTGAGGCCGATGCCGACGATTGCCGTGAGCCCGACCAGCGCGATGACGTAAACTTGGTAGCCATCGCCGCGCCAGATCAGGACGCACACGCCGGCAAGCGCGGCGACGGCGATGAGGGCTGAGCGCACGCTCATACCTTCTTGACCTCAGCGCGGCCGAACAGGCCGTTCGGCCGCAGCGTGAGCGCGAGGATCACCAGCGCGAAGGTGACGATCTGGCTGTAGGTCGAGCCGAGCAGCGCGATGATCAGTGCCTCGGCGACGCCGTAGATCAGTCCGGCCAGGACCACGCCCCAGGCGTTGCCAATGCCGCCGAGGATCGCGACCGCGAACGCCTTGATGCCGAACAGCGTCCCCATCGTGGACGAGATGGTGAACAGTGGCGCGACCAGGATGCCGGCGACGCCGGCGAGCAGGCCGGAAAGCGCAAACGCGGCGACGATCACCCGCTCGACGTCGATCCCCATCAGGCGCGCCGCGTCCTTGTTCTGCACCACCGCGAGCAGCGCCTTGCCGTGGCGCGAGTGCGCGAAGAACAGGTGCAGCCCCGCCGCGATCGCCAGCCCAACCACCGGAATGAGCGCCTGCAGGTATTGAATCTTGATCTCGGCAAGCGCGAACGAGCCGGTGGTCAGCACGCCCGGCGGCATGCCGCGCGGGTCCTTGCCGAAGGTGAACAGCACGACATTGTCGATGACGATGCCGAGCGCGACGGTCGCGATCAGCCAGGAGTTCGAGCCGCGCTCGACGAACGGCCGCACCGCGACGCGCTCGACCGCGGCGCCCCACAGCGCGCAGCCTAAAAGCGACGCGACGACCGCGATCGTGAGGGGAAACCCGAACGTGACCCAGAGCGTGAAGCAGAGGACCGCGCCCAGCATCATAGCGCTGCCCTGCGCGAAGTTCACGGTGCCGGAGACTGCGTGGGTGACGTGGAAGCCGAGCGCCAGCAGCCCATACATGCTGCCGAGCCCGAGACCGGAAATGAGCGCGGACGCAACCAGCATGGACCGAGGCCGTGCTTAGCCGTCGTGACCGGGCCGGTGCCGGTCACACGCAGCGCTCAACTCAACTTCGTCATCCTGAGTTGCCAACCGGCGTTGGGTCGACCCGCTGCGTATGAAACGATCTATGCATTGCGGGTACTCGCCAGTGTTCGCTCCATATGTCGATCGTTTCTTATTAGGTGCTCGGCGCGGAACGCGCCGAGCCTCGAAGGACGCACAGCATGAGATTTCTGGATCATCCTTCGAGGCTCCCGCTTCGCTCGGGCACTTCCGGATGACGGCCGTGGTAGGCACCGCTTTGTCGCGTCACTCGACCGGGACGATCTTCTCTCCCTCGTAGCGCACCATGATGTAGTCATCGGGACCGAGCGCGTCGTGATTGTCGGCGCCGAACGGCCGGGTGTACGACTTGATCAGGCCCGGATAAGTGCCCTTGAGGTCCTCCAGCGCGGTGCGCACTGCGTCGCCGTCGGTCGATTTGGCCTGCTCGATTGCCAGCCCCAGGAGGTGCACGGCGTCGTAGGCGTTGGCGGTGCCGACCGGCGCGAAGATGTCCTCCGGCCCCTTGATCTGCGGATACTTCTTCTTCAGGGCCGCGAGCACGCGTTCGCCTGCCGGCCCCTGCTTGCCGAAGAACGAATAGGTCTGCACGAAGTGCGCGTCGCCCGCGGTCGGGCCGGCGAGCTCGGGGAAGCGCCCGCCGGAAATCCCCCAATGCGACACCACCGGCACCTTCCAGCCCATGCGCTCACGCGACTTCATGACCTGCGCGCCCGGCGGGGTGTTGACCACCAGGATGATGGCGTCGGCGCCGGCGTCCTTCAGGCGCGCGAGTTGCGGCACCATGTCGACGTCGTTGTTCTCGAACTTGCCGACGCCGGCGATCTGTACGGCCGGATCGGCCTTGCTGGCCGCGATCAGCCCGCGCTCATTCAACTCGCCCCACGGGTTGTTGATCAGCATCAGCCCGGCTTTCTTGGCGCCGAATTTCTGGTTGGCGTATTTCAAAAGCTTGACATCGACCAGGTCGTCGACCGCGGAGACGCGGAACACGTAATTGGGCTTGGCGCCGTTGCGGGTGATGCCGGTGCCGGCCGCCCACACGCCCATGAAGATCTTCTTCTCCTTGTTAACGAGCGGCACAATGGCGAGCGCGACCGGCGTGTCGATGCCGCCGAACAGCGCGTCGACCTTCTCCTTGAAGATCAGCTCGCGCGCGGCGATCAAACCCTTGGGAGGGTTGGATTCGTCGTCGCGCTGGATCAGTTCGAGCTTGCGTCCGCCGAGGAGCCCGCCCTTGGCGTTGATCTCGTCGATCGCAAGCGCGAGCCCGCGGGTGATCGCCTCGCCGGACTGCGCCGAGGCGCCGGAGAGCGCGGCGACGTGCCCGATCCGGATCGGCTCCTGGGCGAGGGCGGGCGCACGGAAGGATGACAGGAATACGACGCCCAAGGCCATCGCCGCCGTGGCGGCGAGCCCGATGCGGCAAAGCTTTGACATGAGACCTCTCCTCTCGGCCCGGCTCCTGCGAATGATCGGGGAGGATGTCGTGAGTGTCAAACAAGTGCCTGGCGCGAAAGCAGGGGCAAACGGCCGTAGAGGCGCCCCTTGTGGGCGCCCCATCGTCGGCATGCGCGTGCGAGTAGAGGGGCGGTCAAGGGTCGCCCCTACGGCTGGCGCGGATAAATGATGATCGAGAGGTAGCGCATCGGCGCCTCGACCAGCTCTTCCGGACCGTGGCGCGCCGCGGCGTCGAAGAACAAGGCGTCGCCCGGCTCCATCAGGTAGCTGCGATCGGCGTGCCGATAGCGCACCTTGCCGGAGAGCATGTAGAGGAACTCGACCCCGGCGTGGCGGAAGCTGGTGTAGGGGACGGCGTCGCGCTTGAGCGTGATCAGGTAGGGCTCAACCCCGATCTCGCCCGCGAGCGAATGCCCGAGCAGGTCGTAGAGGTGGCCGGCTTTGGTGCCGCGGCGCTCGATGCGGACCCCACTGCCCGCCTTTACGAACGAGCAATCGCGGCGCTCCTCGGTCTCGGCGAACAGCCGGCTGATCGGCACGTTCAGCGCGCTCGCGAGCGCGTCGAGCGTCGCGAGCGAGGGCGAGATCGCGCCGTTCTCGATCTTCGAGAGCATGCCGGCAGAGATGCCGGCCGCCGCCCCGAGCTCCGCCACGGTGAGGTCGAGCGCCTTGCGCAGCCGGCGCACCTCGGTGCCGATCCCGGCCTCGAGCGTGCGCGCGGGAAGCTCGGCGGGCGCCAGCGAGCCGGTGCGAAGCTCGCTTGTCTCGGCGATCCGGTTGCGCCGCGTGCCCCGGCGCGGCGCTTTGCGGGCCTTGCCTCCGGGCCCTCTGGTGGTCGCCCTGCGCATCTGGGCCTGTTTCCTGCCAAGAAAAAAACTTGCGCTACAGTTGACACGAGCGAGCCGCACATGCAACGGATTTGAATATCTCCATTCGTCATGGCCGGGCGAGCAATCGCCCCAGCGATTGCGAGGGTTGTCCCGGCCATCCACGTCTTCCTTGCAACGCCTTTTTGAAAGCAAGACGTGGATGCCCGACACAAGGCGGGCATAACGGCAGCAGGAAAAGAGCGTCACCGCATGTGCGGCATTGTCGGGCTATTCCTCAAGGACCAAAGCCTCGCGCCCGAACTCGGCGGCCTGCTCGCCGGCATGCTGGGCACCTTGTGCGACCGCGGGCCGGACTCGGCGGGCTTCGCGGTCTACGGCGCCGAGACGCCCGGCAGCGTCAAGCTCACCTTGCGCGCGCCGCCGGCGTTTCGACTTCGGCGCCCTGATGCGGCGGCTGGAGGGCGCCGTGGGAACGCCGCTGCGGCACCGCGTCCACGACACCCACGCGGTCGTCACGCTGCCGATCGCTCAGGAGGCCGCGCGTGCGGGCGGAGTTGGCGCGCAGCGCGCCGGAGCTCAGCATCGTCGGCGCCGGGCGCCGGATGGCGATCTTCAAGGAGGTCGGCCGTCCCGACAAGGTCGCGGCGCGCTTCGGCCTTGCCGCCATGGCCGGCACGCACGGGATCGGCCACACCCGCATGGCGACTGAATCGGCGGTGACCACCGATGGCGCGCACCCGTTCACCACCGGCCCCGATCAATGCCTGGTCCATAACGGCTCGTTGTCGAACCACAATGCGGTGCGCCGCGCGCTGATCCGCGAGGGGCTCGCGTTCCAGACCGAGAACGATTCGGAAGTGGCCGCCGGATATCTGACCTGGAAGCTGCACCAAGGCGCCTCGCTCGAATCCGCCATGGCGGCGTCGCTCGACGCGCTCGACGGCTTCTATACCTTCGTCATCGGCACCGAGTCGGGATTCGGCGTGCTGCGCGACCCGATCGCCTGCAAGCCGGCCGTGATGGCGGAGACCGAGCGCTGGGTCGCGTTCGGCACTGAGTACCGCGCGCTGGTCGACCTTCCCGGAGTCGATGCCGCACGGGTGTGGGAGCCGGAGCCTGCGACCGTCTACCAGTGGGAACGGCACTGATGCCGACCGTCGATCTTGCGCGTACGCCGCTGCGCGAGCTCAATGCCGCGTTGCATCGCCTCGCGCCCGACACCAACGAGACGCACTGGCACGTGCTCAATCCGCGCGGGGCGCATGCGATCGGCGCCGGCATCGACGCGCCCGTGACGGTCGAGATCGAGGGCCATGTCGGCTACTACTGCGCCGGCATGAACAAGCACGCGACCGTGGTGGTCAATGGCAATGCCGGGCCGGGCGTCGCCGAGAACATGATGTCGGGCCGGGTGCACGTGCGCGGCGACGTCTCGCAAGGCGCCGGCGCCACCGGCTGCGGCGGCCTGCTGGTGGTCGACGGCAACGCGTCGGCGCGTTGCGGCATCTCGATGAAGGGCATCGACATCGTGGTCAAGGGCTCGGTCGGGCACCTCTCGGCGTTCATGGCGCAGGCCGGCACGCTGGTGGTGCTCGGCGATGCCGGCGAGGCGCTCGGCGACTCGATCTACGAGGCGCGTCTCTACGTGCGCGGCAGCGTCAACAGCCTGGGCGCCGACTGCGTCGAGAAGCCGCTGCAGGAGCGCCACCGGGCGGAGCTTTCCCGTCTGCTCGCGGCTGCCGGCCTCGACGGCGCGCTGGATGTCGGCGGCTTCCGCCGCTACGGTTCGGCGCGCCGGCTCTACCACTTCCACATCGATAATGTCGGATCCTACTGATGAGCGCGCAGGACCGCTGGATCCACACCCCGCCGCGCAAGTCGGCGACCTTCGACGACCACGCGATCGCGGAGATTCGCCGCGCGGCCGCGACCGGCATCTACGACATCCGTGGTGGCGGCGCCAAGCGGCGGCTGCCGCATTTCGACGACCTGTTGTTCCTCGGCGCCTCGATCAGCCGCTATCCGCTCGAAGGCTACCGCGAGCGCTGCGCGACCGACGTCACCATCGGCGCGCGCTTCGCCACGCAAGCCGGTCACGCTCAAGATTCCCATCACCATCGCCGGCATGAGCTTCGGGTCGCTGTCGGCGCAGGCCAAGGAGGCGCTCGGGCGCGGCGCCAGCGCGGCCGGCACCTCGACCACGACCGGCGACGGCGGCATGACCGAGGAGGAGCGCGCGCACTCCGCGATCCTGGTCTACCAGGTGCTGCCGTCGCGCTACGGCATGAACCCGGACCATCTGCGCCGGGCCGACGCCATCGAGGTGGTGGTCGGGCAGGGGGCGAAACCGGGCGGCGGCGGCATGCTGCTCGGGCAGAAGATCACCGCCCGCGTCGCCGAGATGCGCACGCTGCCCGAGGGGATCGACCAGCGCTCCGCCTGCCGCCATCCGGACTGGACCGGGCCGGACGATCTCGAGATCAAGATCCAGGAGCTGCGCGAGATCACCGATTGGGAGAAGCCGATCTACGTCAAGGTCGGCGCCTCGCGGCCCTACTACGACACCGCGCTCGCCGTGAAGGCGGGCGCCGACGCGGTGGTGATGGATGGCATGCAGGGCGGCACCGCCGCCACCCAGGACGTGTTTATCGAGCACGTCGGCATCCCGACGCTCGGCGCGGTGCGCCCGGCCGTGCAGGCGCTGCAGGACCTCGGCATGCACCGCAGGGTGGCACCTGATCGTCTCCGGCGGCATCCGCGGCGGCGCCGACGTCGCCAAGTGCCTGGCGCTCGGTGCCGACGCGGTCTCGATCGGCACCGCCGCGCTGATCGCGCTCGGCGACAACGATCCGCATCTCGAAGACGAGTACCGCGCGCTCGGCACCACCGCGGGCGCCTACGACGACTGGCACGAGGGCCGCGATCCGGCCGGCATCACCACGCAGGATCCGGCGCTCGCAGCGCGGCTCGATCCGGTCGTCGCCGGGCGCAAGCTCGCGAATTTCCTCGCCGTCATGACGTTGGAGACGCAGACGATCGCGCGCGCCTGCGGCAAGTCGCACGTCCACAATCTGGAGCCGGAGGATCTGGTCGCGCTCACGGTCGAGGCCGCCGCCATGGCGCGCGTGCCGCTCGCCGGCACCGACTGGATCCCGGGCGCGCCGTGAGGTCGCGAGCTGTAGGGTGCAAAGGCGCGCGGTACGCGCATGCGTACCGCACGTACGTCCTCGGCGCAAAACGTGCGCACGCGCCGCTTGCGCGGCGCCTCGCGCACTCTACACACCTACACCGTCATCCTAGGTGCCCGAGCGAAGCGAGGGCCTCGAAGGATGCTGCTCTACGGTGCGTCCTTCGAGGCTCGGCCGCCGTTTCGCGGCCTCGCACCTCAGGATGACGAGGAATAGAAGTCGGCAAAGTAGACTGAAGGGGGCACAGAATGCCGTCACTGGGTGAGATCGCCAGGAAGCAGGGGATCAAGTATTTCCTGATCTCGTTCGTCGATCTGTTCGGCACCATGCGGGCCAAGATCGTGCCGGCCACCGCGATCGACGCGGTGGCGAAGTCGGGCGCGGGCTTTGCCGGCTTCGCGGTCTGGTACGACATGACGCCGGCCGACCCGGACATCCTGGCGACGCCGGATTCCGCGCAGCCTGATCCGGCTGCCGTGGAAGCCCGAGGTCGCCTGGGTCGCCGCCGACCTCGAGATGGACGGCCAGGAGGTGGCGCAGAATCCGCGCCAGGTGCTCAAGCGCGTGGTCGCGGCCGCCGCCAAGGAGGGTTACGAACTTCAGGACCGGCGTCGAGTGCGAGTACTTTCTGATCGCGCCCGACGGCCAGGCGATCTCCGACGCGGCCGACCAGCAGTCGAAGCCCTGCTACGACCAGCAGGCGCTGATGCGCCGCTACGACGTCGTGGCGGAGATCTGCGACGCCATGGTGGCGCTCGGCTGGAAGCCGTACCAGAACGACCACGAGGACGCCAACGGCCAGTTCGAGATGAACTGGGAATACGACAGCGCGCTCGTCACCGCCGACCGGCACGCGTTCTTCAAGTTCATGGTCAAGTCGATCGCCGAGAAGCACGGCCTGCGCGCGACCTTCATGCCGAAACCGTTCGGCAACCTCACCGGCAGCGGCTGCCACGTGCACGCCTCGCTGTGGTCGAGCAAGAACGGCAAGAACGTGTTCGAGGACCGCAAGGGCGAGCTCGGCCTGTCGCAGACCGCGTATCACTTCATCGGCGGCGTGATGCACTCGGCCGAGGCGCTGTGCGCGATCACCAACCCGACGGTGAACTCCTACAAGCGCATCAATGCGCCGCCGACGCTCTCGGGCGCCACCTGGTCGCCCAACACGGTGACCTATGCGGGCAACAACCGCACCCACATGATCCGCATTCCGGACGCGGGCCGCTTCGAGCTGCGCCTCGCCGACGGCGCCGCCAACCCGTACCTGCTGCAGGCGGCGGTGCTCGCCGCCGGCCTCGACGGCATCCGCAACAAGCGCGATCCGGGCAAGCGCCTCGACATCAACATGTACACCGAGGGCCACAAGGCGAAGGGCGCGAAGCGCTGCCGCTCAACCTGCTCGACGCGTTGCGCGCGCTGGAGAAGTCTCGGTGATCAAGGCCGGCCTGGGCGAGGCGACGCTTGCCTCGTACCTCAAGCTCAAGCACGACGACTGGAACGCCTATTCCCGCCACCTCACCGACTGGGAGCGGCAGACCACGCTGGATTGTTGATCGGCTACGCAATACGACCGCAACAATGCGCTACTCCGCCCTCGCGCTCGCGTGGAACGCGCTCACCGGCAACCGCAACTGGACGCCGGCCTGGCGCGATGCGGCGCCGCGCGAGGCCTACGACGTCGTGGTCGATCGGCGGCGGCGGCCACGGGCTCGCCACCGCCTACTATCTCGCCAAGGAGCACGGCATCACCAACGTCGCGGTGCTGGAGAAGGGCTGGATCGGCTCCGGCAACGCCGGGCGCAACACCACCATCATCCGCTCCAACTACCTGCTGCCCGGCAACATCCCGTTCTACGAATGGTCGATGAAGCTGTGGGAGGGCCTGGAGCAGGACCTCAACTACAACACCATGGTGAGCCAGCGCGGCGTGCTCAACCTCTACCACTCCGACGCGCAGCGCGACGCCTTCGCGCGCCGCGGCAACGCCATGCGGCTGCACGGCGTCGACGCCGAGCTGCTCGACCGCGACGCAGGTGCGCGCGCTCGTGCCGTATCTCGATTTCGACAACGCGCGCTTTCCGATCCACGGCGGGCTGCTGCAGCGGCGCGGCGGCACGGCGCGCCACGACGCGGTGGTGTGGGGCTACGCGCGCGGCGCCGACCGGCGCGGCGTCGACATCGTGCAGAACTGCGAGGTCACCGGCATCCGCATCGCGGACGGCCGCGTCACCGGCGTCGAGACGACGCGCGGCGTCATCCGCGCCGACAAGGTCGCGCTCGCGGTCGCCGGGCTCGAGCTCGCGGCGTCGCCGCGATGGCGGGCCTGCGCCTGCCGATCGAGAGCCACGTGCTGCAGGCGTTCGTGTCGGAAGGCATCAAGCCGCTGGTCGACCACGTCGTCACCTTCGGCGCCGGGCATTTCTACATCAGCCAGTCCGACAAGGGCGGGCTGGTGTTCGGCGGCGACATCGACGGCTACAACTCGTACGCCCAGCGCGGCAACCTGCCGATCGGTCGAGGACGTGTGCGAGGGCGGCATGGCGCTGATGCCGATGCTCGGCCGCCTGCGCGTGCTGCGCTCGTGGGGCGGCCTGATGGACATGTCGATGGACGGCTCGCCGATCATCGACCGCACGCCGGTCGACGGGCTCTATCTCAACGCCGGCTGGTGCTACGGCGGCTTCAAGGCGACGCCGGCCTCCGGCTGGTGCTTCGCGCACCTGATCGCGCGCGACGAGCCGCATCCGGCCGCCGCCGCCTACCGGCTCGACCGCTTCGCGACCGGCGCGCCTGATCGACGAGCGCGGCGCCGGCGCGCAGCCCAACCTGCACTGAGCCGGCCGATGCGGATCGCCTGTCCCCATTGCGGCGAGCGCGACGTGCGCGAGTTCACCTATCTGGGCGACGCGACCGTCGCGCGTCCCGATCCGCAGCGGCGCCCGACGCGCTCGCGCGCTTCACCGACTACGTCTACCTGCGCGACAATCCGGCCGGGCCGCACCGCGAGCTCTGGTATCACGGCGCCGGCTGCCAGGCCTGGCTCGTGGTGACGCGCGACACGCGCACGCACGAGATCCTCGGCGTCGAATCGCTGCAAGACCGCGCGCCGGCGCACGCGTGACGGCGCCGCCATGACGGCGCAGCCGTTCCGCCTGGCGCCGGCGGCCTGATCGACCGCGCGCAGCCGCTGCGGCGTCACGCTTCGACGGCCGCGCGCTCGCCGGCTTTGCCGGCGACACGCTCGCCTCGGCGCTGCTCGCCAACGGCGTGCGGCTGGTCGGGCGCAGCTTCAAGTATCACCGGCCGCGCGGCATCGTCACCGCCGGGCTCGGAGGAGCCGAACGCGCTGGTCGAGCTGCGCTCCGGCGCGCGGCGCGAGCCCAACACGCAAGGCGACGACGGTCGAGCTCTACGACGGGCTCGAGGCGGCGAGCCAGAACCGCTGGCCGTCGCTGCGGCTTCGATCTGCTGGCGGTCAACTCGCTGGCTCGCGCCGTTCCTCGCGGCCGGCTTCTACTACAAGACCTTCATGTGGCCGGCGGCGTTCTGGGAGCGCGTCTACGAGCCGCTGATCCGCCGCGCCGCCGGCCTCGGCCGCGCCGCGGCGGAGCCCGATCCCGACCACTACGAGCAGGCCAACGCCTTCTGCGACGTGCTGGTGATCGGCGCCGGGCCGGCCGGGCTCGCGGCGGCGCTGGCGGCCGGGCGCGCCGGCGCGCGCGTGATCCTGTGCGACGAGGATTTCCGCTTCGGCGGCCGGCTGCTCGCCGAGCGCCGCGAGATCGACGGCATGCCGGGGCCACCTGTGGGCGGCGCGCGTGTGCGACGAGCTTGCGAGCCTGCCGGACGTGCGGCTGATGCCGCGCACCACCGTGTTCGGCGTCTATGACGGCGGCACCTATGGCGCGCTCGAGCGCGTCGCCGATCACCTGCCGGTGCCGCCGCGCGCATCAGCCGCGCCAGCGCGCTCTGGCGCATCGTCGCCAAGCGCGCCGTGCTCGCCGCCGGCGCGATCGAGCGCGGCATCGTCTTCGGCGGCAACGACCGGCCCGGCGTCATGCTGGCGTCGGCGATGCGCACCTACGTCAACCGCTTCGCGGTGGCGCCGGGCAAGGCGGTCGCGATCTTCACCAACAACGACGACGGCTGGCGCACGGCCGTCGACCTTGCCGCGGCCGGCGTCGAGGTCGCGGCCATCGTCGACAGCCGGCGTGACGTACCTGCGCAGCTGCGTGCCGACGCCGGCGCCGCGCGCATCGTGGCCGGCGGCGAAGTGATCGCGACAGCCGGGCGGGCGGCGCTCCGCGCCATCACGGTGCGCGCGCCGACGGCACCGAGACGATCGAGGTCGACGCGCTCGGCGTGTCGGGCGGCTGGAACCCGAACGTGCATCTCACCTGCCATCACGGCGGCCGCCGCGCTGGACGCGAGGACCTCGCCGCGTTCGTGCCCGGATCGTCGCCCGGCGGGCATGGTCGGTCGCCGGCGCGGCCAACGGCACCATGACGCTCGCGCGCTGCCTCGCCGAGGGCGCGGCGGCCGGACGACGCGCGGCCGAGGACGCTCGGCTTCGCTGGCGCGCCCGCGGAGGTGCCGAGGGCCGACGACGAGCTGTTCGCGGTGACGCCGCTCTGGCATGTCGCGGGCTCGAAACAGAAAGCCTTCGTCGACCTGCAGAACGACGTCACCGCCGACGACATCGCGCTCGCCGAGCGCGAGGGCTTCCGCTCGGTCGAGCACCTCAAGCGCTACACCACGCTCGGCATGGCGACCGACCAGGGCAAGACCGCCAACGTCAACGGCCTCGCCATCATGGCGGCGCTGACCGGCCGCTCGATCCCCGAGACCGGCACGACCACGCTTCCGGCCGCCCTTACACGCCGGTCGCGATCGGCGCGCTCGCCGGCCACCATCGCGGCAAGCATTTCCGGCCGACCCGGCTCACGCCGTCGCACGCCTGGGCGCAGGAGCAGGGCGCCGTGTTCGTCGAAACCGGCCCGTGGCTGCGCGCGCAGTATTATCCGCGCCCCGGCGAGAGCGATTGGCTCGCGACCGTCAACCGCGAGGTGCAACACCGTCCGCGCGGCGGTCGGCTTCTGCGACGTCTCGACGCTCGGCAAGATCGACGTGCAGGGCCCGGACGCCGGCGCGTTCCTCGATCGGCTCTACATCAACACGTTCTCGACGCTTGCCGGTCGGCCGCGTGCGCTACGGCGTGATGCTGCGCGAGGACGGTTTCGTGCTCGACGACGGCACGGTCGCGCGCTTCGCCGCCGACCGCTTCTTCGTGACGACGACCACCGCCAACGCGGCGCGCGTGTTCCAGCACCTGCAGTTCTGCCATCAGGTGCTGTGGCCGGAGCTCGACGTGCAGTTCGTCTCGGCCACCGACCAGTGGGCGCAGTTCTCGGTCGCCGGGCCGACGCGCACGCGAGACGCTTGCGGCGAATCGTCGATGCGCCGTTCGACCTCGGCAACGCGGCGTTCCCCTACATGGCGGCGGCCGAGCTCACCGTCTGCGGCGGCGTCGCGGCGCGGCTCTACCGCATCTCGTTCTCGGGCGAGCTCGCCTACGAGATCGGCGTGCCGGCGCGCTACGGCGACGCGCTCGCTCGCGCGCTGATGGAAGCGGGCGCGGCGTTCGGCATCGCGCCGTACGGCACCGAGGCGCTCGGCGTGATGCGCATCGAGAAGGGCCACGTCGCCGGCAACGAGATCGACGGCCGCACCACCGCCGCCGATCTCGGCCTCGGCCGCATGATGTCGACGAAGAAGGACTACATCGGCCGCGTGATGGCGGGACGGCCGGCGCTGCTCGATCCCGACCGGCAGGCGCTCGTCGGGCTCAAGCCGGTGGATCGCGCGCCTGCGCGCCGGCGCGCATCTGCTTCCGCGGTTGCGGCGCCACGCGCCGCCAACGACCAGGGCGTCGTGACTTCGGTCGCGTTCTCGCCCGCGCTCGGGAGTTGGATCGGCCTCGGCCTGCTCGCTGGCGGACGGCGGCTGATCGGCCAGCGGGTGCGCGCGGTCGATCCGCTGCGCAACGGCGAGGTCGAGGTCGAGGTCAGTCCGCCCTGCTTCATCGATCCGGAAGGGGAGCGCCTGCGTGGCTAGTTTTGCACTGGCGCCTTGCTTCGGACTGGAGCACCTCGCCGCGCCGGGCCGTTACGGCGCGCCCGAGGGTGACGCCGGCGTCGACGTTGCGCTCCGCACCGATCGTGCGCTCGCGGCCGTGATGGCGCGGAAGGGTCGCGGGACCGAGCTGGCGCGTCGGGTCGCGGACACGTTCGGCCTCGACCCGCCGGCGAGGCCGCGGCGCGTCGCCGCCGGTCCGATCGCCTTCGCCTGGGCCGGCCCCGGCCATTGGCTCGCCAGCGCCGAAGGCATGGACGGGCACGGGTTCGAGGCGCGGTTGCGCCAGGAGCTCGCGGAGCTTGCCTCGGTCAGCGACCAGTCGGACGCGCGTCTGGTGGTGCGCGTCGGCGGCGGGCGCGCGCGCGAGGCGCTCGCCAAGGGCGTGATGGTCGATCTGCATCCGCGCGCGTTCGCGCCCGGCGACGCCGCGCTGACCACCGTCGCCCATGTCGGCGTGCATTTGTGGCAACTCGACGCAGTGCCGACCTACGAGTTCGCGATGTTCCGCAGCTTCGGGGCGGCGTTCTGGCACTGGCTCATCGCCTCCGCCGCCGAATTCGGGGTGACGGTGCGGTGACGCCCGCTTTCGCGGGGGTGACAAGTAACGTATTAGTGTCGTCCCCCCCGAACGCGGGGACCCAGTAACCCCCCGCCTCGCAAATGTCCGATGTCGGCGGTTACTGGATGCCCGCTTTCGCGGGCATGAGAAGCACCGGAAAGGATTGCTCATGTTGAAACCTACCGTCACCGCAGGTGCCGCGCTTGCGCTTTGTATTGCCCTAGGCGTCGGCCCAGCGGCCGCCCAGACGCTCGACAAGATCAAGGCGCGCGGCGTGATCGTCGTCGGCTCGAAGGCTGACTACAAGCCGTTCGGCTTCCGCGATCCGAGCGGCGCCATTGTCGGGTTCGAGCCCGACATGGCGAAAGACGTCGCCGACAAGCTCGGCGTCAAGCTCGAGCTGGAGCCGGTGGTCTCGTCCAATCGCATGCAGTTCCTGCAGCAGGGCAAGATCGACCTGATGATCGCCACGATGAACGACAAGCCGGACCGCCGGCAGGTCGTCGGCATCATCGAGCCGCTCTACTACGCCTCGGGCGTGAGCGTGCTCGCCAACAAGAAGGCCGGCTTGAAAAACTGGGAGCAGCTCAAGGGGCAGAAGATCTGCGCCATCCAGGGCGCCTGGTACAATAAGCCGGTGGCCGAGAAGTACGGCGCCGACATCGTCGCTTTCAAGGGCCAGACCGAGGCCGAGACCGCGCTGCTGCAGGGCAACTGCATCGGCTGGGTCTATGACGACACCGCCTTCGCCGAGCGCCTCGCCGACCCGAAATGGGCGGGCTTCGAGATGAAGCTCGAGACCATCCTGGAGGAGCCGTGGGGCCTGGCAGTGAAGCTCGAGGAGCGCGACGGTCCGTGGGGCAAGTTCATGGCCCAGGTGATCGAGGACTGGCACCGCAGCGGCCGGCTGATCGAGCTCGAGAAGAAGTGGAACATCCCGGCGTCGGCGTATCTGCAAAAAATGCACGAGCAGTACAAGAAGAAGACGATGTGACGCCACGGTCAGCGCATGCCGCCCCTCAAATCGTCATGGCCGGGCTTGTCCCGGCCATCCACGTCTTTCTTGCCGCGACACCTAGAAAGCAAGACGTGGATGCCCGGCACAAGGTTTACGCCCGGGCCGGCCAAAGGCCGGACCCGGGTGCCGGGCATGACGGAGGTTGCGGAACGGTAGCGCACGACATCGGCGCCCGCTGATGGACCTCCAGCCGCTGTGGGACTGGTTCCGGCTGCTGCACCAGACCTCGGGGATCAAGCTCACCATCTTTTATGACGCGTTCGACCGCGCACGCTTTTTCAACGGTTTCCTCACCTCCATCCGCCTGATGGGCGTCTGCCTGGTGGCGAGCGTCCTCATCGGCATCGTCGGGGCGTGGATTCAAGGCGCGCGCTTCCGCCTGCCGCGGCTGGCGATGCAGGGCTACATCCAGTTCTTCCGCAACACGCCGCCGCTCGTTCAGCTCTATTTCTTCTATTTCGCCCTCGGCTCGTACCTGAAGGTGACGACTGACACGGGCCTCAGCGTTCCGCTCGTCTCCAACTTCACCTGGGCGGCGATCTGCCTGTCGTTCTACGCCGGCGCGTTCAACGTCGAGATCTTCCGCGCCGGCATCGAGGCGGTGCCGCGCGAGACAGTCGAGGCCGCGGAGGGGCTCGGCTACAGCCGGCTCAGGGCCTACCTCTATGTCATCCTGCCGCTCGCGTTCCGCATCAGCCTGCCGGCGCTCAACAACAACCTCGTCAACCTGGTGAAGACCACCACCATCGCCTACGCGATCGCGGTGCCGGAGATGCTCTACGTCGCCAACCAGATCTGGTCGGACGAGTCGAACGTGCCGGAGATGATGAACGTCCTCTTGATCATCTACGTCTCGCTGGTCGGCGTGCTGGTTTTTGTGATGGGACGGTGGGAGCGCGCCATGCGCGTCCCCGGATATATGCCGTGACGGTGGCCGGCCGCACCGACCTTCCGGTCCTGCTGCCCTTCCGCATCGGCGGCGACGCAAGGGCGCGCCCGGCGTTTCGACTGCGGGCCTGGCACGGCGCCGCGCTCGCCGCCGCGCTTGCCCTGTCGGTCGGCGTTGCCCAGGCGCAGTCGGGCGCGGGCGCGCCCTCGATCGTCGCGACCATCCTCAAGTGGACGCCGCTGCTCGCGCAGGGTTTCGCGCTCAACATCGCGATGAGCTTCCTCGCCATGGCGATCGGCACCGTCGCCGGCTTCCCGCTCGGGCTCGGCCAGGTCTCGCTGCTCAGGCCGGTGCGCGGCGTCTCTTGGTTCGTCACCCAGTTCTTCCGCAACTCGCCGTGGCTGGTGCTGCTGTTCTATTGCATGCTGCTGATGCCGTTCGAGGTGCGCGTCGGCAACACGATCGTGTCGCTGCCGGGCTGGCTGAAATCGACCATCGGGCTGTCGCTGCCCGTCATGGCCAACGTCTCGGAGCTGGTGCGCGGCGCCGTGCGCTCGATCCCCTACGGCCAGTGGGAGGCGTCCGAGGCGCTGGCGTTCACGCGGGCGCAGACGTTGCGGATGGTCATTCTGCCGCAATGCATCAAGCGCATGACGCCGCCGTGGATGAACCTCTACGCCATCCTCACGGTCGCGACCCCGTTGACCTCGGTCGTCGGCGTGAGCGAGGCGATGACGCTCACCGGCGACATCCTGTCGTCGGAGGCGCGCACCGAGCTCCTGGTGCCGCTCTATCTCTACCTGCTCTTGTGGTTCTTCCTCTACTGCTACCCGATCGCCCGCGCCACGCAGGCGCTCGAGCGCAGATTCCAGGTGCGCTGATGCCGCAATGGACGCCCGACCAGCCGCTGATCCGCATCCGCGACGTGCACAAGGCGTTCGGCGCGGTCGCGGTGCTGCGCGGCGTTTCCCTGGACGTGATGAAGGGCGAGGTGATCTGCGTCATCGGCCCCTCGGGCTCGGGCAAATCCACGCTGCTGCGCTGCATCAACGCGCTGGTGCCGATCGAGCGCGGCTCGATCCTGGTCGAGGGCCAGGAGGTCAACGACCCGAAGCTCGACAAATTGGCGCTGCGGCGCAAGGTCGGCATGGTGTTCCAGCAGTACAACCTCTTCCCGCACCGCACCGCGCTGCAGAACGTGATGATGGCGCCGATCCACGTGCTCAAGCGCGACCGCAAGGAGGTCGAGGAGCAGGCGCGCAAACTGATCCGCAAGGTGCGGCTGGAGGGCAAGGAGCAGGCGTATCCGGGCGAGCTGTCCGGCGGGCAGCAGCAGCGCATCGCGATCGCGCGCAGCCTGGCGATGAATCCCGACGTGATGCTGTTCGACGAGATCACTGCCGCGCTCGATCCCGAGACCGTCAAGGAGGTCTTGTTCACCATTCGCGAGCTCGTCGAGGAGGGCATGACCTGCGTCATCGTCACCCACGAGATGGGGTTTGCGCGCGAGGTCGCCGACCAGATCTATTTCACCGACGGCGGCCTCCTGGTCGAGCATGGCGCGCCCAAGGAGTTCTTTTCCAACCCGCGCGACCCGCGCACCCGCCAGTTCCTCGACCAGATCCTGTAGGTCGCCGACCGTAGGGGCGCCCCTCGTGGGCGCCCACGTTGACGTCGCGAGGGTGGCGTTCGGAACGGCAGCCACAAGGGTTGCCCCTAGGGTCGGCGGCTTCTACAACCGCGGGGACCGAGCCAGCCTGGCCCACCACGGCGACCGCATGACCGGCGACTTCGCAACGCTCACCCTTGCCACGCCGCAGCCGCACGTGCTGCTGCTCACGCTCAACCGACCGGACGCCGCCAATGCGATGAACACGCAGATGGGGCTCGACCTGGTGCATTGCTTCGAGGACCTCAACCTCGATCCGGGCGAAGTGCGTTGCGTGGTGGTGACCGGCGCCGGCGACAAGGCGTTCTGCGCCGGCGGCGACCTCAAGGAGCGCAAGGGCATGACCGACGAGGCGTGGGCGCGCCAGCACCTGATCTTCGAGCGCATGGTGCGCGCGATCCTGGCCTGTCCGACCCCGGTCATCGCCGCCGTCAACGGCGCCGCTTATGCGGGCGGCTGCGAGATCGCGCTCGCCTGCGACTTCATCTATGCGTCGGACAACGCGCGCTTCGCGCTCACCGAGGTCACGCTCGGCATCATGCCGGGCGCAGGCGGCACCCAAACGCTGGCACGCGCCATCGGCGAGCGCCGCGCCAAGGAGGTCATCCTCACCGGCAAGCCGTTCGCGGTCGAGGACGCGCACCGCTGGGGCATGGTCAACCGCGTGCTGCCGAGCGCCGAACTCGTGCCGGCGGCGCTGGTGACCGCCGCCGCGATCGCCGCCAACGCGCCGATCTCGGTGCGCCAGGCCAAGGCGTCGATCGGCCGCGGCGCCAACATGTCGGTGTGGGACGGCCTCGCCTTCGAGATCGAGGCCTACAACCGTATGGTCCCGACTGAGGACCGACGCGAGGGCATCAACGCCTTCAACGAGAAACGCAAGCCGCAGTTCAAAGGCCGCTGAGGAGGACGCAATCATGCGCGAGCGCGCCGATGTCCGCGAAGTGGGTCCCCGCGACGGGATACAGATGGTCAAGATCATCCTGTCTGCCGAGCAGAAGCTCGCTTGGTGCCGGGCGCAGGCGGCCGCCGGCATGCGCTATATCGAGGTGACGTCGTTCGTTCCGCCGCACGTGGTGGCGCAGTTCGCCGATGCCGCCGAGGTGGCGCGCGGCGCCCTGGCGATACCGGGGCTGGAGCCGGCGGTGCTGGTACCCAACTTGAAGGGGGCGGAGCGCGCGTTCGACATCGGCGTGCCGAAGGTGAACTACGTGCTGTCGGCGAGCGAGGCGCACAACCTCGCCAACGTGCGCCGCACGACCGACGAGTCGATTGCGGATTTCCGGCGCATCGTCGCCGAGCGCGACGCGCGCGGCCTCAAGGGCAGGGTGGCGCTTGCCGCCGGCCTCGCCACTTCGTTCGGCTGTACCATCCAGGGCGCGGTGCCCGAAGCGCGCGTGGTCGAAATCGCCGGCCTGATGGCGGAGGCGGGCGCCGAGGAGATCAGCCTCGCCGACACCGTCGGCTACGGCAATCCCGGGCAGGTGCGCCGCCTGTTCGGGGCGGTGGCGCGGGTCGCGGGCGGCATTCCGCTCGCCGCGCATTTCCATGACACGCGTGGGCTCGGCATCGCCAACGTCATGGCGGCGGTCGACGCCGGCGTGCGCCGGTTCGATGCCTCGCTCGCCGGGCTCGGCGGTTGCCCGTTCGCGCCGGGCGCGACCGGCAACATCAACACCGAGGATTGCGTCTTCTTGCTCGAGTCGCTCGGGTTCGAAACCGGGATCGAGATCGAGAAACTGATCGCGGTGCGCGTCGAGGTCGAGTCCTGGCTGCCGGGCGAGCGCTTCTTCGGCATGGTGGCGCGCGCCGGACTGCCGAAAACGTTCCGCCACGCCGCCGCGGCGTGATAATACCGACCTGTCATGCCCGCGAAAGCGGGCACCCAGTAACCACTGACGTCGGTGTCTACTGGATCGTCCACCTTCGCGGACGATGACGATGGAGGAGGGTACCATGACCGGATTGACCCGCCAGACCGCCGGCTTCGTCGCGACGCTCGATGCCGAAGCCGTCCCGCAACGCTGCTATGAGGCGGCGCGCATCGGCATCGCCGATTGCGTCGCCACCATGATCGCGGGCGCGCACGAAGCGCCGGTCGCGATCGTGCGCGATCTCGTGTCGACCAGCGCCGCGCCCGATGCCGCGCCCGAGATCCCGTCCGGCCGGCCACTCTCCGCGCTCGACGCCGCCCTGGTCAACGGGGTCGCCGGCCACGTGCTCGACTATGACGACGTGGCGATCGACGGCCATCCGAGCGCCGCCATGGCGCCGGCGATCCTGGCCGAGGGCTGGACCATCGGCGCCAGCGGCCGCGACGCGCTTGCCGCATACATCGCCGGCTACGAGCTGTGGGCGGCGTTGCGCGAGCGCGAGCCGGGCGCGCTGCACGAGCGCGGATTCCATCCAACCTGCATCTGGGGCACGCTGTCGGCGGCGGCGGCCTGCGCGAGGCTGCATCGGCTGGACGAGGATCGCACCGTCCACGCGATCGGCATCGCGGCATCGCTCGCCGCCGGCCTGGTGGCGAACTTCGGCACGATGACGAAGTCGCTGCATGCGGGCCGCACCGCGCAGGCCGGCGTGCTCGCCGCGCGGCTGGCGAAGAACGGCTACACCGCCTCCCCCGACGTGCTGGAGCACCGCACCGGATTCTTGCTCGCGCACTCGCCGTCCGGCAGCCCGGACCTCACCGAGACCGACCTCGGGCTCGGCCGCGGGTGGCGGCTGGAGAAGACCGGCGTCAACGTCAAGCGCTATCCGCTCTGCTACTGCGCGCACCGCTCGATCGACGCCATGCTGGATCTTGCCGAGACGCACGATCTGGGCGTTGACGACGTGGAGCAGGTTCACGTCACGCTCGGCGAGACGCAGCGTCTGATCCTGCGCAACCACGCGCCCGCGAACGGGCTCGAAGCAAAATTCTCGATCGAGTTTGCAATGGCGTCAGCGCTGGTGGCACGCCAGGTGGGCCTCGCGCAGCTTTCCGACGCGTTCGTGCAGCGGCCCGACGTGATCGGCGCCATGGGCAAGGTCGAATGCGCGACCGTTCCGACGCCGGGCGAAGCTTTCGCGGAGAGCGACACGGTTTCGGTGCGGCTCAGGACCGGCGAGGAGCTTGCGCACGCGCCGGTCAAGAACGCCAAGGGCAGCTGGGAAAACCCGCTGTCGGCGAACGAGTTCAGGTCGAAATTCATGGACTGCACCGAGACCTCGCTCGGAAGCAATCGGGCAACCAGCCTGTTCGAGACCTTGATGACGCTCGAGCGCGCCCCCACGTTGCGCGACCTGCCGCTCGGCCGTCTGCAGTAGCAGCGTGGTCGTCCGCAGCAGAATCGTCATGCCAGGGTTGACCCGGGCATCATCTATCATTCTTCGTCAAAATCTTTTGAAGGGATGGGTTGCCGGCAATGACAAATCGGCATGGAACCCGATTGGCGGCTTGCCGGTTAAGCCTTGACGCCCTAAATCCGACCGGCATATGCCTGCGCCGAGTCGCGGCCTAGTCGAGAACGGG
The DNA here is from genome assembly GCA_963738705.1 of uncultured Alphaproteobacteria bacterium. Lineage (GTDB taxonomy): Bacteria > Pseudomonadota > Alphaproteobacteria > Rhizobiales > Xanthobacteraceae > CAVTXS01. The sequence goes on from CAVTXS010000026.1 coordinate 87,409, forward strand.
TCAGGGAGCCGGAACCCGGCGTGCAACTACGCAATCTCGATGTCGAACGAACGCAGAAGCGTCGGGCCGACGATGGCGACGCCGCGCGGCTGCGGGCGGTTATTCTCGCCAAGCTGACCTATGTCCTCGGCAAGGACGCGGCAAGCGCGCGCGGCCAGGACTGGTTCATGGCGACTGCGCTCGCGGTCCGCGACCGGATCATCGACCGTTGGAACGAGTCGAACCGCCGCGACGAGACCGAAAAGCATAAGCGGGTCTACTATTTTTCCGTGGAGTTCCTGATCGGGCGGCTGCTGCTCGAGACGGTGAGCAATCTCAACATGGTCGCGCCGCTGCGCGAGGCGCTTCGCGACCTCGGCGTCGAGCTCGACGCGCTACGCGCGCTCGAGCCGGACGCCGCGCTCGGCAACGGCGGACTCGGGCGGCTCGCGGCATGCCTGATGGACAGCATGGCGAGCCTCGACGTCCCCGCCTACGGCTACGGCATCCGCTACGACCACGGCCTGTTTCGGCAGATCATCTCGGACGGCTGGCAGCACGAGGTGCCGGAGGATTGGCTTGCCGCCGGTAACCCGTGGGAGCTCGAGCGCGCCGAGGTCGTGTATTCGGTCGGCTTCGGCGGCATGGTCGAGTATATCGGCGGCGACGGGGAGACCGCGCGCGGCATCTGGTATCCGGCCGAGACGGTGCTAGCGGTCGCCTACGATACGCCGGTGGTCGGATGGCGCGAGCGCCACGTCAATACGCTGCGGCTGTGGTCGGCCCGCGCCAAGGACTCGATCCATCTACACGCCTTCAATGAAGGCGACTATAGCGGGGCGCTCGCCGCGCGCGCGCGCGCGGAGGCGATCTCGCGCGTGCTCTACCCGAGCGACGCCACCCGGTCGGGACAGGAGTTGCGCCTGCGGCAGGAGTTCTTCTTCACCTCTGCCTCGCTGCAGGACCTGGTGCGCCGGCACCTCGCCGAGCACGACGACCTGTCCTCGCTGCCGGATCGCGCCGCGATCCAGCTCAACGATACGCATCCGGCGATCGCGGTCGCCGAGCTGATGCGCATCCTGGTCGACGAGTACGAGTTTTCGTGGAGCGCGGCGTGGCGGATCACTACGCTCACGCTGAACTACACCAACCACACGCTGCTGCCGGAGGCGCTGGAGAGCTGGCCGGTCGAGCTGATGAACACCCTGCTGCCGCGCCACATGCAGATCATCTACCTGATCAACTGGCAGAACCTCAAACAGGGCGAGCGCGGCCACGCCGAGGCGCGTCTGCTCGAATCGGTGTCGTTGATCAACGAAGCCCACGGCAGGCGCGTGCGCATGGGCCATCTCGCCTATCTCGGCTCGCACCGCGTCAACGGCGTCTCCGCGCTGCATACCGACCTGATGCGCCGCACGATCTTCCGCGACCTCGACGCGGTACATCCCGGCCGCATCGTCAACAAGACCAACGGCATCAGCTTCCGGCGCTGGCTGCATCAGGCGAACCCGCGCCTGAGCGGACTGCTGGTGGAGGCGCTCGGCCCTCGCGTGCTCGACGATCCGGAAGTCTTGGCGGAGCTTGAGCGTTTTAGCGGCGACAGCGTCTTCAGCGGCCGGCTCGCCGCAGCCCGGCGCGCCAACAAGGAGGCGCTGGTCGCTCTGGTGCGCGAAGAGACCGACGTGCGGCTCGATCCGGCGGCACTGTTCGATGTGCAGATCAAGCGCATCCACGAATACAAGCGGCAGCTGCTCAATATCCTGCACACGGTCGCGCTCTACAACGCGATCCGCTCGCAGCCCGGACGGGATTGGGCGCCGCGCGTGAAGATCCTGTCCGGAAAGGCGGCCGCGGGCTACGCGCGCGCCAAGCTCGTCGTCAAGCTCGCCAACGACGTCGCCAAGGTGGTCAACGCGGATCCGGCTGTCGGCGACCGGCTCAAGGTCGTCTTCCTGCCGAACTACGGGGTACGGCTGGCGGAAGCGATCGTGCCGGCCGCCGATCTGTCGGAGCAGATTTCGACCGCCGGCTTCGAGGCGTCGGGCACCGGCAATATGAAGCTCGCGCTCAACGGCGCGCTCACGATCGGCACGCTCGACGGCGCTAATATCGAGATCTGCGAGCGGGTCGGACACGACAATGCCTTCATCTTCGGCCTCACCGCGGCGGAGGCAAACGCCAAGTGGCGCTCGGGCTTTTGCGGCCGCGACGCGGCGGCGGCGTCTCCCGCACTGGCGGAGGTGATCGAGTGCATCGAGGCGGGCGCCTTCTCACCCGATGACTATGAACGGTTCCGGCCACTGTTGGACGCCATCCTCGGCCATGACGAGTATCTGGTCGCCGCCGACTTCGACGCTTATTGCCAGGCGCAGCTCGCGGTTGACGCGCAGTGGGCCCGCCCCACCGCATGGTGGCGCGCGAGCGTGCTCAACACCGCGCGCATGGCGTGGTTCTCGTCCGACCGCACCATCCGCGAATACGCGGCCGATATCTGGCACGTGCCAACGTCATAGGACCGGCGGCGAGAACTTCTAACTCGTGATGCGCGGGCTTGACCCACGCATCCATCATTTTTCGCACGAGTCTTTTTTAAGGATGGATTGCCGGGTCAAGCTCGGCAGTGACGACTTGGTGTGTGTCGCTCGCACTACCGTCCCGCAAACGCCGGCTTGCGCTTCTGCATGAAGGCGGTGCGGCCTTCGATGTAATCCTCCGAGGCGAAGCAGGCGTCGACCGCGGCCTGCACGCGGGAAAGGTCGCGCTCGGCTGGCTCCTTGACGTATTCGGCGAGCGCGACCTTGACGGCGCCGATGGTCAGCGGCGCGTTGGCGGCGATGGTTGCGGCGTAGCCGCTCACGTAGTCCTCGAGCTCGGCGGCGGGACGCACCCGGTTGACCAGCCCCATTGCCAGCGCCTCGGCGGCGTCGAACTGGCGCGCCGTGAAGAAGATCTCTTTCGCGAACGAGGGGCCGACGATGTCAGCCAGCCGCTTGATGCCCGGATAGGCGTAGCCCAGGCCGAGCTTGGCGGCCGGCACCCCGAAGCGGGCGTTGTCGGCGGCAACTCGCAGGTCGCAGCAGAGCGTGACCGCGACGCCGCCGCCGATGCAGTAGCCCTCGATCATCGCGATGGTCGGCTTGGCGCACTCGACGATGGCGCGGCTCGCCCGCTCGGAGGTGGCGTTGTAGGCCAAGACCGTCTCGCGCGAGGAGCGCTTCGCCTCGAACTCGGAAATGTCGGCGCCGGAGACGAACGCTTTGCCGCCGGTCCCGGCCAGGACCACCACGCGGATCGCATCGTCGCGCGCGAACGCGTCGAGGATGTCCGGCACCTCCTGCCACATCTCGACCGACACCGCGTTGTGCCGCGCCGGGTTGTTGAACAGCATCCAGCCGACGGCGCCGTCCCGGCGCGCGATCATCTTCGGCGTGCTCGTCGCAAGGTTTTGGCCGCGTTGCTCCAGCATGTCGGTCGCTCCAAGGGCGGTGGGGCTCACACCTGTAGCCCGGATTGAGCGGCAGCGAAATCCGGGAGTCCCTTCGCGGGGACGCAACGCGCTCGGGGCGCAGGGGCGACCCTCCACGGTGGGCCACATCAGAAGGGAATCACCGGCAGCAGCACGTACGACATCCGGCCGGGCGCGAAGTGCAGCGTGTTCGTCCCGCCGAAGATCTCCGGTGGCCGGTCGTGCGGATCGGTGTGGGTGAACGGGCCGACCCCCCGCATCGGGTAGGCGGCGTAGGGCACCGCCGCGTCGCTGCCGTCGTACTCGTAGTCCTTGCCGCGCACGGTGAGTCCCACCCGGTAGCCGGGCGGCACTACGATGCAGGTCGGCCAGATCTCGATGTCGAGCTCGACCGGCTCGCCAGGGGTCAGCGGCCACTCCTCGTCGTGGGTGTGCCACGGCCGGTACGGCAGGCTCCGCGCCGGATCGAGCTTGCGGTGCGAGGCGCGCAACCAGCCGAGCCCGATCGGGGTGCGCGGATCGTTGCTGCCGATGAACACCACCTCGCGGCCATCGGGCGCGAACACGCGCAGCACCACGAACAGGTCGGCGTCGCGGGTGTCGGACGAGACGATGAGCTTTGCCGCCACCGGGCCGGTGATCTCCATGTCGGTGGCGAGCGGCGGGGTCAGGAAGGTGAGGCCGTCCCCGGTGGTCGCATAAGCGAGGCTCGCTTCGTCGCGCGGCGGCTCCCTCCGCAAGCTCCGGTCGGCCGGTTTGAGATAGAACTTCGTCCATTGCGTGCGCTTAAGCGGCCATTCGTTCTCGGCACGCAGGAAGAATTTCTCGCCCGGCGCCCGGATGTTGAGCTGCACCGGCGGCTGCTGGTCCCAGCCGGTGTCCTCGCCTTTGAGGAAATGGCCGAAGAAGCGCTTCTGCAGCCCGATGCCGTAGTCGGTGTAGAACTGCGAGAAATGCGTGTCGCCGTGCACCTCCAGCCATTTCTGCTTGGAGCCGGCGCGCAGGTAGCCCTCGAAGTTGCCGCGCGGGTGCAAGCCCTGCCCGCCCCAATTGGCGGCGGACAAGAGCGGGGCGTCGATCGACTCGAACGCCGGCATGCGCGCGCGGTAGTAATCATCGATCAGGCGGCGCGAGAGCGCTTCGCCGCCGACGTCGGCGCGGTTCTGCCCGAGCTCCGCTTCCGACAAGGTTGGCGGGCCGGCGACCGACTCGCCGGTCACCGCGCTGACCGGCCCGCGCGCCCCGACGCCGTGCTGCACGCTCGTCACCTGCCGCCGCGACCAGTTCGCCAAGAAGTCGCACAAGATGCCGCCGTGGCGCGCGAGCTCGCGGTAGTAGTCCGACGAGCCCTCCCAGGCGCACAGCGCCGCAAGATGCGGCGGCTTGAGCGGCCCGACCTGCCACTGGTTCATCGCGTAGTAGGAGATGCCGCTGATGCCGACCTTGCCGTTGCTCCAGCCTTGCGTGCCCGCCCATTCGACGCAGTCGTGGAGGTCCTTGGCCTCGCGCGCCGACCAGACGTCGAGGAATCCCGGCGAGCGGCCGGCGCCACGCGAGTCGACGCGCACGATGGCGTAGCCGTCCGGCACCCATTTCTCCGGATCGACCAGCTCCCAGTTCTGGTACCGGTTGCTCGAGCCTTGCGCGGTTTCCGGATAGGCCCTGATCATGCGCGTCCACGCGCTCTTGTAGCCTTCCTGGAACGCCAGCCCCTTGGCGTACGGCCCGTAGCTCAGGATCACCGGGTAGCGGCCGTCCGCGACCGGACGGAACACGTCGGCGCGCAGCACCACGCCGTCGTCCATCGCGACGGCCGCGTCCCACTCGATCGTCATGCCGTCTCGGATTTCGATTTTTCCGGCCATCATCGAGGATACGTCCTCTCTCCCCATCGCCATGCCCAGCACCCGGGTCCGGCCTTTTGGCCGGCCCGGGCGTGAACCTTGTGCCGGGCATCCACGCCTTGCTTTGCTGACGTGAAGCAAGGCAGACGTGGATGGCCGGGACAAGCCCTGGGACAAGCCCGGCCATGACGAAAAGGAAAGGCTTCCGCATGAGCGCCGCCATTATCGGGGTGGGCCAGTCCGCCTACACGCGGCATCCGCCGCCGGGCGAGACCGTGCAGGCCTTCATCCGCGATGCGGTCGTGGCCGCGTTGGAGGATGCGCACGTCGCAGCACGCGACGTCGACGGCCTGGCGGTCGCGTCGTTCTCGCTCGCGCCCGACACGGCGATCGATCTTGCCTGGCGGCTGAGCCTGTCGCTGCGCTGGTTGCTGCAGGACTGGAACGGCGGCTCGGCGGCGATGAACATGCTCGGCCATGCGGTGCGCGGCGTCGAGACCGGCGCCGCCTCGGTGATCCTGGTGGTTGCGGGCGACGCCACCGGCCTCGGGGGCTATGCGAAGGTCGCCGCCAACTACAACCGCGCGACGCAAGCGCACCTCGCCCCGCTCGGGCACGGCGGACCGAACGGCGTCTACGCGCTGGTGACCACCCGGCAGATGAACGCCTATGGCCTCACGAAATCCGACTACGGCCACGTCGCGGTCGCGCAGCGGCAATGGGCAGCGCTCAATCCGTTCGCGGTCTATCGGGCGCCCCTGACGATGGACGAGTACCTGGCGGCGCCGATGGTGGCCGATCCGCTCACGCGCTATGACTGCGTGCCGGTTGTCGCCGGCGCGCAGGCGATCGTGATCGCGCATCCGGATCGCTGCCCGCGCGGTCGCGCGCCCGTGCGCGTGCGCGCGCACTGCGCGAGCTTCAATTACGATCATCAGGAGGGCGACGGCCTCAAGACCGGCATCGCCGGCTTCGCCGACGAATTCTGGCGCGCGGCCGGCATGCGGCCGGCCGACGTCGACGTCGCCAGCATCTATGACGACTATCCGGCCATGGTTTTGGCGCAGCTCGACGACCTCGGCTTCGTTCCGGGTCACGACCTGCAGCGGTTCGCGCGTGCAGAAATCGGCGAGCGCCGTTTCCCGGTGAACACCTTCGGCGGGATGCTCTCGGCCGGCCAGCCCGGTGGGCCGGCCGGCGGCCTCAACGGCATCGCCGAAGCGGTGCTGCAGCTGCAGCATCGCGCCGGCGAGCGGCAGGTGAGGGGAGCCGAGCGCGCGGTCGCGACCGGCTACGGCATGACGCTCTATCGCTACGGCGGCACCGCCGCCGCGGCTGTGCTCGAGCGCGCCGCATGAGCGCCGGCGTCGGCATCTGGCGCTGCGCGAGCTGCGGCGCTGCGTTCTTCCCGCAGCGGCTGTTGTGCGCGCGCTGCCACGGCTGGGCCTTCGTTCAGGACCGGGTGCACGAGGGCATCGTGGAGGAGGTCACCATCGTTCGCCACGTGCTCGGGCAAATCGACTGGCAGCCGCGCCGCCTCGCCAACGTGCGCACGTTGAACGGCCCGCCGATGACGGTCGGCCTACGCGACGAGGCCGGCCCCGGTAGCGTGATCGAGCTGTTCGAAGTGGACGGCGCCCCGTTCGGTCGCAAGAAACCGCTTGGGTAGGGTGGCCAAAGCGCAGCCGCAGCGGCGCGCGCTGTGACACCCCATCGCGTTGCGCGCGATGAGACCCCTTCCGATCCCGGAGATCGAGCAGCGGCTGGCAGGGTGACCGTAGGGGGCGACCCTTGTGGTCTCCCTTCCGGACGGCATCCTCCGGGGCGCCCAGCCTCGAGCGCGTCCGCGTGGGCGAGCAGCCACAGCGGCGAGGGATGGCGCGCTTTCGCTTAGCCTTTGCCGCCCTCGTAGGGGCGCCCCTACGGACCTTCGCGCAGCACCACCACGCGGGCCGGGTCATAGGCGACGGTGAGCCGTTCGGCCGGCAGCGGCGCCGACAGCGCCATCAGCGCCAGCGCCGGACCCTCGGGGAGCCGCAGCGTGAAGCGGGTCAGGGCGCCGAGATATTCGACCGTTTCCGGCGTACCATTGAGCGTTGCCCAGCCGGCGGGCGCGTCCTCGCCGGGGCCGAGCACGCGCAGCGCCTCCGGCCGCAACGACAGCGCGGGACGGCCCGTCGCCATGCCTGCGCCCGCGCGCGCCCGCACCACGCTGCCGCCAACCCGCACCTCGATCACATCGCCGTCCTGGCCCACCACGTCGCCGACCAGGAGATTGGTGATGCCGACGAAGCTCGCCACGAACGCCGTCGCCGGCTGCTGGTAGATCGTGGGCGGATCGGCGACCTGCTCGACCCGGCCGGCGCGCATCACCGCGATGCGGTCGGACATCGCCAGCGCCTCCTCCTGGTCGTGGGTGACGTAGATCACCGTGATGCCGAGCGTCTTCTGCAGGCGCCCGGATTTCGCCGCGCATCTCGACGCGAAGCTTGGCGTCGAGATTGGACAGCGGCTCGTCGAGCAAGAGCACGTGCGGCCGGATCACCACCGCGCGTGCGATCGCGACACGCTGCAACTGGCCGCCCGAGAGCTGGTGCGGCCAGCGCGCCGCGAATTGGTCGAGCTGCACCAGCTTGAGCGCGATCGCGACCCGCTGCCGAAGCTCCTCCCCGCCGATCTTGCGTGCCCGCAACCCGTAGGCGACGTTGTCGCCGACGTTAAGGTTGGGGAACACCGCATAGTTCTGGAACACCATGCCGGTGTTGCGCCGGTGCGGCGGCAAGGTGTCGATGCGCTCGTCGCCGAACAGGATGCGGCCGCGGTCGAGTGCGCAGAACCCCGCCACCATGCGCAGCAGCGTAGTCTTGCCGCAGCCGGACGGGCCGAGCAGGGTGAAGAACTCGCCGTCGCGGATCGCGAGCGAGACGTCGTCGACCGCGCGCACGGCGCCGAACGCGCGCGCGACGCCCTCGATCGCGATCGCGGTCATGGCTTGCGCTCGGGTGACGGTTGCATTGAATCGTCATGCCCGGGCGAGCAATCGCCACGGCGATTGCGAAGGGGCATCCACCTACCTCGTCATTGCCGGGCTTGACCCGGCAATCCATCTTTTCAAGCCAGAAGTCTTGTGAAGCGCGATGGATGCCCGGGTCAAGCCCGGGCATGACGCTGAGAGCGCCGGGGTCAAGCCCGGCAATGACGAAAGCGAGGTCAGCGGGTGCGCCGGATCAAATCCTGGATCTTCTGCATGGTCTCGGCGCGCCGCGCGGTCCAGCCGTCCTCGTCGTAGTCGACGAGCTTGACCTCTCCGAGCGCGGGCATCTGGCCGGGAAGCTGGGAGAGGTCGAGGTCGCTGCGCGCCGGCCGGCGGAAGGCGAATTTCAGGATCGCCTCGCGCACATCCTTGCGGGTGACATAATCGACGAACGTTTTGGCCGCCTCCGGGTTCGGGCCGCCGCGGATCACTGCGACGCCCTCCATCTGCGCGACGGTGCCGTCGGCCGGATAGACGACCTTCACCGGCGCGCCGTTCGACGCCCACAGGTAGCCGGCATATTCGAGCGACATGCCGAGCGGGAACTCGCCGTTGCCGACGCCCTGGAACACCAGGCTCGAGCGGTTGAGCACCTTGGTGTTGGCGACGACGCGCGCGACCTTGTCCCAGCCGACCTCGCCCGGCCCCCAGGCCTGCGCCAGCATGGTGAGGTTGGAATAGGCCGAGCCGGAATTCGCCGGATCCGTGAAGGCGACCTTCTCCTTCCACTTCGGCTCGGCGAGATCGGCCCAGGTTCTGGGGCCGGCATCGGCCGGTACCAGCTTGGTGTTCTGCAGGATCACCAACAGGTGCACGTTGGTGCCGATCCAATGGTCATCGGGGTCGCGGAACTGCGCCGGCACCGCGTCGCGGTGCTTCGACGCGTAGGGCGCGAGCAGCGGCCTTGTTGGAATTGAGCAGCAACCGGTTCACGCCCCAGACCACGTCGCCGAGCGGGCGCTCGCGCTCGGACTGGATGCGGCGGAACACGACGCCGGAGCCGGCCTCCACCTGCTCGACCGCAATGCCGGTCTCCTTGGTGAAGGCCTCGAACACGAAGCGGTTGAGGTTGGCGTCGTTGGCCGAATAGACCACCACCTTGCCCTGCGCCATCGCGGCCCCTGCGCCGCCGATGGCAAGCGCGGCGGCGGCAAACGCGAGCGTGGCTGCGGCTGTGCGCGTCAACATGGGCTTTCCCTGTCCGTTGGTTTTGGGCGAAGCGTATACAAACGCCTTAGGGTGCGCAAAGCGCCTCGTAGCGGGGCGTGCGCACCATTTTTTACAACGCCGTCATTGCCGAAGGCGAAGCAATCCAGAACGGCAGCGTCCAGGTGGATTGCTTCGGCGCTACGTTCCTAGGAAGAAACAGTTTGATAGGGAGGGGATTTGCCCCTCGCAATCGCCGTGGCGATTGCTCGCCCGGGACACGGTCGGCATCACGGTCCAGTTCGTTTTGCGAAATGCAATTGCAGATATGTCCCGTGCCGCGATCGATACAACCAATGGGCGCGCCGGGCCTTGCACGACGTGGAACGCCTTCTGCTTCTTGGCATAGCGCCAGGCTTTCATAGCGGTCGAGCTTGCGCAACGTTTCGATCCTGGCGGCGTCGTCTACCTCGCCGATGAGCGCGCTCTCGGCGTCGAGCTGCGCGACCATGCGTTGGTAGGCCGTCTCGCCCTCCCCGCGGACGAGCGGAGGGTCGGCGAAGATTTCGCTGACGGCCGGCGGAATGAGCGTGTCCATGGCGAGCCTCTTGCTGTGGATGCAAGGGCCCCTCCCCAGGCGCACCTTGTGTCCTTCTAGACAAACGGTCGTCCGTGGCGACATCGCCGCGGCGCCAGCGCCGGCGCGATCCAAGCCGTCGGATTCGGCAGCAGCGCTTGGCAATTCTAGTGTTGCGGGCGCGTAAATGCAACCCACAATTGCTGTGGCAAAAGCCGGTATTTGCTGCGGCAAAGGTATTTTTAGGCGGATGGTCGAGCGTGCCACGCGGCGCCGGCGCGTCTGCCAGACGTAAACCGCAGCACAAGCAAGCGCAGATGCACCCCATCGCGCGAAGCGCGATGGGGATTTGCAGGGCGTCAGGCGGCCTCGGCAACCCTTCGCCGCGACCCAGGCTCAATAACCTCGCCAACCGGCCCCGCCCAAGTTTCATCCAGGGCGGGTCGGCACACGCCGGTGCGAACTCGCAATGACGGCGTGCCAAGCCCCACCGTGCGCACGCGCGCCTGTGCGCACCCTATGGGCTCGCCAAAACCTTGGCGGCAGCGTCGAGGCCGACGCCCGGGGAGGGCGCGCGGCCGAGATCACGCAGCGTGCATTCGAGGTAGTGCAGGTCGGCGAGGATGTCGGACGGCGCGATCGCCCCCATGGTGCCGATGCGGATCACGCGGCCCTGCAGCTTCGTCCGCTGTCCGGCGATCACGGTGCGGTAGCGCGCGTACATGTGGCGCACGATCGCGGTCGCGTCCAATCCGTCCGGCGCCACTCCGACGGTGACGGTGGCCGACAGCGCGGGCGCCGTGGGAAACATCGGCAGCCCGAGCGCAATGAACCCGGCGCGCAGCGCGGCCGCCAGCCGCCGGTGGCGCGCGAGCACCGCCGGCAGGCCTTCCTCCTCGATCATCATGAGCGCCTCGCGCAGCGCCAAAACCAGCGACACCGGCGGCGTGAACGCGGTCTCGCCCTTGTCGAGCGCCGCCTTGGCGCGGCGGAAATCGAGGCTGAAGCGGGGGACCGTGTCGGCGCGCTCGACCACGCGCATTGCCTTCTCGCTCACCGCCGCGAAGCCCATTCCCGGCGGGCACATCAGCGCCTTCTGCGAGGCGGCGACCAAAATGTCGATGCCCCAGTCGTCCATCCGCATCTCGATGCCGGCGACGCCGCTCACCGAATCGACGATGAGCACCGTCGGGGTGTCGCGCAGCGCCGCCCCGATTGCCTTAACGTCGGCGACCACGCCGGTCGCGCTTTCGTTGTGCACGCAGGCGAGTGCCCGATAGGGCTTCGTGCGCACGAACTCCGCGACGGCAGCGGGATCGGGCGCTTGCCCCCACGGAGTCTCCAGGCGGTCGACCGCCGCCCCCATGGCCTCGCCGATCGCTGCGAAGCGCTCGCCGAACTGGCCGTTGCAGAGCACCAGCAGCGGGTCGCCCGGCGCGAGCACGTTGGCGAGCGCTGCCTCCATGGCGCCGGTGCCGGAGGTGCCGAGCAGGAAGATGTCGCGCTCGGTGCCGAACACACGGGCGAGCGCCGCCAGTGCTTCGGCCAGGATGGCGCGGAACTCCGGGCCGCGATGCGACAGCACGGGCTGCGCAAGCGCCGAGCGCACCCGCTCGGGCACCGCCACCGGTCCCGGCAGGCGGAGCCGGTAGTCGGCCGGGACGGCATGGATGTTCGCGCCGGCAGAGAGGCTGGACTGCAGATTCATGGATTCGCCCGGCGACCTTAAGGACCGCAAACCTTGCACGCCGCCCGCGCTCTCGTCCATTGTCGATGTCGCCGCGTAGGGTGGGCAAAGCGCCGCGAAGCGGCGTGTGCCCACGTGTGTTTCAGACGCGTGGGCACGGCGCGCGCGCGCGCGGCTTTGCCCACCCTACGGAACTTTGGCACCCCCGGAAAGGCCCACGATGGCAAAGCCGCTCGCAGGAATCCGGGTGATCGAGCTGGCGAATTTCATCGCCGGCCCGCTGTGCGCGACCCTGCTTGCCGACATGGGCGCCGACGTGGTCAAGGTCGAGCCGCCGGGCGGCGACATGGCGCGCGCGATGCCGCCGCTCGAGAACGGCGCCAGCACGAGCTTCGCGGCGCTCAACCGGAACAAGCGCAGTCTCGTGCTCGACCTCAAGCGGCCGGAAGCGCGCGACGTCCTGCTCCGGCTCGCCGCCCGGTCCGACGCGCTGGTCGAAGCCTACCGGCCGGGCGCGCTCGACAAGCTGGGCCTGAGCGCGAGCGACGTGCGTACCGTAAACCCGCGCCTCGTCTACACCTCGGTGTCCGGCTTCGGGAAGACCGGGCCTTACCGCAACCGCGCCGGCGTCAACCTGATCGTCGAGGCGTTCTCCGGCACGCTCTCGGTCACCGGCGAGCCGGGCGCGATGCCGACGCGGCCGGGCATCCAGACCGCCGACGTTTTCGGCGCGCTGTTCGCCGCCTATGCGACGCTCGCGGGGCTGCGTCGGCGCCGGCCGTACCGGCGAGGGACGCGAGGCCGACGTCTCGCTGGTCGAGGCCTCGATCGCGGCCGCCGCCTGGGAGGCGGCGGAATATTTGACCACGGGCAACATTCCGCAGCCGCTCGGCAACCGCCACCGGCTCAACGCGCCCTATCAGCTGTTCGAGACGCGCGACAAGCGCTACCTCGCATTCGGCAGCTCGAACGATGCGGCGTTCGTGCGGCTGATGGCAGACGCTCGGCCTCGAGGCGCATGCCGGCGACCCGCGCTTCGCGTCCTATGCGAGCCGCAAGGCCAACGAGGAGCCGCTGCTGGCGCTGGTCGAGCCGGCGGTGGCAAAACGCGACGCGCGCGAGCTCGAGGCTGCGCTCGAGGCGGCCGGCATCCCGTGCTCGCTGGTCAACAATTTCGCCGAGGTGTTCGCCGACCCGCAGATCGTCGCGCGGCGGCGTGGTGCACGAGGTCGAGCATCCGCAGTTCGGCACCTTGCGGGTGACGCGCAACCCGGTGCTGCTCGACCGCGACGGGCCCGAGCTGACGCGGCCCGCACCGATGCTCGGCCAGCACTCCGAGGAGGTTTTGCGCGAGCTCGGCTTCTCGGCCGACGCGATCGCGCAACTCGCCGCCGCCGGCGTGACGCGGCTGGCGGCGCCGGCAGAGGGTGCGGCCGAGGCGGCGGAGTAGGCCAATGGCGTGCCGAACAATAGCCGTCATCCTGAGGCGTCCGAGCGAAGCGAGGGCCTCGAAGGATGATCCAGAAGGCTCTGTCGTGCGTCCTTCGAGGCTCGGCCGCGTTCCGCGGCCCAGCCCGGCATGACGAGGAATGAGAGTCGACTTACGAATGACCTCCTTCCTCGCCCGCCATGCCTTCCCGCTGGCGATCGCGCTCGTCGCGGGAGCCTTTCTCGGGCTGTTCTTCCTCTATCCGCTGCTCAATGTCTTCGGCGCGAGCGTGCTCGACCCGACCGGCACCACGCTCACGCTTTGCGAACTACGCGAGCGTGCTTTCGAACCGCTTCTTCCTGCAGGGCCTCGCTAACAGCCTGACGGTGGCCGCGGCCGCGGCCGCGCTCGCGATTTTCTGATCGGGGTGCCGTTCGCGTTCTGCGTCGCGCGCCTGCCGATCGCCGGCAAGCCGGTTTTGCTCGCGCTCGCGGCGCTGCCATTGGTCTTGCCGTCGTTCGTCAGTGCCTATGCGCTGGTCTTGATGTTCGGCCGGGCAGGGGTGGTGACCGCGTTCTTGCGCTCGCTCGGCATCCCGTTCGACTCGATCTACGGCCTGAAGGGAATCGTCACCACCTACACGCTCACGCTCTACCCGTTCGTCGTGCTGCCGACGGTCGCGGCGTTCAAGTCGGTCGACGTCTCGGTCGAGGAGGCGGCGCAGAACCTCGGCGCCGCGCGCGCGCGCGTGCTGCGCACCGTGACCCTGCCGCTGGTGCTCCCCTCGATCCTGGCCGGCGGCCTGCTGGTGTTCATCGAGGCCCTGGAGAATTTCGGCGTGCCGTTCGTGCTCGCCGAGGACCGGCCGATCCTGGCGGTCGAGGCCTACAAGCTGTTCGTCGGCGAGACCGCCGGCAACCCGTCGTCGGCCGGCGTGCTCGGCGTGCTGCTGATCGTGTGCACCGTCGCGGCGCTGATGGTCCAGCGCGGCGTGCTGGCGCGCGGCCACTACGCGACCGGCGCGCGCCGCTCCGCGCCGCCGCTCGAGGTCTCGCCGGCGCTGCGCCGGCTGGGCGCGGCCTACTGCTGGACCGTCGTCGGCGCCGCGCTGGTACCGTTCGCCGCGGTGGTCTTGATCTCGTTCCTTCAGTTTAAGGGGCCGGTGCTGCACTACGGCCTCTCGCTCGATAATTTCGGCCAGCTGTTCCAGCGCTCCTACCGGCCGCTGACCAACACGCTCATGCTGGCGACGCTCGCCGCCCTCGGCGCCACCCTGATCGGCGTCCCGCTCGGCTACGTCGTGGTGCGCCACCGCTCGCGTCTGTCCGCGCTGCTCGACGTCATCGCGACCTCGCCGTTCGCGGTCGCCGGCACCGTGCTCGGCATCGGCCTCGTGATGGCGTTCTCGACCGGTTTCCTGATCCTGACCGGCACCTGGATCATCATGGTGCTGGCCTACATGGTGCGCCGGCTGCCGTTCTCGGTCCGGTCATCGAGCGCCATTTTGCACCAGATCGATCCGAGCCTGGAGGAGGCCTCGATCAATCTCGGCGTGCCGCCGCTGCAGACGTTCCTGCGCATCACGGTGCCGCTGATGCTGGGCGGCATCGTGGGCGGCCTGGTGCTCACTTTCGTCACCGTCGCGTCGGAGCTGAGCGCGACCGTCGTGCTCTACAGCGGGCCTTGGACCACGATGACGGTCGCCATGTTCCAGGCGCTCGAGGGCACCAGCCCCGGCGTCGCCTCGGCGGCCGCGACCGTTCTGATCCTGTTCACGATCCTTCCCGTCGCTCTCGTCTACCGGCTGCTGCGGCGCTATGAGTTGTCGATGCTGTGATACGACACCGTCATCCTGAGGCGCCCGAGCGAAGCGAGGGCCTCGAAGGATGCTCCAGAAGTCGCTGACCGTGCCGCCGCGCGTGCTTCGAGGCTCTCCCGGACTTCGTCCGGGAGAGCACCTCAGCATGACGAGGTCGAAGTTTGCTGGAACTACTCGACCGTCCTTGTTACGAAAGAGCCCCACCATGATCGATCTGCGCAGCGACACCGTGACCCTGCCGACCGAGGAGATGCGCGAGGCGATGCGCCTCGCCGAGCTTGGCGACGACTCGCGCGAGGGCGATCCGACCGTGCGCCGGCTGGAAGCGGCGGCCGCGGCGGCGGTTGGCAAGGAGGCGGCCCTGTTCGTCACCAGCGGCACCATGGCGAACCTGGTCGCGCTGCTCGCGCATGGGAAGCGAGGCGGCGAGGTGCTGCTCGACGCCGAGGCTCATATCCTGCGGAGCGAAATGGGCGCCGTCGCGCAGCTGGCGGGGCTGTTCCACCGCGTTATCCCGGGGCGGCGCGGCGCGCCGGATCCGGCGGCGCTGCGCACCATGCTCAGCCCGGACCTGAGCGCCAACCGGCTCGCGACCGCGCTGGTGTGCGTCGAGACCACTCACAACAGCGCCGGCGGCGCCGTGATGCCGCTCGCGACGCTCAAAGAGGTGCGCGCCTTGACCGCCGAGCACGGCATCCCGGTGCACATCGACGGCGCGCGGGTGTTCAACGCCGCGGTCGCGCTCGGCGTGCCGGCGGCCGAGATCGCCCGCCATGGTGACAGCGTGTGCTTCTGCGTCAGCAAGGGTTTGAGCGCGCCGTTCGGCTCGCTCGTCTGCGGGAGCGCGGCGTTCATCGAGCGCGCGCGGGGGTTCCGGCGCATGGTCGGCGGCGCGATGCGCCAGGCCGGCGTGGTGGCCGCCGCCGGCATCGTCGCGCTCGAGCGCATGATCCCACGCCTGGCCGAGGACCACGCGCGGGCGGCGCGGCTTGCCGCGGGCATCCATGCGGTCGATCACGCGCTCGTCGATCCGCGCGCGGTCGAGACCAACATCGTGATGATCGACGTCGCGCGCACCGGCGCCGACGCTCCGACCTGGCTGTCGCGGCTCGCGGCGCAGGGCGTGCAGGCGGGGGCGTGGAATCCGACCCAGCTGCGCCTGGTCACGCACCGCCACATCGACGATGCCGCGGTCGAGGGCGCAGTCGCGGCATTCCGGGCCGTGCGCGCCGGGCTCAAGCCGGCGCTCGCCGCGGTGCGGTGAACGCGAGCGCACCGCGCGTGTTTTACTCCGCCTTGACGCCTGCCTGCTTCACGATGCGCGACCACTTGGTTTCCTCGCGGTCGATGTCGGCGGCGTACTCCTCGGGCGTGCTCGGCCAGCGGCTCGGTGCCCGAAGAGGGCCGGGGCCGCGAACAGCGACGCGGCGCAGAGCGTCGCGCAAACGAGCTTCATGCGCACGATAAATCCCGCCGGCGCTGCAGCGTGCAGGCTGACGTCCAAGCCAAGTCGTGGAGGCTCGATCGGCCTCACCTGTAGCTCATTTCCCAGAAGCGCGGAAACTCGTCCGGATAGGCGACGAACTGGAGATCCCTGGCGGCCACGTAGTAGACCGGCAGGGAATAGAGCGGCAGCGTGTACGCGCGCTCCGCGATCAGCTGCAGCGCCCGCGCGTAGGCTTCCTTGCGAGCCGCCGGATCCACGGTTAAGTCGCCGCGTTCCAGCAGATCGCGCACCTCGGCGTCCCAATTCATGTCGTCGGGGAGGAACTTGAAATAGACCGGCGTGGATGCGGAAAGGTCGTTGACTGAGAACGATCCCCAGGTCTGATGGATCAGCGCCGCCTTGCCGGCGCGGATAATATCCCGCATGGCCGCGTATTGAAGGAAGCGCAGGTTCGCCTTGATGCCGACGGCCCGCAGATAGCCGATCATCGCCTCGGTCTGGTTGCGCTCGCGATAGGCCAGCAACTCGATCTCGAAGCCGTCAGGAAAGCCGGCCTCCCTTAGAAGCTGCTTCGATTTCGCCGGATCGTACGCATAGCGTGGTGCGCCCTCGTCAGTGCAGCCGAATTGCGAGGGAAAGCAATGCGTGTGCAGCACTCGGGCGCCTTCGCCGACGATCTGCTTCACCATGGCTTCGCGGTCGATGGCATGCATGATCGCTTGCCGCACCCGGATGTCGTTCAGCTGCGGCGCCGGGTTATTCTCCAGAGTATTCGTGCCAAGGAACACGATGCGCATCGTCTCGCCCGAGACGACCTGCAGGTCCGGCACGGCCTTGAGTTGGTTGGCCTGATCGGGCACGACGTGCATGATCAGATCGATGCCCCCGCTCATGACTTCGGCGACCTGGATCTGCCGGTCCGGGATGAAGCGAATCTCGACCTTCGGGATCTTCGCCCGTGCCTTCGGGCTGCCCTCGAAGTAGTCGGGATTACTTTCGAGCCGGATGTACTTGCCGATCGCGTGCTCGGCGACGCGGTACGGGCCCGAGCCCACCGGTTTCTCGTTCATGCCCTTGGGGCCGACCTTCTCATAGTATTCGTTGGGATGGATGCGGACCGGGCCGGCGAGATATTCGATGGCAGCCGGGAACGGCGTCTTGGTGACGATGCGGACCTTGTACTTGTCGAGTTTCTCGGCGCGATCGATCCAGCTGACGTTCTGCAACGAGACGACCTTGCTCTCCGGCTTGGAGACGAAATTCAAGGTGTAGACCACATCGTCGGCGTCGAACTCCTCGCCGTTGTGGAACTTGACACCCTTGCGCAACTCGAGTTCCAGCGTCTTGTCGTCGATCCAATTCCACGCGGTCGCAAGCTGGCCCTTGTATTCGCTGGTGTTCGGATCGCGATAGATCAGGTTGTCCCAAACCTGTTCGCCGATGATGGCACCAATGCGCACGTTGTTGAAGTAGGGGTCAACGCTTTCCGGAACCTGGTCGTAGGCGAAGCGGATCGAGCTGTCTTTCTTGCCGGCGAGCGCGGGCGCGGCGGCAAGCGCGAGAGCGGCGACAGTCGCAACGAATTTGCCGAGAGCGGCAGCCATGCCTTCTCTCCAGTTCCTCAGCCGCAACAATTGTCAGCTTCTGCGGGCCGCAAGTGGAAGCCAGGAGCTGCTTTCGAGTTAAGGCAAATGGGCATGACGCAAGGCAAAATGCTCGATCGTGTAAAGATAGTGTGAGATATCCAGGTTGGCGTCGCGACGCACCACAAGGCAGCAGAGTGCTCCAGCCGTTCGCCGCAATACTCCGGCAAGGAGCTGTAATCGAGCCAGCGTGCGTTATGGCCACTCCTGCCGTGCCTGCGCGATCATTGCCTGAATGGTCGCGCACTGGCCCGGGTACATGATGATGTCAAGGATGTTCTGTGCGAGCGCGCGACCAGCTTCGCTGTCGGACGGATAGTGCAGCCCCAGGACTTCGCGGTTGCGCGCAATCCTTTGCGCCATCATCTGCAGAGGCGACCACGGCGGCGGTGGGGGCGGCGGTGGTGGTGGCTGCGGCGCTGGAGGTGGCGGCGGCTGCGTCGTGCTCGCCACCGCGGGCATCACCCTCTCCAGGATAAGCGCCATCAGATAAGCTTCGGTCGCGTGGCCGCTGGGGAATGCCGCATGCCCCGGCGGGTCGATCGGCGGCAGCAGCGCCGGCGAGAGTTGCGACGGGCGCTCCCGCTGGTAATGCCACTTGTAATGCATGACCACGAACTGTCCGATGCGCAGCGCGACCTCGAGCAGAGCGCATGTGACGGGCGCCGAACTGTTGTTGAACATCAGGATGCCGCGCCAGTATTTGAGAATGTTCTCGCGCTGCGCGAGGGCCTCCGTCATCACGCCTGCGCGGTACTCGATCAGCTCGATCAATTGCTTGATCTCGTCGAGTATCAACTGCTGATTTGCCGGGAAAATGGGATCGAGCACATTGTGTAGCCCATCCCATTTCAGACCGCCCGCGCCGGTCGCCTGGATGAATTCGCCGAGCAGCGCGATCGATCGATGATACGAGGTCCAATAGGTCGGCGGGAATCCTAAGTTCAGCCGCAAAGGTCGCGGTACCGGTACCGGTACCGGTAGCAGCTTCGGCGGCAGCGTCTGCCAGATCCCGGCCACCGGGTCAGGAGGCCATTTATGCCCGCGATACCAGTCTTCGCTCGGCTGTTTCTGCAGCGCCGGAGAAACCCCGATCGGACGCGCCACAGGGCCGCCGCCGACCGCAAGAGCCGACATATTGCTGACGTCGACATCCACGTCGACGTCGACGTCCACGTCTGCTGATCCGATTCCACGTATCATGACATCCCCCATCCCCCTGTTACGCTTGCGGGAACCGACGCATTCACTCGGGCAATCCGGCCTCTCGCAGATGCTGCATGTATCGGGCCTTGATCTCGGGAACCCGGAACGGCTGCAGCGTCCGTTCGAACCTGCCCAGGCGAAACTCCGGCTCCAGGTGTATCAGTCGCCTCGCCGTCTCCCGCGCTTCGTCGATCCAGCCGAGCGCTGCCAAGCCCGCGGCCAGATACCTAAGATTGGCAGTATACATGGAATTTGCGGTTGCGCACATCTTTCCCCATCTGACGGCCTCTTGATAGTTGCCGCTTGCGTAGTGCGCCAAATTCAGGACGTCGTAGTAGAAATACACACTGCGATCTAAGGGCGATAGCCGGAGCGCTTGCTCGCCGTGGCGGATCGCCTGCTCGCTACAGCCAATGTAGCTCAAGGTTCCGCTCGACAGGAGCCAGGCGATCGAGTGGTTGGGGCAGACGTTCAATGCCCGATCAAAATAGATCAAGGCACTCTCATAGTCGTGACGAAGGTATGATTTCAAATGTCCGAAAGTTGCAAGCGCGAGTGCGTTCTGTCCGTCGAGTTGAATCGCCCGCTCCGCAAGTTCTAGTCCCTTTTCGATGTCGCGATCGGGAGCCGCCGACCAGCCTTGCCCGATATACAGACTGTGCCAGCGCGCCGCCCACGCCACGGGCATGGCGAAGCTCGGGTCTTCGAACATGGCCTTATTCAAGAAATCACGTGCCTGCGGAAAGCTGCCGCCATCGAGGTTGTGCAGAACGTGCAGGGCCCTCAGCGTCCAGTCGTAGGAGGTAAAACTTTCAGGCCGCTTGCGCAAGGCGGCGCGCAATTCCGCTGCCCTTACATTCGGCGCGATACGAGGCACAATTCGCTCGACGACGTGATCCTGTACCTCGAACAGGTCACCCGGAGCGACCTCTGCCTTTTCGCTCCATAGGTTGGCGCCGGTGCTGGCGTCACATAATTCGGTCCACACGTGCATGAGACGCTTGGAGCGTTTGACGCTTCCGCGCAAAACGTATCGGGCGCCGAGGGCGCGCCCCACCTCGTTGAGATCGGCTTGTCGCGTGCGATAGGCGAGTGTGGACCCACGGGAAATCACCAGAAGCTCGCGCAATCCCGCGAGCGACATGATGATGTCTTCCACAATGCCGTCGGCAAAATAATCGTCCGCCGGATCGCCGCTCAAATTCTGCAGCGGCAGCACTGCAATCGAGGGAATGGTTTCTTGCGCCCGCATCGACGCCATGTTCATAGGGTTGCCTGCACACCTGCCGCGCTAGGCCGTGTGGACGGATTTAGCCCAGTATAGGGTAGCGGGATTCCCAAATCACTTTTTCTGTAACTCATGGGCAGTCGGTTTTTGGAGGACCGACCATGCTCACGACCATGACGGATGAGGATTGGACGATTGTTTTGCAGGTGTTTGCGGCCTCGCGCTCGCGCCGCGGTGACAAGGGCCGCGATGACCGGAAGTTTCTCGAAGCCCTGCACTATTTCGTGGTTCATAACATCACCTGGCGGGCGCTTCCGGAGAAATTCGGGCATTGGAACAGCGTGTGGAAGCGGTTCTGGCGATTGAGCCGATCCGGGACCTTCGAAGCCTTCTTCGATGCGCTGGCGGCGATGAGCGAGACGGCGCATCTCGTTCAGATGTTCAATTCCACCGTGGTGCGCGCGCATGTGTCGGCGGCGGGCGCAAAAGGGGGCAAGACGATCAGGCACTCGGCCGCTCGCGCGGCGGCTTCTCGACGAAAATCCACCTGAAGGTCGATCTCGGCGGCTTGCCGCTGGCCTTTCATCTCACCGGCGGCGAAGCCAGCGACAGTCGCAACTTCGAAGTCCTGCTCGATCTCGGCCCCAACATCACGCCGCGCGCCGCCATTACCGACAAGGGATACGATGCCAAAGCCAACCGCGATGGCGCCCGCCGACGCGGCATCTGTCCGGTCATCCCGTACAAATCAAACGCAGTCAACCGGCCGGTGTACTTTCCGAAAGCGCTCTACAAGGCACGGGCACAAATCGAGCAGGCGGTCGGCAAGCTCAAACAATTCAAGCGCATCGCGCTCCGATGCGAGAAGACCGCATGCAACTATGGCTCTTTCGTCGCGCTCGCACTCGGCTTCATCTTGATCAAATCCGTCCACACGACCTAGTCGGGTAGACCGGCTTTCCGCAAGTGCTCCATGTATTTGTCCTTGATTGCTCGGAGCTGAAACGGCTGCAGTGTTCGCTCGAATGTGCCGAGACGAAAGCCCGGGTCTCGCCGCATCAAGCTTGCCGCCGCTTCGCGTGCTTCCTCCAACCGATCGAGAGCCGGCTAGCGACGCCAGTGAGAGTACCTGAGATTGGCTGTATACAGCGGGTTTTCGCTGTCCGACATTCTGGCCCCACTTCACCGCCTCCTCGTAGTCGCCGTGCCCATAGTGCGCCACGCTCAGGAAACTGTAGTAGGAGAATAGGCCGCGATCGAACGGCGAAAGCTGTAGCGCCTGCTCGGCGTGCTGCACCGCCTGCTCGCCGCGCCCGACATAGCTCAACGTGCCGCTCGACAGTAGCCAGGCGAGGGAGTGGTTCGGGCACGCGGCCAGCGCGCGATCGAAATAGACCAGCGCGCTGTCGTAGTCGTGGAACAGGAAGGACTGCAGGTGGCCGTAGGTCGCGAGTGCCAGCGCGTTCTGGCTGTCCAGCTCGATCGCCTTCGCCGGCCAGTTCCACCGCCTTCGCGCGGTCCTCGCGCCGGATCGGTCGACCAGCCCTGGCCGACATAGATGCTGTGCCAGCGCGCCGCCCAGGCGACCGGCATGGCGAAGTTCGGGTCCTCCGCCATCGCCTTGTTCAGGAAGTCGCGCGCCTGCAGAAAGGTGTTCAGCATCGAGGCTGTTGATGATGTGAAGCGCCCGCAGCGTGCAGTCGTACGCCGGTGAAGTTTTCCGGCCTTTTGCTCATCGCAGCGCGCAGCTCCGCGCCCGCACGTTCGGCGCGATGCCGGCGACGATCCGCCCGACAATGCGATCCTGAACATCGAACAGCTCGCCGGGCGCGACCTCCGCTTTCTCTCCCCACAGGCTGGCGCCGGTATTGGCGTCGCATAGCTCCACCGACACCCGCACCAGCCGCTCGGATCTGCGCACGGTGCCCATCAGCACGTAGCGGACCCCGAGCGCCCGGCCCGACCTCGCGCGGATCGGGCTGACGCCCGCGAAAGGCCAGGGTCGAGCCCCTGGAGATCACCACGAGTTCGCGCAATCCGGCCAAGGAGAGTGTGATGTCCTCCACAACCCCGTCGGAAAAATAATCGTCGGCCGGATCGCCGCCGAGATTCTGCAGGGGCAGCACCGCAATCGAGGGCAGTTTGCCCGCTGCGGCGGGAGAGGTACCATGATACCTGTGGACCTCCGGGTCGAGGGCGATACGCCCTGACCGGCTTCTCGAAGTTCTTCAGCTCCAGGAGCCCGAGATCGCGCGGCCTGGCGCCGACATGCTGCCGCGCACGAGCTCGTAGACCGCCTCCGACAGCACGATGCCGCCGGGCGGGGCGTGGTCCTGCAGCCGCGCCGCGACGTTGACGCCATCCCCGTAGATGTCGTCGTCGCGGTGATCACGTCGCCGACGTGGAGGGCGATCCGCAGCGCGACGCGGCGCGCTCGGTGCCTCGTCGCTTCGCCCGGCAGAGATCGACCGCTGGACGTCGCGCGCCCACTCCACGGCCGCGAACGCGCTGGGAAATTCGACCAGCACGCCGTCGCCCATCGCTTTGATGATCGGTGCCGCCGTGCTCGTTCGGCCTGCGGACGGATGACGTCGGTGCAGGATCGCCATCCAGCGCCGATGGGTGCGCGTCTCGTCGCTGCGCCATCAGGATCGAGTAGCCGACGACGTCGGCGAAGGCGATCGCCGCCAGCCGGCGACTGACGCGAGGAGAGGCATGGCCGTTGGGGGGACAACTGGGCATGCAGGCTTCCGCTTCCGCCAAAGTAGCGGAAGTATCTGTCGGCGACAGACTGTTTCCATTATGCTCTTATCGATTGCAAGCGTTGGGACTGTTCCGCGGTGAGTCGGATTTGCGTTATGTTCACCACGGCACGTTTAACGAACTGCGCGATTCATGCGGTTGGGGAGCGATCGAATGGCACGAGCACGATAAGGCACTACGTCGCGCTCACGGCCACCCCCGATGCGGCGCGATTTACGCCTCCGGCGACGCGCCGACGATCATCCGAATACATCGCCGAGCGGGTGTTCCGCGTTCACTTGCCTATCCTCGCGCCTTTCACCGTCGCAGCTACCTTCGCTCATCGACGAGAGAGCTGCGCTCGGCCAGGCAAGTCGCCGCCCAATTGGCCGGCCGCCGGTCTGGGGCCGGCGAAGCGCAGCGCGCAGCGTGTGCGTCGACGAGCTGTGGTCGCGCTAACATCAATCCGGACGCGCCTCGAGACCGTCCGCGAGGCCGTGCTACGCGACAAGGGCGGCGAGAACGTTCTCTCCGGCATAGGCGTCGATGTGCCCTTTGCGGGGGCCGATCACTGGTGCCCGCGCGAGGCCGCCGATCCGATCTTCGCCGACCGATCCGCGGCCGAGCAGCTGCTCGGCGCCGACTACCTGCAAAAACCAGAGTGGAACGACAGGCGCTGGCGTCAACGTCGTCATCGTCGATCAAGGGCTCGATGCAAATCGGCTCGGTCGCTGCATCTGGTGGGGTTGGCCGGCCGGCGGCAAGGACCCGGGCACGATCAAGTCTCCGACGCCGGACACGACCTCCCAGTCACGGGATGATAGATTGCGCCACAACATTCTCAAAGTGGCACCCGATGTGAGGTGTTTCGACTCTGCCGGTTGCCGCCGCAGGGTTAGCGACATTCCGGTCTATCTCAGCCTGGCCGAGGCCGCCTACAGGACGATGCTGACCGCCATCGCGCATACCGGGCGAACCCGACCGGCCCCTCGCCGGGCCCTGGATCCTGGTGAATGCCTGGTCGATCTTCGACACGACGGCCGATCCCACCGGCCGTTACACCAACGACCCGAACAATCCGTTCAACCGGCTGGTCGAGTACGCGGTCGATCAAAACATCGACGTCGTGTTCGGGCCGGAAACTGCGGGCAGTTCTGCCCGGATCAGGCGTTGCGGTCGCACTCGATCAGGGACCCGGCTACAGCATCCTCGGGCGCCAACTCGCTCGACCAGGTCCTCACGGTCGGCGCCGTCCGTGCCGACACCATGTGGCTCGGCTATTCGTCGCAGGGACCGGGGCAGCCGGACCTTGCGCACGACAAGCCGGACTTTGCGCCGCCAGCCAGTTCTGCGAGGACGACGACGCTCATACGGTCAACACCGGCAGCTCGACCGCATGCGCGCTGGCGGCCGGCGTGGTCGCGGCTCTGCGCGCGTTGCGGCTGCGGCGCGCGTCTCGCCCGAGACGAGCTGCATCAAGATCCTGATCGACACCGCGCGGCAGCCGAAGGGGCGGCGATGGGACGAGCGTCTCGGCGAGGGGATTCTCGACGCCAAGGCCGCGTTCGACGACGATCGCTATCCCAGGTCGCGGGACGGCTCGGACCCCGACGTTAGCATGCCCGCACCGATCAGCTGCCAGCTCCGCCACCCGTTCCAACGCCTTCTTGTCGGTCACGCTGATCACCGTGCCGTCGATCTTGACGATGCCCTGGCGCTGCCATTCGCCCAGGCACTTGTTGATGCTCTCGCGCGAGGCGCCGACCATGTTGCCGAGCGCGCGCTGCGACGACTTGATTTGCAGCGCGGACGATTTGGCATCCTGGGCGCCGAGCAGTCGCAGGATCGCCTTGGCAAGGCGCGCCGGCAGCCCCAGCAGCGCGATCTCGGCGATGTGCTGGTCGGTATTGCGCAACCGCGTGCAGAGAACCTCCACGATCCCCAGCCATGCGCTCGGGTGGCGCTCCAGGAACGAAAGGACGTCGCGGCGTTCGAGGATCGCCAGGCTGCAGGCCGTGAGCGCGGTTGCGTCGGCGGTGCGTTCCTTGCCGTCCAGCAGGGCGATTTCGCCGAAATGCTCCCCTGCCTCCAGAACCGCGAGCACGATCTCCTTGCCCTCGGGCGAGGTCATGCTGATGCGGATGCGGCCGCTCAGCACCGCCATCAGGCAATCGCCGGGGGAACCCATGAGAAAGATGGTGTCGCCGGCGGCGTATTGGCGGACCCGCGCGCGGGACATCATTTCGTTGCGGTTGGACAGGTCTAGACCGCGGAACAGGCTGCATTCGCCGAGCAGGCGGCGAACGGTATCGAGGGGGACTTGCGGGTGCGAGGCCAAGAGAATTGTCCTTATTTTTCAACTATCTGCAGCTCTGCGCCAAGGGACGGTCAGCGCGCGCCCTCGATCCCGCATGGCCCGGCAGACTCGCCCGCCCAGTTTCCTCGTAACGATAGGCCCGATCAATAGGGGGCACCGCATCCCGGCCCCGTCTTTGGCGGTGGGATGAAAAAGTGCGGATCCGGCCGGAACCATTTGCCGTCAAATGCGTTTGCGGCGTTAGGGTCAGCCCGTTTGACAAGAGCTGACGAGGGGAAAGGTCGCAAAAAGCCGGGCGCCAAGCGTCGAGAGGGAGACGCCTCGCGGCCCGGGAATTATCCTCCCGTCCAGTCGAATCGCGCTGTGCCTCGAATCGAGCGGGCCGCCCGCAGGGCGCGGTTCCGCGTGCCGCCACGCCAGCCCGACGAGTGCCGCTATGCAGAAAACGGCGATTGCCTCCACCAGACTGGACAACCGCAATCTGCTCGCCGCCCTGCGGGCCTTCCGCAACGGCGACTTCTCGGTCCGGCTGCCGATCGGCCTGACCGGCATCGACGGCGAGATCGCCGACGCCTTCAACGACGTGGTCGAGCTGAACGACCGGATGACCAAGGAGTTCGAGCGGCTCGGCGACGTCGGTCGGCAAGGAGGGCAAGATCAGCCACCGCGCCAAGCTGCCGAGCGCGACCGGGTCCTGGGCCGCCAGCGTCGACGCGGTCAACACCCTGATCGCCGACATGGTGCAGCCGACCGCCGAAATGGCGCGCGTGATCGGCGCCGTCGCCAAGGGCGACCTGTCGCAGACCATGAACCTGGAGATCGAGGGGCGGCCGCTGCGCGGCGAGTTCCTGCGCATCGGCAAGGTCGTGAACACCATGGTGGGCCAGCTCGGCTCCTTCGCCTCGGAAGTGACGCGCGTGGCGCGCGAGGTCGGCACCGAAGGCAAGCTCGGCGGCCAGGCCCAGGTGAAGGGCGTCGCCGGCACCTGGAAGGACCTGACCGACAACGTGAACTTCATGGCCGCGAACCTGACCGGCCAGGTGCGCAACATCGCCGAGGTGACCACCGCCGTCGCCAACGGCGACCTGTCGAAGAAGATCACCGTCGACGTGAAGGGCGAGGTGCTGGAGCTGAAGAACACCATCAACACGATGGTGGACCAGCTGAACTCCTTCGCCTCGGAAGTGACCCGCGTGGCGCGCGAGGTCGGCACCGAAGGCAAGCTCGGCGGCCAGGCCCAGGTGAAGGGCGTCGCCGGCACCTGGAAGGACCTGACCGACAACGTGAACCTGATGGCCGCAACCTGACCGGCCAGGTGCGCAACATCGCCGAGGTGACCACCGCCGTCGCCAAGGGCGACCTGTCCAAGAAGATCACCGTCGACGTGCAAGGGCGAGATCCTGGAGCTGAAGAACACCATCAACACCATGGTGGACCAGCTCAACTCCTTCGCCTCGGAAGTGACGCGCGTGGCCCGCGAGGTCGGCACCGAAGGCAAGCTCGGCGGCCAGGCGCGGGTGGAGGGCGTCGCCGGCACCTGGAAGGACCTCACCGACAACGTGAACTTCATGGCCGCCAACCTGACCGGCCAGGTGCGCAACATCGCCGAGGTGACCACCGCCGTGGCCAACGGCGACCTGTCGAAGAAGATCACCGTCGACGTGAAGGGCGAGATCCTGGAGCTGAAGAACACCATCAACACCATGGTGGACCAGCTGAACTCCTTCGCCTCGGAAGTGACCGCGCGTCGCCCGCGAGGTCGGCACCGAGGGCAAGCTCGGCGGCCAGGCCCAGGTGCAGGGCGTCGCCGGCACCTGGAAGGATCTGACCGACAACGTGAACTTGATGGCGGCCAACCTGACCGGCCAGGTGCGCAACATCGCCGAGGTGACCACCGCCGTGGCCAACGGCGACCTGTCGAAGAAGATCACCGTCGACGTGCAAGGGCGAGATCCTGGAGCTGAAGAACACCATCAACACCATGGTGGACCAGCTGAACTCGTTCGCCTCGGAAGTGACCCGCGTGGCCCGCGAGGTCGGCACCGAAGGCAAGCTCGGCGGCCAGGCCCAGGTGGAAGGCGTCGCCGGCACCTGGAAGGACCTGACCGACAACGTGAACTCCATGGCCGCCAACCTGACCGGCCAGGTGCGCAACATCGCCGAGGTGACCACCGCCGTGGCCAACGGCGACCTGTCGAAGAAGATCACCGTCGACGTGAAGGGCGAGATCCTGGAGCTGAAGAACACCATCAACACCATGGTGGACCAGCTGAACTCCTTCGCCTCGGAAGTGACGCGCGTGGCGCGCGAGGTCGGCACCGAGGGCAAGCTCGGCGGCCAGGCCCAGGTGCAGGGCGTCGCCGGCACCTGGAAGGACCTGACCGACAACGTGAACTTCATGGCCGGCAACCTGACCGGCCAGGTGCGCAACATCGCCGAGGTGACCACCGCGGTGGCCAACGGCGACCTGTCGAAGAAGATCACCGTCGACGTGCAAGGGCGAGATCCTGGAGCTGAAGAACACCATCAACACCATGGTGGACCAGCTGAACTCCTTCGCCTCGGAAGTGACGCGCGTGGCGCGCGAGGTCGGCACCGAGGGCAAGCTCGGCGGCCAGGCCCAGGTGCGGGCGTCGCCGGCACCTGGAAGGACCTGACCGACAACGTGAACCTGATGGCCGGCAACCTGACCGGCCAGGTGCGCAACATCGCCGAGGTGACCACCGCCGTCGCCAAGGGCGACCTGTCGAAGAAGATCACCGTCGACGTGCAAGGGCGAGATCCTCGAGCTGAAGAACACCATCAACACCATGGTGGACCAGCTGAACTCCTTCGCCTCGGAAGTGACGCGCGTGGCGCGCGAGGTCGGCACCGAAGGCAAGCTCGGCGGCCAGGCGCAGGTGCCCGGCGTCGCCGGCACCTGGAAGGACCTGACCGACAACGTGAACATGATGGCCGCCAACCTGACCAGCCAGGTGCGCGGCATCGCCGACGTGGTGACCGCGGTGGCCCAGGGCAACCTGAAGCGCAAGCTGACCGTCGACGCCAAGGGCGAGATCGCCTCGCTGGCCGACACCATCAACGGCATGATCGAGACGCTGGCCACCTTCGCCGACCAGGTGACCAACGTGGCCCGCGAGGTCGGTATCGAAGGCAAGCTCGGCGGCCAGGCGCGGGTGCCCGGCGCCGCCGGCCTGTGGCGCGACCTGACCGACAACGTCAACCAGCTGGCCGCCAACCTGACCACCCAGGTGCGCGCCATCGCCGAGGTGTCGACCGCGGTGACCAAGGGCGACCTGACCCGCTCGATCACCGTCGAAGCCTCGGGCGAGGTGGCGGCGCTGAAGGACAACATCAACGAGATGATCCGCAACCTGAAGGATCAGACGCTGAAGAACACCGAGCAGGACTGGCTGAAGACCAACCTCGCCCGGTTCACCCGCATGCTGCAGGGCGAGCGCGACCTCTCGACGGTGTCGAACCTGGTGCTGTCGGAGCTGGCGCCGCTGGTCAACGCCCAGCACGGCGTGTTCTACGTCACCGACCAGGACGAGGACGGCAGCACGGTGCTCAACCTGGCGGCCAGCTACGCCTTCAACAACCGCAAGCACCTGGCGCACCAGTTCAAGCTGCGCGAGGGCCTGATCGGCCAGTGCGCCTACGAGAAGTCGCGCATCCTGCTCACCAACGTGCCGCAGGGACTACGTCCAGATCTCCTCGGGCCTCGGCGAGGCCGCGCCGCTCAACATCATCGTGCTGCCGGTCCTGTTCGAAGGCGAGGTCAAGGCGGTGATCGAGCTGGCCACGTTCGGCGAGTTCAGCGAGACCCACCAGTCCTTCCTCGACCAGCTGATGGAATCGATCGGCATCGTGCTCAACACCATCGCCGCCAACATGCGGACCGAAGGCCTGCTGAAGCAGTCGCAGCTGCTGACCGCGGAGCTGCAGGCGCAGCAGGAGGAGCTGAAGAAGACCAACGACCGGCTGGAACAGCAGGCCGCATCGCTGCGCCAGTCCGAGGAGCTGCTGCGCACCAAGCAGGAGGAGCTGCAGCAGACCAACGCCGAGCTGGAGGAGAAGGCGCATCCTGCTGTCGGTGCAGAACAAGCAGGTGGAAGCCAAGAACCGCGAGGTCGAGCAGGCCAAGACGCGCGCTGGAGGAGAAGGCCGAGCAGCTGGCGCTGACCTCGAAGTACAAGTCCGAGTTCCTGGCCAACATGAGCCACGAGCTGCGCACGCCGCTGAACAGCCTGCTGATCCTGTCGAAGCTGCTGTCGCGACAACGCGCAGGGCAACCTGACCGACAAGCAGGTCGAGTTCGCCCGCACCATCCACGACGCCGGCTCCGACCTGCTGGGCCTGATCAACGACATCCTCGACCTGTCGAAGATCGAGTCCGGCACGGTCACCCTCGACATCGGCGAGATGTCGTTCGCGCGCCTGCGCGACCAGATGGACCGCACCTTCGCCAGATCGCCGCAGGACAAGAAGCTCGACTTCGCCGTCGAGCTCGATCCCGGCCCTGCCGCGCTCGATGTACACCGACGACAAGCGGCTGCAGCAGATCATCAAGAACCTGCTCTCCAACGCCTTCAAGTTCACCGAGAAGGGCCACGTGAAGCTGCAGGGTCGCGCGCGCCGACTCGCGGCTGGATCGCCGGCAACGACCACCTCAACACCGCCGGCCAGGTGCTCGCCTTCTCGGTCGAGGACACCGGCATCGGCATTCCCGAGGACAAGCAGCGGATCATCTTCGAGGCGTTCCAGCAGGCCGACGGCACCACCAGCCGCAAGTACGGCGGCACCGGCCTCGGCCTCTCGATCAGCCGCGAGATCACCCGCCTGCTCGGCGGCGAGCTGACGGTGAGCAGCGACGCCCGGCAAGGGCATCGACCTTCACCCTCTACCTGCCGCTGAACTTCAGCCCCGGCCCAGGCTGCACCGGCGCGTCGCGGCCACGGCGACGCATCCGGGCCGGCGCCGTCGCCGATGCCATCGTCCTGCTCCGACGAGCCTCGCGGAGAGCCGTCGCCGACGACCGCGACACGATCAACCGCGGCGATCCGGTCGTGCTGATCGTCGAGGACGACCCGCGCTTCGCCTCGATCCTGCTCGACCCTGGTGCGCGAGGCCGGCTTCAAGGGCGTGGTCACCGGCGAGGGCGCGGCGGCGCCGTCGCTGGCCCAGCGCTTCCGGCCCGACGCCATCATGCTCGACATCGGCCTGCCGGACATGGACGGCCTGGCCCTGCTCGACCTCCTGAAGCGCACGCCGGAGACGCGGCACATCCCGGTGCACGTCATCTCGGCCGACGACCAGAAGGGCCTGGGCCTCTCCATCGGCGCCTTCGGCTTCACCCACAAGCCGGTCGAGCGCGAGGTGGTGGTCTCGACCCTCGCAGGGCGTGAAGAGCTTCGTCGACCAGGCCGAGCGGCGGATCGTGCTGGTCGGGCCGGCGAGGGCGAGGCGCGCCGACGACGCTGTCGCCAGTGCGTTCACCGACGTCGAGACCGTGGCCGACAGCCTGCGCCGATGCTGGCCGAGGCTGCCGGCGCGAGCGGTCCCGACTGCGTGGTGATCGAGGCCTCGGCCGTGCCGGCCGCCGCAGCTCGTCGACCAGCTCAAGCAGGCCGACGGCCGGTCGAGCGCCGGTGGTGGTCTACGCGCCCGAGCGAGCTCGAGCCCGACGACGACCGCGCGGCTGCGGCTCGGCGGTGTTCGGCGGCCTGGCGCGGCTGGCCCGCACGCCCGACCAGCTGGTCGACCAGACGTAGCCTGTTCCTGCACCGGCCGTTCGAGCGACCTGTCGGACACCGCCAAGGCGCGGCTCGGCCAGCAGCTGCGCCACGACGACTCCGTGCTCGCCGGCCGCAAGATCGTCGTCATCGACGACGACATCCGCAACATCTTCTCGCTCGCCAGCGCGCTCGAGGAGTACGGCATCGAGCTGCACTACGCCGAGAGCGGCCGCGCGGGCCTGGAGCTGCTGCGACGCGCATGCCCGACGTCGACGTGGTGCTGGTCGACATCATGATGCCCGACATGGACGGCTACGAGACGATCCGCGAGATCCGCTCGCGCGCCGGCGCTCGCCGACCTGCCGATCGTCGCGGTCACCGCCAAGGCGATGAAGGGCGACCGGCAGAAGTGCATCCAGGCCGGCGCCTCGGACTATGTCTCCAAGCCCGTCGACATCGACCACCTGGTCTCGGTGCTGCGCGTGTCTCGATCCAGCGCGCCGACGCGCGTGCGAGCTGGCCAGCCGACACCGTCGCTGTCCCTGATGCCGCAGGCGAGCTGACGTGACCGAGCCGCACCGGCCCAGGACTGCCCCGGCGAGCCGCGCGGAGCCTCGGCTGCCGCCCGATCTCGCGTCGCCGCTGCAGGCGCGGATCCTGATCGTCGACGACGACGAGCGCAACGCGCTTCGCCGCCGTCCAGGCGCTGGAGGAGCTCGGCCACGAGCTGGTGGTGGCGCACTCCGGCGAGGAGGCGCTGCGCCACCTGCTGCACGGAGCGACTTCGCCGTCATCCTGCTCGACCTGCACATGCCGGGCATGGACGGCTACGAGACCGCCGCGCTGATCCGCGCGCGCAAGCGCACGCGCCACACCCCGATCGTCTTCCTGACCGCGGTCTTCCGCGACGAGGCGCACCTCTTCCAGGCCTATTCGGCCGGCGCCGTCGACGTGGTCTTCAAGCCGGTCGACCCGTTCATCCTGCAAGTCCAAGGTCGCGGTCTTCGTCGACCTCTACCTGAAGAGCCGAGGTAGGCGAAGCGGCAGTCTGCGTACCAGCAGCGGCTGCTGGACGAGAACGCCCGGGTGCAGGCCGAGAAGGCTCGTGGCCGAGCAGGCGCTGCGCCGCACGCGAGGAGCGCCAGGAGGCGATCCTGCAAGTCGCTGCCGATCGTCTTCCACTCGCGCAGCGATCGAGCCGCCCTTCGCGCCGCAGTTCGTCAGCGGCAGCGTCGAGCAGCGTCACCGGCTTCCCGCCGCAGCCGCTTCGTCGACGACCCGGAGTTCGGCTCCAGCCGCATCCATCCGGACGACCTCGCGACGCGTCGTCGAGCGCGTCTCGCGCCGCGCGCCAGGACCGGCTCCTACACCGTGCGAGTTCCGCTGGCTCTGCGCCGACGGCCAGTACCGCGTGCTGCTCGACCAGGGCGTGCTGGCGCCGCCGAGCGACGGCGAGGCGCCGCGAGATCTTCGGCGTCATC
Organism: uncultured Alphaproteobacteria bacterium; assembly: GCA_963738705.1. Classification (GTDB taxonomy): domain Bacteria; phylum Pseudomonadota; class Alphaproteobacteria; order Rhizobiales; family Xanthobacteraceae; genus CAVTXS01. Next base: position 120,192 of record CAVTXS010000026.1, read on the forward strand.
CTCGACGCCACCGAGCGGCGCATGCTGGAGGAGCAGCTCGCCCAGGCGCAGCAAGATGGAGGCGGTCGGCCAGCTCACCGGCGGCGTCGCCCACGACTTCAACAACCTGCTGACCGTGGTGCTCGGCAACATCGACCTGCTGGCGCCGCAAGTCGGCGAGGACGAGCGCGCCGCAGCGGCAGCTCGCGCGCGATGCGCCACGCCGCCGAGCGCGGCCGCGACCTGACCCGCCAGCTGCTGGCCTTCTCGCGCCGCCAGCACCTCCAGCCCGGAGACGCTCGACGTCAACGCGCTGATCCGCGACTTCGCGCCGCTGATGCGCCAGGCGGTCGGCGAGGCGGTGACGCTCGAGCCTGGCGCTCGCCGAGGAGGCGCTCTGCGTGCGACGTCGATCCGACGCAGCTGGAGACCGCGCTGCTCAACCTGGCGGTCAACGCCCGCGACGCCATGCCGGACGGCGGCGCGCTCACGGTCCGTGCGCGTCGAGCACGCGCCGAGCTCGCAGCGCAGTACCGAGGCGCGCCGGGCCCGTGGATCGTGATCTCGGTGCAGCGACACCGGCGTCGGCATGCCGCCCGAGGTCGTCGAGCCGCGTCGTTCGAGCCCTTCTTCACCACCAAGGAAGTCGGCAAGGGCTCGGGCCTCGGCCTCTCGCCAGGTCTACGGCTTCGTGCGCCAGTCCGGCGGCTACGTCACCCTCACCAGCAAGCCCGGCGACGGGCACGCAGCTTTCGATCTATCTGCCGCCGTCCGCCAAGCCGCTGACGACGCCGCGCGTCGCGCCGGCGAAGCCCGGCGGTCGCGCGCAAGGGTACGGAGACCGTGCTGCTGGTCGAGGACGATGCCGCGGTGCTGACGCTCACGATCGAGATGCTGAGCGACCTCGGCTACCGGGTCATCACCGCCACCGACGCCGCCAGCGCGCTCGAGATCCTCCAACGGCGACCGGCCGATCGACCTGATCTTCACCGACGTGGTGATGCCCGGCGGCAAGTCGGGCGTGCAGCTCGCCGCCGAGGCGCGCAGCATGCGGCCGGACGTCAAGGTCCTGCTCACCTCCGGCTATACCGGCGAGGCGCTGACCCGCCACAAGCCCGACAGCCTCGATCTGCCGATCATCGCCAAGCCGTTCCGCCAGCCGGATTCCGCCGCCTCGATCCGCAAGATTTTGGAAGGCGACGCGCTGCCGACGTGAGGCGGGCGCGCGGCGCCGTAAGGACGCCCGCGCGTGATACGGCGCTGCCAGACATCCACTACGCCGCCGCGGCGAGCCCCGCTCTTGCCGGCACGCAAGACGGCAGGCTAGTTGTATGATAACCTGATGAGGCCAAGCGGCCCGTCGCGGCGCCCCATCGCCGGCGGCATCGAGCGAGCACGACGGAGGATAAGCGGCAATGGCAGAAGCAGTTCAGAGCGCCACACCTCCTGCGGCGCTTGAGCAAACGCTAGGCGACGGCGCCTTTCCGACCGGCAAGCTTCACGTCACCCACGACAAGGACGCGTACTGGGACCCGGGACTGCGCGAATATTTCGAGTATCGCGACCTCGGCATGGTCGGGCCGACCGGCGGCAGCGTTCGCGCCCATGTGATCCGCCCGCAACGGCTGCGAAAGCCGGGCGATACTGCACTACCACGTGCTGGATTTCCAGATGGTCTACGTGCTCAAGGGCTGGGCGCGCGTGTGGTTCGAGGGGCGTCGGCGAGGTGCGCTTCGAGCAGGGCTCGTGCATGTACCAGGAGCCGGGCACTCGTGCACCGCGTGCTGGAATATTCCGACGACTACACGGTCATCGAGATCACCATGCCGGCGGATTTCGAACGGTCACGGTCGCACCATAGAAACACCGGCTGCAACGAGCGGCGCAGCGAAATGCCAGGGAGGACACATGAAGCGCGGCTTTCACGCCGCACGCTGCTGCAGGGGACGACCGCCACGCGGTCTCGCCTTCTTCGGGCCGTGGAAGCACAACCATGTCTGGGCGCAGAAGACCGACAAGCCGATCCTGATCGGCCTCACCCACGACGCCAGCGGCCAGTTCGCGCAATTCCGGCCAGGATGAGATGCGCGGCACGATCATGGCGATCGAGGAGGTCAACGCCAAGGGCGGCGTGCTCGGCCGCAAGCTCGACCTACATCCACGCCGACACCGAGACGACGCCGGCGACCGGCACGCGCGTCGCCGAGCGCATGATCACGCGCAACGAGGTGGCGCTTCCTCGTCGGCGCCATCCAGTCGGGCGTGGCCAACGCCATCGGGCAGGTCGCGCAGAAATACGGCGTCGTCTACTTCAACACCAACTCGAGCTCGCCCACCGAGGCGGGCAAGGACTGCCACCGCGTCAAGTTCGTGTGGGACGGCAACGGCGACGAACTTCGCCAATCGCCGCGCGCCAAGGCGCGATCAAGACCTTCGGCAAGAACTGGCTGCTGCTGCACCAACGACTATGTCTGGGGCCACAACACCTCCAAGGCGACGCGCGAGGTCGCACGCCAAGTTCGGCGCCGAGGTGATCGACGAGATCCTGGTGCCGGTCGGCACGCGCGACTTCTCGCCGATCCTGCTGCAAGATCCAGCAGGCACAAGCCCGACGTGGTCGCGGCGGCGGTCGGCGGCGACGACTTCAAGGTGATGCGCCAGCAGGTCGTCGACATGAAGCTCGACACGCAAGCCCGCCTGGCTCAACAACCAGCAGGACTGGCCGGACGTCTACGGGCTCGGCATCGATGCCGTGTTCGGCGTGTTCGGCGACGACCTGGTACCACAAGCTCGACCTGCCGGGCGTCGCGGATTTGGTCGACGCGCTACCAGGAAGCGCTGGCCCGACGACGCGCATCGACGTGCCCGGCAACGTCTTCTACAACGGCTACATCGCGATGCGCGAGCTGCTGCGCGTGCCGTCGAGCGCGCCGGCACCACCAACAACCTCAAGGTCATCAAGGCGCTCGAGGGCCGCAAGATGACCGGCGGCGACCGCATGCAGCACCACGACGCGTGTGATCGACCCGATCTCGCACCACGTGCAGCAGACGATCTATCTCGCGACCGGCAACGACAAGCCGGTCGACAAGACCGACTACTTCAAGATCGTCGACTGCCGTCGACGCCGGAGGAGGCGAGCGATCCAAGCGAGGCGCGGCCTGCAAGCTGCGAGTCCTACGACGACACGCCGAGCTACGAGCAGTGTGATCGGGGTCGGGGCCGGTGTCCGGTCCGGGCGCCGGCCCCGTCCGCACGCCGGCACGCGTCTCGATGGACCTTCCTCCAGCATCTCCTGCCGCACCTGCTCAACGGCGCTCGCGCTCGGCCTGCTGTTCGCGCTGGTGGCGCTCGGGCTTCATGCTGATCATCGGCGTGATGGAGGTGCATCAACCTCGCGCACGGCTCGCTGTTCGCGCTCGGCGCCTATGTGGCGCTCGTGTTCATCTGCCGCCCGAGGCGTGCTGCCGTTCGCGCTTCTGCAGCCCTGCTTCGACGCTGCCGCTCGGCTGGCGGTTCGTCGTCGCGCTGCGTTGCGGCGCCGCTGCGTGGTCGGCGTCGTCGGCATGGGCGCTGGAGCTGTGCCTGCGCCGCACCTACGGCAAGGACCCGCTCTACGGGCTGCTGCTGACCTTCGGCGCGGCGCTGGTGCTGGAGGAGCTGATCCGCGTCGATCTGGGGCTCGAGCGAGCAGCTCTTCCCGATGCCCGCCGCCATCACCGGCGGCGTCCTGATCGGCGACCTGATCTATTCGAAGTACCGCTTCTTCGCCGTCGGCCTTCGCCATCGGCGATGATCGCGCTGTTCTGGCTGTTCCTCGAGCGCACGCCCTATGGCGCGCTCATCAAGGCGGGCGCGCACGACAGCGAGATGGTGCGGGCGCTCGGCGTCAACCTGCCGCGCCTGCGCCTGTTCGTGTTCGCCTTCGGCACCGGCGCTCGCCGCCATCGCCGGCATCATCATGGCGCCGATCTGGGGCGTGCGCCCGCATGTCGGCGTCGACGCGGTCGTGCCGGCCTTCGTCATCATCGTGCTGGGCGGCGTCGGCAGCTTCTGGGGCGCGGTGCATCGCCGGGCTGCTGGTCGGCATCGTGGTCGGACTGACCGGCGCTTATCGCGACCGACTGGTCGCTGATCTCGATGTACCTCCTGCTGATCGCCTGGTCGTGACCTTCCGCGCGCGCGGCCTGTTCGGCAAGAAGAGCGTGCTCGAGCAATGAAGGCGGCCCGCGACGGCCATCGCGCGGCTGCGCGGCTGGATCACGCCTGCCGATGCTGGTCGCCTTCGTCGGTCTTCGGGACGCTGCCGTTCTGGATCAGAGCAGGTCGGCCTCTACCCCTATCTCGGCGTCGAGGTGCTGATCTGGTGCATCTTCGCGCTCGGCTTCAACGTGCTGCTCGGCTACACCGGCCTGCCGTCGTTCGGACACGGCGCCTTCTTCGGCATCGGCGCCTATGCGATGGGCCTGACGCAGTTCCACCTCGTGCCCGAACCTGTGGGTCGGCTTGCTGATGGCGACGCTGGTCGGCGGCCGCCTTCGGCGCCGCGGTCGCGCTGCTTCATCTCGCATCGGCGCGGCATCTATTTCGCGCTGATGACCATCGCCTTCGGCCAGATGTTCTTCTTCATCGCCAGCAAATGGACCTCGCGTGACGAGGGGCGAGGACGGGCTGCTCAACATCGCGCCGCCTGCCGGCCGATTTCGGCGTCGTCAGCTTTCCGCTGCGCAGCAACGCGGCGTTCTACTGGTTCATTTTCGCCTGCTTCGTCGTCGTGGTGCGTGCTGCTGTGGCGGCTGGTCAACTCGCCGTTCGGCAAGCGTGCTGCAGGCGATCAAGCAGAACGAGATGCGCACGGCATTCCTCGGCTACAACGTGTGGCTCTACAAGTGGGCTGAGCTTCGTCGCTGTCCTGCGCGGTCGCCGGCTTCGCCGGCGGCCTCTTCGCGATGGCGCAGGGCGGCGCCTTCGTGCAGGTGATGAGCCTGCAGTGGTCGGGCGTCATCGTGCTGATGACGCTGATCGGCGGCGGTCTCGTCAGCTTCTGGGGCCCGGTGCTCGGGCACCGTCCTCTACTTCGTCGCGCGCGACCTGCTCGGGGCCTACACCGAGACCTGGCTGCTCTGGTACGGCCTGATGTTCATGCTGGTGGTGATGTTCAAGCCGGAGGGCGCGGCGGGGCTGGGCACAGACTTTCGGCGCCGGCTGCATGGCGGTGCGGGCGCGCACGCCGGCGGTGAGTCCGGCGCCGGCGGCACCGGCGGGGCTTGAACGGCGATGGCGCTGCTCGAAGCCCACCGGCTGCACAAGCGCTTCGGCGACCGCGTCGTGCTGGAGGACGATCGATCTCGCCTTCGAGGAAGGACGCCTCAGCGGCATCATGGGGCCGAACGGCGCCGGCAAGACGACCTGCTTCAACGTGCTGACCGGACGCTATCGCCCGGACGCGCGGCCGCATCGTCCTCGACGGCGAGGACATCACCGGGCTCGCCGCCGCGCGCGATCGCGCGCAACGGCATCTCGCGCTCGTTCCAGCTGATGAACCTGTTCGACGAGTTCAGCGCACTCGAGAACGTCGCTGCTCGCAGTGCCGGAGCTGCGCGACGGCAGCGGCTTTCGCATGCTGCGCGACGCCCGGCGGGATCAAGCGTCGCCGACAAGGCCGCCGCCGTATTGGCGCGCGTCGGACTCGCCGGCAAGGAGCACGAGATCGCCAAGAACCTTTCCTATGGCGACCGCCGCGCGCTCGAGATTGGCGTGGCGCTCGCCGCCGAGCCGCGCATCCTGTTCCTCGACGAGCCGACCTCCGGCCTCGGCACCGAGGCGACCGCGCGCCTCGCCGATCTGGTGCGCAGGCTCAAGGAGCAGCTCACCATCGTCGTCATCGAGCACGACATGCGATTCCTGTTCGGTCTCGCCGATACCGATCGCGGTGATCCACTGGGGCCAGGTGATCGCCCGCGGCACGCCCGAGGCACTGCGCGCCAACAAATGGGTCAAGGCCTCGAATCTCGGGAGCTGGCGTGAGATGATCCTCGAAGTCTCCAGCATCGACACGTTCTACGGCGAGACGCAGGCGTTGTTCGGCGTCTCGCTGCGTGTCGATGCGGGCGAGGTCGTCGCGCTGCTGGGCCCCAACGGCGCGGGCAAGACCACGACGCTGCGCTCGATTCTTGGCCTCACCCCGGCCCGGCGCGGTCGTATCTGCTTCGCCGGTCCAATATCACCCACTGGCCGACGCACGAGATCGCGCGCGCCGGAATCTGCTGGGTGCCCGACGACCGCCGCGTGTTCCCGACCCTGACGGTCGAGCGCAACCTGTCGATCGCGGTGAAGCGCACGCGCGTACCGCGCGTGGAGCCAGAAGGAGGTCTGCGAGATCTTCTCGGCGCTCGACTACCTGCGCCGGCGCGAGTGCGAGAACCTTTCCGGCGGCGAAATGCAGATGGTGGCGATCGCCCGCGCGCTGCTCGGCGCCCCCGGACTGGTGCTGTTCGACGAGCCGAGCCAGGGACTGGCGCCGAAGATCGTCGACGACGTGCTGGCGACGATCCGCCGGCTCCAGCGCGAGGGCGTCGCGGTGCTGCTGGTCGAGCAGAACGCCGACGCTCGCGCTCACGGTCGCGGATCGCGTCTATGTGCTCGACCAGCGGCACGGTCGTCCACGACGGCCCCGCGGCCGAGCTCAAGCGCGACGCCGCCCGCCGGCGTCGGCTCCTCGGGATCTGAGCCATGAGCCCGCGCCTCTGCTCGCGGTCGAGGACCTGCGCAAGGTCTACACGCGCGGGTTCCTCGATCGCACCGCCGACGTTCCGCCTGCGCGCCGATTTCGTCGTGCCGGACCCTGCCGTCGTCGGCGTCATGGGGCCGAACGGCTCCGGCAAGACGACGCTGTTCGAGCTGATCACCGGCAGCAATCGGCCGAGCGCCGGACGCGTCATCTGCGGCCGGGCAGGACATCCACCGCGTCCGCTATCGCGAGCGCGTCGCGGCTCGCCATCCACTACCACCAGTCCTACCAGGTGCGTCGCTTCAAGCGGCTGATGCCGATCTTTCTGCTCGAGCGCGCGCGCTCGGACTACCCGTCGTCCACCTGTTCGACGAGCCGCAGTTCAACGTCCAGGACGGCTATATCGGCTTCATGCTCGATTTCTTCCGGCGAGCTGCGCGCCGACGGCCGGCTGGTGTTCGTCTGCCTGCATCCGACGGCGCGCTAGCACCTCGAAATATTGCAGGAGGTTTGCGAGCGCTTCATTTTCGTGGAGGCGGGCCAGCTCACGCACGCGGCCTCGATGGCCATGCTGCGCGACGACGAACGGTTCAGGCGCTACATCGGCGGGATGGGGTGAAGCGGGCGTCATCCGCCGCCGCGACCAACGCCCCGCTCGCGTCGCAGATCACCGGCGGAACCGGCTCTAAATTTGGCGTGCGTCGACGCGCTCGCGGCCGCGCCGCCTATTTAGGTCTCGCGCGGCGGAAGGATCACGCACCAGGGGAACGGTATCCATCCGAGATGCGAGTTGGTGAACAGCCGCCCCCCGCACCAATGCGCGCGGCCATCCGGGGCATCTTCGGCTACGACGAACGCGCGCGGAACAGCGATCCACTGACCCTCGATAAGAAGCCGGACTACGGCCTGCCCGTGCTCGGTCATCTCGATGAAGTCGTCGGCCGGGTGGCAATCCCGGTCGTCACAGCACGGCGCGCCCTTGGGATCCCGATACGCGCCATAGTCCAGGCCCGGCGCACCAACATGAGCCAATGCGGGCACGGCAGCGAGCGCGACGAGGATCGCGAGGTGTTTGATCTGCATCACAGACGTCCCGTCGAGCACCCGGCAGGCGCGGCGTGCCTCGTCATCGTATCATGGGGGTAAGGCGCCGGCATCGAGCGTCGTCGACGGGAATGCACACCGGCACCACGGACATGGGGACGCGCCGAGTGAAGGGCCGGCCGCTACGGTCGGCGATGGCTTACCGCCTCGAAGCCGGCGCCGGTGTGCGCGTGCAGGATGGCGACCGGAAGCCCGGCGAGCAGTTGTGAAACGGCGGGTGCGTCGCGGCCCAGGCGAGCGCCGGGCACCAGCCGGTTGCGCGCATCGCTCAGGCTCTCGATCGCGACCGTGGCATCGAGCGCGAAGGTTGGCGGCCAGCATCGGCCGCCCTCGGTGAGGCGGGCGAAATGCCGCGCGGCCACGACCACGACCGCGTCGGGCCCGGCGGCACGCGCGAAGGCGACGACCCGACTGGCGTCGGGGCCGGTCACCTTGAGCGGCCGGTAGTCGCCCTGCGTGAAGACGTGGGCGAGCTCGGTGCGCAGCGCCAGCAGCGCGCGCGTGAGCGCGAGTTTGATCCCACCGTCGGACCAGCGCTCGCCAAGCGCATTCCAATCGGGATCGGCGGAAAGACGCGCAAGCCATTCGCGGCGGCGAGCGAAATCGACCGGCCTCCGGTTGTCGGGATCGACCATCGACAGGTCCCAGAGTTCGGTCCCCTGATAGAAATCGGGCACCCCCGGCATCGTCGCCTTCAGTGTGAGCTGCACCAGCGAGTTGAGCGCGCCGACGAGCGCGACGCGGCGCGCGAACTTGGACAGGCGATCGATGAATTGCGACGACACGCCGCGATCAAGGCTCTGGCGAACGAATGCGGCGAGCGCGGCCTCGTATTCGGCGCTCGGATTGGTCCAGCTGGTCTCAAGCTTGCCCTCGCGTGCCGCCTTGAGCGCGTAGGCTTCGACGCGCGCGACGAATTCCGCATCGATGCCCTCGGCCGGCCATGCCCCGACCAGGGTCTGATACAGCATGTATTCGTGCGCGTAGGAGGGCGCACGGTGGGAGCCCGAACGGCCGGCAAGGCGGTCGTTGAGCAGGCTCCATGCTTTCACCTCCTCGGTCCATTCGGCGCCAAGCTCGCTGAGCGCGAGAAGCCTTGCCCGCGCGTCCTCGCCGCGCTTGGTGTCGTGCGTGGCGGTTGCGGTCAGGCCATGCGGGCTCATCCGCGCGCGATCGATCATCGCGCGATGAAAGTCCGCCGGCGCCAGCGCCGGCAGGGTGGGGTCGCCGCCGACCTCGTTGAGGGCGAGCAGCGGGACGTAGCGATAGAACGCGGTGTCCTCCAGCGACTTCGCCATCATCGGGCCGGTGAACTGCTGCACCTTGAGGGCAAAGCGGCGCACCCGCGCTTTGCTGTAGCCCTGCCGGCCGGGGGCGATCAGATCGAGCGTCAAGGCGTCCTGCAGGAAGTCGAAAATCTCGACGTCGGAGCCGAACCAGTGCGCGCGTGCCGCATCGATCGCCCGCGCGATGGCCGCACGGTCGCTCGGCGATGCGCCGTCCCGCGTGACGTAAGTGCGGTAGACCGGGAAATGGATGACGAACAGCTCCAGGGCCGACCGCAGGCTGTCGAGGGCAAAGTCGCGCGTGCGCCATTGCCCGGCGGCGATGCGCGCCAGCAGACGGGCGAGCACCGTGAACTCGCTGGCGAGCACGGTGTGCAGCACGCGCCGCTTCGATTGCTCGAGCGTCTCCTCGAACGAGGCGTGCCGTCGCGCCGTAGCGCGGCCGATCCGGTGCAAATCCGCAAGCCCGCGAGGGTCGAGCAGCAGCCGCGATATCGCGTTGAGCCATTCGTAGCCGGTCGTTCCGGCCACGCCGGGAAACCGCGGCATGACCTCGCCGCTCGCGAGGATCTTCTCGACGACCATATAAAACGACCGGCGCGATCCGGCCGGCCCGCGCGGGCGGCGAATCAGCCGCTGCAGCTGGCGAAAGTATTTCGCCGGGTCCCAGAGGCCGTCGATGTGGTCGATGCGCAGTCCGTGCAGCCGGCCGCCGGCAATCAGCGCGGCGACCAGCCGGTGCACGGCGATGAACGTGCGCGGATCCTCCACACGCAGTCCGGCGAGACCGTTGATGTCGAAGAAGCGGCGATAGTTGATCTCGCTCACCGCCACCCGCCAATAGGCCAGCCGGTAGTGCTGCCGCTCGAGCAGGCGATGGAGCGCGACGGTGCGTGCGGGATGGTCCGGCGAAGGCCGGTAGGCGGCAAGCCCGCGCTCAATGACGGCTGCGCCGCCCGCGACCGCCGCCAGCGCAGCCTTGAAGGCCGGCGCCTGCTCGCGCGTCGGCGCGCGCGGATCGGGGTGGAGCGCGGACAGCTCAAGCAGCCGCCGGCCTGCCGGTTGGTCGCCGGCGTCTGCATGGGCGACGATCGTGCGCAGGACCTCGCCGTAGCGGTTCGGGCGGATCGGTAGCCGATGCTCGAAATACCAGGCGGAGAAACTCCCTTCGCCGGCATCGAAGGCGAGCGCGATCTCGCCCGCCTCCAGCGCGTCGCCATAGGCGCGTCCCAGGATCGGCAACAGCACGCCGCCTTCCGGCTTGTACGGCAGGGTGTCCCAATCGATATCGAACGAGGCCGCGTGCGGCGACTTCGGCCCCCATTCCAGGACGTCCAGCCACCACGCATTGTCGGAAAAGCCCACTCCCATGTGGTTCGGCACGAAATCGAGGATCAGCCCCATGTCGGCGGCGGCGAGCGCCTGCGACAGGCGCGCGAACGCCTCGTCGCCGCCAAATTCCGGATTGAGCTGAGCGTGATCGACGATGTCGTAGCCGTGCGTGCTGCCGGCGCGCGCCTTCAGGAACGGCGAGGTGTAGAGATGGCTGATGCCGAGCGCCTTGAGGTAAGGTACGAGCGCGGCCGCCGCGTCGAAGCCGAACTCGCGCGTGAGCTGCAGCCGGTAGGTGGCGATCGGAACGTCGCGCGGCATCAGCCGGGCCCCATCCACCAATGCACCGACCAGGCGGGCAGCTGGATCGGCGGCGCGCCGCCCCAGATCCGGGCGACGGCGGCCGATGGGAGACCATTGAAGACTTCGTCCGCGCCGAGATTGGCGAGCAGCGACAGCGTGCCGGCCCCTTCCTTGCGCCAGTATGCGCGCAATAGGCCGTCGCGAATGGCGCATTCGGTGTCGACCTGGCCTCGACGCGCGAGCCACGGCACGACGTAACGACGGCGCGCGGCCAAGAGCTTGCGCACCAGATCGAGACGGTCCGCAAACGGCTTGCGCTCGCGCCTCGACCAGTCGAGCACCGCCGAACGAAAGGTCGTCTCGGCGAGCGGATCGGGTATCGGCCGCGCGCGTTCCGCCTGCGCGTAGACGCGCGCGAACTCCGCCGCGCGGCCGCGGCGCACCGCATCGCGCAAGCTCGCCCTGGAAATCGCAGAAGAATGGGAAGGGTTCGGTCGCGCCCCACTCTTCGCCCATGAATAGGAGCGGCGGAGATGGCGCGATGAGCGTGATCGCCAACGCGGCTTCGAGCGCCTCGGCGCGCACAAGCGCTGTGAGCCGATCGCCGCGCGGGCGGTTTCCGATCTGGTCGTGGTTCTGCAGGAAGTTGACGAACGCCGTCGACGGCAGGTCGCTCGTCGGCTCGCCGCGCCGCGTCCCGTCGCGATGCTCCGACGGTTCGCCCTGGTAGACGAAACCCGAAACCAGCGCGCAGCCGACCGCCTTGGCGGGCGCTGCCGCGTAGTCGTGGTAATAGCCGGCGGTTTCGCCGGTCAGCAGCACGTGCCAGGCGTGATGATAGTCGTCATTCCACTGCGCGCGATATTTTCCGCGCGGCGATTGCCGCGTCAGGGTCGAGCAACGTGGCACGATTGTCATCGTTCTCGAGCACCAGATGGATGTGCCGCCCGGTCGCGGCGGCGAATTCGCCGACCGCGCGGCTCAGCTCCTGCAAGATGTGCGGCTCGCCGGGTTCCGCGAGCGCATGCACGGCGTCGAGCCGGAGGCCGTCGAAACGGTAGCGGTCGAGCCAATGCAGCGCGTTCTCGATCGCGAAGGCGCGCACCTCCGGCACACGGTAGTCGATCGGCATCGCCCCAGGGTGTTCGATGGTGCGCGGTGAAGAACGCCGGGGCGTAGCGCGGTAGAAAATTCCCCTCCGGTCCGAAGTGGTTGTAGACCACGTCGAGCAGCACCATGAGGCCGCGCGCATGGGCGGCGTCGACCAGCGCCCGCAGGTCCTCCGGGCGACCATAGGCGCTGTCGGGCGCGAACCACAGCACGCCGTCGTAGCCCCAATTCCACCGCCCCGCGAAGTCGCCGACCGGCATCAACTCGATCGCGGTGATGCCCGTCGCCACGATCTCGTCGAGGCGTTCGACGACGGCGCGAAAGGTCCCGGCTTGCGTCAACGAGCCGACGTGCAGCTCGAGCAGCACGGTTTCGTGCCAGGGCCTTCCTTTCCAGTCGGGACATTGCCAGGCGTAGCCGTGATCGACCACCTCGCTCGGACCGAGGGCGTCCTGCGGCTGAAAGGCGGACGCCGGATCGGGCACATCGATCTCGCCGTCGATGCGGAATTGGTAGCGCGCGCTCGCGCCCGCCGCTGGATCGTGGAGCGCGAACCATCCGTCGTCGTGCGGCTGCATCGGGCGCGCTCGGCCGCCCGTCAGCAGTTCGACCCGGCGGGCGGCTGGCGCCCACAGTCGGAAGGTCGTCCCGCCCGTCGCTTCGAGGCGGGGCCCGAAGCGCGGCCAGGTGCTCATCGCGCCTCTGCGAATACGGTGACCGAGCGGGCCGGCGCGCTGCAGGACGCGCCTGCCCGATAGCGTCGGCGCGTCGCTCGGCTCCAGCGGCACGGTCGCCAGCACGCAGTCCCAGCGCTCGCAGCCCGGCCGCGACGGCAGCACGAACGCGACCGGCTCGGGCGCCGCGTTGAGCACGATGAACAGCGCGCCGGGCGATCCGTCGACCGGCGCCAGCACGCAGGAGAGGAAGCGGCCTTCCGCGAAGGTCCAGTCCTGCTCGGTCATCTCGGTCGACTTCGGCGTGAGCCACAGCACGTCGTGCGAGCCGTCGGGCAGGGTCCCGTCGAGCCAATGCCGCGGCTTGAGCTGCGGATAGCGACGCCGCAAGTGCCGTGAGCCGCGCAATCAGGTCGCTGAGATCCTGCGCCGTCCTTGCCGAGGCCCGACCAGTCGGTCCAACCGATCTCGTTGTCCTGGCAGTAGGCATTGTTGTTGCCACCCTGGCCGTTGCCGACCTCGTCGCCCGCCAGCAGCAGCGGGACGCCTTGCGCCAGAACGAGGCAGGCGAGCTGAGCAGAGCGCAGCCGGCGCCGCGCCTCAAGCACGGCAGCATCGTCGGCCGGACCTTCGACTCCGCAGTTGGTGCTGAAATTCTCGTCCGCGCCGTCGCGATTGTCCTCGCCGTTCGCCGCGTTGTGCTTGTGCTCGTAGCTCACGAGGTCGGCGAGCGTGAAGCCGTCATGCACGGTGACGTGATTGATGCTCGCGCGCGGCGCGCGCCCGCGATGGCGAAAGATGTCCGCCGAGGCGGTCAGGCGCTTGCCGAGCTCGGGAAGCTGGCCGGGGTCGCCGCGCCAGAAACTGCGCAGCGTGCGGCGATAGACGTCGTTCCATTCCGACCATTCGGACGGAAACGCCCCGAGCCGATATCCGCCGAGGCCGAGGTCCCACGGCTCGGCGATCAGCTTGACGCGGCCGAGCACGGGATCCTGCCGGACCGCGGCGAAGAACGGCGAGCGCGCGTCGAATCCGTTGGGGCCGCGCCCGAGCGTGGTCGCGAGGTCGAAACGGAAGCCGTCGACGTGGCAGGCCTCGACCCAGTAGCGCAGCGAATCCATGACCATCTGCAAGCACGCGCGGATGCGTGAGGTTGAGCGCGTTCCCGGTGCCGGTGAAATTCTCGTAGTAGCGCGGCTCGTCGGGCTTGAGCCAATAGTAGCAGGCATTGTCGATGCCCTTGAACGACAGCGTCGGTCCCAGGTGATTGCCTTCGGCGGTGTGATTGAAGACCACGTCGAGGATCACCTCGATGCCGGCCGCATGCAGCCGCGCCACCATGGTCTTGAACGTTTCGACGCCGCTGTCGGCGCTGTAGCGTTGATCGGGCGCGAAGAAACCGATCGTGTTGTAGCCCCAATAGTTCCGCAGACCCTGTTCGATCAGATGCCGGTCGTCGACGAAGGCATGCACCGGCAGGAGCTCGACGCTGGTGACGCCGAGCCGCCGAAGATGCTCGATCAGGCCGGGCGCCGCCAGGCCGCTGAACAGCCCGCGCCAGCCGGGCGGAACGTCCTCGCGCAGCATGGTGACGCCCTTGACGTGCGCCTCGTAGACGATCGTGTCGTGCCAGGGGACCTGCGGGGCGACGGTCGTCGCCCCAGGTGAACGCCTCGTCGACCACCATCGCCTTGAGCATGCCGCGGGCGTTGTCGCGCCGGTCGAACGAGAGATCGCCACGCGGGCTGCCGGCGCGGTAGCCGAAATGCGCATCGCTCCAGACCAGGCGGCCGGCGATCCGTTTGGCGTACGGATCGAGCAACAGCTTGTTGGGGTTGAAACGGTGGCCGCGCTCGGGATCGTAGGGGCCGTGCACGCGATAGCCGTAGAGCTGGCCCGGGATGACGTCGGGCAGATAGCCATGCCAGACGTCATCGGTGCGCTCGGGGAGCGCGATGCGTTCCAGCTCGCGCCGGCCTGGCCGGTCGAACAGGCACAGCTCGACCTTTTCGGCATGCGCTGAAAACAGCGCGAAGTTGGTGCCGCGGCCGTCCCAGGTAGCGCCTAGCCTATCGGGCGAGCCGTCATGGACGCGCATCGGGGGCCTGTGGGACCAGGAAGACGGCGGCGAGCGGAGGAAGCGTGACGCTCAGTTCGAAGCGATCCCCCGCCTGCAACGCTTCTACCGCTCCGGCGTTCCCGACATTGCTGCCGCCGTAGATCTCGGCGTCGGTATTGAGCACCTCGCGCCAGCGTCCGCCGGCCGGCACCTGGAATCGGTAGTCGTGCCGCACCTCGGGCGTGAAGTTCACCGCCACGATGCAGCGGGCGCCCGGGTCGTGGCCCTTGCGCAGCCAGACGAACACGCTCTGGTCGGTGTCGTCGGCGACGATCCACTCGAATCCGGCGGCCTCGCAGTCGAGTTCGTGCAGCGCCGGCAGCGACCGGTAGAGCCGGTTGAGATCGCGCACGAGCGCCTGCACGCCGCGATGGCGCGGCCGGTCGAGCAGGTGCCAATCGAGGCCGCGGTCGTGGCTCCACTCGCGTTCCTGCGCGATCTCGTTGCCCATGAACGAAAGCTTCTTGCCGGGATGGCCGTACATGAAGCCGTAGTAGGCGCGCATGTTGGCGAAGCGCTGCCAGTCGTCACCCGGCATGCGGGCGAGAATCGATCCCTTTGCCGTGCACGACCTCGTCGTGCGAAAGCGGCAGGACGAAATTCTCCGAGAACGCGTAGTGCAGGCCGAACACGACGTCGCCGTGATGATGCTTGCGATGGATCGGTTCCTTGGAGATGTAATTCAAGGTGTCGTGCATCCACCCCATGTTCCATTTGTAGCCGAAGCCGAGCCCGCCCACGTCGACCGGCCGCGACACCATCGGCCACGCGGTCAATTCTTCCGCCATCGTGGTCGCGCGCGAAAACCGGCCGAACACCTCGGCGTTGAACCGCCGGAGAAACTCGATCGCTTCGAGATTCTCGCGGCCGCCCTGGCGGTTCGGAATCCAGCCGCCCTCCGGCCGGCTGTAGTCGAGGTAGAGCATGGATGCGACCGCATCCACGCGCAGTCCATCGACCCCATAGCGCTCGAGCCAGAACAGCGCATTGGCGAGCAGAAAATTCGCGACCTCGGCGCGGCCGTAGTTGTAGATCAGCGTGTTCCAGTCGAGGTGGCGGCCCTGCATCGGATTGGCATGCTCGTAGAGCGCGGTGCCGTCGAACCAGGCGAGGCCGTGCGGATCGTCGGGAAAGTGGCCGGGCACCCAGTCGAGGATCACGCCGAGCCCGGCGCGGTGACAGGCGTCGACCAACGCCAGAAAGTCCGCCGGCGATCCGAACCGGCTGGTCGGCGCATAGAGCCCGGTCGGCTGATAGCCCCAGGAGCCGTCGAATGGATGCTCCATGATCGGCATCAGTTCGACATGGGTGAAGCCGAGATCGGCGACGTAGGCCGGAAGTTCGGCGGCAAGTTCGCTGTAGGTGAGCCAGCGATTTCCTTCATCGGGCCGGCGGCGCCAGGAGCCGAGATGCACCTCGTAGATCGAGATCGGCGCGTCGAGGCTGTTGGCGCTCGCGGCCGCGCCCGTCGGGGGCGCGAGCTGCGCGTAGTCGAAGACGATCGAGGCGGTCGCGGGCCGCATCTCGGCAGCGAACGCGTACGGATCGGATTTGAGCGGCAGCAGCACGTCGCCGTTGGCCCAGGATCTCGAATTTGTATTTGTCGCCCGCACGCGCGCCTGGAACGAAAATTTCCCAAAAACCCTTGCCGCGCACCCGCATCACATGGCGGCGTCCGTCCCATGAATTGAAATCCCCGACCACGCTGACGCGGCGCGCGTTGGGCGCGAAGCACGGCAAAGGCGATGCCCTCGACGCCTTCCAGCGTCATCGGATGCGCGCCGAGCTTGTCGTAGGCGCGCAGCTGCGTGCCTTCGCCCAGCAGGTAGAGATCGAAGTCGGAAAGCACCGGCGGGAAGCGGTAGGCATCGTCGAGCTCGATGCTCTGCTCGCCGAACTGTGCGCGCAGGCGATAGCTGCGGGATCGCGAGGGAACCGGGCCGGCGAACAGTCCGGCGGGGTGAATGCGCGCTAGGACGGTTTCGCGTCCCGTCTCGTCGACCACCGCCACGCGGCCGGCGCCCGGCAGGTAGGCGCGCACGACGGAACGGCCGCCTTCCTCGTGCGTCCCCAGATAGGCGAACGGATCGGCGTGATACCCGCCGACGATGGCGAGCGCGGCCTGGCCGATGTCGCCTACCGAGCCCACGTCCGTCATGGCACCGCCCCTTCGCCGGGGAATAAGAGCCGCCACGCGCCGTCGAGCGGGACGTGGATCCAGGACGGACGGTTGGCCAATTCGTAGCCGATCTCGTAGACCGCTTTCTCCAGGATGAAGAAATCGAGCAGCCGCTGGGCGGCCGCCGCTTCGCGCGGCCACAGGCGCGCGGTGCCGAGATGGTCCCGGTAGCTCGCACGGAACGCGTCGACGCACTGGCGGCGCCATTCCTCGAGCTGCGGGCGCAAGCCGCGCGGCTTCCTCGGGCGATGCCTGCGCGGCGCGATCGAGCGCGGCGGTCGCCGCATAGTCGATCGAGCGGATCAGGCCGGCGAGATCGCGCGCCGCCGGCGCCTTGCGCCGGCGTTCCTCCATGCTCCGCTCGGGCTCGCCCTCGAAATCGATGATGAAGACGTCGTCCTTCACGATCAGGACCTGGCCCAGGTGGAAATCGCCGTGGTGCCGGATTTTTTCTGCGGCAAGGTCGAGCGGCAGGAGCTCGCCGACGCGGGAGAGCACGGCGGCACGCCGCGCCAGCAAGGCGTCGGCCACCGGGCGCGCACGCTCCGGCAACGCGCCGCGCCGGTGCTGGAGATCGTCGAACGTGCGCTCGATCAGGTGGGCGGAATCGACCATCCAGGCCCGCAAGTCCGCCGGCGCGATCGTTTCGGGCGCGAACGCCGGATCGCTCCGGCTCGAAGCCAGCGCCCGGTGCAGCTCCGCCAGCCGCCGGCCGATCTGCCGCATGCGCAGCAGATAGGCCGCATGCTGGTCGGGGTCGGCGACGGCGTCCGGCGCCAGCAGGCGATACTCTTCGAGAAAACGGTCGAGGTAGGCGCCGGTGAGCGCCCAGCCGTCTCCCTGGTTCTCGACGAACCGCTGCACGATGGCGAGGGCGGCGCGCTCGTCGCCCCTGACGAGCTCGATCGACGCCCACCAGCGGCGGCGTATGCTGATATCCCGCGACGTCGGTCAGGAAGCGGCTGATCTCGACATCCGGATTGATGCCCGGCCGCACGCGCCGGAAGAACTTGATGACGAAGGCGCCGTCGGCCGACCACCGTCGTGTTCGACTGCTCGGCGCTCAAGGTGCGAACGTCGACGATGTCGGCGGGCGCGCCGCCGGACGAACGCGGCGCCGGAGTGGAATTCCAGCCGATAGCCATTCTGCTCGATAGTGCCGCCGGCATGCATTTGCGACAGCAGCCAGGCGACGAAATCGCGATCGCTCGACGGCATCGATCAGCATGCCTTCGCGCGCGCCGCGCCGGACCGGCGCCAATACGCTTGCCGCGGCGCCGTGGGCCGCGCGGTCGAGCCGGCTCCATTTGACCGTGAGCGGCAGCGCGTAGCGGCTGTTGCCGCGCTCGGCGGCGACCTCGATCAGCGTCCAGAGAAAGCCCGGGTCGCCGTCGCCGAGCGTGAGGCCGGCCTCGATCTTCGGCATCGATCCAGCGGCTTCCCTTCTCGGCGAACCAGCGCCGCGCCGGCAGGAAGACCGGCAGTACGTCGCGCTCGAAGATCTGGCGCGAACGGCCTTCGAGCAGCGCGCCCCAGCCTTCCTTCACCACGAGGGTCGCCAGTTCGGGCACGCAGCGCGGGCGACTCGATCCGCTCCTCGGCTTGCTCCTGCAGCTGGAACCAGAAGAAGCCGTAGGGCGCGAGCGTCACGACGAACGGCTCGTCGTCGATCCGCGGGAAGCGGCGTGCGTCCCAGCATTTCGAGCGGGACGCGGCCGCGCCAGGGCGACAGGTCGAGCTCGGCGGCCTGCGCCGAACGCGACAGGTTGGCGACGCACAGGATCGTCTCGTTGCCGTGCTGGCGCAGATAGGCGAGCACCGCGCGGTTGGCCGGGCGGATGAAGCTCAGCGTGCCGCGGCCGAACACCGGCGTGGACTTGCGCACGGCGATCAGCCGCTTCATCCAGCTCAGCAGCGACGAGATGCTGCGCGACTGCGCCTCGACATTGACGGCCTGATAGCCGTAGACCGGATCCATGATCGGCGGGCAGGTAGAGCTTGGCCGGATCGCAGCGCGAGAAGCCGCCGTTGCGGTCGGGCGTCCATTGCATCGGCGTGCGCACGCCGTTGCGGTCGCCGAGATAGATGTTGTCGCCCATGCCGATCTCGTCGCCGTAGTAGATGATCGGCGTGCCGGGCAGCGACAGCAGCAGGCTGTTCATCAGCTCGATCTTGCGCCGGTCGTTGTCCATCAGCGGCGCCAGGCGCCGGCGGATGCCGAGATTGATGCGCGCGCGCGGGTCGGCCGCGTAGGTCGACCACAGGTAGTCGCGCTCGGCGTCGGTCACCATTTCGAGCGTCAGCTCGTCGTGGTTGCGCAGGAACAGCGCCCACTGGCAGTTCGCCGGAATGTCCGGCGTCTGCCGCAGGATGTCGGCGATCGGGAAACGGTCCTCCTGCGCGATCGCCATGTAGATGCGCGGCATCAGCGGGAAGTGGTAGGCCATGTGGCATTCGTCGCCGTCGCCGAAATAGGCGCTGACGTCCTCGGGCCACTGGTTGGCCTCCGCCAGCAGCACCTTGCCGGGCGCGTAGGCGTCGAGTTCGGCGCGCAGCTGCTTGATGACGGCGTGCGTCTCGGGAAGGTTCTCGTTGTTGGTGCCGTCGCGCTCGCACAGATACGGAATGGCATCGAGCCGGAAGCCGTCGACCCCCATGTCGAGCCAGCGCCTCATCACCTGCACGACGCGCCCACAGGACCCGCGGATTGTCGAAGTTGAGGTCGGGCTGGTGCGAGAAGAAGCGGTGCCAGTAGTAGGCGCCGGCTTCCGGGTCCCAGGCCCAGTTGGACTTTCTCGGTGTCGGTGAAGATGATGCGGGTGTCGAGATAGTTCTGGTCGGTATCGCTCCACACGTACCAGTCGCGCGCGCTCGAGCCGGCGGCGGCTGCGGCGCGCGCGCTTGAACCACGGATGCTGGTCGGAGGTGTGATTGACCACCAGCTCGGTGATGACGCGCAGGCCTCGCCGCTTGGCTTCCAGCATGAAGCGGCGGAAATCCTTCATGCGTGCCGAAATCCGGATTGATGCGGCGGTAGTCGGCGATGTCGTAGCCGTCGTCGCGGCCGGGGCTCGGGTAGAACGGCAGCAGCCACAGCGCGGTGACGCCGAGATCCTGCAGGTAGTCGAGCCGCTCGGTCAGGCCGGCGAAGTCGCCGATGCCGTCGTCGTTGGAGTCGGCGAAGGCCTTGACGTGCAGCTGATAGATGATGGCGTCCTTGTACCACGCGGCATCGGTCGCGGCGGCTTCGACAACGCTCTGAGGCAGAATGTTCACTGGTGCTCTTCGTTGCGGCTCACGCCACGCAACGAAATAGCACGGCGGGATCGCTGCCGGGATCGATCCGCAGCCGCACGCCCCCCCACGCGATGGCGTGCCGGTCGCCGGTGCGCAGCTTTTCGACTGCCGTGACGCGTCGGCGCGCCGTCGGCGGACCGATCTCCAGGTCGCCGAAATGGAACCAGAATTCGCGCGGGCCATAGCCGGTGAGCGCGATCGCGACCGCGACGGCGTTGTCGCGCGCAACGGACTCCTTGACGAAACCGATGACCTGGTCGTCATCGACCTGGGACAAAACGCAGATCGCTGGTCTGCAGCAGCGCCGGATTTTCGCGGCGCAACCGGTTGAGCTCGCGCGATGTAGTCCTTGATGTTGTCCGGGCTTGTTCCAGTCGCGCACCTTGATCTCGTACTTCTCGGAGTCGAGATACTCCTCCCTGCCGGGCAGCGCGGCTCGTGCTCGAGCAGCTCGAACCCGCTGTAGACGCCATAGTTCGACGACAGAGTGGCGGCGAGCGCAACGCGCGACTTGAACATCCACGGCTCGCCCGACTGTAGATGGATCGGCAGGATGTCGGGCGTATTGACGAAAAAGTTGGGGCGGAAGTATTCGCGCTCGGGATGGCGGGTCAATTCGCTCAGATAGGTGCTCAGCTCCGCTTTCGTCGTGCGCCAGGTGAAGTACGTGTACGACTGGGCGAAGCCGACTTTCGCCAGCGCCTTCATCACCTTGGGCCGCGTGAACGCCTCGGAGAGGAAGATCACGCCGGGATCGCGGCTCTGGATGTCGCTGGATCAGCCATTGCCAGAATGCGAACGGTTTGGTGTGCGGGTTGTCGACGCGGAAGATGCGCACGCCCTGGTCGACCCAGAACTGGACGACATCGCGAAACGCGGTCCAGAGCGCGGCACGGTCGGCGCAGTAGAAATCCGGATTGTGGATGTCCTGATATTTCTTCGGCGGATTCTCGGCATATTTGATCGAGCCGTCGGGTCGCTGCTTGAACCAGTCGGGATGTTGCTTGCAGCCAGGGATGATCGGGCGAGCACTGGGTGGCGAAATCGAGCGCCACCTCCATGCCGTGGGTGCGGCAGGCCGCGACCAGGCGGCGAAAGTCGTCGAGCGTTCCGAGCTCCGGATGGATGGCGTCGTGCCCGCCTTCGGCGGCGCCGATGGCATAGGGACTGCCGGGATCGTCCGGTCCGGCGCTGAGCGCATTGTTGCGCCCTTTGCGGTTGATCCGGCCGATCGGATGGATGGGCGGCAGATAGACCACGTCGAAGCCGAGCGCGGCGATATCCGGCAAGCGGGCGATGCAATCGTCGAACGTCCCGTGCCGGCCGGGCATCCGGCCCTGGCTGCGCGGGAACAGCTCGTACCACGCGCCGGCGCGGGCGCGTTCGCGGTCGACGGTGAGCGGAAACGTCCGGCTCCAGCTCAGATCCGGCCGCGGCTGCGACTCCGCCATCGCGGCCGCCAGCTCGTCCGACAACAACGCCTCGAAGTCACCGCTTTCGCGCGCGACCTTGATCACGGCGCGCGCCGTCGGGCCGCCGTGGCGTGCCCTTTCGAGCAGGGCCCGCCCCTCCTGCAGCTCCAGCTCGATCGGCTGGTCGGCCTGCCGTTTCAACAGGAGATCGCGCCGCCAGGTGGCGTAGTCGTCGGTCCAGGCCTCGATGGCAAAGAGATAACGGCCGGGAACGGCGGGCGTGAACGAACCCGTCCAACGGTCGTTGTCGAAATGCCGCATGGGTTCGCGGCGCCAGTCCTGCTCGCCTTCGCGGCACCACAACAGCGACGCGGCCGACACCTCGTGGCCATCGCGGAAGATGTCGGCCCAGACTTCGAGCGGCTCGCCTGCGATGCGCTTGACCGGGAAACGGCCGGCATCCACCGTCGGATAAACGTCCTCGATCAGAAAGCGCGAGCCCGCCAAGCTCGGGCCTCAGGCGACACGCCAGCACTCGCCGGTCGAGGGCGCGGTTCAGTCTTCATCACTGGGTCTTGGGCTCGCGGATGCGGATGGACGTTGCAAAGATAACCAGGTATTGCCGGCGTTGGTTCCTCAAATGGCGACTGTTCTGGCAATATCTCAGCATTGCGTGCGGAACCTAGCCCGCCACCTGCCGGTTGTCAGCCCGAACTGCGGAGGGCGTCGTGACCGTCATCGTCGTTTCAAATCGAGTGGCTCGCCCTAAACCGGATGAGCCAATTGAGGGCGGACTCGCGGCGGCGCTTCTTCCGGCGGTGAGGCATTCCGGGGCGATCTGGGTCGGGGCGAGCGGGCGGCTGGCCGATGCAACGGCGCAAGGACAGCCTCGCCGAAATCCAGCCACTTGGCGCAGGCGCGCTCGCTACCGTCGATATGCCGCGCGAACATTACCGTCGGTTTTACGAGGGTTTCGCCAATTCGGTGCTGTGGCCGGCCTTTCACTCCCGGCCGATCTGATCCGCGCGGACCTCGAGGACTACGCATCCTATCGCGAGATCAACGCCTATATGGCGCGCTCGCTGCTTCGTTTCGCCAAGCCGAAGGCCGCGATTCTGGGTCCATGACTATCATTTCCTGACGCTTGGCAGCGAGTTGCGCGAGCGCGGCGTCCGGGAGCCGATCGGATTCTTCCTGCACACGCCGTTTCCCGAGCCGGTCGGTCATGACGAGCGTGCCGCATCACCGCGAATCTGGTGCGAGCGATGCTGGCCTACGACCTGATCGGGTTCCAGACCGATGACGACCTGGCGAATTTCAGCGACTATGTCGGCCGCGAACTGGACCTGGAGATCGACGGCGATACCTGCGTCGCGCCAACGGCGGCACGACACGGCTCGCGGTCTTCCCGATCGGCATCGACGTTAAGGCGTTCGCCGAACTGCGCGACCAAGGCGGCGGCGCGGCCGGAAGTGTCACGGCTGCGCGCCAGCCTGCAGGGCCGCAAGCTGGCGCATCGGCGTCGATCGGCTCGACTATTCCAAGGGCCTGCCGAATCGATTTCGCGCCTTCGACCGCTTGTTCGAGTTGCAACCCGAGCTCAAGAAGGCCGTCAGCTTCCTGCAGATCGCCGTCCCGTCGCGGGTGCGATATCCACGCCTATCAGCAGCTGCAGGCGCGAGACTCGCCGGCTGGTCGGCGAGATCAACGGCCGGCATGCCGAGGTCGACTGGACGCCGATCCGCTATCTCAACAAGTCGTTCCCGCAGTCCGCGCTCGCGGGCTTCTATCGCATGGCGCAGGTCGGGATGGTGACGCCGTTGCAGGACGGCATGAACCTGGTGGCGAAGGAATATGTCGCGGCGCAAAACCCGCTCGATCCGGGCGTGCTGGTGCTTGTCGGAATTCGCCGGCGCGGCCAAGCAACTCGACGCCGCCCTGATCGTCAATCCGCACGACGTCGACGGCATGGCACGCGCCGTCATCCGGGCGCTTGCGATGTCGGCGAGCGAGCGGCGCGAGCGCTGGAACGCCATGATCGAGCGCCTGGAGGATTCGGCGCTCGACGCCTGGTTCTCCGATTTCGTGCACGCGCTGACGGACGCCGTTCCGCGTCCCGCGCTCCCGATTGCCGTCCCGTCCTCGTTGATGGCGCCGACGACGGCGCGGAATCTGCGAAGCAGCATCGAGTCGCTGAACCATGGATCGCCTCGCCGCGCGTGCGGCGGAGTGGGGTCTCGAACCGGATTATTGCGACGCCCGCGGAACGCGCCGCACGGTGCCGGAGCATGCGCTTCGCCGCCTGCTCGCAAGTCTCGATTCACAAGGAATCGCTTCGCCGGACGGGGAGCCGCGAACGCTGCGTTTGGCGGCGCGAGCACACCCGCGCGATCGATCTCGACGAAGGTCAAAGCCCCGCGCACTGGCGCTTGACCCACGCGGATCGCGAGATCGCCTCGGGCGCACTCCGCGAGGGCAGGTTCGAGCTGCCGGCCGACGTCCCGCCCGGGATTTTCCGGCTCGGCTGGTCGGCCCCGGACGGCGCCCGGCGGCGCGAAGCAACGCTGATTGTGACGCCACAGACCACCTGCCAGCTCAGCGGCGCTGCGCAACGCAGCTGGCTGCTCGCGGTCCAGCTCTACGCGGTTCGTTCGCGCCGCAACTGGGGCCACGGCGACTTCACCGATCTTGCGCGGCTGGTGCGGCTCGCGGCGGAGGTCGGTGCCGCCGGTGTCGGACTCAATCCCCTGCACGCCCTGTTCTACGACCAGCCCGACGACGCCAGTCCCTATTCGCCCAACAGCCGACTGTTCCTCAATCCGCTCTACATCGATCCCGACGCCGTGCCGGAGTTTCCCGGCGCGCGGGCCGCCGGACTGGACGACGCGATCGCGCGTCTCCGGACCGCCGACCTGGTCGAGTATGGCGGGGTCGCGGATGCCAAAGGCCGGGCGCTGCATCTCGCCTATCGGCAGTTCCGGGCGCAACCGGATCCGGCGCGCAAGGCCGACTTCGAGGCGTTTCGCGTCGAGCGCGGCGACGCGCTCATCCGTTTCGCGGCGTTCGAGACCCTGCGCCGGCGCTTTGGGCGCGTGTGGTGGGAATGGCCGGACGAATGGCGCCGGCCGGGGGTGACGGCGATCGACGCGCTGCGGGCCGAAGCGGCCGACGAGATCGGCTACCACGAATACGTCCAGTGGCTGGCGGACCGCCAGCTTGCGGCATGCCGGGCCGAGGCCCGTCGGCTCGGCCTGCCCGTCGGCCTCTACGTCGATCTTGCCGTCGGCGTGGCGCCGGCCGGCGCGGACGCTTGGAGCGAGCAGGCGAGCATCATCCCGCAGACGGAAATTGGCGCGCCGCCGGACCTGCTCAACACCGCGGGCCAGGCCTGGGGCGTGGCTGCCTTCAATCCGCGCGCGCTCGAAGCGGACGGTTTCGCGCCGTTCGCGCAGCTGCTGGCAGCCGGAATGCGGCACGCCGGTGCGATCCGGCTCGACCACGTGCTCGGCCTCAATCGCCTCTACCTTATTCCCCTCGGCAGCAAGCCGCAGGAAGGCACCTATATCCGCTATCCCTTGCAGGCATTGCTGGCGGTCACCGCCTTGCAGAGCATGCGGCATCGCTGTCTGGTGATCGGCGAGGACCTCGGCACCGTGCCGCCGGAGCTGCGTCGCGTGCTCGCCGACTGGGGCGTGTGGTCCTACCTGGTGATGCTGTTCGAGCGGCGGCACGACGGTGCGTACCGGCGCCCGGACGAATATCCGCGCGACGCGCTCGCCACTTTCAGCACCCACGACCTGCCGACCTTCGCCGGCTGGCGCGGCGGCCATGATCTTCGCGTCAAGCGGGACCTCGGCCTCGATCCCGGCGAAACCGACGGCGAACGCGAAAACGCGTTCGCATTGCTGGACGAGGCGCTGCGAAGCCTGGCGCTCGGCGGAAGCGGCGCGCCGGAATTCATCGACGTCGTGCGCTTCCTCGCACGCGCGCCGAGCCGCCTGTTGGCGGTTGCGCTCGATGACGTGCTCGGCCTCGTCGATCAGCCGAACATCCCCGGCACGGTCGCGGAGCACCCGAACTGGCGGCGCCGGCTGCCGATCGACCTCGAGGACCTCGCCGCGCATGCGGGCTTGCGCGCGGTCGCCGCCGCCTTGCGGCAGGAGGGCCGCGGCTCGGGACCGCATGGCCCGGTCGGGTAGCGAGGCCCCTCGCGGGGCCCTCCAACCCGGAACGCCTCCGCGGCTCGCGCGTTGAGTCCCGACTCGCCGAGCAAACGCAGGAGCGTGCCATGGCCCCGCGTGCCAACTGGAAGGGTTATCTGCGGCTGTCGCTGGTGTCCTGCCCGATCGCCCTCTATCCGGCGACCACCGAACGCGAGAAGGTCCGCTTCCACCAGATCAATGCCAAGAGCGGGCACCGCATCCGCTACAAGAAAGTCGACGCCGATAGCGGGCGCGAGGTCGAGCCCGACGACGTCGTCAAGGGTTTCGAGGTCTCCAAGGGTCACTACGTCGAGGTGACCGACGAGGAGCTCGACGCGGTCGAAATCGACACCGCCCGCACGGTCGACATCGAGCGCTTCGTGCCGCGCGAGGAGATCGACGACCTCTACATCAACCGCCCGTACTACGTCGCGCCCTCCGACAAGGTCGGTGCGGAAGCCTTCGTCACCATCCGCAAGGCGATCGAGGCGACCGGCAAGGTGGCGCTCGGCCGCGTGGTGCTCACAACGCGCGAGCACATGATCGCGCTCGAGCCGCGCGGCAAGGGCTTGGTCGGCATCCTGTTGCGCTACCCCTACGAGGTGCGCGACGCGAAGGACTATTTCGACGACATACCGGACGTGAAGATCTCGAAGGAGATGCTCGACCTCGCCAAGCACATCGTCGCGACCAAGTCCGGCCATTTCGAGCCGGAGAAATTCGAGGACCGCTACGAGGAGGCGCTCAAGGACATCGTCAAGCGCAAGGCGGCCGGCGAGGAGATCAAGGCGCCGGAACGGCCGCCCGCCAGCAACGTCATCAACCTGATGGATGCGCTGCGCGAGAGCGTCAAGGCCGGGCGCGGCCGCAAGGGCGGATCGCACGCCCGCCGGCCGGCGGAGCGCCGGCGCAAGACCGCTGCCCATTCGCAGCGGCGTGCCGCCAAGCGCACGCGCAAGGCGGGTTAGGCCTGCGGTCTCCACGTACCCCGGACCAGCTGCGCGAAGCGCAGCGCCGATCCGGGGGTCCAGGGGAGACTTGCTAAGCACATTATTGTGCGCTCGCCTTAAGGCGAGCGCGATTCTCTCGTGTGTCCCGGATCATCGCTCGGCTTCGCCGTCGCTCGTCCGGGACACGCGCATCACTCCTCGATCCTGACCAGCTCGGCGTGCAGGCACTCGCCGGCATCGCACTTGTGGCCCTGGCCGGAGGAAAACAGCTCGCGCGCCTCATCGGCCGTTTCCGCCTCCACGCACCATTGCTCGGTCCGCGTTACCTGCATGGTCGCATGGAATAGTCTGAGCTTGCGCCTCGTGCGTGCTGTCGCCATGGCCCGACCTTCCGCGAATCGATCATCTCGGCAAGCGTAACATCCGGGCGACCGTTGCGTTCCCGGCATTCGCCAACTGCTTCACGGTCGAAGAATTCGCGAGACTTCGCTAGTGATTGCCAGATGAGCGCAGCACCTACGTCGCGCGGCCGCCGGTTGACCGGCTGGCTCGCCTACGGCCTTTTCCTGGTCGCGCTGGTAGAGCTCTCGCTGCACGTCTTCTACCGCGTGACGACGGGAGCGTTCCTGTTCGCCCGCGCCGCCCAGCCGTTCTATGCCGAGGAGCCGTTCGGCGGCTGGGCCGGGAGACCCAACCTGTCATACCGGCACATCACTCCGGAATTCTCGGTCGACGTGTTCACCAACAGCCGGGGCTTGCGCACCTCGCGCGAGCGCGAGGAGTACCCGCACGGCCGCGACGCGTCGCGCTATCGCGTGCTGCTGCTCGGGCCGTCGTTCGCCTTCGGCTGGGGCGTGAACCACGAGCAGTCGTTCGCCGCCGAACTGGAGCGGACACTGCAAGCGGCCGGATTCGCGCCCGGCCGCTCGGTCGAGGTCGTCAATCGTGGCGTGCCGGCTCTGCCCCTGGCCAACGGCCTGAACTGGTTCAAGCACGCCGGCCGGGACTACGCCCCGGATCTGGTGATCCAGTTTGCCTACCAGTCGATGCAGGTGGACCGCGCGGCCGAAACGGCGCGCGTGCGCGATAGCTATCTGGTGCTGCACGAGCCGACGCTGCTCCGGCGACTGGCCGCCTACGCCAAGAATTCGGCGATCGCCTACTACGGGTGGACGGTGGCGGCGACGCTGCGCGGCCGATTGCGGCCGGCCACAACGGACGGCCGGATCCACGGCGCCGGGCGCGAGGCGCGCGTGGCCGGCGCATTCGATCCTGCCGGCACGGACGTCGCCGAGTCGCTCAAGGTCTATGACGACCTGCGTTCGGCCGTCGAAGCGACCGGAGCCCGGCTCCTGCTCGTGTATTTCCCGCTCGCCTATGTGGTGCACCCGGAAGACATCGACCGCTGGGGGCACCTGGGTGTGCAGGACGTCGAGCGGCAAGTGGCGTTCGATCGGGCCTTCTGCCGCCATCTCGACGAACGCGGGATTGCGTGCCTGAACCTGACGCCGGAGTTGATCGATCGCGCCCGGCAGGGCGGCCGACGGCTCTACTATTGGCTCGACATTCATTGGACGCCGGAAGGCAACCGCGTGGCGGCGCGAGCCACCGCGGATTGGCTGCTCGCGCGGCCGCAATGGGCGAAGTAGTGGCGCCCCTTGCGGTCGCCGGCCGAATTCCCCATCACCCCTTCTCGCCACCGCCGCGGTTGGTGAAGCGGGCGTTGCCGAGCCCGGTGCCGATCGTCAGCACGCCCCAGCGCTCGACGTCGCGCATGAACGGGACCTCGCTCAAGCCCTGCACCACGGCGTCGTTGTGCATCAGGATCACGGTCTCGTGGTCGCCGATGCGCGGGATCGCTTCGATCAGCCGGCTCGGGAGGTTGAACCGGTTGCTCTCCCAGTTGCCCGGAAGGTTCTGCGCGCCGCGGTCGATCGAGCCGTCGGGCTCGATCTTGCCCGGACACCCGATGCCGATGAACGGCGCGAGCCCGAGGCCCTCCTTCTCCGCGGCGTTGATCAGCTTCTCGAGCATCTCGGTGAGCTCGTCGATCGCCTCCTCGCGCTTCGGCTTGTCGTCGGCGTGCCGCCACAGCTCGCGCTTCCAGACCGCCGCCTTGGAGAGATCGGCGGCCTTCTTCAGATTGAGCTGCGACCACGCCGGCGCGGATGTTGGTGCCGCCGATGTCGACGGCGAGAATGCTGTCGTGCCCCTGGAAGATCCACGACGGCGCGAGCTGCACCGCGCCGATGAGGCCGGCATCGTCCGGATGGTTGCGGATCGGCTGCAGGTCGATCTTGATGCCGTCGGCTCTTCAGCAGCACGCCGGCGCGCCCGATCGCCAGTTCGCCGATCTGGCGCTCGCGCATGCCGCCGCCCACGACGATGCGCTCGGTGTCCTTCCAGCCCTTGGCGCGCAGGAAGCGCCGCGTCACCGAGGCCAACTCCTGGGCGAACTCCTCGATCACGCCCTGCACCAGGCCGGCGGCGTCGGGATCGTCGCCGGCGAGCGCGGCATCGAGCTTCTTCTTGCTGATGTCGCTGCTCGGCGGTCTCGCCGAACGGATCGGAGTCGAGCTTGCGCAGCGGCTTTCGCCACTTGTCGAGGATGGCGTGGAACGCCTTCTTGCTGGCGCGGTCGCCGACGAAACCGTCGTCGTCCTTGAGCTCGATATTGTAGCTGTCGACCTCGACCGCAGGCAGCTTGGCGGCGCCGTGCGCGCCCAATGCCGGAACGGTCTTGCTTGTCGCCTCGCCATCACGCTCTCAGGCTGTCTTGCGGGGCCAACGCTGCGCGCCGAGATGTATGGCGCACGAAGGTGCCGAAAGTAACGGCCATGACGCGGTCGCTATGCTCGCCGCGAGGGCGAGCCGGAGATGCGCCGGCGTCCGGCGAGATCCGGCTCGGCGCCGATCAGCAGCGATTTCCTCGGACTGACAAGCGCCGTCGACTTGATGCCTGAGCTGGCCACCGCCGGCGCGTGAGCTCGGCGACAGACGTCGGCGGTTCGCCCGACAGCCGTTGATCGTGGCGACAACGCAACGCCGGACAAACGTCCCGGGATGGTCCGAATACACCGGAGGAATGCTCATGCGCAATTCCAAACTGACGCGCCGCCGTTTTCTTGCGACGACGGCGGCCTCGACGGCCGCCCTCGCAATGCCGCATGTCAGCCACTCGCAGGCGGCCGGCAAGCTCTCGATCGGCTTCTGGGACCACTGGGTGCCGGGCGCCAACAACGCGTCGACCAGGCGCTGATCGAGGAATGGGCGGCCAAGAACAAGGTCGAGGTCTCGATCGACTACATCCCCTCGCAGGGCAACAAGCTCCTGCTGACCATCGCCGCCGAGGCGCAGGCGCGGTCGGGTCACGACATCCTGGCGTTGTCGACCTGGCAGCCGGCCGAGCATGCGCGCAACCTCGAGCCGGTCGACGACGTCATGGCCGAGCTGATCAAGCAGAACGGCGCCGTGAACCAGACGGTCGAGTATCTCGGCCGCGCCGACGGCAAGTGGATCGCGGTGCCGGCGACCGTCGGCAGCCAGATCAAGGGGCCGTGCTCGCGCATCGATCTGATGAAGCAGCACGCCGGCATCGACATCCAGGCGATGTATCCGGCCGGCAGCGCGCCGAAGGCCGACGCCTGGACCCTGGACGCCTTCCTGAAGGCGGCCGAGGCCTGCCACAAGGCCGGCCATCCGTTCGGCATCGGGCTCGGCACGACCTCCGACAACGGTCGACACCGCCGGCGCCATCTTCCATGCCTTCGGCGCGCAACTGGTCGACGCCAAGGGCAACATCACGGTCAAGTCCGACACGGTGCGCCAAGCGCTCGACTACTACACCAAGCTGGCGAAGTTCTTCCCGCCGGATGCGCCGGCCTGGGACGATGCGTCGAACAACAAGTGGCTGGTCTCCGGCAGCGGCGCGCTGATCATGAATCCGCCGAGCGCCTGGGCGGTCGCCAAGCGCGACGCGCCGCAGGTCGCCGAGCAGTGCTGGACGCACGGCTTCCCGTCCGGGTCCGAAGGGCCGCTTCGCGCCGTTCCTGCCGTACTTCTGGGGCATCTGGAACTTCGGCAAGAACAAGTCGGCCGCCAAGAGCCTGCTGGTGCACCTGTCGCAGCCGTCGGCGATCGAGAAGATGGTGGCGGCGAGCGCGCGGCTACGACCTGCCGTCGTTCGCCAACCTGACGACGTTCAAGACCTGGGCCGAGGAAGGGCCGCCGAAGGGCACGCTCTACCACTATCCGAATCCGCACAACCATCAGATCCTGTCGGTCGCGGCGGCGCCGGCGCCGCCGAAGATCGCGGTGCAGATCTACACGCAGGGCATCATGACCAAGATGACCGTGCGCCACCTGCAGGGCGAGGCGATGGAAAAGACGCTCGCCTGGGCGGAAAGCGAAGTCGAAGGTTTCATGCGGACCTGACGCGAAGCTCCACGCGCCGCCGTCCTCCGGATGGCGGCGCGCGCGTCGTCATCGCGAGCGGGCACCCAGTGCACCGGACATTCGGAATGCACGTCGGAGTAGCGTGCGATAGCAGGCGTAGAAACTGCTCTCAAAGGCCCGAAAAGTCGGGCCCTCATGAGGAGGGAACACCATGGCGAGACGCAACATCACGCGGCGTCGCTTCATCCGGCGACCACGGCGGCCTCGACGGCCGTCCTGGTGATGCCGCATGTCGAGCGCACTCGCTAGGCCGCCGGCAAGCTCACGATCGGCTTCTGGGACCACTGGGTTCCGGGCGCCAACGACGCCACCAAGGCGCTGATCGAGGAGTGGGCCGCCAAGGAGAAGGTCGAGGTCTCGATCGACTACATCACCTCGCAGGGCAACAAGCTGCTGCTGACGATCGCCGCCGAGGCGCAGGCGCGATCCGGCCACGACATCATGGCGTTCCCGACCTGGCTGCCGGCCGAGCATGCCACGCAATCTCGAGCCGGTCGACGACGTCATGACCGAGCTGATCAAGCAGAATGGCGCCGTCAATCGAGACCGTCGAGTATCTCGGCCGCGATCGACGGCCAGTGGATCGCGGTGCCGGCGACCGTCGGCAGCCAGATCAAGGGCCCGTGCTCGCGCATCGACCTGATGAAGCAGCACGCCGGCATCGACGTGCAGGCCATGTATCCGGCCGGCAGCGCGCCGAAGGCCGACACCTGGACGCTGGACACCTTCCTCAAGGCGGCCGAGGCCTGCCACAAGGCCGGCAACCCGTTCGGCATCGGACTCGGCACGACCGCGGACAATCGGTCGACACCGCCGGCGCGATCTTCCAGTGCGTTCGGCGCGCATCTGGTCGACGCCAAGGGCAACATCACGGTCAAGACCGACACGGTGCGCCAGGCGCTCGACTACTACGCCCGGCTCGGCGCGGTTCTTCCCGCCCGACGCGCCGGCCTGGGACAACGCCTCGAACAACAAGTGGCTGGTCTCCGGCAAGGGCGCGCTGATCATGAATCCGCCGAGCGCCTGGGCGGTGGCCAAGCGCGACGCGCCGAAGGTCGCCGAGCAGTGCTGGACGCACGGCATGCCGGTCGGGCCGAAGGGGCGCTTCGCGCCGTTCCTGCCGTACTTCTGGGGCATCTGGAACTTCAGCAAGAACAAGTCGGCGGCCAAGAGCCTGCTGACGCATCTGTCGCAGCCGGCGGCGATCGAGAAGCTGGTGGCGGCGAGCGAGGGCTTCGACCTGCCGTCCTTTGCCAACCTGACGACGTTCAAGACCTGGGCCGAGGAAGGGCCGCCGAAGGGCACGCTCTATCACTACCCGAATCCGCACAACCATCAGATCCTGTCGGTCGCGGCGGCGCCGGCGCCGCCCAAGATCGCGGTGCAGATCTACACGCAGGGCATCATGACCAAGATGACCGTGCGCCACATGCAGGGCGAGGCGATGGAAAAGACGCTCGCCTGGGCCGAGAGCGAGGTCGAAGGCTTCATGCGGACCTGATGCGAGCGCGCTGCGCGTCGCGCCGTCGGCGGCGCCGGCGCTGCGCGCATGCCGTGAAGCGAGGCATACAGGGACATTGCGATCGGACGTCAGCGATGGTCACCGCTACCGGGCATGCGCAGAGTCGCAACGCGACAGCCGAAATGATCGGGCCGCATCAGTCGAGGAGGGAACTCATGACAATGCGAAGCATCACCCGCCGCCGCTTCATCGCGACGACCGGCCGCGGCCTCGACCGCGCTCATGGCGGCGCCGTTCGTGCGCGGCGCGCACGCCGCCGGCAAGCTCTCGATCGGCTTCTGGGATCACTGGGTGCCGGGCGCCAACAACGACCTCGAAGGCGCTGGTCGAGGAATGGGCCGCCAAGGAGAAGGTCGAGGTCAAGATCGACTACATCACCTCGCAGGGCAACAAGCTCCTGCTGACCATCGCGGCCGAGGCGCAGGCGCGGTCCGGCCACGACATCATGGCGTTCCCGACCTGGCGGCCGGCCGACCACGCCGCAGAGCCTCGAGCCGGTCGACGACGTCATGGCGGCGCTGATCAAGCAGAACGGCGCCGTCAACCAGACGGTCGAGTATCTCGGCCGCGCCGGACGGCCAGTGGGTCGCGGTGCCGGCCACCATCGGCAGCCAGATCAAGGGCCCGTGCTCGCGCATCGACCTGATGAAGCAGCATGCCGGCATCGACGTGCAGGCGATGTATCCGGCCGGCGCGCCGCCGAAGGCCGACAACTGGACGCTCGACACGTTCCTCAAGGCGGCCGAGGCCTGCCACAAGGCCGGCATCCCGTTCGGCATCGGCCTCGGCACGACCTCCGACAATCGTCGATACCGCCGGCGCGATCTTCCAGTCCTTCGGCGCGCCGCTGGTCGACGCCAAGGGCAAGATCACGGTCAAGTCCGACGCGGTGCGCCAGGCGCTCGACTACTACGCGCGGCTGGCCGCGTTCTTCCCGCCGGACGCGCCGTCCTGGGACGATGCCTCCAACAACAAATGGCTGGTCTCCGGCAAGGGCGCGCTGATCATGAATCCGCCGAGCGCCTGGGCGGTGGCCAAGCGCGACGCGCCGCAGATCGCCGAGCAGTGCTGGACCCACGGCATGCCGTCGGGTCCGAAGGGCCGCTTCGCGCCGTTCCTGCCGTACTTCTGGGGCATCTGGAACTTCAGCAAGAACAAGCCGGCGGCCAAGAGCCTGCTCGTCGCACCTGTCGCAGCCGGCCGTCGGTCGAGAAGCTGGTGGCGGCGAGCGGCGGCTACGACCTGCCGTCCTTCGCCAACCTGACCGACCTTCAAGACCTGGGCCGAGGAAGGGCCGCCCAAGGGCACGCTCTATCACTATCCCGAACCCGCACAATCACCAGATCCTGTCGGTGGCCGCCGCGCCGGCGCCGCCGAAGATCGCCGAGCAGATCTACACGCAGGCCGTCATGACCAAGATGATCGTGCGGCACATGCAGGGCGAGCCGATGGAGAAGACGCTCGCCTGGGCCGAGAGCGAGGTCGAAGGGCTTCATGCGGACGTGAAGGCCGTGACGGACGGCCTTTCGCGCGGCCGGACGGGCGCTGCAACGGCGGTGACCGGGATGCGGCCTGCCGCACCCGGTGACGCCGCAGCGGAATGGCAAGCGAGGGAGATCACGATGGTCGATGCGGCAATGGAACGGCCCCAAGCCGCGCGCGGCGCGGTCCAGCGCACCGGCCTGCAGAAGGCCATGCAGCGCAAGTCGACCATCGCCTTCTTGATGGCGCTGCCGCTGATCCTGCTGATCGCGCTGCTGGTGCTCTATCCGGCCTTCTATTCGATCCATCTCGCGACGCTGAACAAGTCGATGGAGCGCTTCGTCGGCTTCGGCAACTTCACCTTCCTGTTCAAGCGCGAGACGTTCTGGATGGTGGTGCAGCAGTCCTGCATCTTCGCCATCACGGCGGTGATCTTCAAAGCCATCATCGGCTTCTTCGTCGCCCACTTCGTGCACAACATCCCGTCCAAGGGACAGCGCAAGTGGCGCGGCATGCTGCTGGTGCCGTGGGTGATCCCGCCGGCCATGAGCACGCTCGCCTGGCTGTGGCTGTTCGATCCGTCCTACAGCGCCTTCAACTGGATCTTGGCGCTGTTCGGCATCGGCCCGATGCCGTGGACCGGCGACGCCTACTGGGCGCGGTTCTCGGTGATCCTGGTCAACGTCTGGATCGGCGCGCCGTTCTTCATGATCATGTACCTGGCGGCGCTCAAGTCGGTGCCGGAGCAGCTCTACGAGGCGGCCGAGATCGACGGCGCCAACTGGTGGCAACGCATGTGGTACGTGACGTTGCCGATGATGCGCAACATCATCGCCATCACGGCGCTGTTCTCGCTGATCGTCACCTTCGCCAATTTCGACATCGTGCGCATCCTCACGGCCGGCGGTCCGATCGACAAGACGCACATCTTCGGCACCTGGTCGTTCCGGGTCGGCATCGAGGGCGGCGACATTCCGCTCGGCGCCAGTGTCTCGTTGTTCATGGTGCCGATCCTCACCGTCGCGGCGATCTTCATCCTGCGCGACATCAACCGGCGGGGGAACGAAGCGTAATGGCAAACGCCGCAACCATGGGGACGCCGCCGCCGCGCGCACGAAGCCGAAATACGGCAGCATGAGCCGCGACCGCCGCTGGGCGTTGCGCTGGTCGTATTTCTTCCTGGTGGTGTTCGCGATCTTCTTCCTGACGCCCGCCGATCTACATGTTCATCACCTCGCTCAAGACCAGCGCGGAGATCTCGGCGGCGACCAGTCCCTGGTGGGTCTACAACCCGACGCTCGGCAACTACATCGAGCTTTTGACCTAGCCGGCCTACCTGACCT
Organism: uncultured Alphaproteobacteria bacterium; assembly: GCA_963738705.1. Lineage (GTDB taxonomy): Bacteria > Pseudomonadota > Alphaproteobacteria > Rhizobiales > Xanthobacteraceae > CAVTXS01. Next base: position 155,671 of record CAVTXS010000026.1, read on the forward strand.
ACTTCCGCAACTCGGCGATCGTCTCGGTCTTCGTCGTGACGATCACCATGCTGATCGCGTGCCGGCCGCGTTCGCGCTGTCGCGGATGAAGTTCTGGGGCTCGGCGACGCTCGCGACCGGCGTCTTCCTGACCTACCTGATCCCGGAGACGCTGCTGTTCCTGCCGCTGTTCAAGATGTTCGCGGTCTTCAACGAGTGGACCGGCATCCAGCTGATCAATCGCTGGTGGGTGCTGCTCGTGCTCTATCCGACGCTGACGGTGCCGTTCGCACCTGGATCATGATCGGCTACTTCGCCTCGATCCCGAAGGAGCTCGACGAGGCGGCGCTGATGGACGGCGCGAACTACCGGCAGATCCTGACGCGGGTGTTCATCCCGGTGGCGCTGCCGGGCCTGATCGCCGCCACCATCTTCGCCTTCACGGTGAGCTGGGCGCAGTTCCTCTATCCGCTCGCCTTCACCACCTCGGCCGACCAGCTGGTGCTGCCGGTCGGCATCATCACCTCGCTGATCAAGGGCGACGTGTTCAACTGGGGCCAGATCATGACCGGCGCGCTGCTCGGCGCCGCGCCGCCGCTGATCATCTACGCCTTCCTGATGGACTACTACATCGCCGGCCTCACCGCCGGCGCCACCAAGGGTTAGTGCATATGGCGCAAGTGTCTCTCCGCAAGGTGGTCAAGCGCTTCGACGAGGTCGAGGCGGTGAGCGCGCATCGACCTCGACATCGCCGACAAGGAATTCGTGGTGCTGGTCGGGCCCTCCGGCTGCGGCAAGTCGACCACGCTGCGGATGATCGCGGGCCTGGAGGAGATCACCGACGGCGAGATCGCGGTCGACGGCGAGGTCGTCAACGACGTGCCGCCCAAGGACCGCGACATGGCCATGGTGTTCCAGAACTACGCGCTCTACCCGCACATGACGGTGTACGAGAACATGTCGTTCGGGCTGCGCCTGAAGCGTTTTCCCAAGGACGAGATCGAGCGGCGCGTGCAGGAAGCCGCGCGCATCCTCGACATCAGGGAGCTGCTCGACCGCAAGCCGCGCCAGCTCTCGGGCGGCCAGCGCCAGCGCGTCGCCATGGGCCGTGCCATCGTGCGCAATCCGAAAGTGTTCCTGTTCGACGAGCCGCTGTCGAACCTCGACGCCAAGCTGCGCGTGCAGATGCGCACCGAGATCAAGCGCGTGCACCAGAAGGTGCGCACCACCACCGTCTACGTCACTCACGACCAGGTCGAGGCGATGACGCTCGCCGATCGCGTCGTGGTGATGAACCGCGGCAAGATTGAGCAGATCGGCGCGCCCAACCACCTGTATCATTCGCCGTCGACGCGCTTCGTCGCCGGCTTCATCGGCTCGCCGGCGATGAATTTCCTTCCCTGTCGGCTGGAGCGGGCCGGGGAGGGGCTGCAGGTGCGGCTCGCGGATCAGATCGCTTTCGGCGTGCCGGCCGAGCGCGTCGGGCGCTACCGGCCGTATCTCGAGCAGGACAATCTGCTGTTCGGCATCCGCCCCGAACATCTGACCGAGGCCAAGCCCAACGGCGAGAAGCATCTCGGGCAGTTCGAGGCGCTGCTCGAGGTCACCGAGCCGATGGGCAACGAGACCATGGTGTTCTTCTCGATCGACGGCAGGGAAGTCTGCGCCCGGGTCAGCCCGAATGCCGGCGCGCGCGAAGGCGGCCGCATGCGCATGGCGGCGGCGCTCGACAACATGCACCTGATCGACGACGCCAGTGGGCGGGTGCTGTAAGCGTTCTTGAATTGGTGCGTGGAAATAACTCGGTTGTCATCCCGGCCAAGCGAGCGTAGCGCGCGCGAGCCGCGGACCTATGAATCCCGGTGCGATGGACTGATCCGCAGAGCCGGGATGCATGGGTCCCGGCTCTCGCGCTTCGCGCTTGGCCGGGATGACAGTTGTGAGATGCTGGGAGGGACCGCGTGGCTGACCTGAAAGGCAAAATCGTCTGGATTACCGGCGCCGGTAGCGGCATCGGCGAGGCGGCGGCGCTGTCGCTGGCCAAGGAGGGCGCGACCGTCGTCCTGAGCGGCCGTCGCCGCGACGCGCTGCAATCGGTGGCGGACCGGATCGCCAAGGCCGGCGGTGCGGCGCATGTGGCGCCGGCCGACGTCACCGACGCGGCGGCCGTCAACAAGGTCGCGGAGGAGATCAAGCAGAAATACGGCCGGCTCGACATCCTGGTGAACAATGCCGGGAGCAACGTCACCGAGCGGCGCTGGTCGCAACTCAATCCCGAGCGCATCAAGCAGGTGATCGACGCCAACCTCGCCAGCGCCTTCTATTGCGCCAGCGCCGCGCTCGCGATCATGCGGCCGCAGAAGGACGGGCTGTTGATCCATACCGCCTCGATGGCCGGCCGCGTCGTCGGCCTGTTGTCGGGCGCCGGCTATGTCGCCGCCAAGCACGGCGTCGTGGCCATGAGCCACACCATCAACATGGAGGAGTTCGTGAACGGCATCCGCTCGACCGTGCTGTGTCCGGGCGAGGTCGCAACGCCGATCCTCGACAAGCGGCCGGTCCCGGTCTCGCCGGAAGACCGGGCGCGCATGCTGCAGCCCGAGCACATGGCGGACCTCATCCTCTATGTGGCCAAGCTGCCGGCGGGCGTGTGCATCAACGAGGTCTTGATCAATCCGACCTGGAACCGCGGCTACGCGGCGGCCGCCGGCGTCGGCCCGAAGACCACGTAAAGGGCGTCATGCCGAGCTTGACCCGGCAATCCATCCCTTCAAAAAGCCTCTTGCGAAGATGATGGATGCGCGGGTCAACCCTCGCAATCGCTGTGGCGATTGCTCGCCCGCGCATGACGCAAAGTTGGACGACCGTTCGTGCAAAGGAGAGCGATTGTGAACATCGACTCAGGCGTGCTGCAGGATTTCGTGCGCGACATCTTCGTCGGCGCCGGCTGCTCGCGCGAGGAAAGCGGGCGCATCGCCAAATACCTGGTGGCGGCCAATCTCGCCGGGCACGACAGCCATGGCGTGACGCGCGTCCCGCGCTACGTGCGCTCCAAGCTCGAGGGCAATATCCGCGCCGACCAGACCGTGGACGTGCTGGTCGACACCCCGGTGCTGGCCGTGGTCGACGGCAAGGCCGGCTACGGCCAGACCGTCACGCCGCAGGCGGTCGCGATCGGGATCGCGAAATGCAAGGGCCAGGGCCTCGCGGCGGTGGCGTTGCGCAATGCCGGCCACCTCGGCCGCGTCGGCGACTGGGCCGAAATGGCGGCCGAGGCCGGGCTCATCTCCATCCACTTCGTCAACGCCTCGGGCAGCATCCTGGTCGCGCCCTACGGCGGGACCGAGCGGCGCCTCTCGACCGCGCCCTATTGCGTCGGCATCCCGCGGCCGAACGATACTCCGGTCATCCTCGACTTCGCGACCTCGGTGGTGGCTGAAGGCAAGGTTTTGGTCGCGAGCCAAGGCGGCAAGGCGCTGCCGCAGGACGCGCTGATCGGACCGGACGGGACGACGAGCACCGACCCGCATCAGCTCTATGGCCCCTATGAGCCGGCCGGCCCGCGCAACCCGCGCCTCGGTAAAGGCGCCATCCGCGCCTTCGGCGACCACAAGGGCTCGGGGCTGGCGCTGATCTGCGAGCTCCTGGGCGGGTCGCTCACCGGCACCGGCGCGACCCGTCAGGCGCCGCACACCTATAACGGCATGTTCTCGATCTATATCGATCCGGCGCGCTTCGATTCCGAAGACTTCTTCAGCGCCGACATGGCCCGCTACATCGCCTTCCTGAAAGGCACGAAGCCGGCCGTGCCCGGCGGCGAAATCTTGATTCCTGGCGAGCCGGAAACGCGCAACCGCGTCGAGCGGATGAAGAACGGGATCCCGCTGCCGGAGGACACCTGGGCGGCGCTCGCAGCCTGCGCCCGCGAGGTCGGTGTCGTGCCGCCGAATGCCGCCGCCGCCGAGCCCGCCGCCGCTGGGCGGTAGCGCTGCTCCACCACGCCGTCATTGCGAGGGGCGAAGCGACGAAGCAACCCAGATGCGGCGTCGGTATCCTGGATTGCTTCGCCTTCGCCTCGCAGTGACGGCACGCCGTCACTTCCCCAATCCTGGGAGCGGGAAGAACGCCTCGAGCTCCGGCGCGGTCAGCGGCTTGTCCAAAAACTTCAGCGCGACCGCGTCGGCCATCACCGCGGCGACGTCCGAGATCCGGTCAGGCTCGAGCGCCTCCTTCGGATGGAACTGCCGGCGCGACGCATCGAGCAGGCTTTCCGGCATCCGGATGGTCTCGGCATACAAGTTTGATCGCCTGCGGGTCGGTGTACATCCACTCGATGGTCTCGCGGTACGCGCGCATGAACCGGGTGAGCACGTCCTTGCGGTTCTGCAGGACCGCGAGGTTGACGATCTGCACCCGCACGGTCTGGTTCCGCGTCGACGGCACGTCGGTGCCGCGCGCCACCATGCGGATCTTGCCGTCTTGGATGGCGTCGAGGCCAAACGGCGGCGCCGACCAGCCGATGTCGATCTGATTGGACATGACCTGCGTATAGGTGGCGGGCGGGCCGCCGGTCGCGGTCGGCTTGGCCTTGGCGCCGAGCTCGCGGGCGAACGCCAAGACCAGGTTGTGCGAGGCCGAGCCATTGGTCGAGTACGCGATGGTGTTGCGCGCGGTCGCGTCGGCGAGGCTCTTGAGCGGCGAGTTCGCGCGCACGTACCAGTAGAGATCGCCGGTGCCGGTGAAGGCGGCGCACAGCACCCGCACCGGCGCGCCGCGCGCGAATGCGCGCATCGCGCCCGGCGTCCCGACCCCGATGCCGATGTCGGCGCTGCCGGAGATCACCGCCTGCAGCGTCTCGCCGGCGCCCTGCGTGCCGAAGGTCTCGAGCACGATGCCGTGCTTCTTGAAGATGCCGGTCTGCTGGCCGAGCGTCGGCATCTGGTTTTCCCAGTTGTTGATCTGGCCGATCGCGAGCTTGAGCACGTCCTGGGCCGCGGCTTGCGAGTGGACGAGCACCAGCGCCGTGGTGAGCGCCAGCGCACAGCTGAGTGCGCCGGAGAGCTTCATCTTGCGCACCTTCGTGTCGATGGGTTTGCCTAGCTCGCGACTTTGCCCGGTTTCCGGCGGGCTGTCGATGTGCCCTGCGCGGCGTCGTGACGGCTAACGAAAGACTCGCCCTGGCAGCAGTTGCGCGCGCGGCGCTCTCGGGTCGCCGAACTGCGGCTGGGCGGGAGCGCGCCTTCACTCCGCCCAAAGGGAGACACGAGGCGTGCTCGGCCCTGACCTCGCTCCGTTTTTAGAAGGCTGTCGACGACAGGGCGGCTTTTCGTTGCGACCCGGAAGCGAGATATTACAGTGAAACGGGGGGCGCGCCCGGGCGGGCTTGCCCGCGGCCTCTCTGAGGCGGCGCCGAAATGCTCACGCTCAGACAGATTGAAGTCATCCGCGCCATCATGGTGACAGGGACCGTCGGGGGCGCGGCGCGCCTGCTAAACGTGTCCTCGCCCGGCATCAGCCGGGTGATGAAGCACGCCGAGAGCCTGCTCGGACTGAAGCTGTTCAGCCGGCGACAGGGGCGCTACACCCCCACTCCCGAGGCGAAGGATATTTTCAGCCAGATCAACAACGTCTTCGATCGGGTCGAAGACCTCCAATACGTCATCACGCGGCTCAAGCGCGGCGCCGAGTCCGAGCTCCGGATCGGTTCGGTTCCAAGCATTTCGAACGTGATGGTGCCCCGCGCGATCGCGAGCGTGCGCCGAAAGTTCCCCAACCTGTCGATCGATATCGACATCAGCCGATTGAAGTCGAGCCGGCCGATCCGCTGGCGCGCCAACTCGCGCATTTCTGCGCCGTGGTCCGCGGCGAGGCCGCCCCAATGGTCACCGGTCGGGACGCGGCCCGGACCCTTGCGGCGGTGTGGGCAATACTTGATGCGTCCCGAAGCGATACGACGATCAACTCGGCCGCGTGACGCGCGACCTTGCGGCCAGCCTGGAGCGAAACCATGACGGCGCGATTGATGATCCTGAACGGTCCGAACCTCAATCTTCTTGGCGTGCGGGAGCCTCACATCTACGGCACAGTGACACTGGCAGCGATCGAGGCGAGCTGCCGGGAGCTCGCTCGGCACTTGGGCGCGACGCTCTCGTTCCATCAGTCGAACCACGAGGGCGCGCTTGTCGAGCTGATCCAGTCCGCGCGCGAGGCGGCCGACGCGATCATCATCAATCCGGCGGCCTATTCGTTCACCTCGATCGCCATGATCGACGCGTTGAAGACATTCGAGGGCCCGATTATCGAGGTCCACATTTCCAATATCCACGCGCGCGACGAGCTCCATCGCCACTCGAAGATCTCCGCCTCGGCGAAGGCCGTGATCTGCGGCCTCGGGCCGTATGGATACGTGGTGGCGATGCAAGCAGCGCTGCAGATCCTCGGGAAGCTGCCGGACAGCCTGCCGGACGCGCTTCGTGGGCCGCGCTAGAAATCGGAGCGGCTCCATCGAATACCCCTTGAGTTGTCTATATTTTGCTCTTAGGCGATCTTGCTCCATAGCAGCCACAGTGCGGACTCGGCGCTATTGGCGAAGCAGTTGTATGATGACATGATGTTACGCCAAGCGGCCGCCTCGTAGCCGCCGGCCCGCGGAATGGATCGAAGCCACGATCGGGGAGGAAGCGTTCGATGCAACATCGTGCATTGCTGAGTGGATTGCTGGTGTCGGCTGCGCTGTTGATGGGGGCGGGCCCCGCATCGACGCAGCAGGCGGGCGGGGGTCTGGCGGCGTCCGGGCTGGTCGGCGAGCTGCAGGGACCAACGCTCGTGCTCGATCCCGCCCAAATGGCCGAAGACCTTCAACGAAGTCGCCCGATCTCGCCGCGCTGGTGAAGGCGGGCAAGCTCCCGCCGGTGAAGGACCGCATTCCGCAGGAACCGCTCGTTCTCAAGCCGCTGAACGAGGTCGGCAAATACGGCGGGACCTGGCGCCGCGGATTCCTCGGCCCGGGCGACTGGGAGAACGGAAACCGTCTCAACGCATCCGACAAGCTGCTGTTCTGGGATTACACCGGCACCAAGATCGTCCCGAGCGTCGCCAAGTCGTGGGAGCAAAGCGCCGACGGCAAGACCATCCGCGCTGTCATGCTGCGCAAGGGCATGAAGTGGTCGGACGGCGCGCCGTTCACCGCCGACGATTTCGTGTTCTGGTTCGAGGATCTCTACAGCAACAAGGACCTCGTCCCGTCGCCGATCGCCGACATGTCGGCCGGCGGCAAGCCGGGCCGGGTCGTGAAGATCGACGAGACGACGGTCGAGTTCCAGTTCGACAATCCGCACTTCCTGTTCGTCGAGCTGCTCGCCGGCGACACGCTGATCGGCGGCGGTCAGTCCGTGCGGCAGTCGCAAGGCATGACCTACGGCGCCTACTCGCCGAAGCACTATCTCAAGCAGTTCCTGCCGAAGTACTCGTCCGAGCAGGCGGTCAACGCGAAGGCCAAGGCCGAAGGCTACGAGAACTGGGTGAAGCTCCTGCACTTCAAGAAGGACTGGTCGTTCAACCCGGACTTGCCGACGATCGGGCCCTGGAAGACGGTGCGGCCGATCAACACGCCGACCTGGGTGCTCGAGCGCAATCCCTATTACTGGGCCGTCGATACCGCCGGCAACCAGTTGCCCTACATCGATCGCGTCGTGCTGACGCTCGCCGAGGATTCCGAGGTGATCAATCTTCGCGCCATCGGCGGCAACTACGACATGCAGGAGCGCCACATCAGCCTGAGCAAGCTGCCGGTCATCCTCGAGAACCAGAAGAAGGGCGGTTACACGCGTCCATCTCGACACGGCGCTGCACGGCGTCGATACGATGTTGCAGGTCAACCAGACCTTCACGGCCGATCCGGAAATCGCCAAGTGGCTGACCAACGCGGATTTCCGCCGCGCGCTTGTCGCTCGGCATCGACCGCAATCAGCTCAATGAGACGTTCTGGCTCGGCGTCGGCACGCCGGGCTCGACGGCGCCATCGGTCACGCTGCCGCAGAGCCCGGGCAAGGAATGGCGGACCAAGTGGTCGACCTATGAGCCCGCCAAGGCCAACCAGATGCTCGACGGGATCGGGCTCACCAAGAAGGACAGCGAAGGCTTCCGCGCTGCGCACCGACAACGGCGAGCGGCTGCGCATCCAGGTCCAGGCCGTGAAGGCGCTGCTGCCCTGGCCGCAGCAGGCGGAGATGATCGCGCAGCAATGGCGCAAGATCGGCATCCAGGCCGACGTGCGCGAAATGGAGCGTACGCTCGCGATGACGCGCACGCGCAACAACGAGCATCAGATCATGATCTGGACCAACGGCGGCACGGAGCTGCTCTACCTGTTTCCGCGCCACGCCATCCCGGTCGATACGACCGAGGCGTTCATGGGCCCCGAGTTCGCCAAGTGGTACGTGTCGAACGGCGCGCAGGGGCGCGAGCCGACCGATCCGAACATGAGGAAGATCCTCGACCTGTACCGTTCGGCCGCGGGCCAGAAGGAGCAGGCGGATCGCGACAAGACGGCGCAGGAGATCTGGAAGCTCCTGGTCGACCAGCAATACGGCATCGGAACGGTCGGCGAATCGCCGGCGCAGTTCGGCGTGCGGCTGGTCAGCAACAAGCTCGGCAACATTCCCGCGCGCGTCTGCATCGCCCAGCATTGCCGCACGCCGTCGCAGCTCGCATCCCGGAGACCTGGTACTTCAAGCAATAACGGACGAGTCGCGCCAACGCACCCGGGGCCTTCAGCGGCCCCGGGCTTCTGGACGCAATCCGCGTGAGCGATCGGGTGACAAGATCATGCTAGCGTTCATCGCAAGGCGCGCCGTCCTCGCCGTCGTGACGATGTGGGCGATCTCGTCTTCGCCTTCATCATCATCCAGGCGCCGCCCGGCGACTTCGTCGATACCTACATCGCCAATCTGTCGGCCTCCGGCAGCGTCGTGTCGATGGAGGAGGCGAAAGGCCTGCGGATCCTCTACGGCCTCGATCAGCCGATCTACGTCCAGTACTTCAAGTGGATGTCGCGCATCCTCGTGGTCGATTTCGGCGAGTCGATGGAGTGGCGGCGGCCGGTGATCGAGGTGATCGGCGATCGCCTCTGGCTGACGGTCGTCCTGTCCTTCGCGGCGCTGGTGCTGACCTGGGTCATCGCGCTTCCGATCGGCATCTACTCGGCGGTCCGCCAGTACTCCTTTCTCGACTATCTCTTCACGGCCATCGGCTTCGTCGGGCTCGCGGTGCCGAACTTCCTGCTCGCGCTTGATCATCATGTACTTCTCGTTCGTGCTGTTCGACGCGAACGTCGGCGGCCTGTTCTCGCCGGAATTCGATCTCGCGCCGTGGAGTCTCTGCGAAGGTCTGGGACCTGGTCAAGCACTTGCCGCTGCCGGCGCTGATCCTGGCGCTCGCCGGCACCGCGCAGCTCATCCGCATCATGCGCGCCAACCTGCTCGACGAGCTGCGCCGGCCCTACGTCGTCACCGCGCGCGCGAAGGGACATGCCCGAGCGTCGCGTCATCCTCAAGTACCCGGTGCGCGCGGCGCTCAATCCGTTCGCCAGCACGATCGCCTACCTGTTTCCCTATCTCGTCTCCGGCAGCATCATCATCTCGCTCGTGCTGAGCCTGCCGACCGTCGGTCCGCTGCTGCTGAAGGCGCTGATCGCGCAGGACATGTTCCTCGCCGGAACGATCATCCTGCTGCTCGGCATCATGACCGTGATCGGCACCTTCATCTCCGACCTCGGTCCTGATGTGGGTCGATCCCGCGCATCCGCTTCCAGCTCGACTGATGATGCGGGCGCTCGCCCGGTTCCTGCCTTTCCGGGCCAAGCGCTGCGGCGCCCGACGAGCGCTGCGGCCGAGGAACGGTTCGCGGTCGCAACGTCAACTGCAGCTGACGTGGTGGCGCTTCCGCCGGCACCGCCTCGCGGTCGTCAGCGGCATCGTCGTCATCCTGTTCTACCTCGTCGTGATCTTCGCCGATTTCCTCGCCTACGCCGATCCGCACGACACCGATTCACAGCGCAGCCACATCCCGCCGCAGGGTCTCCACCTGTTCGATGACGGCGCGTTTCGCCCCTTCGTGTACGGCCTGAAGCAGACGCGCGACCTGCGCACCTTCAAGATCAGCTACGCACCGGCGCACGAGCGAAAGGTCTATGTGACGCTTGTTCGCGGAAGGCTATTCGTACAACTTTCTCGGACTCTTCCCGACCAAGCGGCATCTGCTCGGCCTGAAGGACCCGCGGCCGGCGGACGGCATCTTCCTGCTCGGTACCGATCTTCTCGGCCGCGATCTCTGGTCGCGGATCATGGTGGCGACGCGGGTGTCGCTGACGATCGGGCTTGCGGGCGTGACGGTCAGCCTGTTCCTCGGCGTTCTTCTCGGCGGCATCTCCGCGGTCTACGGCGGCATGGTCGACATCGCGATCCAGCGCCTGATCGAGGTCTTGCGGTCGATGCCGACCATCCCGCTCTGGATGGGCCTTGCCGCCGCGCTTGCCGAACAGCTGGAGCGTCCTGCAGATCTATTTCGCGATCACGCTCATCATCGCGCTGCTCGGCTGGACCGATCTCGCGCGCGTCGTGCGCGGCAAGTTCCTCTCGCTGCGCGAGGAGGACTTCGTCATGGCCGCGGAGCTTGCGGGCGCAAGCCAGTTGCGGATCATCTTCCGCCACATGCTGCCGTCGTTTCTGAGCCACATCATCGCGGCGACGAGCCTCGCGTTGCCGGTCGATGATCATCAGCGAGACGTCGCTGAGCTTCCTCGGCCTCGGCTTGCGGCCGCCCGCGATCTCCTGGGGCATCCTGCTGCAGGACGCGCAGAATATCGAGACGCTGGCGCTCGCGCCCTGGCTGCTCGCGGCGGCGATTCCGGTGATCGTCGTCATCCTCGCCTTCAACTTCTTCGGTGACGGATTGCGCGATGCAGCCGACCCCTATGGCTAGATCCGGTCGCGCAGCCGGCAACCCGACGCATCGCCGATCCTGTCGGTCCGCGATCTGAAGACCTATTTTCGTCTCGACGAAGGGCTGGTGCGGGCGGTCGACGGCGTCAGCTTCGACGTCTACGCCGGACGCACCTTGGGGATCGTCGGCGAAAGCGGCTGCGGCAAGAGCATCACGGCGCGCAGCATTCTCGGCATCGTCGATCGGCCGGGCCGCATCGAGGCGGGAGAAGTCTGGCTGCGCGCGAGTCTCGTCCGACGGTTCGTCGGAGCGGATCGACCTTGCGCAGTTGTCGCCCGAAGGGCCGGAGATGCGCGCGGTGCGCGGCAAGGAGATCGCGCTCGTCTTCCAGGAGCCGATGGCGTCGTTCAGTCACTACTACACGGTCGGCAACCAGATCATCGAATCGATCCGGCTGCACACGCCCGCGAGCAAGCAGGAGGCGCGCGAGCGCGCGATCGATCTTCTGCGCATGGTCGGCGTGCCGCGGCCCGAGCGGCGGGTCGACGAGTACCCGTTCCAGCTCAGCGGCGGCCTGCGCCAGCGCGTCATGATGGCCATGGCGCTCGCCTGCGATCCCGGCATCCTGATCGCCGACGAGCCGACGACCGCGCTCGACGTCACGACGCAGGCCCAGGTGCTCGATCTGCTGCGCGATATTCAGCGACGTCGCGGGCCTCGCCGTCATCCTGATTACGCACGACATGGGCGTCATCGCCGAAATGGCCAACGACGTCGTCGTCATGTATCTCGGCCGCGCCGTCGAGAAGGGACCGGTCGACGACATCTTCCATTCGCCGAAGCATCCCTATACGCGCGCGCTGCTGCGCTCGATCCCGAGCATCCTGGCGACGCCGCGGACGCAAGCTCGCCACCATCAGCGGCTCGATCCCGCACCCGTTTGCGCGGCCGCAGCGGGCTGTCCGTTCCATCCGCGCTGCGCCGATGCGATGCCGGGCTTGTGCGACGTCGCCGAGCCGCAAGCCCTTGCAGCTCGATGAGCAGCGCGAAGTGAGCTGCTTTCTCTACGGCCCGCGACCATGAACATCCTCGAAGTGGTCGACTTGCGAAAGTTCTTTCCGATTCGCAAGGGCTTCCTGCGCCGGATCGTCGGTCAGGTGCGTGCGGTCGACGGCGTCAGCGTTCCACGTTCGCAAAGGCGAAACCCTCGCCCTGGTCGGGGAAAGCGGATGCGGCAAGACCACGGTGTCGCGCTGCGTCATGCGCGCGCTGCGGCCGTCATCCGGCGAGATCCGCTTCACCTACAACGGACACGCCGTGAACCTTGCGCCGTTGAGCAGGCGGCGAGCTCAAGCCGATCCGGCAACACATGCAGATGGTGTTCCAGGATCCGTTCTCTTCGCTCAATCCGCGCATGATGGTCGGCGACATCATCGGCGAGCCGCTGCTGATCAATGGCTGGTCCAGCCCCACGGAGCGGCGCAAGCGCGTACGGGAGCTGCTCGACGTGGTCCAGCTTCCTGCGGCCTACATGAATCGTTTTCCGCACGCCTTCAGCGGCGGCCAGCGCCAGCGGATCGGCATTGCGCGCGCGCTGGCGCTCAATCCGAGCCTGATCGTTGCCGACGAGCCGGTGTCGGCGCTCGACGTTTCGGTGCAGGCGCAGATTCTCAATCTGCTGCTCGACCTTCAGGATCGGCTCGGACTGGCCTACCTCTTCGTCGCGCACGATCTCAGCGTGGTGAAGCATGTCAGCGATCGCGTCGCCGTCATGTATGTCGGCCAGCTGGTCGAAGTGGCGTCGACGAAAGCGCTGTTCGACAACGCCGCGCCATCCCTACACCGAAGCATTGCTGTCGGCCGTGCCCAAGCCCGATCCGCGCGTGCGCGCCGACCGCATCATCCTCCAGCGCGACGTCGCCGATGCGGCCAATCCGCCGCCCGGATGCTACTTTCACCCGCGCTGCCGATACGCGGTGGAACGATGCCGGGTCGAGACGCCACGCCCTTGAGAAGATCGAGACAGGATCGATGGGTCGCCTGTCATCGTGCCGGCGAGCTCGACTTGCGCGGCGTCGAGTAGCAGCCACGCAGGAGATGGATCGGGTGGACCTTTAGATCACTGGAACATGATGGTACGAATGACCGAGCCGATGCAACGAACCTCCGCCCGCGACCGCCTCGAACAGGCGCTTGCCCGCATCGCCGATCCGAGCGGGCGAGGGCGCGCGCGCCTGCCTGACGGTTTATGAGCAAACCGCCCGCGCCGCCGCGGACGCCGCCGACGCCCGCGCGCGTGACGGCGTCGCGCTCGGGCCGCTCGACGGCGCGATCGTGAGCATCAAGGACCTGTTCGACGTCAAGGGCGAGCCGACGCGCGCCGGCTCGAAGATGCTCGCCGACGATCCGCCGGCGATGGAGGACGCGCCGGTCGTGCGCCGCCTGCGCGCCGCCGGCGCGGTCATCGTCGCCAAGACCAACATGACCGAGTTCGCTTTTTCGGGCGTCGGCGCCAATCCGCACTTCGGCACGCCGGGCAACCCGGCGGACCGCGCGCGCGTGCCCGGCGGCTCTTCGTCGGGTGCGGCGGTCGCCGCCGCCGACCGCATGTGCGAGATCGCGATCGGCACCGACACCGGCGGCTCGACCCGCATCCCGGCGGCGCTGTGCGGCATCGTCGGCTTCAAGCCGAGCAAGTGGCGGGTGCCGACCGATGGCGCCTTCCCGCTCTCCTTCACGCTCAATTCGGTCGGCCCGCTGGCGCGCACCGTCGCCGAGTGCGCCGCCGCCGACGCGGTGATCGCCGGCGAGGAGCCGTGGCGGCTCGAGCCGGCGTCGCTCGCCGGGCTGCGGCTGGGCGTGCCGGCAAACGACAAGCTGCATCGGCGCGACGCAACCGTGACGGCCGCATTCGCGGCGGGACGGGAGGCGCTCGGCAAGGCCGGCGCGCGCGTCGCCGAGCTGCCGTTCCGCCTGTTCGACGAGATGGTCGCCGCCAACCCCAAGGGCGGCTTTCCGGTGCCGGAGGCCTACGCGATCCATCGCGAGCGGCTTCGAAGGCGCGCGGCGCGGAGGTCGATCCGCACGTGCGCTCGCGTATCGAGCGCGGCGCCGCGATCACCGCCGCCGACTATATCGACCTGATCCAGATCCGCACCCGGCTCGTGCGCGCGGTCGACGCGTGGCTTGCCGAGACTGGTGGACGCGTTGGTGATGCCGACGACCCCGATCGTGGCGCCGCGGCTCGACGAGGTCGCGACCCCCGAGACCTTCGTCCCGAACAACGTCGCGCTGCTCAGCAACGCCTCGATCGTCAATTTCTTCGACCTCTGTGCGATCTCGATCCCGCTGCCGCGGGATGGCGAGCTGCCGGTCGGGTTGATGCTGATCGCGCGCAACGGCGAGGATCGCCGGCTGTTCCGCATCGCCGCCGCCATCGAGCGGCTGTTCTCTGTAACCTCGTCATCCTGAGGTGCTCGCCCGACGAAGTCGGGCGAGCCTCGAAGGACGCACGGCAGAGCAGATGCACCGCAGAAGCAGCATCCTTCGAGGCCCTCGCTTCGCTCGGGCACCTCAGGATGACGGGTCATTTTTTGCTGTCGCTGATATAAGATGCGCCTGAACACGAACTTGCGAGAACCGCCATGACCGCGCCCCGCACGCTCCGCCTTTCGCCGCACGACAACGTCGTCGTCGCGGTCGATCCGATTGCGCCGGGCGCGAGCGCCGCCGGCCTGACCGCGCGCGAGCGCATCCCGCGCGGCCACAAGATGGCGGTCGCGCCGATCCGCGAGGGCGAGCCGGTGCGCAAATTCGGCCAGATCATCGGCTTTGCCACGAAGCACGATCGCGCCCGGCGACTGGGTGCACGAGCACAATGTCGGCCTGCACGATTTCGCGCGCGACTACCGCTTCGCCGAGGACGCGCAGGAACGACGAGGTGCTGCCGCCGGAGCTGCGCGCGACCTTCGAGGGCTACGTGCGGCCGAACGGCAAGATCGGCACCCGCAACTACATCGGCATCCTCACCTCGGTGAATTGCTCGGCCTCGGTCGGCGAAGTTCATCGCCGAGGCGGTCAACCGCTCGGGCGTGCTCGACGATTATCCGGAGATCGACGGCGTCGGTGCCGTTCGTGCACGGCACCGGCTGCGGCATGGCGGCCTACGGCGAGGGCTTCGACGTGCTGCGCCGCACGCAATGGGGCTATGCCACCCATCCCAATCTCGGCGGCGCGCTGATGGTCGGGCTCGGCTGCGAGGTGTTCCAGATCGACCGCATGAAGGACGAATACGGCCTGGTCGAGGGCGACCATTTCCAGACCATGACCATCCAGGCGACCGGCGGCACGCGCAAGACCGTCGCCGAAGGCGTCGAGCGCATCAAGGCGATGCTGCCGATCGCGGCGCGCGCGAAGCGCGAGACGCGGCCGGCATCCGAGATCATGCTCGCGCTGCAATGCGGCGGCTCGGACGGCTATTCCGGCATCACCGCCAATCCGGCGCTCGGCGCCGCGGCCGATCTGCTCGTCGAAGCACGGCGGCACCGGCGATCCTCTCCGAGACGCCGGAAATCTACGGCGCCGAGCATCTGCTCACGCGCCGCGCCGTCAACCGCGCGGTCGGCGAGAAGCTCGTCGAGCGCATCCGCTGGTGGGAGGACTACACCGAGCGCAACGGCGGCGAGATGAACAACAACCCCTCGCCCGGCAACAAGGCGGGCGGGCTCACCACCATCCTCGAGAAGTCGCTCGGCGCCGCCGCCAAGGGCGGCACCACGACCCTGCGCGCGGTCTACGAATACGCCGAGCCGGTCAAGGAGAAGGGCTTCGTGTTCATGGACACGCCCGGCTACGACCCGGTCGGCGCCACCGGCCAGGTCGCGGGCGGCTGCCAACGTGATGTGCTTCACCACCGGCCGCGGCTCCGCCTTCGGCTGCAAGCCGACGCCCTCGATCAAGCTCGCCACCAACACGCCACATCTACGCCAGCATGATCGACGACATGGACATCAACTGCGGCGACATCCTCGACGGCGTGTCGATCGAGGCAGAAGGGCGAGGAGATTTTCGAGAAGGTGCTGCGCGTCGCCTCCGGCGAGCACACGAAGTCCGAGGAGCTCGGCTACGGCGATCTCGAGTTCGTGCCCTGGCAGATCGGCGCGGTGATGTAGTCGTCATTCCGGGGCGCGCCGAAGGCGCGAGCGCGGAATCCACAGCTCGCGTCTGCGGACTGTCACGAGCACCGAAACTATGGATTCCGGACAGCCTCGCTTCGTTCGGTTTCCGGAATGACAACTACCCCTCCATCGGCCCCATCGTCACCGTCAGCTTGCCGACGCCCTCGACCTCGCATTCGAGCTTGTCGCCGACCGCGATCGCGCCGACGCCCGCCGGCGTGCCGGTCATGATCACGTCGCCGGCCGCGAGCGCGACCTGCTGCGACAGCTGGTTGATGATCTCGGGCACGTTCCAGATCATCTGCTCGAGATCGCCGTCCTGCTTCACGGCGCCGTTCTGCTTGAGCCAGATGCGGCCCTTGCTCGGATGGCCGATCTCGGCGACCGGGCGGAGCGGCCCGCACGGCGCCGAGGCGTCGAACGCCTTGCCGATCTCCCACGGCCGCTTGATGTTGCGCGAGGCGATCTGCAGGTCGCGACGCGTCAGGTCGATGCCGACGCCGTAGCCCCAGACGCAGTCGAGCGCGCTCTTCGGTCGTGATGTTGCGGCCGCCGCTCTTGAGCGCGACCACCAGCTCGACCTCGAAATGCAGGTCCTTGGTCAGCGGCGGGAACGGCACCGTGCCGCCGTCCGGCACGATCGCGTCGGCGGGCTTGGCGAAGAAGAACGGCGGCTCGCGCTCGTCCTGGCCCATCTCGCGGATGTGCTCGAGGTAGTTGCGCCCGACGCACCAGATGCGGCGCACCGGAAACACTTGCGCGCTGCCGGCGACCGCGATCGCGGCCTGCGGCGGCGGGAGGAATGACGTAGCTGTGTCTGCGCTCATGGAGTCTGCCTGTCCGTGATCGGTTGCGATCCGGCATCGTTGCGCGCGATGCGGCATGCGCATAGACCGGTCGACCGTGCGGCGACCGCGGCCGACCTGCGCTCGGCGCGCGGCGCTGCGCCGGCGCTCCTGCTTGCAGCTGCAGCCGGTAGAACGACGCGTAGCGGCCGCCCTTGCGCAGCAGCTCCTCGTGCCGGCCCGATTCGACGACCGCGCCGTCCTCGATCACATGGATGCGGTCCGCATGCATGATGGTGTGCAGCCGGTGCGCGATCACGATCGTGGTGCGGCCCTCGCATGAGCCGCGCGATCGCCTGCTGCACCTGGCGCTCGGACTCGCTGTCGAGCGCGGCGGTCGCCTCGTCGAGCAGGATGATCGGCGCGTCCTTGATCAGCGCGCGCGCGATCGCGACGCGCTGGCGCTGGCCGCCCGACAGCTGCAGCCCGTGCTCGCCGACCGGCGTGTCGTAGCCGCTGCGGGAAGCCCATGATGAAGTCGTGCGCGAAGGCGGCCTTCGCGGCGGCGACGATCTGCGGCCTCGGTCGGCGCCCGGCCGGCCGAACGCGATGTTGTCGCGGATCGAGCCGCGGAACAGGAACACGTCCTGGCCCACATAGGCGATCTGCCGGCGCAGCGATGCGCGCGACACCGTGCGCGATGTCCTGCCCGTCGATCAGGATCTCGCCGCGCTCGGCCTCGTAGAAGCGCAGGATCAGGTTGAGGATGGTCGACTTGCCGCCGCCGGAGGGGCCGACCAGCGCGGTGACGCGGCCCGGCTCGGCCACGAACGAGAGGTTGCGCAGCACCGGCTCGTCCGGCCGGTAGGCGAAGCTGACGTCGCGCGAACTCGACGCGCGCGTCGCCGAGCACGAGCGCCGGGCGTGTCGGCGTCGGCCGGCTCGCTCGGCGGGCTGTCGATGACGTCGAACAGCACGCGCACGCCGACGAGCGCGCTGTTGAGGTCGATGATTGAGCCGCGCGAGACGCTTGGCCGGCTCGTAGGCGAGCAGGAACGCGGTCATGAAGGAGAAGAATTCGCCCGGCGAGGCGCCGGTCATCGACCACGCGGTAGCCGCAGTAGAGGATGGCGATCGCGATCGCGATGCCGCCGAGCGTCTCCATCAGCGGGCTCGAGCGGTTGGCGACGCGCGCCATCTTGTTGGAGGCGTCCTCGACGGCCGCGATGTTCGCGGGCGATCCGCGCGCGCATCTCGTCTTCGAGCGTGAACGCCTTGACGATGCGGATGCCCTGCAGCGTCTCCTGCATCGTCTCCAGGATGCGCGCGCCGCCCAGGAACTGGCTGTAGGCGACGGTGCGGGTGCGGCGGATCAGCTTGCGCAGGAAGAAGAACGCCGGCGGCACCACGACGAGCCCGACGAGCGACATCACCGGATCCTGGATCGCCATCACGGCGACCAGGCCGATCAGCGACAGGAGATCGCGGCCGATGGCGGTGATCAGCAGGTTGAGCACCTGGCTCGCCGCCACCGCGCCGGTGTTGAGGCGGGCGATGAATTCCGACGAATGGCGGTCGGCGAAGAAACCGAGGTTCTCGCTCAGCAGCTTGTCGAACAGCCGGCGCTGGTTCTCGGCCACGATGCGATTGCCGATGCGCGCAAGGATCACGGCGTGGCCGTAGGTCGCCACGCCCTTGACGGCGAAGATCGCGATGATCGCGGCCGACAACACGACGATGCCGCGGAAATTGCGCTCGACGTAGGCGGTGTTGACGACGCTGCCGATCAGGTAGGCGGTGAGCGCCGTGCAGACGGCCGCGACCGCCATCAGGACGCCGGCGAGCGCATAGCGCCGCCAGTAGGGCAGGGCATAGCTCGCGAACAGCCGGCGGATGACGGCGACCGCGCCGTATTGCTCGAAGGATGGCGATTGGTCCAGGCTGCCGGGCATTCATCGTCCGCGAGAGAACGGGCAGTTCCTTGCCTGTCCGGGTCGGATAATTCAAGGACAAACGCCGGTCCCCGCGGCGGTCGCCTCGGTCGCTCAGGCGCGCTTCGCGCGCGCGGCCGGCTGCGATGCCAAAAGCTTGCTCTCCCACGCCAGCGCGTGAGCGACGATGGTGTCGAGATGCTCGAACGCCGCCGTCCACTGCAGCTGGGCGCGGATGCGCGCGACGCCGGCGACGATTGCGGCTGGATCGCCGGGCCGCCGGGCGGCGTAGCGGACGGGAAAATCGCGCTTCGCCGCGCGCTTGACCGCCTCGATCACCTCCAGCACCGAGTAGCCGCGGCCGTAGCCGCAGTTGAAGGTCGCGCTCGCACGGCCGCTGCGCAGATGGGCGAGCGCGGCCGAATGCGCGCGCGCCAGGTCGGTGACGTGGATGTAGTCGCGGATGCAGGTGCCGTCCGGGGTCGCATAGTCGGTGCCGAACACGTCGAGGTGCGGGCGCAGGCCGAGCGCGGCCTGTACCGCGACCTTGATCAGGTGGGTTGCCCCGGGCGTCGACTGGCCGGTGCGCAGCTGCGGATCGGCGCCGGCGACGTTGAAATAGCGCAGGATGACATAGCGCAAGCCGTGCGCGGCACCGACGTCATGCAGCATGATCTCGGTCATCAGCTTCGATGTGCCGTAGGGCGAGATCGGCACCGTGGGCGCGTCCTCGTCGACCGGCACCTGCGCGGGATTGCCGTAAACCGCCGCGGTCGACGAGAAGATGAAGTGGCGCACGCCGCCCTTGACCGCCGCCTCGATCAGCGTGCGGGAATTGGCGGTGTTGTTGCGGTAGTAGCTCAACGGATCGCGCACCGAATCCGGCACCACGATCGAGGCGGCGAAGTGGATGATCGGAATCGACGCCGCAGGCCTCGATGATCGCCGCCACCAGGCCTGGGTCGCCGGTCTGACCGACGAACAGCGGCACCCCGGCGGGGAGCGCCTGGCGGAAGCCGGTCGACAGGTCGTCCAACACCACCACCTGCTCGCCGGCATCGACGAGCGCGTGCACCATGTGACTGCCGATATAGCCGGCGCCGCCGGTCACCAGGATGGTCATTGGGTCCATACCCTATCGCATTGCGCCGACTTGTGGACCCGCCGGGTGAACACGGCGTTACCGGCGCCCGATCACCGCGTGGCGAGCGGGGGCCGCGGCCACCACCCCAAATCCCCGCGCCGGCCCGGCTCGCGCATGAGGACGTCGGCCGCCTGTTTCCTGCACCTGCGGCAGCGTGCCTTGATTCGGATCTCGCCGAGCGTGGCCTCGGCGCCGTAGCGTCGATCAGCTCCGGCAGATCGGCCGCCGAAACCTTGTGGCAATTGCGGCATTCGAACACGACGACGAGCCGCAGCTCCACCACCTGGCGGAGCGTGTAAGGATCGCGATCGGCCTGGCCGAACACCACCCGGGGCATCAGGAACATAAAGGGAACATTCGCATGCGCGAGTCAAATTGCGGAACTCGGCAGGACGCTAGGTGGGTTAGGATCGATAAAGAGGGGGATGACGGTATGAAGTTTTTGTGAGCATCGCTACAGGAGGACCATCGTGCGCAGGATCATTTGCACCGTGGCGGGCGTGCTCGCCGCCATGTCCGCCGCGTCTGCCCAGGCGCCCGCCGACCAGAGAGGCAGCATGAGCCCGCTACCGTCCGATATCGTGACCGATCTGGCTCCGACCGGACGATTGCGGGCGGCGATCAACCTCGGCAATTCGGTGCTGGCGCAGAAGGATGCGGCGAGCGGGGAGATGCGCGGCGTGACGGTCGATCTTGCGCGCGAGCTCGCGCGGCGCGCCGGCACGCCGCTCGATCTCGTTCCGTTCGAGGCCGCCGGCAAGGTGTTCGAAGCGCTCAAGGCGGGCGCGTGGGACATCGCCTTCCTGGCGATCGAGCCGGTGCGCGCCGCCGAGATCGACTTCACGGCGCCCTACGTGCTGATCGAGGGCACCTACATGGTTCCGGTGGACTCACCCCTCAAGACGATCGCGGACGTCGACCGTGCCGGCGTGCGCATCGCGGTCGGGCGCGGATCGGCCTACGACCTCTATCTGACCCGCACGATCAAGAACGCGACGCTGGTGCGCGCCCATATCGGCGGCGGTCGGGCGATGATCGAGCTCTTCCTCGCCGACAAGCTCGAAGCCGCGGCCGGCGTGAAGCAGCCGCTTGTCGCCTATGCCAAGACCGATCCGAACGTGCGGGTGATGGACGGTCGCTTCATGGAGATCCAGCAGGCCATGGGCACGCCCAAGGGCCGCGCCACGGCGGCGCGCTACCTGCGCACGTTCGTCGAGGAGATGAAGGCCTCCGGCTTCGTCGCCGAGGCGCTCAAACGGAGCAATCAACCGGATGCCGCGGTCGCGCCCCCGGCAGGAAGCTGAGGGTCTGCGCAGGATCGGTTGAGCGGAAGCGAGACCGATCGCGTCGGGCACGCTTGAGCGGTGATGCGTTTTGCTGCCGATCAACCGATCCTACGTTTGTCGCTCAACTTGCCCAACGAGAAGCAACCTTGAACAGTCCCCAGGCGATCGGGCGCAGAAGGGCTGCGCCGTTGACGGTCGAGCTCCTGCGAAAGCAAACGCTCGCGGCGACGCTGTTCGCGCCGACGACGCTCGGTCGCGCCATCGCCGCGCTTGGCTTCGTGCAGGCCGATCCGATCCGCTCACCGGCGCGCGCGCAGGATCTCATCCTGCGTCATCGCGTGGCACGATACCGTGCGGGCGACCTGGAACGCCGTTTCGCGCGACTCAGCCTGGAAGAGGATTTCCTGTACGCCTACGGTTTCATGCCGCGCGCCGTCGCACGTCTTCTGCATCCTCGCCATGATCCGGGAGGGTCGGATGGGCGCTTCGTCCCGCGCGGTCTCGCAGCCGACGTGCTCGCGCTCGTGCGCGAGCAAGGTCCGACGCACCCGGCCGAGCTGGAAATGCGCTTCGGCCGCGAGCGGGCGGTGAACGGTTGGGGCGGCATGTCGAAGGCGACGACGCGGACGCTGCAGAGCTTGCACTACCACGGCCTGCTTCGCGTGGTGAGCCGCCGCGACGGCATCCGGATCTACGATGCGGCGCCGGCGCATCCGGAGGCCTTGCCGGCAGAGGAGCGGGCGCGCCGCCTCGTGCTGCTGATAGCGCGGATACTCTCGCCGGTCCCTGCAGCGACTCTGCGTGCAGCTGTGGCATCGCTGGCACGCAGGAACCCGGGACTCGATGTCCGTGCAACGGTGCGCGAGCTTATCAAGTCGGGCGCGCTGGAGAGCGGCACGGTGGATGGCGAGACGTACTTCTGGCCCGCAGTGTCCAATCATGCGGCGCAGAGCGATGGGCCGCCGATCGTTCGCTTCCTCGCGCCGTTTGACCCGATCGTGTGGGATAGGCGGCGCTTCGAGCACTTGTGGGGCTGGGCCTATCGCTTTGAAGCCTACACTCCGGTCGCGAAGCGACGCCGCGGATACTATGCGATGCCGCTCTTGTGGCGGGACGAGGTGATCGGCTGGGCCAACGTGGGCAACGCCGAGGGACGTTTGCGGATCGATGCGGGATTCGTCAGCAAGCGGCCGAGGGAAGCGCGTTCCGCCTTGCCTTCGAGGCCGAGGTTGCGCGCATGCAGGATTTTCTGGACGGCGGACCCTTCCGGCGTAGGGACCCGTGTCCCGGGCGCAGCGCAGCACAAGCGAAGCGCAGTGATGCGCTGCTGAACCGGGACCGTCGCAAACGCGGCGTGAAGGTCCCGCATCTGCGGTGCACCGCTCCGCTGCGCTACGCGCTGCACCGCGTGCGAGAGACGTGCGTTGCGTCAGCTCCCCGCAAGCGCGTGCGCCTCCGGCATGTAGAGGTCCTGCCAGGAGCCGGGCAGCTTCTTCACGGTCCCGACCTTGTGCATGAAGGCGAGGAACGTCATCGACTTGCCCGGCACTGTGGTCCAGACGTTCTCCGGATCGGCCACCATTTGGGTCATCTCGTCGAGATTGCTGCGCTTCTCGTTGGCCATGGCGATGTAGATGCGCGCGGCGTCACCCGGATTCTTGCCGATGAAGGCGTTCGCTTCCTCGAGCGCGCCATAGACCGCCGCGCAGGTCTTCGGATTGGCGTCGCGGAATTTCTTGCTCATGATCAGCACGCCGTTGGTCTTCGGCCCGCCGAACGTGTCGTAGGATCGCAAGACCCAGCGGATTCCGGGAACCGCCAGCTCATAGTGATAGAACGGCGCTGCGGCGTAATGGGAGTTGATCTCCGACGACTTCGAGATCACGGCGGTCGCGGCGTCGGGATGCGGACGCGTGATGGTGATCGCGTCGAGTTTGGCGTACTGGTCGTCGCCCCATTCCTTGGCGGCGGCCATCTGCAGGCAGATCGCCTGTGAGGAGACCTTCACGGCCGGCAGCGCGATCTTGTCCTTCTCGGTGAAGTCGCGGATCGATTTGACGGTCGGATTGTTGGTCACGAGATAGAACGGCATCGACTGCACGGCGCAGAGCGCGCGCACCTCGTTCGGCGTGCCGACGGTTTTGTCCCATAGGGTCGCGAGACCAGGCACGCCGGTCACCCCGAAATGCATCTGGCCGCCGATCAGCGCCTCCATCAGATTGACGGTGCCGCCGAGCGTCTTGTACTCGGGTTTGAGCGAAGCAAGGCCGAGCTTGCCGGCGTGCTTCTCGACCAGCCGGTGCTCCTCCATCACCATCAATGGCAGGTAGGGCAGGCCGTACTGCTTGCCGAGCACGATGCCGGACGCCTCTTGCGCCAAGCCTGAGCGCGCAAGCGCGGGCGCGGCCACGAGGCCGAGGCAGAAGTCGCGTCTGCGCATCCTTATCCTCCCTCTTTTCTTCGCAAATTTTTGAAGGGATGGATTGCCGGGTCAAGCCCTGGGTCAAGCCCGGCAATGACGATTGATGGCGGCATGGTCGGTTACCGTTGGCACTATCCGGCAATCTTCCCGCGCCGCCGTCGTACCGCGGGCGCCGCCATCACGATCAGGATCAAAATGGTGGCGATGATGAAGCCGAGGCTGATCGGCCGCGTGACGAAGACGAGCGGGTCGCCGCGCGACATCAGCAGAGCGCGCCGCAGGTTCTCCTCCATCATCGGTCCGAGCACGAAGCCGAGCAGCATCGGTGCCGGGCTGCATCCGAGCTTCATCCACACGAAGCCGACGACGCCGAAGAGGGCGGTCAGGTAGAGCTCGAACGCGCTGTTGTTGACGCTATAGATGCCGATGGCGGAGAACGCCATGATGGCCGGAAACAACAGCCGATAGGGCAGCTTCAGCATCTTCACCCACAGCCCGACCAGCGGCAGGTTGAGCACGACCAGCATCAGGTTGCCGATCCACATCGAGGCGATCAGGCCCCAGAACAGTTCGGGCCGCTGGTTCATCACCTCGGGCCCGGGCTGAATGCCGTGGATGGTGAGCGCGCCCAGCATCAGCGCCATGACGCCGCTCGCGGGCAGGCCAAGGGTGAGCATCGGGATGAATTTGCACTGGGCATCGGCGTTGTTGGCGGATTCCGGTCCCGCCACGCCCTCGATCGCGCCGCGGCCGAAGCGCGATGGGTCGGCGGCGAGCTTCTTTTCGACCAGGTAGGACGAGAGCGACGCGATCGCCGGCCCGGTGCCCGGCAGCACGCCGAAGAACGCGCCGATCGCGGTGCCGCGCAGGATCGGGCCGAACGAGGCCTTCAGGTCCTCCTTGGTCGGGAACAGGTTGAGGACCTGCGCGGTGAACACCTGCCGCTCGGCCGGATCGCCCGAGATTGGCGATGATCTCGCCGACCGCGAACACGCCGACCGCGATCACCACGAAGCCGATGCCGTCGATCAGTTCGTTGATGCCGAAGCTGAAGCGCGCCACCCCGCTGTTGACGTCGGTGCCGACGATGCCGAGCAGCAAGCCCATGGCCACCATCGCCAGCGATTTCGCCATGTCGCCCTTGGGCGAGCACCGCGGCCGCGACCAGGCCCATGAGCATGAGCGAGAAATATTCCGGCGCGCCGAATTTGAGCGCGACCTCGGCGAGCGGCGGGCCGGCGAGCGCGATCAACAGCGTGCCGACGGTGCCGGCGAAGAACGAGCCGATGGCGGCGATCGCCAGCGCAGGTCCGGCGCGGCCCTGGCGCGCCATCTGGTAGCCGTCGATGCAGGTGACCACGGCCGAGGTTTCGCCCGGCAGATTGACCAGGATGGCGGTGGTCGAACCGCCGTACTGGGCGCCGTAATAGATGCCGGCCAGCATGATCAGCGCCGCAACCGGCCCGACGTTGAAGGTGAGCGGCATCAGCATCGCGATGGTGGCGAGCGGGCCGATGCCCGGCAGCACGCCGATCAGCGTGCCGACGAACACGCCGACGAAGCAGTAGGCGAGGTTCTGCAGCGAGACCGCGACCGACAGGCCGAAGATCAGGTTGTTGAACAGGTCCATGGCGGCCGGCCTAGAACCCGACCAACAGCGGGTAGGGCAGCCCAAGGCCCCAGATGAACACCGCGACGCAGAGCGCGGTCAGCACGACGGTCAGCAGCGCCACCTCGCCGAACCGGAACTCGGTGCCGGCGGCGGCCGAGCCGAAGATCAGCACGGCGAGTGCCGGCACGAAACCGGCGCGCTCCACCAGCACGCCGAACAGGACCAGGGCGAGCGGCAGCACGATCAGGGCGCGCAGCGACCAGCCGCCCTCGATCCGCTCCTGGCTGCGCAGCCCCCTGGCGATGAACCACAGTCCGAACAAGACGAGCAGGGCGCCGAGCACGATCGGGAAATAGCCCGGTCCCATGCGCAGCATGGTGCCGAACGGGTAGCCGCGCGCCATGAAGATCGCCGCGCCGCCGGTGGCGATCAACATCAGGCCGGCCCAGAAATCCTTGCTGTCGAGAAACGCCGGCTTCATCGCGCGCGGGACGCTACTACTCGGCCTTGATGTTGCCGTCCTTGACCACGCGTCCCCACTTATCCATTTCGGATTGCATGAACGCTGCGAACTGCGGCAGCGTCATCTGGACCATCGCGGCGCCTTCGTTGACGAACTGCTTCTGCGTCTCTGCCGATTCCTGCACCGCCGCGATCTCCTTGCGCAGCTTTTCGACGATCGCGGCCGGCGTACCCGCCGGCGCCACGATGCCCCACCAATTGACGGCTTCGTAGTCCGGCACGCCGGCCTCCGCGACGGTCGGCACGTCCGGCAGGATCGAATTGCGCTCCGCGCCGCCGGTCGCCAGCGCCTTGAGCTTGCCGGAGCGCATATGCGGCGTGGTCTGCACCAGCGACGAGAACACGATCTTGGTGTGGCCGCCGATGACGTCGATCATCGCCGGTCCGCCGCCCTTGAACGGCACGTGCAGGATGTCGACGCCGGCCGTGAGCTTGAACAACTCGCCGCCGAGATGCTGGAAGCTGCCGACGCCGGCGGAAGCGTATTGCAGCTCGCCAGGCTTCTGCTTGGCGAGCGCGACCAGGTCCTGCACCGAGTTGACCGGCAGCGACGGGTTGACCGCCAGGACGTTGGGGCCGGTGGCGAGGATGGCGACCGGCGCGAAGGCGTTGATCGGATCGTAGTTGAGCTTGTAGAGCCAGGGATTGACCGCGTGCGCGATCGAGACGACCAGCAGCGTGTAGCCGTCGGGCGGCGATTTGGCCGCGATCTCGGTCCCGATGACGCCGCCGGCGCCGGCGCGGTTGTCGACCACGACCTGCTTGCCGAGCCGCTCGCTGAGCTGGGTGGCGATCATGCGCCCGACCACGTCGTTGCTGCCGCCGGGCGGGAACGGAATGATCAGCCGCACCGGCTTCGCCGGGTAGTCGTCGGCCGCGACCGGGGCCGTGAGCGCCAGCAGCAGGGCGGCAGCCTTGAGCAACGTCGAGCGCATCGGCGATTTCCTCGAAGTAGCGCGGATCGAGCTCGCCGGGTTCCGGCCTTCGGCCGGCCCGAGGATGAGCTCCGCAAAATCCGTCCAACAGCGATTGCGCCGACCCCGCGTTTCGGCTCATGCTCATGCGGGCTACGGGACACTACGGAAACGAAACCTAGCATGAATTACACGACCGACTTCAAGTCGATCCGCGGGAACGTGAGTGCGCAGGAATGGCAGGCGCGTCTCGATCTCGCCGCCTGCTACCGGCTGATGGACACGTTTGGGATGACCGACCTGATCTACAACCACATCACGGCGCGCATTCCCGGCACCGACGACCATCTCCTGATCAATCTCTACGGCCTTCTGTACAAGGAGATCACCGCTTCGAGCCTGGTGAAGATCGACGTCGAGGGCAACGTCATCTGGAAGCCCGAGACCGACTACGGCATCAACAAGTCGGGCTACGTCATTCACGGCGCGATCCACAAGGCGCGGCCCGAAGTCACCTGCGTGATCCACAGCCACACCCGCGCCGGCATGGCGGTCGCGGCGATGAAATGCGGCCTGCTGCCGCTGTCGCAGACGTCGATCCGTTTCGTCGGGCATCTCGGCTACCACGACTATGAGGGGCCGGCGGTCGACCTCGACGAGCGCGAGCGCATCGTGGTCGATCTCGGGCCGCATGACGCCTTGATCATGCGCAACCACGGCCTCCTGACCTGCGGCGCCACCGTCCAGCAGGCTTTCAACACCATGTACCAGCTGGAAATGTCCTGCCGCGCCCAGGTCGACGCCATGGCGGCGCGCACGGAGCTCACCATGCCGGGGGAGAACGTGCTCGCGCACACCGCGCATCTCTACCAGCCGGGCACGCGGCGCCCCTACGGCGTGCTCGAATGGCCGGCGATGCTGCGCCTGCTCGAGGCGGAGGAGCGCAACTCCGGCTATCCGAGCTACCGGCATTGAATTCGAAGCCGGTCATGACCCAAGCGAGCCCTCACGATGCCTCGGCGCATCCGCATCAGTGGATCCTCGGCGAAGAGCTGCCTGCTCGAAACCGGATCGTGCGATCTGCCGGGTCAAGGCCGCGGACAACGCGCACGACATTGACGCGTACTCGCGGCGCTTGCGCACTCTACTTCGCCATCCGCTCCTTGAGCGTCGCGGTGACGCCGGTGATGTCGGGGAGCTTTTCGCCGGCGTCGAGCCGCGCGAGCGTGGTCTTCTCCGCGGTCTGCAGCGCGATGGCGCGAGTCGCGGCCGCCTCGATCTCGTCGGGGGCGAGCACCAGCACGCCGTTCTCGTCGGCGAGGATCGCGTCGCCCGGCCGCACCGCAACGCCGCCGCAGGAGATCGCGACGCAGAACTCGCCGGCCTGGTACAGCCGCTTGGTCGTGACCGGCGACGGACCGCGCGCCCACACCGGCACGCCGTATTGGCGCAGCTCGCCGAGATCGGTCACCATGCCGTCGACGATGATGCCGGCGACGCCGGCGACAGCGCGCCGCATAGCAGACCGCGCCGCCGAACGCCGCATGGCTGCATGTCGCCGCAGCGATCCATGACCAGGACGTCGCCGGGGCGCACCTGGCCCAGCGCATAGTGGATGATCGTCCCGTCGAAACCCGGGACGCGGATCGGCACCGCGGTTCCGGCAATGCGCACGTCCGCGGACAAGCCGCGGATCGCCGGGTCCATGAAGCCGGCGTGCAGGAAATGGCCGATCGTCGCCGGCTCGGCCTTGCGCCAGCAGGTCCAGCAAGGCGGCGTCGATCTGGGGCGGCAGCGGATTGGTCACGATCATGCGTGGTCCTCGGTGGTTAGAGAGCCGTCATTGCGAGCCGAAGGCGACGCAATTTAGGACAGGGCCCGGCGGATTGCTTCGTCGCTTGCGCTCCTCGCAATGACGCGACGCATTCGTTTGACAGGCGGCTCCAGCTTCCAAGATAGCGCGCGGCGAGTTTGGTCCATGGTGTCGCGCAGGGCCGATATCCGGCATGACTATCAGTCTGAGGCCCATCCACGACAGCTTCGGCGCCGAGATCGTCGGCGTCGATCTCGCCCGTCCGCTCGATGACGAGCCACGTTCGCAGCCGTCGAGGACGGCCTGGTACCGTTACAGCATCCTGCTGTTTCGCGGCGTGCGCATGACGCCCGAGCAGCAGATCGCGTTCACCCGGCGGCTCGGTCCGCTGCACGTCATGGAGCCGCTCGAGTTCAATCTGCCGGACATCCGCGAGATCTTCGTGGTCTCGAACGTCGAGGAAGGCGGCAAGGCGGTCGGATTGAAGCGGGCAGGGTGGGGCTGGCACTCCGACGGCGAGGACAAAGCAGTCCCGAACGCCGGCTCGTTGCTCTACGCCCACGAAGTGCCGCCCGCGGAAGGCGATACGCTGTTCGCCGACACCTACGCGGCGTTCGCGCAGTTGCCGCCCGACGTGCGGCGCGCGATCGCGGGCCGGCGCGCCTGCTTCAGCCGGGTGCGCCTGCACCACGTGCACTACCCGCACATGGCGCCGCTGACCGACGCGCAGAAGCGCAATCGCCCCGACGTGCTGGCATCCGATCGCGCGCCGCCATCCGAGGAGCGGCTGGACCGCGCTCTACATCGGCCGCTGGGCGTGCGAGATCGAAGCGATGGCGGACGCAGGAAGGCCGCGAGCTCATCGCCTACCTGCATCGATTTCGCCCACCGGGGCGAATTCGTCTACCGGCACCACTGGCGGGTCGGCGACGCGATCCTGTGGGACAACCGCTGCACGCAGCATTGCGCGACGCCGTTCGACGACGCCGCCTACCGCCGCCTCATGCACCGCACCACGCTCGAAGGCGAGGTGCCGCTGATGGCGGCCGAGCCGGTGCTGCGCCCGGCGCAGGCGGTCGCGGCGGAGTAGGCAGGGCCGGCTTGACCGCAAGGTATCCGGGCGCAACCATGCGCGGCACGGCCGTATCGCGGGAGGGCTCGATGGCGCGCAGCGGATGCCTTGCCTCGGCCGTGGCTGCGGCCTTGGCGCTTTTCGCCAGCCCGGCGTGCGCGCAAACCGACTTTCCCAATCGGCGCATCCACATGGTCGTGCCCTATCCGGCCGGTGGCATCGTCGACATCGTCACGCGCATCGTGACCGACAAGCTGTCGGAGCTTTGGCGTCAGCCGTTCGTGGTCGAGTCGAAGCCGAGCGCGAGCGGCAACGTCGCGTGGGATCAGGTCGCGCGCGCCGAGCCCGACGGATACACCTGGACCTTCGTCGGGCCGGCAACCATGGCCAATCCGCGCATGTTCGCGAATCTGCGCTGGAGCGAGAAGAGCTTCACGCCGGTCGGCGCGATCGCTTGGGCGCCGTCGGCCTTCGTCGTTCACCCGAGCGTGCCGGTCGGCACTGTTAAGGAATTCATCGACTACGTCGGCAAACGCCCCGGCGTGCTCAACTGGGGCAACCCCGGCATCGGCACCAGCCAGCATCTCAACACGGCGATCTTTCTCAACGCCACCAAGCTCGACATGGTGGGCGTTCCATACGGCGGCCAGCCGCCCGCCATCCTGGACCTGCGGGCCAACCGCGTGCAGCTCAACGTCTCGTCGATCGGGCTGGTCGCCGAGCACGTCAACTCCGGCGCGCTGAAGCCATTGGCCGTGCTCGGCGCCGCGCGCTCGCCGCTGTTGCCGGACGTGCCGACGATGAGCGAAGCCGGCTATCCCGAAATCAACGTCGTGCCTTGGTATGGCTACGCGGTTCCGCGCGGCACGCCGGCGCCGGTCGTCGACAAGATCGCGGCCGGCTTCCGCGACGCGATCAAGGTACCCAAGATCCGGGAGCTCTTGGCGAAGCAGGGGCTGGAGCCGATGGAACCGATGAGTCTCGACCAGATTGCCGAGCTTTACGCGGCTGACACGGAGAAATACGCCAAGGTCATTCGCGAGGCGGGGATCAAGCGCTCGGAGTAGCTGCTTCACCTCTCCCGGAGGGAGAGGTCGACCGCGTCTGAGCAAAGCGAAGCGCGGGCGGGTGAGGGGTTACGACCTCGTCGGCGGATACCCCCTCACCCGGATTCCGCGCGGGCGCGCGGAATCCGACGCCGGATCAAGTCCGGGGCAGGCTCTCTCCCCGACGGGGAGAGGTGGGCGCAGAGTTGGCAAGTTGATCGCAGAGGAGGAACGCCCATGCGAAACACACGATTTGAGGTGCGGCCGACGTCGGGCGCGCTCGGCGCGGAGCTCCTGGGCATCGATCTGTCGGATGGGCTGGACGCGGAGGTCGTTGCGGACATCCGGCAAGCCTTCAACGAGCACGGCGTGATTTTCTTCCGCGACCAGCGCCTGACGCCCGAGGCGCATATCGGATTTGCCGAGCGCATGGGGCCGATCAACATCAACCGGTTCTTCAAGCCGGTGCCGGGCTATCCGCAGATCGCGGAGGTGCGCAAAGAGCCGGCGCAAACCACCAATATCGGCGGCGGCTGGCACACCGACCACAGCTACGACCAGATCCCGGCGCTCGGCTCCATCCTGCTGGCGCGCGAGGTTCCCGCGCGCGGCGGCGACACGATGTTCGCTTGCATGGCGCAGGCCTACGACGCGTTGTCGGAGGGGCTCAAAGCAACGCTGAAAGGCTTGCGCGCGGTCCATTCGAGCCGGCATGTGTTCGGCGTCAAGTCGCACCATGCCAACCCCGAGCGCAAAGACCGCCTCATCAATCCGGAGTTGGCGACGCAGGACGCCGTGCACCCGGTCGTCATCCGCCATCCCGAAACCGGGCGCCCCACGCTCTACGTCAACGGCAATTTCACCACCCATTTCGAAGGGTGGACCGAACGGGAGAGCAAGCCGCTGCTCGATTTCCTCTACCAGCACGCCGCACGGCCGGAGTTCCAGACGCGGTTCAAGTGGCAGGAAGGCTCGATCGCGTTCTGGGACAATCGCGCGACCTGGCACTACGCGCTCAACGACTACCAGGGCGAACGCCGGCTGATGCACCGCATCACGATCGAAGGGGTGCCGTTGGAGGCGGCGTAGCTGCATAGCCCCGAATTGAGCGCCAGCGAAATCCGGGAGCCAACGTCGCCGCAAGAACGTCCCGGATTTCGCACCGCTCAATCCGGGCTACGCGCTCGGCAACACCAGGCACGCCTCCGGCGGAGCGCCGAACCACACCATCGTCCCGGGCTCGAGGCCCAGCGCCGCCCCGGTGTTCGGCGCCTCGACGGTCGCGCGCGCGCCGTCTTCGAGCTGCCATGCGGATTTCGTGCGTGGCGCCGAGGTAGAGCACCTGCTCGATCCGGCCGCGTGCGGCGAGCCAGTTCGGCCGGCGGCGCTCGCGAGCAAATGCGCGCCCGCTCCGGGCGCACCGCGACCAGCACGGCCGTTCCCTCGGCAGGCCGGGCGGAAGCGCCAGATCGAGCGCGACGCCGCGTGCAGTCTCGCGACGCAGACCGGCGGGCCGCGCGGCGACACGACCGGGAAACAGGTTCATCCGTCCGATGAACTCGGCGACGAAGCGCGAGGCGGGCGTTCGTAGATGTCGACCGGCGACCCGATCTGCTCGATGCGGCCGGCGTTCATCACCGCGATGCGGTCGGACATCACCAGCGCCTCGCTCTGGTCGTGGGTGACGAAGATCGTGGTGATCGCGAGCGCCCGCTGCAGCTCGGCGATCTCGACGCGCATCTCCTCGCGCAGCTTGAGGTCGAGGTTGGACAGCGGCTCGTCGAGCAGCAGGATTTTCGGGCGGATCACCAGCGCGCGGGCAAGCGCGACGCGCTGGCGCTGGCCGCCCGACAGCTCATGCGGCCGGCGCTCGCCGAGCCCGCCGAGCTTGACCAGCTCGAGCGCCTCGGCGACGCGCGCTGGCGATCTCGGCCTTCGCGACCTTGCGCATGCTTGCAGACCGAAGGCGACGTTCTGCGCCGCGCGTCATGTGCGGGAACAGCGCGTAGTCCTGGAACACGACGCCGATGTCGCGCCGGAACGGCGGCAGAGCGGTGACCGACGCGGCCCCGCGATCCGGACGTCGCCGGCCGATGAGCGGGAGGAAGCCGGCGATCAGGCCGAGCGTCGTGGTCTTGCCGCAGCCGGAGGGGCCGAGCAGGGTCACGAACTCGCCGTCCGGCGACGTCGAGGTCGATGCCGGCGACGGCGACCGTGTCGCCGTAGCGCTTCTGCAGGCCGATGAGGCGCAGGGCCGGCTCAGCCACGGCCGCGCTCCGCATAGAGGAAGTCGCCGAGACCGGTCACGCGCTGGACCGCCACGACGAGCACCAGCGGAATGGCGATCGTCAGCACCGACACGGCGGCGAGCGTCGGCGCGAAGCCGAATTCGAGGAAACCGAGGATCTTGACGTTGATCGGGGATTTCTCCCGGCCGCGCCAGGAACAGCGACAGGTTGACGTCGGTGAACGAGTGGATGAAGGCGAACACCGCGCCGGCGACGATGCCGTTCTTGATCAGCGGCAGCACGACGTGCGCCTGCGTGCGCCAGGGCGGCGCGCCGAGGCTCGCGGCGGCGTGTCTCCAGGTTGGGCGGCAGGCCCTGCAGGCTGATCGCGATGGTGCGCACCGCGAACGGCAGGCAGATGACGACATGGCCGACGATCAGCGCCGGCAGCCCGATGCAGGTCGCGCAGGCCGACATACTGGAAGAGCTGCAGCAGGCCGACGCCGGTGACCAGCGCCGGCAGCAGCAGCGGCCCGAGCGTCAGCGCGAGCAGCGCGTCGCGCCCGCGGAAGCGGTGGCGCACCAGCGCGAAAGCCAGCGGCAGCGCCAGCAGGGTCGCGCCGAGGCGCCGCGACCGCCAGGCCGAGCTTCAGGCTGAACAGCAGCGGGTCGATCCATTCCCAGCGATAGCGCGCGCGCCCCACCAGCGCAGCGAAAAGCCCTGCGGCGGGAAGAGCGAGCGGTTCGATGCGTTGAACGAGACCGCGGCCGTGATCAGGATCGGCCCGAGCATGAAGAGGTAGATCGCGGCGACGACGACGCGCAGCAGCGATCCAGGCGGCTGCGGCTCGCCGCGTCGCACGCGCTCTCACAACGACACCTGGCGCGCGCCGAGGCGCGAGGCGAGATAGAGCAGCGCGAGCGAGCTCACGACCAGGACGACCGCCAGCGCCGCCCCGATCGACCAGTCGAGCAGCTGCGTCATGAAGCCGTAGATCGCGGTCGCCAGCACCTGGGTCGCCGGACCGCCGAGGATCGCCGGCGTCGCGTAGGCGCTGATCGCGATCGAGAAGCACAGGATGAAGCCGCCCGACGACGCCCGGCATGCTGAGCGGCAGCGTGACCGACGAGGAAGGTGCGCAGCCGGTTGGCGCCCAGGCTCATCGCGGCGCGCTCGAGATTGGGCGGAATGGCGTCAAGCGCCGCCCATGATGGTGAGCACCGCATAGGGCAGCAGGGCGTGCGCCAGCCCGATCGTGATCGCGCCCGAGCTCGGCATCAAGGCGATGCGCTCGGCGGTCAGCCCGAGCGAGAGCAGCACGTCGTTGGCGACGCCGAAGCGGTTGAGGATGACGTACCAGCCATAGGTGCGCACCACCACGCTGGCGAGCAGCGGCGCGAGCGAGAGCGCGATCAGCCAGCCTTTCCAGCGGCTGTGCGTGCGCACCAGGAAATAGGCGAGCGGGTAGGCGAACAGGACGTCGAGCACGCCGACGGCGATCCCGATCGCGAAGGTGCGCACGATCGCGTCCGAGATAGAGTGGCCGCGATCAGCACGAACCGTAGTTCTCCAGCGTCACCTCGTCGGTCAGGAACTGCGACTCGGATTTGAGGAAGCTCACGGTGAGCAGCAGCGCGTTGGGCAGCGCGAAGAAAACCACGAGGACAAGCGCCGGGACGCGGCGAGCAGCCAGTGCGCCGGGAGACGGAGGTTCATCGCGTCCCTGGTGCGGCTATCCGTCCCGTAGGGGCGACGCATGCGTCGCCCCTACGGGACAAGCGGCATGACCGCGCCATCGGCCGTTCCGCTAGGCCATGATCTCCTGCCAGCGCAGCGTCCAGTCGCGCCGGCGCTGCCCGATGACCTCGGAATCGGGGAACTGCACCTTGGCGATCTGCGCCTCGGTGGTGATCTGGGAGCGCGGCGAACTCGGCCGGCCAGTCGGCGATGTCGCCGCGGCCGGGGCTGCAGAAATAGGCGAGCGAGAACGCGCGCTGGACCTCGGGCTCGAGCCGGAAGTTGAGGAACTCGTAGGCGAGCTTCTTGTTCTTCGCGCCCACCGGCACGGCGGCGCAGTCGAACAGGCCGATCACGCCCTCCTCCGGGACGACCATGTCGAATGGGCAGGCCGCGCGCGATGTAGTAGCCGGAGCGCGCGCTCCAGTACGGCGAGATCCACACCTCGCCGTTCTCGAAATACGGCACCGCCTCGGGCGATGCCGGTCACCACGACGCCGACGTACGGCTTCTGCGCGCGCAACCGCGCCCAGGCCGGCTCCATGTTGTCGACGCCTCCGCCGCCGAGTTGGGCGGCGTGGATCAGCGCGTAGACGGAGAGCAGGTTGGCCGGATTGTAGTTGATGACGTGGCCGCGGATGCGATCGCCGTAGCGCTTGGCCGGCTCCCAGTAGTCGGCCCACGAGCGCGGCCGCTCGACCTTGTCCTTGTTGTAGATCAGTCGCGGCGTATTGCAGCGTGTGCGCGACGCCGACGCTCGGGATGACCCGCGCGGCGACCGACCAGCAGTGACGGAGGTTGGGAACCTCGCGCTCGGTGACCGGCTCAAGCAGTTTCTCGCGCGCGCCGAGGATCATCTCCGGCGGGGTCAACAGGCCGGCGACGTCGAAGCCCGGCGCGCCGCGCGCGGCGCGGATCTTGGCGTAGTCCTGCGAGGCTGACCCGGTCGGGTCATGGACGACGCGGACGCCGAACTTCTTCTCGAACGGCTTGAGGACGGTTGCCTCGACGATCTCCTGGTACTCGCCGCCCTGCGTGTTGACGACCAGGGTTTCGGGCGTCTGCGCCAGCACGACGTGGGGCGCGGCGCCGACGAAGGCGGCGCCGGCGGCGCCGCGGATGAAGGTGCGGCGGCTCACCACAGGCCGCCACCGGCGATCCTTGCTCATGGCCCTGCCTCCGCAACATGCAGGCCGCCGCCCAAAGACGGCACGCAATGATGACCGTCATCCTGAGGCGCCCGAGCAAAGCGAGGGCCTCGAAGGATGCTCCAGAAGGCTGTCAGTGCGTCCTTCGAGGCTCGGCCGCGTTCCCGCGGCCTCGCACCCCGGATCAAGTCCGGGGCACGCTCTCCGGATGACGAGGAATGAGAGTCGATGCTTAGGCGTCGTACTTGAAGGAGAGCGACACCCGCGTCCGGAAGGCAGCGACCTTGCCGTTCTCGACCTTCATATCCAGCTTGGTGACCTCGGCCACGCGCAGATCGCGCAACGACGACGCGGCCGTTTCCACGGCCCGCTTGCCGGCGTCTTCCCAAGACGTTGGGCTCACGCCGACGACTTCGACGATCTTGTAGACGCCGCTTCCGCCACCCTTTTTCGCCACGACAGCCTCCTCGGTTCAATCGACAAACTTGCACCAACACGTTTCGCCGTATTTTTTTCGAGTGTAGCGAGATTTCGGCGCCCGACACAAGTTGGCAGCCGGGCGGGTAGCGGGTCGGTTGGATATGGGTGCCCCGTCGGGTTGCTCGCTGCAGACTGGAGCGGCCATAGCTCAATGGGCTTTGGCTCGGCCTCCCCGGCACGCCGGGCATGAACCTGTTGGTGCACGGCAGAGTAGCTTCTTCACCTCTCCCCGTTGGGGAGAGGTCGGATTGCGCGCGTAGGCGCGCAATCCGGG
This sequence comes from uncultured Alphaproteobacteria bacterium, assembly GCA_963738705.1. Taxonomy (GTDB): domain Bacteria; phylum Pseudomonadota; class Alphaproteobacteria; order Rhizobiales; family Xanthobacteraceae; genus CAVTXS01. The sequence continues at coordinate 192,183 of CAVTXS010000026.1, forward strand.
TGAGGGGGCATTGCGCTTAGCCGGCGACGGTCTAACCCCTCACCCGCCCGCGCTTCGCTTCACTCAGCGCGGTCGACCTCTCCCTTTGGGAGAGGTGAGTCAACGCGAGCGGAATCCGCTCTAGTTCACCCGCTTGGCGCGGCCCTCGCTCATTTCGAGCGCGGCGAGGTTGTTGAGGATGTAGGGATTTCCGGGCTCCTTGCTCGACGCTTTCAACAGCGTGATGCGCGCGTTGCGATAGTCGCCGCGCAGCAGGTAGGAATAGCACCTGGTTGTTCAGGATCTCGGCGGTCGGACCCCAGACCGCGATCGCCTGCTTGTAGGCGCGGTCCGCGAAATCGAACCGTCGCAGGCGATCGTAAGACGCCGCGAGACCGAGCCACGCCTCGGCGTCCCTGCCGCGGTTGCCGCTCGACTTCTCGACCGCGCGCCGGAAATGCTGTTCGGCGAGGCCATAGTTCAATTCCGCGAAGGCGCGTTTGCCAAGCGCGAGATCGTCGCTCGGATCGACCGGCTGGGCCGGCGGCGGTTCCACCGGTCCCCAACCTGCGGGCGCCTCCGCAAGGTCGCTTGATACGGCAACCGGCGCGGCAATCGGCGCCTCGACCGCAGCCGCGGCCGTCGACGGCGCGCCCGCCTGCGAGAGCACCGAGCAGCCGCCGAGGCCAAGCGGGGCCGCCAGCAGGGCGACCGTTGCGAGCAGTCGCAAGGAGCGAGAATTCGGCATCGGCGCTGCGCGGGTTTGCTTTGTGGCGACTACGGACAAGACCTTAGGCAATGCCAGTTAAAACTTATGCATGTGTCGCGGCACACTCGCGGCGAATGCTGGAAGAGGGTTATTTCTTCCCTAAGGGGGGATCGGATCGAATTGTACCGCCGGCACGGCACGGCTCTGCGCGGAACGTGCCGAGCCTCGAAGCATGCAGCTCTCACGCCGTCGCCCTTCGAGGCTCGATCGCTTCGCGGTCTTGCGCAGCAGGGCGACGGTGTCCCGGCGCTCAGCCCCCGTATTTCACCCGCACATAGACCGGCAGCATGATGACGATGATGATGACCGGGAAGATGCATAGGATCAGCGGCACCGACAGCTTGGCCGGCAGGCTGTAGGCCTTCTCCTCCGCGAGCGACATCCGCTTGTGGCGCATGTCGTCGCTGTACACGCGCAAGGTATCGGTCAAGCTCGAGCCCAGCTCCTCCGACTGCTGCAGCAGCGTGGCGAACCCGCGCGCTTCCTCGAGCCCGAGCCGCTCGGACAGGTGGTCGAGCGCCTCGCCGATGGTGCGGCCGGCGCGCAATTCCAGGGTCATCATATAGATGTTCGAGCTGAGCGATGGATAGCTGTCGCTCAGCTCGCGCCCGACGCGGTCGAGCGCCGCCTCCATGCTCAGCCCGGCGTTCGCGCAGACGACCAGGAGGTCCATGAAATCCGGAAAGCCGGCGCGGTGCTCGGCGCGGCGCTTGGCGATCCTGCGGTCGAGATAGACCTTGGGGAGCAGATAGCCGAGGCAACCGGACAGCCATACGCCGGGCCAGAACGCGTTCGGCCATGTCGGCAGCAGGGTCGGCACCAGGAGGGCCGCTACCAGCGCCAGCACAACGGCCGCAACCGTGCGCGTCAGAAAGTAGAACGCGCCGGCGCGCGCATCGAGAAAGCCGGCCTGGATCAGGCGGGTGCGCAGCGCATGGCCTTTGCTCTTGGCCTCGCCCGAAAAGTGCCGGTTGGTGTACTCGACCAGCCGCTGCGCGGCCTGGATACTGGCGTAGCGCAGCGACCGGTTGTTGTTGTTGCTGTTGATAACCGCAGTCCCGCTGCCCGCCTCCGCGGCGCGCCGCTTGACGTCGCCGCGCGTGCGCACAAGGCCCATGACGCCGAACGCCGGAATCGCCGTCGCGGCGAACACGAGCACCGCCATGGTCAGCGTCCCGTTAGCGACCGTCGCCTCGGCGAGGAAATTCAGCAACGCATCCATGGTCAGATCTTGAAGTTCACAAGCCGGTACATGATGAGGTTGCCGATCATCATCCATGCCCCGGCCGCGGCGAGACCCATCTTGGTCACGTCGTGGTGCCAGATGCTGCGGTAGAAGTCGGGCGCCACCGAGTTGAGTGTCATGAACAACAGCACCGGCACGACGGACAGGAACAGCGCCGAGAACCGGCCCTCCGCCGCGAGCGCCTTGACCTTCCGGCGCAGCTTGAAGCGCAGCCGGATGATGCCCGAGAGGTCTTGGAGGATCTCGCTCAGGCGCCCGCCGGTCGAGCTCTGGATGGCGACCGCCGTCACGAATAGCGGCAGGTCCTGCTGCCCGACGCGGAAGTACAGGTTGCGCATCGCGCCTTCGAGATCGGCCCCGTAGGTGATCTCGTCGGAAGCGGTGCCGAACTCCGTGCCGACCGGATCGGCCATTTCCCGTCCCACCATGGCGATTGCGACCGGCACGGGGTGGCCGGCGCGCAGGCTGCGCACGATGATGTCGAGCGCGTCCGGGAACTGGCTGCCGAACTTCTGGTGCCGCCGACGGCGCAACGTGGTCAAAACAGCCCAGCACAGCAGCATCACGACGCCGACCGCAGCGGCCGCGGCCCCCAGCACATTGAGGCCCAGCATCACCAGAAATCCGAAGCCGACCACCGTTGCGATCGCGTTGACGACGAGCAGGCGCGTCATCCCCATGCTCAGGCCGGATTGCAGAATCAGGCGATTGAACGCACGCGCCGGCAGCGCGTACAGGCCGGTCGTGGTCAACCCGCGCCGGCGGCGCAGCTCGATCAAAACGCTTTCGCGGTCCGGCTCGTCCTTCAACAGGCGCAGCCGGCGATTGACGCCACTGCGGTAGGACCTTGCGGAGAATGCCAGCAGGTACACCGACTCGGCGAGCAGCGCGGCCGAAATCGCCGCCAGCGCATAGAACGCGTAGATCGGGTCGAGCGTGGACAACATGGCGTTACAGCGTGGTCGTTTCGGTTTGAATCGTCATGCGCGGGCTTGACCCGCGCATCCATCCGCTTTGCAAGATTTTTGCGAAGATGATGGATTGCCGGGTCAAGCCCGGCAATGACGGGGAGGTATTTCGATCTGAAATCATGCGGCGCTAGAGCGGCTTGGATGGATCGAAATAGGCGCCCGGAATATTGATGCCGCGCGCCGTGAGCTCGCTGAGGAAGCGCGGGCGCACGCCGGTCGCCTCGAAGTGTCCCAGCACGGCCCCGTCGGCGGCGGTGCCGGTGCGCACGTAGCGATAGATTTCCTGCATCTGGATGATGTCGCCTTCGAGCCCGGTAACCTCGGCGATGCTGGTGACGTGGCGCTTGCCGTCGGAAAGCCGCTGCAACTGGACGATCATCCGAATGGCGGCGCCGATCTGGGCGCGAATGCTGGCCACCGTCATCGGCAGGCCGGCCATGCCGATCATCTGCTCGAGCCGGGAGATGGCATCGCGCGGCGTATTGGCGTGGACCGTCGCCATCGAGCCCTCATGGCCGGTGTTCATGGCCTGGAGCATGTCGAACGCCTCCTCGCCGCGGCATTCGCCGAGGATGATGCGGTCCGGCCGCATGCGCAGCGCGTTCTTGACCAGCTCGCGCTGGCGGATTTCCCCCCGCCCTTCCACGTTCGGGGGCCGCGTCTCCATGCGCCCGACATGCGGCTGCTGCAGCTGCAGCTCGGCCGCGTCCTCGATGGTGACCAGCCGTTCTTTTTCGGAAATGAAGGCCGACAGCGCGTTGAGCATGGTCGTCTTGCCCGAGCCGGTGCCGCCCGAGATGATCAATGTCACCCGCGCCTTCACGGCCGCCGCCAGCAGCTCGGCCATCTGCGGGCGCAACGCGCCCATGTCGACAAGCTTTTTCAGGTGATAGGGCTTCTTGGAGAACTTGCGGATCGACACCAGCGGGCCGTCGACCGCGACCGGGCGCACCGCGATGTTGATGCGCGACCCGTCCAGCAGGCGCGCGTCGCACAGCGGCTGCAACTCGTCGACACGGCGGCCGACCGCGGAAACGATCTTGTTGACGATGCGGATCAGGTGGGCCTCGTCCTTGAAGCGCACCAGGGTCGGCTCGATCACGCCGAAGCGCTCGACGTAGATACACTCGTGGCCGTTGATCAAGATGTCGTTGACCGACGGGTCCTTGAGCAGCGGCTCGATCGGTCCGAGTCCGGTCATCTCGTCCAAGATCTCGGCGACGAAAAGGTCGAGCTCCTCGGCGTTGAGCGCCAGGCGCTCGGCGATGATGTATTGCGACACCATGCCGAAGACGTGGCGCCTGATCTCGTCGCCCGGCAGCCGCTCGAGCGCCGACAGGTTGATTTCCTCGATCAGCCGGCGGTGCAGCCGGACCTTGGCGTCCAGGAGCTTTTCGGTCAGCTGTCGCGAGGGCCCACCGGTATCGCCGTTCGCCGGCGTCGGTTCCGGCGGCGCAATGGGAGGCGCCTCGATCGTCATGACGGCCGCGACCGGCGGGCGGCGGCGGCGAGGCGGCAGCGCGCATGCTAAATCGGCCCGAGCATGTCCTGCACTCTATCCTCTTGTCGTGCCTTCGACGGAGGAGCTACGCCGGCGCCCGTGCCGCGCGCTGAAAGAGCCCGCCGATGCGGCCGATGAACGCCTGCGGACCGGATTTCTGGGCCGGGACGACGAGCTTCTTGAGTTCCGCCGTTATGGCGTTCCGCGGCCTGATGTCGGCAAGCGGGACGCCGCGGTCGATCGCCTCGCGCACCAGGCGATAGTCGTTCGGCACCGTGCCGGCCAACGTGTCGCCGAGAGCCTGCTCGATGTCGGTACGACGCAGGCCGGGGCCGAGCATCGCGCTGCTCGAAACGATTGACGATGACCTTCGGCCGCGCGCTATCGCCGAGACGCTGATTGATCGCGCCGATCAGCGCATTGGCATGGCGCAGTCCCGGCACCGTCGCCTCGGTGACGATGTAGGCCTTGTTGGAACCGACCAGTACGCTGTCGGTCCAGGGAAACCAGGTGCGCGGCACGTCGAGCACCACGTACTTGAAGCGGACCGCGACGAGGTCGAGCAGTCGGGTCACTACCGCCGGGTCGAAGGAGCGCATCTCGGCTGGCCGGTTGGGCGCGCAGACGACCGCAAGGCCGGAGGCATGGTGCGACAGCATGACTTCGAGCAGTTGCGCGTCGAGGCGCTCCGGCCGCGGCTCGATCTCGTCGAGGTCGAGCCGCGGCTCGAGGTCGAGATAGTCGGCGCACGAGCCCTGCTGGAAGTCGAGATCGACCAGACAGGTAGATGATGCGTTCTTCGGCTGCGTACGCGAGCAGCAGCAGTGCGGTCTGGATCGCCAACGTCGTGACACCGACACCGCCGCTCGCCGGCAGGAAGGTGAAGATCTCGGCCTCGACCTTTCGTGCCGCGGAAGCGACCTGCAGAGACCCGCGTGCATGCACGCATGAGATCGGCGGCGGTGACCGGCTTGAGCAGAAAGTCCGCGATGCGCAAATGCATCAAGCGGCGGCCGACATCGGCATCGAACGCGCGCGTGGCGGCGATGATCGGCAGCCGGCCGGCAACCTCCACCACCAATTGCTGCAGCGTGGCCAGGCTGTCAGGCCCCTCGTTGTCGATGTCGACGACAATCACATCGGCATCGAAGGCGAATTCCTCGGGCGCGCGTGCCGACCAATCGGAGATGATATCGACGTCGATATCGAAAGCGATTCCGTCGGCCGTACGTGCCGGCCAACCAGAGACGATATCGATCTCGATGCGGCCCGCCCCGCCCGCGAGCGCGCGCATCGACTGCTCGAACTCGGCGTCGGCGGCGAGCGCCAGGACCTTGATGCGCGAACTTGGTTGCGGCGGCGTCTTCATCAACATCGAACGGAACTCACTGCACCGGAGCAATGCCGCCGACAGGACCGGCGATTTCGGGAGAGCAGCCTTACTGACTCGAAGACGATCCGGGCGGCGCGGCCCCGAGCAGGACTGGCTGGACCGCCGGCGAGCTGCGCTCGGTGTGGAGCTGCCTCACGGTATCGGTGCGGTAGCGCTCGATCGCCTTCTGCTGGCGTTGGCCGTTACCGGGGATGTTGCGGTCGCGCGCCTCGACGGGCCACGGATCGATCATCTGGGCGACCTTGTTGGACGCCGCCGCGTCGCCGCCGTTCAGGCTGATCGACTCGCGCCGGTCGAGGTAGAGGCCGGAATAGACCCCGAGGCAGCCCGTCAAACCGACCGGCATCGTCAGCACCGTCAGGACGACGCCGACAGTGCGAATGCGATTATTGCGCAGCACGCTGGGCTCCCTTCGAAAGATCCAAGATATGGCCGACGTGGCGGTACTCGTGCGTGAGCCCGCGCTGCCTGGCGGTGACTTCCGCTTGACCCGCCAGGAACACGTCGACGTCATTGCCATTGGCCGTGTTGTCGAGCGGCGTCTTGACCGTGTCGCCAGGCCGCGTCGGACGCACCAGGCGCGGCGTCACGATGATCGCGAGGTCGGTTTCCCGCTTCTGGAAGGAGGCGCTGCGGAACAGCGTGCCGAGGATCGGCACGTCGCCGATCCAGGGCAACTGGCTCTGATCGGTCGTGCTCTCCGTATGCAGCAACCCCGCCATCGCGAAGCTTTGCCCGTCACGCAACTCGATCGTGGTATTGGCCCGGCGCACGATGAGGCCGGGAATCCGCAAGCCCGCGGACTGGACGAAGTTGGTCGGATCGAGCTGGCTGACTTCCGGCTCGATCTTCAGGTTGATGACGCCGGTGTCGAGAACCGTGGGCGTGAAGGCCAGCCCGATGCCGAACTTCTTGAACTCGACGGTCACCTGATTGAGGCCCGACTGCACCGGAAACGGGAACTCGCCGCCCGCCAGGAAGCTTGCAGTGTCGCCCGAAAGCGCCACTAGGTTCGGCTCCGCCAGCCGGCGAGCGAGTCCGCGGTCCTCCAGCGCCCGGATCATGAGGTCGACCTGCACGCCCTTGCCGAGCATGGTGCCGATGAAGGTGCCGAATTGCTCCTTGCCGCTGATCGGGTTGGTCAATCCGGTTACGCCCACGAAATTGTTGGCAACCGCGGCCCAGTTGACCCCGAGCTCGCGGGCGGCGCTGCGGGAGGCCTCGACGAAGCGAACCTCCAGCATCACCTGCTGGGCCTGCAGGACGCGCACCGAGTTGATCACTTCGGGGGCGAACTGCCTCGCCATGATGATGGCGCGATCGAGCGTGACGGCGTCGGGCACGGTGCCGGCGAGCAGGAGCCGGCCGTTCACCGAGGAGACCCGGAGGCGGGCCCTCGGAAACCGCTGCGCAAGCTCCTCGGCAAGCTGTGCGATGTCATACGAGACTTCGATGTCGATGACCCCGACCAGCGTCTTGCCGTCGCCGTAGAGCGAGAGCCGCGTGCTGCCAATCTTCTTGCCCTGGATCGACAGCGATCGGTCGGTGAGCGGAATGGCGTCCGCGACATCGGCGTCGCTGATCATGACATCGACGAAGCTCTTGTCGACGCGCACCGCCTCGGATTTTCCGATGGTGACGCGCACCGATCCGGTCCGCTTGCCGGCGATCTCCAGCGTGGTGCCGAAGGCGCTGAATGCCGACAACAGCAGCCCGACCACCGCCGCCAGCATGCCCGACAGCAACGCCACCTGCGCCTCGCGGCGGCCATGTCCGGATGCGCTCACCGCGCGCCCCACGCTTGAAATACCCGCTCGGCGACCGGCCCGACCGCGCCGTCGCGGCTGGCGGTGCGCACATCGGGCTCGGTGATGACGTTGTAGTCCTGGCTCTTGCCGTCCTGCGTCTTGCCGCCGCGCGTTACTGTGACGGTCGCGAGCCGCTTCGGGGCCACTGGTTTGGGCGCGGCTTCCGCGCGGGCGAAATCGCCGGGCGTGATTTGGCGCGTCCCTTCGATTTCCGACTCGCCGGCCTTGCGCAACGCCAGGGACAGCGCGCCGATCGAGCCCGCGAGCGACAGTTTCTGAGCAGAAACCGTGTCGACTTCGAGCGTCACGGCGCGCGCGACCGCGGGCTTGTCGGCCGCCGCGTCGGCGCTTTGATCGACCGCAAGCACCTTCACCATCTGCAACACCACCTCGGTGCTGCTGTTGGTTTTATCGGGCTGCCGCGTCATCAGCACGTCGACGTGGTCGCCGGGGAGCACGAAGCCGGCAACGCCATCCACGTCGTTGACGCGGATGGTAACGGCCTTCATGCCCTGCTGGATCAGCGCCGAGAGCGTCGCCTTCTGGCCCGGGCCGGTGACCTTGGCCTTGAGCACCGGCTCGTTGGGCTCGATCGAGGCGAGCACCGTCCGCTTGCCGCTCGCGAGCGCCTCGCTGATCGACGCGAACGTGCCGGCCGGGACCCCTTCGTCCGGCCAGGCCACCTCGCGCAACTTGCGCTGCACCAGCGGCTCGCCGAACCGCAGCGGCGCGGTCGCCACGACCACGGTGCGCGTCGGCGCCGCCTTCTCGGGCTGCTGCATGCTCCGCAGCCGCAATTCGGCTTGGCGGTTGAGCCATCCTTGCGCAACGAAAACGGCGAGCAGGCCGAACGCGGCCGACGCGCCGATCATACCGACGGTGCTGGTACGCAAATGCAACCCCCCCGCGCATCGGCGCCGGTTCTGGGCGCCTTCGTTCAAGTATCGCGCAGACCCTTCAATTCTTCCTCAAATAGCGTTTTGGCATTCAATTCCATATTGAGTGAAATTGTTCGGAGCAAAATCAGCGCACAACATTTGAGGAAAATACCGTGCTTTGGAGCAACGAATGTTATCAATGGGGGCATCGCGCAGGCGGCTTGCGTGCGTTACTTCGGATAGCAGGACTGCGCGGTCAGAGTGAACGGCGAAATTCCCCAGAGGGCCTGGACCGTCACGATCGGATAGCTCGCGCTCACCAGGGTCCCGCAAGCAGATGTCGACACGCTGAATATGGAGGCCGGCGGGCTCAAGCCGGCGGTCTGCGCGACCGCATAATTCTGAATATCACTCGTTTGACCACATATCGCCTTGTTGATGCTTGCGCAGCGCGCGGCCATCTCGACGCCATGCTGCAGGCTGGTTTGGGCCCAGAACAGCAGTCCGGCTCCCATCACGCCCGCGATCATCAATGCGAACAACGGCGCACTGAGAGCAAATTCGACCGAGGTTGTTCCCCGTTCATCGACCAGCGCACCGGCGAGTCTCATTGCAGTCGTACCGTCGATTGAGCGGTGAGCGTGAACGAGCCCGGCAGCAGCGGGTATGGAATGATTGTCTGGTAGACGCTCTGCGCCGAGGCTGTCACATAGGTCCCGGCCCTCGCGCCGCCGCCGCAGATTGCGTCGCACGCGCCTTCCGCGATCCCGGTGCTCGAGGCGCACACCCGCAGAATTGACGCGGCGCCGGTGAGGCGCTGAGGCCGGTCAACGGCGTGGAAATTGCGATCGCGTTGGTGATGGCACCGGCGTTGAAGCCGTGGGTGGCGGCGTATTCGGCCCCCGATTGCGCGGCACCCTGAACCTGCATGTTGCGGTAAATGCCCATGCCCAGGTCGACCGTGACGACCATGGCCATGAGAAGCACCGGCGCCAGGGCGGCAAGCTCGATCGCCGCCGCGCCCTGAATTCCTTGCCCCGAGCCGGCGAAAAATTCTGCCAGCTTCGCGCGCAGGTGCGCATTTCGCCAAAACGCTTCGATCATCAGGGTTGCCGTCTATTCGATCAACTTGGCGAGGGCCGAGGCCACCGGCTGCGTCCCCATACCGTTGCAGTTGAGCGAGAAATTCGCGTTGCCCACAAAGGTAACCGTGTTGCCGATCAGCTGGGTACAGCCGGTGCTCGAGTTGGCGCCGCCAGCGAATTTCACGGCCCCGGCCGGAACATAGACCGCCCCGCCGAAGATCTGCGAAGAGCCCCCCTCAAACTTGAATGGAGTGCCCACCGTCATGCTGCGGTCGCCGAAGATGACGATTCCGGCGGTCGGCCCCGAGGTCGGCGTCGTCAAGTTGATGGTGGCACCGCCATTGATCGTTGCGCCGGCATAGTTGTGGCCGTTGCTCGAGGTGAAAACGAGCGTCACTCCTGTGCCGGTCATGCTGGCGCCGCCGTTCACCGACAGGTCGCCCCGGTCGATATAGTAAATGCCGGGGGTGAGCGTCACGCTCGCGCCGGCATTGATGCTGATTCCGTTGCAATACACACCAGGGCTAATGGTCACCGAGTCATTCGCTTTGAAATTATTGTGGCTGCATCCCGAAAATGACGGGAAGTCGGTTGTCGCGTACGGGTCGGGCGTCGGCTGCTGGCCGGTCAACATCCCATCGGTCGTCGTGATGGCGGCTGCCCCCGAGATGCCCCCGACCACGCTCACCGACTGCGCCGAAATGCTTCCAGACCCGCCGGCCGTAACCGCGGAAGCGTGGTTGGAGTTGTCGAGCAGACTGCAGCCGTCGAGGGTCACTTGCGCCGTTCCCTGCACGGTGGCGGAACCGCCTGCCGTCGGATCGAGAGCCAGCACGCAGCCCTTTCCCCCAGTCCCTTTGGCGACCGCCCGCGCCGAAATCGTCAACGGTTGCGAGCTCCACATCGCGGAGAACAGCGGTGCCTGAGGCTGGCTTATGATCACCTCGACGGCTCGCGGGGTAGCGACGTTCGGCCCCGATTTCGGCGGCTGGTTTACCGTCACGGTCGCGCCGTTGGTGCCGGCCGCCAGACCATATGAGGCAGCGACGCTGTTGGCCTGCAGGGTGAGATCGCTGGAGCTGCCGTCCCGGTAAAGGGCCGTCGCCGCGGTGAGCGCCGAGGAATCCGCGGCGCTCTGCGCGGTCCGATGCTTGTAGTACCAGAGACCGACCTCTGTCCCGAGCCCTACGATTCCGGTCAAGACCGGCATCGCCAGCGCCGCGGCGACCAGATAGGCGCCCGATTGGTCGCGAATGAAGCCAACGGCGATCGTGAATTTCAACCGATGCGGCAAGCGGCGTCCCGGAATGCAAGCCTTGATCCATTGCGACGCGGCGCGCATTCGATCGTCAATGTCCACAGGCATGCCGGCGCGCTCCGAACGGTCGGCTATTGAAACGCCATGAATGTTTTTTTGGCTGAAAGACTTGCTTCAAATTGTAGCTTTGAGGATTCTCGACGGATCGCCGTCCACGCTGCGGGTCTTTTCGATGCGCAACAACCAGTTGCGGTGCACCTCTCGGCCCGCGCCCGGCCATGACCTCGGCATTGCTCGCCGCCGACGCGTCCGATAATGGCAAGCAAGCCTCTGGAGGCTTCCGTGATGTCGCTGCATCACCCTTTCCGCCCGGCCACAAAAGAGGACGCCGGCGTCCTGGCGGAGCTTGTCAACCACGCGGGCGAAGGCATGCCGCTCTATCTGTGGGGGAAGCTCGCCGGTCCTGGCGAGACCGCGTGGGACGTCGGGCGCGCGCGCGCCGGCCGCGGGCAGGGCAGCTTCTCGTACCGCAACGCGACGATCATCGAACGTGAGGGCGAGGCCGCCGGCTGCCTGATCGGTTACGCGATCGCCGATGCTCCTCTCGCCCTCGCAGCCGACACGCCCGCGATGTTCCGGCCGCTGCAGGAGCTCGAGAACCTCGCGCCCGGGACCTGGTACGTGAACGTGCTCGCGGTTCTCCCGGCCTTCCGGAACGCGGGCCTCGGCACCGAGCTGCTGCGATTGGCGGACAGGACGGGCCGGGAGCTCGGCAGCCGCGGGTTGAGCCTTATCGTCTCCGATGCCAATACCGGCGCGCGCCGGCTGTACGAGCGAACCGGCTACCGCGAAACCGCGACACGGCCGATGTTCAAGGAGGGCTGGATCAATCAGGGGAAGAACTGGGTGCTGCTGACGAACGCCTTTTGAGCCCAGCCTAGTGCCGGGGTTGCGCTGGCGCCCTACCCGCCGGCGCAGGCAACGCCCGGCCCGGCTCGAACCGCATGACCTTGACGACGCGGTCGCGCAGCGGACCCGTGACGTCGATGCGCAGCGCCCAGTCGCCGTGCATTTCGAGCGTGAGGCGGGCCCGATAGGTGCCGGCCTCCGGCCCGGCCGCCGCCGGCACCGGCCGCACGTTGTGCGCCATCGGCATCGACGGCATGTCGGCCCCGATACGCACGGTCGCACCGCTCACCGGCTGCGTCGGTGCGCGCGTCCGCAAGCTTCACGGTGCAATCGTATTGCAGCTTCGCCGGCAACGGCTGGCACTCAACGTCGGCCTTGGCGCGCACCTCGGCCGCGTGCGCGGCGACCGGAATGCACAGTATGGCAGCCGCCAGGGCCGCCGGTCGGCACGGGATGGTCAAGACGCCTCCTTCACGGCGGGATGTCGCCACAGCCGGCGCCACGCACGGCGGATACGGTGCACCAAAATTTCGTCCAGCAATCCGCGCGGCCGCACGATCAACAGCAACGCCACCAGGCCGCCGAAGATGATCATGCGGTAGCCTGAGAGCGCGCGGATCGACTCCAGCAGCCCGATGTCGATCAACACGCCGAGCAGCGGACCGAGCGCCGTGCCGAGCCCGCCGATCAGGCCGTAGGCCAGACTGTGCACCCCGAGCATGACGTCGAACAGGCGCGGCTCGACATAGGTGGTGAGATGGGCGTAGAGGCCGCCGCCGAGCCCGGCGAGCGCGCCGGCGAGCCCGGCGGCGATCAGCTTATGCCTGGCAACCGCGATGCCGTGCATTTGAGCCAGCACATGATCCTCCCCGATCATGCGAAAGCTCACCCCGAGGCGCGAGCGCTCGAGCAGCACGAAGCCGAGCAGCGTCGCTGCCAGCAGCGCATAGATCAGCAGCAGGAACTGCGCCGCCTCGATGTTGTTCTGGAACACGTAGCGGATGTCGCGGAAGCCGTCGGCGCCGTTCGGGCCGACCAGCTCGCCCGCGACCATGACCTGATAGCGGAACAGCTCGAACGCGAGCCGCACCATCTCGGCGAAGGCGAGCGTCGCGATCGCGAAGTAGAGCCCGTGCAGTCGCAAGGTCGGGATGCCGACCAGGAGCGCGGCCGCCGCGCCCGCGAGCGCGCCGAACAGCAAGCCGGCGGCGAGCGGCCAAGCCCACATCGCGGTCGCAATGCCGGCCGCGTAAGCGCCGATGGCGAAGAAGGCCTGCTGCCCGAAGGAAATCTCGCCGGTCAGCAGCAGCAGATAGGCCGACAGCGCGAGGAAGGCGAGCACGCCGATGTTGGAGAGCACGCCGACGAGATAGTCGTCCACGGGTCAGGCTCGCCGCTGCGCGATGATCAGGTCGCGCGCGGGCGCGGCGCCAAGCAGGCCGCCCGGCCGCAGCACCAGGAATCCGAACAGGACGCGCGTAGGCGATCAGGTCGCGGATCTGCGGCCCGAAATACCACTGGCTGTGCGCCTCGATCAGTCCCAGCAGCAGGCCGCCGACCACCGCGCCGGGGATCGAACCGAGCCCGCCGATCATCATGGCGACGAGACCCTTCAGGGTCGCCCACATGCCGAACATCGGCGTGACCTGCTGGTCGACGGCGAGCACGAGGTAGCCGGCAATGCCGCCGAGCGCCGAGGCGCCCGCGAACGCGCACAGGGTCGCCGCCTTCACATTGACGCCGACGAGGTGCGCGGCCATCGGCTGGTCGATGATCGCGCGCAGCGCCAGCCCGAAGCGGGAGCGGTAGAGTCCGAGGTGGATGACGGCGGTCAGCACCAGCACGCAGGCAAGCATCACCAGGTGATCGGCGCGCAGCAGGAACGGACCGAGCGTGAGCGCAGCGCCGCTCGCGAGCGGCGGGAACGCGTAGGTGTGGCGCGGCAGCAGCAGGACGGCCGCCTGCTCGAGCTGCATCCAGATAGCGAAGCTCGACACCATCGAGGCGATGCCGGCGCCCGCCGCCATCGGGGCAAAGCACAGCCGCTCGACATAGACGCCGGCAAGCGCCGCCCCGGCCACGGTCGCGGCGGCGACCACCACCGGCCCGGCGCCGAAGTGCACGTGCAGGAGCGTGCCGAGATAGGCGCCCAGCATGATCGACGGCCCGTAGGAGAGGTTGAGCCGGCGCATGACGCCGAAGATCAAGGTGAAGCCGAGCGCCAGCAACGCGTAGGACGAGCCGATCATCACGCCGTCGATCGTGTTCTGGATGAGGTCGATCATCGGACCACTGCCCAATGCTCGTCATTCCGGGGCGCGCCACCGATCTCGGGCTTGCCCGGGATCGGCGTTTGAACGAGCCCTAGTCGGCTAGGGCCGACTTGGGTGGCGCGAATCCGGCATCCATACTCCGCAGCGCCGGGGTTATGGATTCCGGGCTCGCGACCTACGCTCGCGCCGCGGAATGCGAGGTTCTGTGTCATCCCGCCGCGCGGCCGCTGCCGAGATAGGCGCGCTGGATCACCTCGTCCTCGGCGAGCTGCCCAGGGGTTCCGCTGAACGTCACCCGGCCCTGCTCCATCAGATAGAAGTGATGCGCGACTTGCAGCGCCATGTGGGCGTTCTGCTCGACCAGGAAGATGCTGGTGCCGTCGCGGTTGAGTTCGGCGACGATGCGGAAGATTTCCGCCACCACCAGCGGCGCCAGGCCGAGCGAGGGCTCGTCCATCAACAGCAGGCGCGGGCGCGACATCAGCGCGCGCGCAACCGCCAGCATCTGCTGCTCGCCGCCCGACAGCGTGCCGGCGAGCTGCGCCCGGCGCTCGCGCAGCTGCGGGAAGCGGCCGTACATGCGCTCGAGATCGGCGGCGATCCCGGCCCGGTCGCGGCGCTGGTAGGCGCCCGCCAACAGGTTCTCGTGCACGCTCATGTGCGGAAAGACCAGGCGGTTCTCCGGCACGAGCGCGACGCCTTGCGCCACGATGCCGGCGGGCGAGCGCCCGATGAGCTCGTTCCCTTCCAGCCGGACCGAGCCGCGGCGCGGCGCCAGGATGCCGGCGATCGTCATCATCAGCGTGGTCTTGCCGGCGCCGTTGGGGCCGAGCAGGCAGGTGATGCGGCCGCCCTCGGCGCGCAGCGAGACGCCTTTGAGCGCTTCGATCTTGCCGTAGGCGGTGACGAGGTCGACGACGTCCAGCATCGCTGTCCTCACGCGGCCGCGGCGGTGCCGAGGTAGGCCTCGCGCACCAGGGGATCGGCTTGCACCTGCGACGGCGTACCCTCGGCGATCTTGCGCCCGAAATTGAGCACGGCGACGCGGTCGGTCACCGCCATCACCAGCTCCATGTGGTGCTCGATCAACAGGATGGTGATGCCGTCGTCGCGCAGCCTGCGAATGCGGTTGTCGAGCTGCTCGATCTCCTCGGCGTTCATGCCGGCGGCGGGTTCGTCGACCAGCAGCAGCGTAGGCCTGCCCGCCAGCGCGCGGGCGAATTCCAGCCGCCGCTGCTCGCCAAAGGCGAGGTTGCCGGCAAGCTCGTCCGCCTTGTGGGCGAGGTCGAAGAACGCGAGCGTGCGGTCGATCTCCGCGCGCGCCCGGCGGGAGCCGCCGAGCCAGCGCGAGACGAAACGGCCCTGGTGGCGTTGCTCGGCGGAATTCTGGGCGACCCACAGGTTCTGCCAGACGGTAAGCTGGCCGAACAGCCGGATGCTCTGGAACGTGCGCGCGATCCCCTGCGACACGCGCGCGTGCGGCGCGAGGTCGGTAATGTCGGCGCCGTGGAAGGACACACGGCCTGCGGTCGGTTGAAACAGTCCGCAGATCAGGTTGACGATCGTGCTCTTGCCCGACCCATTGGGCCCGATCAGGCCGAAGATCTCGCCGCGCTTGACGACAAGCTCGACGTCGTCGACAGCGCGCACGCCGCCGAAATGCTTGCTCAGGGCGTGAAGCTCAAGCACCGGCGCGCTCCTTGGGCCGCACGAACAGCCGCTTCAAATCGGCGAGCGCCCGGGCGTCGAGCAGGCCGCGCGGGCGCAGGTTCATCGCCAGCAGGATCAGCCCGCCGAACAACAGGTTGCGCCAGTCGCCCATGAAGCGCAGGCCCTCGATCAGCAGTCCCTGGATGAAGACGACGGCGATCAGCGTGCCGAAAACGTTGGAAAGGCCGCCGAGGATCGGATAGGCGATCGCGAAAGTCGCCAGCACGACGCCGAACTGCACGTGCTCGATGTGGGTCGTGTAGTGGGCGAAGATGCCGCCGCCGATGCCGGCGATCACGCCGCCGACCGTCATGGCGGACACCTTCACGGCGGTGAGGTTGAGCCCTGAGCTTTGCGCCGCGAGCTCGTCCTCGCCGACCGCGCGCAGCACCGCGCCGGCGCGCGAGCGGTCCATCCACCACAGCGCCGCCATCACCAGCGCCACCACGATCCAGATGAAGACGACGACGTCGAGCGTGCTCCAGCCGTTCTCCGGGAAGTAGCGGATCTGGCGGAAGCCTTCGCCGCCGTGCGGCCCGATGCGGATCTCGCCGCGCTCGAGCTGATAGTTGAAATTGAAGAAGAACAGCCGCACGGCCTCGCCGAACGCCACCGTCGCCACCACCAGCATCAGTCCCTTGACGCGCAGCGCCGGGAACCCGACCGCGCAGGCGATCGCTCCGGCGACAACCGCCGCCACCAGCAGCGCGGGGACGAGCGGCCACTGCGCGAGCACCGTCAGCATTCCGGCCACGTAGGCGCCGATCGCGAAGAAGCCGGCCTGGGCGAGGCTCACCTGGCCGGTTTGCAGCACGCAATAGGCGGAGAGCCCGAGCAGGGTGTGGACGCCGATGATCTGGGCAAGACCGAGGTAGAAATCCATTGCGCCGTTCCGTGATCGTTTTCGAGTCGACACTCATCCGTCATTGCCGGGCTTGACCCGGCAATCCATCCCTTCGGAAAGACTCTTGCGAAGATTGATGGATGCCCGGGTCAAGCCCGGGCATGACACGTCTCTCGCGGACTATCATACACGACCTCAATCGCGACCGGCCGCCGGCGCGAACAGGCCGCCGGGGCGGAACACCAGGAAAATGAACAGCAGCAGCATGATGTAAAGGTCGCGCTCCGAGACGCCGCGGAAGAACTGGAACATGTTTTCCAGGCCGCCGACCAGGAGGCCCGCGATGATGGCTCCAGGGATGCTGCCGAGGCCGCCGATCACCGTGACGATCAGGCCCTTCACGGTCAGCGGCAGCGACAGCAGCGGCGAGAGCACGCCGATCGCCGCGCCGATCATGGCGCCGGCGATGCCGCCGAGCACGCCGGTGATGACGAAGGTGAGGCTGTTGACCCGGTCGAGCCCGATGCCGCACAGCTGCGCCGCGACCGGCTGCTGCGAGACCGCGCGCGTGGCGAGCCCGAGGCGGGTGCGATACAGCAGCGTGAGCAGCACGACCATGCACAGGCACCCGAGGGCGAACACGAACATCAGGTCGCCGCGCAGGTTGAACGGACCGGCCCGGATGATCACGTCGGAGAACAGCGCCGGATAGGACAGCGGCACGCCGGCGGTCACGTGCGCCACGATCTCGTCGATCAACAGCAGCATGCCGACGGTGGACATCAGGGTCGCCAGCGGGTTGGCGAGCGGAATGAACTTGAAGCACAAGAGGTAGACGACGGCGCCGATGACGCCGCCGGAGGCCGCCGCCAGCACGAACACCGCCGGCGGCGGCGCCTTGACGTCGCCGAGGATCAAGAGGCTCGCGTAGGCGGCGCCGATCGAAGCGGCGGCGTAGGACAGGTTGATCTTGTGCATCACGCCGAAGATCAGCGTGAAGCCGATGCCGAGCAGCGCATAGGTGGCGCCGAACAGCACGCCGTCGGCGAGCGCCTGCACGGCATCGATGAAGTCGAGATAGTCCACGGTGGGGACTCGGGCGCTTGTTCGGCGGGGCCGCGCGCTTACCTCTCCCCGCTTGCGGGGAGAGGTCGGACCGCAGCTCGCCGGCGGTCGCCGCTCGACCGATCAGGACGACGGCTTGAACAGCACCTGCCAGCTGCCGTCCTTGGCGTGGACGTAGAGGAACGGCTTGATCGCCTCGCGGTCCGCCGTGCGGCCGACCTTGCCGAGCAGGCCCTTGGTCTCCTTCAGAGCGGCGAGACCCTCGCGCATCTTGATGCGGTCGGCCGCCACCGTGTCGGGCTTGGCTATGATCTTCTGCGCCTCGATCACATCCTTGAGGATGAACATGATCTCGTAGGCCGCGGCACTGTGCAGGTCGGCGCTGCCGCCGAACTTTGCCACGTCGTCAGCGGCTTTCTGCGCTTCCGGCGTCACCGGCGCAAAGCCTGTGGGGATGATGATGCCTTCGGCCTGCTTGGCGCAGCCCTGCAGCGTCTCGATGCTCGACGAGGAGGTGAGACCGACCAGAAGCTTCGGCTTCACGCCCTGCCGGTCCATCTCCTTGAGTACGCCGCAGGTGGTGAACGGGTGCGCCGACACCACCACGATGTCAGGATTGGCGCGACGCATCTCGCGCACCTGGGTGGAGAAAGTGGTGTCGTTGAGCAGCCACTCGGAGGTGCCGAGCACCTGGAAACCGTTGGCTTCGGCCTGAGCCTTTATCACCCCATAGGTGGCGTTTGAATGCGCAAAATCCTTCTCGACGCCGCCGTACATGGTCTTGAGGTTCGGATGCTGCGTCTTCAGCCAGGCGAACAGAGATTTGTACATCTCGAATTCGCTCGGCACGTTGCGGAACGCCCATTCCGAGATCTTGGCCAGTCCGGTCTTCGCCGCGACGTCGGCGATGATCGGGAACTGCAGGCCGCTGTCGGAGGCGTCCCCGACCTTCTTCTGCAGGATGCCGAACAGCGATTCGGCGACGTTCGAGCAGGTCGGGCCGACCGCGATGAAGGCGTCGCTCGAGGCGATGCGGCGGACGACCGAGATGCCTTCCTCGGCATTGCAGCGGTCATCCAGGAACTCGATCGCAAACTTGGCCTTGGCGCCATCCCCAAGAGTGACGCCGCCCGCCTTGTTAATTTCCTCGGCGGCCGCTTTCAGCGCTGCCTCGCTGTTGACGCCGAACACGCGCACGACGCCGGACTTCGCGCCGAAGCCGGTGATCTTGACGGTGCGTTCCTGTGCCGACACCGGCGGTGCAATGGCGAGCGCCGCCAGCGCTGCCAGCGACGCGCCAAGTGCGACGTACCGTGTTGCCATGGTTTGCCCTCCCTTTGGTTTTTGGATGCGCGACCCTAACACGTTTCGCCCGGGCGTCCATCGCGCTAGGCTGCGGCCAACCGGCGCTGTGTGGCGCCGTGTAGAATGGGTTGAGCGTGCAGCGAAACCCATCTGCCCGGTGGCGGTGTTGCGATGGGTTTCGCGCCCGCTCAACCCATCCTACGAGGGGAGGACTATGGCCAAACGCAAGAAGACAACCGTCCGCGCTTTGCACGTCTCCGGCAAATCGAGCCGCCGGAGCGCGCGACCGGCCGCCCGTACCGATCTCTATGCCGCCCTCAAGCCCAACGCCGCCAATTTCGCCCCACTGTCACCGGTGGGGTTTCTGGCCCGCACGGCCGCGATCCACCCGAACCGCACGGCGGTCATCCACGGCGAGCGGCGGTTGACCTACCGGCAGCTCGAGGAGCGCGCGCGCCGGTTGGCGTCCGCCTTGGCAAAGCGCGGCGTGCGCAGCGGCGATACGGTTTCGGCCATGCTGCCGAACGTGCCGGCCATGCTGGAGTGCCATTACGGCGTGCCGATGCTGGGTGCCGTGCTCAACACCATCAACACGCGGCTCGACCCCGCAACCGTCGCCTACATCCTGCAGCATGGCGAAGCCAAGGTGCTCATCACCGACCGTGAATATGCGGCCCAGGTCGGCCCCGCGCTGGCGCAGCTCAAACGCCGGCCCCTGGTGGTCGACGTCGACGACCCGCTCTATACCGGGCCGGGCGAGCGTCTCGGCGAGATCGAGTACGAGGATTTCATCGCGGCCGGCGACGAAAATTTCGCCGCCGCGCCGCCCGCCGACGAGTCGAGCGCGATCGCGCTCAACTACACGTCCGGCACCACCGGCAACCCCAAGGGAGTGGTTTACCACCACCGCGGCACGTTCCTGGAATCGGTCGGCAATATCATGGCCTGGCCGCTGCCGCCGAAGCCGGTGTACCTGTGGACGCTGCCGATGTTCCACTGCAACGGCTGGTGCTTCCCGTGGTCGGTCACCGCCATGGGCGGCACCCATGTGTGCCTGCGCAAGGTCGATCCGGCGCAAATCTTCGCCCTGATCGCCGAGCACGGCGTCACTCACATGTGCGGCGCGCCGACCGTGCTCAACATGCTGGTGAGCGCGCCGGCCGAGCAACGCCAAAAATTCGACCAAGTCGTCGACATCCAGACCGGCGGCTCGCCGCCTCCCGCCAAGGTGATCAAGGGCATGGAGGAGCTCGGCTTCCGGGTGACACACATCTACGGGATGACCGAGCTGCAGGGACCCTCGACGCTGTGCGTGCCGCAGGACGACTGGGCCGGCCTGCCGCTCGAGCAGCGCGCCGCGTACACGGCGCGCCAGGGGGTGCGCTATCCGGTGGTCGAGGGCCACAGGGTGGCCGACCCGAAATCGCTCGCGCCGGTGCCGCGCGACGGCAAGTCCATCGGCGAGATCATGATCCGCGGCAACACCGTGATGCTCGGATACCTGAAGGACAAGAAGGCGACCGCCGCGGCGTTCGCCGGCGGCTGGATGCACACCGGCGACCTCGCGGTCGAGCATCCCGACGGCTATGTCGAGATCAAGGACCGCGCCAAGGACATCATCATCTCGGGCGGCGAGAATATCTCCAGCGTCGAGGTCGAGATCGCGCTCTACCGGCACCCGGCAGTGCAGCTTGCCGCGGTGGTGGCGCGACCGGACGAGAAATGGGGCGAGGCGCCGTGCGCGTTCGTGCAGCTCAAGCCCGGCTCGGCCGTAACCGCCGAGGAGGTGATCGCGTTCTGCCGGGCCGAGCTCGCGCATTTCAAGGCGCCGAAGTCGGTGGTGTTCGGCCCGCTCCCGACCACCGCGACCGGCAAGATCCAGAAATTCGTGCTGCGCGAGCAGGCCAAGGCGCTGTGATGGTGAACCGCGCCGCACCGTAAACCTCATCCTGAGGAGCGGCCGCGAAGGCGGCGCGTCTCGAAGGATGCTCCAGGCGTTCGAGCCAAGCGGCGCCGCAGTGCGTGCTTCGAGGCTCTCCCGGACTTCGTCCGGGAGAGCATCTCGGATCAATCCGGGACAGGCTCTCAGCATGAGGCGTTGGGGAGCAGGCGGCTCATTTGAAAGGAATTTCGTCCGTGTTCGACATCACTCACCAAGGCCCGGTTGCCGTCGTCACCATGGCCCACGGCAAGGCCAACGCACTCGACACCGAGTTCTGCGACGCGCTCGCGGCCTGGTTCGACGCCTTCCACACCGCCGAAGCCAAGGCGGTCGTGCTCACCGGCCAGGGCAAGATCTTCTCGGCCGGCGTCGACCTGTTGCGCGCGACCTCGAGCGGCCCAAACTATTTCCGCGAGTTCCTGCCGGCGCTCAGCCGGCTCTACGAGACCGCGTTCTTCTTTCCGAAGCCGGTGGTCGCGGCCGTCAACGGCCACGCGGTCGCCGGCGGCTGCGTGCTCGCCTGCTGCGCCGACCACCGCGTGATGGTGCGCGGGGGCGGGCGCATCGGCGTCACCGAGCTGCAGGTCGGCTTGCCGTTCCCCGCGATGGCGTTCGAGATCATGCGCTTCGTCACCCCGCGCCGGCGCCTGTCCGAGGTCATTTTCGGCGCCGCAACCTACGCGCCGGAGGACGCCCGCGAGCGCGGGCTGATCGACGAGGTGGTGGCGCCCGACGACTTGATGCCGCGCGCGCTCGAAGCCGCCGAGCGGCTCGCGGCTTTACGTCCGCAGGCGTTCGAACTGAGCAAGGGCCATATCCGGGGCCCGGTCGCTGAGCGCTTCCGCCGCGACGGCGCCGCCCACGACGACGCGGTGAGCGCGGTCTGGCTCGCGCCGGAGAGCGCCGAGAGCATCAGCGGTTACGTGGCAAGGACGTTCAAGCGCGGGTGACTCACGCCACCGCGTTCGCCGCGCCGATCCGCGCGCGCAAGCGCGGCATCACCTCGCGCATCAGGCGCTCCATCGAGGCCGCCACCAGGGGCTGCGGCATCAGGCCGAAATTCTGCAGCGCCATGACGTGGTCGACGCCCATGCGGGAAAGCGCGACGAGCTTGTCGGCGACGGTCTCGACCGAGCCGAACAGGTTGAGCCCGTTGCGCATAGCGTCGTCGTAGGTCGACTTCTTGGCGTAGAGCCGGGTGTCGACGTAGAGGTTGAACGGCTGCCTCGGCGTTACGCCGCGCCGCGGCGTCGCTCTCGGCCACGTGGGTGTGCAAGGTCACGGCCGCGCTGTTCTCGCCGGCCGGCGAGCCGGACTCGGCGCGGCCCTTGCGGTACTCGCCGATCAGGGTCGGCGATGTCGTCGAAACTCTTCGAGCGACGCATAGGGCACGCACAGCATGTTGTGGCCCTGCCGGCCGACGTGGTACGCCGCCTCCTTGCGCAGGATCGCGACGTAGAGCGGCACCTCGCGCTGCAGCGGCAAGCACATTGAGCTGCACGGCGTCGATTGAATGGAAGCGGCCGTGCGCGGTCACGCGCTCGCCGGCGAGCAGCCGTTTGACCGCGGCGAGATTCTCGTCGAAGCGATCGCGCTTCTCGGCCGGATCGATGGCGTAGCCGGCGAACTCGTGCGCGAGGTAGCCGGAGCCGACGCCGAACACCAGCCGCCCGCCGGAGAGCACGTCGACCATGGCGTAGCTCTCGGCGACGGTGAGCGGATTGTGGAAGGTGAGGATCGAGATCGCGGTGCCGAGCTTGAGCCGCGTCGTGCGCTGCGCCAGCGTCGACGAGCATCACCGCCGGGTTCGGCACCACGCCGTATTCGTGGAAGTGATGCTCGGCGACCCAGAACGTGTCGTAGCCGAGCCGCTCGGCCAGCTCCGCCTGCGCGACGATCTCGCCGTAGAGCTGCGGCACGGTGCGCGGCCCCGCCGGATAGTGGTCCTGCACCGAGAAGATCGACATGCGCATCGCGGTTCCCTGCTCCATCCACAAAGTGTCATCCCGGACGGCGAGCGCAGCGAGCCGATCCGGGACCCATGTACCACGGTCTGAACGTTGATCCGAAGCGTCGGGATGCATGGGTCGCGGCTCTCGCTTCGCTCGGCCGGGATGACAGCTGGTGATGTCGTCTATTTCCCGTGCTCTTCGACGAACCGCCACACGTGCTCCGGCGCTTCCCAGTGCACGTTGTGGCCGGCGCCTTCGAACAGGACGGCGCTCGGGTCGATGCGGCGCATCGCGTCGAGCGAGACCATCGGATCGTCGGCGCCGGCGGCGAGCCGCAACGGGGCTTCGCAGAGCAGCAGGATGCGCTCGATCGAAGGGCCGACGGCCCCGTAGACACGCGGATCCATGGCGAGGCGGAAATCGCCATCCGTGCCGGTGACGCCCGCGGCGGCATCATCCGAGGCCGGGTCCACCAGGCCATCGAGGCCGGAGACCTTGAGGTACCGCTCGGCTGCCTCGCCGCGGGTCGCAAACGACCGGGCGGGGCGAGACGCCAGCTCGCGCGCCTTGCGCACCTCGTCGTCGGTCCAGTCGATCTTGACGCCGAACGCCAGGACCTGGCGCACGCGCGGCCCGAACCAGCCGGTGCCGACCAAGGCCGCGACGGGGCCGCCGAACGAGTGCCCGAGCAAGGTCACGTCGCTTGCGTTCTCGTCGGCGATGAGGGCGGCGATGTCGGCCGCATGCGCCGCGTAGCCGTACGGCCCTTCATAGGGCGAGCGCCCGTGGCCGCGGAAGTCCGGCGCCAGCCAGCGGCCCGGCCAGCGCGCGTCGAGGATCGGGATCAGCCGCCGCCACACCGCGCCGTTGGCGCCGAGTCCGTGCAGCAGCACCAGCAGCCGGTCACCGGCGCCGCCGGATTCAACGTGCAAGTGCTGCATTCCGTTTCCCATCTGGCGGTCGCCCTTTGGTAATCTCCAACCCCGTCATCCTGAGGTGCGAGCCCGACGACGTCGGGCGAGCCTCGAAGCGACGGCACTGCTGAGCAGCATCCTTCGAGGCTCGACCGCTTCGCGGTCTCGCACCTCAGGATGACGGTTTTGTTTTCGGCCTCGCTTTCAATGCCAGCGAATATCACAGCCCGAGATACGCTTCGCGCACGCGCGCGTCCTGCGCGATCGTCGCGCTCTCGCCCGAGAGCACGATGCGGCCGGTCTCGATCACGTACGCGCGGTCGGCGATGGCGAGCGCGGCGGTGACGTTCTGCTCGACCAGCAGCACGGTGACGCCGGCCCGGCGCAGCTCGACGATGGCGGCGAGAATCTGCTCGACCAGGAGCGGTGCCAGCCCCATCGACGGCTCGTCGAGCAGCAACAGTTTCGGCGCCGCCATCAGGGCGCGGCCGATCGCCAGCATCTGCTGCTGGCCGCCGGAGAGCGAGCCGGCCGCCAGCGCGCGCTTCTCGGCAAGCGCCGGAAAGGTCGCATAGACCTTGTCGAGGTCGTCCCGAATGTCGGCGCTGCGGCGCGCCCAGGCGCCGAGCCGCAGATTGTCCTCGACCGACAGCGGCCCGAACACCTGCCGGCCTTCCGGCACCTGCGCGATGCCAAGCCGCGACGCGCACGTGCGGCGCCAGACGGTGGATCGCTCGGCCCTCGAAGGTCGACGGTCCCGCGTGCGATCGGCTGCACGCCGGAGATCGCGCGCAGAAGCGTGGTCTTGCCGGCGCCGTTGGAGCCGACCAGCGTCACGATCTCGCCCGCCGCCACCGTGAGCGAGACGCCGTGCACCACCTCGATGCGGCCGTAGCGGCTGACGAGGTTCGTCAATCGACGAGCATGCGCAATCTCCTTGTCGCCGGCCGCGCCCAGATAGGCGGCGATCACGGCGGCGTTGGCGCGCACCTCGGCCGCGGTGCCGGATGCCAGAGTGCGCCCGGCGTCCAGCACGTGGATGCGATCCGACATCTTCATCACCAGCCGCATGTCGTGCTCGACCAGCACGACGCGCGACGCCCTGCGCCGCGATTTTCTGGATCACGGCGTCGATCTCGGCCGTCTCGACCGCGTTGCAGCCGGCGGCGGGCTCGTCGAGCAAAACGACCTTCGGCTCGGTCGCGAGCGCGCGCGCGATCTCCAGCCGCTTGAGCGCGCCGTAGGCGAGCGTGCCGGCGGCGCGATCCGCGAGGCCGCCCAAGCCGACAAGCGCGAGCAGATCCTCCGCCTGCCCCGCGCGTGTGCGCGGTTCTGCCGCCACACCGACGGCAGCGAGACGAGGTGGGCGAGCACGTTGCGGTTCTCGTGCAGATGCCGGCCGACCATCACGTTCTCGACCGCCGTCATGCGGAAGAACACCTGCAGGTTCTGAAAGGTGCGCGAAAGCCCCTTGCGGGCCAGGCGATGCGGGGCTAAGCGCGGTGACGTCCTCGCCGTCGAGCGGTGACGCGGCCGCGGCGCGGCCGATAGAGACCGGAGACGATGTTGAACAGCGTGGTCTTGCCCGCGCCGTTCGGGCCGATGACCGCGAAGATCTCGCCCGGCTCGACCGAGAACGACACCTGTCGAGCGCGGTGAGCGCCGCCGAACTCGATGCCGACGTCGGCGACCGCGAGCACGCTCATCACGACTTTCCCTCCACCCGTCATGGCCGGGCTGTCAGCAATCGGGACCGACAGCGGACTTTGCGAAGGGTAGTCCCGGCCATCCACGTCTTGCTTGCAATGCGCAGAGAAGAAAGACGTGGATGCCCGGCACAAGGCCGGGCATGACGAGTCAGAAACGAACGCGCTCAAGATGGCCTCCGCGCGAGCAAGCTGGCGAGCGACGGCACGATGCCGGCGCGCAGGAAGATCATGAACACGACCATGATCAGGCCGAGCGCGATGTGCTCGTATTCGTGGAATACGGTGAGCACCTGCGGCAGCACCACGAGCAGCGCCGCCCCCACGACGCTGCCGAGGATCGAGCCGAGCCCGCCCAAGCACCGCCATGGTGACGAACTCGATCGAGCGCAGGAACCCCGCAGTCGCGGGCGTCACCAGCCCGTCGAACAGCGCCAGATAGGCGCCGGCCACCGCCGCATAGACGGCGGAGAGCACGAAGGCGGTGAGCTTGTAGCGGGCGAGGTCGATGCCGAGCACGCTCGCCGCGGTCTCGCTGTCGTGGATGGCGCGGAAGGCGCGGCCGGTCGGGCTGCCGATCAGGTTGGTGGCGAGCCACACGCCGATCACCAGCGTGACGCCGGAGACCCAATACCAGGTGACGGAGCCGCGCACGCGCCAGCCGAACAGCTCGAGGCGCGGCACCGGCATGCCGTCCGGTCCGCCGGTCAGCCGCGCCTCGTTGGTGAACACCATCGCGATCAACAGGCCCATGCCGAGCGTCGCGACCGCCAGATAGTGCCCGCGCAGCCGCAGGATCGGGCGGCCGACCAGATAGGCCAAGCAGCCCCGCGGCCGCGGCGCCGGCCGGCAGCGCCGCCCATGACGGCACGCCCCAATGCGTCGGCCCGACCGCCACCGCGTAGGCGCCGATGCCGAAGAAGCCGGCGTGCCCGAGGCTCACCTGGCCGGCGAAACCCATCAGCAGATTGAGGCCGAGCACGGCGAGCGCGAAGATGAACACCAGCGCGGCGATGCGGAAATAGAACGGCGACGGCAGCACCAGCGGCAGCAGGAGCACGAGCGCCGCAACGGCGAGTACAGCGCCATGCCCACCGATTTGAAGGCGGGGCATGGCTCAGGTTCCGGATTCTGAGCCGTCATGGGCGGCACCCGGGTCCGGCCTTTTGGCCGGCCCGGGCGTGAAACCTTTGCGGGCATCCACGTCTTTCTTCTCTTGGCGACGCGGGAAGCAAGACGTGGATGGCATCGGAATTCGGGCTTGCCCGAGTTCCGCACTATTGAGTGCCGCAAGTCGGGTAAACCCGACTTGCGGTGACAACCCTCGCAATCGCTGTGGCGATTGCTCGCCCGGCCATGACGGGGCTGAAGGGTCGTCGTTCGCAGAGATGATGCGCAACATCACACGCGCTCGACGCCGGCGCGGCCGAACAGGCCCTGCGGCATCAGGAACAGCACCGCAAGGATCACCAGGAACGCGATGGCGTCCTTGTAGGCGGAGGAGACGTAGCCGGCGCCGAACGCCTCCAAAAGTCCGACCAGCAGGCCGCCGACGATCGCGCCGAGCGGGTTGCCCATGCCGCCGAGCATCGCGGCCGCGAAACCTTTGAGTGCGAGCAGCGTGCCGACGTCGTAGTTCGTGAGCGCGATCGGCGTGACCAGAATGCCGCCGATGGCGCCGATGCCGGCCGAAACCGCGAACGACAGGCCGACGATGCGGTCGGTGTTGATGCCGACCAGGCGGGCGGCCAGCCGGTTCGACGGCCGTCGCGATCATGGCCTTGCCGGTGAGCGTATGGGTCATGAAGGCCCAGAGCGCGGTCACGATTGCCGCCGTTCCGGCGAGCACGACGAAGCTTTGCGGCAGCACCGCGGCGCCGCCGACCAGCCACGGGTCGGAGCCGGCGAACGGCGGCAGCGAGTGGAAGCGCTTGTCGAACACGATGGCCGCGACCCCGCGCAGCAGGATCGACGCCCCGATGGTGATGATGATCAGCGTCACGGCCGAGGCGCCGCGCGCCGGCTCGATCGCCAGCTTGTGCAGCAGCAGGCCGACCGCAACCGCGACCACGACGGCCAGCAGGGCGGCCAGCGGCAGCGGCACGCCGGCGGCGGCGGCGAACACCGTCACCATGCCGCCGAGCATGACGAACTCGCCCTGCGCGAAGTTGATGACGTCGGAGGCGTTGTAGATCAGCGTGAAGCCGACCGCGACCAGCGCATAGATCGCGCCGACGGTGAGCCCGGAGGCCAGGAACTGAAGGAATTCGGGCATCTTACCCTCCCCTGGAGGGGGAGGGTCGGCTTCTCCGCCCGCCGGGCGGGGAAGCCGGGGTGGGGTGCTTAAACGTCGTGGGCTCGGAATTCAGCGAGCCATAGAGCGCAATATAGATGCGCTCCAACACAGAACTCGTTTCCTTGATCACCTCCGAGTTCCAGAACCGCAGGACTATGTAGCCTTCGGTTTCAAGCCACCTCGTTCGTCGTTCGTCGCGCGATGCAATATTTTCAAGGCCGTGGTGACTTCCATCGACTTCGATCACCAGTTTCGCACGCTGACAGACAAAATCCGCAACGTATGGCCCAAGTGATACCTGACGGCGAAAGTGTGTTCCGTAAACTGGCAGTCTGCGCAGTTCGCGCCAAAGTCGGCGCTCGGCGTCTGTCGTCCGCGCGCGTAGGCCACGCGCATTCGCCAGCCGAAATCTTCGGAGCTCGTCCGCCATCTCACCCCACCCCGGCTCAGGTGCTTCGCACCTTCGCCGACCCTCCCCTCCAGGGGAGGGTAGTTACTGCGCCAGGGTCCAGTCCCCGTTCTTGATCTCGAGCATGCGGAAGGCGGTGAGGTCGAGGCCGAGGTGGTCGGTCGGCGACATGTTGACGACGCCGCCGGTGCCCATGAAGCCGCGGGTCTTCTCGAGCTCGTCGCGCACCTTGGCCTTGTCGGCGCCTTTGGCGCGCGTCATCGCCTCGACCAGGATCATCAGCCCGTCATAGGCGTGGCCGCCGAAGGTCGAGACCGGCTGTCCGGTCTTTTGCTCGTAGGTTTTCTTGTAGTCGACCACCACCTTCTTCTGCGGGTCGCTGTCGGGAAGCTTTTCCGCCACCAGGAGCGCGGCCGCCGGCAGCCGCACGCCTTCCGCGGCCGGGCCGGCGAGGTCGATGAACTGCTTCGAGCCGACGCCGTGGCTCTGGTAGAGCGGCACCGTGATGCCGAGCTGGCGGTAGTTACGCGTGACGATCGCCGGGCCCTGCCCGAAGCCCGGGTTGATCACCGCCTGCAGGCCGGTCTTGCCTTTGATGTTGGTGAGCTGCGGGGTCATGTCGCTGTCGCGCGGCCCGTAGGATTCCTCGTGGATGACGTCGATGCCGTACTTCTGCACCACCGTCATGCACTGGTCGCGCATCGACTTGCCGAACGCGTCGGTGCCGGAGATCAGCGCGACCTTGGTGAGGTTGCGCTTGCGCAGGTCCTCGAAGATCTTCTCGCATGCCATCAGGTCGGTGTGCGGGGTCTTGAAGTTCCACGGCTTGACCGGATAGACCGCCTGCACCGCGCCGGCGAAGTTGATCAGCGGGATCTTGGCCTCGTCGGAGAGCGGAATGATCGCCATGGTGGTGGCGGTGGTCGAGCCGGCGAGCAGCGCGTCGACCTTGTCCTCCTCGATCAGCCGCGTGGCGAAGGTGCGCGCCTGATTGGGATCGCCGCCGTCGTCGTAGATGACGAGCTTGATCTGCTCGCCGTTGATCCCGCCCTTGGCGTTGATGTCGGCGACGTACATTTCCAGCGTCTTCTTCTCCGGGTCGCCCAGGAACGAGGCCGGGCCGGTCACGGAGAGCACCGCGCCGATCTTGATCTCGGCGCTGGCGGCAGTGACGCCCAGCAGGAGCGCCACGGCGGCCGTGGTCAGCTTCGGTCGAATGCCTCGCATGAACTCCTCCGTCTGACGTTGTTGCCTCGGCCGACGCGGATTGCCCGCGCCATCCCGCGACGTTTGACACGCATGGTCGTGGCCCATACTAGGATTTCGACCAACCCGTCCGTCAAGCTCTCGTGCCGGTGCTTTTCGGGCGCGTTCGTGCACCACGGGGCCAATAGATGGACGCTGCCGAGCTTGCCCGCGCCTGCGCGGAAGCGATGTGGGCGGACGATGCGGCGAGCCGCGGGCTCGGCATGCAGCTCGTCTCGGTCGCGCCCGGCCAGGCGACGCTGGCGATGACCGTGACCGCCCCGATGGTCAACGGCCACGACCTTTGCCACGGCGGGTTCATCTTCACGCTCGCCGATTCCGCCTTCGCATTCGCCTGCAACAGCTACAACGAGCGAACGGTCGCGCAGCATTGCGCGATCACCTTCGTCAACCCGGCGAAACTCGGCGATCACCTGGTCGCGCGGGCGGTCGAGCGCCAGCGCGCCGGGCGCTCCGGCATCTACGACGTCACCGTGACGCGCGAGGAGGGGTTCGTCATCGCCGAGTTCCGCGGCCATTCGCGCACGATCGGCGGCGAGCTGGTGCCGGGCGCCAAGCTGCGCGGCGCGCTCGGGGCAGCGGGCGTGAGGCAACGGGAACGCCATGCTCGACAAGTCCACCTACGTCCCTTACGGCCTGGAGCCGATCGAGACCGCATCGCGCGACGAGATCGCGGCGCTGCAGACTGAGCGGCTGAGCGCGACGCTCAAGCACGCCTACGACAACGTCGCGGCCTACCGGCAAAAGTTCGACGCCGCCGGCGTGCATCCCGACGACTTCCGGCGGCTCGAAGATCTCGCGCGCTTCCCGTTCACCACCAAGCAGGACCTGCGCGACAACTATCCGTTCGGCATGTTCGCGGTGCCGCGCGAGCGGATCGTGCGCATCCACGCCTCCTCCGGCACCACCGGCAAGCCGACCGTCGTCGGCTACACCCAGCGCGACATCGACACCTGGGCCGACGTGATGGCGCGTTCGATCCGCGCCGTCCGGCGGCCGGCCCGGCATGAAGGTGCACGTCGCCTACGGCTACGGCCTGTTCACCGGCGGGCTCGGCGCGCACTACGGCGCCGAGAAGCTCGGCTGCACCGTGATCCCGATCTCCGGCGGCATGACCGAGCGGCAGGTGGCGCTGATCGCCGACTTCGAGCCCGACATCATCATGGTGACGCCGTCCTACATGCTGGCGATCCTCGACGAGTTCCGCGCCAAGGGCATCGACCCGCGCGCGTCGTCGCTCAAGATCGGCATCTTCGGCGCCGAGCCGTGGACCAATTCGATGCGCGCCGAGATCGAGCAGGCCTTCGACATGGACGCGGTCGACATCTACGGCCTCTCCGAGGTGATCGGCCCCGGCGTCGCCAACGAGTGCGTCGAGACCAAGGACGGGCTGCACGTCTGGGAGGATCATTTCTATCCCGAGATCATCGATCCGCAGACCGGCCGGGCGCTGCCGGACGGCGAGCGCGGCGAGCTCGTCTTCACCTCGCTGACCAAGGAAGGCATGCCGGTGATCCGCTATCGCACGCGCGACCTCACGCGGCTGCTGCCCGGTACCGCGCGCTCGATGCGGCGGATGGAGAAGGTCACCGGCCGCTCCGACGACATGATGATCGTGCGCGGCGTCAACGTGTTCCCGACCCAGATCGAGGAGCTGCTGCTGGAGATCTCGAGCCTGAGTGCGCACTACCAGATCGTGCTCACGCGCGAAGGCCGGCTCGACGAGATCGAGATCATGGTCGAGGCGCGGCCCGACCATGCCGCGGCCGACGCCCGGGCCGCGGCCGGCACGCGCCTCGCCGACCTCGTCAAGGAGCGCATCGGCGTCACCGCCCGCTGCGCCGTCACCGAGCCCGGCAGCATCGAGCGCTCGCTCGGCAAGGCCAAGCGCGTGATCGACAAGCGGCCTAAATCGTAGGGTGGGCAAAGGCGCTCGAAAGCGCGCCGTGCACACGCGTGTTCTTCTTGGCGTGAAACGTGGGCACGCGCCGTTTCGCGACGCTTTGCCCACCCTCCGACGAGAGGCCTCACACATGGTCGTAGTCCACCACGACCTGCGGTGTCAGCGGGTGCGACTGGCAGGTGAGCACGTAGCCGGCCTCCAGCTCCCACGGCTCCAGCGAGTAGTTGAGGTCCATCGCGACCTCGCCCTCGACCAGCTTGGCGCGGCAGGTGCAGCACATGCCGCCGCGGCAGGAATACGGCATGTCGAGGCCGTGCGCAGGCCGGCATCGACGATGGTCTCGCCGTCACGCACCGAAATCACGTGCATGCGCGCCCGTGCAGCGTGAGCTGCGCGGTCGCGACCGGCTCCGTCTCGTCGCGGAGCGCGCGCCGCACCGGCGGACGCGGCGGCACCGGCACGCCGTCGGTCGAAAAGTATTCGACGTGGATGCGCTCGGCCGGCACGCCCAGCCGCGCCAGCGTCGCCTTGCTCTCCTCGATCAGGTCGCCAGGCCCGCACAGGAAGACGTGGTCGATGTCGGCCGCGGGCGCAATCGCGCCCACCAGCGCCTCGATCTTGCTCTGCATCGATGCGGCCGTTGAGCAGCGGCAGTTCCTGCTGCTCGCGCGAGAGCACGTGATGCACCGTGAGCCGCTCGAGGTAGCGGTCCTTGAGGTCGTCGAGCGCGTCCTTGAAGATGATGCTCTGCGCGGTGCGGTTGCCGTAGATCAGCACGAAGTCGGCTCCGCGGCTCGTGCGACAGCACGCGTGCGCACGAGCGACATCACCGGCGTAATGCCGGAGCCGGCCGCGATCGCCAGATAGGTGCGCGCGGCGGCCGGTTCGGCCGCGACGCCGAAACGGCCCTGCGGCGTCATCACGTCGATGGCATCGCCCGGCCTGAGGGCGTCGTTGATCGCAGGCGGAGAACAGGCCGCCGCGACTTTCTTCACCGCCACGCGCAGCTCGCTGTCGTCCGAGCGCCGTGCAGATCGAGTACGAGCGGCGGCACTCGGCGCCGTCGAGCGTGGCGCGCAGCGTCAGGTGCTGGCCCGGCGCGAAGCGGTAGTCGTCGGCAAGACCGGGCGGCACCGCGAAGGCGATCGACACCGCCTCCGGCGTCTCGCGCCGCACGTCGGCGACCTTCAGGCGGTGGAAGGCGACGCGCCACGTTCGCCTCAAATGCACTTGAAATAGTCGAACGGCTCGGCGCAGGCGCGGCAGCGCCACAGCGCCTTGCAGGCGGTCGAGCCGAACTCGGAGATGCGCTCGGTTTCGGCCGACCCGCAGCGCGGGCAGGCCACGCGCTCTTCGCCGAACAGCGCGCGCCGCCCGGCCTTGCCGGCCGGCGGCGCGATGCCGTAGGCGCTTGAGCTTCGCCCTGCCGGCATCGCTCATCCAGTCGGTGCGTCCAGGCCGGCGAGAGCACGGTGGTGATCCTGGCGAGTGCCGAAGCCGGCGTCCTCGAGCGCCGCCTCGATGTTGAGCGCGATCACGTACATCGCCGGGCAGCCCGAATAGGTCGGCGTGATGAACACCTCGACCTTGCCGTTCTCGACCTTGACGTCGCGCAGCACGCCGAGATCCGCGATCGTCAGCACCGGGATTTCCGGATCGACGACCGGGGCCGCAACCGCCCAGGCGCGCTGGCGCGCCGCTGCGTTGTCCGCTTCGGCGAACGAGGCCGCGCCGCTCGTACGGCGCGCTTCCTCCCCCTTGAGGGGAGGGTCGGGGAGGGGCGTCGTTCTCACGCACGCTCACCACGTCGCTCCCGGGATAGGCGCGCTGCAGGAACTGCAGGTCGGCCAGAATGTGGCCGAGATGCTCGGAATGGCGGCCGGCGCGGCCGCCGGTCTGCATCCAGCCGTCGCGCGGGCGCGTCAGCGTCGCCTCGCGCAAGCACGTCGTCGATGCGTGCGGTCCCAATCGGATCGCAACGCCGCGGAGTCGACCGCGATGCCGGCCTCCGATCAGCGCGCGTTCGACTGGCATCGACCTCGAACAGCTCGCCGGTGAACGGCCACAGCTCGTCGAGCGCCGCCTGCGCCCGGCGCATGGCTTTCGTCGGTGCCGTCGCCGAGCCGGATGGTCCACTCGGCCGCATGGCGCACGTGATAGGCCATTTCCTTCACGGCCTTGGCGGCGATGGCGGCGAGCGTTGCGTCCCTGGAGCGCGCGAGCGCTTCGAAATACGGGTGCGCGAAGGCGGCGTACAGCAGCTGGCGCACGATGGTCACGGCGAAGTCGCCGTTCGGCTGCTCGACCAGCAGCAGGTTGCGGAAGTCGCCGGCGTCGCGCAGATAGGCGAGCGCGTCCTCGTCGCGGCCCTTGCCCTCGACCTCGCCCGCGTAGGCATAGAGCGCGCGCGCCTGGCCGATCAGGTCGAGCGCCATGTTGGCGAGCGCCAGATCCTCCTCCAGCACCGGCGCGTGCCCGCTCCATTCCGACAGGCGATGGCCGAGGATCAGCGCGTTGTCGGCGAGCCGCAGCGTGTAGGCGAAGACGGACGACGGAGGACTGACGACGACGACGGATCTCGGTTGGCGGGAGCAAGGCTGCCGCTCTTCTTATCTGTCGTCTGTCGTCCGTCCTCGGTCATCTGACTCACATATGCCCGACGTCGTCCGGCACGTCGTAGAACGTCGGGTGGCGATAGATCTTCGACGCGGTCGGCTCGAACATCATGTCCTTGTCGGCCGGATCCGAGGCGGTGATGGCGGCCGACGGCACCACCCAGATCGAGAGCCCCTCGCCGCGCCGGGTATAGACGTCGCGCGCGTTCTGCAGCGCCATCGCGGCATCGACCGCGTGCACGCTGCCGACGTGGCGATGCGCCATGCCCGTTGCGGCGTGCGGATGAACACTTCCCACAGCGGCCAGTTCTTCTCGGTCATCGGTTTGCTCCACCTATCCGTTCCCCGGCAAGCTGCGCGGCGCAGCGCCATCCGGGGGCTGGGAGACTGCGAAGCCCATAGGTGCGACCGCTTCGCGGTCGCGATTCTCCGCTGGGTCCCGGATCTTCGCTCCGCTTCGCGTCACTCGTCCGGGACACGATCGCTACTCCGCCGCGATTTGCATCGCAGCCTGCGCACGGCGCCGCCGCTTCTCGGCATGGACGAGCGCGGCCTCGCGCACCCAGGCGCCGTTGTCGTGCGCGGCCCTACGCGCCTTCATGCGCTCACGGTTGCACGGTCCGTCGCCGGCGATCACGCGCTTGAACTCGGCCCAGTCGATCTCGCCGAACTCCCAGTGCCCGGTCGCCTCGTTGAACTTCAGCGCCGGGTCCGGGAATCGTCAGTCCGAGGTGATGCGCCTGCGGCACGGTCGCGTCGACGAATTTCTGCCGCAGCTCGTCGTTGGTGAAGCGCTTGATGCTTCCAGCGCATCGCGGTGTCGGTGTGCTGGCTCTCGCGGTCGGACGGACCGAACATCATCAGCACCGGCCACCACCAGCGGTTCGAGCGCGTCCTGCGCCATCGCCTTCTGCTCGGGCGTGCCGCGGGCAGAGCGTGAGCATGATCTCGAAGCCCTGGCGCTGGTGGAAACTCTCCTCCTTGCAGATGCGGATCATCGCGCGCGCATAGGGCCCGTACGCTGCAGCGGCAGAGCGGGATCTGGTTCATGATCGCGGCGCCGTCGACCAGCCAGCCGATCACGCCGATGTCGGCCCAGGTCAGCGTCGGATAGTTGAAGATCGAGGAATATTTCTGCTTGCCGGCAAGCAGCAGCTCGACCAGCTCCTCGCGCGCGACGCCGAGCGTCTCGGCCGCGGCGTAGAGGTAGAGCCCGTGGCCGCCCTCGTCCTGCACCTTGGCGAGCAGCGCCGCCTTGCGCCGCAGCGAGGGCGCGCGGGTGATCCAGTTGCCCTCCGGCAGCATGCCGACGATCTCGGAATGGGCGTGCTGCGCGATCTGCCGGATCAGCGTGCGCCGGTACGCCTCCGGCATCCAGTCGTTGGGCTCGATCTTCTCCTCGGCGTCGACGCGCGCCTGGAAGCGCGCCTCGCGCTCCGGATCGACCGCAGCGCCGGCGCCTCGCGCGTGTTGAGGGCCTGGGTGTACATCGTCTTCCTCCGCCCCGGCCTTTGTGGACCTAAGGGTCACGCTATTATGTTACAACAATTATGAAAGTCAATAGTTTCCGTAACGTTAGAGACGGACAACGCAAAAAATGCCTAGAATCAAGTCATTATGAGGAAAATCGTTCGCCGAACGCGGCATCCGGCGCCCGCAATAGTCCGTCTTCGGCGCGCGCCCGAACGTCGAGCCACGCTTCCGAGGCCGGCACCAGGCGGCGGTAGAGGCGCGCCGCCAGCGCGCGGGCGCCGACTGCCGGCCAGTCGAGCGGCAGCAGTACGGCCGGAAGCCCCGGATCGCGCAGCACGATCCGACGGAAGTGATGGATCAGCAGCGTGCGCACGACCAGCGCATCGGCGCCGTCGAGCGGTTCGTCGGTCGCGAGCGCCCGCGAGACGGAATCGAACCGCTCGAGGAAGGCCCGATATTCGACATCGAGCGCGCGGTTCCTCCAGGCCGCCTCGGCGACTTTTCGCGAGTCGTCGGCGGCTGCGCGCAGCACGAACACGCCGGCGATCCCGCAAGCTCCGGCGGGCGGGTCGGCGACCCCGACATAGACGGTCGGCGAGAGCGCCACGAAGCCGGCGGCGGCAAGCGCCGGGCGCGACCGCGGAGCGGTCGTCGACGCCGGGCCCCAGGAGCGCGATGCGCAGCCGCCCATCGAACGGCGGCTCGTGCGCGAAATAGATCCGCCGCGTCGCGGCCGCAAAGCTCGCCTCGGCCTGCCGCGACAGCCGGTAGTAGCTGTTGCGCCCGATCCGCGCGCGCGTCGAGCCAGCCGTCGGCGGTCAACCGCGACATGGCGGTGCGCACGTGGCCGGCATCGATGCGGAACAGCGCCATGATCTCGGTCAGCGACCCGAGCCAAAGGCTGCCGCCGCGCGGCACGATGGCGTCGCCGTAGAGCGTGACGATCAGCGACCAGGCGCGCACCGGGCGCGCGGCATGCAGTTCATCGAGCAGGCCTAAGACCGGCGGGCGGAGTGACATCAGCAGCCAGGCAAGATACCGAGAACAAGCGGATGCAACCTGGATCGCGATCGGGCGAAAAGTAAATACCAAATTGGCATCGCAACGATGGCAGAGACGACGCAATGAACCTGCTTTCTTTCGAGGCAGATGGCCGTCGGCGTTTCGGCGCCTGGACCGACAGTGGCATCGTCGACTTCACCGGTCGGCTCGGCGACATCGGCGATCTCCGGCAGCTGCTCGCCGCGGACGCAATCGGTCGCGCACGCGACATCGTCGCGAAGTCGGCACCGGACACCGATCCGGCCGCGGTGACGTTCCTGCCGCCGATCCCGGCGCCGGAAAAGATCCTCTGCATCGGCGTCAACTACGCCAACCGCAACGCCGAATACCGCGACGGCTCGGAGCTGCCGAAATATCCCGAGCATCTTCATGCGCACGCCCGGCTCGCTGGTCGGGCACCGGCAGCCGATCGTGCGGCCGCGCGAGTCGAGTGAGCTCGATTACGAGGGCGAGATCGTGCTCGTCATCGGCAAAGCCGGCCGGCGGATCCCCGAGGCCGACGCCGAGGCGCACATCGCCGGCCTCACGTGCATGAACGAGGGCACGATCCGCGACTGGACGCGGCACGGCAAGTTCAATGTCACCCAGGGCAAGAATTTCGACCGCACCGGCTCCGTCGGGCCCTGGATGACGACCGCCGACGCGTTCGAAAGCTTCGCCGGCCTGCGCGTCACCACCCGCGTCAACGGCGAGCTACGCCAGGACGACACCACCGCCAACCTGATGTTCTCGTTCGGCCACATCATCGCGTACGTCTCGACCTTCACCACGCTCGCCCCCGGCGACCTGATCGCGACCGGAACGCCGGTCGGCACCGGCGCGCGGCGCGACCCGCCAGTGTTCCTTAGGCCCGGCGACGTCGTGGACGTGGAGGTGGCCGGCGTCGGGAAACTGGCGAACCAGATCATCGCCGAAGAGCCGTGACCGTGGCGTCGGCTGCTGGAGAACTCGACGCGCGGTCGGTTTCCAAACTAGGATCAACAGCGACTATTGCTGCAGCGCATGCCGGTCCATGTCGGCCTCGCCTGTGAGAACGGGAGAGATGAGATCATGACAAAGGCTATTCACTGTGCGTTCGGCGTCCACGTCGATGCGGTAGCGGGCTGGCTCGGCTCCTATGGGGGTGAAGACTCGCCGACCGACATCTCGCGCGGCATGTTCGCCGGCGAGGTGGGCGTGCCGCGACTGCTCAAGCTGTTCGATAAGTACCAGATCAAGACGACGTGGTTCACTCCGGGCCATTCGATGGAGACATTCCCGGCCGAGATGCAGGCGGTGGCAGAGGCCGGGCATGAGATCGGGCTGCACGGCTACACGCACGAGAACCCGATCGCGATGACGCCGGAGCAGGAAGAGGCGGTGCTCGACAAGTGCATCGAGCTTGCGACCAAACTTTCCGGCAAGCCGCCGCGCGGGTATATCGCGCCCTGGTGGGAGCTCAGTCCCGCAACGGTCGACCTGCTCCTGCGCAAGGGCATCAGGTACGACCAGAGCCTGATGCACCACGACTTCCTGCCGTACTATGTGCGCCTCGGCGACAGCTGGACCAAGATCGACTACGCGAAGCACCCGCGCGAGTGGATGAAGCCGCTGGTGCGCGGCAGCCGCGTGACCGACCTGGTCGAGATCCCGGCCAGCTGGTACCTCGACGACCTGCCGCCCATGATGTTCATCAAGTCCGCGCCCAACAGCTACGGCTTCGCCAATCCGCGCGACCTCGAAACGATGTGGCGCGACCAGTTCGACTGGGTCTACCGCGAGATGGACTACGCGGTGTACGCGGTTTCGATCCATCCCGACGTGGCGGGCCGACCGCACGTGCTGCTGATGCTGGAGCGGCTGTTCGATCACATCCTGAGCCACTCCGGCGCACGGTTCTTGACCTTCGAGGCGATGGCGGACGACTTCCGGCAGCGCTACCCGAAGCCTGCGTGACCGATCGATGTGCGGGCTGTGCGGCATGCTGGCGGGAAGCGCCGCAAGCGCCTCGAGGCCGGGCGAGTTGCTGTTCGCGGAGCCCGAAGACCGCATCGCGCGCGACCGCGCGCGGCGAGTTCAGCTGCAGATGGCGAACCAGGTCCTGCGATACCATCGCCTTCGGCTCGAGGCGGCCGCGGGCGGCGCGCTGGTGCTCAGGGGCCCGACCGGCCGGGCTCATCTGCTGACGAGCTTCGCTGAGATCTGGTCCGCCGCGGAACGGCTGGCCGGCCGCAAGCTCGATCCGACCGACGCCGGGCTGCTCGCGTTCCTGCAGGCCAATCGCGCGCGCTCCGCCTGACCCGATGCGGCTGCCCGTTCACATCGTCACCGGTTTCCTCGGCAGCGGCAAGACGACGCTGCTCAAGCGGCTGCTCGCTTCACCGGCCTTTGCCGACAGCGCCGTGCTCGTCAACGAGCTGGGCGAGATCGCGCTCGATCACGAGCTCATCGAGCGGGTCGATGAATCGACCGTCGTGCTCGCCGGCGGCTGCCTATGCTGCGCGGTGCGCGACGACTTGAGCGAGGCCATCCGAAACCTCCTTGGCCGGCGCGAGCGCGGCGAGATTCCGCGCTTCCGGCGCGTCGTGATCGAGACCACCGGTCTCGCGGATCCCGGACCGATCGTGCGCACGCTGGTGGCCGACCCGGTGCTGCGCCATCACGTCCGCTGCGGCACCGTCGTCGTGACGCTCGACGCCCTGCACGGCGACCGCGAGCTCGATCGCCATGCCGAACCGGTGCGCCAGCTGGCGGCCGCCGATCTCATCGTCATCACCAAGACCGATCTGGCGTCCGACCGGCAGGCCGCCGCGGTCGAGGAGCGTGCGCGGTCGCTCAATCCGGTTGCGAGCATCATCCGGTCGCCGAGCGACGACGTCGCCGGGCTGCTCGAGCTGTCCAATGAGGACGCCGGCGGGGAACTCCTGATTGCAGCTTCGGACGCCGCGCACCGAACGGCTGCGTCGGATGTGTTGCGTCATGCGACGGACAGCCATGCCCATGACGCAGACCGCGTCCGGGCGATCTGCGTGACCGCATCGACCCCCATCGACTGGAGCGCGTTCGGGTTATGGCTCTCGATGCTGCTGCATTGTCACGGGCCCCAGGTGCTGCGTACCAAGGCGCTGTTGCACGTCGCAGGACTAAACGCGCCGGTTCTGGTCGAGAGCGTGCAGCATACCGCGCATGCGCCGGTGCATCTGCAACGGTGGCCGAGCGCCGACCGGCGATCGCGCATCGTCGTCATCGTGGACGGCCTGTCGCAGGAGTCGATCGAGCGCTCGCTCGCGGTGTTCTGCAATATCGAGGTGCGCGGCGGTGCGGGCCTGGCAGTCGTCCCGTCAGCCGGGACGGCGGCAGTTGCGTATAGTTGAATACGCGCAAGTGCGCTCGCATCGATAGGCATGCGACAAGGAGTCTGGCCGCCTTCGACTGGACGGGCCTTGCGAGTTGCGATCAAACTTGCCGTCGGGATGGAGCACGTCGGGTTTCCCCGCAGGCCAAATGGCTATCGTTGCTTGCGTCTGCTGCTTTTCTCTTGTTCCTGATCTGATGCCCCGGCGTGCAGATAGAAGGAACTGGGTGATGTACAGCAAGCTGTTCGTCCGATCGATCTTCGCCGCCGCTCTCGCAACCACCGTGGTCCTGGGATCACTCACCTCTGCCGACGCCCAGGACAAAAGGATCCGTTGGCAGCTTGCCAGCGGCTATCCGGGCTCGATGATCCAGCTCGGGACGCTCGGCATTACGCTGACGAAGAAGCTCCACCGCGTGTCGGGCGGGAACATCGACGTCAAGTTCAACGAGCCGGGTGCGCTCGTTCCGGCCCTGCAGATCTTCGACGCCGTCTCGAAGGGCACGGTCGACGCCGCGTGGTCGAGCACCGGGCTCTATACCGGCAAGGACATCGCGTTCGCATTCTTCTCCGCCGTGCCGTTCGGGCCGGAGGCCGGCGAGTTCCTGGCCTGGATGTACTACGGCGGCGGCCTCGAGCTCTGGCATGAGCTGTTTCACAAGTACGACGTCCATGCGCTGCCGTGCGGCATCACGCCGCCGGAGGCCTCGGGCTGGTTCCGCAAAGAGATCAAGACGCTCGACGACCTGAAGGGATTGAAGATGCGCTTCTTCGGCCTCGGGGCGCGGGCGATGGAGAAGCTCGGCGTCTCGACGCAGCTCATCCCCGGCGGCGAAATCATGCAGTCGCTGCAGTTCGGCACCATCGACGCCACCGAGTTTGCGATGCCGGCCGTCGATCTCGCGCTCGGCTTCCACTCGGTCACCAAGCACTACTATTTCCCCGGCTGGCATCAGCCGGCGACGCTCTATGCGCTGTTCATCCACAAGAAGAACTGGGACGGCCTCTCGGACACCCAGAAGGCGCAGTTCGAGATGGTGTGCGGCGACAATATCCGCGAGGGGATCGCCGAGGGCGAGGCGCTGCAGTTCAAGGCCATGGAGGAGCTCAAGGCCAAGGGCGTGACCTTCCACCAGTGGGGGCCGGAGTTCATCGCCGCCTTCAAGAAGGCCTGGGAGGAGGTCGCCGAGGAAGAGGCGGCAAAAAGCCCGATGTTCAAGAAGGCCTGGGAGTCATCCAAATCTTTCCGGGCAAAATACAAAGTCTGGTTCGACCTCGGCTATATGAAGTGATTCCGGAGGCGGCGGCCGGCACCCTTGGCGCATGACTTGAGCGTCCTCGCCGCTTGCGCCGCCGGCGCCGCGCCGGCGCGAGTGATGGAGGAAACCGCTTCCTCCATCACAAGGATGCGCGCCGCGACGGTCGACTGGTCGCGGCGCCGTCGTTCGCCATGGACCTGCTCGATCGTCATTCCTGAGCTAGATTGCACGTAAGCGCGCTCGCCGCCCGTCCTCGCTCGGCGCGTGACATGCCGGGTCGCCCTATCGGTCGGGTGCCTGTCTATCGCGGAAGGAAAAGCCGATGCGTGCCCTGCTTGCCCTGAGCAACGCCATCAAGCGCGTGCTCGAGGTGGTCGCACACGCCTCCGGCTGGCTCTTGATCCTGCTGATGTGCGTCACCTGCGTCGACGTCCTCAGCCGCAAGCTCGGCATCCCGATTCCGCTGACCAAGTTCCAGGAATTCGAGTGGCATCTGCACACGGTGATCTTCTCGATGTGGATGGGCTACAACTACACGATCAACGCCCATCCCCGCGTCGATTCCTTCACCGAGCGGCTCGAGTTCCGCGTCAGGGCATGGATCGAGCTCGTGGGCTGCCTGATCTTCGCGCTGCCCTACACCTGGGTGCTCGTCTATCACGGCTGGGATTTCGTCTTGACGTCCTACTTGCAGGACGAACGGTCCGAGCAAGCGCTTGGTCTCGGCCACCGGTGGATCATCAAGGGCGTGATGTATGCCGGCCTCTGGCTGCTGCTCGCCGGCATCGTCAGCGTCATGATCCGCCTGGTCGTCTTCCTGTTCGGCCGTCGGCCGCCGGACGAGGTCGAGCTGCAGATCGGCCACGCCGCGCTCGAAGTGTGAAGCACGCCGATGCTCGACTGGCTCGCCGACAATCTCGCCCTGATCATGTTCGTGACGATGTTCGTCGTGATCTTCTGCGGCTTCCCGGTCGCCTTCGTGATGGGAGGGACGGCACTGGTGTTCGCCGCCGTCGGGTCATGGCTCGACGTGTTCTCCTTTTTCCGGCTGTCGAACGTCCTGCTGCGCATGTGGGGCGGGGTGGCGGTCGATCCGGTGCTGGTCTCGATCCCGATGTTCATTTTCATGGGAACGATCCTCGAGCGCTCCGGCTCGGCGCGGGACATGCTGCTGGCGACCGAAATCCTTCTCAAGCGGGTTCCGGGCGCGCTTGCCGTAGCGGTGATGGTGATGGGCACGATCCTCGCAGCTCCGATCGGAGTGGTCGGGGCAGCCGTCGTGCTGCTCTCCTTCATCGCGCTGCCGCAGATGCTGGACTCCGGCTACAACAAGCGGCTGGCCATCGGCACCGTTGCATCGGCCGGGACGCTCGGCATCCTCATTCCGCCGGCCATCATGCTGGTGGTGATGGCCGAGATGCTCAACACGTCTTCCGGCGCGCTGTTCGCCGCGGCGACCATGCCGGGTTTCGTGCTCTCCGGCCTGTACCTCGTCTACATCCTCGCCGTCGCGATCATCAAACCCGCCTGGGCGCCGAAGCTCCCGGCCGACTACGGGCCGCAAACGACCAGGGAATTCTGGCGCACCATGTGGCGCGGCCTGTTCCCGATGACGTTCCTCATGGTGGTCGTGCTCGGATCGATCTTCGCCGGCTGGGCGACGGCGACCGAGAGCGCCGGCGTCGGCGTGCTCGGCGCCTTTATCATCGCGTGGCTCAACGGGCGGCTGAAGTACCCGATGGTGAACGAGGCGATCGTGGCCGCCTGCCGGGCGAACGGCATGGTGTTCCTGATCTTCCTCGGCGCGACCGGTTTCTCCTACGTGTTCCGCACGCTCGGCGGCGACGAGCTGATGGTCGCGACGCTCGCCAAGCTCGGTGTCGATACCAAGTGGGAGATGCTGACCTTCGTGATGGTGCTGATCTTCCTGTTGGGGTTTCCGCTGGAATGGATCGAGATCTGCCTGATCGTGCTGCCGGTGTTCGCGCCGATCCTGGCGAAGTACGATTTCGCCGACCACCTGGGCGACAAGAACTACCTGCTGTGCTGGTTCGGCACCCTGGTGGCGGTCAACCTGCAGACCTCTTTCATGACACCGCCGTTCGGCGCGACGCTTTTCTATATGAAAGGCACCGTGCCGCCGGGCGTGACGATGACCGACATCTATCGCGGCATGTACCCGTTCGTGGGGCTGCAGGTCGTGGGGCTCATCCTGTGCATCTACTATCCGGGAATCGTCCTTTGGCTGCCGAAGGTTTTGGGCCTGCTCGACTGAGCAGGCGTCGAGCACACGCATGGTGAGTGGAGGAGATCAGGCATGACGAAACCCTACGCGCGCGACATGGTCGGCTATGGCGGCGAGCCGCCCGATCCGAAATGGCCGGGGGGTGCGCGGCTCGCCGTCAACTTCGTCCTCAACTACGAGGAGGGATCGGAGTACTCGATCCCGGACGGCGATGGCGCCTCGGAAAAGATCCTGTCGGAAGCCAACCTCGGGGCGGGCCTCGGCAAGCGGCGCGATCTCGCGATCGAGTCGATCTACGAATACGGCAGCCGCGCCGGCTTTTGGCGCATCCTGCGGACATTCACCGAACGCAGCGTGCCGATGACGGTCTACGCCTGCGCGCTCGCGCTCGAGCGCAATCCGCCGGCCGCCAAGGCGATCGCCGCCGCGGGCTACGACATATGCTGCCACGGCTGGCGCTGGATCGAGCACTACAAGCTCGGCCCGGCCGAGGAACGCAAGCACATTCGCCTGGCGATCAAGTCGCTCGAGCAAACGGTCGGCGGACGCCCGCTCGGCTGGTACTGCCGCTACGGACCGAGCGTCAACACGCGGCGGCTGGTGGTCGAGGAGGGCGGCTTCCTCTACGACTCGGACTGTTACAACGACGATCTGCCGTACTGGGTGGAGGTCGCGGGCAAGCCGCACCTGGTGGTGCCGTACGCGATGGATACCAATGACGCGAAATACGCCGGCTCTCCCGGCTTCTCGACCAGCGAGGACTTCTTCACCTACTGCAAGGACGCGTTCGACGTGCTCTACGCCGAGGGCGCGACCTCGCCCAAGATGATGTCGATCGGCATGCACTGCCGGTTCCTCGGGCGCGCCGGCCGGACCGCCGGCCTCGCCCGCTTCATCGACTATGTGAAGAGCCACGAGAAGGCCTGGATCTGCCGGCGGATCGACATCGCCCGCCATTGGATCGAGAACCATCCTTACGTAGGACCGGATGCAAAACCGTCTGCGAAACGGCAACGTTTGGCCAAGGCCTGATTGGCGGGGGGAGGCGAGGTCATCGCGAAGCTGTCGGTGCGAAAAACGCGAGCGTCAGCCGGGGATGGGCCGGCAAAGCCGATCCGCGGCGTGCTGCGCTGGATGGCCAGTGCGGCGCCCGACAGAGCGCAACCCGGAGACAGCCGAGCAAGCGATGCATATGCTGCTCGCCGGAACCTCGCGGGACCTGGCCCCGACGTTTGAGGTGCCGCCGCGGGTCGCCGGCATCGAACCAATCAGGAGGCGGCCTGCGCCCGGACGCGGCGCGAGGTCGTCCAGCAACAACAAACCCGCGTCCAGACAAGCAGAACGCAAATAACCAAGGGCAGGAACATGAAACTGATCAAACAATGGATGACGGCCGCGC
Organism: uncultured Alphaproteobacteria bacterium; assembly: GCA_963738705.1. GTDB lineage: Bacteria > Pseudomonadota > Alphaproteobacteria > Rhizobiales > Xanthobacteraceae > CAVTXS01. The sequence goes on from CAVTXS010000026.1 coordinate 236,952, forward strand.
TCGTCGCGACGGTGGCGCTCGGGGCGGGAATTGCCACCGCGGGCGCGCAGACCAAGAAAGTCGTCCGCGTCAATCACGCGGGCGCGGACGACATCGTCGGAACCGAGCACCAGCTCTATGCCTGGACCTTCGCGAATTATGTGAACCAGAGAGCGCCGACGCTCGATGTGAAGCTGTTTCCCAACAGCGGGCTCGGCCAGTCGCGCCAGGTGATCGAGGCGATGCAGCTCGGATCCGGCGCCAGCATCCATATCGGCGGCATGGCGGAATTCGCCAATTTCTGCCAGATCAAATGCGGCGTGATCGGGCTGCCCTTTATCTTCAAGGGCTACGACCACGTCGGGCGCGTGCTCGACGGCCCGGTCGGCGCTGAGCTCACGGCCGAGCTGGAGAAATCCGGCTTCAAAGTGATCTCATACCTCTATTCCTGGGGGTATCGGAACGTCACGACCTCGAAGAAAGAAGTGAAGACCGTTGCCGACCTGAAGGGGCTGAAGATCCGCACCATCCCGACGCCGGTCTTTGTCGGCGCCGTCAATGCGATGGGCGCCTCCGCGACACCGATGAATTTCGGCGAGGTCTACACCTCGATGCAGAGCGGCGTGCTGGACGGCTTCGAGCATACCGCCTCGACGACCTTGTCGTTCAAGTTCCACGAGATCGCGAAATATGTCGCGCTTACCCAGCACCTGATCGATCCGACCGTGGTCGCCTTCTCGCTGCCGGAATGGAAGAAGCTCGACGCCAAGGAACAGGCAGTGGTCCTTGAGGCCGCCAAGCTCGCCTCCGACATCGCGCGCGCCATGGCGTCCGTGCGCGAAGCCGAAAGCATGGCGAAGCTCAAGCAGCTCGGGATGATGATCACCCAGCCCGACATGACCGAAGCGCGCGCCAAGGCCGCCGAGGTGCAGAAGGAAATGGCCGTGAAGCTCAAGGCCGAGGATTTGCTGCAACAGATCCTCGCGCAGTGACGCCATCGATCCGGCAGGCGTCGGCCTGCCGGATCGCCCACTTGTCCGACATTTCGCCCTCAACCCGGATGCGCGCGAAACGTCGGGTCCGAAATCCAGCTGATGGCGTGTTTCTGGATTGCGGGCTCGGTGCTTTGCGGCGCGCCGGAACGACAAGCAGTCCGCCGAGAGGGATATGAAAGCAATCTTTGCGGCCATCGACCGGACCGTCGAATATCTGGTCGCGGCAATCTTCGTCGGCATGGTTTCGGTCGGATTTCTGCAGGTCTTCAGCCGGTTCGTGCTGAACATGACGCCAAGCTGGAGCGAGGAGATCCAGATTTTCGGGCATATCTGGCTCGTTTTCTTGGCCATCCCGATCGCCTATCGGCGCGGCGCGCATTTCACGGTCGAGGCGATCCGGCGCCAATACTCACTCGGGATGCACAAAATTTTCGATCTGTTCGTCGAGTTCATGTGGGCGGGCTTCGCGGTCGCGACCGCTTATTACAGCTATCGCGTCTCACTCGTCGCGGGACGGAGCGTATCGGCCGGGCTCGAGATCCCGATGAGCTATCCCTATTACGGGATGGTGATCGGAAGCGTGTATCTGCTCTTGGTCGTCCTTCGCCGCATCGCCGGCGAGCCCCCGCCGCCGGAGTCGACGGCGCCATGATCACCTTCCTCCTTACGCTTCTTCTCGCGACGATGATGGTCGGGATCCCGATCCTGCTTTGCATCGCCCTGATCGGCTTCATCGGGATCGCGCTGCTGCCAGAGCTCGTGATGCCGCTGTTCGCGCAGAAGATGTTCGGGCAGCTCGATTCCTTTACGCTCTTGGCGATGCCGTATTTCATCCTGGCCGGGTCGATCATGACGGCCGGCGGAATCAGCAAGCAACTGGTCGATTTTGCGCGCGCGCTGGTCGGTCATTTTCGCGCAGGCCTCGCGCATGCGTCGGTCGTGGCCAGCATGGCGCTGGCCGGCGTATCGGGTTCATCCACGGCGGACGCGGCGGCAATCGGTTCGATCATCATCCCGACGATGAAGCAGACCGGCTACAAGCCGGGGTTTGCCGCAGCCCTGATCGCGACCGCGGGCACCATCGGGGCGATCATCCCGCCCAGCATGGTCATGGTCATCTATGGGGCGATCGCACAGGTTTCGATCGGCGGGTTGTTCCTCGGCGGGATCATCCCGGGCGTCCTGGTCGGGATCGCCCTGATGATCACGGTCAAGCTCTATACCTACCATCCGGATTACCCGGAGCTGCGGGAAGTCACCGGGCGATTCGACCCCTCTGCACTATGGCGCTCCGTCCGCTCGGCGTGGTCCGGCTTGCTGGCGCCGCTCATCATCGTCGGCGGAATCCTGTCGGGCGTCTTCACTGCGACCGAGGCCGGTGTCGTGGCGTGCGTCTATGCGTTCATCATCGGCTATTTCGTCGAGCGCAAGATCAAGCTGAACGATCTGGTGGGCATTTTGGTGGATGCCGCGATTACCGACCGCCATGGTTTCCGGCATCATTGCGGTCTCCGGCCCGATGGGTTGGCTCTTGTCCTATCTGCAGTTCAACGACATCGCGTTGGAGTTCGTGACGTCGCTGTCGCAAAGCCCGACTATGGTTCTGTTCATCATCGCGGCCGTCATGCTCGTGCTCGGCACCTTCGTGGACTCGCTGATCATCCTTCTGGTTTTCGCACCGGTTGCGATCAGCATCAGCAAGACATACGGGCTCGACGTATATCAGGTCGGACTTGTGATGGTGATGTGCAATCAGATCGGCGCGGTCTCGCCGCCGACCGCGCCGCTGCTGTTCGTCACCAGCAGCATCGCCAAGACTCCGATCGACCAGACCAACCGGCATGTCTGGACCTTCATGCTCGCCGAGACCATCGTGCTGTTGCTGGTGATCTTGTTTCCGGGACTCTCGTCGTGGATCCCGACATATTTTCTCGGATAGTGCGTCAGCCGATCCCGGTCGCACGCTGGCGGCGTGAAACTCCGTCAGCAAGTCGCCGTCGCGACCGACTGGACGTTCGATCGCGCACTCTGAATTGATGAGGACCGGCCTAATGGATCTCCGGCTCCGGCACGCCGCCCGAGCCTTCCAGGAAGTCGAAGTCGCAGCCTTCGTGCGCTTGCCGCACGTGCGCTGCGAACAGGCGGTTGTAGCCGCGCGGATAGTTGCGCGGCGGCGGCGACCAGGTCTTGAGCCGCGCCGCGATCTCGGCATCGTCGAGGTCGACGTCGATCGCGCGCTTCGCGACATCGACCGTGATCATGTCGCCGTTTTGCACCGCCGCCAGCGGCCCGCCGATATGCGCTTCCGGCGAGACGTGCAGGATGCAGGCGCCATAGCTCGTCCCGCTCATGCGCGCGTCCGAGATGCGCAGCATGTCGCGCACGCCCTGGCGCAAAAGCTTCTTCGGCAGCGGCAGCATGCCCCATTCCGGCATGCCGGGTCCGCCGATCGGGCCGGCGTTGCGCAGCACCATGACGTGGTCGGGCGTCACGTCGAGGTCGAGATCGTTCACCGCCGCCGACATTTCGTCGTAGGTGTCGAACACGATCGCCGGGCCGGTGTGCTTGAGCAGGCGCGCCTCGGCCGCCGGCGGCTTGATCACGCAGCCGTCGGGCGCGATGTTGCCGTAGAGGATGGCGGTGCCGCCCGAGGCCGCGATCGGCTGGTTGAGCGGACGGATCACGTCGTCGTTGTAGACCTCCGCGCCCGTCGAGGCCTTGGCGCAGGCTGCCCGCGACCGTGCGCGCGTCGAGATGCAGGAACGGCTCCAGCCGCTTGAGCAGCGCGCGGATGCCGCCCGCGATGTGGAAATCTTCCATCAGCCATTGGCCCGACGGGCGCAGGTTGACGATCACCGGCACGCGCTGCGCGAAATCGTCGAAGTCCTTGAGCGTCACCTCGACGCCGGCGCGGCCGGCCCATGGCGACGAGATGGATCATCGCATTGGTCGAGCCGGCAAGTGCGTTGTGCACGATCAGCGCGTTCTCGAACGAGCGGCGGTCGAGCAGGTCGGACGGCTTGAGGTCTTGCCAGATCATCTCGACGATGCGCCGCCCGCAGGCCGACGCCATGCGCGGATGCGCCGCGTCGGCGGCGGGGATCGAGGCCGCGCCCGGCAGGCAGAGGCCGAGCGCCTCGGCGATCGACGTCATCGTCGAGGCGGTGCCCATGGTCATGCAGGTGCCGTGCGAGCGCGCGATGCCGGCCTCCATGTCGTTCCACTGCTGGCTGGTGATGTTGCCGGCCTCCTTCTCGGCCCAGTATTTCCACACGTCGGAGCCGGAGCCGAGAATGTTGCCGCCGAAATGCCCGCGCATCATCGGGCCGGCGGGCAGAAGATGATCGGCAGGTCCATCGAGAGGCCGCCCATGATGGTGCCGGGCGTGGTCTTGTCGCAGCCGCCCATCAGCACGGCGCCGTCGACCGGATGCGAGCGCAACAGCTCCTCGACCTCGAGCGCGAGCAGGTTGCGGTAGAGCATCGTGGTCGGCTTGACGAAATTCTCCGACAGCGACAGCGCCGGCAGTTCGACCGGGAAGCCGCCCGCCTGCCAGACGCCGCGCTTCACCTCTTCGGCGCGCGGCGCGAAAATGCGCGTGGCAGGGGTTGATGTCGCTCCAGGTGTTGATGATGGCGACGACCGGCTTGCCCATGAAGTCTTCGCGCTCGTAGCCCATCTGCAGCGTGCGCGAGCGGTGGCCGAACGAGCGCAGGTCGCTCGTTCCGAACCAGCGGTGGCTGCGCAGCGTCTCCGGCGTCTTCTTGCGTGTGGTCATGTCATGTCTCTGGGGCGAATGGCGAATGGCGAGTGGCGAATGGCGAGTGGAGAGAGCCAGACTTGCCTTCCATTCGCTATTCGCCACTCGCCATTCGCTACCTTCCCTTCGCGGCGCGCCAGCGCTTGAACTCCTCGCGCGCCTCCGGCGCGGGCGGGTAGACGCCGAAGATCGAGCGGCCTTCCTCGACCTTCTCCTGCACGAAATCCTCGAACACCGTCTGCTCGAACGCTTCCTCGGCCACCTCCTCGGCGATATGCGCCGGGATCACCACCACGCCTTCCCCGTCGCCCACCATGATGTCGCCCGGATAGACCGGCACCTCGCCGCACCCGATCGGCACGTTGAGGTCGGCCGCATGGTGCTTGATCAGGTTGGTCGGCGCGGCGGGCACGCGCGTGATAGACCGGGAACGGCATCGCGGCGATGTCCGGCGTATCGCGGAAGCCGCCGTCGGTGACGACGCCGGCCACCCCGCGCTTGCGCAGCCGGGTAATGAGGATGCCGCCAGCCGAGGCGGCGGCGGGATCGCGCCGGCTGTCGATCACGAACACGTGCCCGGGCGGGCATTCCTCCACACCCTTGCGCTGCGGATGGCTGCGGTCCTCGAACACGCCGATATGGTCGAGATCCTCGCGCGCCGGAATGTAGCGCAGGGTGTAGGCCGGCCCCACCATCGGCGGCGCCGCCGGGTTGATGCGGTGAATGCCCTGGATGAAGGTGTTGCGGTAACCCCGCTTGAACAGCACCGTCGTCAAGGTCGCGGTGGAGACGGCGGAAAGCTTCTTTCGAGCGCTGTCGGACAGTGGCATCGGCGGCATCATCCCAATTGCTACTTGCACCAGTTGTCATATGATCATATCAGATCGCCCTTGTAAGCGGTCTCCGCCCGGTTAGGAAGAGGGCGCGCCGCATACGGGATTTCCCGGATCGGGAGGCGAATGGCGAGGGGCCGATGGTGGGCCGGACTTCGTTCCATTCGCCATTCGCCATTCGCCCAATTGAGGAGACCAAAGACGTGCAAAAGTTGATTGCCGCGCTCGCGCTGGCCACATGCGCCTTCGTCACGGCCGGCCACGCGCAGGACAACTGGCCGCAGCGGCAGGTGACCATCATCGTGCCGTTCAGTGCCGGCGGCACCACCGACATGTTCGCCCGTATCTTCGCGCAAGGCATGCAGCAGAAGTACGGCACGCCCTTCATCGTGGAGAATCGCGCCGGCGCCGGCGGCAATATCGGGGCGCTCGCCGCCGCGCGCGCCGCCAAGGACGGCTACACGCTGCTGGTCGGCACGGTGAGCACGCACGCGATCAATCCGTTCCTGTACAAGAACCTGCAGCACGATACCGAAAAGGATTTTCAGCCGGTCAGCCTGATCGCGCGGCTACCGAACCTTCTGGTGGTGAACCCGAAGGTCCCGGCCAAGACCGTCGCCGAGCTGGTCGATCATCTCAAGAGCAACGCCGGCAAGCTCAGCTACGGCTCGTCCGGCGCCGGCACTTCCACCCACCTCGCCTCCGAGTTGTTCCAGATGAAGACCGGCACCAAGATGGTGCACGTGCCCTATCGCAGCTCCGGCGACGTGATGAATGCGCTGATGGGCGGGCACATCGATCTCGCCTTCGACAACATGACGCTGGCCTGGCCGCAGGCCAAGGCCGGGACCATGCGGGCGATCGCGGTGACCAGCACGGAGCGCAGCGCGACCGCGCCCGAGGTGCCGCCGGTCGCCGATACGCTCGCAGGCTTCGACGCGACGTCGTGGCACGGCCTGTTCGCCCCGGCCGGAACCCCGAAGCCGGTGGTCGACAAGCTCGCCGCCGAAGTGAAGCGAATCTTCGAGGCACCCGAGGTGCAGAAGAATTTGCAGGAGGTCGGCGCGGTGCCTGCGCCGATGACGCCGGAGCAGTTCGTCGCCTTCATCGGCGCCGAGCGGCGCAAGTGGCAGGAGGTGGTGCAGGCCGCGGGCGTGACGATGCAGTAGGAACTCGGCACCATCGCGCAAGGGAGGAAACGATGAAACGGACGCTTCGACGTGCGCTGCCGGCAATGGCGTCGGCAGCGATTCTGATCTTCGGAGCCATGACGATGTCGCCGGCCAAGGCCGTCACCTTCGTGTATGTCGGCAATGCCGAAAGCAACGAAATCTACGTTCTGCAGCTCGCCCCACACAACGGCGACTTGACCTTGATTCAGAAGGTCGCGATCCCGGACATCGTCAAGCCCGGCGGTTCGACGCCGCTCGCGGTGACGCCGGACAAGCGTTTGCTGATCGCGGCGACGCGCGGCGACCCGATGGTGGCGGCGAGCTACCGGATCGATCCCGTGACCGGCAAGCTCGCGCACATCGGCAACCGCCCGCTGGTCGACAGCATGGCCTACATCGTGACCGATCGGGCCGGCAAATATCTGCTGAGCGCGTCCTACCCCGGCCACAAGGTGGTGGTGAACTCGATCACCCCCGACGGGTTCGTCGAAGCGCCCACGCAGGTCATGGGCACCGAGCCGAACGCCCACGCGATCATGCCCGACCCGGCCAACCGCTACGTGCTGGTGGCGAGCCTCGGCGGTGATATCGTCAAGCAGCTGAAGTTCGACGCCGGTGCCGGGCGCCTATCGCCCAACGATCCGCCCGCCGCGGGCGTAAAGCCGAAGGCGGGACCCCGGCATTTCCGCTTCCATCCGAACGGCAAGCTCGTCTATCTGCTCAACGAGCTCAACGCATCGGTCGATGTGTTCGACTATGACGCCGACAAGGGGACGCTCAAGCCGAAGCAGACGGTGGACGCCCTGCCGGCCGGATTCCAAGGCAAAATCTGGGCGGCCGACATCCACCTCACGCCCGACGGCAAGTTCCTCTACGCCTCCGAGCGCGGCACCAACACGCTCGCTGCATTCAGGATCAACTCCGCAAGCGGCACGCTTGCGCTGATCGAGCACACGCCGACCGAGCAGCAGCCGCGTGGATTCGCGATCGACCCGTTCGGGCGCTACCTGCTGGCGGTCGGGCAGCTTTCCCATCAGATGACGAGCTACCGGATCGACGCCGAGACCGGAAAACTGACCAGGCTCAAGGAGTACCCGATGGGCAAGAACCCGAACTGGATCGAGATCATCGAGTTGCCTTGACGGCCTGTAACTCGTCATGCGCGGGCTTGACCCGCGCATCCATCTGCAAACAGAAAGTCGGCTCGATGGGGATGGATTGCCGGGTCAAGCCCGGCAATGACGACGGAGATTCGCATGCGGCTGTTTTCCGCCACGCTCGCGACCGAGACCAACACGTTCTCGCCGCTGCCGACCAGCCTCGACGCCTACCGGGAAGCCGTGTTCCTGCGGCCCGGCGAGCATCCCGACGATGCGCCGCGCATGTGCACGGCGCCGCTGTTCGTCGCGCGCGGCGCGCGCCGCCGCCGAGGGCTTCACGCTGATCGAGGGCAGCTGCTTCGCCGCCAGCCCGGCCGGCACCACCAACCGGCGCGACTACGAGTTCATGCGCGACGAAATCCTCGGGCAGCTCAAGGCCGCGATGCCGGTCGACGGCGTGCTGCTCGGCCTGCACGGCGCCATGGTGGCGCACGGTTACGACGACGTCGAAGGCGACATCCTGGAGCGCGTGCGCGCGATCGTCGGGCCGGACTGCGTGATCGGCGTCGAGCTCGACCCGCACTGCCACATGACGCTCAAGCGCGTGCGGCTCGCCGACATCATCGTCTGCTACAAGGAATTTCCCCACACCGACGTGGTCGAGCGCGCCGAGGACCTGCTCGACCTCGTGCTGCGCACGCTGCGCGGCGAGATCAAGCCGGTGATGTCGCTCTACGACTGCCGGCAGATCGGCAGCTACCCGACCACGCTGCCGCTGATGCGCGCCTTCGTCGACCGCATCAAGGCGATGGAGGGCAAGGACGGCATCCTGTCGATCTCGATCGTGCACTGCTTCCCCTATGCCGACGTGCCGGAGCTGGCGGCCGCGTGCTGGTGGTGACGGACAACGACAAGGCGAAGGCCGACGCGCTCGCGCACAGAGCTCGGCGAGGAGCTCGTCTCGATGCGCGGCAAGACGATGCCGGAATTCCTCGAGCGTCGCCGAGCGCGGTGGCGGCGGCGCTGGCGTTCGACGACCGCCCGGTCGTGATGGCCGAGCCGGCCGACAATGCCGGCGGCGGCGCGCCCTCCGACAACACCGACGATCCTGCGCCACCTGATCGAGCGCGAGGTCGAGGAGGCGGCGCTCGGCCCGATCTGGGATCCGATCGCGGTGCGGCTGTGCTTCGACGCCGGCGCTCGGCGCCCGGTTCCCGTTGCGCTTCGGCGGCAAGACGGCGCCGACCTCGGGCGCGCCGATCGACGCCGATGGTCGAGGTGATCGGCGCTCGCGCGCGATTGCTGGCAGAGTTTCGGGCCGACCACAGGTGCCGCTCGGCGATTGCGCGGCCGTGCGGGTCGGCGGCGTCGACGTGGTCGCTGATCACCAAGCGCACGCAGGCGCTCGGGCTCGAGCTCTTCACCAATCTCGGGATCGATCCGCGCGCGCGCAAGCTCGTGGTGGTGAAGTCGACCAACCATTTCATGGCGGCCTTCGGCCCGATCGCCAAGAAGGTGATCTACGTCGACTCCGGCGGCCCGCTCAACCGCGACTATCGCCAGATCCCCTATACACGGGTCAACCGGCCGATCTGGCCGCTCGACGAGGCCACCGCGCCGGGCCTGATCTTGTAACGCGTTCAGCCTCGCCGCATGCTCCTCGCCGCTTCGCGGGGAGGGTACCGCGCGGCACTGCCGATGCTTGTCAAGGTGCGCCGTTTCTCGCCATTGCGCGCCGGATGGCCGGTCGACATACTTTGTTTCGCCGCCGGTGCGTCAGCCCGGCTCGCGCAGTCTGCCAAGGAGGGATGCCATGATCGGGACGTTCGCTTCGCCGCTCGGCCGGTGGACCGTCGCCGCAATGGCATTTGCGGTTGCACCGGCGATCATTCCCGCGGCGCAGGCGCAGGAGAAGGTGCTGCGCGCGGTGCTGCACGCCGACGTGCGCACCCTCGATCCGTTCTGGACGACGCAGACCATCGCCGGCATCCACGGCATGCTGGTCTACGACACGCTGTTCGGCAACGACGAGGACGTGCACGCCGAAGCCGCAGATGGTCGACACGCTACGACATCAGCGCCGACCGCAAGACCTACACATTCACGCTGCGCGACGGCCTGAAATTCCACGACGGCAGCCCGGTCACGACCAAGGACGTGATCGCCTCGCTGCGGCGCTGGGCGGCGCGCGATCCGGTCGGGCAGCGCCTGTTCTCGTTCACCGACAAGCTCGAGGCGATCGACGACAAGACGCTTCCGGCTCATGCTGCAAGGAGCCGTACGGGATGGTGCTCGAGTCGCTCGGCAAGACCGGCACCTCGGTGCCGATCATCATGCGCGAGAAGGAGGCGCTGATCGACCCGAACACGCAGATCACCGAGGCGATCGGATCGGGCCCGTTCAAGTTCGCCAAGGAGCAGTGGGTGCCGGGCAGCAAGACCGTCTACCTGAAGAACGCCGACTACGTTCCGCGCCCGGGCAACGAGCCGCCGTCCGGCTTCGCCGGCAGCAAGATCCCGAAGGTCGATCGCATCGAGCTCGTCGTGGATCTCCGACCCGCAGACCGCGATGTCGGCGCTGGTCAACGGCGAGATCGATTTCTACGAGCAGCCGAGCATCGACTTCATCCCGATCCTGCACAAGGCCCGCGGCGTCAAGCTGATGAAGACCGGCAAGATCGACTCGCATCTTCGGCCTGATCCGGCTCAATCACCTGCATCCGCCGTTCAACAACATCAAGGCGCGCCAGGCGATGTATCACCTGGTCAACCAGGAGGACTTCCTGCGCGCCATCGTCGGCGACCCGGAATACTACACGGTCTGCCACGGCCTGATCGTCTGCGGCTCGCCGCTCGCCAACGATGGCGGCAGCGCCATGCTGAAGGAGTACAATCCGAAGAAGGCGCTGCAGCTGTTCAAGGAGGCCGGCTACAAGGGCGAGCCGATCACCGTGCTGCAGGCGACCGACCACGTGACGATCACGCCGGCGACGCAGGTCCTGATCCAGGCGATGCGCGAGGCCGGACTCAATGTCGACGCGCAGGCGATGGACTGGGGCTCGGTCGTCTCGCGCCGCGCCAAGAAGGAGCCGCCCGCGCAGGGCGGCTGGAACATCTTCGTCACCACCTCGGGCACGCGTCGGCGGCTCGAATCCGGTCCTGCACACCTGGATCGGCGCGGCCTGCGACAAGGGGCTGTTCGGCTGGCCGTGCGACCCCGAGGTCGAGAAGCTGCGCAACGCCTACGGCTTCGCGCAGACCGACGAGGAGAAGAAGAAGGTCGCCCGCGACCTGCAGACGCGCGCGATCGAGCAGGTCGTCTATATCCCGTTCGGCCAATGGACGCAGCCGATCGCCTATCGCGCCGACCGCATCGACGGCATCGTCCCGAACACCGGCCTCGTCGTGCTGTGGAACATCAGCAAGAAGTAAGGCCGCGCCGCCCATCCTGCACGGCCCGCGCGAGGTAGGCTCGACGATGACGCGCCTACATCCTTCGCCGGCTGCTGGCGACCATCCCGGTGATGGCCGTGGTCGCGGTGTTCGTGTTCTTCCTGCTGCGGCTGGCGCCCGGCGATCCGGCCGCGATCATCGCCGGCGAGGACGCGACCGCCGAGGCGATCGCGGCGGTGCGCGCCAAGCTCGGCCTCGACCGTCCGGTCCTCGAGCAGTTCGTCGCTCTGGCTCTACGGCCTTGCGCAGGGCGATTTCGGCGTCTCGATCTTCTCCAACCTGCCGGTCACGCGGCTGATCGCCCAGCGGATCGAGCCGACCCTTGCGCTCACGGTCTCGACCCTCGCTGGTCGCGGTCTGCCTTGCCATCCCGATGGGCGTGCTCGCCGCCTGGAAGGCGCACGAGCTCGTCGACCGCGTCGTGATGGTGTTCGCGGTCATGGGCTTCGCGCTGCCGGTGTTCCTGGTCGGCTACGTGCTGATCTTCATCTTCGCGGTCAAGCTCGGCTGGCTGCCGGTGCAGGGCTACCGGCCGATCCGCGAGGGCTTCTGGCCGTTCGTCGAGAGCCTGGTCCTGCCCTCGCTCGCGCTCGGCATCGCCTACATGGCGCTGATCGCCCGCATCACCCGCGCCTCGATGCTCGAGGTGCTGTCGCAGGACTATATCCGCACCGCCAACTCGAAGGGCCTGACCACCGCAGCGCGTGCTGATGCTGCACGCGCTCAAGAACGCCTCGGTGCCGATCGTCACCGTCATCGGCATCGGCATCGCGCTGCTGATCTCGGGCGTCGTCATCACCGAGACGGTGTTCAACATCCCGGGACTCGGACGGCTGACCGTCGATGCCGTGCTCAAGCGCGACTACCCGATCGTGCAGGGCCTGATCATCGTGTTCGCCGGCGCCAAGGTTCTGGTCAACCTGCTGATCGACATTTCCTACGCCTTCCTCGATCCGCGCATCAGGTACTGACGCCGTGACCGTCGATCGCCGATCGACGCTGCCCCGCCTCTCGCCGCTTGCGGCGCCTGCGGCGAGGCGATCCGGCGCAATCCCGACGATCGCCATCGGCGCGGTGCTGCTCGTCGCGCTCGTCGGCCATCGCCGTGCTTGCGCCGTGGATCGCCGGCGATCCGTTCCGGCACTCGCCGATCAACCGGCTGCGTCCGCCGTCGGAGCGCTGGTGGTTCGGCACCGACCAGTTCGGCCGCGACGTCTTCGCGCCGCACCGTCTACGGCGCGCGCGTCTCGCTGATCGTCGGCCTCTCGGTGGCGCTGGTCGCCGAGCGCGATCGGGCTCGCCGATCGGCCTCGTGTGCGGCTACTTCCGCTGGGTCGACGGCGTCGTGATGCGGGTCATGGACGGGCTGATGGCGATCCCGTCGATCCTGCTCGCCATCGCGCTGATCACGCTGACGCGGCCCGGCCTCGGCATCGTCATCGTCGCCATCGTCATCCCCGAGGTGCCGCGCATCGCGCGTGTCGTGCGCAGCGTCGTGCTGTCGATCCGCAGCCAGCCCTATGTCGAGAGCGCCATCGCCGGCGGCACGCGCAGCGGCAAGCTGCTGGTGCGCCACATCCTGCCCAACACGCTGGCGCCGCTGATCGTGCAGGGCGACCTATGTGTGCGCCTCGGCCATGCTGATCGAGGCGGGCCTGAGCTTCCTCGGCGCCGGCGTGCCGCCGGAGATCCCGAGCTGGGGCAACATCATCGCGCAGGGCCGCACCTTCTTCCAGATCGCGCCGTGGAGCATCCTGATCCCCGGCGCCTTCCTGGCGCTCACGGTGCTCGCCGTGAACATGCTCGGCGACGGCCTGCGCGACCGGCTCGATCCGCGGCTGGCGAGGCGCATGTGAACGTCCTCGAGGTCCGCGACCTGGCGACGCATTTCTTCACCCGCGACGGCGTGGTGCGCGCGGTCGACGGCGTGTCGTTCGATCTCGCGCGCCGGCGAGACGCTCGGCATCGTCGGCGAGTCCGGCTGCGGCAAGTCGGTGACGGCGCTGTCGATCCTGCGGCTGATCGCGCCGGAGACCGGCCGCATCGTCGCCGGCTCGGTGCGCTTCGACGGGCGCGAGCTGACCGCGCTCTCCGACGAGGAGATGCGCGAGCATCCGCGGCCACAAGATCTCGATGATCTTCCAGGAGCCGATGACCAGCCTCAACCCGGTGCTCACCATCGGCACGCAGATCGCCGAGAACGTCGTCCGGCACTGGGGCGTGCCCTGGCGCGCCGCGCTCGACCGGGCGCAGCGAGATGCTCGACCTGGTGCAGCATCTCCGACTCGCGCCGGCGGCTCGACGAGTATCCGCATCAGCTCTCCGGCGGCATGCGCCAGCGCGTGATGATCGCCATCGCGCTGTCCTGCGATCCGCGCGTGCTGATCGCCGACGAGCCGACCACGGCGCTCGACGTCACCATCCAGGCGCAGATCCTCGACCTGATGCTGGAGCTGAAGGAGAAGCTCGGCACCGCCGATCATCATGATCACCCACGACCTCGGCGTCGATCGCCGAGACCGCGCAGCGCGTCGTCGTCATGTATGCCGGCCGCAAGGTCGAGGAGGCGCCGGTCGAGGAGCTGTTCGCGCGGCCGATGCACCCCTATACGCGCGGGCTGATGCGCGCGATCCCGCAGCTCGACGCCGACGCCGAGAGTGGCGGGGCGGCGGCCGCGCCTGCACGAGATCCCCGGCATCGTCCCGGCGCTGACGCGGCCGATCGCCGGCTGCGCCTTCGCGCCGCGCTGCGCCTTCGCGACCGCGCGCTGCCACGCCGAGCGGCCGCCGCTGCGACGAGCTGGAGCCCGGCCATCGCGGCGCGTGCTGGGAGGCGCGGCGCGTGCTGGAGGCCGCCGCATGAGCGAGCGCGCCGAGCCTCGAGGTCGCCGACCTCGTGAAGCACTTTCCCGGTGCGGCGGCGGGTTGCTGCGGCGGCAGAAGCAGGTGGTGCGCGCCGTCGACGGCGTCAGCTTCGCGATCCGGCCGCGGCGAGACGCTCGGCCTCGTCGGCGAATCCGGCTGCGGCAAGTCGACGGTCGGCCAGGCTCGTGCTGAAGCTGCTCGAGCCGACCGCGCGGCACGATCCTGCTCGGCGGCGTCGACGTGACGCACCTCGGCGCCGGGCGCCATGTGGCCGCACCGGCGCCGCATCCAGATCGTGTTCCAGGATCCCTATTCCTCGCTCAATCCGCGCCTCACGGCCGGCACCATCGTCGGCGAGCCGCTGGAGAATTTCGGCATCGCCGCCGGAGCGGAGAAGGACGAGCGCGTCGCGCAGCTGTTCGAGCGCGTCGGCCTGCGGCCCGAGAGCATGCGCAAGTACCCGCACGAGTTCTCCGGCGGGCAGCGCCAGCGGCTCGGCATCGCCAAGGCGCTCGCGGTCAATCCCGACGTCATCGTCGCCGACGAGCCGGTCTCGGCGCTCGACGTGTCGGTGCAGGCGCAGGTGCTCAACCTGCTGATCGATCTGCAGGACGAGTATCGGCTGAGCTACCTGTTCATCAGCCACGACCTCGCCGTGATGCGGCACGTGAGCCACCGCATCGCCGTCATGTATCTCGGCCGCATCGTCGAGCTGACGGACAAGCGCACGCTGTTCTCGCACGCCGCTGCACCCCTACACCGAGGCGCTGCTGGCGGCCGCGCCGATCCCCGACCCGAGCCGAGGAAGGCGCGCGCCGCGCGCATCGTGCAGGGCGAGGTGCCGAGCCCGCTGAAGCCGCCGACGCGGCTGCCACTTCCACCCGCGCTGCCCCTACGCGCTGCCGGCCTGCCGCACCATCGATCCGCCGCTCATCGAGGTCGCGCCCGGCCATCAGGTCGCCTGCCTGCGGCGGCCGCCGGGCGGCGAGCCTGTCTCCGCTCACGCCCACCCAGTGATACCAGCGGCAATAGATGATGACCTTCCACCTGTCATGGCCGGGCTTGTCCCGGCCATCCACGTCTTGCTTGCAACCGCAAAGGAAGAAAGACGTGGCTGCCCGGCACAAGGTTTCACGCCCGGGCCCGCCAAAAGGCCGGACCCGGGTGCCGGGCATGACGACTTCAGAATTTGTGCCGCTAACATAAGGCCAACGTCATGTCGCATACCGACGGGCTGCTCGCCCTTTCGACCGTCGAGCTGCGGCGCCGGATCGGCACCAAGGAGATTTCGCCGGTCGAGCTCCTTGAAGCCTCGATCGCGCGCATCGAGGCGCTCAATCCCGCCGTCAACGCCATCGCGGCGACCGACTTTGAGCGCGCGCGCAAGGAGGCGAAGGTCGCCGAGGCGGCCGCATTGCGCGGCGAGCCGCTCGGCCCCCTGCACGGCCTGCCGACCGGCATCAAGGACCTGCACGAGACCGAAGGGCTGCTGACCACCTACGGCTCGCCGCTCCACCGCGGCTTCGTGCCGGAGCGCGACGCCGCCATGGTCGCGCTGGTGCGCAAGGCCGGCGCGATCGTGGTCGCCAAGACCAACGTCCCGGAATTCGGCGCCGGCGCCAACACGCGCAACCCGGTGTGGGGCGCGACCGGCAATCCGTTCGACCCGCGGCTGAACGCTGGCGGCTCGTCCGGCGGCGCCGGCGGTCGCGCTCGCCTGCGACATGCTGCCGGTGTGCACCGGCTCCGACACCGGCGGCTCGCTGCGCATACCGGCCGCGATCTGCGGCGTGGTCGGCTTCCGGCCGTCGCCCGGCATGGTGCCGATGGACACGCGCGGGCTCGGCTGGACGCCGATCTCGGTGCTCGGCCCGATGGGCCGCAGCGTCGCCGACACGCGGCTCCTGTTCTCCGCCCAGGTCGGCATGGACGACCGCGATCCGCTCGGCTTCCCGCTCGATCCGGCCGCGATCGCGACGGCCCGGCCGGTCGACCTCGGCCGCCTGCGCGTCGCCTGGACCGAGGATTTCGGGCAATGCCCGGTGAGCAGCGAGTACCGCTCGATCATGCGCGAGCGGATGGCCGCCGTGCGGCCACCTGTTCCGCGCGTGCGACGAAGTCGCGTTCGACTTCGGCGAGGCCGACCGCTGCTTCGACGTCATCCGCGCGCAGAGCTTCGCGGCCCGCTACAAGGCTTTGTACGACAAGGATCCGAACTCGCTCGGCCCCAACGTGCGCGCCAACTACGAGATGACCGCCCGCATGTCGCTCGCCGACATGGCCTGGGCGCATACCGAGCAGACGCGCATCTTTCGCCGGTTCCAGGAAACCTTCCGCGACTACGACCTGGTCGTATCGCCCACGGTCCCGGTTTCGCCGTTCCCATGGACGCAGCTCTATCTCGAAACGCTCGAAGGCGCGACCTTGCGCAACTACTACCACTGGCTGGCGCTGACCTATTTCGTCACGCTCGTGACCAATCCGGCGATCGCGCTGCCGTGCGGCAGCGACCAAAACGGCATGCCGTTCGGCCTGCAGGTGATCGGCCGCTTCCGCGGCGATCGCGAGTCTGCTCGATGCCGCGGAGGCGATGGAGCAGGCGTTCGCTGCAGTGCCCGGGCTCGGGCGCCCGCGCCCCGACCTCGCCAAGCTCGCGGCACCGCGCCCGGAGCTCAAATCGATCGTCACGCACCCGCCCGATCCGGCAATAAATTCGGCGGGGGCCGGCAAATAGGAGATTTCTCATGGAGATCGAATGGGGACGCCTGAGCGCCGAAGCGCTGCGGCGCCAGGCGGAGCTCGGCGCGCTCGTCATCCTCCCCGTCGCCTCGACCGAGCAGCACGGACCGCATCTCGCGACCTTCGTCGACACGATCCTCTCGGGCGAGGTCGCCAAGCGCGCCGCTCGCCTGATGATCGAGCAGCACCAGCCTGTCGTCGTCGCGCCGACGGTGTGGTGCGGGCTCGCCGAGCATCACATGCCGTTCGGCGGCACCTTCACCTTGAGCTTCGCGACCTACCGGGCGCTGCTGCGCGATCTGTGCAGCTCGATCCTGCGCGACGGCTTCCGCCGCATCCTCATGCTCAACGGGCACGGCGGCAATATCGCCGGCCTCAACGTCATCGTCGGCGAGCTGACGGCCGAGCTGCAGGCGCCGATCGTCGCGACCACCTATTGGACGCACGCCGAGGCCGCGTACAAGGACATCCTGGAGGACCAGCTCTCGGTGCACCACGCGTGCGAAGCCGAAACGTCGGCGATGATGGCGGTGGCGCCCGAGCTGGTCGATCGCTCGCGGCTGCCAGACGCGGTCGGCCCGGTGCCGACGAAACCGGGCTCGGTGCTCAATCAGCCGCTCAACCGCTGGCGCTCGTTCAAGGAGATCACGGCGTCCGGCGTTGTCGGCGACGCCCGCAAGGCCACGCCCCAAAAGGGCGAGCGCTTGCTCGATGCCGCCGCGCGCGCGCTCGCCGACCGCCTGCTCGCGGGCGAGCCGTGGAATTAAAGCGGCGCGTAGCCCGGATTGAGCGCGAGCGAAATCCGGGGCCACCCTTCCGCATGGACGCCCCGGATTTCGATTCCGCGCAATCCGGGCTACATGCTTCACGCCTGGGCGCCGCCCCGCTATCGTCCGCGACAGACGGTCCGCACGGGCCCTCGCGGCGCAAATTCGAGGAGGCTCTCATGACTTTATCGCGTAGGCATTTTGCCCGTATCGCCACGGCCGGCGCGGCCGCCGGCATTGCGGCGCCGGCCTTGGCGCAAACCGGCGGACCGACGTTGAAGTGGCGTCTCACGTCGAGCTTCCCCAAGAGCCTCGAAGGCTTGTGGGGTGCCTCGCCCACCGTCGCCAGGCTGGTCGGCGAGATGAGCGACGGAAGGTTCACCATCGATACGTTCGCGGCCGGCGAGATCGTTCCGGGCCTGCAGGTCCTCGACGCCGTCGCCAACGGCACGGTCGAATGCGGGCACACCTACCCGGGCTATTACGTGGGAAAATACCCGGCGCTGATCTTCGACGGCTCGCTGCCGTTCGGCCTCACGGTCCGCCAGCAGCATGCCTGGTACCTGTATGGCGACGGCAAGAAACTGGTGGACGAGCTTTACGACACGATCGGCGTCGTAAGTACCCCGATGGGCAACACCGGCGGGCAGATGTTCGGCTGGTTCCGCAAGGAGCTCAAGACGCCGGCAGATTTCGCCGGCATCAAGATGCGGGTCGCCGGCTTCGGCGGCCGCGTGCTGGCCAAGCTCGGTGTCGTGCCGCAGCAGATCGCCGGCGGTGAAATCTATCCCGCGCTCGAGAAGGGCACCATCGATGCGGCCGAGTGGGTCGGGCCGCACGACGACGAGAAACTCGGATTCCCGAAAGTCGCCAAGTATTACTACATTCCGGGCGTGCTCGAGCTTGAGGCCCAGACCTGCCTCTACGTCAACAAGGCGGCCTGGGCCGCGCTGCCGCCGAACTATCAAGCGATGGTCCGCACGGCCTGCTGGTACGCGCTGGTGGAGATGCTCGCGTCCTATGACGCCAAGAACGCCACGGCGCTGACGCGCGTCGTGGCCCAGGGCGCCCAGCTATCCGTATTGTCGCCGGAGATCCTCAGGGCGCTGCGCACGGCGCTGGAAGCCGTGCTCGACGAGGAGGCGGCAAAGAGCGAGCAATTCAAGCGCGTGCTCGACAACTGGCGGGCGTTCCGCGCCGTGCAACACCGCTGGTTTTCGATCGCCGACGCCCGCACCGAGATGGCCGTCTATGGGCTCACCGCGCAGTGAGCTCGGCGGCATCGGCTCCTGATTCGTCATGCGCGGGCTTGACCCGCGCATCCATTTTTCTTCGCAAAATTTTTCGAAGAGATGGATTGCCGGGTCAAGCCCGGCAATGACGGAACCGCTCCTACTCCACCACCCGCATCACGGCCTCGATCTCGACCGTCATGCCGTTCGGCAGCGAGCCCATGCCGACCGACGAGCGCGCGTGGCGGCCGCGATCGCCCAAGACCGCGACGAACAAGTCGGAGCAGCCGTTGATCACCTTCGGCTGATCGGCGAATTCCGGCACGCCATTGACCATGCCGAGCACCTTGAGCACCTCGACCTTGTCGAGGCTGCCGGCCGCGAGCTTCGCCGCCGCCAACAGCCCGAGCCCGGTAAGCTTTGCGTGCTCGTAGGCCTGCTCCACGGTGACATCGCGGCCGACCTTGCCGAGATGGAACCCGCCGTCCGGCTTGCGCGGGCCCTGGCCGGACAGATAGATCACGTGGCCGTCGCGTTTGAACGGCACATAGTTCGCGACCGGCGTCGGCACGGCCGGCAGCTGGAGCCCGAGCTGGGCGAGTTTTTCTTCCGCAGTCATGCGATCCCCTTCGGATTCTGACCCGCGATGCGCGGGCTGGAACCCCGCGCATCCATCAGCGGAATCATTTCGGTAGATGGACTGCCGGGTCAAGCCCGGTCGAGCCCGGCAATGGCGGTGGCGCAGGTCAAGCCATTGCGCCGGCGCATCGGAGGCGGTAGGCCCTGAGCCCGACGGCCATTGCGAGCGCGAGGGGCGCCCAAAATGTCGACCTCCGAACCTCTCCCGGGCGAGCTCGACCCGCTGCCGCGGCTGTTGATGGGGCCGGGCCCGATCAACGTCGATCCGCGCGTCGCCCGCGCGATGGCGATGCCGCTGCTTGGGCAGTTCGACCCGCAGTTCACCGGCTACATGAACGAGACCATGGGACTGCTGCGCCGGCTGTTCCAGACCCGCAATCGCTGGTCGTTCCTGGTCGACGGCACGGCGCGCGCCGGCGTCGAGGCGATCCTGGTCTCGCTGATCGAGCCGGGCGACCGCGTGCTGGTTCCGGTGTTCGGCCGCTTCGGCCACCTGTTGTGCGAGATCGCCGGCCGGTGCGGCGCCGAAGTGGCGACCATCGAGACCGAATGGGGCGCGGTGTTCACCGCCGACCAGGTCGAGGACGCGATCAAGGCGCATCGGCCAAAACTCGTCGCCATCGTGCACGGCGATACGTCGACCACCATGGCGCAGCCGCTCGAGGAGATCGGTGCGCTGTGCCGCCGCCACGACGCGCTGCTCTATGTCGATGCGACAGCGACGCTCGGCGGCATGGACTTTCCGGTCGACCGCTGGAACGTCGACGCCGCCTCGGCGGGCCTGCAGAAATGTTTGTCGGGGCCGCCGGGCTCGGCGCCAATCACGTTCAACGAACGCGTGGAACGCGCGGTCGCCCGCCGCAAGCATGTCGAGGCCGGCATCCGGCCGGCCGGCTTCCAGCCGGGCAACGGCACGCGCATCCAGTCCAACTACTTCGATCTGCCGATGCTGATGGATTATTGGGGCGAGGCGCGGCTCAACCATCACACCGAGGCGACCTCGATGCTGTACGCGGCGCGCGAATGCGCGCGCATCGTGCTGCAGGCGGGCCTGGAGCCGACCTTCGCGCGCCATGCGCTGGCAAGCCGTGCGATCACGGCCGGCCTCGAGGCGATGGGGCTAAAACTGTTCGGCGACCGGGCGCACAAGATGGCGAACATCACCGGGGTGTGCATCCCGGACGGAGTCGACGGCGAAGCGGTGCGCAGCGCGATGCTCGACGATTTCGGGATCGAGATCGGCACCTCGTTCGGCCCTTTGCGCGGCCGCATTTGGCGCATTGGGACGATGGGCTACAACTGCCGCAAGCAGAACGTCTTGATCACGCTGGCCGCGCTCGAAGCGGTGCTCCTGCGAGCCGGGTTCGCGTGCAAAGCCGGTGCCGCTGTCGAGGCCGCGTATGCCGCCTACGAGGCGAAGCCCGCGCCGCGCGCGCTGGCGTCGTAGCGGCGCCGTCGTCGACCACCCACAAGGGCGCGCCCCTACGACCGAGCCGCGCGCGCCCGCAGCTCGTCGATCGCAAGCAGCACGCGCTCAGCAGTCGCCGGCGCGTCGAGGCGTGGCGCGAGCCGATAATCCGCGAGGCTCGCGATGGCGTCGCGGATCGCGAGCCACACCGATATGGCGAGCATCAGCGGCGGCTCGCCGATCGCCTTCGAGCGGAACACGGTTGCTTCACGGTTCGGCGCGTCGGCGAGGATGCGCGCGTTGAACACTGGCGGCACGTCGCGGCTGCCGGGAATCTTGTAGGTGGAGGGCCCATGGGTGCGCAGGCGGCCTGCTTCGTCCCACCACAGTTCCTCGGTCGTGAGCCAGCCCATGCCCTGCACGAAAGCGCCTTCGATCTGCCCGAGATCGATCGCCGGATTGAGCGAGCGCCCGCAATCCTGCACCAGCTCGGCGCGCAGCACGCGCGACTCGCCGGTGAGGGTGTCGACCGCGACCTCGGCGGCCGCCGCGCCGTAGACGAAATAGTAGAATGGCCGGCCGGTGTTGGTCGCGAAATCCCAGTGGATCTTCGGGGTGCGGTAGTAGCCGGTGGCCGAGAGCGAGACGCGCTTTTCCCAGGACAGCCGGGCGAGCTCCGCGAACGACAGGCTGCGATTGCCGGCGTAGACGCGGTTCGAAGCGAATACGATGTCGCCCTCCGGCACCGCGAAATGCTCGGCGGCAACTTGCGTCATGCGTGCCTTGATCTGTTCGGCTGCGTTGAGCGCGGCCATGCCGTTGAGATCGGAGCCGGACGATGCCGCCGTCGGCGAGGTGTTCGGCACTTTCGCGGTCGAGGTCGCCGAGACGCGGATAGCGTCGAGGTCGACCTGAAAGGCTTCCGCCACCACCTGTGCCACCTTGACGAACAAGCCCTGGCCCATCTCGGTGCCGCCGTGGTTCAGCACCACGCTGCCGTCGGTGTAGACGTGCACCAGCGCGCCGGCCTGATTGAGCGTCGGACGGTTGAACGAGATGCCGAATTTCACCGGCATGGTCGCAAGGCCCTTCTTGATCACCGGGCTTAGGCGATTGAACGCTTCGACCTCGCCGCGCCAGCGGCCGAGGTCGACGGCGCGATCGAGCTCATCGGCGACCCGCTCGACGATGTTGTCTTCGACCTGCATGCCGTATGGCGTGACGTCGTTGCGGCCGAGACCGTAGAAGTTCCGTGCCCTGACGGTATCGACCGGCAAGCCAAGCCGCCGCGCGATCGCCTCGATGACCGTTTCGATCGCCAGCATGCCCTGCGGGCCGCCATAGCCGCGGAACGCCGTGTTGGAGACGGTGTTGGTCTTGCACGCCAGTCCGCGGAAGCGGAGGTTCGGCAGCCAGTAGCAATTGTCGGCATGGCACAGGGCGCGCGTGAGCACCGCCGGCGTGTGGTCGGCAACGTTGCCGCCGTCGGCCGCCAGAGTGAGATCGAGCGCAAGGATGCGCCCGTTGTCGTCGAAACCGACTTGGTAGCGGAACAGGAACGGATGGCGCTTGCCGGTCGCGCGCATGTCGTCGTCGCGCGGCAGCCGCAGCTTCACCGGCCGCCGCGCCTTCCAGGCGAGCACGGCCGCAATGCCGGCGATGATGGTGGCCTGGCTCTCCTTGCCGCCGAAGGCGCCGCCCATGCGCCGCACCTCGCAGGTCACGGCGTTGAACGGCAGGCCGAGCAGATGCGCCACGCCGTGCTGCACCTCGGTCGGATGCTGCGTGGAGCTCGCCACGAACATCGTGCCGTCCTCGCCGGGCGTGGCGAGCGCGATCTGGCCTTCGAGATAGAAGTGATCCTGGCCGCCGCATCGCAGCTCGCCGTCGAGCCGGTGTGGCGCATCGGCGAGCGCGGCCGCGATGTCGCCGCGGACCATGATCTGCGGCGGCGAGACGTATTGCTCGCGTGCCATGGCGTCTTCGATGGAGAGAACGGCAGGCAGCGGTTCGTAGTCGACGTTCACCAGCTTGGCGGCGGCGCGCGCCTGGTCGAGCGTCGTCGCCGCAATCGCGGCAACCGGCTGACCCTCGTACTCGACGATCTCAGGCGGCAGCAGCGGCTCATCGCTGCGGATCGGCGCGATGTCGTTCTTGCCCGGAATATCCGTCGCCGCGATGGCTGCGACGACGCCGGGCGCGGCGAGCGCGCGCCTGAAGTCGATGCGGCCGAGGTGGGCGTGCGCGTGAGGACTGAGCACCAGCGCCGCTTCGAGCGTGCCGGGCACGGTCGGCACGTCGTCGAGGTAGAGCGCTCGGCCGGTGACGTGCCCGACGGCGCTGTCATGGGCGACCTTCGCATGCACGCCGCCCCGAATGCGTCCGAGCGGCGCGGTCATAGGGCCTCCACCCGCGTCGGCACCGCCGCCGCTGAAGTTTCGAGCTGGAACCGGCGCAGCAGGCCCGCCGCCGCGCGCAAGCGGTACGCGGCACCGCCGCGATGATCGCTGATCGGCGTGAAGTCGCGGGTCAACAGCGCGTCGATGTCGTCGAGCGAGTCGGACTTCCACGCGCGCCCGACGATCGCGTCTTCACTGCTCGTGGCCCGCATGACGCGCGGCGCCATCCCGCCATAGGCGGCGGACAGCTGGACGACCTTGCCGCCCTTGAGCGTCAACCGGAAAGCGGCGACCACCGTCGCGATATCTTGGTCGAACCGCTTGGACAGTTTGTAGGCGGCGAACCGCTGGCCGGCGCGCAGGAACGGGATGCGGATCGTCTCGATGATCTCGCCGGCCGCCAAGGCGGTCTGGCGATAATCGGTGATGAAGGAGTCCACCGCCAGCGTGCGTGCGCCCGCGCGCGAGCGAACGGTCACGGTCGCGTCCAGCGCGATCAGGCAGGGCAGGGTGTCGCCGATCGGCGAGGCCGTGGCGAGATTGCCGGCCAGCGTCCCGAGATTGCGGATCTGACGCGAGCCGATGCGGCGGACAAGGGCTCCAAACTCGGGAAAATACCCGTCGAGATAGGGCAGGGCGTCCGAGTAGGTCGCGGCGCCGCCGATCTCCAAAGCGTCGGACGTTGCCCTGACCGGCTTGAGCTCGTGAACGGCCGCGGTCGAGATGACGAGCGGCAGCGCTTCCCGGTCCTTGCTCACCCGCAGGCCGAGGTCGGTGCCTCCGCCCAGCACGATCGCCTCCGGATATCGCGCCACCGCGTGAAGCAGGTCGTCGAGCGATCGCGGCGCGAGCAATGCTTGGTCGCCGCTGTGGTATTCGGTGCACACGGGCAAGGCGCGCAGCGCGTCGATGGTCGCTGCTTCATCAGCCACGCGCGCACTGGCCTCACCGGCGATCCTCCGGCAGGCGTCGACGATCGAGCGATACCCGGTACAGCGGCAGAGGTTGCCGGCCAGCGCCTCGTGGATGTGCGCGTCGTCCGCCGGCTCGCCGCCTTGCCGGAAGGCGAACATCGCCATCACGAAGCCGGGCGTGCAGAACCCGCATTGGGTGGCGTCGGTGTCGACCATCGCCTGCTGCACCGGGTGGAGCGCGCGCTCCGGCGCGGTCAGCCCTTCGACGGTGAGCACGGCGCAGCCGTCGAGCTGCGGGAGCATCATCAGGCAGGAATTCACCGCCTCGTAGCGGAGCGCGCCGTTCTCCGGCCGTGCGAGCACGATCGTGCAGGCCCCGCAGTCGCCTTCCGCGCAACCTTCCTTGGTGCCGGTCAGCCGCGCCACCGTGCGCAGCCAGTCGAGCACGGTCATGGTCGGGGGCGCGCTCGTCTCGGCGCGCGGCTCTCCGTTCAGCAAGAAATGCACCGCAGTCATGGCAACGCTTCAGGTCGCCGCACTCATCGAGGAGCGGAAGGCCCAGCGCGTGAAATAGGTCTCGGCATAGGCGAAGACAGCATACATCGCGATGCCTTCGACCGCGAGCAGGATCAGCGCCGCGAACACGAGCGGCACCTGGAAATTCGAACCGGCGAGCGCGATGAGGTATCCGAGGCCGGCATTGGCGCCGACCGTCTCCGACACGACCGTGCCGACGAAGGCCAGCGTGATCGCGACCTTGAGCGAGCCGAACAGGTACGGCTGGGTGCGCGGGAATGCCGACCTTCAGCATGATGTCGAGCTTCTTGGCGCCGAGCGCGCGCAGCACGTCCTCGAGCTCCGGCTCCATGGTGGCGAGGCCGGTCGCGACGTTGACCACGATCGGGAAGAACGAGATCAGGAACGCGGTGAGGATGGCCGGGATCTCGCCGATGCCGAACCACATGATCAGGATCGGCACGACCGCGACCTTGGGGATCGAGTTGAATCCGATCATCACCGGATAGAGGCCGCGATAGATCGTGCGCGACCAGCCGACGATCAGGCCGAGAACGACGCCGAAGGCGACCGCGATGCGCAAAGCCCGCCATCGTGGTCCACAGCGTGACGAACGAGTGGCGCAGCAGCGCCCGCCAGTGTTGCGCCATCGCGACGAAGGTCTCGGAGGGCGCCGGCAGGATGAACGGGTCGATCCTGAAAACGCGGCAGGCCGCCTCCCAGATCACGAACAGCGCGATCGTGAACAGCCACGGCGCCAGCGTTTCGAGCGTCTTCTGGCTCATGCCTGGCGCACCTCGGCGATCTTGGCGCGCAGCTCGTGCACGATGTCGGTGAAGCGCGGCTCGAAGCAGATGTCGAGGTCGCGCGGTCGCGGCAGATCGACGATCTTGGACATCACGATGCGGCCCGGCCGCGCGCTCATCACATGGACGCTGTCGGCGAGGAAGGCCGCCTCGCGCAGGTCGTGCGTCACCAGGATGACGGTGAAGCCGATCTCCTGCCAGAGGTCGCGCAGCACGCACCACAGCTCCTCGCGCGTGAAGGCATCGAGCGCGGCGAACGGCTCGTCGAGCATCAGGAGCGCCGGCTGATGGATCAGCGCGCGGCAGAGCGACGCGCGCTGCTGCATGCCGCCGGACAGCTCCCACGGATAGCGGTCGCCGAAGCCGTCGAGCCCGACGGTCGCCAGCAGTGCTCGCGCCTGCTCGCGATACTGTCGCTTATGCTGCGCGGAAGCGACGGCGATGCGGCTCGACGATCTCGAGCGGCAGCAGCACATTGTCGATCACCTTGCGCCACGGCAGCAGGTTGGGGTTCTGGAACGCCATGCCGGCGATCTTCACCGGCCCCGTCACCTTGTCGCCGAAGATGACGATTTCGCCGACGTCGGCCGGCACCAGGCCGGTCACCAGCTTCATCAGCGACGACTTGCCGCAGCCGGACGGCCCCACCACGGCGGCGAACTCGCCGCGGCGGACCTGGAGGCTGGTCCCTTGCAGCGCGAGCACGCCACCCGACGCGCTCTTGTAGTTCAGCGTGACGTCGTCGATGTCGACGGACGGACTCATCGCCGGG
The DNA here is from genome assembly GCA_963738705.1 of uncultured Alphaproteobacteria bacterium. GTDB lineage: Bacteria > Pseudomonadota > Alphaproteobacteria > Rhizobiales > Xanthobacteraceae > CAVTXS01. The sequence continues at coordinate 263,299 of CAVTXS010000026.1, forward strand.
ACGAGCCCGGCGATGACGAGGCAGCATCTCTGACCATCGGCGCGCGTCACAGCTTCCGCTCGGCGGCCGGCGGCAGGAATTCGCTGGTGAAGATGTCGTCGGGCTTCGGCCGGTTCTTGAACTCGTAGGTCACGGCGATCTGGTCGATCGACTTTGCCAGCCGCGCCATGTCGACGCCGCCGACGCCGTTGTCCTTCACCCATGGCGTGACGAAATTGTCGCGCAGCGACATCTTCAGCCGCTCCAGCTCGATCTTCTCGTCGCCGGTCTCGTTGCGCTTCATCACCGATTTGATCGCGCCCTCGGGGTCCTTGACCGTATCGACGATGCCCTTGATGGTGGCGCGCACGAAGCCGGAAACGACCTTCGGGTTGGCCTTGGCGTAGTCCGGATTGACCATGATGGCGTTGCCGTAGAGCACGAGGCCGTGGTCGGCCATCAGCAGGACTTGATGTCTTCCGGCTTGATGCCCTTCTGCATCAGGTTGAAGTAGGACGAGAACGAGAAGCCGGTGATCGCGTCGACCTTGCCGTCCGCGAGCATCGGCTCGCGCACCGGGAAGCCGACATTCTCGATCTTCACTTTGGAGTCGTCGATGCCGTTCTCCTTCACGAACGCCTTCCACTGCGCGAACGCGCCGTCGGCGGCCGGGGCACCGAGCACCTTGCCTTCGAGGTCCTTCGGCTTGATGATCCCGGTTCTCGTCACCGTCACGATCGAGAACGGCGGCCGGTCGTAGACCATCATCACGGCCTTGACGGCCTTGTCGGGATTCTGGTCGCGGAACTTCACCAGCGAGTTGATGTCGAAGAAGCCGATCGGGTAGGTGCCGGCAGCGACGCGCGCGATGCCGGCGACCGAGCCGGGACCGGAATCGATGGTCACGTCGAGCCCTTCGGCCTTGTAGTAGCCCTTGTCGATGGCGACGAAGTACGGCGCCGACGGGCCCTCGAATTTCCAGTCGAGGGCGAATTTCACGGCGGTCTGCGCGCAGGCCGGTTCGGCCGCACCTGCGATGAGGACGGCGGCCGCCACTGCGCCGAAGAATTTGGTCCGTTGCATCTGTCGTGCTCCTCAGTGAAGCCGGCGATCGGCTGACGATCTGTCGGTCCGTTCAGCAATCCGCATGCCAGCGCGGCGCCATTGCGCGCCGCGCGGCGCGGCTGCATCCGCGTTGCTGTTGCCCGCAGAGTAGGCGTTTTGGGCGCGCTTGCCTATTCGGGCGGCTTTACCTCTCCGACAAAGGGGAGAGGGTCCCGGCGGCGGCGCCGTGCAGCAACATCGGAACTGCGCGTCAGCTGCCACGGTAGGTCGAGTAGCTCCACGGCGTCGCCAGCAGCGGGACGTGGTAGTGGCCCTCCGGCTCCGCGACCGCGAAGCGGAGCGGCACGATGTCGAGGAATGGCGGATCGGCGAGTCGCTTCCCCTGGCGGGCGAAATAGTCGCCGATACCGAAGCGCAGCTCGTAGATGCCGATCGGGATCGGCCGGTCGTCGATCAGGGGCCGGTCGGTGCGGCCATCCGCGTTGGTCATCGCCTGCGTCGACTAGCGCGCGCTCGCACGCGGTTTCGGAAAGCTCGACGAGCTCGATCGCGACACCGGCAGCCGGCCGTCCGATCGCGGGTGTCGAGCACGTGGGTCGACAGGCGGCCGTGCACCTTGAGACGATCGGGGGCGGCGACGCGCGCATCGAGCCGTAGCGCTGCGATGCGGAAGATCTCCGCCAGGGCGGCATCGCGCTCGGCTGCCGGATCGTTCTGCAGACGGCGCTCGAACTGACGCAGGATCGAGTCCTTGGTGTGCCGGCGCACGCAGACGATGAACGGAATGCCGAACCTGTCGCGATAGGCATCGTTCAGCCGGTGGAACTTGGCGAATTCGCCCTCGGACAGCCGGTCGAGCCCGGCGCTCGCCTGTTCGGAGGCGGAGTCGGATGTCATTGCGCCAGCCCGCGCCGCCTTGCCGGCAAGGTCGGGGTGTCCCTTGATCAACGTCGAGCTGCCGATCGCTGCCGGCGGCGCGCACCGCCGCCATCATCGCCTCGTGGAGCGAGGCCAGCGTCGGAAAGGGCCGCTTGGCGTGCGCAGCCTCGGCCACCCAAGGCGCATGCTCGAAGATGTCGCCGAGCGCGGCGACGAAGCCCGCCTTGTCCGCGGCGTTGAGGTGATCGAGCGAAGCCTGGGTCATCAGATCCTGCTTCAAAGCGTCCCGCGGCTTATCGCGCCTTGGCGCCGGCGACAAGCCATGCTGCGAGCAGCCTGCGCTCGTCGTCGGTCATCTCGGTCACGTTCCCGGGCGGCATGGCGTTCGAGCGCACCGCGTTGATATCGATCAGCCGCGCATGGCGTCGGATGTGATCCGCGCGTGTCGAGCACGACGCCTTGCGGCGGCGCCGCGAGCCGGCCCACACCGGCTCGGCGCGCATGGCACATGCTGCAGCGGGAGAGGATGATCTCCTCGACCGCGGCGAACTGCGGGGCAGGCGGCAACGCGCCGCGCGTGCGCTCGCGCGGTCCGGCCGCCGACAGCCAGGCGATTGCCGCCATGCCGGCGGCGGCGAGGCCCCAGGTCCACCACGGGCTGCCCTTGCCCTCGTGCCGGGCAGTTGAAGAAATGGCGGATGAGCGGGCCGATCGCCAGCACGATCGCGACGATCAGCCAGTTGTAGCGGGTCGCGTAGAGCAGCGGATAGTGATTGCTGATCATCAGGAACACGACCGGCAGCGTCAGATAGTTGTTGTGCACCGAGCGTTGCTTGCCGGCCTCGCCGAGCGCCGGGTCCGGCGCTTTGCCGGCCATCAGATCGGCGACGATCTTGCTTCTGGTTCGGGATGATGACGACGAAGACGTTGGCCACCATGATGGTGCCGATCAGCGCGCCGATCTGGTTGAAGGCGCCGCGTCCGCTGAACATGTGGGTGAAGCGCGTAGGTGAGGGCGACGAGGAACAGGTATCCGATGAGCGCGAGCGCAAGCTCACGGCGGCCCAGCGGCGACCGGCACAGCGCCTCGTAGGCGAGCCACGCCGCCGCGAGGCTGCCGAAACTGACCGCCGCCGCGGCGACCGGGGTGATGTCGAGCACCGACTTGTCGATCAGGAACAGGTCGGCGCCGAGGTAGTAGATGATCGCCAGCAGCGCAAAGCCCGAAAGCCAGGTCGTGTAGGCTTCCCATTTGAACCAGGTCAGCTCATCGGGCATGCGGGCGGGCGCGACCAGGTATTTCACCATGTGATAGAAGCCGCCGCCGTGCACCTGCCAGGCGTCGCCCTTCACGCCCGCGGGGAGCCCTGGGCGGGCGCGCAGGCTGAGATCGAGGTGGATGAAATAGAATGAGCTGCCGATCCATGCGATGCCGGCAATGACGTGCAGCCAGCGAATGCCCACGCTCAACCACTCGGTGAGCACGATTTCCACGATGAAGCGCCCCGTCCTTGGCTTGGCCGCGTCAACATGGCAGACGAAAAGTGATCTGTTCAAGTATCCCCGCATCAGCGAGCAGCGCCGCGGCATGTCGAGTGGACGGCCAGTTGGAAGACCGATGTCCGGCCTGCGGCCGGAGGCCGGAAATTTTGGCGCCAGAATCATGGCGCTGGCGGATCGCCTGGCCGAATACTCGGAATCCCGGAGAGGTTTGACCTGCACCTACCTGTCGCCGGCGCACCGCGCCGTCGCCATGCACTTGCGCGATTGGATGCAGGCCGCCGGCATGGCCGTCGCGATCGACGCAGTCGCCAACGTGGTGGGCCGCTATCCGGCCGCCGATCCGGGTGCGAAAACGCTGATTATTGGCTCGCACTACGACACCGTGCGGGATGCCGGCAAGTATGACGGCCGGCTCGGAATTCTGGCGGCGCTGGTCGTCGTCGAGCATCTGCATCGCGTCGGCGTGCGGCTGCCCTACCATCTCGAGCTGATCGCCTTTTCGGAGGAGGAGGGCGTCCGCTTCTCGAAGCCGTTCATCGGCAGCAGCGCGGTCGCCGGCCGCTTCGACACGGCCATGTTGGACCTGCGCGACGCCGCCGGCTTTGCGCTTTCGGAGCTGATGCAGGAATCCGGCCTCGATCCGGGCGCGATCGGCGCCGCGGCGCGCGACCCTGCTGATTTGTTCGGATATCTCGAGCTCCACATCGAACAAGGGCCCGTCCTGCTGCAGGCGGGGCTGCCGCTCGGAATCGTCACGGCGATCAACGGCGGCGTGCGGCAAGTGATCACGGTGACCGGCACGGCGGGTCACGCCGGCACCGTCCCGATGGCCATGCGCCACGATGCCGCCGCGGCCGCCGCGGAGATCGTGCTCGCGGTCGAGCGTCGCTGCGCCCGGTCGCCCAGCCTGGTCGGGACCGTCGGTCAGCTCGTGGTGCCGAACGGGGCGATCAATGTCATCCCCGGTTGCTGCGAACTGTCGCTCGACATCCGCGCCGGCGACGACGCGACCCGCGACGCCGCTGTCGACGATATCCACGCCGAGATCGCGCGGATTGCGCGGCGGCGCGGGGTCCGGATCGCCGCGCGCGAAACCCTGCGCACGCCGGCAGCATCCTGTGCGCCCCGCCTGCAGGCAGTGCTGGCGGAAGCGGTCGCGCGTGCCGGCGCGCCTGCGCACTATCTTGCCAGCGGCGCCGGCCACGACGCCCTGATGTTCGGCGGCCTGACCGATATCGGCATGCTGTTCGTCCGGTGCGGAAACGGCGGCATCAGCCACAATCCGCTCGAGACGGTCGCCGCCGAAGACGCCGATATCGCGGCGCGCGCGCTGCTCGACGCGGTTCTCATCCTGGGCGAATCCGGCGAACGGGCAGGGCGAGTGGAGCAGTGATGGACGAGCCGCGCTTCCCTCCCCCCGGGGCTTGCGACTGCCATGTCCACGTCATCGGGCCCAAGGCCCGTTTCCCGCTCGTGCGCGAACGCGTGTACACGCCGCAGGACGCGCTGACCGCGGAGCTGCGCGACATGCTGGGGCGGCTGGAGCTCGAGCGCGTCGTCCTGGTCCAGCCAAGCGTCTACGGGACCGACAATGCGTGCATGCTCGACGCGATCGCGGAGCTTGGCAGCGGCGCGCGCGGCGTCGCGGTGTTGGCTGCGGATACAGCCGGCAGCGAGCTCGACGACCTCCATCGCCGCGGTGTGCGCGGACTGCGGGTCAATGTCGCGACCGGCGGCTCAAGGTCGCTCGACGCCGTCAAGGCTCGCCTGACGGCGGCGGCCGCGCTCTGCGCGCGCAACGGCTGGCACGTGCAGGCATTCATCCCATCGCAGGCGATCGCGCCGCTGGCGGATACATTCCGGCAATTGCCGGCGCCGGTGGTCATCGACCACTTCGGGCTGATTTCACCAGGTGCGGAACGAAGCGAGGCGGCGTCGGCCCTGGTGCAGTTGCTCGGATCCGGCCGCGTCTGGGTGAAGCTCTCGGGGGCGTACCGGATCGCCGAGGATCCGGCCGATCCGGCGATCGTTCCGTTGGCGCGCCGGCTCGCTGCGGCCAATCCCGAGCGCATGGTCTGGGGCTCGGACTGGCCGCATACGCCGCCGCACAACGAAGGCCCGGTCGCCGACGACGAAGAGCAGCCGTATCGCGATCTCGATACGCGCGGCCTGCTGGCGCTGGTGCGGATCTGGTTCGACGATGCGCGGCTGCAAACGCTGCTGCTGTCCGAGAACCCCGCGCGGCTCTACGGCTTCGGGTCGTAGCGATGTCGTGACTTGCGCCCGCGGCGGGCCCGGCTGAGCTACGCGCACCCGGGCTCCCTGCTACTTCTTCTTGGCTTTCCCTGACAATTTCGTCGGCGGCAGCGGACTGCCGTTGGGATCGGTCATCAGAACCATGCTCCACTTGCCCATATTCTGCCGGGTGATCTGGCCCATCTGGTCGCGCCAAGGCCCCGAGTTGAGCAACGTAATGTCGCGGCCGGCTCCCATGATGTTGCGCAATTCTTCGAGCGTCACGCCGTAACAACGCTTGGCGTTCTGGTCGAGCTTGCACTGGGCGTCGCCCTTGAGCGCCAGAATATGCTCCAGGCCGAGCGCGTGGCCGAGCTCGTGGCCGAGCGTTTCCGTGCGCCAGTCGCAATCGGCGAGCGTCCCTTCGTTCGAGCGGAAGCCGAACGGATAGTTGAACGGCTTGCTGGTCTTGCCGTTCTCGTGCCAGACCTCGGTGACGCTCGGATCCAGCCGCACGACGTTGAAATTCTGCGAGTTGCGCGCGCCCGAGGCCATCCGGAACAGGCACAGGACGTTCGGCCGGATGGTGTCGGCGCCGCTCCGGTAGTGGAGCTCGGCATAGTCGGGCGGCGTGATGATCTGGAACTTCTGGTTCCAAATATCCTCGGCCTGCCGGAATTTTTTGTGGAACAGCTCGATCGCACTCATGGTCCAGTCGAGGACCGGAAACATGTAGCCGCTGGTGTCACGAGCATACCAGGCGCTGCCGCTGTAGATGAGGATCCTCTCGTTCGGGTCGGTTCCTCCCGATGCCGGCGTGTTGCGATCCATGAACGTCAGGCCGTAGCCGAGGGTGAGCGTGAGCCATGCGTTCTGCTGCGGATTGGTCCCGTTCGGGATCTCGAGCTCCGCCAGGACTCCATTGTTGAAGGATTTTTGCTTGGCCTTACGGCCACCGCTCTCTGTGGTTTCGAACTGCAAAGCCATGATGATGATATCCCCTTGCTTGCGCGTTGGACGCGCCCAATCGCCCGGCGGTTCTCTCCCGCGCAAAAAATGCAAGGTATGCGGCTCCGGCATGAACCTTTGGACGCGAGCCGCGACCAGCGGTCCATGCAGGAAGCGCAACGAGTTGGCGCAGTGCTCGAACGTCTCGGAGGACCCGCGTCCCCCTTCTGATTTGATCGGTCCGCCGCCAGGACCGCTATGCTCCATCCGACTCGACAAGGAGTTCAACCGGCGGCTGAGCAGGTCATTGGCGCGTTCAAGTTCACCGTCTGTCACGTGTCACGGCTTGTCATGCCCGCGAAAGCGGGCATCCAGTAAACGCTGCCATCTGAGGACTTTTGCGAATTCAGTGACTACTGGGTCCCCGCTTTCGCGGGGACGACAGCCTGAACGCTCATTCGGCGGCCACCGCGCGTCCGCCGGCGAGGTGCAGCGTCTCCGCGAGCCAAGCCGTCACGACGTCGCAGACTTGGGCCTCCTCACCAGCGCGGAGCGCAAGTTTCGCGGCAGATGAACGGCCGCGCCAATCGTTCATTTGGAATGCCCCGGCCCGGCCGGTCAAGATCCCGTCCAAAGCCGCATCGACGGCCGGCCCTGCGCCATCGCCTGCACGTCCGCGATGGCTTGCATGTAGGCGTCCCAGTCGAGAGCCCGTTGGGGGCAGGTTCGGTGTGAGGTGGTCGTATCGATTTCCGAGTGCCCCCAGATGTACCATCTGTCCATCGGAATGCCCAATTGTTGTCCGAGCCAGACGACGAGTTCCGCCGACTTCCAATATTGTATTTCCGTGAGCGTGGTATCGCCGGGGTCGCGCGCATTGTGCTCGATACCGATCGTGGTCGCGCTTTGTTCGTTTGCGTGATAGGCGACGTCCTTATGGCGCACGCACTGGACGATGGTTCCGTCCCGTCCGACGATATAGTGCGACGACTGGGCGCGCTTGGTTCCATCTGCGGCGACCTCTGGGGGCATCGCAAAGACGTTTCTTGCGGTCTGTCGGGCATCCACCGCTTTCCCATCGGTGCAGTGAAGAACGATCGCATCGATTTTGCGGGAACTCTTGGCGCGGTATCGCTGGGGGTGTGCGGGAATCCATTCGATGCCCGGAAAGCCGTCGCCAGCCATGGTGATCCTCCTTCTCGTTCTGCGCGCGTGTCGGCCCGGCGGTGATGCTCGCGCTGTTCGGCCGGGCCGGGGTGGAAGAGCCCGGCGTGCGATTTTGCCCTCCTGCTGACACACGGTTAACCCGCCGCGTTCATGATCGCCAGGCGCGACAACCATTTCTACTGGAGGGCGGCGATCATGCCGATCCCGTTCATGGACCTCGCGATCGTGGGGTCCGCGGCAAGGTCGCTGTGGCGACGCGCGGTGGGGGGTGCAAGCCATGGCTAGCGGCGCCGCGCCGCCCACCTGGGACAGGTTCGCGGGCTGGCCGCAGGTGCCGGCGCTGCTCGCGCTCGCGGTCACGCTGGCGCTGCTGGTGCTCTCCGCCCTTGCCCCGATCGGCGCGGGCGAGGGCGAGGAGTACTGGCCGCCGAGCCTCGCTTCGGCCACGGCGCAGCGGCCGGAGCGCGACGCGGACCTTGCGCTTTACGACCGCGTGATCGAGCGCCTGAAGCACGGCGAAAACTACTACCAGGCGGCGGCGATCGAGCACCGCCGAAGCAATTACCCTCTCAGTCCGGGCCTTGCGGTGCGGCTGCCGACGCTGGCCATGCTCGAATCGGTGGTCCCGGTCCCCGGCCAGATCGCCGCTTCGGTGCTGCTGCTCATCGCCGTGCTCGCGGCATGGTGGCGGCGGCTGGGCGAGGAGCCGGGCGGGCTGGAACTACGCGTGGTGGCGGTGACCGCGCTGTTGTTCGGCGCCTCAATCGGGACGATGCGCTATTTCTTCGTGCTCCACGAGCTCTGGGCGGGGTCGCTGCTGGCGCTGTCGATGGGGCTGCACCGGTCTTGTCGCGGCAAGTGGCTCGGCGCGTGGATAGCGGCGGCGGCTGCGCTCGCGATCCGCGAGCACGCGCTGCCATTCGTGCTGCTGATGGCGGCGTTCGCCTTGTGGCACCGGCGCTGGCGCGAGGGCGCGGCCTGGCTTGCGCTCATTGCCATCTTCCTCGCAGCGATCGCCTGGCACCTCCACATCGTTTCCGGACTGGTCCATCCGGACGACCCGCACGGCCCATCGTGGATCACGCTGCGCGGGCTCGGCGGGTTGCTGTCTATGGTCGTGCCGTCGAGCAACCTTCGCTGGCTGCCGCACTTCCTCGCCGGGCCGCTGGTCGTGCTGATGGTGCTCGGCTGGGCCGGCTGGCGTTCGAGCGCGGGGTCGTTCGCGACGCTGCTCTACCTCGGCTATGGCCTCGCCTTCATGATCGCCGGCCGCGGCGACAATTGGTACTGGGGCATGGTGATCGCGCCGACCATGTTCATCGGCCTCGCCTTCAGCTCGCGGGCGATGAGCAGCCTGTGGCGCGCCGCCTTTCCCTCAGGCCCGCTTGCAAGGACAGCCACACCAGCCTGAATGGGCTGAGCTGATCTAGCCACGCCCGCTGCGGCGGGTCGCGAGTATTGAGGTCGCGCCCGCTCGGCGTCGCGCCCGGACGGCACAATTTGACCATAAGACGAGCCCCGAGCGGCGGGCGCTCTAATCTGAGCCTTGACAGGGCGATTAGCCCTTCATGCATAGTCGGCACGGCGCCCGTGGCTGGCCGTCGTTCGACGCCCGCTCGTTGGCCCTTGCCTGCTGAAGAGTCGCGCTGACCAGGTTCCGCCGAAGCTTTTTAGATGAACACGAAATCGCTCGGATCAACCCCTGCGCCGTCGGCCAGCGTAATGATCTCGTTGTGGCCATCGAGACCCGAGTGGATCTGCCACTGGGTGGCGCCGGTTTGCATGAACGTCGCTCCTTCCTCCGCGGTACCGAAGCCGACAAACAGCAACGAGTCGCCGGCCGCAGCACCGTTGCCGGCGAAATCCGCGAGTATGTCACCATCTGCCTGGCCGGCAGCCAGCACGAACGTGTCGTTGTCGCCGCCGCCCGTGAGAGTGTCGGCGCCACCGAGGCCGTTGAGGACGTTGACGCCGCCGTTTCCGATGATGGCATCGGCATGGGCGGAGCCGTTGGCGTTCTCGAAGTTGAGCAGCGTATCGTTGACGCCACCGGAAATCCCGGTGCCGGCCGCGAGGTCGATCGCCACCCCCTGCAACGAGGCGTAATAGCTCACGGTATCGATGCCACCGAGCCCGTCGAGCACATTGGCACTGGCATTGCTGGAAATCGCATCGTTGAACGCCGAGCCGTTGACGTTCTCGAAATTGAGGATGGTGTCGGTCGCGCCGCCCTCGACGGCCACTGTGAAGGCGAGGTCGATCGCCACCCCCTGCGACGAGGCGTAATAGCTCACGGTATCGATGCCGCCGAGCCCGTCGAGCACATTGGCGCTGGAATTGCCCGCAATCGCATCGTTGAACCCCGAGCCGGTGGCGTTCTCGAAGTTGAGGATGGTGTCGACGGTCACGCCTTGTACCGCAACATTGCCGGAAAAATCGATGATCACTCCTTGGGACTCAAGGGAGTAGCTGACGGTATCGATGCCACCGAGCCCGTTGAGCACATTAGCGCCGGCATCGCCGGAAATCACATCGTTGAACGCCGAGCCGTTGGCGTTCTCGAAATTGAGGATGGTGTCGGTGATCCCGCCCTGCACCGCCGAAAAGCCAGCAAGATCGATAACGACCGCCGAACTCGCCTTGTAGTAGCTGATCGTGTCCACGCCGCCCAGGCCGCTGAGCACATTGATTGAGCCGTCAGCGGCAACCTGATCGTCGCCCCTGCCGGTGAAGACGTTCTCGATGTTTTGGAGCGTGTCGGTGCCGATCTGGGCGCCGAGCGCGATATAACTCGGCAGGTCGACCACGACGGCCGTTAGCGTGCCCGCATAGCTCACGGTGTCCGAGTCGGCCCCACCGTCGAGCGCATCATCGCCGCCGCTGCCCAACAGCAAGTCATTGCCGCCGCGGCCTTCCAATGTGTCGTTGTCGGCCACCGGAGTTCCAGACGCGTTGCCATCGAGGAAATCCGAGCCGGCGGTGCCGCGGATCGTGTCATTGCCGGTGCCGCCAAGGACCACGACCGCATCGACCACCACATTGACCGGCGTCACCGTTGCGACGGCGACTTCCGCGTCGAAGTCGATGTCGGTGGTCAGGTTGCTGAAATTGAACTCCTCACTCGTATCTTCGTAGTTGTTGTCGGCAAAACTCACGTTGTCGAAATCAAATTCGACTGTCGTGCCGGTGCCGTTCGTGATGAACGTGTTGCCTACGACCGTAGCCGCGGAATCTCCCGTCATGTCCAGATTGATGCCGGTTCGGGTGAATTCGAACGTGTTGCCGCTCGATCGTGACGTCGATGCCGCCGCCATCAAACCAAATGCCTCGCCCCCATGAGGCACCCGAGAAGGCTTCGTCGAATGCCCCGGTGAAGTAGTTGTTGGAGATCTCCACGGTCCCCGTGGTGAGGGGCGGGAAGGCAATCGCACTATCGAGCACACCATTGGCCGCGCCATTCACGGCTGAATAGAAGATGGAATTGGTGATGACGTGGTTATGCCCCGAGGCCACCTGCAGGGTGGGATTCGAGAGTCCGCCGCCTGTGGTGCTGGCGTCATTGAGAAAACGCACGCCGTCGATGGTGACGGCGCCGCTGGCGGTAATCTTGCTCCGTCCGACGATGGTGGTTTCACCGACGCCACCGGCGGCATCGCGACCGGCATCTGTGCCAGCAACACCCGCCTGGGCGCCAAGGATAGTAACGGCCTTGTCAATGTAGAAGGTCCTCATCGTAGGTGCCCGCGGACGACCTGAATGGTGTCGCCGGCCGATACCGCCGCATCGATCGCGGCTTGAATCGTGGTGAAGTCGGCAGTCCCGTCGGGGTTTACAGTGAACGTTGCCATGATCGTCGTCTCCCTGCTGGGATTGTTGATTAGGATTTGCTGCAGTCGGTGACGCGCGGCATCTCGCGGGACGAATCCGGCAAGGTCGCGATTTCCATCGAGGGCGGTAGTCTATCAACTTTCCACTGGCAGCTTCCTGATCTGAATCACATTGAGAGCTGCATGGTGCTTTGCGTTTGAATAATGCTTGAGGGATGCAAGTCCTCGCGGCTGGTACACGGTCCGATGGGGAACGTAGGTGATGCGCGAGCATCCACGGAGAGCGCCTCCGAAACGTTGAGAGCGCTGTTGCGCGCTGCGTTTCGACAACGTCCGTCAGCACCACCCTCATCGCGTTTGCCAGCAAACGTATGGCCGCGCGAGCCATGCGGCGATGAGGATAGGTCCTACATCGCGCCCGGCCACCGTGAGCACGCCGCACCATCGGCCATGGTTACAGGTGCCTGTGCGTTCGGTGCCAGGAGGACATGCGCACGGCACGCGCTGGAGCCGTAGTCCTCCTTGGGCCACAAGCTGGCGCAAGCGCGACCTAGCACGGGCGCTCAGCTCGCGTTCACGGGTAAGACTGAGATTCCGGCGGCTGTCGTTAAACTGATCCGAACAATGGTCGGCTTTGGCTTAACCGTGGCACAGGTCGACGCGCCAGCGTCGCCGGCCGTGGTCAAGATCGCCGCGTAAGGGGCAACGATGAGACGCCAGCGTCGCCAGGAGTTGCGCGCCATTGCCGAGATCGCCGCGCGCGACGCGCGCCACGTCGAAGCGTTTCCGGGCGCTCGGCTCAACGTCGCCGACATGCTCGCGCGCAAAGCCGCTAAGCGGGGCAAGCGCGGGCTCGACATGATGTTCCGCACCGCCACCGTGCAGGTGAACCTGGATTTCAGCGACGAGGCCGACATGGTCGCCAAGCTGCGCGCAGGCCTCGGCGCTTTCAGCCGGTGGCGACCGCGCTGTTCGCCAACTCGCCGTTCACCGACGGCAGGCCCAACGGTTATCAGTCCTACCGCGCCGAGATGTGGCGCGACACCGACCCCGATCGCTCGGGGCTGCTGCCGTTTGCCTTCGACGACGGCATGGGCTTCGAGCGCTATGTCGACTACGCGCTCGATGTGCCGATGTATTTCGTCTATCGCGACGGCCGCTACATCGACGTGGCCGGCGCGTCGTTCCGGGATTTCCTGGCCGGCAAGCTCGCGGCTTTGCCCGGGATGCGGCCGACGGTTGACGATTGGGCCGATCATCTCACCACGCTGTTCCCCGATGTCAGGCTCAAGCGCTTCCTCGAAATGCGCGGCGCCGATGCCGGCTCGTTCGCCCAGATCGCGGCGCTGCCGGCGCTGTGGACGGGACTCCTCTACGACCAGACGGCGCTCGACGGGGCTTTGGCCCTGACCCGCGACTGGACCGTGGCGGAGATGCAGGCCTTGCGTGACGCGGTACCGCGACAAGGCTTCGGCGCCGTTCCGTGGCGGCACCGTGCACGATGTCGCCGGCACCATGGTGCAACTCGCCCAGTCAGGATTGAAGCGCCGCGCCCGGCTCACGCGCCAGGGCGAGGACGAAAGCAAGGCGCTGGCCCCGCTGATCGAGACCGTCGCGGAGGGGCGCTCGCCGTCAGACCGCCTGCTCGCCGCCTATCACGGGCCTTGGCAGAGGCGACATCGACAAGATCTTCGACACCCAGGCGCTTTAAATCCGGCATCACCTCGGAGACACGGGCTTAGCCTAGGCTTGACCGGGGGCGGCCCGCTAACCATGCGGGGACAAGTAGCCGTCCCTGCTACCCTGCACGAATGGGACGTTAGTCCGTCACCCAAAGACGGATGTCATCGGTGAGATCGGTCACCATCTTCTTCTGCGCGTCGTTGAACACGCCTTCGATCAGCTTCACGTTGATGAGTGGCATGCGTGGTTCTCCTTCGTTGAGCGCGAGAGGTTGAAGCCTCGCGACATGGCGCAGGAGGCATTCGCTCGGAGAATTCATTGAATCTCCAAGACGCCGCCGTTCTTGACCGAAACGCCAAGAAGCAGTGTTCGCCCCGCAAGCGCCTACCGAGCGACCGGTTCCTTCCTGGATCTTGCTGGCGCCGATCTTAGCGGCGCCCGTCTGGTGGCGTTCGACGCCTGCTACGACCAAGATTTACACGCGCGCCATCTTCCGGGGTGCCGACCTCAGCAACGCGAAACTGTGCGCGACGGCTTGGAGCGGTGCTGACTTATCCGGGGCAATTCTGAGCGGCGCCGACCTGACCTATACTCATGACCTCACGCAGGCCCAGCTCGACCGTGCCTGCGGCGACGAATCGACCAAGTTACCTTCCGCGACGTTCAGCATTCCGCACTGCGTCACCGATTGAGGGTCAAGGGGTGCCCGGGCTCTACCGGCGGCAGGCAGCTGACCATATGGAGATCAAGTAACCGTCCCTTTCTGCTACCCTGCACGGATGGGACGTTAGTCCGTCCCCCAAAGACGGATGTCGATCGGCGACAGAGTTCCTTCTCTGTCGCCGATTCTCTTTAATTTGCCTGAGAGGCGCTATATTTCAGATTGGCCAAGGCGTCGCCGAACCCTTGCAAAGCGACCGGAATGCCGATGCCGGCTTCAGGCGTGTCGAAGATGATGAACATGGCGGTCGTGCCGGTCTTCATCTTGGCGATGACTCGGCCTGAGCACCACCTCGGCCACGTAACGACGCTTGCCGCGTGATGAGGAACGGGGCGTTGCCGACATCGTGCGCGCCGTCGATATCGT